>NZ_LT594324.1:3967174-5289565 GCF_900089605.1 Micromonospora narathiwatensis | reverse complement strand
CCACCGTCCCGCTCCTGGTCGTGCTGCTGCGTACGCTGGGCGGCGACCGCCCCCGGCTGTGGACCTTCGCCGGGGTGGCCCTCGGCTTCGTCGGCCTCGTGCTGCTCGTGCTCCCCACCAACGGGCCGGGCACCGTGCCGGTGGCCGGCGCGCTCACCGTGGTCGCCGGGGCCACCTGCTGGTCGGTCGGCTCCTTCCTCTCGGGGCGGATCCGGATGCCGGCCGACCCGTTCGTGGCCACCGTGTACGAGATGGCCGCCGGTGCGCTGGCGCTCCTCGTGGTCGCCACCGCCCGGGGCGAGCTGGCCGGCTTCTCCCCCGCCGAGGTGACCGCCCGTTCCTGGGCGGCGTTGGCGTACCTGATGGTGGCCGGCTCCCTGGTCGCCTTCACCGCCTACGTCTGGCTGCTGCACCACGCCCCGATCTCCCTGGTCGCCACCTACGCGTACGTGAACCCGGCGGTCGCGGTGGCGCTCGGCGCGTTGCTCGCGGCCGAGCCGGTCACCCACCAGGTGCTGCTCGGCGGGGCGGTGATCGTCGCCGGGGTGGCGGTGGTGGTGAGCACCGAGCGTCCCCGCAAGCCGGCGCCGGACCCGGTCGACGGGGCAACCCCGGAGCTGGCCCGCCGGTAACATTGCGGCCCGTGTCCGCCGGGTTGCTGACGGTTTCCGCACTCCTCGGCGCGCTGGCCGGCTGGGCCGCCGTCCCGCTCGCCCACCGGTTCACCGTGCCGGCGTCTGGTCGGGGTGTCGGAGGCCGACCCGTCGAGCGGCTCGGAGTGAGCCTGGCGGGTGCGGTGGTGTTCGGTGGGCTGGCCGCCGCGCGGGGCGCCGCGCCGGAACTGCCGGCGCTGCTGCTGGTGGGCGCGGTCGGGTTGGTGCTCGCCCTGGTGGATCTGGCCTGCCTCCGGCTGCCTGACCGGCTGGTGGCCCTCGCCGCGGCCGCGGGCGGGCTCGGCCTCGCCGGTGCCGCACCGGCCACCGGCGTGGGGCGTCTGCTCCCCGCTCTGGCCGGTGCCGCCGCCGCCTTCGCCGGGTACGTGCTGCTCGCGCTCCTGCCCGGTTCCCGGCTCGGCTTCGGCGACGTCAAGCTCGCCGCCGCGCTGGGCCTGCCGCTCGGCTGGCTGGGCTGGCCGGCCCTGGCGCTCGGCCTGCTCCTGCCGCATCTGCTCAACGGTGTCGTGGTGCTCGCCCTGCTGGCTGCCCGCAAGGTGCGCCGGGACACCGCGCTGCCGTTCGGCCCCGCGATCCTGGCCGGCGCCTGGCTGGCGGTCCTGTTCGCCTGATCAGATCAGGCGGAGTTGGCGGTCCTTCGGGCGGCGGGGCTCGGTTTCGCCGAAGCGTTCGAAGAGCCCTGGGTCGATCACGTCGAGGAACGGCGACGGGCGGCACTCGCGTTCCGCGCCGTGCCGGGTACGCCGGGCGGCGTGGCTGACGTACAGCCGGTCCTGAGCCCGGGTCAGGCCGACGAAGAACAGCCGCCGCTCCTCGGCGACCGCGTCGTCGTCCGGCTCCGACCCCGGCCAGCGCAGCGGCAGCAGGCCGTCCTCCGCGCCGATCAGGAAGACCACCGGGAACTCCAGCCCCTTGGCCGCGTGCAGGGTGAGCAGGGTGACCGCCTCGGCGCGCGGGTCCAGGGCGTCCACCTCCGCCCCGGTGGCGAGTTGGGAGAGGAAGAGCCCGAGATCGTCGCCGCAGCGCCGGGCCAGCGGCGTGAGCAGGTCCACCGCGGTACGCACGTCCTCCGGGCGGACCGAGCCGGAGCCGTCGAGCGTCGGCACGGCGAAGCGCTCCGCCAGCACCTGCCCGGCCAGCCGGACGCGGGCGGCCAGCGAACCGTCCAGCCCGGCGTGCCGCAGCTCGCGGGCGATGGCCAGCACCCCGGGTCGGTCCCGGAGCCGGTCGTGCGAGCGCTTCTGCACCGGGATGTTGGCCCGGGCCAGGGCGTCCAGCACCGGAGCGGCCTGCGCGTCGGTGCGGTAGAGCACCGCGATGTCGGAGAACGACAACGAGGTGGACCGGCCGTCGATCCGGCCCGAGTCGAGCGAACGGTGGGACAGACCGCCGACCAGTTCGTCGATGGTGCGTACCACGAAGTCGGCCTCGTCGGCGACGGAGGCCGCGGCGTACCGACCGACCAGCGGGGCCTCCGGATCGAGCCGGGCCGGGTCGAGCCGGCGGCCCCGGACCAGCGACGACGGCGCGATGGCCTGCACCGCGGCGGCCAGGATCGGCGCCGAGGAGCGGTAGTTGCGGTTCAACCGGACCAGCCGGGCGTCGGTGAAGTCCTGGGAGAAGCGCAGGAAGTAGCCGACATCGGCCCCCCGGAACGAGTAGATCGCCTGGTCGGGGTCGCCGATCGCGCAGAGGTTGCCGTCGGCGGGGCTGAGCAGCCGCAGCAGCTCGTACTGGACGGCGTCGACGTCCTGGTACTCGTCGACGAAGATCCACTTCCAGCGTTCCCGGTACTCGCGGACCAGCTTCCTGTCCCCGCTCAGCAGCGCCACCGGCAGGGTGAGCAGCTCGTCCAGGTCGACCAGGTCCCGCTTGCGCAGCAGCGCGGCGTACCGGTCGTCGTCGTCACCGGCCTCGGCGCGAGCGGCGGCCCGGTCGGCGTCGTCGGCGATCCGGAAGTCCGCCGGCAGCCCGGCCGCCTCGGCGTTCTCCCGCAGAATGGTCAGGCCCAACGAGTGGAACGTGCCGACCGTGACGTCCTCGGCGACCGGGCCGAGCAGCCCGTCCAGGCGGTGCCGCAGCTCCTCGGCCGCCCGCCGGGTGAAGGTGATCGCCAGGCACTGGTCCGGGAAGACGTTCAACTCCGCGCAGAGGTACGCGATCCGGTGGGTCAGCGTACGGGTCTTGCCGGTGCCCGGACCGGCCACGATGAGCAGCGGGCCGCCCGGTGCGGAGGCAGCCACCCGCTGCATCGCGTCCAGCCGGTCCAGCAGGCCGGTGCCGACCTCCTCCATGCCGGCGAGCATCGGCTCGAACGGCTCGTGCGGGGAGGGCACCGGCGCGATCGGTGGCGGAGGCGGCGGGGCCGGCTTCCGCTTCGGCTCCGCCTTGGCCGCCGCCGGGCGGGTGGCCTTCGGTTTCGGCGCCGGCTCCGCGGGCTTCCGCTGCGCGGGCACGGGTACGTCGAAGAGCGTCTCCTGCCCGGCGTGCCCGCCGCTGCCCAGCTCGGCCGGGTCGAAGAGGGTGATCACGCCGTACTCGCCGTCGTAGCCGGGGACCCGGCGCACGTCGCCCCGGCGCAGCCGGCCGACGCCCTCGGCGAGCAGCTCGCCGCCGACCCGGCCGACCTCGTCCAGCGGGGTGCTGGTCAGGATCTCCAGCTCCGGGCCGAGCGCCGCGATCAGCTCGGTCAGCTTCCCCTCGACCCTCTTCGAGCGGGCGCCCACCTTGTTGATCTCACCGAGGATCTCGGCCAGCGGCACCAGATGGGTCACCTCGCGGGCGTGCGCCGGCCGGTGCCCCTCGGGCCGGTCGGCCAGCTCCTCCACCCGGCTCAGTACGCCCACCGTCAGTGGCTTGCCGCACTCCGGGCACCGTCCACCGGCCGCCCGGGTCCGCTCCGGCGACCAGTTGACGCCGCAGAGCCGGTGCCCGTCGGCGTGGTACTTGCCCTCCTCGGGGAAGAACTCGATGGTGCCGGCCAGCCCGTCCCCCGTACGCAGCGCCTCCCGCATGGCGAAGTAGTCGCGGGCCGAGGCGAACACGGTGGCCTCGCGGCCCAGCGCCGGCAGGGAGTGCGCGTCGGAGTTCGACACCAACCGGTAGCGGTCCAGGCTGCCGACCCGCCAGTTCATCTCCGGGTCGGAGGAGAGGCCGGTCTCCACCGCGAAGACATGCTCGGCCAGGTCGGCGTAGCAGTCGGCGATGGCGTCGAAACCGGACTTCGAGCCCAGCGCGGAGAACCAGGGGGTCCAGATGTGCGCCGGCACCAGATAGCCGTCCGGGCTGGCCTCCAGGGTGATCTCCAGCAGATCCCGCGAGTCCAGACCGAGGATCGGCCGCCCGTCCGAGCCGAGGTTGCCGATCCGCCCGAGCGCGGCGTTGAACCGCGCCACCGCGTCCAGGTCCGGCAGGTAGACCAGGTGGTGCACCTTCCGGGTCCGGTCGTCCCGCTTGTAGATCGTGGAGATCTCCACGCTGAGCATGAACCGGGCCGGGTCCGCCTCCGCCTCGCTGGCCAGCCGGGGCGGGAGCTGGCGGGCGATGTCCCGCTCCGCCTCCGGGCTGAGCCGGAACAGGCCGGGCTCGGCCGGGTGCAGCGTCTCGCGCAGGTGGTCGTACCAGGCGGGATGGGTGAAGTCGCCGGTGCCGAGTACGCCGATGCCCTTGCGCCGGGCCCAGCGGGCCAGGTTGGGCAGAGTCAGATCGCGGCTGCACGCGCGCGAGTACTTCGAGTGGATGTGCAGATCCGCGACGAACGGCGAAAGGCCACCGGGGGGTGCGGCGCTGAACGGAGGCACGCCGCATCCTGTCACGCCCGACGCGGTGCCCGCCCTCCGCCACGCGTACTCGTGACCTGAGCAATCCGGTGCTGGACCGGGCGGCCCGGTCGCGCTATGGGGCGCGCAGCTCGACCAGGGTCACCTGAGGTGGCGCGCCGACCCGGACCGGCGGGCCCCAGAAACCGGCGCCGTTGGTCACGTAGACCTTGGTGCCGTCCACCTCGCCGAGGCCGGAGACCACCGGCTGCTGGAGCCCGACCAGCAGGTTGAACGGCGCCATCTGGCCACCGTGGGTGTGCCCGGAGAGCTGCAGGTCCACGCCGAACTTCGCCGCCTCGTGCACGGCCACCGGCTGGTGGGCCAGCAACACCACCGGGCGGCTCGGGTCGCGGTCGCCGAGGGCGGCGGCGTAGTCGGCGGGGGCGGCCAGCCCGGTGCCGGTGGCGGACACGTCGTTCACCCCGGCCAGGTCCAGGACGCCACCTCGGGCGTGGATCTCCTGGCGCTCGTTCTGGAGCACCCGCAGGCCGAGCCGGTCCACCTCGCGGACCCACTCCTCGACCCCGGAGTAGTACTCGTGGTTGCCGGTGACGAAGAAGCTGCCGTACCGGGAGCGCAGGCCGCGCAACGGCTCCGCCGCCTCGCCCAGCTCGGCCACCGAGCCGTCGACCAGGTCGCCGACCACCGCCACCAGGTCGGCGTCGAGCCGGTTGATCATCGCCACGATCCGCTCGGTGTGCGAGCGACCGCGCAGCGGCCCGAGGTGGATGTCGGAGACGGTCGCGATCCGCAGCCCGTCCATGCCACGGGGGAGCTTGGCCAACGGGATCCGCACCCGGTCGAGCTGCGGCGGACCCATCGCGGTGCGGACGCCGTACCCGGTGATGCCGGCGGCGGTGAGCCCGGCGAAGATCGCCGCGCCCCGGGCGAGCAGCAGCCGGCGGGACGGGTCGTGGTCCGCCGGCGCGGCGGTCGGCGTCTCGGCGAGGTGCTCGACCGGCGGCTCGGTGGTGCCGGCGGAGTCGCCCGCTCCGACCAGGGCCGGTTCCGGCGCCGCGGTGTCGGGCTCGGCGAGCCGGGCCTGCCGGCGCGACACCAGCCTGGCGACCGCCATCGGTACTTCCAGCACCAGCAGCAGGACCAGCAGGTAGAACATCAGCGCCAGCCAGAGATAGCCCGGCCAGGCCAGCCAGAACATCCCGGCGTGAGTGCCCGCCAAGGTGATCGGCACGAGCAGCGCCAGCAGCAGCACGGCGAACCCGCCGATCCGCCGCCAGCGCCCCGGGCCGGTGGTGTCCCGGACCAGCCGCTTCCACAGGTAAACGTGGATCAAGCCGGTAACCAGCACGACGAAGCCCACGAACGTCGCCATCGCCAACAAAGGGAGCCTCCCTCAGCCGCCCGCGAACGGCGGCAGCACGTCAACCGTCACCCCGGCCGGCAGTGGCGCCCGACGATCGTGGCAGGCCACCCCGTCGACCAGGAAGCTGGCCGCCTTCAGCACGACGGCCAGTCGTTCGCCGTGCCGCGCGGTCAGCTCGTCGAGCAGCTCGTCGAGCGGACGACCGGCGGACGCGGTCTCCTCGGCGCGGCCGGCGGCGGCGCGCGCGCCCGCGAAGTAGCGGACCGTGAGCTGCACCGGTCAGCCCCCGATCGCCGACATCGGGCGGGCGGGTTGCAGGAACGTCGGGTCGTCGATGCCGTGCCCCGCCCGCTTGCCCCACATCGCGGTACGCCACCGCCGGGCCAGCTCGGCGTCGTCCGCCCCGCCGCGCAGCGCGCCGCGCAGGTCGGACTCCTCGGTGGCGAAGAGGCAGGCGCGGACCTGGCCGTCGGCGGTGAGCCGGGTCCGGTCGCAGTCGCCGCAGAACGGGCGGGTCACGCTGCCGATCACACCGACCCGGGCCGGGCCGCCGTCCACCAGCCAGGTCTCGGCCGGGGCCGCACCCCGTTCGGCCGGGTCCTCGCGCAGGTCGAACTCGGCGCGCAGGGCGGCGAGGATCTCCTCGGCGGTGACCATCGTCGCGCGGTCCCAGCCGTGCTGGGCGTCCAGCGGCATCTGCTCGATGAAGCGCAGCTCGTAACCGTGGGCCAGGGCGAACCGGAGCAGCGCGGGAGCCTCGTCGTCGTTGACCCCGCGCATCAGCACCGCGTTGATTTTGACCGGGGTCAGCCCGGCCTCCGCGGCGCCGGCGAGCCCGGCGAGCACGTCGGGCAGCCGGTCCCGCCGGGTCAGCTCGGTGAACCGGGCCCGGTCCAGGGTGTCCAGCGACACGTTCACCCGGTCCAGGCCGGCGGCCCGCAGGGCGGGCGCGATCCGGGCCAGCCCGAGACCGTTGGTGGTCAGCGAGATCCGGGGCCGGGGCGCCAGCTCGGCCACCGCCGACACGATGTCGACCAGGCCGGGCCGGATCAGCGGCTCCCCGCCGGTGAAGCGGACCTCGGTGATGCCGAGCCGGTGCACCGCGACCCGGACCAGCCGGACGATCTCGTCGTCCGTGAGCAGCCGTGACTCGGCCAGCCAGGGCAGTCCCTCGGCCGGCATGCAGTAGGTGCAGCGCAGGTTGCAGCGGTCGGTCAGCGAGACCCGCAGGTCCCGGGCGACGCGGCCGTACCGGTCGACGAGGACCCCGTCGGTCGTCGTCGGGGCGGCGGTCACCCGTCGACCGTAGCGCGTCGGGTGCCCCGGAGCGCGGCCCGGGCGGCGGTGCCCACCGCGTCGGCGTACGCCGCGCCGAAGAGGGCTGTGTGCACCAGCAGCAGGTGGAGTTGGTGCAGCGGCACCCGGGCCTGCCAGCCGTCGGCCAGCGGCCACACCTCCTGATAGGCGGCGAGAATCCGGTCCAGGTGCGGCGGGCCGCCGAAGAGCGCGAGCTGGGCGAGATCCGTCTCGCGGTGGCCGCCGTGCGCGGCCGGGTCGACCAGCCAGACCCGCTCGTCCGCACCCCAGAGCAGGTTGCCGGGCCAGAGGTCGCCGTGGACCCGGGCGGGCGGCTCGTCGCCGCCGAGCTCCCCGATCCGGTCGACCACCTGCTCCGCCAGTGCGGCCCGGACGCCGGTGAGCGCGCCGGTGTCGACCGACATTCTCAGGTACGGCAGCAGCCGCCGGCGGACGAACCACTCCGGCCACGGGTCCGGGCTCGGCGTGTTGTCCTGTGGCAGCGCGCCGATGAACCCGGGCCACTCGGCGCCGAGGGCGGGTGCGCCGGCCCGGTGCATCCCGGCCAGCTCGCGACCGAACCGTTCGGCCGCGCCCGGCGTCGGCTCGCCGGGCTCGACCCAGTCGAGCGCCAGCAGCTCCGGCAGCGCCACCACCACCTCCGGTACGGGCACGGTGCCCGCCTCGCGCAGCCAGCGCAGCCCGGCCGCCTCGGCCGCGAAGAAGCCCTCGGGCACCGGGCGCCCCGCGCGCTCCGGCCAGGTCTTGGCGAAGACCGAGTGCCCGTCGTCGAGGGTGAGCCGGGACGCGCCGCAGCTGTCCCCGCCGGAGACCGGCGTCTCCCGGATCCGCTGATGGGTCAGGAAGGTCGGCAGGTGCTCCGGGTGCGCCCGCAGGTACGCCAGGTCCATGAGCGCAAGGTAGCCGGTCCGACCGACCTTCGTGGGTCGTGCGTCGTCCGGAAGCCCCGCCGTACGGCGCCCACCTGCACCAATACTCTCCGCATCTGTGGATAAGCAGCGTGTCGTCCACAGGGTCTGTCGAGCCCCCGGCCCGCCGCCGCACGCTGCCCGCATGACTCCGACCGACCACCCCCGGCTCGCCGTCCGTTCCCCCGCCGACCTCATCGCCGCCGTGCCGTACCTGCTCGGCTTCCACCCCGCCGAGAGCGTGGTCGTGGTGGCGCTGCGCGGCCGCCGGGTCGTCTTCGCCGCCCGGGGCGACCTGCCCGAGCCGGGTGCCGATCCGGGACCCGCCGCCCGGCATCTCGCGCAGGTCGTCGCCCGGCAGGGCACCGAGTCCGCCACCGTCATCGGCTACGGTCCGGCCGCCCGGGTGACCGGCGCGGTCGACGCGGTCGGCGAGGCGCTGGACGCGTCCGGGCTGCTCGTTCTCGACGCGCTGCGAGTGACCGACGGACGCTGGTGGTCCTACCTCTGCGCCGATCCGGAGTGCTGCCCGCCCGACGGCACCCCGTACGACCCGGCGGCCAGCGAGGTCAGCGCGGCGGCCGTCTTCGCCGGTCAGGTCGCCCTGCCCGACCGGGCCGCGCTGACCGCGCAGGTGTCCCCGCTCGACGGGCCGGTCCGGGTAGCCATGCGCCGGGCCACCACCCGGGCCCGCCGCCGGCTGGCCGAGCTGACCGAGGACGCGGCGGAGACCGCGCTGGTCGGCGGCCGATCCGTCCGCTCGGCCGGAGTGGCGGCCCTGCGCGGCGCTTTCCGCCGACAGCGGCGCGGTGAGCGGCTGGGCGACGACGAGGTGGCCTGGCTGACCGTGCTCCTCACCCACCTCCCGGTACGCGACCACGCCTGGGAGCGGACGGATGGGCGGGACACCGACATCAACCTCTGGACGGACGTGCTGCGCCGGGCCGAGCCGGAGTTGATCGCCGCTCCGGGCAGCCTGCTCGCCTTCGCGGCCTGGCGTGCGGGCTACGGTGCCCTGGCGGCGGTGGCCCTGGAACGGGTGCTCGCCGCCCACCCCGACTACTCACTCGCGCTGCTCCTGGACGACATGCTCCGGCGTGGGCTGCCCCCGTCCGAGCTGGACGGCTGGCCGGCGGTCGGCTCCCCCGGGGTCGTCCGCCGCAGGCGGCGTCGTGGCGCCCGTTGATCCGCCGCCGGGGTGTCGAGACGGATGTGCGGTGCGGACACCGAGGCGTCCGCACCGCACACCGGGGAGGGAGCAGTTACTTCTGCGGGGCGGGTGGGCTGTCGTTGGTGAAGCCCGCGCTCACCACGAGGACGTAGCTCTGCAACGTCCCGGTGGCCTTCGGGGCACGGCCGGAGCCCAGGTCCCAGGACTCGCTGGCGAGTGCCTGGCCGGTCCGCGGGTCGATGATCAGCCGGGTCTGGCTCCAGTGGCCGCCGTCGCCCTTGCGGGCGAACCCGACCGCCATACCCGCGCGTCCCCGCTGGTCGGTGACCTCACCGAGCGAGGTCACCCCGGGCAGGTCGGCGAGCATCCGGTACGCGGCCGCCCGTACCTGGGGCGACACCGGCAGGTCGAAGAGGATCGTCCGGGCACTCCAGAAGAGGGAGTAGTGGGTGGCCTCCTGTACCTCGCTGGCCTTCAGCCGCTTGAGCAGCCACGCCTTCAACGCGGCCGGCTCGGTTGGCACCGCAGCCAGTTCCGCCCGCGAGATGGGGCCGCCAGCGAGGAAGTAGGGCGCGTTGCCGTCCTTCGCATCTGGCGGCATCGGCCTGGCGGCACCCCACTCGGCGGTCTCCGGTCCTGGCGTGCCGCGGATGATGATCGGCTCGGCGCCGGGGATGTCCTTGGGTGCGGGTTCCACCCACTGCGTCGGTGCGCCGTCGGCCTGCCACGCGGCCCGGTCCGCGGCGGTGAACGGCACGGCACCGAGGTCACGGAAGAAGCCCACACCCCGGGCACTCGGGGACAGCGCGTCCCACGCCCGCAGGCCCTGCCGCTCCACGACCTGGTACCGCCGGTTCGCCGGGCCGACCTCGCGCACGTTGCCGTGTTCCTGGTCGGTGACCCAGTACCGGCCACCACTGGTGGGATCGGCCGCGCTCCGCTCGGCCGCGACCAGGAGCACGTCCCGGGCGGTGTGCGGGGCCGAGGCGGTAGTGGTCGGGGCGTTGGCCGCCCGGCTGCCCGCGCCGGGCGCGCCCGCCGGTCCGGCTCCGCCCCCGCCGATCGTCAGGAAGACCGCCCCGGCCGCCGCCAGGGCCATGGTGGGCACCACACCCGCCAGGACCAGCCGGCGGGCCGGTCGTCGCACGACCGATGCGCTGGTCGGCTGCGGGTGCGCCATGATCGCGTACGGGGCGTGGCGGCTGCCCAGGTCAGGGTCGAGTCGGGCGGGGCGGGCGTCGGCCAGCACCTTCATCATGTCTCTACGGGGACTCATTTGCTGTACTCCTCGACAGGAAGGGCGATCGGGGAACGACGGGCGACCTGATCCGCCCCGGCCAGGGCGGCTTGCAGCCGCTTCCTGGCCCGGTGCAGCCGTACGAAGAAGGTGGCCGTCGAGCAGCCGACGACCCGAGCGGCTGCCCGGGCCGACAGGTTGTGCCAGGCCACCAGGGTCAGCAGCTCCCGGTCGTCGTCGGTGAGTCGGGCGAGCGCGGCGAGCACGGCCGCCCGCTCGGCCACCCCGTCCGCCACGTCCGCCGCCGCCTCGTCGACCCAGGCACGCAACTCGGCCGCCAGGCTGGCCTGCCGCACCTCGTCGCGGTAGCGCTCCCGCAGCACGTTGCGGGCCACGCCGAGCAGCCACGGCAACGGCGACGCCGGCACCGTGGGCAGCTTGCGCCACGCCACGAGGAAGGTGTCGCTGACCACGTCGTCGGCGAGTTGACGTCCGGCTCGGCTCACCGCGTACGCGTACACCTGCGCATGGTGTGCGTCGTACATCGCGGTGAACCGTCTGCTCGCGTCGGCTTCTGTCACTGACCCCTGCTCCTTGGTACGCGGGAAGGTACGCCGTCACCAGGAAGTGCGCGCAGGGGTCGGTTTCTTACCGCCTAATCGCTGATCCGCCGCGCGCCCGCGTAGACGTTCATCGTCTGGCCGCGCAGAAAGCCGACCAGGGTCATCCCGGCCTCCTCGGCCAACTCGACGGCGAGACTGCTGGGCGCGGAGACCGCCGCCAGCAGCGGCACTCCCGCCATCCACGCCTTCTGGGTCAGCTCGAAGCTGGCCCGGCCGGAGACCAGCAGGACGTGCCCGGCGAGCGGCAGCCGGCGTTCCCGCACCGCCCAGCCGATCACCTTGTCCACCGCGTTGTGCCGGCCGACGTCCTCGCGCAGCACCACCAGCTCGCCGTCGGCGGTGAAGAGACCGGCCGCGTGCAGGCCGCCGGTCCGGTCGAAGGCACGTTGGGCCGCGCGCAGCCGGTCCGGCAGCGCGGCCAGCAGCGCCGCGGTCACGGTGAGCACGTCGTCCCGTACGGCGAACCGCGACCGGGTGCGGACGGCGTCGATGCTCGCCTTGCCGCACACCCCGCACGAGCTGGTCGTGTAGAAGTTGCGGGCCGGATCGGTGGCGGGCTCCGGTACGCCCGGGGTCAGCACCACGTCGACCACGTTGTAGGTGTTCGGCGTCTCGGCGCCGGCGCAGAGCTGCGCGGTGTGCACATCCTCGGCCGACCGGATCAGCCCCTCGGTGAGCAGGAAACCTATCGCCAGGTCCAGGTCGTCACCCGGGGTACGCATGGTCACCGCCAGCGGCTTTCGTCGACCCGGGCCCGCCGGACCGACCCGGATCTCCAGCGGCTCCTCCACCGCGAGGGTGTCCTGCCGCCGTACCCGGGTGCGCCCGCCGGCCGCCGCGTCGAGGTCGATGCGGAGCACGCCGCGCCGGTCAGTCGCCCGTCCCATCCCGCCATCCTGCCCCGCGAGGCCACCCACCGAACATGGTCCTGCGCCAGAGAGAGTCGACCCAGTAGATTCCGGCGGATGGGCCTAGATCATCTCGCGCTTCTGCGCGACGAGCTTTCCGCGTTCAAAGGCTGCCTGACCGCTGACCTTTCCGCACCGGTCGAGCACTGCGGCGACTGGACACTACGTGATCTCGCCGAGCACCTCGGCCAAGGAAATCTGCGGGCGGCCACCGCCGTCACTGAACGGCGCGGCGACTACCAGCAGCCGGCGGCACCGGTCGACATTCTTCCCTGGTTCGTGGACACCGTCCGGATTCTCACCGACGCGCTCGCCGTCGACCCTGCCAGCGACGCCTGGACCTTCTACCCGCCACACACCGTCGGCTTCTGGCGGCGGCGTCGCTGCCTGGAGACGCTCGTGCACCGCTGGGACGCCGAACAGGCGCTCGGCAGGTCGAGCCGGCTCGACCCGCTGTTGTGCGGCGACGGGGTCGCGGAGATCATCGAGGTGCACGTGCCGCGCCAGATCCAGCGGGGCCGGGCTACCCCGCCCCCGGCGGCGGTCCGCCTCACGGCCAACGACCTCGACACGTCCTGGGTGCTCGGACCGGGGGAGCCGGTCGCCACGCTGAGCGGCACCGCGCAGGAGTTGCTCCTGGCGCTGTGGGGTCGATTCCCCATGCCCTGGAGCCAGGTGACCGGCGACCACGATGCGGCTCGAGAGGTGCTGCGCGGGCCACTCGTCGCCTGATCGGTCCGACGAGGCTGATCAACTTCCCAAGGATCCACTCAAGTTGCGGCATGTCGTGGCATCCAGCGCGCGATACACCAACTTGCCGCATATTGCGGCGGCCCGAACGGCCCCGGCGGCCCGAACAGCCGGGGCCGGGCGGAACCCGGCGTACGCGGTTAGCGTGGGCCGGTGACGTACGCGGCGATCGTGCTCTCGGGCGGTGCGGCCCGGCGGATGGGCGGGGTGGACAAGCCCGGGCGCGCGGTCGGTGGCCGGCCGATGCTGCACCGGGTGCTGGCCGCGGTCGCCGACGCGGCGCCGCCGATCGTGGTCGGCCCGTCCGGCCCGGTCCCCGACGGTGTACGAGTGACCCGCGAGGATCCGCCCGGCGGTGGTCCGGTCGCCGCCACCGTGGCCGGGCTCGCCCTGCTCGACCCGGGCACGACCGTCGTCGCGCTGCTCGCCGCCGACCTGCCGCTGCTCACCACGGCGGCGGTGGCTGAACTCCGGCGCGCGCTCGACGGGTCGGGCCAGGGCCTTGCTCACGGCGGCCCGGCGAGCGGTCGGCACCGGCCGGTCGACGGTGCCGCGCGACTCGCCGTCGACGTCGCCTGCTACGTCGACGGGGACGGTCGCCGGCAGCAGCTCTGTGGCGTGTGGCGGGTGGCTGCCCTGCGGGCCGCCGTCGACCGGCTGGCCGCCGAGCGGGGCGGCACGGTCGACGGGGCCCCGGTACGCGGGCTGCTGGCCGGCGCGGACGTACGGGAGGTGTCCTGGTCCGGCTCGGGGCCGCCGCCCTGGTTCGACTGCGACACTGACGAGGACGTACGCCGGGCCGAGGAGTGGACGCGATGACGGTGATGGACGACTGGGTCACGGCGGCCTGCGCCGAGCTGGGGATCGACCCGGGCGAGGTGCCGGTGCCGGTGGTGCTCGACCTGGCCAGGGACGTCGCCCACCAGGTGCTACGTCCGGGCGCGCCGGTCACCGCGTACCTGTTGGGGGTGGCCGTGGGGCGGGGGGCCGACGCGGCCGCGACGGCCGCCCGGCTCAGCGAGCTGGCCGGCTCCTGGCCGGTCGAGCTGGGCGGGACCGCACCGACCGAGTAGCCCCACCGCGGGCGGGTGTCCGATCCCGGTCCGGCGTGATTCGGCCTCCACCGGCCCTGGGTAGGGTGGCGGTGACGGACGGAGGCGATCATGACGGCAGACCACCCCTCGGCGCCGGCGGACGAGCCCGCCGGCCCAGCGTCGGAGCAGTATGAGTCGGTCCTGCTGGACGAGCCGACCACGGCCGACCTCCGGGCCAAGGTGACCGAGGCCTGGCGGGAGTTCGCCCGCGCGCTGGCCGACCAGCTCCGGGCCCTGCCCGACGGCACGCACCTGGAGCTGACCCTCGACCCCACCGCGTCCGGCACCGGGGACGCTGTCTACTCGATCAGTGTGGACGTCGGCGGGGAGGGCCGGCTGTCGGCGCGGGCCGTCGGCAACGCCACGCTGCCACCGGGATACCGGATGGACCGGGCCGCCGTGGCCGACATGATCGCGCTCGGCTGGTCCCCGCCCGGCGTGGTGGAAGGGTCCGGCGACCAGTTCGGCCTGGACTGCGCCGCCGCGGAGGCGACCCGGCTGGCGACGGTGCTGTCCCGGACCCTCCGGGACGTCTACGGTGCCCCGCACCCCGCCTTCCTGGTCTATCTGGTGCACGACACCGAGGGGGAGCCGCTGCCGGTGGAGCCGCTCGGCACCGCCCGCAGTGAGTTCGGCCCGGACCGGGACGTGGAGGCCGACCTCGACGAGGCGCTGGCGGCCGCCGCCGCGACCGCGCAGTCCAGCGACAGTGACGTGCTCGCGCTGGAGGAGCGGGTGCGTACGGTCGTCTCCACCATGCTGCGGTCCAAGTCCGACCAGTTGCAGGTCGACTCGGACGGGGACATCAACATCCGCGCCGGCTCGGCGATGGTCTTCGTCCGGGTACGCGACAACCCGCCCCTGGTCGACGTCTTCTCTCCGGTGCTCACCGAGGTCGAGCCGACCGAGCGCCTCTACGTCAAGCTCTCCGAGCTGACCAACCGGATGCCGATCGGCCGCCTCTACTGCGCGGACGACACGGTCTGGGCCTCGATCCCGGTCTTCGGCCGCAACTTCCAGCCGACCCATCTGATGCTCGCCGTGCAGGTGATGACCGGGCTGGCCGACGAGCTGGACGACCGGCTGCACGGCGAGTTCGGCGGCAAGCGCTTCTTCGGCGAGGGCGACAAGCCCGCCCGCGAGCACCCGGAACACCGCACCGGCATGTACCTCTGACCGCCGCGCCGCCGCGCCGCCGCGCCGCGAACCCCGGGGCGCGGCGGTGGGGTCAGGGCAGGTCGAGGAGGGTTTTGCCGACCGTGGCGCGGGACTCGATGGCGGCGTGCGCGTCGGCGGCCCGGTCCAGCGGAAAACGCTGCCCGATCAGCGGGCGCAGCCGCCCGGCCGCCGCCTCGGCGAGCGCCCGTTCAGTGAACGCCCGCAGCTCGGCGGGCGCGGCGGACGGCCGGAGCAGGGCCACCCCGCGTGCCGCCGCGAGGTCGGCGGGCAGGTCGGCCCACGCGCCGCTGGCCAAGCCGAAGCTGAGCATCCGCCCGCCCGGGGCGAGCAGGTCGAACGCGTCGCGGGCGAGTTCGCCGCCCACCCCGTCGAAGACCACGTCCACCCCGCCGCTGGCCGCGCGTACCCGGTCGGTCCAGTCGGGCTGCCGGTAGTCCACCACCGCGTCGAGGCCGCGTTCGCGGAGCAGTGCCACCTTCCGGTCGCCTCCGGCGGCGGCCACCACCCGCGCCCCGGCGGCCGTGGCGAGCTGCGTCAGCAGGCTGCCCACGCCGCCCGCCGCCGCCTCGACCAGCACCCGCTCGCCGGGGCGCAGCCGGGCCGCGTGCACCAGCATGACGGCGGTACGACCGTCGGCGAGCAGTGCCACCGCCTGGTCCAGCGGCAGCCCGTCCGGCACCTCGTACGGCGCGTCCCGGTCCACCGCCACGCGCTCCGCGTACCCGCCGGAGCCGCCGGTGCTGCTCACCACCCGCCGCCCCACCAGCGCCGGATCGACGTCGGGACCGACCTCGGTGATCACCCCGCCGACCCCGTTGCCCGGGATCAACGGCGGCGAGCCGGTGAACGGCCCGAACCCGGTCGACCGGAACATTGTCTCCACGAAGGTGAGGTTGGCGTGTGCGACCTCGATCAGCACCTGCCCCGGCCCGGGCACCGGATCGGGCGCCGGCCCCGGCACCAGCACCTCCGGACCACCGAACTCCCGTAGCCACACCGCCCGCACGCCGCACCCCTTCCGACAGCCGGCTTCCAGCCAACAACCTCAACCGGGGTTGAGGTCAACCGCCGCCGGGCGGTTGGCAGCGGGGTGGGGCCGGGAGGGAGAAGTCAGGTCAGGGGCAGCCACCCGAGGCTGCGGGCGGTCCTCGGGTCGGTGACCCGCAGCCCCGCCTCCGAGACGGTCCAGAGTTCCCCGCCGACCAGCAGGGACCGGCGGGCCTGGCCGGTTCCGTGGTCGACCGTGCCGACCTCGGCGATGTCCCGGTCCGTGACCGTGAGCAGCCGGATCGAGCCGGTGACCAGCGGCAACGCCAGCAGCCCGGTGGTCGGCTCGAACAGGAAGGCGTGCGGTTCGTACTCGGCCGTCGACATGTCCACGGGCACGTGGTAGCGGGCCAGGCGGGTGGGACGGGCCGGGTCGTGGACGTCGAAGAGGGAGACCTGGAGGCCCTGCGGCCGGCCTCGGGCGTCAGCCTCCTGCCCGACTCCGAGCAGCCGGTCTCCCGGCACCGGGTGCAGATAGGACGACCAGCCGGTGATCTTCAGCTCTCCGGTGACCCGGGGCGCGGCCGGGTCGGTCAGATCGAGCGCGTACAGCGGGTCGGTCTGCCGGAAGGTGACGACGTAGCCGGTGCCGCCGAGGTAGCGGACCGAGTAGATCCGCTCGCCCCGGCCCAGGCCGCCGACCACGCCCGTCTGGGCCAGCCGGTCGCCCCGGCGGGTCAGCACGTGGACGGCCGACGCGCTGGTCGTACCCCGGCGGTTCTCGCGGGTGGTGGCCACCCGCAGGTGACCCTGCCACTCGGAGAGGGCGTACTGGTTGACGGGTGAGCCGGGGACGCTGCCAGCGGCGACGTACCGGGGGCGCCCGGGAGCGCCGGTGTCGAACTGGTAGATCGTCGTCCGGACGGACTCCGGCCGCCATGGCCGGTCCCAACGGCGCGGCCCGGGCTCCGCGACGCCGGCCAGGTAGAGGCTGCCCGGCGTGCCGTACACGGTGTCGGCGTCGGAGGCGACGCTGACCGGATCGCCGTCGCCGAGCCCGCCGGCGGCGAGATCGAAGCTGAGCACCGTGAGCAGGGAGGTGCCGGTGGCGTCCGCCGGCCGGCTCAGCCGGTCGCAGCCGACCCGGCCGGTGTGCCGAACGCCGTCGGCGGTCCACTCGTACCCGGGCAGCCAGGCGTCCAGGCCGGCCTTCGCGATCACCGCGCGGTTGGCCGCGGTCCGCTCGGCGTCGGTGCTCCGCTCGGCGTACGGGAAGGCGAGCCGTGGCTCCGAGCGGACCACCACCCGGACGGTCGATCCGGTCATCCGGGCGTCGAGCAGGCTGCCCTCGATCCGGTACGTCCCGACGACCTTCGGCGGCCCGGCCAGGTCGACCAGAAGCAGCCGGGGCCGGACGTCGGCTTCGTCCCGAGCCGGCCACGGGCCTACCTCGGGCCCGGGTGACCGAACCAGCACCAGCGCCCGGTCGCCGTGCAGCAGCAGATCGTTGTCGGGCCACCACCGGCCCCGGTCCGCTCCGGCGAGGTCGAGTCGGCCGGTCTCCCGCCGGGTCGCCGGATCCACCACCCGCAGCACCCCGCCGGCGACCGTGACGATCCGTCGTCCGTCGGTCTTCACCAGGTCCGGCTCGTCGGCACCCGGCTCGTGGTTGTTCGTGGTGGAGTACGCCGGCGCGGGAGCGGTGCCGCCCTCCCGCCCCATGACGTTGTCGCCCTGCGCCGGCACGATGCCCCCGGCACGCCGCCAGCCCGGGCCGAAGCCCCACGGGCCGACGGTGGCGGTGGCGGCCGCCCGCAGCCCGGCCAGCGCCTCGGCGCACGAGTCGTACGCGACCAGCCGGAGCGCGGCGGGTGGCGGCGGACCCGGAGTTGAAACCGTCGGGACGGTGGCGACGGCGCTGCCGGCCAGCAGGGGCAGCGCGAGCAGGCCGACCGTACCGGCGACGGCGGTTACCGGTCTCATGTCCGTTTCGACGCCGCCCCGCCCCACCCGGTTCCGCCCCGAGCCGCAGCGGCGGGGTCACCGGTGGTGCGCCCACCGGGCCGGCGGCCGTGCCCGCCCCCATCGCCGGGCCCGATCCCCGCCGCTGACGGCCGGGCCCGATCCCACCGCCGATGGCCGGGCGCGCGGCCCACCGCGGCCGGGATCAGGAGCCGGACGGGCCGACGCCGGGCGACTCGACCAGCCGGGAGAGGACGATGGTGCTGCGCGACGAGGTGACGAAGGACTCCGCCCGCAGCCGCTCCAGCGCCTCCTCCAGGTGGGCGATGTCGGCGGCCCGCAGGTGCACCAGCGCGTCCGCCTCCCCGGAGACGGTGTACGCGCCGACCACCTCGGGGTGCCGGCGGGCGGCGGCGCCGATCTGCGCCGGGGTGGTCCGGCCGGCGCAGAACAGCTCGACGAACGCCTCCGTGGTCCAGCCGACGGCGGCCGGGTCGACGACCGCGGTGAAGCCCCGGATGACTCCCGCGGATCGGAGTCGGTCTACGCGTCGCTTGACCGCGGGGGCGGAGAGTGACACTCGCGCGCCGATGTCCGCGTACGAGGCGCGGGCATCTGCCACGAGCAACGCAATGATTCGCTGGTCGACCGCGTCTATCTGCAACGTTCCGCCTCTGGGAAGCAATGGTTGTGGCTGTTACCAAAGTTCTACCGTACCTACTCTTGGTGACCGTGAACCAGCAGCGAGTCCCGCGAAAGCGGACATATCTCATGTGCTCGCCCGAGCACTTCGCGGTCGAGTACGCGATCAACCCGTGGATGGATGTGACCGCGCCGGTCGACGCGGAGCTGGCGGTCAAGCAGTGGGACCGCCTCCGGGAGACCCTCGTCAGCCTCGGTCACGAGGTGCACCTGCTCGCGCCCGAGCGGGGCCTGCCGGACATGGTCTTCGCGGCCAACGGCGCCTTCGTGGTGGACGGCACGGTCTACGGCGCCCAGTTCAAGCACGAGCAGCGGGCCGCCGAGGCCGCCGCGCACCGGGCGTTCTACGAGGAGAACGGCTGGCGGTTCATCGCGCCGAGCGAGACCAACGAGGGTGAGGGCGACTTCGCGTACCTGCCGGACGCGCACGGCGGCCTGATCCTCGCCGGGCACGGCTTCCGTACCGAGTTGGCGGCGCACGCCGAGGCGCAGGAGGCGCTCGGCCGACCGGTGGTCTCGCTGCGCCTGGTCGACCCGCGCTTCTACCACCTGGACGTGGCGCTCGCCTCGATCGACGACGAGAACGTCGTCTACTACCCGGGCGCCTTCTCGACGGCCAGCCAGAAGGTCCTCGCCCAGCTCTTCCCCGACGCGGTGCTCGCGGACGACGAGGACGCCCTGGCCTTCGGCCTGAACCTGGTCAGCGACGGGCTCAACGTCGTGCTGAACAGCGAGGCGACCCGGCTCGCCGGCAAGCTCAAGGCGGCCGGGTACACCCCCGTCCCGGTCGAGCTGGCCGAGCTGAAGAAGGGCGGCGGCAGCGTGAAGTGCTGCATCGCCGAGCTGCGCCACTGACGCACGCCCCCGCCGAGCGCGGAAACGGGCGGCCTCCTCGCGGGGAGGTCGCCCGTTCGCGTACGCAGGGGGTCAGCCGAGCGTGGCCAGCTCGCTGATCACGACGTTCGACAGCATCCGGCCGTCGCGCTGGACCCGGCGCAGGTACCACTTCTGCTGCGGGGTACGCGGTTGGTTGAACTGCCAGGCGCCGCGCGGGCTGTCCATCTGCCCGACCTTGCCGAGCGCCAGGTTGACCTGCTGCGCATTCGGTTCCCCGCCGGCCAGCCGGATCGCCTTGTCCAGCACCTGCGCGGCGTCGTACGAGGCCATCGCGTAGGTGGTCGGGGTGGCGTTGTGCGTCTTGCGGTACGCCGAGGCGAACACCCGGTTGGCGCTGTTGTTGAGGTCGGCCGAGTAGTTCAGCACGGTCTCGATGCCGTACCGCCCGATCAGCGTCCGCAGCTCGCCCCCCTCGTCGTCGTCGAGCTGGCTCAGCACGGTGCCCTCGGTGAGGAACCCGGGCGCGTAGATCGGTCCCCGGTAGCCCTCGCTGTAGAGCTGCTTGATGAAGGTCACCGCGGCGGTGCCGGCGTAGTGGCAGAAGACGGCGTCCGGTTTCCGGAGCAGCGCCTTGTGAATCGACGCGGCGTACACGCCCTTGCTCGGGTTGGGCAGGTTGGGGGTGTAGATCAGATCTTGATCCTTGATCCGGCGACCGTCCTGCTCGTAGCCGCGCCGAAGACCCTTGATGACGTCCTGGCTGCTCGTGTCCTGCGGCGCGAACACGGCGATCTTGCTCTTCGCGTCCAGCTTCTCCCGCAGGTACTGGCCGAGCGCCTGGCCCGGCTCGTTGAGCACGTACGCCGTCCGCCAGATGTAGACGACGCTCTGCAGGCTGATCGTGGAGGCGTTGGAGGCGATCAGCGGCACCCGGGCCTGCTCGACCGCGTCTCGGATGCCGAACAGGACGGCGGAACTGGCCACGCCGGTGAGCGCCAGCACGCCTTCCTTGACCAGCCGGTCGACGGCGACCAGGCCGGTCTTGGCGCTGTCGCCCTCCTCGGCCGTCAACAGGGTGACCGGGTGACCGCCGAGCTGCTGGTCGTTGAGGCTGAGGAAGAGCCGGAACCCGTTGGCGATGTCGTCGCCGACGGTCTTGTTCGGGCCGCTTCCCGGCACGATGAGGCCGATCTTGATCGGGCTGCCCGGGCGGTCGGTGCCCTGGGAGCCGGAGGCGCAGCCCGCTGCCAGGCCGGTGGTACCCAGAGCGGCCAGCAGCTGAAGTGCCCGCCTGCGGTTCATCTGCGACACCGATTTCCTTCCCGAAAGGGCTGCCAGGGCGTACGCCCCACCGGCGTTCTACCTGCTTGGCGACGCTGCGTCAATGGTCGGAAGATCATCGTGCAGGGACCGCAACGCACCGACCACCTGCGGCCATGCCGCCGAGTCGGGGGCAATGAGTCCAAAGTGCTCGCATTCGGGCAGCTCAATGAGGGTGGCGGGGGTGCCGGCACCCTGGGCGGCAGCTACCCAGGAACGACTCATGGCGACCGGAACCTGGCGGTCGAGGGTGCCATGCATGACTACTGTCCGTGCTTGGATCGCCACGAATGCCGATGGGTCGGTGGCCGCGTACCGGTCGGGGAACTCGGTCGGGCCGCCGCCCAGCAGCGCCGCCACCGCGCCCCCGTCCAGGTCCAGCCGGTACGCCTCCGCCAGGTCCGCGACCGGCGCCAGCGCGAGCACGCCCCCGACGGTGGCCGGGGCGTGCGCGGCCACGTAGAGGGCCAGGTGCCCGCCCGCCGAGTGCCCGACCAGGATCGGCGGAGCGGGCGCCACCAGGCCGGGCAGCGCGGCGGCGGCCAGCCCGGGTAGCGCGGCCACCCCGGCCAGCACGTCGGTGAGGGTGTTCGGCCAGCCCCCGTCGGGCTGGCCGGTGCGCCGGTACTCGACCTGGGCGACCGGGTGTCCGAGCGCCGCCAGCGCGGCGGCCATCGGGCCGGTGTGGCCGCGGTCGTACTCGGCTCGCCAGAAGCCGCCGTGCACCACGACCACCAGCCGGCGGGCCGGCCCGCCGACGGCCGGCCGGCGCAGGTCGGCAAGCTGCTCCGGGTGGTCGCCGTAGGCGACCGTCACGTCCGGCGGCGGGGCCGGCCGGGTCAGTACGGCGCGCGGGTCTGCGGACATGACGGCGACGGTAGCGCGCCCCGGCCGGGTGGTTCGCGCCCAGAGCCGGTCCCGGCTCGTGCGAGTGGCGGCGGCTGCGTAAAGATGGGTGCCATGACCGAAGCGCGTTCTGCCGGACAGCACGACGAACAGGACAACGACGGCATCCCCGGCACCGTGGTGGTGGTCGGGCCGGACGGCCGACCGGTCGGCACGGTGCTGACCGAGGAGGGCCAGGGCGAGGACCCGACCCGGCTGGTGGAGCAGCCGGCCAAGGTGATGCGGATCGGCAGCATGATCAAGCAGCTGCTGGAGGAGGTCAAGGCGGCCCCCCTCGACGACGCCAGCCGGCACCGGATGCGGGAGATCCACGAGCGGTCGATCGTCGAGCTGAAGGAAGGGCTGGCCCCCGAGCTGCGTGAGGAACTGGAGCGCATCTCGCTGCCGTTCACCGAGGACAAGGCGCCCAGCGAGAGCGAGCTGCGGATCGCCCACGCCCAGCTGGTCGGTTGGCTGGAGGGGTTGTTCCACGGCATCCAGGCCGCCCTGGTCGCCCAGCAGATGGCCGCCCGGGTCCAGCTGGAGCAGATGCGTTCCGGGCGGGCCGCGCTGCCCAGTGGCCCCGGCGGGATGGCCCCCGGCATGCCGGGCATGCCGCCGACCAACGAGGGGCACGCCCCGGGCCAGTACCTCTGACGGCCCGGGTCCGCCCCGGCCCTCAGCCCACCCCGAAGATCTGCTCCAGGTACGCCGCCACGCCGTCCTCGGCGTTCGACCCGGTCACCTCGTCGGCGATCTCCAGTACGGCCGGGTGTGCGTTGGCGACCGCCACCGCCCGCCCGGCCCAGGTGAGCATCGGTACGTCGTTCGGCATGTCCCCGAACGCCAGCACCTCCCGCTCGTCGATCCCGGACCGGGCCGCGTACCAGGCCAGGCCCGCCGCCTTGGTCACGCCCGCGGCGGAGATCTCCACCAGCCCGCTGTACGAGGAGTGGGTCGCCTCGGCCAGCCCCGCCAGCGCCCCGGCGACCACCCGTACGAACCCGTCCGGGTCCTGCTCGCCGGCCCGCGCCAGCAGCTTCACCGCCGGTACGGCCAGCAACTCCTCCGGCGACTCGATGGCCCGGATCGCGTCGGTGTCGGCGTCCCAGCGCAGCGGGTAGTGCACCTCGTGCCGCATCTGCCGGCTGTCCACGATCTCCACCGCGAAGCTCACCCCGGGCACCTGGGCCCGCAGCCGCCGGGCCACCTCGGCGAGCAGTTCGGGGGCGAGCGGGTCGGCCCGGAGCACCTCGTCGGCAACCGGGTCGTACACCACCGCCCCGTTGGCGCAGATCGCCGGCAGCGGCTCGGCGAGCTGGTCGTACACGAGTTGGAGCCAGCGGATCGGACGGCCGGTGACCAGCACGACCGGCGTGCCCGCCGCCGAGATCCGGGCCAGCACCCCGACGGTGCGCGGGCTCAGCGTCCGGTCGTCCCGGAGCAGCGTGCCGTCGATGTCGGTCGCGATCAGCCGAGGTCTCTCTCCCATCACCGGGAGAGTAGTCGGTCCAGGTAGATCGCCACTCCGTCGTCGTCGTTGCGCAGGGTGATCTCGTCGGCCGCCGCGCGGACCTCCGGATGGGCGTTGGCCACCGCCACCCGCGCCCAGCCGGCCCAGCCGAACATCGGCAGGTCGTTCGGCTGGTCCCCGAAGACCAGCACCTCCGCCGGGTCGACGCCGAGCCGTTCGGCCACCACGCTGAGCCCGGTGGACTTGTCCACCCCCGGCGGGCAGATCTCGATGAAGCCGAGCCCGGCCTGGGTGAGCGTGGCCAGTTCCGGCGGGACGATCCGCCGGGCCGCCGCCAGCAGCTCGTCGACGTGGTGGTCGGCGGTCCGGGCGAACGCCTTGATCACATCGCAGGAGAGGCACTCCTCGCGGCTGCGCGCCTCGAACCGGTCCGGGTACGGCCAGCTCGGGTGGTAGTCGCCCCAGAGCGGCGCGTCGTGCTCGTCGGACGCCTCCACCATCACGGTCAGCGGGCCGACCGCGGCCTCCAGGTCGACGAGCAGCCGGGCGAGCACCGCCCCGGAGAGTCGCTCGTCGCGCAGCAGCAGCGGACCCGTCGGGTCGCTCTGGTCGACCACCCGGCCCCCGCCGGCCATCACCAGGAAGTCGGCGGCGCGGATGTCGTTGCGGGTCAGTTCGGTCAGGCGCGGTCCGCGGCCGGTCGCGCCGACCACCGGGATCCCCGCGGCCCGTACCCGGTCGAGCACCTCGTGGGTGTACGCCGAGACGGTGTCGTCGCTGCGGACGAGCGTGCCGTCGAGGTCGGTGGCGATCAGCTTGGGCAGCCCCGGGCGGGTCATGGTTCCTCCTTCGCCCGCCGCCGTCGCGCCAGCCGTCCAGGTCGTCGGTGCCTCGGCCCACGACCGGCGGGCCGCAACCGTATCTCGCGGAACAGGTCGCAACCATGGCTTTTCGGCGAATCGGACACCAACCCGTGGCGGCGGTCCGGTGTCCGGCCGCGCCCCCGCTCAGCGTGGTGGTTCGGGCCGGGCGAACGGCAGGCTGGGCTCGACCGTCAGGTCGGCCGGGGCGGGCAGTTCGTCGTCAACCGCCCGGTGCCGGCCCCAGCCCCAGCCCGACCGGCCACGCTCCGGCGGCGGCTTTTCGGCCTCGCCGTCCGGATCGGGCAGCTCGCCGCCCTCCCGGCCGGACAGGTAGAGGGCGCCCGCGAGCAGCACGACGGCCACGAAGGCGATGACCAGGCCGCGCCCGTGGTCGACCTGGAACCCGTCCTCGGGCGAGAAGAAGAGGGTGCGTTGGCCCGTGTCGTCCAGGGAGAACGCCGTGGCGGTCAGCACGGCCAGCATCGCGGCCGTGAGGCCGAGGCCGGCCACCCGGGCGTTCTGTCGTACCGGGCCGGCACCGCGCAGGGCGAGCGCGACCGCGCAGGCCAGGCCGAGCAGCCCCACCAGGTAGGCGACCCCGAAGCCGCCCACGTCCGTCACCCCGTCCGGCACCCGGACCGTGGTGGTCCCCTCGGGGCCACCGTTCGGGACCGTGATCACCAGCCACTCGCCGACCAACGAGGCGACCGCGGCGACCGCGCCGAGTCCGGCGAGCAGCGGCGGCAGCCGGCGGTCCCGCCCCAGCCCGGCCAGCGAGCGGCCGACCCGGCCGGGCGGCGCGGGTTCGGCGTCACCCCACTCCACGACGGTCATGCCGTCGGACCGGTTGTCCTGCCTGGGGATGGGGAGATCCTGGGACATCGGCCACCCTTCCGCTCCGCGCGGGCCTGCGTCGAATCATGGCACAGCCGGCACTCGGCGACAGGGACGGCGAGCCTCCCTCCGTGCCCGGCTCGTCACTGGCCGGTGCGGGGCGGTCCGGTTTCGGTTAGCGTCGGTGTCATGCCTATTCGTACCGCTTCCGCACTTTGGCAGGGCGATCTCGCCGGGGGCGCCGGCACGGTCCGCACCGGTAAGGGCGGCCTGACCGGCAACTACTCGTTCAAGTCGCGCTTCGAGGAGGGCGAGGGGACCAACCCCGAGGAGCTGATCGGCGCCGCGCACGCCAGCTGCTTCTCGATGGCCCTCTCCAAGCAGCTCGCCGACGCGGGCGCGACCGACACGTCGGTGGAGACCACCGCCAAGGTGCACTTCGACAAGACCGACGCGGGCATGACCGTGACCCGGATCGACCTGGAGACCGTCGGCCAGGCCCCCGGCATGGACGAGGCCCGGTTCACCAAGCTGGCCGAGGCGGCCAAGGAGAACTGCCCCATCTCGCGGCTGCTCTCCCCGGGCGCGCAGATCACGCTGACCGCCCGCCTCGGCTGATCCGTTCCGGCCCCGACCCGCGCCACGCGGCCACGTACGCCTGGCGGACGCCGCCCCCGATCCGGACGAGGTGGTCGGGTGGCGGCGGGTCGGGGCAGGATGGGCGGCGTGGCCGTGGAAATGAGCCGGGAACGGTTCGAGGAACTCGTCGGCGAGGCCCTCGACGAGGTGCCCGAGGCACTGCTCGGGCTGATGAGCAATGTGGTCATCCTGGTCGAGGACGACCCGCCCCCGGGCGAGGACCTGCTCGGGCTCTACGAGGGGCACGCCCTCACCGAGCGGGGCTGGGACTACTCCGGCGTCCTGCCGGACCGGATCCTCATCTACCGCCGCCCGATCCTGCGGATCTGCGACACGGAGGACGACGTCGTCGACGAGGTCGCGGTGACCGTGGTGCACGAGATCGCCCACCACTTCGGCATCGACGACGAGCGGCTGCACGCCCTCGGCTGGGGTTGAGGGGTGCCCGTCCGTCGCTCCGCTCGGCCGATCCGGGGCATTGCGGCGGTCCTCTAGCCTCCTGGTCAGGCGCACCCCGATGCAGGAGGAAACCCATGCGCAGCGCGCTGTTCTCCGCGGAGAACCTGGAAAAGGAGTCCCAGCAGCCGGGCATGCGGCTGCAGAACTCCAAGATGCTCAAGATCGAGCTGAACGGTGAGGCGATGGCCCGGGTCGGGTCCATGGTCGCGTACCAGGGGCAGGTGCAGTTCCAGGCGCTCGGCTCCGGCGGCATCGGCAAGTACCTCAAGCAGCGGCTCACCGGCGAGGGCGTCCCGCTGATGAAGGTCAGCGGTCACGGTGACGTCTTCCTCGCCGACTTCGCCAAGGACGTGCACATCATCGACCTGGAGCCCGGTGACGCGCTGTCGATCAACGGATCGAGCGTCCTCGCCTTCGACTCCACGCTGACCTACGAGATCAAGATGGTCAGCGGCATGGGCTTCGCCTCGTCCGGGCTGTTCAACTGCGTCTTCACCGGCCACGGCCGGATCGCCATCACCACCGACGGGGCCCCGGTGGTGCTCAACGTGGACGCCCCGACGTACGTCGACCCGCAGGCGGCGGTCTGCTGGTCGGCCAGCCTCCAGACCGGCTACCACCGGGCCGACCAGCTCGGCCTCGGCACGCTGATCGGCCGGACCACCGGTGAGGCGTTCACGATGAGCTTCGCCGGCCAGGGCTTCGTCGTGGTCCAGCCGTCCGAGGAGCGGCCGGGTCGCCACGGCGGCAACCAGCAGCAGGAGCAGGGCGGCCTGCTGGGCGGCCTGTTGCAGTGACCGTCCGGGGCGCGGGGCGTCCGTCCGGGCGTCCGGCGCCGCGTCAGCTCAGCCGGCCGGCGCGCAGCCGGGTCAGCCAGGCCGCCGCGTCCGCGTAGTCGACGTCGGAGAGGCCGGCCGGAGCGGGGACCGGCCGGTCGCTCGCCGCCGGACTCCAGCGGTGCCGGGGGTACGACCCGAGGAAGCGTACGCCGGCGCAGACCCGGTGCAGCCCCTGCAACGCCTCACCGAGCCGCACGTCGGCGACGTGCCCGGTGCAGTCCAGGAAGAAGACGTACCGGCCGAGCGCCTCGCCGGTCGGGCGGGACTCGATCCGGGTCAGGTTCACCCCGCGTACGGCCAGCTCCATGAGCACCGAGAGCAGCGCGCCCACCCGGTCGTGGGCGATGTAGACCGCCAGTGACGTGACGTCGTCGCCGGTGGGCGGCGGGGGCGGGCCGGGGCGGGACATCAGCGCGAACCGGGTCACCGCGTCCGGATGATCGGCGATCTTGTCGGCGAGCACGGCCAGCCGGTGCCGGGTCGCCCCGATCGGGGCGCAGATGGCGGCGTCGTACTCGCCCATCGCGGCACCCGCCGCGGCGGCACCGTTGGACAGGACGTCGACCACGGTCGCCTCGGGCAGGTGGTCGCGCAGCCAGCCCCGGCACTGGGTGGACGCCTGCGGGTGCGCGGCCACGCTCCGCACCTCGGCCGGGGAACCGCCCGGGCGGGCCGCGAGCACGAACTCGACCGGCAGGATCACCTCCCGGGTGATCACCAGCGGGTCCCCCTCGGCCAGCTCGTCGAGGGTCACCCCGACCGCGCCGCCGATCGAGTTCTCCAGCGGCACCAGGGCCGCGTCCGCCTCCCCGGCGCGTACGACGTCCAACGCCTCGCCGACGCTGCGGGCCGGCTCCCGGCTGCCCCGCTCGGCGGCGGGGACGGTACGCAGCGCCTGCTCGGCGAAGGTGCCCTCGGGGCCCAGGTAGACGAAGCGGGTCGGCGGTGTTCCCGGCATGTCGACCAGCCTACGCACCCGGTACGCCGTCGCAGGCCAAGGCCCGGATGCCGGGTGGTCCGGCGGCGCGTACCTCGGCCGAGCAGACGTCGGTCCCGGCGGTGACCAGCTCCAGCGCGGCCGGTTTTCCCCGGGTGACCGCCTGGAGTTCCTCGTGCCCGGTCACCGCCAGCACGGTGTACTGCCAGTCCTCGGCGCAGAGCGGGCCCTTCCGGACCGTGACCCGGACGTCCCGGGGCAGCACCCGCGCGTGGCCGCGCAGCAGCGCGGTCACCCGGTCGCCGGTCGGGCCGGACGCGCAGGGCGTGGCGCTCGGGTCGGGGGTGGGCGAACGGGGCGCGGTGTCCGGCGTGTCCGAGGCGGTCGGCGTCGCGCTCGGCGTCGGCGTGGACGTGGGGGTGGCGGTGCCGGTCGGGGCGGCCTGCTCACGCAGCTCGGGCGGGGCGTCGCAGGCGGCGAGGGAGAGCAGCGTGACCATGGCCGCCGCGACGGCGCGCGGCGCCGCCGAACGGCTCGGCTTCCGACGGGCGGTGGGGCAGGGTGGGGTGGGTGCCACGGTTCGATCCTCGGGTATCGAGGGGCGTCATTGCGGCCGGTCGGCCGAGCCCATCGTAGGAGGATCACCTGATCAGGTGAAGGTCATCGGTGCACCCGGTGCCCGGCCCGCTCCAGCGCGCTCGTCGCCTCGATGAGCCGCACCGCCGGAACCAGCACGTGATCGGTGTCGTACGTGGAGCAGGCCACCACGTTCACCCGGGCCCGTTCCAGCGGGTCGACCAGCGCGGCGAGGGTGCCGGTGAGCGGCCCGTCCAGCGGACCGACGATTCGCAGGCAGCGCCACCGGGTCTCGACGACCGCCTGCTCCGGCGCCCGGCCGGTCGGGCAGATCAGGGAGATTCCGTCGGCGGTCCAGCTCACCGTCACGACGTCCCCGTCGCCCAACTCGCTCCAGGTGCGCGACGGCAGGGTGGAGCCGGCCGGCAGGCGGCACACGGCGTACTCGCCCGGCAGCAGAGCGACATCGAGCATGAGGGCACCATACGGCCTCGACGAGGGCCGGCCCCAGCATCGCCGGGTGCGGCGCGGGTCACCTGTTTTCGCAGGTCAGAGCTTTGAGAAGAAGGTGAGGGAACCGGCCACCTCGCCGTTGGCGAGCACCGGGGTGGAGATGGCGTCGACCGTGCTGCCGGCCTCGGTCCCGGACCCCTGGACCCGGAGCAGTCCGCGGGCCAGCCGCTTGGAGTGCAGGGCGAGCAGCGGCGGGATCTTGTCGGTGTCCTGCTCGGTCAGCTCGCTCGGCTTGGCGGTGAAGTCGACCAGGCGCAGGCCGCCCTCCAGCAACGGTCGCCCGATCACGTCCTCAGGTGCGCCGAGGCAGAGCAGCTCGCAGCCCGACGAGGAGATCGCCACCACGGTGGTGTCGGCGTCGATCAGCAGGCACGGCTCGGCCGCCCGGTAGACCGCGCCGGACCACTGCCCGACGTTGTCGGACCCCTGCTCGGTCGGTGTCCCCGGCGCGGGCACGAAGACTTCCGAGAGCGAGAGTTCGACGTGGGCCACCGCGCCTCCTATGTACACCGACGGTCCGTCCACGCTAGCCGGTCGGCACGGCGACCGCGCGACCGCGCCGGGCCCACCGGCCGCCCGTACCGCTCCGGGTGCCCCCAGAGCGTTGACGGGCCGCAGGGGCAGGTGTCGGAGCGACGGGTGCCCGGGGTCGGACGGTCGACGACGGCGCGGGCCGACGGAACCACCGGAGGCGGAGCCGCGGGCCGGCGTGGCGTCCCCGCAGACGTTACCGGTGGGCGGCGCGCTTGTCAGCGGCCGTTCGGCCCTCCCCGTACCACCGGTAGTCGGCCGCTGGACGGTACGTGCCGTTGAACCAGGTGGACGGGTGCTGGGCGACCTGGGAGAGCTTCTCGGCGGTGGCCGGGCTGATCCGGTTGCCACCCGCCACGAGCAGCCGGTCCAGCTCCCGGTGGGTGGCCATCAGGCAGTCCTTGGGCAGGCCGTAGACGCTGATGACCCCGGAGCCGACGAAGGTCAGCACCGGGGTGACCGGAATCGGCAGGCCAACCGCCTCGGAGAGGGCCTTGCTGGCCCGCTTGGCGTCCCGGCGTGCCTCGGCCACATAGGGCGGACGCTTGCCGTTGATCTGCACCACGTCGCCGGCGACGAGCACCCGGGCGCGGCCGTGGTCGGCGACGGTGACCGCAAAGAGCCCGCTCGGCCCGATGGCGAGGAACCCGGCCCGGTCGTCCTGGCCCCGGTCGAGGAGAACGTCCGAGACATCCGTCCGGGGCCACTCCACGACGTGCCAGGCGGGACCGAGGTGGTCGAGTTGGCCGAGCGCCCGGGCTCCGGCCGCCTCCAGCCGGCGGGCACCCCGCTCGGCCCGGCGGCGGCGTGCCCACTCCAGTGGGGTCGGGCGGGTCGGGTCGAGCACCGAGGCGGAATCGGCGCGGGGCGGTGGCGCCGCGACCGGTGGCAGGGCTCGGGTCGACACGGCTCGACGAGCGGGAAAGACAGTCATCGCGACCTCCGGCAAAAGGTCTCTCGAAGTTATGTCTCCACTACCCTACGTTGCGCACCCCGGTGGTCGGCAAGTTGGACCGCCGGAATGAGTGTGGATGAATGCCATATTCATTCACACTTCTTTTCCCGGATGGTGCCGACGCCTGTCCTACGCTGCGAGGGTGACCCACTATGTGGACAGCGAGGTCGCCCGGCTCGGCACGGTGCTGCTGCACCGCCCCGGCCCGGAACTGGCCCGCCTCACCCCACGCAACAACGACGCGTTGCTCTTTGACGCTATCCCATGGGTGGGCCGGGCGCAGGAGGAGCATGACGCCTTCGCCGCCGCCCTGCGCTCCCGCGGGGTGGAGGTGCTCTATCTGGCCGCCCTGCTGGCCGAGACGCTCGCCGTCCCGGACGCCCGGGCCGAGCTGACCGAAGCCGTGCTGCGGTCGCCCCGGCTGGGCGACACGTTGCGTCGGCGGGTCGCCGACCACCTCGGGTACCTCGACCCGGCCGCCCTGGCCGACGTGTTCATCGCCGGGCTCGCCCACGAGGAGCTGCGGGTCGGTCCCGACCGGCCCGGCGGCCTGGTCTGGACCCTGATGGACCGGCACGACTTCGTCGTCGATCCCCTGCCCAACCTGCTGTTCACCCGGGATTCCTCGGTCTGGATCGGCGACCGGGTCGGGGTGACCAGCCTGGCCATGCCGGCCCGACGGCGGGAGACCACGCTGACCGACACCATCTACCGCCACCACCCGCGCTTCGCGGGTACGGAGTTCGTCTACCACCCGGGGCTGGAGCACCTGGAGGGCGGCGACGTGCTGCTGCTCACGCCCGGGGTGCTCGCCGTCGGGGTGGGCGAGCGGACCACGCCGGCCGGAGCGGAGCGCCTCGCCCGGCAGGTCTTCGCCGCCGGCCTGGCGCACACCATCCTGGTGGTGCCGATCGCCCAGGAGCGGGCCACCATGCACCTGGACACGGTCTGCACGATGGTCGACGTGGACGCCGTGCTGATGTATCCCAACATCGCCAGCGAACTGTCGGCGTACACGGTCATCGCCGGGGCGGACGGCGACGAGCCGCGCGTCGACGGCCCGGCGCCGTTCCTGCGCGCCGCCGCCGACGCGATGGACCTCGACCAGCTTCGGGTGATCGACACCGGCCTAGACCCGGTCACCGCCGAACGGGAGCAGTGGGACGACGGCAACAACACCCTCGCCCTCGCGCCCCGGCTCTGCGTGGGCTACGAGCGGAACGTGGAGACCAACGCCCAGCTGGAACGGGCCGGCATCGAGGTGATCGCCGTCGCCGGCTCGGAGCTGGGCTCCGGGCGGGGTGGGCCGCGCTGCATGTCCTGCCCGCTGGTCCGCGAACCCCTACGCCGCTGACGGCGACGGGCCCCGGCCGGAACCGGGGCCCGTCGGCGACGGTCGGGTCAGCGCAGGGTGAGCTGGCGGCCGAGGAGACCCTGACGGGCGCGGCGTCCGGCGGCGTCCAGCGGCTCCCGCTCCTCCAGCGCCTCGGCGTACCGCTTGGCGAACTCGGCCACCCGCTCCTCCCAGTCGGCGGCCGGGACGTCCTCGGGCAGGTCCCAGACCGGCACCAGGCGGCCGTGTGCCCGGAACATGCCGGCGAAGCGGGTGGTGTCGCCGAGGGTCAGCGTGCCGGCCAGGCTCAGCCGGGACAGCGCGTTGAGCGCCGTGTCCTCGTCGTCCGGCAGCACCCAGCGCACGTGCGCCTTCTCCGGCACCTGGCACCAGTACGCGGCCCGGGCCGCCGCCAGCTTCACGGTCGGGTAGACCGCCGCGTTGGCCCGCTCCAGCGACGCCTGCACGTTCGGGTCGTCAGTCGCCCCGGGGTCGAGCCAGAACTCGAACCCGTCGTGCATGCTGATCTCCAACGGGCCGTCCACCAGGATGTCCTGGAGGCGGGGCCCGGGGCCGGGCAGCGGCGGCACCGCCACCTGGCCGCCCGGCTCGGTACGCAGGGCGCAGAGCAGCGCGTCCGCCAGGTCCCGGGACACGTCGCCGGACTGCTGGTGTCGCTGCAGGCCGATGAAGACCCGCCCGTCCGGCTTGGTCATCGCGGGGGCGGCCATCGGCAGCACGGTGGCCAGCGTGACCGGCCGCTCGCCGTACTCCTCGACCAGTTCGGGGGTCAGCCGCAGCGGCGCGGTGGCGGCCGGGACCAGCTCGCGCAGCGCGATCCACTCCGGCTCGTCAACCAGTCCCTCGAACGGTCGGGGCACGAAGACGTCGCGCACCTTCTCCCGCTTCGGGGCCACCTCGGCGGCGGCCCGCTGACTCTTCCGACGCTTGCTCATGCCGGCACTCCGCTTCGCTGCGTGCCGCCATGAGGCGGCATCGCACTGCGTTGATGATTCGCTCGCTGACGCTTGCTCATGCAGCCACCTCGGCACCACGCTCGCTGCGCTCGCTCATGGCGACACAGCCTAGATGTCGGGCCGGGCCGCCGTGGGCAGGACCCGCCTCCCAGCATGCTCAGCCGGCGACGACCAGGTCCGGCCGGATCGAGCCGGCCGGATCGAACTCGGCCCAGACGCTCTGGCCGAGGCCGTCCCGCTCGACTCCCCAGCGGCTGGCGAGGCCGGCGACGATGTGCAGCCCGCGCCCGTCGACCGCTTCCGGAGCCGACGGCCGCAGCAACGGACCCGAGGCGGCGCCGCCGTCGGTGACCCGGAGCTGGACGCGCTGCCCGTCGGCCGCCGGGCGCAGCCGCCAGGCCACCCGGACCACTCCGCCGGGCAGTGGGTCGGCGTGGCGTACGGCGTTGCCCACCAGCTCGGCGAGGACCGCGACCAGATCCGCCAGCAGGGCCGGAGGCACGACGCCCGCCAACTCGTCGGCGAGCCGGTGCCGGGCCAGGCGTGCGCCGGTCGCGTGATGGGGCACCACCACGCACCACGATCGCTCGGCCGAACGCGTCGACACCATCGCCCTTCCACCCCGCAACGGCCCTGGTCATCCCCGGGGCAGCCACACCTCTGCGACCGTACCCCCACCGGCCCTCGGTCGGAGGGATACCCAACCATTCTGCTGTTCAACAATCTGGCGGACGAGATAGAGGCCCAGTCCGGCCCCCGGGTAGCGCCGGCGGTCGCCGGACTCCCCCTGCCAGAACCGGTCGAACGCCCGCTCCACGTGCTCGGGCCGGATGCCGATGCCCCGGTCGGCGACCTGGAAGGACACGGTCCGCTCGGTCGCCTCGGCGGTGACCTCGATGGGGGTGTCGGGCAGGGAGTACTTTCCGGCGTTGGTGCTCAGCTCGGTGAGCACGGTGGACAGGCTGTGCCGGTCGCCGAGCGCCTTCGGCAGGTCGGCCGGCAGGTCGAGGACGACCCGGTGCCGGACGTCCGCCGGCAGGTCGGTGACCGCGGTCCGCAGCGCGTCGGTGAGGTCGAAGGGGGCGGCCGGCTCCCCACGCCGGTTTTCCGTCGCGGCGGTGAGCAGCCGGTCGACCAGCCGGGCCAACTCGTTGGCCCGCTGCCCGATGATCCGGGCGGCGTGCCGCCGGTCGTCGTCGTCGAGCGACTCCCAGTGGTCGGTGAGGGTGTCCGCGTACCCCTTGATGACGGTGACCGGGGTACGCAGCTCGTGGCTGGTCACCGCGACGAAGAGGTCCCGGTCGTGGTCGCGGCGCCGCTGGTCGGTGATGTCCCGGAAGGTGACCACCCGGAGCGCGCCCGGACCGGGCAGCTCCCCGGAGGTGATCCGCAGCCAGCGGCCGTCCGGCATCCGGTGGTCCAGCACCTGCCCGGACGGGGGCAGCGGGAACGGGAACGGACGGTTCAGCGCATCGACACCCGGGCACCCGGTCACCTGCGCGGCGGCCGGGTTCCACAGCCGTACGTGGTCCGCGCGGTCCACCACCGCGAGGCCGTCCGCGAGCGCGGCGACCACCGGGCCGTCGCCGTGCACCGGCAGGCCGCTCTGGTCGCCGTACATGTGGGCGATGCAGGCGGCGACGTACCCGATGACGGCGCGCTGGGAGTCGTCGAGCGGCTCCCCGTCGGGATAGAGCGCGTGCAGGCTGCCCACGGTGAGGCCGCCGATCTCGGCGCGGGCCACGATCATCCGGCACAGCCCCCGCCCGGCCACCTCGTCGGCGAGCGCCCCCGGGACGGCGTCCAGCCGCACCTGGCGGACGACTGGGCCGGCGAGGAGGCAGACGGTGGCCGGGTCGGTCGCCGGCAGCGGCCGGCCGACGACGAACTCGGCGCCGCCGGTCGCCGCGATCACCCGCCCCCCGGCGGGGGTGAACTCGACGAACGCCAGGCCGGCCGCGCACACCGCGGGCTGGACCACCCGGAGCAGGCGGGTGAGCATGGGCAGTCCGGAGGCCCCAGAGTTGATCAGCGTGATCACACCGGTGTGTCCGGCGATGAGGGCGGGGTAGTCGGTGCGCTCCGGCATGCCCCGAGTGTGCCGCGCCGGCCGGTCCGGGGACACCCCCGGTCGGCGCGGGACCGGCCGCCAGGTGGATCGACCGGGTTCAACGGCCGAGCCGGGCCAGTGCCCGGGCGGGCCGGTCGGTGATCACCCCGTCCACCCCGGCGGCCAGCACCAGCTCCAGGTCCTGCGGCTCGTTCACCGTCCAGACGTAGACCTGGTTACCGGCCGACCGCAGCGCGGGTACGAGCTGCGGCCGGGCCCGGACCAGGCCGATCCCCGGCCCGGCGATCCGGGTGCCGAACGGCAGCCGGCCCAGCCGCAGCCAGCGCGGGAGCACCTCCAGCAGCAGTACCGTGGGCAGGCCGGGCGCGAGGTCGCGGATCCGGCGTACGGCGAGCGGGGAGAAGGACATCACGGTGACCCGGACCGGATCGTCCGGACCGGGTTCGGCGAGGCCGTACCGGCGCAGCAGGGTGACCAGGCGGCGTTCCACCTCCCCGCCGTACCGGGAGGGGTGCTTTGTCTCGACCAGGAGCCGGACCGGCCGGCCGGCGGCCAGTACGGCGTCGAGCAGCCGTTCCAGGGTGAGCAGCCGGGTGTGCGACTCGTCGAGCGGTTCGTCCCCCTCGACCGCCACCCCGCCGGGGTGCCACGAGCCGAAGTCCAGCGCTTCCAACTCGTCGAGGGTACGCGCGCTGACCAGCCCGTGACCGTTGCTGGTCCGGTCCAGCCGGCGGTCGTGTACGCACACCAGGTGCCCGTCGCGGGTGAGGCGGACGTCACACTCCAGCCCGTCGGCTCCCTCGTCGAGCGCCCGCAGGTACGCGGCCAGGGTGTGCTCGGGCAGGTCGTACGAGGAGCCGCGGTGCGCGAAGACCAGGGGCGTGGTCATGTCGCTCGGCGCGCCTCAGGCGACCCGGCCCGGCTGCCCGTCGTCGGTGACCACCGGACGGCCCGCGGCGGCCCAGTCGCCCATCCCGCCCTCGACGTTGCGCACCTGTTCCCAGCCGTTGCGCAGGAGATACGCGACGACCTGCGCGGATCGCCCGCCGGAGCGGCAGATCACGGCCACCTCGCGATCGTCGGGCACCTCGGCCAGCCGGGCGGGCAGCTCGGTCATCGGCAGGTGGTGGGCGGCCGGCGCGTGGCCGACGGCCCACTCGTCGTCCTCACGGACGTCGAGCAGGTAGGTGTCGTCGGGCACGGCCGACGCGGGCACGCTGGGAACCTGGGGTCCGAACACGGCTACCAAGCCTAGACCGCCGGCCGGGTCACAGCCGGTTGACCCAGCGGGGGTTGGCCACGGCCCACTCCGGCACCCGGGTGGCCCGCAGCGCGTCGAAGAGCCCGCCGCCGCCGTTGTCCAGCACCACGTACGAGACCTCGTCGATGATCTGCGGATACGACGGGACCTGCACGCCGTGCAGCGCGTCCGGCGGCAGCCCGCGGAACGCGAAGAGCAGGTCGTCCAGCGACACACCGTTGGTGTCCACGGTCAGCGCGCCGCCGGCCGCCCGGAGCACCCGGTCGAGCTTCACCGGGTCGTCGCGCAGGTGCGTCTGGCCGGCCTTGTCGAGCACCGCGCGGAGCATCTGCTGCTGGTGGCGTTGCCGGTCGTAGTCGCCGTTGGGCAGGTCGTAGCGCTGCCGGACGTAGTCCAGGGCCCGGGCGCCGTCCATCTGCTGGCAGCCGGGGGTGAACAGCGTCTTCGTGTGGACCGACCGGACCTCGGTGTCGACGCACATCCGGATGCCGCCGAGCAGGTCGATGACCTCCTTGAAGCCGGAGAAGTCGAGCAGCGCGGCGCCGTCGAAGCGGATCCCGGTGAGCCGGCTCAGGGTGGTGGAGAGCAGCCGGGCACCGGCCTCGCCGCCGCCGCCGTGCTCGATCGCCGCGTTGATCTTGTCCTGGCCGCCGCCGTAGCCGGGCGCCGGCGGAATGGTGACCAGCAGGTCGCGCGGAATCGAGATCAGGTACGCCTGCCGCATCCCGGCCGGCACGTGCACGATCAGAATGCTGTCGGAGCGCTGGTCCTCGGGATTGGCCCCGGGCCGGTGGTCCGAGCCGATCAGCAGGTAGTTGAGCGCGCGGGACAGGTCGGTACGCGGCTGCCGGGCGGCCGGGTCGAGCAGTTCCTGCTTGGTCACCGTGCGGTCGTAGCGGTGGGTGAGCCAGTGCAGCCCCGCCAGCCCGAGTGCGGCGAGCAGGACCAGGGCGAGGCCGCCACCGAGGAGGAATCGGGTCCAGCGGGCGGATCGTCCCCGCCCGCGTCTGGTCCGTGCTGGCCTGGCCGTGACACCCCTCCCCGCAGCTCTGACGTGAGACCTGCTCACATCAGGCTACGGTCCGGTCACCCGACGGTGGTCGGATTCGCCGGGGTTACCGCCGGGTCACGCTGACTTCCGGGTGGAGAGGACCGCCGGATTCGCCACCACGAAATCGGCGAGCGTGTCCTCCTTGACCGCGTCGAACATCCGCATGCTCAGGTTGTTGAGCGACTCCCGGTTGTTGGCGTTGGTGGCGTACGTGCCGCCGTTGGTGCGTAGGGCGACCACGTCGTTGCCGGTGACACCCTTGAGGGTGAAGATGAAGTCCCCGATCGACACGCCGTGGGTGTCGAGGATGAGCGACTCGCCGGCCGCCTTGATCAGCTGGTTCAGCTTGATCGGGTTGGTCAGCATGCCCTTCTCGGTGGCCTTCTTCGCCATCGCCTTGATCAGCTGCTGCTGGTTCTGCTGGCGGTCGTAGTCGCTGTTCGGCAGGCCGTAGCGCTGGCGGGCGAAGTCGAGGGCCTCCCAGCCCTTCATCTCCCGGCAGCCCTTCTTGTGCACCACCTGGGTCATCGGCTTGCCGAGCTTCTCGGCGTCGGCGTTCCACATCGGCTTGCCGTCGACGTACGACATGTGCTTCGACTTGACCTCGTGGCTGACGCAGATCCGGACGGTGCCGAGGGCGTCAATGATCTTCTTGAAGCCGCCGAAGTTGATGATCGCGGCACCGTCGAAGCCGATCCCGGTCATCCCCTTGATGGTCTTGGCCATCAGCTGGGCGCCGCCCTCCCAGCCGCCACCGTTGCGGGCGCCCGCCTGGAAGGCTGCGTTGATCTTGTCGACGCCGCCCCGGTAGCCGCTCTTCTCGAAGGGCGGAATGTGCGCCTCGGTGTCCCGGGGGATCGAGATCAGGTACGCCTGGTCGTGGGTGGCCGGGATGTGCAGGATGATGATCGTGTCCGAGCGGACGTCGTCGGCGGCCCAGGTCTTGCGGGCGTCCACGCCGAGCAGCAGCATGTCGATCGGGCCTGCGAGGTTCTTGCCGCCCTCGGCCCTGGTCTTGCCCGCGTCGCCGAGCAGGTTGCCCTGGTCGATGCTGCTGGTGGCCTGACCGATGATCGCCTTGACACCGACGATGGCGACGCCGCTGGTCATCATCAGCACCGCGCCGAAGATCAGGGTGAGCCGTGCCCACAACGGGTCCCTGCGCCCGGCCCGCCGCTTCGCCCCGCCGGGGCCACGACCCCCGGGGCCGGCCCGATGCGGAAGGATCGGGGGCACCCGCCCGGGTGCTCCGGGCTCCGGTGCGGGCGGGCGACGGCTGGTGTGAACCGGCATGCGTGCTCCAGCTCGATGATCGGGGGCGGGATTACTTTACGTACCCGTTCCCGTCCCCGCGACCTCGTCCGGTGACTATTTCCGCATATCCTGGCACTCGTGCTGATGAATTGCCCGAACGGCTAATTGAAAGCGGCCGATCGGCGGTTGGTTTGCCGTGTGACGAAGTTGACCGCCGGCCGGCCGGGTGGCCTCGGGGGTGTCAGCCGCCGTTGCCCGTGCCGTTGCCCTGCTGGTTGGCCTTCACCCAGTCGGCCATCGTGTCCGCGCTGATGGCCTGGTACATCGCCAGCGCCTTCTCGCGGTCGGAGACCACCACCGACTGACCGTCGATGTCCCGTCCGCCGAGATTGGGGCTGGTGATGAAGGTCAGGTTCTCGCCGCGCAGGCTCCGGAACTGCACCGCCATGTCGGTCAGGGAGAATCCCTGGTCGACCGTGACCGCGCTGGTGACCGCCTTGAGAAAACTGTTCAGCTTCTTGGGGTTGGTCAATGTGCCGGTGCTGGCCGCCTTGTCCATCAGCGCCTTGAGGAACTCCTGCTGGTGACGCATCCGGGCGAAGTCGCCGTCGGGGAACTGCTTGCGCTGCCGCACCCAGTCCAGGGCCTCGGCGCCGTTCATGTGGTTCACGCCCTTGGTGAACTTCCGGTACGGCTTGTGGATCGAGGTGATGGTCCGGTCGACCTTGAGGTCGACGCCGCCGAGCGCGTCTGTGACCTCCTTGAACCCGCCGAAGTCGATCGCCATGACGTGGTCGATCCGGACGTCGGTGAAGCACTCCACGGTCTTCACCGCGAGCGGCAGGCCGCCGAACGCGAAGGCCGCGTTGATCTTGTTGCGCGAGCCGGAGTCGCAGGACGCGCCGGCGTTCTCGGGGATCGGCACGTACAGGTCACGCGGGATGGAGACCAGGTAGGCCGTTTTGTGGTCGGCCGGGATGTGCATGAGGATCAAGGTGTCGGCGCGCCACTCGCCGGCCTTGTCCATCGGGGCGTCCGGGTCCCGGGAGTCGGTGCCGGCCAGCAGGATGTTGAGCGCGCCGTCGACCTTCTTGGCCGGCCGCCCCCCGGTGATGGACGAGAAGGGGTCGGTCCGGGCCAGGTCGTCGTCGAGGTTGCGGGCGTAGAGCCACGCCCCCGTGCCGGCGAGCAGCGCGAGCACCAGCACCGCCACGCCGGCCACCAGGGCGATCCGCCCCCAGCGCGGGCGGGGGCCGCGTCGCCCGGGGCTGCCCGGTCCACCGGGTCCACCGGGTCCACCGGGTCCACCGGGTCCACCGGGTCCGCCAGGGCCGGCCGGGCCGCCGAAGCGCGGCCCCTCGTCGTACGACGGGAGCCGCCGGGCATCGGTGACGCGGGCGCGTCCGGCGGTGCCCTGGCCGGGGCCGGGGACCTGGGCGCGGCCCGCGCTCCGACTGAGAGGGGGGAGCGGAAAGCCGGCAGACGTGGTCGCTGACATGTAACCGAGGGTAGGTCGAGCGGACCAGTCCCACCCTCAGGTGGAACCGGGTGTCAGCGACCTTCCAGTCGGGATCAGTACCCTAGCCGGCCGCGGAAGTACTCGATCGTGCGTCGCAAGCCGTCTTCGGGCGCGACGGTGGGCTCGTAGCCCAGCAGCTCACGGGCGAGCGTGAGGTCGGGGCGCCGCATCTCCGGGTCGTCGGCGGCCCGAGTGATGTAGCTCACTTCAGAGGTGCTTCCGGTGAGCGACACGATCGTCTCGGCCAGTTCCCGCATCGACATCTCGTGCTCGGTGCCGCAGTTGATCGGGCCGGTCTCGGTCGAGTCGAGCAGCAGCAGGATGCCGTGCACCAGGTCGTCCACGTAGCAGATCGAACGGGTCTGGTCGCCGGTGCCGTGCACCGTGATCGGATCGCCGCGCAGCGCCTGGGAGATGAAGGTGGGGATGGCCCGGCCGTCGTCCGGCCGCATCCGCGGACCGTACGTGTTGAAGATCCGGACGATCGCGGTGTCGGTGCCCCGGCTGCGGTGATACGCCATGGTGGCCGCCTCCGCGAAGCGCTTCGCCTCGTCGTAGACGCTCCGGACGCCGACCGGGTTGACGTTGCCCCAGTACGACTCGCGCTGCGGGTGCTCCTTCGGGTCCCCGTACGCCTCGGAGGTGGAGGCCATCAGGAACCGGGCGCCGTCGGCGGTGGCCCGCTCCAGCAGGTGCAGGGTGGCGACCGAGCCGACCCGCAGGATCTCCACCGGCAGCTTCTCGAAGTCGGTGGGGCTGGCCGGGGAGGCCATGTGCAGGATCGCGTCGAACCGCTCGGTCATGGCCGGGTGATCGGTCGGCAGCCCCTCGGAGATGTCCGCCTCGATCAGCGTGAAGGTCGGCTTCTCCAGCAGATGGGAGATGTTGTCCTTGGAACCGGTGACGAAGTTGTCGAGCACCACGACCGTGCAACCACGCTCGATGAGCCGGTCGACCAGGTGCGACGGCACGAAGCCGGCGCCGCCGGTGACGAGGACACGGTGGCCGGATCCGAAACGGGGAGCAACCTTCATGCCGGCCAGCCTACTCAGCCGGGTGGGCCGGAGCCCTCGTTGGCTCCGGCCCACCGTGCCGCCGTGTCGTCAGTGCGCGCCCGCGCCGGTGAGCGCCCGCACCTCCAACTCGGCGTACTTCTCGTCGTCCTGCTCCTTGGAGAGCAGGGTGCCGACCCAGCCGCAGAGGAAGCCGATCGGGATCGAGATGATGCCCGGGTTCGACAGCGGGAACCAGTGCCAGTCGTGTTCCGGGAACATGGCCGTCGGCGCCCCGGAGACGACCGGGGAGAAGAAGACCAGCACCACGGCGGCGATCAGGCCGCCGTAGATCGCCCACACCGCGCCGGAGGTGTTGAACCGCTTCCAGAACAGGCTGTAGAGGATCGCCGGCAGGTTGCCCGAGGCGGCCACCGCGAACGCCAACGCCACCAGGAACGCCACGTTCAGGCTCTGCGCGAAGATCGACAGTACGATGGCGACCGCGCCGATCACCAGGGCGGAGATCCGGGCGACGCTCACCTCCTGCCGCTCCGACGCCTGTCCGTTCTTGACCACGTTGTTGTAGAAGTCGTGCGCCAGGCTGGACGACGAGGCCAGGGTCAACCCGGCGACCACCGCCAGGATGGTGGCGAAGGCGACCGCCGCGATGATCGCCAGCAGTGTCGCGCCGCCCAGGCTGCCGCCGAGGAAGTCCTTGCCGAGCGCCTCGGCGAGCAGCGGCGCGGCGATGTTGCCGGCCTTGTCCTGCTCGGTGATGGCCTTCCCGCCGACCAGCGCCGCCGCGCCGAAGCCCAGGGCGAGGGTGAGCAGGTAGAACAGCCCGATGATGCCGATCGCCCAGAGCACGCTCTTGCGGGCCGTCTTCGCGGTCGGCACGGTGTAGAAGCGGATCAGGATGTGCGGCAGCCCGGCCGTGCCGAGCACCAGGGCGATGCCGAGCGAGAGCAGGTCCATCTTGCTGTAGAAGGTCTTCAACGCGTCGCCGGGTGTCTCCACGCCGTAGCGGAGCCCGGGTTCGAGGAACGCGGCTCCCTTGCCGGAGGCGTGCGCCGCGTCGCCGAGCAGCGACGAGAGGTTGAACTTGTACTTCGCCAGCACCAGCAGGGTCATCAGGATGGCGCCGCTCATCAGCAGGAACGCCTTGACGATCTGCACGTACGTGGTGCCCTTCATGCCGCCCACGGTGACGTAGATGATCATCAGGGCGCCGACCAGGATGATGGTCGCGACCTTCGCGGTGTCGGCGTCCATGCCGAGGAAGGTGGTGCCCGGCTTGATGCCGAGCAGCAGGGCGACGAGCGCGCCCGCGCCGACCATCTGGGCCAGCAGGTAGAAGATCGACACGGTGATCGTGGAGACCGCCGCCGCCGTCCGGACCGGCCGCTGCCGCATCCGGAACGCCAGCACGTCGGCCATCGTGTACCGGCCGGAGTTGCGCAGCAGTTCGGCGACGAGCAACAGCGCGACCAGCCAGGCGACCAGGAATCCGATGGAGTAGAGGAAGCCGTCGTAGCCGTACAGGGCGATGATGCCGGCGATGCCGAGGAAGGACGCGGCCGACATGTAGTCGCCGCCGATCGCCATGCCGTTCTGGAAGCCGGAGAAGGAGCGGCCGCCGGCGTAGAAGTCGGTGGCGGTCTTGGTCTGCCGGCTGGCCCAGACGGTGATGGCCAGCGTGATCGCCACGAAGATCAGGAAGAGCGTGATGGTGAGGTTGCGGGCGGTGGTGCTGCCCGCCTCAGCCGCGAGGACCATCCTCATGGGTCACCTCCTCGATCTCGGCGCGGATCCGGTCGGCGACCGGATCGATCCGCCGGTCGGCGTACCGCGAGTAGAGCCAGGCGATGACGAACGTGGAGACGAACTGGAGCAGGCCGAAGACCAGGGCGACGTTGATGTTGCCGAAGAGCTTCGTGCCCATGAAGCCCCGCGCGTACGCGGAGAGGATGACGTAGAGCGCGTACCACAGGAAGAACGCGACGGTCATCGGGAAGACGAAGCCGCGCAACGCGCGCCGCAACCCGGCGAACTCGTCCGACCGCTGTACGGCCAGGTACCGCTCCGCCGCGGATTCGGCCGGCGCGGACGCGGGTGTGTCCGTGGACATCTGTGGATCACCACCTTCGCAAGGCGTGGGGAGTTTCGCGCACGGTAGAGAGCGCGTTCCCTGCCCGGAAAGGTTCGGATCGGCGACGGTCAGTGGTTGCGCCGAACGGCACTCCGGCTGCGCCGAGTGACCCAGGTCACTCCGCTCACCGGTTGTCGCCCGGTACATCTAGATCGACTCCACCTCGCCGACGTGGCGGCATCCGGGCGCTCGGACACCGCCTCATCGCCGATCTGGCTCACAGTCAGCCCAGCTCGCGGTAGCGGCCCCGGTAGTGGAGGAGCGGGGCGGTCTCCTCGGCCAGGTCGACCGCCTCGATGGTGGCCTCGACCAGCAGGCCCCAGCCGTACTCCCGGGCGGCGTCGAGCCGGCAGCCGGCCCACCCGCCCGCGTCCGCCGGCACCGGCCCGTACGGGGTGTCGGCCCACGCGCCGATGGCGAACAGGCCACCCGGCGACGGAAAGAGCCCGGCGAAGCGGTCGGCGAGCTGCCGGTGCGGCGGGCCCAGCGGTGCCACCGCGAACCGCCCCGCCTCCTCGACGACCGCCCACAGGTCCGACTCCGGATCGACCAACCCGAGCAGCCGATCCGGCTCCCCCTCGGCGACCAGGGTGGACGAGACCGTCAGCCCGGCCGGCCCGGGAGCCGTCCACAGGGTCACCGGGGCGGCCAGCCGCCCGCGCAGCCGGCGTACCGGGGACCGCTGCCCGGTCGGCGCGGCGAACGGGTCGGTGTGGTGGATCTCGGCGCCCGGCTCATGATTCACGTGAAACATTGTGCCGCCCCGGACCCGCGCCCAGCCGAGAAAGCGTTCGTGCAACCCGGTGGCGTGCCCGAGTTGCTCGCCGGCCTCGGCCATCAGCCCACCCAGGTACACCAGCAGCGCCGTCCGGTCGTGCCGGTACTCGACCAGCAGGCCGAGTCGCGCCGGTTGGCAAGGCCAGTGCGCCCCGCACGCCCGGCACCGCCACGTGGGGTGCATCGGCAGATGGGCCCTCCGACCCGCCGGGGGAACGATCACCAGCGGCCACCGTTCGCCCGCCAGGTCTGGGCCGGGGTGAGCCAGCCAGCGCGGCCCGGTCGCGGGAAGGCCACCGTGGGCTCGGTCGCCCACGCCGGGGACTGGTTCGGTCGCGCCGGACCGGTCGCGGTGGTCGGCACCGCCGGCTTCTTCCTCCGGTACGGCCACAGCGCCGCGTTCCGGCGGCGGATGAACCCGAACATCGCCTACCTCCCAGGGGCTCGGGGGTCGCCCCGGCCGGGGGAATGACCGGGGCGACCCGTCGCAGGACCCGACCGCCGGGCGTCGCCTCCACCAGCCGGGCCGCGTGTCTCCACTCTGGACTCGACGGCGCGGACAGGGGAGGATGCCAGGGCTTACTACGCAGCGCGGTCACGTACTTACCGGAGACGTAAGGGTGAACATCGAGATGTGGATCCGGGCCCTCAAGGCGGCCCGGGCCGGCGCGGACGTGTCCCAGGAAGGGCTGGCCACCCTGATCAAGTGGAGCCCGTCCACGGTCGCCGCGATCGAGACCGGCCGCCGCCGCCCGACCATGGAGTTCGCCGTCGCCGCCGACCAGGCCCTCGGCACCGGCGGCCTCCTCGCCGGCCTGCTCAAGGACGACGACGGGTTGAGCGGGCCGTCCTGGTTCGAGTCGTGGCCCGGCCACGAGGAGTGCGCCGCCCGGCTGTGCTACTTCGAGCCGTGCCTGGTTCCTGGTCTCCTACAGACCGAGGAGTATGCGCGCACGGTCTTCTCGGCCGGCGGGTTGTACCGGAGTGATCGGGTGGAGGATCTGGTCAACCTCCGAATGAGCCGGCAGCGCCTGCTCCACCGGGAGGACCCGCCGGAATGCGTGTTCGTCATCGACGAGAGCGCGCTGCGCCGACCCGTCGGTGGGCCGGACGCCATGGATCGGCAGCTCGGCTGGCTACTCGAAGCCGCCGAGCTGCCACCGGTGCGCCTGCACGTACTGCCGCTCACCGTCGGCGCGCACGTCTCGATGGGCGGTGGCTTCGTGCTCGCGCAGCTTCCCGGAGACGATCGCCTGCTCTGCCTCGACAACGCGGCACGCGGGCAGATCGCCGACCATCCGGAGTGGATAGGCTTGGTGCAGCGGAAGTGGGAACATCTGCTCGGCGAAGCGCTCAGCGAGAGTGCCTCCATCGACCTGATCAACAAGCTGAAGGTGACGCCATGACCAGTGCCTCGCCCCGCTGGCGCAAGTCGACGCGGTCGGACAATGACGGCAACTGCGTCGAGGTGGCGGACAATCTGGCCGGGGTGGTGCTGGTCCGGGACAGCAAGGACCCCGCCGGCCCCGCGCTCTCCTTCACCCCCGACGCCTGGCGGTCCCTGATCACCGCCCTACGGGCCGGCCACGGGGACTGACGTGCGCGATCTTGCAGCAGGGGGAAAGGCTCAGCGGCGGGGGGTGACGGCGGTGAGCAGTTCCGGTTGGCGGCGGTTCAGCACGTCGCCGGCCAGGTACGCGCCGAGCAGTGCGGCACCCAGCCCGTACGCCAGGCCGACCGGCAGGGCCAGCCAGAGCCAGAGTTCCCCGAGCAGTGCCGCGGCGGCCACCATCGGCACCGCCGCGACCGCCGAGGCGACCATGGACAGCAGGGTGAGCAGGCTCTTCGCCACCCCGGCACCGGTGTTCATCGCGAACGGGTTGCTCGTCTCGGGCAGCGCGTACGCGCCGAGCACCGAGACGAATCCGTTGATCGCCAGCCCGGTGCCGTACGCGGCGAACAGCGCTCCGGCCATCGCACCCAGCCAGCCGGGGTGCCGCAGCACGCTGGCCACGACGATCGCGACCACGACGAGCATCGGCACCACGTAGATCGCGAACGCGGTCATCCGGGCCCGCAGCTCCAGCCGTCCCGGCACGCCGGCCACCACGTTGGCCGCGTACGCGCTGCCGTCGAAGCCGAACTGGTTGGCCAGGGTGACCGAGGCGAGCACCCCGACGAAGATCATCGAGAGGCTGACCAGCACCGGCGAGGACTGACCGGTGAAGGAGAAGCCGCCCTCGGCGCTGGCGGCGAAACCGGAGCCACCGAGGTTGACCATCACCGGCACGAAGATCCCGACCACCGCGATGGTGATCAGGTTGGCCCGCCGGCGGGCGTCCCGCCACCAGTAGCGGCACTCCCGGGCGACCATCGCGCCGAACCGGTCCCGCCGCGCCCAGCCGACCACCCGGGGGAAGAGCTGGGCGACCGCCCCGCCGACCGTGCCGCGCCGGTCCCGGGTCGGGCCGGCGCTGGCCGCACCCACCATCGCCGATTCCAGCGAGCGGGACCACCAGTAGAGCAGTGCACCGATGGCCAGCGCGGTGATCAGCAGCTTGGGCACGGCGGCCCAGGCCCGGCCCTCGGCCACGTCGATGCCGGCGGTCCACGGCGCCCCGAACGGGGTCCAGCCGACCACGCGGGCCACGCCGGTCAGCCGGTCCCAGTCGGCCCGCTGGACGGCGGCGATCACCACGATCTGCAACGGCCCGAGCAGCGCGGCGAGCACCGCGAGCAGGACGGCGGCCAGGTCGCGTACCCGGCGGGAGCGGAGCATGGTGGCGAAGGCGCTGGTCACCGCGCGGGCGGCGGCCACGCAGAGCAGCAGCCCGGCGACCACCCCGACGGCGGCGACCAGCGCGGCCGGCCAGCCGCCCAGCGCGCCGGCGGTGACCACCAGCCCGGTGAGCGCGAGCAGCGTCGCCAGCACCGGGACGCTGACCAGGGCGGCGGCGTACAGGCCGGTGACCAGGGTGCGGCGGGAGAGCGGGAGCAGCGCGAACCGGGCCGGGTCCAGGGTCTCGTCCACGCCGAAGAAGACCAGCGGCATCAGCAGCCAGCCCAGCACCAGCAGGCCCCCGCCGAAGGCGGCGACCATGAGCGCGTACCGGGGCTCGCCGGCCAGGCCGGGCGCGGCCAGGGCGAAGAAACCGCCGGTGGCGACCCAGAGCCCGATCACGACGCCCACCACGAAGAGCGCGATCCGCCATCCCTGGCCGCGGAAGTTGTTGCCCAGCACGCGCAGCTTGAGCCGGACGAAGTGCCGGGCGGAGACCCGGCGGGCCGGCCGGTCGGGCGCGGTCACCGGGACAGCCACGACAGCTCCTCACCGGTTGCGGTCCGGCCGCCGACCACCTCGACGAAGACCTCCTCCAGGGACCGGGCGCCGCGTACCTCGTCGAGGGTGCCGACCCGCTTGATCCGCCCGTCGGCGAGGATCGCCACGTGCGAGCAGAGGCGCTCGACCACCTCCATGACATGACTGGAGAAGACGACCGTGCCGCCACCGACGACGTACCGGTGCAGGATGTCGCGGATCAGCGCCGCCGAGACCGGGTCGACCGCCTCGAACGGCTCGTCGAGCACCAGCAGCCGGGGGCCGTGCAGCAGCGCGCAGGCCAGGCCGATCTTCTTCTTCATGCCGGCCGAGTAGTCGACCACGAGGGTGCGGCCGGCGTCGCTGAGCGCCAGCACGTCCAGCAGCTCCGCCGCGCGCTGGTCGACCACCGCCGGGTCCATGCCGCGCAGCAGACCGTGGTACGCCAGCAACTCCGCCCCGCTGAGCCGGTCGAAGAGCCGGACGCCGTCCGGCATCACGCCGAGCAGGCTCTTGGCGTGCACCGGGTCGGCCCAGACGTCGTACCCGAGCACCCGGGCCTGGCCGGCGTCGGGCCGCAGCAGGCCGACGGCCATGGAGAGGGTGGTGGTCTTGCCGGCCCCGTTCGGGCCGAGCAGCCCGTAGAACGACCCGGTCGGCACGTCCAGGTCGACCCCGGCGACCGCGATCTTGGTGTCGAACCGCTTGGCCAGGCCACGGAGGGACAGCGCGGGGTGCTCATGGGTCATGCGCCCGACCGTATCTCGCGGACGCCAGCCGACGCTCACGCCCAGGGATGATCCCGCGTCATCCCCCAGCCGTACGCGCTACGACCCCCGTACCTACAGGCGCAGCGCCTCCGGGGCGTGCAGGCGGAGCATCGTGGTGCCGACGTCGCGGGGCAGCCGGCGTCGGGTGGCCATCGAGACCGCCACCATCACGGTGAACGCCAGCGGCACCGTCCACGCGGCCGGCTGGGTGGTCAACGTGGCCGGCCAGCCGGTCAGCGGCGGGCCCAGCACCGTGAGCAGCACCGCGCCGATCGCGGCGCCACCGCCGACCAACACCCCGGCGGCGGCGCCCAGGTCGGTCAGCCCGCGCCACCAGATGCCCAGCACCAGCAGCGGGCAGAAGCTCGACGCGGCCACCGCGAAGGCCAGCCCGACCACCTCGGAGACGTCCAGCCCGGAGACGTTCAGCGCGAGCACCGCCGGCACCCCGCCGGCGATCACGGTGGCCAGCCGGAAGCCGGGTACCGAGCCGCGGCCCAGTACGTCCGTGGAGATCACCCCGGCCACGCTGGTCAGCAGCCCGGAGGAGGTGGAGAGGAACGCGGCGAACGCCCCGGCGGCGACCAGCGCGGCGAGCAGTCGCGCGGCCGTGCCGTCGCCGAGCACCGCCCCGGGCAGCAGCACCACCACCGCGTCGGTCTGCCCGGTGACCAGCAGTTGCGGGGTGTAGATCCGGCCCAGCACGCCGTAGATGGTGGGCATCAGATAGAAGAGGCCGACCAGGGCCAGCACCACCAGCGTGGTACGGCGGGCGGCGGCGCCGTCCGGGTTGGTGTAGAAGCGGACCAGCACGTGCGGCAGGCCCATGGTGCCGAGGAAGGTGGCCAGGATCAGCGAGTACGTCTTGAACAGCCCCCGGTCGTCGTCCTCGGCGGTGTCCGGCAGCAGCCAGTCCGTCGCGTCGATGGCCGATCCGGAGACCTCCGGCACCGGGTCGCCGGCGGCGAAGTCGAGCCGGTCGCCGGGGCGTACCTCCCGGATGTCGCCGTCGGGGAAGGTGAGGGTGGCGCGGTGCTCGACCACGACGGTGGTCGCGGCCCGGAACGCCGGCCCGTCGGGCGGGGTCACCGCCGGGCGGGCGTCGGCCTGCCAGTGCAACGCCAGGAAGATCGCGGGTACGGCCAGCGCGGTCAGCTTCAACCAGTACTGGAACGCCTGGACGAAGGTGATGGCCCGCATCCCGCCGAGCGCCACGTTCGCGGTCACCACCACGGCGACCAGCAACGCCCCCACCGGGTACGCCGAGCCGGTCACCGTGGCCAGGGTCAGCCCCGCCCCCTGGAGCTGCGGCACCAGGTAGAGCCAGCCGATGAAGATCACGAAGACGGTGGCCAGTTTGCGCAGCCGCCGCGAGCCGAGCCGCACCTCGCAGAAGTCCGGCAGGGTGAACGCCCCGGACCGGCGTAGCGGGGCGGCCACGAAGAGCAGCAGCGCCAGGTAGCCCGCGGCGAAGCCGACCGGGTACCAGAGCACGTCCACGCCGTACTTGAGGATCAGGCCGGCCACGCCCAGGAAGCTCGCCGCCGACAGGTACTCCCCGCCGATCGCGGCGGCGTTCCAGGTGGGGCTGACCGCCCGGGAGGCGACCAGGAAGTCGGAGGTGGTCCGCGCCAGCCGCAGCCCGTAGAAGCCGATCCCGACCGTGACCAGGGTGACCGCCACGATCGCCGGGACGACGTACTCGTTGTCCACCTCAGCGCTCCGGCCGCTGGATCAGGTCGGTGAAGTCCTGCTCGTTCCGTTCCGCCAGCCGCACGTACGCCCAGCCGACCGCGATCAGGAACGGGAAGGCGGCGACCCCGAGCAGCAGCCACGGCAGGTTGATCCCGAGCACGGTGACCCGCCCGACGGAGGGCGCGATGGCGAAGAGCCAGGGCAGGCCGCCCAGCCCGACCAGCACCAGCAGACTCATCCGCAGCGCCAGCGCGAGCTGGGCCCGGACCAGTCCCCGGACCAGCGTCTCGCCGACCCGGGTCTGCTGGGTCAGCTCCGACCGGGTGCGGTCCGCCCGGCTGCCCGGTCGGGACACCTCGGCCAGCACGATCCGGGTACGCCGGCGCGGCTGCGCCGCGCGTGGGGCCGGCACCGGAGCGACCTCGGCCGGCCGCCCCGGAACGCCCCGCTCGTCCGCTCCGGTCATCCCCGGCAGTCTCGCCTGATCAACGTAAATGTCAAGGGGCGTCCGTCCGCGACCGCCAGCACCTCGCCCTGTGGACAACCTGTGGAGAACGCCTCACTCCTGTGGATAACCCGGTGGATGAGTGGGGCTTCGTTGTGGACGGCCGAGCGAGTTTCAGCGGTTCCAGTCCTGTTTCGCCGCCCGGACCAGCTTGTCCTTCAGCTCCCGGGTGTGCCGGCGGCTCACCGGCAGCTCCGTACCGTCGACCACCACCACGTAGCCGGAGTTGACCAGCCGCAGCTCGGCGATCAGCCGCAACTGCACCAGGTAAGACCGGTGGATCCGTACGAACCCCGCATCCCCCCAGCGCTCGGCGAGGGTGGCCAGCGAGACCCGGACCAGGTGCGACGCGTCGGCGGTGTGCAGCCGGGCGTAGTCGCCCTGCGCCTCCACCCAGCGCACCGCCGAGCGGGGCAGCATCCGGGTCGTGCCGGCCAGCTCGATCGGGATCGTCGGATCCTCCTCCGCCCGGGCCAGCGCCGCCGGGTGCGAGGGCAGCACCCGGGAGCCGATCACCCGGCGCAGCGACTCGGCCAGCCGCTCGGCGCGTACCGGCTTGCGCACGTAGTCGGTCGCGCCCAGGTCGAAGGCGTCCACCGCGCCGTCGTCGTACGCGGTGACGAAGACGATCGCCGGTGGCCGGGCGAACCGCCGCAGCACCCGGGCCAGCTCCATGCCGTCCAGGCCGGGCATCCGGATGTCCAGGAAGACCACGTCCACGTCGCCGTCGCGGAGCACCCGCAGCGCCTCGGTCGCGTCGCCCGCCGTGTGCAGCCGGGCCACCCGGGGGTCGGCCCGCAGGTGGTACGCCAGCTCGTCCAGCGCCGGCGGCTCGTCGTCCACCGCCAGCACCCGGAGGAAACCGGAAGCGTTCACGAGTGGACCCGTACGCCGGGGTGGAACTTCGGCACCCGCATGCTCACCTTCGTACCGGAGCCCAGGCCGGTCTCGACGACCAGGCCGAACTTGTCCCCGAAGACCGACCGGAGCCGTTCGTCGACGTTCGAGAGGCCGACGTGCTGGCCCGGGTCGTCGGTCGGGTCGATGCCGGCCAGCTCGGCGATGCCGGCGGCCAGCGTCGTCGGATCCATCCCCACTCCGTCGTCCTCCACCGTGATGTGGCACTCCGCGCCCGCGTCCCGGGCCTCGATGCTCACCATGCCGGTGCCCGGCTTGCGGGACAACCCGTGCCGGACCGCGTTCTCCACCAGCGGCTGGAGGCAGAGGAACGGCAGGGTCACCGGCAGCACCTCCGGGGCGATCTGGAGGCGTACCTGGAGTCGCTCACCGAACCGGGCCCGCTCGATGGTCAGGTACCGGTCGATCGAACGCAGTTCCTCGGCGAGCGTGGTGAACTCGCCGTGCGCCCGGAACGAGTAGCGGGTGAACTCGGCGAACTCCAGGATCAGCTCCCGGGCCCGCTCCGGGTCGGTCCGGACGAACGAGCCGATCGCGGTCAGCGCGTTGTAGATGAAGTGCGGGCTGATCTGGGCGCGCAGGGCGCGTACCTCGGCCCGGGCCAGGCGCTCCCTGGACGAGTCCAGCTCGGCGAGGGCGAGCTGGTCGCCGGCCCAGTGCGCGGTCTCCAGGGTCGCCTGCACCAGACCCGGCGCGGGCTGCCCGTCGGCGACCGCCACCAGCGCCCCGACCAGCCGGCCGTCCGCGCTCAGCGGTGCCACCACCGCGCCCCGGACCGGGCAGTCCACCAGGTCGCAGCGCAGTTCCGAGTCGCGCAGCACCGTCGACCGGCCGCTGCTGACCGCCCGCCGGGCCGCCGCGAGGAGCTGGTCGCCGTGGTGCGCGCCGCGCCCGTCGAGGGCGAGCAGGACCTCCCGGTCGGTCAGGGCCAGGCCGGCCGCGCCGACCAGCGCCCGCAGATGGCGTACGGCCTTCGCCGCGCCCGCCGCGTCCAGTCCGGCCCGCAGCGGCTCGGCGGCCAGCCCGGCGGTGTGCAGCACCTCGTACGTGGCCCGCTGGGTGGCCGTGGCGATGCCCCGCCGGGCGCGCAGCCGCAGCACCGCCCAGAGGGCCGCGGCGAGCGCGGTGACCAGCGAGACGACGCCGAAGAAAGCGGACAGGTTGCCACCCACGGTCCTGATCCTCGCGGCTGGCGGACCACCCGCCAAGGGGTCAGTACGCGCCCTTGCGGACCAGCACCACCCCGACGGTCCGCCACAGGATGCTCAGGTCGTAGGCGAGGGACCAGTTGTCGACGTAGTAGAGGTCGAGCCGGACCGCCTCGTCCCAGGAGAGGTCGGAGCGGCCGGAGACCTGCCAGAGCCCGGTGATGCCCGGCCGGACCAGCAGCCGGCGGCGTACGTCGCCGAGGAAGTCACCGTCGTCGGCGGGCAGCGGGCGCGGCCCGACCAGCGACATCTCGCCCCAGAGCACGTTGATCAGCTGGGGCAGCTCGTCCAGCGAGGAGGCGCGCAGGAAACGGCCCACCGGGAACACCCGGGGATCCTGCTTGATCTTGAACAGCATGCCGTCGGTCTCGTTCTGGTCGACCAGGCCGGCCAGCCGCTCCTCGGCGTCGACGTACATGGTGCGGAACTTCCAGACCCGGAAGGTCCGCCCCTCGTGGCCGACCCGGGGCTGCCGGAAGAAGACCGGCCCGGGGTCGGAGATCCGGATGGCGACCGCGATCGCGACGAAGAGCGGGATCAGCAGCACCAGGCCCAGCCCGGCGGCCACCCGGTCCATCAGGTTCTTGACCAGCAGCGCCGGGCCCGACAGGGTCGGCTCCTCGACGTGCAGCAGCGGTAGGCCCTCGATCGGGCGGATGTGCACCCGGGGACCGGCGATGTCGGTGAGCTGGGGCGCGACGACCAGGTCGACGCCGGAGCCCTCCAGTTGCCAGGCCATCCGGCGCAGCTCGCCCGGCTCGGCGCTGGCCGAGCCGCACACCGCGATGGTGTCGCCGCCCACCTCGCGGACCAGGGCGAGCACGTCCCGGCCGGCGTAGACCGGCACCGGGGTCTCGATGCCGCGCGCGGCGGCGTACCCGTCAGTCAGGTGGATGGCGACCGGCACCAGGCCGGCGCCGGGGTTGCGGGTGACCGCGATGTAGACCTCCAGGCACTCCGGCAGGGTGCCGACCAGCACCATCCGGTGACCGGCGTGCCCGGCCCGGCGCCGGATCGCGTGCAGCGCGAGCCGGGCCACCATCCGGCCGAGCAGGATCAACAGCATCGCCCCGAGCAGGGCGAAGCCGACCGTCCACCGGGAGAGCGAGTAGGTCTTCGTCGCGAAGGCGATGAAGGAGACGGTGGCGGTGACCGCCACGCCGGCCCGGATCACCCGCTTGAACTCGTCGGGTCCGAGACCGAGATAGCGGCGGTCGTACGCCCGGTTGCCCCACAGAATGATCAACCAGCCGAGCGGCAGCAGCACGAACGCGACCGTGTAGAACCACGACTGGGCCCGGAAACCCGAGGCGGCCTGCTCGAAGATCTGGATGGCCAGGAAGCTGGCCAGGGCCGCCGCGCCGAAGTCGATCAGCAGCAGGATCGCGATGTAGGGGCGGTGCCAGCGGGAAACCCGGCGGCGGGCGCGGGCCCACGCCGACCGGGGTACGCCGTTGTGAGACGGCGAAGTCGGCGGCTGGATCTCGAAGCTGTCGACGTGCCGCACGCTCTTGCTCCGGCCTGTGTTGGTTACCGGGCGCTGGAGGCTTGTCGTCACCTCAACCCATGTCCTCCCGCATGACCCGCACCCTCACTCGCCGTGAGGACCCGGGTCGCCCACCGTCCCAGTCTCCCACGCGAGCCCGGCCGGGACGGGCCGCCGGGAAGGAAGCGCGTCCGTTGGTATCGCGGGGATCTGGCCGGCTCCGTATCGGTTGTGAAGCCGGGGACCGAGCCACTATACCGATGGATTGTGGCCCGGGAAGAGCTGCGAGTGGGACCTTCGGCGATCCGAGTCGATTCCTCTCCGTAATCGCCTCGGGTGTGATTACTCACCGTACGAGGCGGGACAACCGTCGGTCAGCCAGCGGCCGGCCGCCCGTCTGGCAGGTGGGGCAGTACTGGAGGCTGGAGTCGGCGAACGAGACCTCCCGGACGGTGTCGCCACAGACCGGACAGGGCAGTCCGGCCCGGGCGTGCACCTTGAGCCCGGAGCGCTTCTCGCCCTTCAGCTCGGCGGCCCGCTGCCCCATCGACCGGCGGACCGCGTCGCCGAGCACCGCCCGGGTCGCCCCGTGCAGCGCGGCGAGCTGGTCGTCGGTGAGCCGGTCGGTGATCGCGAACGGCGACAGCCTCGCCGCGTGCAGGATCTCGTCCGAGTACGCGTTGCCGACCCCGGACAGCACCGCCTGATCGGTCAGCACCCCCTTGATCTGCCCCCGCCGGCTGCGCATCCGCTCGGCGAAGGTGGCCAGGTCGGCGTCGAGCGCGTCCGGGCCCAGCTTCGCCACCCCGGGCACCTGCGCCGGGTCGGTCACCAGGTACGCGGCCAGCTTCTTCTGGGTGCCGGCCTCGGTCAGGTCGAACCCGGAGCCGTCGTCGAGGCGTACCCGCAGCGCGACCGGGCCCTTGCCGGGGCGCAGCGGGGCGGTCGACGGGAACGCCTCCCGGTAGTGCAGCCAGCCCGCCCGGGCCAGGTGGACCACCAGGTGCAGCCCGCCGTCGAACCGGACGTCCAGGAACTTTCCGTGCCGGCCGGCACCGACCACCGCCCGGCCCGACACCGCACTCGGCGGCGGGTCGTACGTCTTCAGGGCGCTGATCGCGGCGACCTCGACGCGCTCGACGCATCGGCCCACCGCCCGCTCGCGCAGGTAGCCGGCGAGCGCTTCCACCTCCGGTAGTTCGGGCACCTCACAACGGTAGCCTTCTTTCCCGTGAGAATCGTGGTGGCGCACAACCGGTACCGGGAAGCTCAGCCCTCCGGCGAGAACACCATCGTCGACGCGGAGATCGCCCAGCTCACCGCGGCCGGGGTGGAGGTGCTGCCGTTCATCCGCAGCTCCGACGAGATCCCCTCGATGTCCCGGCCCGCCAAGGCGCTGCTGCCGATCTCGCCGATCTGGGCGCCGAAGGCCCAGCACGACCTGGACCGTCTGCTCGTCGAGCACCGTCCCGACGTGCTGCACCTGCACAACCCGTACCCCCTGCTGTCGCCCTGGGTGGTCCGGACCGCGCACCGGCGCGGCGTGCCGGTGGTGCAGACGGTGCACAACTACCGGCAGGTCTGCTCGTCCGGTCTCTACTTCCGCGACGGCGTGATCTGCCAGGACTGCCGGGGCCGGGCGCTGGGCGTGCCGGCGATCGTGCACCGCTGCTACCGGGGCTCCCGGGCGCAGAGCGCGCTGATGGCGACCACGCTCGCCGTGCACCGGCCGACCTGGCGGTCGGTGGACCGGTTCATCGCGCTCACCACCGCGGTCGCCGACCACCTCCGCGACTACGGCATCCCGGACGAGCGGATCGTGGTCAAGCCCAACGCCGTCCCCGATCCGGGCACCCCGGCGCCGTCCGGCGACGGTTTCCTCTTCCTCGGCCGGCTCTCTCCCGAGAAGGGGCTGGACCTGCTGCTGGAGGCGTGGCGGCGGCACCCGGACGGCGCGCTCGGCCCGCTGCGGATCGCCGGCGACGGGGAGCTGCGCCCGCTGGTCGAGTCGGCCGCCGCCGAGCGCGCCGACCTCACCTTCCTCGGCCCGCTCGACCGGGCCGGGGTACGCGCCACGCTCACGGAGAGCGCGGTGGTGCTGGCGACCTCCACCTGGCACGACGTGCTGCCGACCGTGATCATCGAGGCGCTGGCCAGCGGCCGGCCGGTGCTCGGCACGGCGCTCGGTGGCATCCCGTACCTGGTCGGCGCGGACACCCCCCGGGAGCCCGCCGGCACCGGCCCGGCCGAGGTGGCGTCGGCGCCCGCCGGGTCCGTGGGGCCGGCGATGCCCGCCGGCATCGAGCGGGGCGAGGCCGGCTGGGTGGTGGCCCCGGAGCCGGCCGCGCTGGCCGCCGCGCTGCCGGTGGCCCGGGCCGGGGCGGCGGCGCTCGCCCCGGCGGCCCGGGCCCGCTATGAGCGCATCTTCCACCCCGACGTGGTCACCAAGCGCCTCATCGACATCTACGCCGACGTCGCGGCCACCGCGCCCGCGCCATGATCCGCACATGAATGTGTGGATCAAGGGGCGGGTCAGTGGAGGGACGCGCGGGCGGAGAAGGCGATGCTGGCGAGCAGGAAACCGCCGTTGATGATCGTGAAGGCGACGATCACCCAGATCGTCAGCGCCGGGGCGATGGCCAGCACCAGCCCGGCCAGGAAGATCACCGCACCGTAGTCGCGGACCAGCTTCACCAGGCGTACGGGGAGCGAGGTCGAGGCGACCATGCTGGCCGCGTTCGGGCCGGCCTGCATCACCGAGGTGACCAGGTTGACCATCCAGGTGCCCGCGAAGACCGCCACCAGCCAGATCGGCGTCGACGGCCGCTGCGCCAGCGTGGTCGCCCCGAGGGCGGTGACCAGCGCGATCTGGGCGGCCACGTCGCACAGCACGTCGACCCGGGCACCGGCCGAGCTGCCCTGACCGGTGACCCGGGCGAGCTGCCCGTCCGCGCAGTCCAGCGCGTACGCGATCTGCCAGCCGAACAGGGCGAGCAGCCCGACGACCCAGGCCGGGACGGTGCCGTCGGCGACCGGGCCGGCGAGCAGCACCACGGTCGCCGACGTGGCCAGGCCCAGCACGAGGTTCGACAGGGTCAGCGTGGTCGGCCGCAGGCCCAGCCGGTGCGCGGCGACCGCGATCGCCGCACCCACCCACTGGCTCACCGACTCGCTGAAGAGCCCGCCGCCGCGGTTCCTGGCGTGGAAGTCGGCGACCGTGGGGCGGGTCGCGTCAGCCACGGTGATCGCAAAGTTCATCGGCGTAATCTCCCAGCCGCCGACGCGTCTCGTCGGTCGACATCGCGAGGTGTTCGAGGATGGTGTAGCGGTCCGGGCGGGTGGCGGGCGCGAACCGCACCGCCTCGACGAACTGTTCGTCGGTCAGCCCCACGTCGGCCGGGAGCCGGGGCAGACCGTGCCGCGCCAGGCAGGCCGACATCTCGACGAACCGCCGCCGGTCGCCGCGGAGGAAGGTGCAGAAGAGCGCGCCCAACCCGGCCAGTTCGCCGTGCGAGGCGGTGTCCGGGTAGAGCGCGTCGATCGCGTGCATGATCTCGTGGCAGCCGCCGCTGGCCGGGCGGCTGGTGCCACAGACCGCCATCGCCAGGCCGGTGGAGATCAGCGCCTCGGCCAGCACCGTGACGAACGCGTCGTCGCCCATGTCGCCCGGGTGGGCGAGCACCGCCTCGGCGCCCATCCGGGCCAGTGAGGCGGCCAGCCCGTCGACCGGCTCGCCGCGGACCTGCCGGGCCAGCTCCCAGTCGGCCAGCGCGCTGATGTTGCTCACCACGTCCCCGACGCCGGCGCGGTTGTGCCGCTCCGGGCCGGCCTCCACGAAGTCCAGGTCGACGATCACCGCGATCGGGATGTGCACCCCGTACGAGCCCTTCAGCCCCTCGTTGACCAGGCTGGCCACCGGGGAGGCGATGCCGTCGTTGGCCAGGGCGGTGGCCACGGTGACCATGGGCAGGCCGCGCCGGGTGGCGGCGTACTTCGCCACGTCGATGGTCTTGCCGCCGCCGATGCCGACCACCGCGTCGTACGAGCGGGTGCGCAGCTTGGCGCCGAGATCGTCGGCGGCGTCCAGGGTGCCACCGACCACGGTGAACACGTCCGCCGAACGCAGCGACGGGCGGATCAGCTCGGCGATCTGGGCACCCTGACCCGGCCCGACCACCACCGCCACGTCACCCCCGGCGGAGATCCGCCCGTCGACGAGGATCGTGGCGAGGTCGGCCACCGCGCCCCGCCGTACGTCGATGTGCAGCGGGGTGAGGATCGTCCGGGCTAGTAGCGGCACGCGATCTCCCGAGCCCGGGCCAGGTCGGCGTGGTTGTCGACCTCCACCCAGGAGACGTCGCCGATCGGTGCCGCCCGCACCTCGCCGCCCCGGTCGGCGAACTCCTGGTAGCCGTCCTCGTAGTAGAGGTTCGGGTCCCGCCGCCAGGTCGCCTCCAGGGCGTCGGCGAGCGCGTCGGCCACCTGCGGCTCGATCAGCGTCGCGCCGATGTACTCCCCGTACGCCTCGCCCGGGTCCATCAGCTTGGTGATCCGGGTGAGCTGGCCGCCGGCGTCGAAGGTGGCCTTCATCTCCTCCTCGGCCAGCGGCTTGATGTTGTCGATGGCCAGCAGGATGCCCGGGCCGCGCTCGGCCAGCAGGGTCTTCTCCACGCTCACCGGGTGCACGGTGTCGCCGTTGACCAGCAGCACGCCCCGGGAGAAGTGCTCCCGGGCCAGCCAGAGCGAGTACGCGTTGTTCCACTCCTCGGCCCGGTCGTTGTGCACCAGCGTGATCGTGACGCCGTACTTCTGCTCCAGCGCCGCCTGGCGCTGCCGGACCGCGTCCGCGGCGTAGCCGACCACGATGACGACCTCGGTCAGCCCGACCTCGGCGAGGTTGCGCAGCGCGATGTCGAGGATGGTGATTTCCCCGTCGACCGGTATCAGGGCCTTCGGCAGCGTGTCGGTGTACGGGCGCAGCCGCCGTCCCGCGCCGGCGGCGAGCACCATACCGATCATGCCGGCATCATCCTTCGTTCGACTGGAGTTCACCCGGTGGAGGATAGCGCCGCACGACCGACCGACTGCCGTCAACCTTCGGTCAGCCCGGCAGGGCGGCGAGGTCCCCCAGCATCGCCAGCCGCTCCTCGGCGCTGAGCACCGCGTACGGGCCGGCGGCCCGCCGGTCGGTCTCCTGCTCGATGGCCAGCCGTTCCGGCCCGGGCGGCAGCGCGGCGACACTGGTCGCGGTGTGCCCCGCGGCGGTCCACGCCGCCGCGTGCGCGTCCGCCCGGTGGTGGCGCAACGTGCCCAGCCGGTTGAGCAGCAGCACCCCCGGTGGGCTGTCCTCCGGCTCGTGCGGCGGGGCCAGCGCGGCGAACGCGCCGGGCTCGTCCGACTCGGCCAGCACCAGGGCGTACGTGAGCACCCGGCCGAGCGCCGTCACCAGCCGGGTCAGCCGATCGTCGTGCCCGGCCCACAGCTCCCCGGTCGCCCTGGCGTGCACCTGCCACAGCTCGCCGAGGAAGGCGAGCCCCCGATCGGTGGCGCAGCAGCCGCCGTCGGGCATGCGCTGGAGCATCCCGTACGCGACCTGCTTGTCCAGCGCGCGTCGACAGGCGGCCGGATCCTGGTAGCGGGTCAACGCGGCGAAGCCGGGGCAACTCACCGTCCCGCCCGGCGTGGCGAGGCGGGTGCGGAACTCCACCAGGAAACCGCTGGCCGCCGGGCCGCCGTACCGTGAACTCAGCTCGACGACGCCGTCCCGGCCGGCGCACATGGCGGCGGTGAAGGCCCGGTCGACCGCCGGGGCGACCAGCCCGGCGAACCGGTGCGGCGGCAGCTCGACCCGCTCGACGTTCCGGCTCGGCGCGTCGGAAGCCGGGTCGCGACCCGGAACGGCCGGGTCGCTCACCGACCGATCGAACGCAGGGCGGCGAAGGCCTCCTCGGCGATCCGCCGGATCAGCCCGTCGTTGACGTCGCGGTGCTCGTCCAGCAGCACCACGTCCTCCTCGCCGAGCCAGCGGAACTCGGTGTGCTTGCCCGCTTCGAGCCGGGGGCGGGCGAGATCGCCGTCCACCCGCACCAGGAAGTCGGTCTCCACCCGGGCCAGCCCGTCGTCGCCGGTGTACCGGTATTCGCCGACCTGCCCGAGCACGTGCGAGACGGTCCAGCCGGTCTCCTCGGTGACCTCACGGCGCAGCGCGTCCTCCACCCCCTCGCCCGGTTCGAGGTGGCCGCCGACGATGTCCCAGCAGTTTGGGAAGAGGCGCCGCTCGGGGGACCGGCGCTGGAAGAAGAGGCGGCCGTCGTCGTCCACGATCAGCGCGCCGGCGCAGCGGAGGGGCTCGGTGGGCACGCCACGACAGTAGCGAGCCGGAGCCGCCGGTGGCGATGCCCGGTCGTGTCACCGGAGGACGCCTGACCCCGGCCCGGAAAGGGCGATGGCCCGGCCGTGACCGGCCGGGCCATCGTCGTACGGTGCCTCAGGTCACGGGCCGACGAAGGTGGCGGTACCCCGCCAGTCCACCTTGTCGACGCCCGGGCCGCTGCGCACGGTGATGGAGCCGGTCGGCACACCGTTCGACCACGCCATCGAGGAGAGGGTGCCGGTGCTCCGGGACACGACGTAGAGCGTGTCGCCGTTCAGGAACATGCCACCCGCGTCGGCGAACGCCTTCGTGCCGGTGACGGTGGTCCGCTCCGCCCCGACCGTGCCGGTGTCCGGCGTGAACCAGCGCCAGAACAGCGTGCTCTGGCCGGAGAGCGTGTAGTAGAGGCGGCCAGCGCTGTAGAACATGCCGGTCACGTTCGGCAACTCGTCGTAGAAGTTCGAGTTCATGCCGGCGTACGTCGAGCCCTCGGGGGCGGAGCCCGTCACGATCTTGTCCCACTTGGGGTCGTGGTACGGGTCCACCTTGACCGGGGTGCCGAAGGCGGTGCCGTCGAACGAACGGCGGTAGAACTCGCCGTTCAGGCCGTAGAACAGGTCGCCGCCGACCCAGAACGCGCCGGTGGCCTTCGACCACGGGGTCTTGTCGCTGTTCGCGACGGTGGCCACCGCGCCCACCTTGCTCGCTCCGTCGTACGACCGCCTGGACACGTCGTCCACCGTGGTCACCGACGGCACCGGCGGGAGCTCGACGATCTCGATGCCCTGGACCAGCGGGTTCTCCAGCACCCGGCCGAAGTCGATGTTGACCTTGCCGTCGCTGGTGATGGCGAAGGCCCGCATCGTGCCCCGGTTGGTGGCACCGATCGAGGCCACCGGGTCGAACTTGTTCAGCTTGAGTACGCCGTCGATGCTGACGTTGAACTTCCGCTTGCCGGCGGTGGCGGTGCCGGCGTACCGGTTGGCCAGGTAGATCCGGACCTGGATCGGGGTGCCGGCCGGAACCGGGAACTCCCACTTCATGTCCGGGTCGGTCGCCAGGTCCCAGCGCTCGCTGTTGAACAGCGCCACCGGCGTGCCGGCCGGCACGGTCGCGTCGAGCGTCGCGTTGGTGGTGTACGTGGAGACGCTGCTGCCGGTGTTGTGGTACTGGCTCGGCGACGCGGCGCTGTCGGCGGCCCAGTTCGGCCCGCTGGCCGCGGTCAGCGACCCGCCGCCGGCGTTGACCCGGTAGAGCACGTCGGAGGCGCTGGGCGTCGGCGCGGTCTTGACGATCTCGATGCCCTGGACCAGCGGGTTCTCCAGCACCCGGCCGAAGTCGACGTCGACCACGCCGTCGCTGACCACCGAGAAGGACCGCATGGTGCCGCGATCGGTGGCGCCGATGGCGGCGACCGGGTCGAAGCTGTTCAGCTTGAGCACGCCGTCGATGCTGACGTTGAACTTCCGCTTGCCGGCGGTGGCGGTGCCGGCGTACCGGTTGGCCAGGTAGATCCGCACGTCGACCCGGGTGCCGGCCGCGACGGGGAAGTCCCACTGCATGTCCGGGTCGGCCGCAAGGTCCCAGCGCTCGCTGTTGAACAGCGTCGCCGGGGTGGTCGCCGGCACGGTCGAGTCGACCTTCGCGTTCGTGGTGTACGTGGAGACGCTGCTGCCGCTGTTGTGCAGCGGGCTCGGCGCGGCGGCCGTGTCACCGGCCCAGTCCGGGCCGCCGTCGATCGCGCTGATCTTCGGACCGCCGGCGTTGACCCGGTAGAGGACCTCGGTCTGCGCCGCACGGCCGGCCTGGTAGACGTTGCCCGGCAGGCCCTTGGTGGCGGTCGAGCGCGGGGCGTTGCCGCCGGTGAGCGGGAAGAACGCGAGCCGTGCCCGCTTGTATTCGCGGTTGCCGATCCACTCCTGGTCGCTGCCCAGCCAGAGCCCCTGCGGGGTCACCAGCATCTCGGTGACGCCGTAGCCGCGCGGGTGGCGGCCCGGGTTCCAGGACAGCGGCAGGCCGCTCACCGGGTCGAGGGCCGCGATGCTGGCCCGGGGGACGGCGCCCGCCGCCGCCCGGTCACGGCCCATCGGGTTGTTGACCCAGCGGATGTGGCCGCCGACGTAGATGGCCTGCTCGCTGACGCCGACCGAGAGGAAGGTGTCGCCGCCGCTGTAGTTGACCCAGGTGGGCTCCTGCCCGGCGCCGCCGGCCGAGGTCTCCCAGCGGACCGCCGTGTCACAGAGCGTCCCCGCGTACGGCGCGCCGGTGGTGACCACCACGAAGTACTTGCCGTTCGGGGCGAACGCCACGTCCCGCATGTACGAGTCGAAGGCGGTGTACTTGCAGGCCGCCGTGTAGCGGTCGGTGTTCCAGTCGGCGATCGTCGCCGAGGCGTCGGCCAGGTTGATCCGCACGATCTGGTCGTGGACGACGTTGTTGGCCTTCTTGAAGTTGCCGATGACGACCAGGTGCCGGCCGTCCGGCGACACCGCCAGCTTCTGGGCGCCGACCCCGGCCGAGGCGCCGCCGTTGGTGGGGGTCCAGTTGTGGTGCTCGGTGAGCGACACGGTGAGGTAGTCGTCCAGCGCACCGGTGGTGGCGTTCAGCGAGGCCAGCCCGTTGCGGGTGGCGGTGCCGGCGGTGCTGAAGATGCCGCCGAGCAGCAGCCGGCCGCCGACCAGTGCGATGTCCTTGATCGTGCCGTTGAACGCGGGGGCCTTGAACCCGGCCACCGGGGAACCGTCGGAGATGTTGAGCAGCGCCAGCTTCCGGAAACCGCTCTGACCGTTCACCGTGTTGAACTGGCCGGCGACGTAGACCGTGCCCGGAGTCGGCCCGGCGATCAGCGCGGTCACCTCGCGGTCCAGCACCGGGACGAAGGAGTTGTCGATCTTCCCGGTGGCCTTGTCGAAGGCCAACAGGTAGTTCCGGGTGACCTCGGTTGTCTGTGAGCCGCGGTCCTGCGCCCTGGTGAACGAGCCACCCACGATGACCTTGGTGCCCGCGTCGTAGATGGCCACCACGTCGCCGTCGTTGATGTTCGGCGTCTTGTCGGACGGCACCTCGCCGACCATCGTGGTGTGGCCCGGCGCGGGGGCGGCGAGCGCGGGGGCGGTGAGCCCGGCCGTGGGGGTGAACAGGACGGCGATGCCGAGAGCGGCGGCGCCGAATGCGGACACCGAGCGGTGTCTCAGGATTGTGGAAACCACAGGCAACTCCGGGTTTAAGGTCGGAGGCGCTGCGGCGCTGGCCGTTGTCGACGCGAGGTGGGCGTACGCCGGCCGACCGCAGACGTGAGAGGAATACCTTCTCGCATTCGGCTGCCGCTCGTCCACCCGGGACCGGCGATTCGGGCCGATCAATCGCCCGGCCGGCACGAAAAGACGACGGAGATTATCGGCCCGGCTTCCGCGGTGGTCCGGACGGGACGGTGAGATCCGGCGGCGGCGGACTGAAGTACGGGTCAGTGACCATTTCGCGGAACACCGCCGCGCTTTCCGGGTCGTTGCCGAACGTGCTGTCGTAGAGCGGTTTCGTGGTCTGCTTGGCCGCGAAGTAGAGCGCCGCCTTGATCTGCGGGTGCTTCTTGAGGTACGGCTGGACCTCGCGCAGCCAGTCGGCCCGCTGGCCCGGCCGGCCCTCCTGGGTGAGGCCGAACTCGCCGATCACCACCGGCCGGGGATGCTGCTGCGCGAAGGCCATGAAGTGGTCCATCCGGTCGGCGAAGCTGTTCCACTCCGGGCTGGGGTACACGTCGGCGCAGAGCCAGTCCACCTGGTCGTCACCCGGGTAGTAGGCGGCGGCCTGCCGGGCCGGGTCGGCGAAGCCGTCCGCGTGCGGGCACCACACCCAGGCCGCGTTGGTGGCACCGACCTCGGTGAAGATGGCCCGTACGTGCTTCCACGCGGCGACGTAGTCCTCCGGCGAGTGCATGCTGGCGGCCAGGTTCGGCCGGTCCATCTCCCACCGGTAGCGGAGCAGCACCGGCACCCCGAACGCCTTGACGTCCTCGGCGCGCTGGCGGATCAGCGGGTCGTAGGTGCCGCTGACCGTGGACCGGGTGTCCGTGCCCTGCCAGGAGATCATCTGTAGCCGGCCCTGGGCCTGGAACGCCCGCTCGGTGGCACCCGGGAACGCGTCGTTCCACTGGTGGAACATGTGGGCGATGGTCAGCTTGCCGCCGGCCGCCTGGTCGAACTCGTCGAGCGCCGCCGCCCGCCCGGTGGCGTTGTGGAACTGCGGTTTGACCCACGCGCCCAGCCAGGCGCCCGTCTTCGGCGGCTTCGGCCCGCGCCCGGTGGTGCGGACCGGGTCGGTCCGGGGCTCCACGGAGGGCGGCGGCACCGTCGCGGTCGCCTGGCGGGCCGGCCGGTCGGCGGGGCCGGAGTCGCATGCCGCCACCGCCGGCATCAGGCACGCCAGGGCGAACGCCGCCGCCACCGTACGTCGTAACCGTCGTACCACCGCAACCTCTCCCCAGGATGGTCACCGGCCCCACGGTCACGGCTCCGAGAGCGCGCGTCAGTGGGACGGCGCGCCGGGGCGGGCGGGCGACCCTGGCACTCTACCGTGCGGTGACGCTCACCCGCTGTAGCCGAGTTCGCTGAGCAGCGGCTCAGCCTGGGCCAGTACGTCGACGAGGTCCTGTTCGGCCAGTCGCTTCCGCCACCGGCCCACCGAGTCGGGGCGGGCCTTGGCGAAGCGGGCGTGCAGCGCCTGCCGGCCGGCCGGATCACCGACGTCGAGGAAGTCGGCGACCAACTCGGCCGCCTCCGCCGGGCGGGTGACGATGTCCTCGTAGCGCAGGTGGCGTACCCGCTCGGCGGGCAGCTCGGCGAGCTGGGCCATCGCGCTGCCGGTGAAGCGGCGCCACATCCAGGCCGAGCGGCCCAGGTCGGAGACCCTGGTGAACTCGTCGTGCCGCTCCGGCTCCACCCAGAACCGGGGCGCGGCCCCCCACGGCGTACCGCCCCGACCGCTCTTGCCGGTCCCCGTCGAGGACGCGTTCAGCCACGGCTGCTCGGCGTGCGACACCGCCACGTCCCGGCCGTCACGGTAGACGTGCAGGAAGACCGCGTCCGGGAAGACCTCGGTGAGGAACGGCACGATGAAGCAGTTCTCCGGGTCCTTCTCGGCGAACCGCAGCCCGCCGTGCCCGGACGCGGCGAGCAGCGCGCCGTAGTAGCCGCGGAAGTAGCGGGCCGCCCGCTGCGGGGTCCAACTGCCCTCGTACACGCAGCGGGCCACCGCCTTGGTCAGCCGGGGCTCGAAGTGGTACGAGACCTCCGGCAGCGCCCCCACGCAGCTGCCCAGGAACGTCGTGCCGGAACGGGGCGCGCCCAGGATGAAGATCGGCCGCTCCACCCGCAGGCTGAGCCTGCGGTTGGCGGCCTCCACCGGCCGTTCCAGCTCCCGGCGCTCCTTCCGGTCCGCGAGCAGGCCGACGGCGGCGAGCTTCGCGGCCTTCACGGCGGACAGGCCGGTGTGCGGGGTGAACGGCGTGCTGCTGGTCATCGGTGTCCCATCGGTACGCAGGGGCAGGTCAGGGCTGGGCGGTCGGGGTCGCGCCGGCGCGGTTCCGGCCCCGGCGCAGCGCGCGGAGCGCGTCGAGGTGCAGGGTGGCCCGCCAGCGCCAGGCGCCGGCCAGGTACGCCGCCGTGCCGGCCACCGCCAGCAGGGTGAGCACCGGCACCGGGGCGTCGAGCAGGCCGGCCGCCCCGAGCGGCAGGCCGAAGCAGGCGACGGCCAGGGCCATCGCGGCCCGGGTGCCCCGCCCGAACGGGTGCAGGCGCATCGACCACCAGAGCTGGGTCAGCGGCACCAGGTTGGTGACCAGGATGGACGTCGTCCAGGCCAGGGCGGCGCCGACGATGCCGTACCCCGGGATGAGCGCGATGTTGGCGACCACGTTGAGCACCGTGCCGGTCATCGCGTTGTAGAAGGTCCACGCGGTACGCCCGGCCATGTTGAGCACCATGTCCACCATGCCGCAGCCGGTCGCCAGCAGCATGGTCAGCGCGAGCAGCAGCACCACCCGGCGACCGGTGCTGTAGCCGGAGCCGAAGAGCGCCATCATCGGCTCGGCGAACGCCGCGAAGACCAGGTACGCGGGCCAGGAGAGCAGCACCAGCCAGCCGGTGGCCGCCTGGTAGAGCTGCTGCGCCTCGGCCCGGTCGTTGCGGGCGAAGGCGGCGGCCAGCCGGTGCTGGACCGAGCTGGACAGCGCGACGCTGGCGAGCTGGCCGAGCGCCAGGAAGCGGGTCGCCGCCGTGTAGATGGCCGCGTCGGCCGGCCCACGCAGGGCGCTGAGCAGCACGATGTCCAACCGCTGTACGACGATCGCGGCCACGCCGCTCACCGCGCGCGGCCCGGTGAACCGCCAGAACGGCCCGAGCAGTTCGCCGGCCGGCACCGGCCGGGCGACGTGCCGTCCGGCGCGACGGACCAGCCGGGCCAGCCAGGCCACGGCGACCGCCGCGGCGAGCAGGTACGGCACCGCCCAGGCCAGCGGCAGCGCGGTGGTGGCGGAGAGACCCAGCCAGGCGGCCACCGCCACCGCGACGAACTGCACCAGCGTGCGGCCGAGCCGTTCCACGGTGAGCAGCGGCCGCATCTGGCCGAAGCCCCGACAGGCGGCGAGGGCGTAGTCGTTGAGCGCGGCCAGCGGCACGAAGGCCAGCAGGACGCGCAGCGCGGTCACCCCGCCCGGGCCGGCCTCGGGCATGGTCGCCTCGGCGAGCGCCGGGGCGGCCAGCCAGCCGGCGAGGCCGAGCAGCGCCCCGACGGCCAGCACCGGCACCAACCCGGCCAGGATCGTGCCCCGGATCCGCTCCCGCTGGTCGAGGGCGCGCTGCCGGCTGACGAAGTAGACGGTTCCGACGTCGGTGCCGAGCCGGGCCGCCGACGCGGCGATCATGAACGCGCTGGTGGCCGCGAAGAACACGCCGGCGTCGTGGACCGACCAGCCACGGGTGATGACGACGTTCAGCCCGAAGCCGGCGACCGCGGCGAGGCCGACGCCGACCAGGTTCGCGAAGCCCTGCCGGGCCGCGCCGCCGAGGCCGGCACCGCCGACCGGGGCGGTGGCCTGCGTCGCGGTGGCCCCGGCGTCCGCCCGGGTCACCGCCGCCACGACGGCACGCGTCCCCACCACTTGGTCAGCCGCTCGTCGTACGGGGCGAAGTGCGCCTCCAGCCGGGCCCGCAACTCGGTCGACATCGGCGAGCGGGAACGCGAGTTGTGCTTGCCGAAGGAGATGTCCGCCCAGCGCGGCAGGCGGAGGAAGTCGCAGACCGCGTCGAAGGACGGGCGCGGGTCGGCGAAAAAGTCATCGCTGTCGATGACGTGCAGCCGCTCCCGGCCGACCAGCGCCTCCAGCCGCTCCAGCTGCTCGACGTACCGCCCCCGGGCCAGGTACGCGTTGTGCTGGAGATGGTGGCTGGCGTACCTCGGGTCGGCGGTCATCCGCTCCCGCTCGCCGGCGGTCCGCTCCTCTTCCAGGGCCAGCGCCCGCTCGAACGACGACTCGCTCTCGTAGCCCCGGGCCAGCTCGTGCGAGTGCGCCGAATAGGCCCGCTCCACCGGGTCGCGCAGCAGCACCAGCAGCTTCACCGAGGGCAGGTCCTTGGCGATCCGCCGCGCGGCGAGCGGGTGGAACATGTAGTACGGGCTGGACTCGCCGGTGATCCCGCGTACGCCGAGCTGCTGCCGGACCGCCTCCGCCTTCGAGGTGCTGGGGAAGTGGCCGAGATACCAGCCCATCCCCCGGTGGTAGTCCATGTCGAAGTAGTGCACGCCCTTGTGGTACGCCGGCGGCAGCACCCCGGGATGCTGGGCGAGCGTCTTGAACAGCGAGGTGGTGCCGCAGCGCTGCGCCCCCACGATCAGGAATCCGGGCACCATCCGCGAACCGGCGGTCAACCGACCGACCGTCCGGCTCATCGACTTCACCGCACGGAGCGCCTGCTCCCTGGCCAGCGTCACGTCCCCACTCCTCACTCTCACCGGGCCCGGCGGGCCAGGTGCTCCTCGACGGCGGGCAGCAGCCAGGCGTCGACGTGCCCCAGCCGCGCGCCCGCCTCCGCCTGCCGGTCCCGCAGATAGCGCGCCGCCAGCTCCACCAGGTAGAGCACGGCGACCAGGTCGGCGCCCCGGCCGTCCTGGTCGAACGGCGCCAGCGTCCGGTCCGCGCCGGCGATCAGCGCCCGCGCGGCCTCCGTCGGGGCCACCCCGACGTGGCCGATCGCGGTCTGCACCGCCCGGTGCAGCGCGTCGTACCCGGCCGGCACGTCCGGCTCGAACCGCTCCCAGTCCCAGACCAGCACCCGGCCGTCGGCCAGCACCGCGCTGTTCCCGCCGTTCCAGTCGCCGTGCCAGGCGCCGAAGGCCACCGTCGGGTCGGCGTCCGCGACGGACTTCAGCACGGTGCGCAGCCGCTCGGCCTCCGGCCGCGCGCCGAGCGCGTCCACCGCGTCGGCGAGCCGGGCCGCGTGGCCGCTCCCGGCCCACGACCCCCGGCGTACGCCCAGGCAGCCGGCGACCGTCACCATGGCCGTCCGCTCGGCCGCCTCGGCGGCGGCCGGGGTGGCCCGGGGCAGCCGCACCGGCAGCGCCTCCTGCACCAGCAGCGCGTGCCCGTGCCAGTCGCCGTGGTGGCGTACCCCGGCCACGGTGACCGCGCCGAGCGGCAGGTCGGCCAGCCGGCGCAGCGCGGCGGCCTCCGCGTCGACCAGGGCCCGGGTCAACGGGTCGACGCCGAGCTTGGCGTACCCGAGGGCCCGGCCGTCCGGGGCGAGCAGTTGCAGCACCGGTTTGCGGTTCGCCCGCGCCGGACCGATGTGCATGCTGACCAGCGCCGGGGTGCCCAGCACCTCGGTCAGGTACGCGTCGAGCCCGGCACCGGTCACCACCAGCCGGTCGCGGAACACCAGCGGGCCCAGCCCGAGCCGGAACGCGGTGGCCAGCCCCTGCCGGACCAGCCGCGCCTTGCGGCCGACCGCCTCGGTGGAGTGCCGCACGGCACCGGCCGCGGCCCGGCCCGAGCCGGTCGGCACCAGCAGCCGTGGCCGGGCCGCCGACGGCACCACCACCCAGCCGGGACCTCCCCTGCGCAGGGCGGGCTCGGCCGGCTCGGGCCAGATCAGCCCGGCCAGCTCACCCAGGTACGCGGCGCGGCCGTCGCCGTCGGCAGGTACGCGGAACACCATCAGCGGTCACCGGCAGCTTCCAGTCGGGCCCGCAGCCCGGCCACGGTGCCCCTGTGCGGCGCCGGCGCGACGGCCCGGCGCAGCCGGTCGTTGCGGGCGAGCAGGGCGACCGAGATCAGGCCGTAGGCGAGGGTGGCTTCCAGCGCCCCGTAGGTGAACTGGAAGAAGAGCATGAGGATCAGGACCAGACTGCCCGCGACCCCGATCGGGCTGTGGTCGCGCCGGTAGCGCCAGAGGCAGTAGAGGAAGAAGCCGTTGTAGCAGAGCGCGCCCACGTAGCCCTGGCCGACCAGCAGCGCCCAGAGCTGGCCGTTGCTGCCCAGCTCCCGGTTGCCGCACTGCTTGCAGTCCTCGGACTTGCCGATGGCGATCGACCGGTTGCTGCCGATCAGCGCCCGGTTGCCGCCGTACCCGAGCACCGGCGAGTGGTTGGCGGCGGTGATCGCGCCCTGGGAGAGGGTGGTCCGGATGTCGTCGCTGTGCCCGTTCTGCAGCCGCTCGTCGAAGGTGCGCCCGAGCGGGGTGGCGATGATCAGTACGCCGATCAGGCCGACCGCCAGCGCGAGCCCGCCGAGCACCACCATCCGGCCGCGCAGGGCGAGCCGGATGGCCACGTACACCGCGGCGATGCCGAGGCCGATCCAGAGGCCCCGGTTGAGCGAGTAGATGATCGGGAAGATCGCGGCCAGGACGATCGCGACGCCGAGCACCCGGCGCAGCGGCCGGCCCAGCACCACCCAGCCGACGATCAACCAGATCAGCAGGATCGCGGTGTTCTCACCCCAGGAATTCGTGTACGCGAACGGCGCGGACGGGCGCGGCGAGCTGGCCTCACCGGCGATCACCTGCTGGACCTGAGCGAACTTGACGTTCATCAGCGAGGAGACGTACGAGTTGCTGGCGATCGAGTGCGGCAGGACGGAGCGCAGCGGCGCGACGAAGCTGAAGTTGGGGAAGAGCGAGCCGAGCCAACCGCCGATCACCACGACGACACCCATGAACCCGAAGAGCCGGACCACCCGCCGCCGGGACAGCTCCCGCTCGCTCAGGTTGAGCACGTAGAGCATGACCACGGTCATGGCGACGTAGTTCGCCAGCCGGATGGCCCAGCCGACGTACCGACCGCCGCCGCCGTCGGGCGGGAGCGTGTTCGGCGCGGTGAGGCCGAGCATCAGGGCCGACAGCAGCACCCAGAGCAGCAGCACCAGCCAGATGCCGAAGCCGGGCGGCACCCGGATCGGGCCCCGGCTGCGCAGCTGCACCAGCATCGGCACCGCGAAGATGACGAAGACGAAGCTGGACACCCCGAGCGCCCACCACAGCGGATAGAGCACGAAGAGCGCGATCAGCGGCCACGCCACGGGCAGCCGCAGCGACCCGCCCTTCGGTCGTACCGGGGCCGGCGCGAGTCGCGTCGGCCCGGGCCCGGGGGCGTCGCCGCCGACCGGGGCCGTCCCGTGGGCGGGGCGGTGCGGGGTGACCGTGCTCATTTCACGGTGACCTTGGCGCTGGTCGGCGCGTAGATCACCCAGGCGTTGCCGGGCTGCGGGTGCAGCATGTCGCCGCCGTTGTCGGCGATGGTGCAGACCAACTGGAGGCCGGGCTTGCGCCACCGGCCCTTCGCGCCGGACGGCCCGGAGACCGCGACGACAGCGCCCTCGCCGAAGACGTTCGCCGCCGGGAGCGACCGCGGCGACGGGTGCCGGACGTCCAGCGTCCGGTATTCCATGGTCAGCACGATCACCGAGGCGGCGGTCACCGTGGCGGTGCCCACCTTGCCGACCCAGTGCGACTTCTGCTGGTCGTACCGCCAGATCATGGGCGGGCCGCCGGCGACGCTGACGGTCAGCTCGCGGGCCGGGACGAGGTCCCGGGCGGCCAGCGCGGCACCGTCGGTCGCATGGTCGAGCGCGGGTGTGGGCGGCTGGCCGCCCTTCGGCGCGGCCTTCCACAGCGCGGCGGTGGAGGTGTGGCCGGAGGCGAAGACCTTGCCGTCGGCGGGGGTGACTCCGGCCAGGCCGGACTTCTCGAACTGGGTGAGGAAACCGGTGGGTCCGCCGGCGTATCCGACGAAGGGACGCAGCACGGCGACGGACCGGATGTCGACCGGACGGATCTCGGTGACCGGCCCGACCTTGGCGGCGTCCCGGGACTGGAACACCGCCGTGAGGTGGAGCGTGTCGGACTCGGCGAACTCGGCGTAGACCAGGTCGGCGGCGTCCAGTCCGTACGGGGTGGTCGACGGGCTGACCCGCAGCGGTACGGCCACCGCCTGCCGCTCGGCCACCGCGGCGGCGCTCACCGGCAGCCCGGTCAGCGGCGCGGCGGGCAGGCTCGGGGTGGGGCTCGGGGTGGCCGACGCGGGTGTGCCGGGGTCGACCACGTTGACCTTGCTGGCGGGGGGTGGCGGCTCGCCGCACGCCGCGCCGAAGCCGACCACGAGGGCCGGAGCGAGGGCGGCGCGGAGCATCTGCCGGCGGTTCACCCCCGGTCCTCGCCCGAGTCGAGCGCATAGCCGCGCCCCGGGCCGTCGGTGCCCGGGATGTCGCTGCGGGACCGGTACGTGCCGCCGCTGCCGTTCACCGGCAGCGGCTTGCCCGGGATCGTCGGCTGGACAGGCGGCGGGATCGGCGGCACCGGCTTCGCCGAACCGGCGGGGCCCGAGCCGGACGGATTCATCCGGGGCAGCACCATGGTCGACTCGGCGGACGGGCCGGGGCTCGGCCGGGGCTTGGGCCGGTTGACCGGGGCGGCCGGACGGCTCGTCCCGGCCGGGGCGGGCAGGCGCGGCGCCAGCACCGCACCGATCACCGGGGCGTTGACCTGCTCGAACTGCTGGAGTGCGGCGCTGATCTCGCCGCTGCGGGTCTGCCCGGTCTCGGCCACCACGATCACCGCGTCGACGTGCCGGCCCAGGGCCTGGGCCTCCACCGCGACGGTTGGCTGGGCGGTCTCGATCAGCACGTGGTCGAAGCGTGCGGTCAGCTCGCGGAGGATCTCCAGCAGGCCGCCGACCGGCAGCTCGACCTCGGCGTCCAGGTCGCCGGGGACCAGCACCCGGAGCTGGCCGAGGCCGGGCACCGGGGCCAGCGCCTTGAGCGCCGGCACGTCCCGGCGGAGCACCGAGGCCAGGCTGTACCGGCCCTCGGCGACCCCGGTGATGGCGCTCACCGTCGAGTCCGGCTTGGTGGTCACCAGCGCCACCTGCTGGCCGGTACGGGCGTACGCGGCGGCCAGGTTGGCGGCGACGAACCCGGCGGCCGTGCCGGCCGAGCCGTCACAGAGCAGGAGTTGGCGTCCCCGACCGGCCTCACGCGGCTCGGGCACTGCGGAGAGCAGCACGTTGCGCAGCCGACCCAGCTCTCGGGAGATCTTGTGGGAGGCCGGCAGCATCGCCAGCGAGGAGGTGCGCGCCGGCAGCTCCAGCAGCAACGGCAGGCCGACCCGGTCGGTGATGTCCCGACCGCGGCGTACCCGGGTGTCGAGCCGGTCCAGCACCATCGCCAGCACGATGCCCAGGAGCAGGCCGGCCCCCAGGCCGCTGGCCAGGTTGAGGGTGCGGTTCGGGGAGCTGGGGCGCTGCGGCAGCCGGGCGTCCGAGATGATCTCGCCGGGGTCGGTGTCGGCGGAGATCAGCGGGCTGAGCCGGTTGTTCAGCGAGGAGAGCTGGTTGGTCAGCACGCTCCGGTCGGCCTCGGCCCGTTGCCGCTCGACCGAGTTGCTCGGCGCCGCCGCGATCCGCCCGGCGACCGCGCTCAACTGCTTGTTGAGGTCCGCGATCTGCTGCTTCAGGGCGGTGGTCTCGTTCTCCAGCGCCTTCTGCGCGGTGGCCTTGCGCAGGTCCAGGTACGCCTGCGCGAAGGCGTGCGAACCGGCCTGCGCCTGGGCCGGGCTGTCCGCCTCGTAGGCCACCTGGAGGACCTGGCTGTTCGGCGGCACGGTGACGGCCACCGACTGGACCAGCACCTCGGCCTCGGTGCCGCTCTTCATCAGGCCCTTGGCCCGCTCCGCCACCACGAGCGAACGGACCACCTGCGCCTCCGTGTCGAGGTTGACCTTCGCATTGGGGTTGCTGTCCGGGCCGGCGCTGAGCGGGCGTACCAGCAGCGAGGTGCTCGACGTGTAGCGGGCGTGCTGAAGCTGACTCACCGCCAGCCCCCCGGCCGTGCCGAGGACCGCGGCGAGGAGCAGGATCCACCAGCGGCGGCGTAGCCAGCCCAGATAGGCCATCAGGGCAAGTCCGTCGGCGTCGCTCTCGGCCAGGTGGGGTGAGGGCATCAGATTCTGTCGCTCCCTTTCGACCGAGCCGGGCAGTCCACGGCGCAGCTGGACCTGACCGTGACCTTGATTGTCCCCGATCCAAACGATGGGGAAAAGTCCGCTCAAGTTCCGGTGACCCTGCCCGGGTGTAGACGGCACGGGTAGATATGGCCGGTCTCTATTGACCATTCGGGCGGGTTTCCGGTTTTGGGGCCCCGACCTGCCGCTGCGGGTCGGCGTCGCCGTCGACTCGTCGCCCGGAGAAGTGACGGAATCCTGACACCCGCCCGACTGTCCCGGGTGGCCCGGCCCCTGTCGCTGTTGCGCCCTGGCTGACCTGGTTGTCTGCTTGGCACGGGCGCCGGCGGCGGAGCTCGCGGGCTGGTCCGACCGGCGGGGCGGGATCCGTCCATCGGCCCCTTCATTTGTCCACCGTCGCGCCGATAGGTTGTCATGACGCGTCCGAGGGCCGTTCACGAATATTCGGACGCGGTCGCGGCGTATCGGGAGGACGTTTGGTGAGCGGGTCAACCGAGGGCGCGGGGCAGGTCCTGCTGGTCGGTTCCAGCGGCGGGCACCTCGCCCAACTGCTGGCCCTGGAACCCTGGTACCGGAACCGGCACCGGGCCTGGGTCACATTCGACACTCCCGACGCCCGCTCGCTTCTCGACGGCGAGGACGTCGTGTGGGCGTACCACCCCACGACCCGCAACGTGAAGAACCTGGTCCGTAACGCCTTCCTCGCGTTCCAGGTGATGCGCCGCCGCCGGGTGGACGCGGTGGTCACCACGGGGGCCGGGGTGGCCCTGCCGTTCGTGGTCGCGGCCCGCCTGCGCCGGATCCCGACCGTCTACATCGAGGTGTACGACCGCATCGACAGTGCGACGCTGACCGCCCGGCTCTGTCGTCCCTTCCTGTCCGCGATGCTCGTGCAGTGGGAGGAGCAGCGCCGCATGTACCCGGAGGCGACCGTCGTGGGGAATCTCCTGTGAGCGCGAGGAGTGAGCCGGTTCTGCGAGCCCCGCAGTCGCGAACGAAGGGGGCACAGTGAGTGTGCTCGTTCCTGGGCAGCGGGAGGGCCGCGACGCGACGCCGTACGTGCTGGCCGTGGTCGGCACCGACGTGCACCGGTTCGACCGGCTGGTGGACTGGCTGGAGCGCTGGCACGCCGGCCGGCCCACGGTCCGCGTCGTCCTCCAGTACGGCCACAGCCGCACCCCGCGCCTGCCCGAGGCCAGGCCGTTTCTCGGCCACGAGGAGTTGCAGCGGGCGATGGCCGAGGCCACGCTCGTGGTGAGCCACGGCGGGCCGGCCACCATCACCGAGGCCCGCCGCACCAGTCACCTGCCGATCGTGGTGCCCCGGGACCCGGCCCACGACGAGCACGTCGACAACCACCAGCAGCTTTTCTCCCGGCGGCTCGGGGCGGCCGGCATGGTCCGACTCTGTGAGTCCGAGGCCGAGTTGGTGGCCGCCCTCGACGAGGGGCTGGCCGACCCGTACCGCTTCACCCTGGCCGCGGACCGGGACCGGCCCGACCCGCGGGCCGAGGCGGTGGCCCGGGTGGGTCGGGTGATCGACGACCTGGTGGCCCGCCGGGTACGCCAGCGTGCCGGAGGGCGGCGGCGGTGACGGACAACCCGCGGGTCCTCTTCGTCGGCGGCCTCGGCCGCAGCGGCTCCACCCTGTTGGAGCTGCTCCTGGCCCAGAACGCGGACGTGTGCGCCGTCGGCGAGGTGGTCCACCTCTGGGAGCGGGCGCTCGGCGCCGACGAGCGGTGCGGCTGCGGCGAGCGCTTCACCGGCTGCCCGTTCTGGCGGCAGGTGGGCGAGGTCGCGTTCGGTGGCTGGTCCAGCGTCGACCGGGACGAGGTGCTGGCGCTCAAGGACCGGGTCGACCGCACCCGGCACATCCCCCGGCTGGCGAAGAGTTCCCTGTCGCCGGAGCAACTCGCCGACGTCCGGGAGTACGCCTCCCGCTACACCCGGATCTACCGGGCGGCCCTGGCGGTCACCGGGGCCCGGGTGGTGGTCGACTCCAGCAAGCACGCCTCGCTCGCCTTCGCGCTGCGCTGGGCCGAGGGGCTGGACCTGCGGGTGCTGCACCTGGTCCGGGACAGCCGGGCGGTGGCGTACTCCTGGGGCAAGCAGGTACGCCGGCCCGAGGTGGTCGACGGCGAGGACTTCATGCCCACCTTCTCCCCGTTGGAGGTGAGCAAGCTGTGGACCGCGCAGAACGCCGCGTTCCACCTGCTCGCCTCCCGTGCGCAGGTGCTCCGCCTGCGCTACGAGGACTTCACCGCCGACCCGGTGCGGACCGTACGCCGGCTCCGCGAGTTCGCCGGGCTGCCGGACGATCCGGAGGCGCTGCGCATCCTCACCGACCCCTCGCCGACACCGTCGGCGGCCCGGGCGCACAGCATCGCCGGCAACCCGCTGCGGTTCAGCAAGGGTCCGCTGACCGTCCGGCGGGACGAGGCGTGGCGTACCCGGCTGCCTCGGGGCAGCCGTGCCGTGGTCAGCCTGGCCACGCTGCCCTTCCGAGTCCGCTACGGCTACCTGGGCCAGCGGGGATCCGATTCCGTGGAGGCGTCTTGAGTGGTCCGAGCATCTCCGTCGTCGTGCCGACGCGGGACCGTCCGGAGCTGCTGCGCGCGGCGCTCGACGCGATCATCGGCCAGGCCCATCCGGGGCTGATCGAGGCCATCGTGGTGTACGACCAGTCCGAGCCGGACCGGTCCCTCGAACTGGACCGCGGCGACCGGCGGGTCCGGGTCGTCACCAACACCCGTTCGCCGGGGCTGGCCGGGGCGCGCAACACCGGCATCGAGGCGGCCACCGGTGACCTGGTCGCGTTCTGCGACGACGACGACGAGTGGCTGCCCGGCAAGCTCGCGGCGCAGCTCGGCGCGCTCGACGTGCACCCGGACGGCGCGCTGGTGAGCTGCGGCATCCGGGTCAGCTACGACGACCGGACGGTGGACCGCTCGCTGGCCCGGTCCCGGGTGTCGCTGGAGGCGCTGCTCCGCGACCGGCTCACCGAGCTGCATCCGTCCACGTTCCTGATCCGCCGGGCCGCGCTGGTCGACGCGATCGGGCTGGTCGACGAGCAGATCCCGGGCAGCTACGCGGAGGACTACGAGTTTCTGCTCCGGGCCGCCCGGTACGCCCCGCTGGTCAACGTGGACAGCCCGTACGTGCTGGTCCGCTGGCACAAGCGGTCGTACTTCGCGCAGCGGTGGGAGACCATCTCGACCGCGTTGCAGTGGCTGCTGCGGCGGTACCCGGAGTTCGCCACCGTGCCGCACGGCGAGGCCCGGGTGGCCGGCCAGATCGCCTTCGCGCAGGCCGCCATGGGCAACCGGCGGGACGCCCTCCGCTGGGCCCGGCGCACGCTGGCCCGTAACCCCCGCGAGCCGCGTGCCTACCTGGCCCTGGCGGTGGCGAGCCGGGCCGTGCACGCCGACCGGGTGCTGCGCACCCTGCACAAGCGCGGCCGGGGCATCTGAGGCGTACCCGGTGGGGGCGGGCGACCAGCCGGGTCGCCCGCCCCCACCGTGCGTTTCGCGCTCAGGCCGTGCAGAAGGACTTCCACGCCTGGATGCTCGGCTGGTCCAGCAGACGGAAGTCGCCCTGGCTGACCACCTGGTTGTAGTAGGCCACGAACTCCGGCCGCTGCTGGTTGAGGTAGCCGGTCATCGAGCGGATCCACTGCGCCCGCCCGGCGCCGGAATCGCCGGGCACCAGGTCGCTGCCGGTCTCCGCCACGCCCCACGGCTTGCCCAGCTCCCGGGACTTGCTGATCATGCGGCCGTAGATCTCCTGCGGGGGCGCGTACCGCTTCCACTTGGCGCCCCAGTTGTAGCAGTCCCAGCCGAGCGTCTCGATCACGTCGTCACCCGGGTAGAAGGAGTCGAAGCTCCGCCCGGACTTCGGGTCGAGCGTCCAGCACATCAGGATGAGCGTGTTGATCAGCTTGGGGTTGTCCGCCCGGTCGGCCAGGCCGGCGATCCGGCGCCAGGCCGTCTTGTACGCCTCCGGCGTGAACGCGCCGCGCTCGACGTCGTCCTCCGGCTCGTGGAAGTACGACCAGTAGACGTTGTTCTCCCGTGGGATCGAGGCGAACCAGGAGGCCAGCCGGGAGTCGTGCCGGCCGGAGTTGATCTCCTCCGGGGAGGCCTTGAACGACACCACCACGGTCCGGTCGACGACGTCGGCCCGGCTGCCCTTCCAGGCCGGCGGGAGTCCGGGGAAGAAGATCCGGGCCATCCGCAGCCGACCGAAGGTGCGGTCGGAGCGGGCCAGCGCCTGGCCGAAGTTCTCCCCGGTCTGCACGCCGATGGACGCGCCGGGCAGCGTCAGCCGCGTACCCGTGAAACCCGGAGTCGAGCCGGCGGAGGCCGACGGCGAGCCGGACGGCCGGCCGCCGAGCCCCGCGTCGGCGCCCGGAGTGGCGGTGCCGGGAGCGGGCGCGCCGGTCGGGGCGCTGGTCGGCGACGGCCGCTCGGCCTGCGGCGACGCGCCGCCCGGCCGGTCGGTGGAATCCGGGCGTAGCGTCGCCACGGCGACCCCGCCGCTCGCCACCGCCAGCGTGACCGCCGCGGCGACGACCAGCCGCCAGCGCGGGCGACGACCGCCGGAGGGGGTGGGAACCGGCGCGGCCGAGGGCGGCGGCGGCTGGTCGGGGCTGCCGGCGGCGGGCGGAACCGCCCCGGCCTCGTCGGGTTCCCGCGCCGCCCCGGCCGGGCCGGCGGCCGACGGCTGGTCGAGGTCGGTGGCGACGGGCCCGGCCTCGGGCCAGGGCAACCGGGAGCGGGCCTCGACCGGCGGCACCGGCGGCGCGGCCTCCGGCCACGGCAGGGCGGACTCGCCCTGCTGGCGTGGGATGTCCTGGCCCGGCCAGAGGCCGGTCGGCTGCCCGAAGGCGTGCTGCTGGTCTCGTTCGGCCGGCATGACCCTCCCTGGCTGGTGGCCCGTCGTGGGCGCAGGTCGGCGGTGCTTCGCCCGACACTATTCCCCGCTCACCCCGGGCTGTGCTTACCGCGACACTCAGCCGAACGCCTGGCCGGGGCTGCCGGTGACGGCCGAAGCGGGCATCTCGACCCCGGTCCGGGCGATCGCGTCGAGCAGCGGGTCGGCCAGGTCCGGGCGGCAGACCAGCAGGTCGGGCAGGCGCGGGTCGGCCCGGTTGTAGCGCAGCGGCGAGCCGTCGATCCGGGAGGCGTGCATCCCGGCGCCCAGGGCCACCGCTACCGGAGCGGCACTGTCCCACTCGTACTGGCCGCCCGCGTGGACGTACGCGTCGACCTCGCCGGTCACCACCGCGCACACCTTCACCCCGGCGGAACCCATCGGCACCGCCTGGGCGTCGAGCAACTGGACCAGCTCGTCGACGAAGGCCGGTGGGCGGCTGCGGCTCACCGCGATCCGGATCGGCCCGTCCGCCGGCGGCGGGGTCGGGCAGCCGGTGCCGAGGACGAGCTGACCACCGTCCAGCGTGGTGCGAGCCGGCATGCCGACCGCGCCCGCGACCAGCCCACCGTCCGGCCCGGCCGAACGCCGCCAGAGCGCCACGTGCACCGCCCAGTCCGTCCGGCCGGCCTCGGAGAACTCCCGAGTGCCGTCGAGCGGGTCGATGATCCAGACCCGTTCCGCGTCGAGCCGGTCCGCGCGTTCCCCGGCCGACCAGGCCCGCCGCGCGTCGGCCTGCTCCTCGGAGAGAACCGCGTCCGCCGGCCGCCAGCGGCCCAGGGCGGTCGTCAGCAGCTCGTGCGACCGACGGTCGCCGGCGTCCTTGAGCGCGGCCGGGTCGGCGAAGCCCTGCTGGTCCCGCAGCGCGGTCAGCGCCGCGCCCGCCCGTCCGGCCAGCCACTCCGCGAAGGCCTGGTCGTCGAGTCGATCGGTCCCGTCCTGGGCCACGTGCCTCACCACCTGTCTCCTGGGTCCACCGGATCCGTAATCCTTCGACGGCCGGTGGTCGCGGCGCCACCATCCGTCGGAAGGCGGACAGCTCGCGGGCGGAAGGGTGGACCGCTCGTGAGCCCCTTTCGGATCTTCGTGGGCCCGGTCGGACGGATCGACCGCCCGCATGTTGAACTTCGCGTGTATGCCGGTCGGACCGGCCGTACCAGGCCCTAGGCTCGTGCGCATGACCGCCGAGCAACTGATCTCCTTCGCCCGTGGCGCTCCCTCGCTGGACATCGTCGATGTCGAGGGGCTCAAGGCCGCCGCCGTCCGTGCCTTCGATGCCGATCCCGCCGGGATCACGGCGTACGGCACCTCCGTCGGTTACCCGCCCCTGCGTCGGTGGATCGCGGAGAAGCACGGTGTCGAGGCCGACCAGGTGCTGATCACCAACGGCTCCCTCCAGGCCGACGCATTCCTCTTCGACCACCTGGTCCGCCGGGGCGACGCGGTGGTGGTCGAGCGCCCGACGTACGACCGGACCCTGCTCAACCTCCAGCAGATGGGCAGCGAGATCCACGGCGTGACGATCCAGCCCGACGGTCTGGACACCGCCGAGCTGCGCAAGCTGCTGGAGTCGGGGGTCCGGCCGCGGCTGGCCCACGTCATCCCGAACTACCAGAACCCGGCCGGCGTGACCCTGTCCCTGGAGAAGCGCCGAGAGCTGCTTGACCTGGCCGCCGAGTACGACTTCACCATCTTCGAGGACGACCCGTACGCGGACATCCGGTTCCGGGGCGAGCCGCTGCCGTCGATGCTGTCGATGGACACCCGGGGCGTGGTGGTGCACGCCTCCAGCTTCACCAAGACGGTCTGCCCGGGTGTCCGGGTCGGCTACCTGGTCGGCCCGGCCGAGTTGATCGCCGCGATCGCCAAGAAGGCGACCAGCCTCTACATCTCGCCCGGCATGGTCTCCGAGGCGATCGTGCACCAGTTCTGCGTATCCGGGGACATCCAGCGGTCCATCCACACCGTGCGCTCCGCCCTCGGCGAGCGGGCCGCGGTGCTCGCCGAGTCGCTGCGCCGGCACATCCCCGAGGCCCGCTTCGTCGAGCCGGACGGCGGCTACTTCCTCTGGGTGGAACTGCCGGAGGACGTCGAGGTGGACCGGCTCGCCCCGGCCGCCGCTGAGCGTGGCGTCGCGGTGGTCAAGGGCAGCGACTTCCTGTTGGACGGCGGCCGGCACGCGCTGCGGTTGGCGTTCTCCGCGGTGACCGCGGACCGGATCGACGAGGGGGTCCGGCGGCTGGCCGAGGCGATGGCGGCCGTTCGCGCCTGATTTTCTGTCGGGTTTCCGACAATAATGCGATGTCGGCCGGTTCAGCCCTCCCGCTGGGCCGGCCGACGGCTCACAATGCTGCGAGCGCCGTTCGCCTTCCTGGCGACGGGTCCGCCGTCCGGGGAGCCTCCGCCGCCCCCGCCGGGGCCGCCGGCGCGCGCAGCACAACTCCCGCCCCCAACGGTGCCGGGTGGGCCGTGTCGCCCCTCACCCCCCTGACGCGGCCGGCCCGCCCGGCACCACCCGGGCGGGTGACGACCGTCGCGCCGCCACCGTCCGTGCGTGTGGTGGCCGTCGCAGTCGTGCCGCCGCTCCGCCGCTCGCTCGCGCTGCGATTCGCCCCGATCGGCGTAACCTGCAAGCCGCAGCATCGTGGGGAGGGGGGCGAGATGACGGACCGGGTGGCACGCGATCGCACTGCCGGACAGAACGGCGGCCGGGTGCTCAGGCCACGGGCCTGGGCGGCACCGGTACGCGCCATGTCCCGCATCCTCAACGCCGACGGCTCCCCGGGTGCGCCCGAGCCGACCCGCCCCGGTCGCAGCGGCGTCGTCGACTGCGGCCTGTACGTCGACGGTGAGCGCCAGCCCGGCGAGTGGCACTACGCCGACGCCCTGACGGCGGCCGGCCGGCAGCGGAACGCCTTCGTCTGGCTCGGTCTGCACGAGCCGGGGCTGGACGAGATGACCGAGATCGCGGCCACCTTCGGCCTGCACGAGCTGGCCGTGGAGGACGCGGTCAAGGCCGAGCAGCGGCCCAAGCTGGAGCGCTTCGGGGACGTGGCCTTCCTGGTGCTCCGGACCGCCCGCTACTGCGAGCACACCGAGCTGACCGAGAACTCCGAGGTGGTCGAGACCGGTCAGGTGATGCTCTTCATCGGGCCGAACTTCCTGATCAGCGTCCGGCACGGGGACGCCTGCCGGCTCGCGCCGGTCCGGGCCGACCTGGAGGCGAAGCGGGAGCTGCTGGAGCACGGCCCGTGGGCGGTCGCGTACGCGATCACGGACCGGGTGGTGGACCTCTACCTGGAGGTCGCCGACCGGCTGGAGGACGACCTGGACGTGCTGGAGGCCGACGTCTTCGACCGACAGGGCAGCGGGCGGATCCCGCGGATCTACCAGATGAAGCGGGAGCTGGTCGAGTTCAAGCGGGCGGTGACGCCCCTTCAGCGCCCGCTGCTCACCCTCACCTCGCAGGTCAACCGGGAGGTGCCGCAGGAGGTCCGGCGCTACTTCCGGGACGTGCAGGACCACCTGAGCCGGACCGTCGAGCAGGTCAACTCGTACGACGATCTGCTCAACTCGATCCTGCAGGCGCGGCTGGCCCAGGTCACCGTCGACCAGAACAACGACATGCGCAAGATCGCCGCGTGGGCCGCGATCGGCGCGGTGTGGACCGCGATCGCCGGCATCTACGGCATGAACTTCGACAACATGCCCGAGCTGCGGATGACCTACGGCTATCCGGTCGTGCTGGCGGTCATGCTCGCCATCTCGCTGGCCCTCTACCGGTGGTTCCGCCGCAACGGCTGGCTGTAGCCGCCACCGCCCCCGCTCCGTACCCGTGAACGGGAGCGCCGGCCGCGGGAGTACCCACGTGCCGGCGCTTTCCGGACCCGGTGGCGTCAGCGGCGACCGGTGGTCTTGGCGGTGTTCTTCCCGTTGTTCAGCGCCTTGCTGACGTCGGCCGCCGGACGGCCGGAGGTGTCCCGGGCACCCTCGGCGACCGAGGGCACCTGGTCGGTCGGCTTGATCACCGGCTGGCTGCCGGACGTGGCGGTGGCGGCGCTGCCGCCCCCGGCCACCGCCGAGCTGCCGGCACCGGTGGCCTGGGTCACCTTCGCGCTCGGGTCGGGCGTCTCCACCACGATGGTGTCGACGTCCTCGTGCATCGGCGCCAGCCGGCCGGCCATGTCGTACTCGGCCCACTCCTGCTGCTCGCGGCGGCGGCGCATGGCCATCGCACCGGCCAGTCCGGCGACGGTGCCGGCGGCCAGCAGGCCGGCCATCCGGCCCGCCGAGTGCCTCTTCTGCTTCTTTCTGGCGGCCCTGAGGTTCTTGGCCTTCGCCTTCCGGCTCACCGCGGCCTGTTTCGCGGCGGCCTTCCGGCCGGCCGCCGACCTGCCCGCGGCCTCGGCCCCGGCCTCGCGCATGGCCAGGACCAGCGGCGTGAGCGCCGCGACCGTCGAGGCGAGGCCGCTCGACGCCCGGTCCCGGACCATGACCGCGGCGGGTACGACGGCACCCCGGGCTGCCTGGACCCGTGGGCCGACCCTGGTGCCGGCACCCTTCGCCGCGTACGCCGCGGCCTGCCTCAGGTGACCGATGCCCTGGTTCAGCTCGGTCATCGCGAGCTGCCCCTGGGTTCTACGCCGCCCGATTCCAAACACGGTCCCACCTCCTGGCGAGTTGTTCCTTCGTCATCCTCCACCTTCGGATGCCTTCGCATGGCCAGATCGGGCACATGGGAGGATCCGCATGGAACTGACCGACAAGTGAGGAGTACCCGTGGCCGAGGCTGTCTACGCCACCTTGCACACCAACGCCGGCCCGATCCGGCTGGAGCTCTTCCCGAACCACGCGCCCAAGACCGTCCGCAACTTCGTCGAGCTGGCCGAGGGCAACCGGGAGTACATCGACCCGCGCACCGGCCAGCCGGGCAGCGGGCCGTACTACGACGGCACCATCTCGCACCGCGTGATCAGCGGTTTCATGGTCCAGATGGGTGACCCGACCGGCACCGGTCGCGGTGGCCCGGGCTACAAGTTCGCCGACGAGTTCCACCCTGAGCTGCGCTTCGACCGGCCGTACCTGCTGGCCATGGCGAACGCCGGGCCGGGCACCAACGGCTCGCAGTTCTTCATCACGGTCTCGCCGACCCCGCACCTGAACAACCGGCACACCATCTTCGGCCACGTGGCCGACGAGCAGTCCGCGAAGGTGGTCGACTCGATCGCGAACACCCCCACCGGCCCGAGCGACCGGCCGCTCCAGGACGTGGTCATCGAGCGCGTCGAGATCGAGCGCACCCCGGCGTGAGCGAGACCACCGTTCGGCTCAGCAGCGTGGTGCCTCGCGCCGCCGTGGCGCGGTGCGTGGCGGCGGCGTGAGCGAGCGGCAGGTACCTTTGCTCGCATGACTGAGCGCTCCGGGCAGGCAGGTGACGCCACCGGCGGGCCGGTGCCGACCACTCCGGTCTGCTACCGGCACCCCGACCGGGAGACGTACGTCCGGTGCACCCGGTGCGACCGGCCGATCTGCCCTGAGTGCATGCGAAGCGCCTCGGTCGGGCACCAGTGCCCGGAGTGCGTCAGCGAGGGGCGCCGTAGCGTGCGGCCGGCGCGTACCGCCTTCGGTGGCGGTGCCGCCGGCCGCGAGGGCTACGTCACGAAGACCCTGATCGCGCTGAACGTGCTGGTCATGGTCATCTCCATCGCCTCGGCCCGGAACGGGGCCGCGGCCGCCGGCGGCTCCGGCTTCGGCGGCCTGTTCGGCGGCGCCACGCCGCTGACCGACTGGGGTGCCGTGCTCGGCCTGGCCCGCTTCTCGGACGGCACCGTCGGCGGGGTCGCCGACGGGGAGTGGTACCGCCTGTTCACCGCGATGTTCCTGCACTTCGGCCTGCCGCACCTGCTGCTCAACATGTGGGGGCTCTGGGTGCTCGGCCGGACCCTGGAGGCGGTGCTCGGTCCGCTGCGCTTCCTGGCGCTCTATCTGATCGCCGGGCTGGGCGGCAACGTCGCGGCCTACCTGTTCAGCCCGGTCAACCAAACCACGGCGGGCGCGTCGACCGCCATCTTCGGCCTCTTCGCCGCGATCTTCGTGATCATGCGCCGGCTGGGCCGGGACACCTCGGCGATCGTGCCGATCCTGGTGATCAACCTGATCTTCACCTTCACCGTGCCGAACATCTCCGTCGCCGGCCACCTGGGCGGCCTGTTCACCGGCGCGCTGATGGCCCTGGTCCTGGCGTACGCCCCACGGATGCGGCGGACCATGTTCCAGGCGGCGGGCGGGGCGATCCTGCTGGTGGCGCTGCTCGGGCTGGTCCTGGTCCGGACCGGGATGCTGGTCGGCTGAGCCGGCCGGCGCGGACCGGTCGCGCCACTCCCGGCGTCGCGACCGTCAGCCGGTGGCGGCGCGGGCGGCGTGCAGCGCCTCGGCGACCTCGTCCAGCGGCGCGTCCAGGTCGTACCGGCCGAACAGGTGCAGCGACTCGCCCGCGTCGATCTCCAGCGTCTCGGCGGTGAGCCCGCGCCGGGTACGCCGTTCCACCCGGATCGCCTCCACGGCGGGCCAGGGCAGCCGCCGCCAGCCGGCGAAGCCCTGGCGTACGGTGATCCCCTCGGCGTCGACGGCCAGCCGGACCGGCGCGACCAGGTCACGCAGGGCCCAGCCGGCGAGCCCGGCGGCAGCCAGCCCGGCGAGCGCGACCCGGACCCGGTCACCTTCGGCGAAGAGCAGGCCCAGGGCGACCAGGACGACCGCTCCGAGCAGCTTGGCCACCAGTAGGACGGGCGGCACCCGCCACTGCCGGGCCGGGGGCGACTGTGGAATCACCGCCCCAGCATGCCAGCCGCCCGTACGCCGGGCGCGACGGCCGGGGAACGGGGGAGGACGGCCGGCCGGGTCAGCACGTAGGATCGAGGCAAGCCGAGGTTACCGGGGAGTAGACATGAGTGACGCGGTCATCGTCGGTGCGGTACGCACCCCGGTCGGGCGGCGCAAGGGCAGTCTCGCCGGCGTGCATCCGGTCGACCTCTCGGCACACGTGCTGCGTGCCCTCGCCGAGCGGACCGGGATCGACCCCGGCCAGGTCGACGACGTGGTCTGGGGCTGCGTGTCCCAGGTCGGTGAGCAGTCCTGGAACGTCGCGCGCAACGCCGTCCTCGCCTCCGGCTGGCCCGAGTCGGTCCCCGGCACCACCCTCGACCGGCAGTGCGGGTCGAGCCAGCAGGCGCTGCACTTCGCCGCCGCCACCGTCGTATCCGGCCAGGCCGATCTGGTGGTCGCCGGTGGGGTGGAGTCGATGACCCGGGTGCCGATGGGCTCCAGCGTGGCCGGCGGGATGCCGTTCAGCGGGGCGATTCTGGAGCGCTACCGGGGCGTCGAGGGTGTCGCCGAGGGCAGTCCGCTCCCGTTCAACCAGGGCGTCGGCGCCGAGCTGATCGCCCAGCGGTGGCATTTCTCCCGGGCCCAGCTCGACGAGTACGCGCTGGCCAGCCACGAGAAGGCCGCCGCCGCGCAGGACGCGGGCGCGTTCGACCCCGAGTTGGCCCCGGTGCCGCTGGCCGACGGCGGCAAGTTCATCGCCGACGAGGGCATCCGGCGGGACACCACGCTGGCCAAGCTCGGCGAGCTGGCCACCCCGTTCAAGGCCGACGGCGTGGTCACCGCCGGGTCCGCGTCGCAGATCTCCGACGGGGCGGCGGCGCTCGCCGTCACCACCAGCGAGTGGGCCAGCCGGCACGGCCTGCGCCCGCTGGCCCGCGTACACACCGCCGTGGTCGCCGCGGACGACCCGGTCACCATGCTCACCGCCCCCATCCCCGCCACCGCGAAGGCGCTGCGCCGCGCGGGGCTGGGCATCGAGGAGATCGGCGTGTACGAGGTGAACGAGGCGTTCGCCCCGGTGCCGCTGGCCTGGCTGGCGGAGACCGAGGCGGACCCGGAGCGGCTCAATCCGCGCGGCGGGGCGATCGCCCTGGGCCATCCGCTCGGCGGGTCCGGCGCCCGGATCATGACCACCATGCTCCAGCACATGCGGGACAACGGGATCCGCTACGGCCTGCAGACCATGTGCGAGGGCGGCGGCATGGCCAACGCCACCATCGTCGAGCTGCTCTGAGCCGCCGGATCCTCTCGCCCGCCCCGGAATGTCGGACCGTGGGTGCGATTTGCACGGGTGGAAGTTCCAGAAATCGGGAGTGACCCATATCACCCCCGCTCACATGCTCGTTGCATCTTGCATGGACGTGTTCTCGCGAACGTTCCTTCCGGCCGCCGCCGAGACCGGCCTGGCGACCCAGACCGTCAGTCGGCACATGCCGATCTTCCGTCGGTGCGTCGGCAACGGCGACGCCCCGATCCTGGTCACCCGCTGCAGCCGCCCCGAGCACCCGATCGGCGGCGACTACCTGATGCTCCTCACCCACCGCCGCCTGGTGGTCACCCAGCAGACCCGGGTGCTGCACCGGCTGCGCCTGCACCTCAACACCGAACTGCGTGAGCTGAGCAACGTCACCTGGAGCCCCGACCCCCGGTCGCAGAGCGTCGAGCTGGCGGCCACCGCGATCGACGGGGTACGCGAGCGGTTCCTCATCCGTACCCACCACCCGAAGCAGGTGTGGCAGGTCGACACCCTGCTCAACCACGCCTTCCGGACCCGACTCCGGACGCCCGCGGAGCGGCTGGTCGCCACCATCGGCGAACTGCCGGTCGGCGCCCGGCCGGCCGCGTTCCGCCCCGCGCGGGTGCGCTAGGCCGACCGGCCCCGAAGGGGTCGCCCACCGGCTCCTTACCGAATCCGAACACTCCCCTGACGCTGCCGGCGGCCACCGTTCGGTAATCATGGGCCGGTGACCGCCGACGCCGCGCAGCGCGGGCTCGTTCTCGTGGTGGAGGACGAGCCGGCCATCGCCGACCTGGTCCGGCTCTATCTGACCCGCGACGGGTTCGGCGTACACCTGGAACGGGACGGCGTGGCCGGGCTGGCCGCCGCGCGTCGGCTGCGCCCGGTGGCCTGCGTGCTGGACATCGCGCTGCCCGGCCTGGCCGGTACCGAGGTCTGCCGGCGGCTGCGCGAGGCCGGCGACTGGACGCCGGTCATCTTCCTCACCGCCCGGGACGACGAGGTCGACCGGATCGTCGGCCTGGAACTGGGCGCGGACGACTACGTGACCAAGCCGTTCAGCCCGCGCGAACTGGTCGCCCGGGTCCGGGCGGTGCTGCGCCGCGCGGCCGGTGCGCCCGCCGGGGCCGAGCGGCCCCGGGTGGTCGGCGCGGTCACCCTCGACCCGGCCCGCCGGACGGTCACCGCCGCCGGCACGGCGGTCCAGCTCACCTCCACCGAGTTCGACCTGCTCGCGCACCTGATGGCCCGGCCCGGCCGGGTGTTCACCCGGGAGGAACTGCTGGCCGGCGTCTGGGGGTACGCCGCGCACGCCGGTACCCGGACCGTGGACGTGCACGTGGCGCAGGTCCGGGCCAAGCTCGGCCCGGCCAGCGTGATCCGGACCCACCGCGGTGTCGGGTACGCGGCCGATGCCTGAGCCGCCCGTACCGTCACCGCCGGTCGGGACGGCCCACCCGTCGCCCGCCCGGCAGCGGGGCCGGTTCGGCCGTACTCTGACCGCCCGCGCGGTGCTGGTCACCTGCGCGGTGGCGCTGGTGTCGGTGGTGGTCACCGCGCTCGTCGCGGTCCCGCTGGCGGTCCGCGGTGCCGAACGGCGCGACCAGGAGGCGCTGGCCGCCCAGGCCCGGCTCGCTGCCGACGTGCTCCGCGTCCGCGCGGTGAGCCGGCGGGACGGCGTCGGGGAGCGGCTGATCCGCCAGCTCGGCCAGCAGAACATCGAGGTCTACCTGATCCGCGCCGGCCAACCGGACCGCCCCGGCCTGCCCCGGCCGGTGGTGACCCGGGTGGCGGCCGGCCGCAACGTCTCGGGCCGGCGGCTGGTGGACGGCGAACGGACCCTGGTCGAAGGCCGGGCGCTGTCCGGCGGCGACGGGGTGGTGCTGACCCGGGCCACCAGCGGGCCCTGGCGGCAGGTGCTGCGCGGCCTCTGGTTGCCGCTGCTCGCCGGGCTCGCCGCCGGGGTGGCCGCCGGTCTGCTGCTGGCCCGCCGGCTGGCCCGGCCGATCCGTACCGCGGCCACCGCCGCCGCCCGGCTGCGCGCCGGTGACCGGGCGGTCCGGGTGCCGATCGAGCCGCCGGACGAGGTGGCCGACCTGGCGTACGCGCTGAACGGGCTGGCCGCCGCGCTGGCCACCAGTGAAGGGCGGCAGCGGGAGTTCCTGCTCTCGGTCTCGCACGAGCTGCGTACCCCGCTCACCGCGATCCGGGGATACGCCGAGGCGCTCGCCGACGGGGTGATCGAGGCGGACGCGGTGCCGGGGACGGGACGGACCATGCTCGCCGAGGCCGAGCACCTGGACCGGCTGGTCAGCGACCTGCTCGCGCTGGCCCGGCTGGAGGCCGCCGACTTCCCGCTGGAACCGGGTCCGGTCGACCTGACCCGGCTGGCCGTTGACGCCGAACGGACCTGGTCCGACCGGTGCGCGGCGGTCGGGGTGCCGTTCCGGGTGGAGACGCCGGGCGGGCCGGTGCCCGCGTACACCGATCCCGGACGGATCCGGCAGGTGGTGGATGGGCTGCTGGAGAACGCGCTGCGGGTCGTACCCCCGGGGGCGCCGATCGTGCTCGCGGTCCGGCCGGCCGGCGCGGACCCGGGCGCGGGCGGCGTCGTCGAGGTCCGCGACGGCGGACCCGGCTTCACCGACGACGACCTGGCGGTGGCGTTCGAGCGCGGGGCGCTGCACCAGCGGTACCGGGGGGTGCGCAAGGTGGGCAGCGGCCTGGGGCTGGCCCTCGCCGCCGGCCTGGTCCGCCGGCTCGGCGGCGACATCGCGGCCGGGCACGCGCCGGAGGGCGGCGCGGCCTTCACCGTCCGGCTGCCCGGTGATCCTTACCTGACCCGAACATCGGGCTGACCATCCGCTCGCCTGACCGGGGCACGCTGACGGCACCACGGACGAGAGAGGACAACCGATGGCACGTCAGGGAATCGTCACCGGCGTCACCGCGCTGCTCGCGGCGACCGCGCTCGGCCTGGCCGGCTGCGGCCCCGCCCCACGCGCGGAGGACACGGCGAAGGAGTCCGCGGTCGAGGTGGCCGCCGCCATGGGGGCGGACGGCCAGGCGCTCGCCGCGCTCGGCCTCGACGCCGCCGACCTGGACGTCGAACCGGTCGCCGCCCCGGCACCCTCGGCCTCGGCCGACGCCCAGACCGGCCCGGACCAGCAGGGCGACCGCGCGCAGGATTGGCGGAAGCGGCACCGGGCCCGGGTGCTGCTGCGCCAGAACACCCTGCACGGCGAGGTCGTGGTGCAGACCCGGGACGGCGGTACGAAGACCGTCGTGGTGCAGCGCGGCCAGGTGACCGCCGTCGACGACCGGGAGATGACCGTGAAGTCCACCGACGGCTTCACGATGACCTGGACCTTCGACGACAAGCTGCGGGTCGTCGAGCGCCGGAGGACCGTCCGGTCCAGCGACATCAGGGCCGGTACGACGGTCGGCGTCGCCGGGGCCAAGGATGGCGACAACGGCGTGGCCCGGCTGATCGTGGTGCCGTTCAAGCAGGGGTGAGGCGGGTCGCCGGGGCCGACGCGATGGCGGCCGGCCCCGGCGATCCGTTCAGTAGACCCGGGAGCCGATGAAGTCGGAGTGGCCGTAGCCGACCGGGTTGGCGTACGAGCGGGACTCGAAGGACCACTGCTGGCGGGTGCTCGTGGAGCAGGTGGCCAGCCGCAGCCGTGGGGTGCCCAGCAACGGGCTGTCGAAGGCGACGCAGAGGTTGGTCGTGCCGGCCGGCTTGAGCTGGTTGCCGGCGAAGACGAACTTCTGGTTGGGCCCGCCGTTGCAGTCGTAGCTGTTGACCGTGGTGTTGGCGGTCAGCGAGCCGCCCGTCACGTCCAGGCAGCGGTCGTGGGACAGCTCGGAGTGCAGCGACTGCCGCGTCGGGTCGTACCAGAAGCCCTGGTTACGTCCGCCGTGGCAGCCGTACGACTGCTGGACCGTGTTGTTGCGTGAGTCGTACCCCTTGCCGTCCACACAGGTGCCGGTGGCGACGTTGCGGAGCTGCTTGAACTCCAGCAGCCCGTTGACCAGCACGCCCTGCCCGGTGCTGGCCGGGTCGACGCAGGTCGCCCGCTCCTGGCCCGAGTTCCAGAACTGTGTGACGCACTGGGCGAACATGCCGTGCCCCCGGTAGTTGGGGTGGAACGACTGCCGGGCGGCGTTCTCGTCCCAGATGCCGATCTCGATGTAGAGACCGCGGACCGAGGTGTTGTCGGTGCAGACCTCGTGGCCGTGGAAGAGCCGGCTGGCGTCCAGGTATCGGGTGCCGGTGTTGGCCGCCGCCGTGCGCAGCGCGGACTCGAAGAGCGGCACGGCCTTGTTCCGGGCGAACGCCGCGTCGGCCAGGTAGAGCAGGCAGCCGCCGGAGTACCAGCCGGGGAAGTTCGGGTTGTCCTCCACGTCCGGGCTGCCCGGGCTCGGGTACGACATCAGCACCAGCTCGTAGTCGGAGCGCAGGTAGCCGGCGGAGGTCATGGTCTGCCGGATGGAGTTGAGCGCCGCCTCGACCGCCGCCCGGCTGCCGTCGGTGCGGATCGTCCACTGGTCGGTGTACGTCGGCCAGCACGCGCCCTGGAAGAAGACCCGGCGGATCGCGCAGTCGGTGGCGACCGGTCCGAACTGGATGGTGCCGTCGCCGTTCGCGCCGACGACCACCCAGATCAGCTTGACGTTCGTGTTGCGCGCCTTGATCGCCAGGTAGTCGCCCTGGTTGAGCTCGTTGTGCTGGGTCGGGCCGCCGGCGATCAGGTTCCACGGGGTGGCGCCCGAGCAGGCCAGGTTGTACTTCTCGTCAGCCGGGATGCCGGTACGGAAGACCGCCTGGTCGTACGAGCGGTCGCACCAGTTGCCGTCCTGGTGGGTGCCGGGCACGTAGTTGCCGACTCCCTCGCCGGAGATCTCGCTGTCGCCCATGGTGATCAGGGCGGTCCGTCGCTGTTCCAGCGGCCGGATGGCGGGGGAACCGTAGAGGGCGGTGGCCTCGGCGGCGCGGACGGCTTCGAGGGCCGCGGGTAGCGGCTGGACGGCGGGCCGGTCGGCGGCGGCTGCGGGGGCGGCCGGTCCGACCAGCATCGGTAGGGCGAGGGCGGCGGCGGACAGGACGGCAATGGCCCGCCGCCGGGTCGTCCGTCCGCGCCTGGTGGGGGTGCCAAGCATCGACGCACTCCTTTCCACTCAATCGTGGGACGTCGATTGAGTTACCCGAAGGTAACCGGGGGGAGGCGATATGTGAATACGTCTCGGAAGCCTTGCGGCCGACTGCGGAAGGGAACTATTCCGACACATCGGGCGGGCCGGGTGCGCGAAACTTCCGGGGCGAGCGGTGGAGACACCCCACCGACTCTGGGCCATGCTCTGGTGACCTCGACGACCAACCGGGTTACGCTAGGGCCGACTTACCGTAGCCACCGTGGAGAACCCGTGAAGCTCTCGATCCTCATGCCGGTCTACAACGAGGAAGAACGCATCGCGGATGCCCTCAAGCAGGCATTGGCGGTGGACTACCCGTGCGAGATCGAGCTCGTCGTGGTGGACGACGGCAGCCGGGACGGCACCGGCGAGGTGCTCGGCCGGATGGACGACGCGCGGCTACGGGTGATCACCCATCAGCGCAATGCCGGCAAGGGCGCGGCGATCAAGACCGCCGTGGACAGCGCCGAGGGTGAATACATGGTCATCCTCGACGCCGACCTCGAGTACGACCCGCAGGACATCCCCCGGCTGCTCGAACCGGTGCTCGACGGCCGGGCGACGGTGGTCTACGGCAACCGGACCTTCGGCAGCCACAGTGCCTACAGCTTCTGGTACGTGATGGGCAACAAGGGCGTCACGATGGCGGCCAACGTGCTGTTCAACTCGTACATCGGCGACCTGGAGACCTGCTTCAAGCTGATGCCGCTGGAGCTGTACCGCTCGCTCCAGGTCCGGTCCCGTGGCTTCGGCATGGAGGCCGAGGTCACCGGCAAGCTGCTCCGCCAGCGCATCCGCCCCTACGAGGTGCCGATCAGCTATCGGGCGCGGGGCCGCGAGGAGGGCAAGAAGATCACCTGGAAGGACGGCGTCGAGGCCATCTGGATCCTCGCCCGTGAGCGCGCCCGGCGTCGCCCGACCAGCGTCGCCGTGAACTGACGCCGTACCGGCCCCCGATCGACAGGACGGCGGCATCCCGGGTGGGATGCCGCCGTCTGCGTATTCCGGGGTGGCTCAGGCACTGACCGGGGTCGGGGCGAGGAACGCGTCGATCGAGCGGCGCAGACCGGCCGCGTCCAGGCCGTGCCAGCGGTCGTGGTCCTCGGGCGTGCCGTAGCGGCGCAGCTCCTGCCGGCCCACCCCGAGGGTGAGCAGCCGGTGTGGCCGGTCGGCCAGCGCCGCGCCGACCACCCGGGCCGAGGTGCCTGCCAGGTACGGCTCGACCACGATCACCTCAGTGTCCGCCAGGGCCCGCAGGCCGGCGGCGTCGAACGGCCGGGGTCGATGGGTGTACGCCACGGTGACCGGCCGGTCGGCGACCGCCGCGAGCGCCTGGTCCAGCACCGGGCCGACCGCCACCAGCAGCGGCGCGCCCGGCCCGGCGTCCCGGACCACCCGCAGGTCACCCGCGTCCGGGTACGCCCGCGCGTTGCTCCGCGCCGACAACCGCACGTACGCCGAATCCTGGCCGCACACCACGTGCCGCAGCACCCCGGGCACCTCGTCCCGGTGGCCGGGCACGTGCACCGTCCAGTCGTGCAACGTGTCGATCAGCGCCACGTCCGCCGGGCCGAGATGGGTGCGGCCCGCCGCCGCCCGGTCGTACGACGCGCCGACGCTGACCAGCACCGCCCCGACCCCCTGGTGGTCGAGATCCAGCTTGATCTGCTCGTACGCCCGCTCGACGAGGAACGGCGCGTAGCTGTGCACGATCGGGCGCTGCCCGGTGAGCGCGAGCCCACCCGCCACCCCCACCATGAGCTGCTCCCGGATGCCGACGTTGATGACCCGCTCCGGGTGGCGCTCGGCGGCCGGGGCGAACGCCGCGGCGGAGATGTCGGCCAGGACGATGGTGGTCCGGGGGTCGTCGAGCAGGGCGGTGGCCGTGGCCACGAAGTTCTCGCGCATGGTCACTCTCCGTCGGTGACGACCGCGACGACGACGTGCGGCCGGTGGTTGTCGTGCCCGGTGAGGGCGGTGTGCAGGGCCTCGTGGTCCCGGCCGGCCACGGTCGCGGCGCTCCATCCGTTGACGGTGAACCGGCTGGCCACCCCGCCCGGCCAGCCGTGGCTGGCCGATCGGTTGTCCAGCACGATCGCGGTCAGCTTGGCCAGCCCGGTCGCCCCGGCGTACGCGATCGCCTCGTGGTTGGAGCCCTCGTCCAGCTCGGCGTCGCCGAGCAGCACGTACACCCGGGGGTCGAACCGGCCCTGGGCCCGCAGCCCGAGCGCGGTGCCCACGCCCAGACCCAGCCCGTGGCCGAGCGACCCGGAGCCGATCTCCACCCCGGGCACCAGCAGGCGGTCCGGGTGGTCGCCGAGGCGGCTGTCCGGACCGCCCTGGTCGTCCAGCCACTCCACCGGCACGAAGCCCTTGGCGGCGAGCAGGGCGTAGTAGCCGGCGACCGCGTGCCCCTTGGAGAGCAGGAAGCGGTCCCGGTCGGGGTCGTCCACGGTCGCCGGGGTGATCCGGAGCACCCGGTCGTAGAGCACCTGGAGCACGTCCAGCGTCGAGTACACGTTCGCGCTGAACTCGCGCCCCGCCCGTACCCGGTCGAGCAGCGCCCGCAGCGCGGCGGGCTCGGTGGCGGTCGTCGTCGTCATACCGCTAGCCTCGGAGTTGAAGCGCACTTCAACTCAAGCGCGTGTGATGTAGGAAGCTCTGTGATGCACGAAGCACTCACCATCGGACAGCTCTCCGCCCGCAGCGGGGTGGCTCCCTCCGCGCTGCGCTACTACGAGCGGCTCGGGCTGATCCGGTCCCATCGGACCGGCGGCAACCAGCGTCGGTACGCCCGCACCGAGCTGCGCCGGGTGGCGTTCGTCCGGATCTCCCAGCAGGTCGGCGTCTCCCTGGAGGAGATCCGGGAAGCGCTGGACTCGCTGCCGTCCGCGCGTAACCCCACCCCGGAGGACTGGGCCGCGCTCTCCCGCGCCTGGCGGGACCGGCTGGACGAGAAGATCCGGCTGCTCGGCAAGCTCCGCGACGACCTGGACGGCTGCATCGGCTGCGGCTGCCTGTCGTTGCAGCGCTGCACCCTCTACAACCCGGACGACTCGCTCTCCGCCGAGGGCCCCGGCGCCCGGCTGGTGCTGCCTCGCGCCGACGGCGCCCCGGCGCCGGCCTGACGGGTCACCGGATCAGCAGCACCTTGCCCACGTGCTGGTTCGCCTCCACCACGCGATGAGCCTCCGCCGCGTCGGTCATCGGCACCCGGCGGTCCACGACCGGCTGGATCATCCCCGCCTCGACCAGCGGCCACACCTGCTCGCGTACGCCCCGGACGATCTCCGCCTTCTCCTCGGGCGGGCGGGAGCGCAGCGCCGTGGCGTGCACGGAAGCCCGCTTCGCGAGCAGCAGGCCCAGGTCCAGCTCGCCATTCCGGCCGCCCTGCATGCCGATGACCACGAGCCGGCCGCCGGTGGCCAGCGCCGCCACGTTCCGGGACAGGTAAGCGGCACCCATGATGTCCAGGACGACATCGGCACCCCGGCCGGCGGTGACCCGACGGACCTCCTCGACGAAGTCCTGCTCCCGGTAGTCGATGGTGTGCGCGGCACCCAGCTCGCGCAGCCGCGCGTGCTTCGCCGCCCGGGCGGTCACCACGACGGTCGCGCCGAGGGCCGCGCCGAGCTGGACGGCGAACGTGCCGATCCCGCTGCCCCCGCCGTGCACCAGCAGCGTCTCGCCCTTCGTCAGCCCGGCGAGCCGGACCACGTTCGACCAGACCGTGCAGGCCACCTCCGGCAGCGCCGCGGCGTCGACCACGGCCATCCCGGCCGGCACCGGCAGCACCTGCCCGGCCGGCACGGCCACCCGTTCGGCGTACCCGCCGCCGGCCAGCAGCGCGCAGACCTCCTGCCCGACCCCCCAGGCGGTCACCTCGGCGCCGACCGCGGCGATCACCCCGGAGCACTCCAACCCCGGGTACGCCGGCGCACCCGGCGGCGGCGGGTAGTGTCCCTGCCGTTGCAGCAGGTCCGCCCGGTTGACCGCGCTCGCCCGCACGTCGATCAGCACCTCGTCCGGGCCGGGCTCGGGGTCGGGCACCTCCGCCCAGACGAGGGCCTCCGGTCCGCCGGGTTCCGGGATCGTGATCGCGCGCATGGCCCAGTCTTACCCGATCCGCCCCGCCGTCCACGCCCGGCTCACGATCTCGTCCACCGTCTCCTCGGGTGTCTGTGCCGAGGTGTCCAGCCAGAGCCCGATCCGGGGCGTGTCGGCCCGGAACCCGGCGTCCAGGTCGGCGACCGGCCAGTCCCCGTACCCCTGCTTGGGCCGGAGCCGCTCACGGGCGGCGACCACCTCGGCGCGGGGCGCGAGCACCACCACCGCGAGCGGCCGGTGCCGGAGCCTTTCCACCATCGCCGGCAGCTCCGGGCCGATTACGATGTCCTGGAGGACGACGGTGAAGCCCTCGGCGGCGTACCGGTCCGCGGTCGACGCGGCGAGGTCGTAGCGGAGCCGGAGCTGCCGCCGGGCCTCGTCCGAGAGCTGCGCCGTCATCGCGGCCCGCCCGCCGACGATCATCCGCCGGAACACGTCCCCACGTACGTGCACCGACCGGGGCAGCCGCCGGGCCAGCAGCTCGGCCACAGTGGACTTGCCGGCCGCCATGATTCCGGTGATCAGCACCACCGCCGGGGTGTTCCACATGCCGACATCCTGTCAGCGAGGGTGGGACGGGGGCTCGTCCGTTATGCGGTCCGTGGCAGACTAGGCACGGTCGCGTACCCGTTGGGACGCGTCCGGGAGGGTTCGCCTAGTGGCCGATGGCGCTGGTCTTGAAAACCGGTAAGGCAGCGATGTCTTCGTGGGTTCGAATCCCACACCCTCCGCTCACCTGGACAGCAAAAACGCCCCCTGACCAGCGCGAACGCTGATCAGGGGGCGCACTTATAGATGGTGAACCAGTCTCACTTTGTCTCGCCCGGTGCCGCCGCGTCTCACTGGTCGTGTCGTTTACGTGTCGGCGTCACCCGGCGCATTCCCGGCCTGGTCGTCGGTGCCTAGCGCTCCCTCGATCCGCTTCCGGGCGGCTTCGTCCTGGCCGTCGATGCACGAGGCGTAGACCTTCAACAGCACGTGCACGCTGTGTCCGGCCCATTGCGCGACCTGGGTAGCCGGCACTCCGGCGTTGAGCCAGAGCGAGACGGCAGCGTGCCGCAGGTCGTACGGCCGGTGCGCCAGTGGTGAGCGCTGCTGAGCCGGCGTCAACGCTGCCTCGCGTGCCTGTCGCCAGGCACGCAGATAGGTGCTCTTGGACACCGGGGCCGGTCGCGCACCAGCGGCGTTGAACATCCGGCCGTTGGCGTCCCGGCAGTGCTCCCGTACGTGATGCCGCAGGATGCGGACCAGCTCCGGGCAGGCCGGAACGTCGCGGGTCGCCTTCTTCGCCCGGTGCTTCAACTCCCGATCTTCCAGCGACCGGCCGCTATCGCTCCAATCCTCGCCCACCTGTTGCGTTGAGCCGCTGAGATGAAGCCAGCCCCACCCGCTTTCGGGTAGCTCGCATTCGTCGGCGCGTAGGTGGATTACCTCGGAGGGCCGGAGCGCGGCGAAGTACATGCAGGCGAAGAAGCCTTCCAAGTGCGGATCGCGTTTCCGTACTGCCGAGAGTAGGGAACGGGCTTGCTCGGGATTTACCACCACCTTCCGGTCGACCTGATCGGTGTTCTTCGGCGCTCGCCACTGAATGAAATCCATGGGGTGTGCGTCGAGGTAGCGAAGCTCAACGGCGTACTTCAAGGCGCTGTAGAAGACGGCCCGTTTCCTCGCAACCGTGTTTGCTGCGGCCGGGCCGCCGTCGATCCGGACCGTGAGCGCGTCGAGCGCCTTTCGGATGGTGGCCGGGTTCGCCACTTCCGACAGCGGCAGCGTGTTCGCCATGAGCCAGCAGACGGCCGGCGAAAGCTTTTCCGGTGGTTGGCCCTTGTCGCGGTCGCGCTGCAACTTGTTGAAGGTCCACGTGTAGAGAGCGTGCCGAATCTCGGCGTCGTCCGGTGTGCCACGTGACGTGGCAAGCAGGGCGAGCGTGACCGTGGTGAGCGCATCGGCGATGCTCTTGCGCTGGGTTGCGGCGGCACGCGGCCACTTCATATCCACGAACGCAACGGCGAGGTCGTACCAATTCCGGCTGTTCAGTTTCCGTGCCATCGGTTCCGGTAGCCCGGACTTCTCATCGAAAGCGGTTCCCTCGCGCTGAGCAACCACCAGCTTCGACCGAAAGCTTTCGGCGAGCGCCCGAGTGGCGTAGGTGTGCCGGAACGGCTTGCCAGCGACCTTCCATCGGACTGTGTACGACTTTTTCCGTCCCGATAGTTCGTTGGTCAGGATCGCGTGAATGCGCACGTCGTAGCTGCTCAAGCGGCCTCCTCGTGATCGTTGAGCCAGTTGTCCAGGTCGCGACGGCGGACGTAGAGGCTTCCGTTGGGGTACTTGATGGTTCGGGGTGCGCGGCCGGTGGCCTTCCAGCGAAAGAAGGTGGAGCGGGGTACGCGGAGTTCGTCCAGGACTTCGGCGAGGGTGAGCAGGTTGCCGGCGGGGGTGCTGCGGGCAGTCATCGGCGGGTGTCCTCCCTCGGGGTGGCGTCGAGGTAGATGCGCTGGAACATCGGGGATCGGTGGTCGGGGTAGGGCCGGGAGACGTGGCGGATGTGCAGCACTTCGGCGATGGCGGCCAGTGCTGCGGCTGTTTCAGCGGGTGTGCCGTGCAGCCTGATTCGCACGCAGAGCGCCTTTCGGTCGGATCGGGTCACTTGTAGAGGAACAGGGAGACATCGCCGCAGAACGGCGCAGGGCGGTCCGCTGAGAGCGCCGTAGACGCAAGATCCAAGGCGTCCGGGTGTTAGGAGTAAGGCCGGAACGTCTCCGGCGCTCTCAGCGGGCCGTTTCGACCCACCGACGGACGGGTCAGCGGGCGGGAAGGGGCCGGGAAGCGTTGACACGTTGACAATCCGCTGACACGCGGGCGTTTCCGCAGGTAGAGGCGGGTGTGCGGGTGTCAACGAGGCCCGTTGACAGGCGTTGACGCCCGTTGACACCGGCAGACCGGCGGACGGATTGTCAACGCCTGTCAACGGCTGTCAACGCGGCCCGTTGACAGCCTCGCGGTTGCTTTGATCTGCGGAAACGTCGCCATCCGGGGCAGGTGTCAGCGTGTCAGCGCTTCCGGGGTTCTCCGCCACGGCGCGGGGGTGCAGTTCGTAGCGGCCGTCCGGTCCGTGGCGGACCCATCCGAGGGCGGCCAGTTCGCCGAGCACCGCCGACACCTCATCGGACTTGGGCAGTCGCCGGGAGACGCGGCGGTGCAGTTCCCGGCGGGTGAAGGTGGTCATGCCCTTGGTGGTGAGCACGCCGAGCACGTAGCGGGCGTTCTCTACCGCGCTGTCGGTGCCGATGGTGGTGAGCGCGGCCCGGTAGTGCGCGGCGAAGAACTCGGCGAGGCGTACGGCGTCGGCCATGCGGTCGGCGTCGATGGGTTGCCGCCAGGCGTCGGCGGGGTGGTGGGCGACGTGCAGCAGCCCGGCCAACCGGAGTGTCGCGCCGGAGAGCTTGTTGCCCCACTCCCGCATGTCGTAGAGGCTGCCGCCGGGCCGTAGCTCCGTTTCGACCTGTTCGGCGGCAGCTCGGCGGACCTGGCCGGCTTCCTCGGTGAGGGCGACGACGGCGGGGTCTTCCCACTCGGCGAGGGTGGCGGCCAGGTCGTGCACCCGGCGGGCGTAGCCGGTGGTGACCTGTTCGGGCACGGGGTCACTGTCGACCGCCCGGTACCCGGCCAGGGAGCGCGGGAGCGCGAACAGGAACCGGGCCGGTAGGCCGCGTCCGGCGAGGTCGGCGTTGCCGCCGAACTTGCGCAGCACGGTCGGTTGCGCCATCACGCACACGGTCAGCGCGGGTTTGTCGACGGAGGCACCCTCGCGGGTCTGCCGTTCGTTGCTCATCGGCTGCCCCGCGTGCCCCTTGAGGTAGGGGTCGAGGTTGGGGGCACCGGAGTAGCGACCGGCGAGGGTGTCGAAGATGCCGCCCTCATCCGAGATGATGGCCATGCGTCCGCCGTTGGCGGCCATCAGCCCGATGAGCGCCTCGGGGGTGGCGTCGTCCACGATCAGCCTCGGGAGGCCGGGAACGGTGATGGCTTCGGCGGCGATCGCGGCGGCTACCGCTTCGGCGGCGGCGTCGTCGCGCTTGTGCGGGTCGGTGGCCTTCGCGGCGGCGGCTTTGGCCTGTTCGGCTTGCCGGTCGGCGATGTCGCGCAGCGCGGCGGCCTCGGCGATGCGCGGGCGCATGGCGTCGGCCAGGGTGGACTGTGCGGCGAACAGCGGCGCGGTCATCGCCCGGTGAACGGGTGACTTGCGCTCGCCGGGACCGGCGATGACGGCGGCGAAGATGTTGACCGGCTCGCGCCACCCGGCCACCGGCTCCACCTCCAGGCGGCCACCCGCGCACGCGGACAGCACCGCCATGGCGAGTGTGCCGGCCATGGCCGGATCGGTCTGAGTGAACCGGGCAACGCCGGTCACCATGTCGCCGAGCCAGCGGGGGAACACGTCGACCGGGAACGGCGGCGGCGCGGTGTTCGCGCCGGTCAGGGGCACTGGAACATCCCACAACGCGGCGCCCGCGGCTTCCGGCTCGGTGGCGTCTGGGTGGTCGGTGACGAGGTGGAGGCGGGCGGTGCTCATGCGGCCACCTTTCGGGGTCGGCGGGAGCCAGCGGCTAGCCCGGATCGGATGGTGCGTGCGGTCTCGACGCGGCCGAGCCCGGCGGATGCTGCGGCCTGTTCCAGCACGCTTTCGGCGTCGTCGGCGGTGAGCGCGCCCCCGGCGGTGAGCTGGCCGAGAGCCACAGCGGCGATGTACAGCGACCGGTTGCGCTCCCCCGCCGGAGCGGCGGTGACCCGTGCCGTCTCCCGGTCGATCGCGGCCCGCACGTACGCCCCTGTGCGGTCGGCGGGCAGGTCGACCACCACCGGACGTTGCGGCGGCAGCGGCACGGGTGCCAGCAGCGCGGCCAGCCACCCGGGCAGCGGCGCGGGGTCGGTGTCCAGATCGACCACGTACGGGCGACCGGCCACGGTGGAGCCAGCAGCGACGACGTAGCCGCCGTGGGCGCGGGTGTCGACCATCGGGCCGAGCGTCCCGGCGGTGTTACGCAGCGCCGGACCGGTGTCGGGGTGCCGGTAGTACAGGTGCGTGCCGCCCCGCCCGGTGGTCACGGTGTAGGTCGGGTCGATCGTGGCGGCGTGCGCGGCGGCCAGCTCGGCGAGCACGGCCAGGCCGTCACGCCCCGCCCCGCCGGTCTTCGGGGTGTCCAGATCGACCACCACCAGCGCGGACGGCCCGCACGCGACGCCGATGCCATACGGGCGGGCCGACCACGCGCGGCGGATGCGGTCGGGGTCGGTGGTCGCGCGGGCCTCCCACCCGACGTGACCGGCGCGGCAGCGCGGATCTCGTCCGGTGCAGTCGTCGGCGGGGTGGTCGGGGAACGCGGGTCGCTTGTCGTCGGGGCGCAGCGGGAAGACGTGCCACCCGCGTGCGGCGTGGCCGAGGGCGGCGGTGAGCAGGTCAGACATAGGGCGTCTCCTAGGCGGGTCGGCGGTGAGCGCGGGCGGCGTCAAGGTCGATCAGCGCGCCGCCCTGCTCCGGGCCGCGTGCCGGCGGCTTGGCGGCGGCGGTGACGGTCAGCCGCAGATACAGGCGGCAGCGGCCCGTGTCCGTGCCGGTCAGCGCCCGGCGGGTGCTGCGCTGGGTGAGGTGCCCGGCGGCGGTCAGGGCGGCGGTGAGGGCGTCCAGCTCGGCCGGGGTGCCGGTGAGCCACACCTCCGCACCGGACAGGCGCGGATCGCGCGGTGACGCGCCGTCGCGGCGCGGGCCGCCGGTCACCGCGCGGCCCGCCTCGGCCGAGGCCGCGCGGCGATCGCGGCACGGGTGACGGCCTGGCGCACGTCGCCGAGCAGCCCCACCAACTGGCGGCGGGCGGCCAGCTCGCCCGGGGCGAGCGCCACGCGGACGCGCACCTCGGCGTGCTCCCGCCCGGCAGCGGTCCGCACCCGCACCAGCACGGCGCGAGCGTGACCGGGAACGTCGACCACGATTTCGTCGGAGCGGTGCTCACCGAGGCCGCAGCGGTGGTCCCGCCCGCACCAGTTGGTGTGAGGGTTGCGGCGGTTCATCGGTGCGCCTCGGCGCGCAGCCGGTGCAAGACGTTGAAGATGCGCCGTCCGAGGCGGAGCCGCATGCCTCGGTCGCAGCGGCGGCAGGCGCGCGGCCGGTGCAGGATGCGGGTGGTGGTGCGGCCGGTGCCGGCGCACCGCTGGCAGGTTTTGAAGGGGATGACCCAGCACAGCCCGGCGTAACCGAGCGTGACCAGTGCGGCGGCGGTGATGATGACGCTAGCGAGGGTGAGCAGGGGGTCCACAAGTGCCTCCCAGGCCGGTTTTCGGGTGTGAGCGGCCGTGAGCTGCTAGCTACTAGCGGGCAGCTCATGATTCGGATCGGGTGCTAGCGGGGGTGCTAGCGCTAGCAGCACGGGCCGCTAGCGCTAGCACCCTCAGAGACGGTCAGCCAGCGGACCGCTTCCGGTCACGCTCCGCAATCGCGGCCAGAAGGTCGGCGTGCTTGATGCCGCGCCGGGTGACCGGCTTGCCGTCGATGCGGCGGCCCACGTCGGCGACCTTCACCGCCGGGTGGGGCTTGAGCGCGGTGGTGAGCTGCGCCGCCTCCCAACCCCCGTACACGTCGGGTCGCAGCTCGGCCAGCAGGCCGCACAGCGTCTCGTTCCAGGCGGCCTTGTCGTCGCCCGGCCACACGCGGGCCAGGTCGCCGAGCACGTCCGCCACGGGGGCAACCTCGCGGGTCTGCTCATCCGGCTTGGGCAGCGTCCCCGCTGCCTGGCGCAGGGCGACGGCGCGGGTGACGATGCGGGCGGCGGCGGTGGTGTCGACGTAGAACGAGCGCACCGCCGACGCCTTCGGCCCGAACCCCCGCAGGATGCCCCACCCGGCCTCGATCACCGGCTGAAACACCGTCGCCCGGTAGCCGTTCTTGTACGCCGACGTGCCCAGGATCATGTCGTTGGCCGTCTGGTCAGCCACGGACAGGCAGAAGCGGCTGTTGACGTTGCGGGTGATGCCGGTGGGCAGGCTGTCCTTGTCGGGGATCTGCGTGCCGATCATGATGATCACCCCGAGCGCCCGGCCGAGCTTGATGACCTTCTCCAGAAGTTCCCCGGCGTCCTTGCCGTACTTGCTGGTCATCAGCTCTTGCAGCTCATCGAACCACGCCACCAGGGGATGCAGGCCGGACCCCTTGAGCGACGCCAGCTCGGGCGTGACCTTGTTCTCCGGGGCCTTCCCCAGGCGGGCGTAGTGCTCGATGCGCTTGGAGCGGCGGCGGCACTCCTCGTACAGCCACTCGATGAAGCCGAAGCACCGGGCCAAGGTCTCGTCATCGAAACCGTTGCCGTACTCCGCCATCACCGGCTCCAACACGGCGAAGTCCCCGACCCCCTTCAACTCGTAGCCTCGGATCTCGGCGCGGGGATCGAGGGCGGCGGCCAGGATCAGGTCCCGCAACGCGAACGTCTTGCCGCTGCCGGGCTGACCGCCGAACAGGAAGTTCCGGAACATCAGATCCACCGCCACGGTGTCCAGGCGGGGCGTGGTGGCGAACGGGAACGCCTTGAACACGTCCACCTTCGCGCCAGCGGACAGCAGCGGCCACGGGGGCTGCTTCATCTGCGACGCCGGTTCGTAGCCGACCCACAGGGCGAGGCGGCCGGTGTGCCCCGGTGCGGGCTCGGGCCACACCTGATCCAGCGGCAGGCGCATGGCCGAGGCGAGCTTGCCGCGCCGGGCGACCACCTCGGCCGCCTCCACCCCATAGGGGAGGTCGACCACGGCGAGGTGGCCGGGGCCGTCGCGGTGGATGTCGACCGGGAACGAGATGGCCTTGGGGTCTTTGGCGACGGCGCTGTTGATGCCGCTCATTTGCAGCGACGTGAGCGCCCGGCGCACGAGGTCGGCGGTGAGCTTGCGGTAGCGGGTGCCCTCGGTCACCCGGTCGGTGAGCGGCTTGTCCGCCGGGCGGCCGAGCGTGGCCAGCAACGGCACCAGAGCGAGCAGGGCGGCGTAGCGCCACCACGCCGGGCCGAGCGCCAGCACGATACCGCCGGCCACAGTGGCACCGGCCGAGGCGGCGAGCACCCACCACCGCCACACCGTTTGGCGTTGGCGGCGGGCGTCGAGCTTCATCCAGGTGTCCGCGTCGCCTCGGGACGCGGCGGCCTGCCGTAGGTGCCAGTTGCCTTCCTCGGCGCTGGCCCAGCGCAGCGCCCGGCCGACGCCCCGGAACAGGCCCAGCGGCGCGTAGGCGGCGGTCTTCGCCGCGTACTTCGGCAACCTGACTCCGTGGTAGGCGGTGACGTATCCGGCGTCCTTGACCTGGTGGCGCAGCGCGGCACGGAAGGCGCGCCAGGAACGCGCCCAGTCGGCCAGGATCGGCCGCCGGTCCCGCTGCCGGGCCAGCACCTCACGCGGGATGTCGTCGGCGGTGTCGACCGGGCCGCCGTCGCGGTCCGGCCCGTCATCCACGCTCTCCGCGTCATCGGCGTCGGCGTCGTCCGGGGCGTCGTCGTCGGCCGGGGGACGCGGGCGAGGGGCACGGCGGGCGCGGGCGTCGTCCAGATCGACCACCTCCGCATCCGGGCCGCCGGTGGTGGTCGGGTCGGTCAGGTCCGCTTCGGCGGCCTGCCAGTCGAAACGGTCGTCATCAGGGGCAGTCATGATGGGGGTTCCTCCAACGGTTCACGGATCGCAAAGGGGGACCGGCGGCACGGCACGGGTTGGTAGCCAGGGGCCGTGCCGCCGGGCGAGGTCACGGACGGCGGCCGGGCCGGGGCGGGCGGGTGGCGATCGTGGTGATGGCGAACGCGACGGCGCTGACCGCGTGCAGGAAGCGGCTCGTGGTGTCGTCAGCGGCGAACATCAGCACCACGTTGGCCAGGGTCAGAGCGTTGAAGACATGCCAGATACGCACAGGTGGTCCTTTCGGGTCAGTCGTGGGTGCGGACGAGGTGGGCGAGTGCGGCGCCCATGCCGAGCACCGCGACCGGCAGGCAGGCCACGGCGGTGGTGATCCACCACGGGGCGGCGGTGACACCGGCGGCTTCCAACAGGTGGTAGGCGACCTGGCCGAGCGCGCCGACCAGGAGTGAGGCGATGGCGGACCACTTCGCGAAGCGGCGTGCCCGCTGCGGCACCCGGCCGGACAGCCACACGTACAGCGCGTACGCGCCGTACGTCTCCACCCCGATCGGCAGGGTGATCGCCGAGTTGATGGAGAAGCTGTCCCAGATCCCCGGCAGCGGGTGCACCACCCCGAAGCCGGTGAGCCCGCCGAGTCCGACCCACCCGGACCAGATCGCCACGAACGCCGGCAGCGCCAGCAGCACCACCGGCCACACCACCGCCGAACGGCCCGACGCGGCCGGGGAGGGCGGGGTGGGCGTGTCCGGGCGACTGACCGGCGTGGCCTCGGCGTCCCGCTCCGGCGGCGTGATCTCCGGGACGGGCGTCGGGTCCGGCTCGACCGGCGGCGCGGGCTCGGGCACGGTCGGTGCGTCGTCCGGGTCCGGGGCGTCCGGGGCGGTGCTGTCGACCGGCAAGGTGGTGGGCTCGGCCTTGAGCAGGGCCAGGAGTTCCCCGGCCTTCGGCGCGCCGATGCGGAACTCGCGCATCAGCCGGTTCCGGGACGGGAACCGCTGCCCCTCGGGCAGGTCCAGCCCTCGGGCGGCGGGCAACAGGTCTTCGATGGGCTGCGGGTAGCGGGTGCCGTTGATCGTGGGGGCGGTCATGCTGCGTCCTCCAACGGGTAGGCGCACGCGAGGCATTCACCCAGCGAGCGCGGGATGTAGTAGCCGCGCACCTGCCGGCAGGTCGGGCAGGTGCGGCGGGCGAGCAGCGCGGCAGCGATGGCGCGCCGTTGGGCGGGGGTGGCAGTGCGCTTCGGGCGGGCCAGGTCGACCCGGTACAGGTAGGCGGCGCGGGTGCCGCCGACGCCGTGCCAGAGCACCTGAGCGGCGATCGGCTGACCACCGGGGCGCAGCCCGGCGGCGGTCAGTTGGCGGCGGGTGGCGTAGCCGGACGGGGCACCCCGCCACCAGTAGGTGGGGATGCCGTACCGCGCTCCGTCCGGATCGTGGAAGGCGGCGCGGATGCGGGACATCAGGCCGCGCGGCGCGGGTCGGTGCGGGTGGTCAGGTCGGCGGCGGCGCGGGTGACGCGGGCCTCGGCCCGGCGCAACCGCCGCCAGTCCAGCGGCGAGGGTCCGCCGTGATCCTCGGCGTAGAGCATCGTGATCTCGGCGTCGAGCACGTCCAGCTCAGCGGCGATCAGCGGCCACTCCGCGTCGATCGCGGCCAGGTCGGCGGCGGTCGGCTCGGCGGCCACGGGGGCAAGGTGCTTCCTCACGGGAAACCTCCGGGGAGAGTCGATGAAGTCGGGAAAGCCCGGGGTGCGACCAGACCGGCCGCACCCCGGGACGAACAGAGATGAAGAGGCAGAAGTCCATGCCGCGCGCCGGATCCGGCCCGCTCGCCCCGCTCGCCCGGGAAGACACCGAGGTCGGCCACCGTGTGGCTCAAGGCGGGGATGCCGCAGACGGATCTACGCGGCGCTTCTGCTGTGAAGTTCTGAATGAACGACCACACGATCGGCCCGTGAGCGCGCAGCGCATGCGCCGCCTTCCCCGGCTTCCGCTCGGCTTGTCATGCCTGGCTAGCCAGGTATGACGCTCTGAAGGTAGGTCGGCCTGGCTAGCCAGGTCAAGAGATTGCGGCGAACTTTCCTTACTTGGCTAGTCAGCGCTACCGTGGGCGGGTGAGCGAGAACCTCGACTTCCTCGGTCAGCTAGACCCCGACGACCCCAAACAGGCCTCGCAGCAGATCGCGAACAAGCTGCGGGCGGCCATCCTCACGCGCCGGCTCGCCCCGGGTGACAAGCTGCCTTCACAGCCCGAGCTAGCCGCCCGCTACGGCGTCGCGCGGGAAACAGTCAAGCGAGCGTTGGAGCTGCTTCGGGCAGAGCGGCTGATCGTCTCCCGGCAGGGCAGCGGCGCGTTCGTGCGAGCGCAGACGCAGCGAGCCGTTGAGCTGCGTCCACACATCGAAGCGGCGTTCGAGCGACCCCACGTCACCATCGACTTCGCTGGGTTTTCCGGGGAGACGCTGCGCGATGCGCTCGCCGAAGCGCTCGACAAGGTACGGGTCGGCCGGCTCGCGCCGGAGACGATCGCCGTGCGGATCCTGATCTCCGACATGACGGTCCCGATGGCGCTGCCGTCGCGGGCCGAGACACAGGCCGATGATCCAGCGGTACGCGAGCGCGCGGAACGCATCACCCGGCGGGCAGCAGACGGCATCATCGATCAGGTCACCGAGCTGGGCGACCTCGGGCTCATCCGGTCAACCACCGTTGAAGTGCGGATGCACCGAGCCTCCCCGCTGTTCAAGCTCTACATCCTGAACGACGAAGAGGTCTTCTACGGCTTCTATCCAGTCGTGGAGCGCACGGTCTCGATCAAGGGTGAGCCCATGGCGATCTACGACCTGATGGGCAAGGACGTGCCGCTCTTCCACTACGCCGTGACCGACGACGACACCTCGCACGGGACGCAGTTCGTAGAGGCGTCCCGCCAGTGGTTCGACTCGATGTGGTCGACCATCGCCTACCGGTACGACGGATGAACGCCGACCTCGGCCAGCTGCTCGGCCAGGTCGGCGCGGTGCTGCTCGACTTCGACGGGCCGGTGTGCAGCGTCTTCGCCGGTTACCCGGCGCCGCAAGTCGCGGCGGAACTGGTCGGCGTACTGCGGCGGCACGGTGTCGACGTACCGACTGATCTCGCCAGCGAGGCAGACCCGCTCGAAGTGCTGCGCCGAACTGGCGCGGCCGGTGACCACGGCATCACGCGAGCCGTAGAGGATGCGCTCTGCGTGGCCGAGCGGCGGGCCGTCGAGACGGCCGAACCAACACCGTACGGCCGCGAAGTAATCGTGGCGGCACGGCAAGCCGGCGTGCCGGTTGCGGCGGTCAGCAACAACTCAGCCGGTGCGGTTAGCGCCTACCTCGTGGCGCACCGGTTGGCCGGACACGTCTCTCCGGTGGTCGGCAGGGCGTACGCCGAGCCGGACCGCATGAAGCCCAACCCGGCACCGATCCTGAAAGCCGTGCGCGACCTCGGCGTGACGCCGGGCCGGTGTGTGCTGGTCGGCGACTCGCTCTCGGACATCGAGGGAGCGCGGGCCGCCGGGGTTGCGGTGATCGGCTACGCCAATCGGCCGGCGAAGGTCGACGCGTTCCGGCTCGCCGGGGCGACCGCGGTAGTCACCAGCATGGGTGAGATAGCCGGCGTTCTGATCGACCGTGCGGAGGCCTGAGAGCCTAGATCAGTGCGCATCTCCATTGTTATGTTCAGGCTGAAATCGCCCTAGTAGCACTGCTACTCACGGCTCAGTCGATCGCTGTGCCAATCCTGCGAGCCTGACCTGGCACAACTCCATTCGTGTTTCCGCTAGCTGCCTGTTCATTCCGCTTCCGTGAGAGGCCAATGCCGTATTCCTCTGTCAGCTTGGCTAGGCTGCCGTGGGCACGTTCTTCTGTCGCTTCATAGTTAAGGCGCTTCTGGAAAAAGCGCAGCTTCCGTTCGGCGTCATCGAATATTTGCCCCCAAGTGAGAACCCATAGGTCGTAATCCCGCTGCTTGTCCGCGTGCCCAGGCTCTCGATCTTCCTGCCTAATATCGTATTCGATCTCCGGGGCGATGTCGTATGTGACGAGGACAAACTTCCATTTGCCCTTGCCATGCTTATATTGCGGATCTCGCACAATTGCCCGAGCGTAGGATTTGACCTGTTCGAGTTCTTCGGAACCTACCCGCAAACTTGGCCGCTTTAGTTCGACCACTAGACGCTGCGTGTGGTGTTCGTCTCCGATGCCCCGGAACATGACAATGTCTACCCGCCCGCTGCGGCCGTCATCGCGCTTAACGCTCTGAAGACGGTTCTCAAGCGCTACGTCCTGGCCTAGCCGGGAGAGATGCTGCGCCAGAACCGAGGTCAGTCCCTGTTCGGTCTGAGAGAAGTGCCACTCTTCCCCGAAAAGCCACAGGTTGCTAGCGATCATCGGGTGCAGTTGATCGATTTCCCTCAGCGCATTACGCTTCTCGGTGTCTGCCAGAACGTTACGCAGAGCTGATATAAAGTTGAGTCGATCAACCACCGTCTTGGCCGAGGAGATGACGTGGGCTAGATGTGTGTCCTTAATTAGTTGCGTGAGGTCAGCCCGCTCTTCGTCAGAAAGCGCGAGTACGTTGTCAAGAATCGCGTGAAGGTCCGAGGGGTCGTTTTCGAGCGCTGCGCGGATTAGCTCGACTTGGAACTTGCGCGGAACAAGCTTGTTTGCTAGAGCGGATCTCGCGACCGTCACCACGAGGTCGAATGTCTGCCTCTCGGCTTCCTCTGTCTCGCTAAGATCCTTTCCGTCGTACGGATAAATTCCTTCGTCTTGCAGCTGGCTAACCACGTTGCTTGATATCTCGCGCTGCCGCTGGGTGACGTGACGCCGCACTGCGAGAATGGCCGAATGAAGCAAGGAAGCGTCCGCCATTGGGATCATGTGGACTTCCCTTGGACTGAGTTCGTTGAATCGCTCAGCAATAAGGTATGGCGTGAACGAGAGGATTGAATACGAATAGGGAGAGCCGTAGTCAAGAAGGCCCTCGCCTCGGCCGTTGCAAATCAGCAGCTTTTGGTCAGCAACTCTCTCTTTCCACTCTACGAACCTAACTTTCGGAGGGTTCGGGTCGCTGGCATATTCTGGCGGCAATTCGAGAGCTAGATCCACCTCTTGTTCTATTACGTCACGCGGATCTAGCGTGTACCCGTCGTAAGTAATGGTCACTTCTGGATATGCTAGAAGATAGAAGCTAAGCCTTGCTGTAAGGCGGGGGACCGCAGATTCGGGCTCAAGGCTGCGCAGACGCCGCTCGTCAGGTATGCGTACTCGGAACTGAGTGCCGGGGCTGCCGCCCGCCGCATCCATGAGATCAATGTTCCAGACAAGCGGCCGAAGGCGGTTGCCCCGAACCCGCGTCCTAGTCCGATCGTCGCCCGATCCGGCCACCGACTCCCAGGTCGGGTCGGGTCCGAGCGAGAGCGCGAATAGTCTCCCCTCCCCGTTCCGGCCATGCAGAATCCTATTTCGCGTTCTTGAGGCGCGGATCTTTTTCTTCCACGTATCTCCGTACTCGGGGAAGTACTCGTTTGCCTCGTCAAAAGAGAAGCCATGCCCGTCGTCGGTAATAACAATCCCAGAGAGTGCGCCCGCCGGATTGCGCTCAAGTTCGATACTTACTGTCCGTGCGTCCGCGTCCAAGCAGTTCCAAATCAACTCTTCGACCGTCTCCAGCGGCTTCTTATTGAGAAACTGTTTGATCTTGGATTCTCCGACGGTAAGGTGAACCTCAGGCAACGTAGTCACCTCTCGTGTCGACGCGGATACGAAGAGTCGCATAGGTTACCTCAGTCTTGTCCTTTATGGAACAGGCATGGCGGTGTCCTGACAGTGTGGAAGCTGCATGTGACAGCACCGACCGGCGGAGCGCTGACCAGCGACCACGGGCAGACGCGGCGCACGGGGGGAGTGCACACGGCCGTGAGGCTTCGGTGCCCCGCCGGACGGAAGACTCCGCCACAGGCAGAGGGGCCTCGGTGGTTGGTGCTAGCCGTGCGGCCATCTTCATGTCGCATCCGTGTCGCTGACGAGGTGGCCAATGGCAAACCGGCAGGTCAGAGGCTTGGTCTGTGTGGTCTTGAAAACCGGTAAGGCAGCGATGTCTTCGTGGGTTCGAATCCCACACCCTCCGCTCCCATCGATCTGACCAGTGCGAACGCCCATCAGTAGGTGGAGACGAGCAGGCGGAGGGCCAAGCCCTGCCGCAGCGGGATCGGCGAAGTCGCGGTTACGTGCTCCCTGGCCGTCGCGCCGTGCACGACGCTGCCGTAAAGCGTGGTCACCCCCCATCCGTGACGTATTCGATGACATCGACGTTCGGTAGACAGCATAGTGATGATCCCGAATACTTCTCGGGAGGCAGAGGCATCTCATGCCATCACGGGAGGACTGCTCATGAAGAGATTTGTGTCCGCGCTGATCGTTGCCGCGGCGCTGGTGGCCACCGCCACCGGCATTCCCGCCACAGCTTCCGCAGCGCCCAGAACCGCACCGGTCGTCGCCGAACAGGTCGGGGTGGCCGCTCCGTCGAGCCTCGACGCCGGCGGCATCCGCGTAACTACGCCGGCGGCACCGCAAGGCATCGGTATCGCCGCGACTCCGACGATCTCGCCATCGGTCAGTACCCAGAGTGTGCCGCCGGGAGGCACGTACACCTGTTCCTACGGCTACTTCTGCGCGCAGGTCTGGGCCGGTTCTGCGTGGAAGGTCTTTTTCCTCTACAACTGCCGGATCTACGACCTCTTCAACTGGACGGGCACGGGGTACTGGCGGAACAACCAGAGCAGTGGTGCTCCCAACCCGTACCTCCTCGGCTCTCAGGGCATCCCGATCCACTTCCTCGCCAAGAGCCCGTCCTCGGGTTCCGTCGACTGGGACCCGGTCTATTCCATCTCGCCCTGCTACTGAGCGCAGTCACCCCCCGGCTGGCACGAACGCCGGCCGGGGGGCGTTCGGCCCAAGTCACAGAAGTTCTCTGCCCTTCGGCGGCCGCGTACGTTTCCGGCTAGGGCGCGGAGATGGGCCCTCCTCGTTCGGTGGCGGGGTCCGGCGGGGTATGAAGGGGCGCAGGACATTAGCGCGCACCCGGAAGGACCGTTTCGATGACCCTGGAACGACCGATCGCCCCGGACCCGTACGAGCTGCTGCCGACGGTGCCGTCGTTCACGCTGAGCAGCGACGACGTGCACAACGGCGAGCCGATGGACGCGCCGTACGCGCACGGCAGCGCCGGCGGCGAGAACGTCTCCCCGCAGCTGTCCTGGTCGGGCTTCCCGGCGGAGACCAGGAGCTTCGTGGTGACCTGCTTCGATCCGGACGCCCCGACCGGCAGCGGCTTCTGGCACTGGGTGCTGGTGAACGTGCCCGCGTCGGTGACCGAACTGCCTCACGGGGTGAAGGAGAGCGACCTCGGCGGCGCCTTCAGCATCCGCAACGACTACGGCGACACCGGTTACGGCGGCGCCGCCCCGCCGGCCGGCGACCGTCCGCACCGCTACGTCTTCGCCGTGCACGCGCTGGACGTGGAGCGGCTCGACGTCGGCCAGGGTGCCAGCCCGGCCTTCGTCGGCTTCAACCTGGCGTTCCACACCCTGGCCCGGGCGGTCATCCGCCCGACGTACCAGGTCAAGGAGTAACCGGCGGCGGGGAAGGGCCCTTGGCGTCACGGGCCCTTCCCCGCACCTCAGCCGGGGACGCGGGCGACCGCGAAGACGGACTGGCCGAACGGCGGGCGCACCCGCTGCTCGGCCGCCTTGGTGGCGGGCAGGACCAGGGTGTCGTAGACCTTGACCATGGGGCCCTCCTTCGGCATCAGCCGGAAGACCTTGGTGGCCATGAAGTAGCCGATCAGACCGAGCGCGTTGGCGTAGTGGATCTTCTCCACGGTGAGGCCGGCCTCGGCCATCGCGGCGGCGAGGCTCCGCTTCGTGTAGCGCCGGACGTGGCCGGTGGCGATGTCGGCCGGGCTCATCGCGAACTGGAACGCCGGCACGATGATGATCACCGCGCCGCCGGGCCGGACCAGATCGCGCATGCTGCGCAGTGCGCTCACGTGGTCCTCGATGTGCTCCAGCACGTTGTACGACACGGCCGCGCTGTAGTCACCCCGCTCGGAGTGCGGCAGCAGCATCTGCCGGACCTCGATGGTGGGGTGGTCGGCGAGCCGTTCCTTGAGCCGGACCAGCCGGTCCGGGTCCGCCTCGGTGGCGGTGATCCGGGGCAGGTGCTCCGACCACTCCAGCGCGTAGTCCCCCAGGCCGCTGCCGATCTCGATCGGGTTGTCACCGAGGTGCGGCACCGCCAGTTCGACGAACCACCTGCGGTGGTTGACGGCGGTCGCCAGGCCTTCGAGCACCTCCGACTGGACGCGCTGATCCCCAGTGATTTCTGCCATGCGTCGATTCCTCACGATATGACTGACCCGCGCCACGACCGACAGAGTCAACCATCCCGATGGATGGCGCGGGAATCGGGGCACCGGGGGTGACCGAATTGCGGTCGGGGGTGGGCACGTGATCGGCGGGCGGCGAACCGGCACATGGTACGCCAGTCCCCAGAAACATGTCACGGCCCTGCCATACCCTGACTACTCTATGAATTGTCATGACTACTCCTGAATCGGATGCCGCCCGTGGTGGCACCGCCGAGAGCCGGCTCGACGAGGGCGGACGACCGGGGTGGGGTAGGCGGGTCGACGCGGCCGCCGTGCTCAGTTTCGTGCTGCTCGCGTTCTGGGTGACCGCTCGGTTCTGGTTGCACCCCGGGCACGGCGTACGGGACAACCGCACCGATCAGGCGCAGTTCGAGTGGATGATGGCGCACGGTGCGCGGGTGGTGACCGATTTTGCCTATCCGTTCGCCTCGGACCGGATGAACGTGCCGGACGGCGTCAATTTGATGGCAAATACGTCGGTATTATCCATTTCTCTGCCAATGACGCCGATCACCGTGCTGTTCGGGCCGCGTACCGCATTTCTGGTGTTCCTCACCGCCGGAATGATCGCCACCGGCGTGGCCTGGTATTTCCTGCTCTCCCGGGTGCTGATCCGCAGTCGGGGACCGGCCTGGCTCGGGGCCGGCTTCTGCGCCTTCGCCCCGGCGATGGTCTCGCACGCCAACGCGCACCCCAACATCGTCAGTCAGTTCGTGGTGCCGCTGATCATCTGGCGGACGCTGCGCCTGACCGAGCCGGGGCGCTGGCTGCGCAACGGCGTACTGCTCGGTCTGGTGATCGTCTGGCAGGCCTTCCTCAACCTGGAGATCCTGCTGATGACGGCGATCGGCCTCGGTGTGGTGGTGCTCGCCGTCGCCATCGGCCGGCCGGAGCAGCGCCGGGCGGCCCGACCCTTCGGCGCCGGACTCGGGGTGGCCGCCGTCGTGGCCGGGGTGCTGCTGGCGTACCCGTTGCACGTGCAGCTCGCCGGGCCCGGCGCCTACCAGGGGCTGTCCCGGCTGATCCGGGGCTACCGAACCGACCTCGCCTCGTACGTCGCGTGGTCCCGCGAATCGCTCGCCGGGGACGCCCGCACCAGCGCCCACCTCGTCAAGAACCCCACCGAGGAGAACGCCTTCTTCGGCTGGCCGCTCGCCGTCGGAGTGGTCGCGCTGGTCTGGTGGCTGCGCCGCAACGTCGTCGTGCTCGGCCTGGCCGCGGTCGGTGTCGTGTTCGCGTTGTTCTCCCTCGGTCGGGAGATCCGGTTCGACGGCCGGGACACCGGCGTCCCGGGACCGTGGGCCGTGCTGGAGAAGCTGCCGCTGCTGCACTCGGTGGTGCCCACCCGGTGGTCCCTGGCGCTCACCCCGATCGTCGGCATCCTGCTCGCGCTCGGCGCGGAGCACGCCCGGAGGCTGGCCCGGCGCCATCCCGCCGCCCGCGGCCAGATCCGGTTCGCCACCGCCACCGTGCTGGCCATGGCACTCCTGCCGCTGCTGCCCACGCCGCTGCCCTCGGTACGCCTCAACCCGACACCCGAGTTCGTCACCTCCGGCGCCTGGCGGCCGTACGTGGCCGGCGGGCACAGCATGGTCACCCTGCCGCTACCGGACACCGACTACGCCGATCCGCTGCGCTGGGCCGCCGAGACCCGGCTCGGCATGCCGCTGGCCCGGGGCTACTTCCTCTACCCGGACACCCGGCCCGGCGCTGGCCGGGTGGCGCTGTTCACCGCCCCGCCCCGCCCCACCAGCAGCTTCTTCACCACCGTCCGGCGGACCGACGGGGTGCCGCCGATCACGCCGCAGGACCGGGTGGCGGCGGTGGACGACCTGCGCTACTGGCGGGCCGGTGCGGTGATCCTCGACCCCCGGCTGAAGCAGGCCGACGCGCTGCGCCTGGGGATGACCGCGCTGACCGGTGTCGAGCCGGTGTTCACCGGCGGGGTGTGGCTCTGGGACGTCCGTCCGCTGGTCGACTGACCGGGTGCCGGGTCACCGGCGTACCGGTCAGGACGGGCGTACGCAGCAGCCCTGGCAGATCTTCGGCTGCGGCAGGGTGAAGGCCAGGCAGCAGGTACGCCGCTGCACGGTCGGCTCACCGGCCGGGCCGGGCACCAGATCCACCAGGTCGCCGAGGTCGAGCGCGTCGAGCAGCGTGCCGATGCTCTCCGTCGAGGAGCCGGGCAGCGCGTCCGAGGCGCGCAGGATGCCGTGCGCGATGCCCGAGGCCACCGAGCCCAGCAGCGTACGCGTGCCGATCCGGACCTCGGCCTGGATGGCGGCGATCAGCGGGGCGAAGTGGGCGTCGAGCAGCGTGGCGCGCAGCGCGTCGAGCAGCGCGGCCTCGCCGGCCACCACCCGTACGCCCGGCCCGCCGGTCAGCGCCAGCGGGTCGCCGGGCAGCACCGCGACCGTGGTCGAGCCGCGCAGGCCCAGGGTGAGCAGTTGGTCGCGGTCCGCGAAGTGGATCAGCACGTCGGCCGGGTCGAGCAGCGGCACCCGCCGGGCCGAGGCCCAGCCGAGCACCACCGGCAGCGCGGTCCAGTAGCTGTACGACTTCCAGGCCAGCGCGGCGCAGGCGTGCGGGGTGCCGCCCCAGCGCCGGGCCGCGGCGTGCAGGAACTCGGGCAGCAGCGTGCCGTCGACCAGCCGGGTCGCCGGGGCCCAGCGGGCCTCGTCGCCGGTGACCAGCAGCCCGGGCGCGAGCCCGGGCAGGTCGTCGGTGCCGAACATGGCGCGCAGGGTCGCGGTCACCGGGGCGAGTGGCGTGGCGGTGTCCCGCCTCGGCATCACCGCTGTCACTGATCCGCCCCTGTCTGGTCGGGTACCGGCCGGCGCGTCTCGTCGGTCCGAACTAAGGTTAGCCTAACCGCAGCTCCCGGTTCGGGGAAAGGCGCGTCGAGGGGTGGAGGGAGAGGTCCCGGTCACTCCGCCGGCCTGCGGCGCGTGCCGAGGGGTACCCGTCAGGGTGGGCGGAAAACGCCGGCGGGCCGGCCGGCGGGCCGCGTCAGCATCGACGGGCGCCGCTGAGTTGTCAAGGTGAATGTCGAATACGAGGCAGTTTCCGTACACGATCGGCCACCCAGCGTGAAAATGGGCTTCCCGCGTACGAGGAAGCCGATGACGACCTCACCCATCGAGCGTGCCGCCGACTCCTTCGCCGCCGAACTCGCCCGACACCGGACCGGCCGGGGGCTGACCAAGAAGCAACTGGCCACCCTGATGGGCTTCGACCCGTCGTACGTCAGCCACGTCGAGGGGCGCCGGCACCGCCCCACCGAGGACTTCGCCCGCCGGGCCGAGGCCGTCCTGGAGGCCAGCGGCGCGATCTGGCAGCGCTTCCGGGAGTACGACGAGCTGCGGCACAGCCGCTCCGGCGGGACGCACCGGGACCCACCCGTCCCCGGCCAGTGGCTGCCGCCCGGCACCGGCCTGGTGGTCGAGCGGGAGACCGCCACCCTCACCCACACCGACGAGGGCTACCACTGCGCGATCCGGCGCGAGCTGTACAACGCCGGCACCGAACCCGTCACCCGCTACCTGGTCCGGGTCGCCGTCGACCGCTACCCCAACGACCCGGGCCGGTCCAACCGGCACCACCGGGAACACCCGCTCACCTTCGCCGAGCTGCGTCTTGCGGCGTACCGGGACGACGGGGGCGCGCGGGAGCCGATGCACTGGCGGGCCAAGCACGACCGGGACGCGTTCAAGGAGATCTGGCTGCTCTTCGAGAACGACGAGGGTCGCCTCCCGCTCTACCCCGGCGACCGGGTCACCCTCGAATACGCGTACCAGGTCGGGCGGGACAAGTGGGGCCCCTGGTTCCAGCGCGCCGTACGCCTGCCCACCCGGCACCTCGCCGTCCGGCTCGACCTGCCCGCCGACCTCGACCCCAAGGTGTGGGGGGTGGAGACCTCCCTCTCCGCCGAGGAGGGCCCGCTGCGTACCCCGATCCAGCGGCACGACGAGGGCGACCGTTCGATCTTCGACTGGGCCACCGACGACCCGCCGCTGAACGCCCGCTACCGGATGCAGTGGCGGTTCCGCAGCCAGCCCCCGGATTTCGAGCCCGGCGGCCCCGGCCCGCGCGGCCGGATACGGGCCAGCGACCGGATGCGCGCCATCGGCATCGTGCAACGCGGCGACGACCAGCTCCGGCGGCCCGCCCGCCAGCTCGACCTGCCCCGCGAGGAACCCGTCGCCCGGGACGTCGTCGACCGGCTCTCCGCCATCCTGGCCCGCCTCGACGAGCTGCACCCGTTCAGCAAGGGCGTCGGCATCGCCGCCCCGCAGATCGGGCTCGACTGGGCCGCCGCCCTGGTCCGCCCCGCCGACCGGGCCGCCGAGCCGGTCGTCCTGCTCAACCCCCGGGTGGTCGACACCACGGCCGAAACGGACGAGCAATACGAGGGCTGCCTCTCGTTCTTCGACCACCGCGGGCTGGTGCCCCGGCCGCTGCGCATCGACGTCGAGCACGCCCAGTGGGACGGCAGCCGGATCATCACGTCCTTCGAGTACGCGATGGCTCGGCTGGTCGCCCACGAGATCGACCACCTGGAGGCGCGGCTCTACGTCGACCGGATGGCCCCCGGCGTGCCGCTGGTGCCCGTCGAGGAATATCGGGAGACCGGCAACCCCTGGCGCTACTGACCTGCCGGACGTCCGGTGCGCGGGCCGGTTGCCGGCCCGGCCCGCGCACCGGCGACCGGGGGGCCGGGTCGCGTGCCCCAGGGGGCGGGGGCACGCGACCCGGCTCGGGGGGAGGAAGGTCTACAGGTTGCCGAAGGTGTCGTAGCGGATGTGGTCCGGCGGGACGTCGTCGGCGGCCAAGGCGCGCAGGGTGGCCCGGACCATCGGCGCCGAGCCGGAGACGTAGCAGTCGTGCGTCGTCCACGGGCCGTACCGGGTGACCACCTCGGAGATGTCGCCCAGTTCGCCGTCGAAGTCCGGGTCCTCGCTGCACGCCGGCGTCACCGACAGCCACGGGTGGGCGGCCACCAGGGCCTCCAGGCCCGGCAGGCCGTACAGCTCCTCGGGCCGGCGGGCCCCGTAGAAGACGTGCACCCAGCGGGTCCGGTTGACCTGGGTCAGCTCCTCCACCAGCGCCTTGATCGGGGCCAGCCCGACCCCGCCGGCCACGCAGAGGATGTCCCGGGGCGAGGAACGGTCCAACGTCATCGACCCCATCGGCGCGGCCACCCGCAGCAGGTCCCCCGGCTTCGTGCGGCGGACCAGGGCCCCGGACACCCAGCCCGCCGCACCGGCCGGCGTACGCACGTGGAACTCCAGCACGTTGGTGTCGTTCGGGGCGTTCGCCACCGAGTACGTCCGCCACACCCGCGGGTGGTGGCGGGGCGCCTCGATGCTGACGTACTGGCCGGCCTGCCAGGGCAGCGGGTGCTGGAGGGCCTGCACGGTCAGCACGGCGGTGTCCGGGCCGTACCGCTCGTGGGTGAGCACCTCTGCGTGCCAGTACGGCGGATTCCCGTCGGCAGCCGCCCCGGCCAGCATCCGCTCGCAGATGCCCGCGTACGCCTCCCGCCAAGCCTGGTCGTACTCCAGGTTCCAGCCGTCCCCGGCGGTGCTGCGCAGCGCGTCCATCAGGGCGACGCCCATCGTCTCGTAGTGCGCGGCGTCGACGTGGTACTTGCGGTGGTCCCGGCCCAGCGCGCGCAGGTACTCGTCGAAGCTCTCCGGATCGCCCACCGTCTGGGTGGCGGTGACGATCGCCTCCAGGATCCGGTCGCCCTGGCCGCTCATCTGCACCGGGAAGAGCTTGCGCAGCTCCGGGTCGAGAAGGAACAGCCGGGCGTAGAAGTGACCGCTCAGCCGTTCCCGGTGCTCCTCGACCAGGGTCCAACTCTCCTTCAGCAGCCGCGCGAAGTTCTCCACGGGGGCACGCTCCTTTCCTGACGGCGGATCGGCCCATCCAGAATCGCCACGGAGCGTGCTGACCGGTCGCACAGAATGTGCGATCGGCTCACCTGAGCTTCCAAGGGTGGTGCCGGCCGGTTGCCGCGTACGGCACAGTGGTCCGGTGACGGTTGACGAGCTCACCCGCCCGGTGTCCCGGCGGACCCTGGGCACCGAGACGCTGCTGGTGCTCGGCCTCTCCCTCGGGCAGTCGGCGGCGTACGCGCTGGTCTCGCTGGTCGCCAAGCTGACCGCCACGGGCGGACTCGCGAAGCAGACCGCCGCGCTGAACACGTCCGCGTCGGCCCGGCCGTACCTCGACCTGACGTACCAGCTGCTCGGCATCCTCTTCGCGCTGGTGCCGGTGCTGCTCGCCGTACACCTGCTGGCGCGTGACCCCGGACACCCGGCGCGGACCCTCGGGGTGGATCTGACCCGGCCCGGGTCGGACCTGGCCCGGGGCGCGGGCCTGGCAGCGCTGATCGGCCTGCCCGGGCTGGCGCTGGTCTGGGCGGCGGCGCAGCTCGGCGTCAACGCCACCCTGGTCCCGGCCGCCCTGCCGGACCTCTGGTGGGCGGTGCCGGTGCTGATCCTGGCCGCCGCGCAGAACGCCGTGCTGGAGGAGGTGATCGTGGTCGGCTACCTGGTCACCCGGCTGCGGCAGCTCGGCTGGCGGCTCGGCGCGGTGATCGCCGCGAGCGCCGTGCTCCGCGGCTCCTACCACCTCTACCAGGGCTTCGGCGCCTTCGTCGGCAACGCGGTGATGGGCGTGGTGTTCAGCCTCTTCTTCCTGCGCACCCGGCGGGTCGCCCCGCTGATCGTCGCGCACACCCTGCTCGACGTGGTCGCCTTCGTCGGCTACGCGCTGCTGCCGAGGTCGTGGTTCGGCTGGCTCTGACCGGCCCCTGACGCGTCCGGTTTGCGGCAGGTCGGGCTGTCGCCGGTCACGGGCAGCGCGATCTTCCGTGGATCATTCGGGCGGGCTCCGACGTGCGTCGCCGGCCGGGCGGACCCGGGCCGGCCGGTAGCGGGCGACGGCCCGGGCGGCCAGCCGTTCCGCGGCGGCCGAGTCGCCCGCCGCAGCGGCGAGCACCGCCGCGCCCGGCAGCAGCCGCGACGCCACCCGCAGCCCCAGCCAGCCACCGGTCTGCGCGGCCAGCGGCATCGCCAACCGCCAGGCCGCCTCGGCCGCCCGGGGCCACGGCCCGTCCACCGGTGCTCCCGCCGAGCGGGCCGTGTCCAGCGCCGCGTGGGCGGTACCGGTGTCCGGATGCACCTGGGTCAGCACCAGCAACTCGGCCGCCCGGTCCGCATGCCCGGGATCACGGCCGTAGACGGCCGCCAGGTGCAGCACCAGGCTGGCCTGCGTCCACAGCGCCGCCGCCAGTTCCGCCACCGGCGCGAGCAGGCCGGCACCCGCCGCGAACACCCCGCCCGTACCGGCCAGCCGGACGAATCGCCGGGTCACCAGCCGGGCCAGCCCGTCGGCGTCCGCGTCGGGGTACGTCCCGCGGGTCCGTTCGACCCAGTCCCGGGCAATCGGCCCGAGCGCGTCGACGGCGGCGAGGGCCAGCAGCTCCGGCGCGTAACCGGGGTGGTCGAGCAGGCGCGCGGCCACCGCCCGCCAGCCCTCCCCAGGGGTACGCCCCGACTCCTGCTGCACGGAGGTGGTCTTCGGGGCGGAAGCGGCCTTCTGCCCCGAGGTTGCCTTCCCGGCCGAGGCAGCCTTCGCCACAGCCGTCTTCTTGGCCGTAGTTGCCGCTTTTGTGGCGGTGGTCTTCTTCGCCGGGGTCGCCTTCTTCGCCGCCGGCGCGGCCCGCTTCGTCGGGGCCGCCTTCCCGGTCGCTGCGCGGCCGGTCGGCTCCGGGGGGGTGTCCGCCACCGGCCCGGCGTCGACCGGGGCGGTCGCCTGCCGGCCCGGTGGCGGGTCGGCCGGCTTGCCGGAGGCGGTGCTGTCCGGCGTGCCGACGGCATCGTCCTCCACGGCATCGCCTCGTTCTGCCAGGCGATCCGGCGCGGGCGGGACGGCGTCGGTGGACGGGCGGGGACGGGGCGCGGCGGCGGGCGGGCCCGGCGGCGGTTCGGTGCCGGCGGCGGGCGGCGTACCCTCCGGCAGCCCGGGTCCGGTGGTGGGTGCGGCCCGCCGCTCACCGGCCACGGCGGGGCGGGGCGCGACCGTCGCGGGGTCGGGCGGCTGGAAGAGGACGCTGGGGGCGGCGGCCCTGGCCCGCCTGGGTCGGGTCGGGGCCCCACCGTCGGCGCGGCCCGCCGGCGGGACGGGCGGTGCAGGGGTCGGTGGCGGGGTGAAGGTCGGCTTCGTGGAGCGGCTCCGCCGGGCACCGGCGGCGGGCTCGCGATGGGGTGGATCGCTCGGCGGCTGCTCCTGCATATCGATGAAGCCTAGTCCCGAGCGTGACGCCGCACACGGGGGAAACGCGGTCGACGACCGCTTCCCGGTAGTCGCTTTGCTCCGGGCGGGGGAAGACCTGTATCCTCGGGCGCGGTGGTCTCCGGGCCACCGGGGAGACTTCGCCTAGTCTGGTCTATGGCGCCGCACTGCTAATGCGGTTGGGGTTTTAAAGCCCCTCCCGGGTTCGAATCCCGGAGTCTCCGCGCGAAAGCCAGGTGTGTAGACTGGCCGAGCACCAAGCGCCCGTAGCTCAATGGATAGAGCATCTGACTACGGATCAGAAGGTTAGGGGTTCGAGTCCCTTCGGGCGCACAAGATTGTTAAGAGCCTGGCCAGCGGAGACGCGGGTCAGGCTTTTAACTTTTCCGCTGCTCGGTGCGATCTAGGCGTGGTGCAGTTCGGCTTCGTACGCCCCGCGTAGCCGGGCGAACACAGACTCCGCGCCTGCCGGTCTGGGCACGCCGAGGTGCCGCTCGCGGAGTTCGTTCATGAACTGTTCCCACAGCTCGGGGCCGCCCCGCTCAAGCAGTTCGGCGCGTACGGCCAGCTCGCGGGTGACGGGAAGGTGGCGTCGTCCCCACGCGCCGAGCTGCGCCATGACCGGAACCAGCTGGATGGCGGGCTCGGTGAGGCTGTAGATCACCTTCTGTTTGTGGCCGGGGTCGGGTGCGCGTGAGACGAGACCGCGTTCGGTGAGCCGGTGGAGTCGGTCGGACAGGATGTTCGACGCGATCCCCTCCTGCGAGTTGTGCAACAGCTCGCGGAAGTGCCTGCGGTTGCCGAACATCATGTCGCGGAGGATGAGCAGCGACCACTTGTCGCCGAGGACCTCCACGGAGAGGTTGATCGGACAGCCCGAGCGATGCTCCTCCACCATGAACCCCCCATCGCGACTGATTGCAGGCTACAACCAGACATACTAGGGTCGATACCGGTTGCAAAACGCAAGCAGACCACCTCGTCGCAGCGGAGGAGGGAACATGACGGGATCCGAGCCGACGGCGCAGCTCGTCGAGGAGTTCAGCGAGCCGGGTGCGGTGGCCCCGCCGTGGTCCGACGTCGTCGCCCTGCTGGCGTCATCGGAGATGTTCTGGCTCTCCACGGTGCGGCGAGACGGCCGTCCACACGTCGCACCCCTGCCAGCGATGTGGCTCGACGACCGTCTCCACTTCTGCACCGGCGCCCACGAGCAGAAAGCGAGGAACATCGAGGCCAACGCCAACTGTGTCATCACGACGGGCACCAGCGCCTACCGCTCAGGCATCGACGTCACGGTCGAGGGCACCGCCGAGCGGATCACCGACAACGCGACCCTCGAACGGCTGGCCCGACTCTGGAAAGACAAGCTCGACTGGGTGTTCGAGGTCGGCGATGGCGTCTTCCTCGACACCACGGGGACGCGCCCGGCCATGGTGTTCGCGGTCAGGCCGGCGAAGGTACTGGCCTTCAGCAAGAACCCCTACAGCCAGACGCGATACGTTCGCTGACCCCCGGCCGATCCGGTGTCAGGCTTCCTGCCGCAGCGCGAGGGCCGGGCACATGGCGACCGCCTTCCGCGCACTGCCGTCCAGCCATGGCGGGACGGGGGCGTTCGGCAGGGACGGGTATCCGTTCGGGTCCAGAGTGATCAGTTCGGGCGCGAGCTGGGCACACAACCCGTGTCCGTCGCACCGGGACCAGTCCACCAGCAGTCGGCCGGCTGTGCCTTCCTCGCCTTCGGGCAGCGGCAGTACGCCCCGTACCGGCGTGTCGCAACCGCCGCGGGCCAGGTGCGCCGCGATGTCCTCGGTGAACACGTCGATCGCGGAGAGGGCGAACCGGGCGGTGCCGTCCGGGTGGCTGCACGCGCCCCGCCCGCGGACGCCGCCGGCCGCGGCGCGGATCCGCTCCAGCGCGGCACCGCCGCCGCTGCCGTCACTGAGCGCGCTCATCGCCCGGGCCAGGTCGGGCAGGCCGAGCTGGCACGGTCCGCACTGGCCGGCGGACTGGCCGGCGAGGTAGCGCAACACCCGAGCGGCCTCGCCGAGCGGGCAGGTGCCGTCCCCGAGGGGCAGCATGATGCCCGCCCCGAGCGTGCCGCCGACCTGCTCCAGGCCGGCCCGGGACACCACCGCGCGGGCGGCTGCGGCCGCGCTGATCCACTTGCCGTGAAACCCACCGGACAGCAGGCCGGGACCGATGGTGGCGGCGCAGACGTCCAGCACGTCCAGCAGGGGCACGCCGGCGGGTACCTCCAGCACGGTCGGCTGCCGGGCGGAGCCGCCCACGGTGAGCAGCACGGTGCCGGGTTCGTCGGCGGTGCCGACCTCGCCGAAGGCGTACGGGCCGAGACGTGCGGCGACCGCCAGTTGCGCGTACGTCTCGGCGTTGGACAGCAGCGTCGGCCGGCCGCCCACGCCGGCGTCGCTCGCCAGGCTCTTGCGTCCGGGCGGGATCGGGACGTCCCCGTTGATGCCACGGATCAGCGCGCCGCTCTCGCCCGAGATGAACCGGTGCGGCATGGTGACGAGTCGGGTGGTGGCGGGCATCCGGCGTTCGGCGACGGCCGCGAGCACCGAGTCGCTCGCCACACCGTCGTCGGTCACCCCGATGACGATGCTCTCCGCCCCGAGCGCGTGTGCGGCGAGAGCGGCGCCGTCCAGCACCAGATGGGGTGCACGGGTCAGCAGCGCCTTGTCCTTCCAACTGGCCGGCTCGCCCTCGGTGCCGTTCACCACCACGGCGACGGGAAGCTCCCGCCGTTGGGCCGAGCGGGCCACCGCGTCGAGCTTGCGGGCGAACGGGAACCCGGCCCCGCCGCGGCCACGCAGGCCGATTCGCTCGGCGAGGTCGATGGTCGCGGCCAGGTCGAGCGGGCGGAGGTCCCCGTGCACGGCCAGGTGCGCCCGGCGGTCCAGGCGTTCGGTCCGGTCCAGGCCGGCGGTCAGGCGGGGCGTGCCGAGGTGACCGACGACGGGTACGCTCACCGGCCGACCTCGTTGCGGATGTACGCCCAGAACTGCTCGTCGGTGATCTCGGCGGTCTCGTCGAGCTCGGGTGCCGTGGCGGGCGGGCGCGGCAGTTCCGGGCGCGCCGTGGGCTCCGGTCGCGTCGACTCGGCGTTGTGGGCGCCCACCGGGGCGGGGGCGGCCGCGCCGTGCGGCGGGGACACCGGCCGGTCGTCACGTAGCGGCCGGTACGGCCGGTAGTCCCTCGCCCGGCTCGGGCGAGGCGCGGTCACGGTGTGCTCAGCCGCAGGCGCGGCGGCTTCGAGAACCGCTCGGTGGGCGGCCCCGGCCGGCTTCACGTCGGCCCACTCGAGTCCGGCCGGCTCAGTGTCGGCCCATTCGGTTTTGGCCGGCACAGCGTCGACCCACTCGGTTCCGGCCAGCGCGGGGATGAGAACGTTCGTGGCCAGCGGCGCGGCGGCGGCCGGTTCCGGCCGACCCGCCGAGCGCGTCCGGCGGGTGGTCTGCGCCGTGGCCAGGTGCGTGCGGCGGCTCAGGGCCACGAAGAGGCGCACCAGTAGGGCCAGGGTGACGAGAGCGATGCAGATGCCGTAACTGACCAGCACCCATGCGGCGGCGGACCGGCCGGCCCCAAGCCCGTGGACCAGCGCGAGGAGCCAGGCCGCGTACGCGCTGGCGTGCAGGACCCGCCAGCGGCCCGGCCGCCGGCTCTGGGCGTACGAGGCGCGGGTGACACCGGTCCAGGTCGCCACGATCATGAGGTAGCTGGCCAGCGTGCCGAGCCCGACCTGGACGGGCCGGTGACTGGCGAGGAAGGGGATCGCCGGGTCCCACAGGTGGGCGTGTCCCTCGATGAGCTTCGTCGCGACGTGGATCGCCAGGCAGACCATGGCGGTGGCCGCGGTGGCCCGGTGCACGATCTGGAGCAGGATCCGGTGGCGGATCAGCAGGAGCAGCCGGTCGGTCGCGGCCAACCCGATCATCACCGTGATCGAGAGGCCGACCAGGCTGAACACGCCGGTGAAGAACTCCAGGAACGAGAAGGACCCGGCGATGGCGGCCCTGCCGTACGGCGTGAAGGCCGCGACGATGACCGCGATCACGGCTGCGCCGACGGCGAGTCCCCGCGCGCCGCCGCGGCGAGCGGGCCGGGCGGCCAGGCCCGCGGCGCGGAGCGGCGGCCGGCTCGTGCTGGGCCCGTCCATGCCACCTCCGACTTCGCGACCCGCTGCGCTGTTGGCTCCGGCGGTCTCCGCGATGCAGAGTTTCCGGCGGCACGGGCGATCGGCCCGGTGCCGGTGGATTTCTACCAATCCCCGGGTCAGCAGGCAACAGAAGCATGAAGTCCTTTATGAGGATTTAAGTCTGGTCGAGTGCCCCGGCGCGTTCGTGCGGACCGGCCGGGACATCACCAAGCCGATCAATGCCTGGCTGGGCTCGAAGACGACCCCGAACGCCGCAGGGGCGCAACGCCCCGGGTCGCCGTACCGGGGTACGGCGACCCGGGCCTGCGCGTACGTCAGGTGCCGGGGTCCGGCGGCGTCACAGCCGTTCGGGGGTGCGGATGCCGAGCAGGTGCAGGCCCTGCCGCAGCACCCGGGCGGTCAGGTCGCAGAGCACCAGCCGACTCTCCCGCACGGGGCCGTCGGACCGCAGCACCGGGCAGCGCTCGTAGAAGGCGCTGAACGCGACGGCGAGCCGGTGAAGGTAGCTGGCCAGGTGGTGGAACTCCAGGCTGCGCTCCACCTCGGCGATCACCCCGGCGAAGCCGAGCAGTTCCATGGCGAGTGCCCGCTCGGCCGGCTCGGCCAGCGAGATCGCCGCGTCCGGCCGGGCCGCCACCCCCGCCCGCCGGAAGATCGACCGGATCCGGGAGTACGCGTACTGGAGGTAGGGCGCGGTGTTGCCGTCCAGCGACAGCATCCGCTCCCAGTCCAGCACGTAGTCCTTCTGCCGGTCGCTGGACAGGTCGGCGTACTTGACCGCGCCGATGCCGACCGCCCGGCCCACCTCGGCCGCCTCCGCCTCGCCCAGTTCCGGGTTGCGCTCCCGGGCCAGCGCGGTGGCCCGGGCCACCGACTCCTCCAGCAGGGCGACCAGCTTCACCGACTCGCCGGCCCGGCTGCGTAGCATCCGCCCGTCCGGCCCGAGGATCGAGCCGAACCCGACGTGCTCGGCCCGCGCCGGTGGGATGAGCCAGCCGGCCTGCGCCGCCGCCGCGTACACCATCTCGAAGTGCCGCCGCTGCGGCAGCCCCACCACGTAGAGCAGCCGGGTCGCGCCCAGTGACCCGGTCCGGTGCCGGACGGCCGCCAGGTCGGTGGCCGGGTAGCCGTACCCGCCGTCGGACTTGCGTACGATCAGCGGCAGCGGCTCGCCGTCCCGGCCGACCGAACCGGGTGGGAACACGCACGCGGCGCCGTTGCTCTGCCGCAGCAGCCCGAGCCGGTCGAGGTCGTCCACCACCGGGGCGAGCAGGCCGTTGTAGCTGCTCTCGCCCTGGAAGTCCCGCTCGGTCAGGGTCACGTCGAGCAGGTCGTACACGGTGAGGAAGTAGCGTTCGGACTGCTCGACCAGCAGCCGCCACAGCCGCAGCGTCGCCTCGTCGCCGCCCTGCAACGCCACGACCCGGCGCCGGGACCGCTCCTGGAACGCCTCGTCCGCGTCGAACTTGGCCCGCGCCGCCTTGTAGAACGCGTCCAGGTCCCCCATGGACAGCTCCTGCGCCGCCTCGGCCTCGCCCAGGTCGACCAGGTGCTCGATCAACATGCCGAACGGCGTCCCCCAGTCGCCGAGGTGGTTGGCCCGGACCACCTGGTGGCCCAGCCATTCCAGCAGCCGGGCCGCCGCGTCGCCGATCACCGTCGACCGCAGGTGCCCGACGTGCATCTCCTTCGCCACGTTCGGTCCCGAGTAGTCGACCACCACGGTCTCCGGTTCGGCCGCCGGCGGCACGCCGAGCCGTGGGTCGGCGGCCAGGGCGGAGAGCAGCCCGCCCAGGGCGGGGTCGGCGACGGTCAGGTTGATGAAACCGGGCCCGGACACCTCCGCCGCGCACAAGTCACCGAGCCGCGCGCGGTCCAGCACCTCCGCCGCGATCGACCGCGGTGGCCGGCCGAGCCGCCGGGCCAGCGCCAGCGCTGCGTCGGACTGGAAGTCCGCGCGCTGGGAGCGCCGCACGACCGGGTCCACCGGTACGCCGGCCACCGTCTCGAACGCCGGCGCCAGCCGGCCGGTCAGCAGTTTCTCCAGATCCATGGGTACGCCGATCTCGCTCGGATCCGCCTCGCGCGGATCTCCGGACTTCGGATGCGGGCGGACCGAGGACGATCGGCGATGACCGGCGGCTCGATCCGCCGGTCGCAAGAGAAAAGGTGCTCAGCGCAGGCGGTCGTGGGACCGCCGGCGTCGCTCCGCACCGACCGACACGTCGCAGGACGTCGGCACGAGGGTGCGGGCACAGGTCATACGGCCAGCCTATCCGGCCGGCCCGGGGGCGGCGCAAGGCCGTACCCGGGCCGGCGTCCGGTCGTACCCGGCGACTCAGGCCGGCGTGGCGACGGTCTTGCGGTACCGCTCGGCCCGCCGTCGCACCTGGGTGTACGCGCTGGTCAGGCCCATCGCCCGGCGGACCTCGACCAGGGTTCGGCGCACCTCGGTCCGGGTCCGTTCGGTGCCCTCGAAGATCAGCTCGTCGACCAGGCCGCTCGCCGCCTCGAACCGGGCCCGCCGCTCGCGGACCGGGTCGAGGAACCGGTTGAGCGCGACGGCCAGCTCCTCCTTGACCTCGACGTCACCGACCCGGCCGACCCGGTAGCGGGCCTTCAACTCCTCGACCTTCGCCCGGTCCGGGTTGAACACGTCGTGGTACGCGAAGACCGGGTTACCCTCCACCGTCCCGGGCACGTCGGCGCGCACCCGGTTCGGGTCGGTGTACATCCCCATCACCTTGCGGCGCACCGTCGCCGGGTCGTCCGAGAGCGCGATGGCGTTCCCCCTGCTCTTGCTCATCTTCCCCTGACCGTCCGTGCCGACCAGGGTGGGTGTCTCCGACATGATCATCTCGGGCACCGGGAAGACCTCGCCGTAGAGGTGGTTGAAGCGCCGGGCGATCTCCCGGGTCACCTCGACGTGCGCGGCGTTGTCCTTCCCCACCGGGACGACCTGCCCCTTCACGCAGAGGATGTCGGCGGCCTGGAGGACGGGATAGCCGAGCAGGCCGTACGGCATCTCCTCCTTGCCGGCGTCCCGGCTCATCTCCTTGAGCGACGGGACCCGTTCCAGCCGGGGCACCGTGACCAGGTTCTGGAAGAGGGTGTTCAGGTCGCCGACCTCCGGGATCGCCGACTGGAGGTAGAACGTGGCCCGGTCCGGCTCGACGCCGGCGGCGAGGACGTCGGTGACCATCTCGCGGGCGTTGCGGGAGACCCGCTCGATGTCCTCGCGGGTGTTCCTCGTGGTGAGCATGTGCAGGTCGGCGATGATGAAGAAGCTCTCGTACCGCCGGTGGAGCCTTACCCGGTTGGCGATGCTGCCGACGTAGTGGCCCAGGTGCAGCCGCCCGGTCGGGCGGTCGCCGGTGAGCATCCGTGCTGCGGACATGGTGGTACGCCTTTCGTGCCGAGAACAGGTGGAAGGACGCGCGGGCGCGCGGAAGGTGACCCGGGGCGTGCCCGGATCAGTGGGATCGGCTGCTCAGAGCGCGAACCGCCATCGCCCGCCGGCGCGGAACCGCAACCCACCGGCACGGAGTACGTCGAGAATCTGCTCCCGACCGTCGTCGACACGGGCCGGGACGACCGGAGCGGCAGCCGCCGGGAGACCGTCAACGGTCTCCGGGGCGCAGGTGCTCGGCCGGACCATGCCTCACAGGGTAGCCGTCCGTCGGCGCCCCTGGTTCCCTCGTCGCGGCGTCCGGCCCGCCGCGAGGTCCGTTGCTCAGCCCTGCCGGTAGCTCTCCGTGTAGTAGCTGCCGACCTGCTCCCGATAGTCGGGCCGGTCGAACTCGTCCGGGTCGAAAGCCGGCGAGTCCTTCACCTGCTCCCGGGTGCGGTCCACGTACACCGCGCGTTCCAGGTGGTCGACCCGGGCCACCGTGCCGGCCGGCAGCAGCACCTTCTTCCCGAAGATCCACGGCCCGGTGTCGACCACCAGGTACCGGGCTCCGGCCTCCCGACTCGCCTGGTCGATCGACCCGATCCGACCGTCGGTCGCCGCCACCCGGTAGCCGGTCAGGTCGATCGGGGTACCCGGGCCGGGCGCATCGGGGCCGTCGTCGGCGCCGCCCTCCGGCCGCCGCCTCGGCACCTCGTCCGGCGTGCTCCCGTCGTAGCCGCCAGCCAGGGCGGAAGGATCGCGCCAGACCCACGGATCGAACGGCTGCATGACCCACCTCCGGTGCCGTCGTCGAGACGACGGGAACAGTGCCCACGCGTCCGAGGACGGAAACGCCGATGCGATTCCGGGCTCGTCCCCGCCCGTTTCGGCGAGCGACCGCATGACCGCGACTCCTGCCCCGGCTCACGGATCGCAGTACTCTCCGGCCGCCCCGGGATTCACCCGGCCGGGCGGCCGACGGGCTGCGAGGCACCCGCTCGTCCCCTCGCTGACCTGCGCCGACGGGCCGGCCGGGACGCTCGCCGGCGCTGCCGCTGGCATACTGGCCACCCATGGTGCTGTCGCGTGGCTGGTCGGTCTTCCTGTTCGCGGTCGGAGTCTGGACCTGGGTCATCTGGCCGAGGTTCGCCGTGGCCATCTGGAACGACCCGCGCTCCTGGTCGACCGGCACGGTCGGGGCGGGCGCGGCCACCAGCTTTCTCTGGGTGCACGCGCTGTTGATCGCTGCCTCGTTGGCGATCGGCACCGCCGTCGGTGTGCTGGGGATCAGGGGTTGGCTCGCGGCCCGTGGTCGTCCCCGCGCCTGAGCCACCGGTCCTCGTGCCGGGCTCCACGCCGTTGAACAGGCAAGATAGCCCCGCGATGATGATGTGACGCGGGACGCTCGCCGCGGATTTGACGATCAAACCCAAAGCCGCGTAACTTTCTCTCTGCCAGCGCGGAACGGGGCAAACGGGACGAAAGCCCGAGGGTCCGAAACCGAGGCTGGCACCGGGTTGGACAGGGGCACAGCACCTGAACGACACGGTCCGGGCGGGGCCCGCCGAAACGCCGCAGGGCGGATTTGGCGGAGCGGAACCGACCGGGTAAGGTTGTCGACCGGCAGGGCACCGGGCGAGTCGCGGTCATCGCGGCGGCCGGCCTGCCAAATCCGATGATCAAGTGCGGCGGTTCGCTGCTGCGCGAGGTTCACCGGACGCTGACCCGTACGAAGCACGACAGACCGGTACACACGGTTTGACACGGCGGAGACGGGGAGGTAACGTAGTAAAAGTGCCCGGCGCGAGAGCGGCGGGGGCGGTTGAACGAGATGCCCCGGATGGGGGTCCTGCGGTGTGGGGCTTTCGGATGGTGTGTGGTTGTTCTTTGAGAACTCAACAGGGTGCTTGATAAGCCAGTGCCAATTTGTTTGATACCCCGGACTGGTCGGACTTAGGTTTGGCTGGTTGGGATTCCTTTGGCAACACTTTTTGTTGTCAGGATGATTGTTCAACAAGTTTTTGTTGGAGAGTTTGATCCTGGCTCAGGACGAACGCTGGCGGCGTGCTTAACACATGCAAGTCGAGCGGAAAGGCCCTTCGGGGTACTCGAGCGGCGAACGGGTGAGTAACACGTGAGCAACCTGCCCTAGGCTTTGGGATAACCCCGGGAAACCGGGGCTAATACCGAATAGGACCTGGCACCGCATGGTGTTGGGTGGAAAGTTTTTCGGCCTGGGATGGGCTCGCGGCCTATCAGCTTGTTGGTGGGGTGATGGCCTACCAAGGCGACGACGGGTAGCCGGCCTGAGAGGGCGACCGGCCACACTGGGACTGAGACACGGCCCAGACTCCTACGGGAGGCAGCAGTGGGGAATATTGCACAATGGGCGGAAGCCTGATGCAGCGACGCCGCGTGAGGGATGACGGCCTTCGGGTTGTAAACCTCTTTCAGCAGGGACGAAGCGTAAGTGACGGTACCTGCAGAAGAAGCGCCGGCCAACTACGTGCCAGCAGCCGCGGTAAGACGTAGGGCGCGAGCGTTGTCCGGATTTATTGGGCGTAAAGAGCTCGTAGGCGGCTTGTCGCGTCGACTGTGAAAACCCACGGCTCAACCGTGGGCCTGCAGTCGATACGGGCAGGCTAGAGTTCGGTAGGGGAGACTGGAATTCCTGGTGTAGCGGTGAAATGCGCAGATATCAGGAGGAACACCGGTGGCGAAGGCGGGTCTCTGGGCCGATACTGACGCTGAGGAGCGAAAGCGTGGGGAGCGAACAGGATTAGATACCCTGGTAGTCCACGCTGTAAACGTTGGGCGCTAGGTGTGGGGGGCCTCTCCGGTTCCCTGTGCCGCAGCTAACGCATTAAGCGCCCCGCCTGGGGAGTACGGCCGCAAGGCTAAAACTCAAAGGAATTGACGGGGGCCCGCACAAGCGGCGGAGCATGCGGATTAATTCGATGCAACGCGAAGAACCTTACCTGGGTTTGACATGGCCGCAAAACCTGCAGAGATGTGGGGTCCTTCGGGGGCGGTCACAGGTGGTGCATGGCTGTCGTCAGCTCGTGTCGTGAGATGTTGGGTTAAGTCCCGCAACGAGCGCAACCCTCGTTCGATGTTGCCAGCGCGTTATGGCGGGGACTCATCGAAGACTGCCGGGGTCAACTCGGAGGAAGGTGGGGATGACGTCAAGTCATCATGCCCCTTATGTCCAGGGCTTCACGCATGCTACAATGGCCGGTACAATGGGCTGCGATACCGTGAGGTGGAGCGAATCCCAAAAAGCCGGTCTCAGTTCGGATCGGGGTCTGCAACTCGACCCCGTGAAGTCGGAGTCGCTAGTAATCGCAGATCAGCAACGCTGCGGTGAATACGTTCCCGGGCCTTGTACACACCGCCCGTCACGTCACGAAAGTCGGCAACACCCGAAGCCGGTGGCCCAACCCTTGTGGAGGGAGCCGTCGAAGGTGGGGCTGGCGATTGGGACGAAGTCGTAACAAGGTAGCCGTACCGGAAGGTGCGGCTGGATCACCTCCTTTCTAAGGAGCACCATCCGTCGAAAGGCGGTATGGAGCCCGCGGCCCGCGGATGTCGGGTCGGGGTGCTCATAGGCGGAGACACTGGCCAGTTTTTCCTCGGCAACGGCCTGAGGCTCTAGTACGACCAGTTTTCTGGTGTGGAACGGGTTGATGGTGCGGCTGGGGAGGGCGTAAGCACCCTGTTGGGTCCTGAAGGAACAACCGTGTGGTTGTTTTCTTCGGAGCCGTAGCCTGAGGCGTGAGTTCCTTGGGAGGCTGCCAGGCATGGCCTGGTTCCGTATACCGCCGGCGGTTGTCGGGTCTGGTGTGGGACTGTTCGGGTTGTGGGTTGGTCGTTTGTTGAGAATTGCACAGTGGACGCGAGCATCTTTGTGGTCAAGTTGTCAAGGGCGAACGGTGGATGCCTTGGCACCAGGAGCCGATGAAGGACGTGGGAGGCCGCGATAGGCCTGGGGGAGCTGTCAACCAAGCTGTGATCCCAGGGTGTCCGAATGGGGGAACCCGGCTGGAGTCATGTCCAGTCACCCGCACCTGAACACATAGGGTGTGTGGGGGGAACGCGGGGAAGTGAAACATCTCAGTACCCGTAGGAAGAGAAAACAAACAGTGATTCCGTGAGTAGTGGCGAGCGAAAGCGGATTGAGGCTAAACCGGCTGCGTGTGATACCTGTCAGGGGTTGCGTGGTCGGGGTTGTGGGACCCTGCTGAGTGTGCTGACACATACTCGAGGAGTTACAAAGCCAGTTGCTAGTCGAACAGTCTGGAATGGCTGACCGTAGACGGTGAAAGTCCGGTAGGTGAAAGTGGCTGGTCTTCTGTGGGTGTTCCCGAGTAGCGGCGGACTCCTGTAATCTGCCGTGAATCTGCCAGGACCACCTGGTAAGCCTAAATACTTCCTGGTGACCGATAGCGGACAAGTACCGTGAGGGAATGGTGAAAAGTACCCCGGGAGGGGAGTGAAATAGTACCTGAAACCGTTCGCCTACAATCCGTCGGAGCCTTGCGGGGTGACGGCGTGCCTTTTGAAGAATGAGCCTGCGAGTTAGTGGCATGTGGCGAGGTTAACCCGTGTGGGGGAGCCGTAGCGAAAGCGAGTCTGAATAGGGCGTTTTAGTCGCATGCTCTAGACCCGAAGCGGAGTGATCTAGCCATGGGCAGGCTGAAGCGCGGGTAAGACCGCGTGGAGGGCCGAACCCACCAACGTTGAAAAGTTGGGGGATGACCTGTGGTTAGGGGTGAAAGGCCAATCAAACTCCGTGATAGCTGGTTCTCCCCGAAATGCATTTAGGTGCAGCGTCGCGTGTTTCTTGCCGGAGGTAGAGCACTGGATGGTCTAGGGGGCCCACAAGCTTACCGAAATCAGCCAAACTCCGAATGCCGGTAAGTGAGAGCGCGGCAGTGAGACTGCGGGGGATAAGCTTCGTAGTCGAGAGGGAAACAGCCCAGATCACCAGCTAAGGCCCCTAAGCGTGTGCTAAGTGGAAAAGGATGTGGGGTCGCATAGACAACCAGGAGGTTGGCTTAGAAGCAGCCACCCTTTAAAGAGTGCGTAATAGCTCACTGGTCAAGTGGTTCCGCGCCGACAATGTAGCGGGGCTCAAGTACACCGCCGAAGCTGTGGCACTCACACAACGACTTCGCCAGGTCTTGATATCTGGTGCAGGTGTGTGGGTGGGTAGGGGAGCGTCGTGCCGGGGGTGAAGCAACGGGGTGACCTAGTTGTGGACGCGGCACGAGTGAGAATGCAGGCATGAGTAGCGAAAGAAGGGTGAGAAACCCTTCCGCCGGATGACCAAGGGTTCCAGGGCCAGGTTAATCCGCCCTGGGTGAGTCGGGACCTAAGGCGAGGCCGAGAGGCGTAGTCGATGGACAACGGGTTGATATTCCCGTACCCGCGAAAGAGCGTCCCTGACGAACCTCGTTGTGCTAACCACCCAATCCATCCAAGACCTTCGGGTTGAGGGTGGGGAGCGTGGGAACCTGGCGGGTAGTAGTCAAGCGATGGGGTGACGCAGGAAGGTAGCTGAGCCCGGCCGGTGGTTGTGCCGGGGTAAGCGTGTAGGCCGTGCTGTAGGCAAATCCGCAGCACATGTAGGCTGAGACGTGATGCCGAGCCGATTCAGGTGAAGTCAGTGATCCTATGCTGCCGAGAAAAGCCTCTAGCGAGTTCTTAGCGGCCCGTACCCCAAACCGACACAGGTGGTCAGGTAGAGAATACCGAGGCGATCGGGCGAACTGTGGTTAAGGAACTCGGCAAATTGCCCCCGTAACTTAGGGAGAAGGGGGGCCGGAGACGTGAAGCCCCGCGCGGGTGGAGCGTTGTATGGCCGCAGAGAGCAGGGGGAAGCGACTGTTTACTAAAAACACAGGTCCATGCGAAGAAGTAATTCGATGTATATGGACTGACGCCTGCCCGGTGCTGGAACGTTAAGGGGACCTGTTAGCTCTTCGGGGCGAAGCGGAGAACTTAAGCGCCAGTAAACGGCGGTGGTAACTATAACCATCCTAAGGTAGCGAAATTCCTTGTCGGGTAAGTTCCGACCTGCACGAATGGCGTAACGACTTCCCCACTGTCTCAACCACAGGCCCGGCGAAATTGCACTACGAGTAAAGATGCTCGTTACGCGCGGCAGGACGGAAAGACCCCGGGACCTTTACTATAGCTTGACATTGGTATCCGAATTAGCTTGTGTAGGATAGGTGGGAGCCGGTGAAGCTCATACGCCAGTATGGGTGGAGGCAATCTTGAAATACCACTCTGGTTGGTTTGGGTATCTAACTTCGGACCGTTATCCGGTTCAGGGACAGTGTCTGGTGGGTAGTTTAACTGGGGCGGTTGCCTCCTAAAGGGTAACGGAGGCGCCCAAAGGTTCCCTCAGCCTGGTTGGCAATCAGGTGTTGAGTGCAAGTGCACAAGGGAGCTTGACTGTGAGACTGACGGGTCGAGCAGGGACGAAAGTCGGGACTAGTGATCCGGCACTGGCATGTGGAAGCGGTGTCGCTCAACGGATAAAAGGTACCCCGGGGATAACAGGCTGATCTTCCCCAAGAGTCCATATCGACGGGATGGTTTGGCACCTCGATGTCGGCTCGTCGCATCCTGGGGCTGTAGCAGGTCCCAAGGGTTGGGCTGTTCGCCCATTAAAGCGGTACGCGAGCTGGGTTTAGAACGTCGTGAGACAGTTCGGTCCCTATCCGCCGTGCGCGTAGGATACTTGAGAAGGGCTGTCCCTAGTACGAGAGGACCGGGACGGACGAACCTCTGGTGTGCCAGTTGTCCCGCCAGGGGCACGGCTGGTTAGCTACGTTCGGAAGGGATAACCGCTGAAAGCATCTAAGCGGGAAGCTCGCTTCAAGATGAGGTATCCCACCCACCTTTGGTGGGGTAAGGCCCCCAGCTAGACGACTGGGTTGATAGGCCGGAAATGTAAGCCCGGTAACGGGTTCAGTTGACCGGTACTAATAGGCCGAGGACTTGACTACTAAGCTGCTACGCGTCCACTGTGCAACTCCCGACAAACGAACAAGCACACCAGCAGCCCCCGGCAGGGGGCGCGGTTGATTGTTTGACATGTCGATAGAGTTACGGCGGTCATGGCGGAGGGGAAACGCCCGGTCACATTCCGAACCCGGAAGCTAAGCCCTCCAGCGCCGATGGTACTGCACTCGGGAGGGTGTGGGAGAGTAGGACACCGCCGGACAATCTTTCAGTCAGGGTCACCCTTCGGGGTGACCCTGACTGCGTTTACGGGTCCTTTCCTGATGACTCTGCGGGGGCGAGCTTCGGGAATTCCCGCCCACCGCCTGCCCGGTCTCGTACGGTCGGTGCGGGGCCGCCTGGGGCGTCCCCGCCGTGCTGGCTGAGGCAGGAGTGGTCATGAAGATCGGAATCATCGGGTCGGGCCACATCGGTGGCACCCTCACCCGTCGGCTACGCGCGCTGGGCCACGACGTGACCGTGACCAACTCGCGCGGGCCGCAGAGTCTGACCGACCTCGCGGCGGAGACCGGCGCCACGGCCGGCACGCTGGAGGAGACCGTGCAGGGGGCGGAACTGGTGGTCGTCGCCGTCCCGGTCCGGGCGGTGCCGGACCTGCCGGCGGCGCTGTTCGACGGCAAGCTGGTCGTTGACGCGGACAACTACTACCCCGAGCGGGACGGCGACATCCCAGAACTGCTCGATCGCAGCCTCAGCTCCAGCCGCTGGACCGCAGAGCACCTCAAGGGCGCCCAGGTGGTGAAGGTCTTCAACACCATCCGGGCACCGCACCTGATGGACAACGGTCTACCGGCCGGCACGCCCGACCGGATCGCCCTGCCGGTGGCCGGCGACGACTCCGCCGCCAAGCGGGTGGTGATGGAACTGGTCGACGAGCTGGGCTTCGACCCGGTGGACGCCGGCACGCTCGACGGGAGCTGGCGGCAGCAGCCGGGCACCCCGGTCTACGGCGCCGACCGCGACGCGGACGGCGTACGGCAGGGGCTGGCCGAGGCGCGGCCCTGAGGGCGTACGAGACGGGAAAGCCCCGCCGGCGACGAAGCCGGCGGGGCTTTCCGGTGTTCGACCTGGACGAACGTCAGTCTTCCGGCTTGGCGGCGCAGATGAAGCGCGGCTCGGCGTCGTAGCGCCAGCTGAACTTCTCCCGCTTGATCACCTTGCCGTCCTTGGTGATGACCCGGTAGGCGTCCTGGGCGAAACCCACGCTGCCCTCGGCCGAGATGCACTTGGGGCCGGGGTCCAGGTAGACCGTCTTCGGCTGGGTGATGTCCCGGCGGGGGCCGTACTCGGTCTTGACGCTGTCGTAGATCTTGGTGCTCCAGATCGACACGGTGATGGTGCTGGACGTGTAGGACGTGTCGATCAGGAGGCCGTAGGGGGTGTTGTTCCGGAACTTGAAGTCCAGTTGCGGCCAGTAGATCGTCGACTCGATCACCGCCGGGTAGCGGCTGAAGTAGAACGAGTGCGGCTTGTGCTCGACGTCCTCCAGACCGGCGTAGTAGGTCGCGTTGAACAGCGTCGTGGTGAACTGCGAGACGCCGCCGCCCACGCCCGGCACCAGCTTGCCGTTGACGATGGTCGGGGCGTCCTGGTAGCCCTGGTCGTAGCCGCGCTCGCCGGTGTGTGCGTTGAGCGAGAACGTCTCGCCCGGCTTCACGATCGTGCCGTCCACGTCCTTGGCGGCCTGGATGATGTTCTGGCTGCGTGGCGAGGAGAGGCCGCCGGGGAACCGGGTGGTGAAGGTGGAGACCCGCTCCTTGACGCCCAGCTCGGTCAGCTTCGCCTCGGTCAGCTCCGGCTCGGCCGCCGTCAACGTGGCGGTCACCGTGCGGCCGTCCGCCTTCGGCAGCACGGCGAGCAGGTCGCGGCTCAGCGCGGTCGCGTCGACCTGCCGGCCGGCCCGGCCGGGCACCACCTTCGGCTTGCCGCCGGTGATGGTCAGACCGGCGTCCTTCGGCTCGACCTCGATCTTGGCCAGCCGGTCGCCGAGGGCGGCGCGCAGCCGCTTCACGTCCACGCGGGGAGTGAGCGTGCCCGCGTCGTCGGCGGAGAAGCGCAGGCCGCGGGCGATCGCGGCGGGCGGAATGGTGACCGAGCCCTGGTCGGTGGAGAGCGTGACGGGAGCGGCCACCGCCGGCTTGGCCAGCTCGGCGATGAGCCGGTCCACCTCGGCCTGGCTGGTCGCCGGCCACTTCTCGACCAGCGGCACGGTGACCGGCTGGCCGGCGAGCCAGGCCGCCTTGACCGCGTCGGCCGCGGCGGTCGGGTCCACCGTGAGGGCCGGCTTCGGGTAGACCGGCTTCGGGGTGGTGCCGGTGAAGATGATGGCCGGCATGGTCATCTCCCGGCCCTGGTCGCCCAGTACGCGGGTCAGCGTGGTGTCCAGCCGGGCGGCGTCGACGGTGACCACCGGGTGGACCGTACGGGAGCCGACGAGGCGGCTCACCGGGTGCGCCTCGGTGGCGGCAGCCGCCGTCACGGTGGCGTCCACGTCGATCGCGAGGCCGACGTCGGCCGGTTTCACCTCGACGCTCTTCTCGCCCACGGTGACGGTGATCGGGGCGCTCAGCGCCGTCGACCGCCGGTCCAGTTCGGCGCGTAGCGCGTGGACGGCGTCGGCCCGGCTCCGGCCGCCCAGTTCGGTGCCGAGCACGGTGGTGCCCCGGGGCACGTCCCCCGCGTACGCGTAGGTGCCGGCCCCGGCGGCTGCGGCGAGCACGGCCGCGGCGATCCCGCCGGCGAGCAGCAGCCGCCGGCGTCCGGGCCGCGCGGGGCCGGGCTGGGCCGGTGTCGGTGTGACGGCGGGTGCCGGGTCGTCGTCCGGCCAGCTCACCGCCGTCACCTGCACGGTGGGCCGGTCGTCGGCGGGCGGCAGTTTTTCGCCGTACAGCGTCACAGCAACCTCGATCGGGAGTACCACGGGGGGATGGCTTACCCCGCCCGGAAGACACCTACGGTAACCAACGTCCGAGCCGGCCGGGAGTCTCCGGTGGTCGGCCGCCGGGGGCAGCGTGTCGGCCCTCGGCGCGGGTGTCGCGACGATCACCCGGGCCGGGTGCCCCACGCGGCCGTGGCCGTGCGACGGTGTTCGGGTGCGGACGGATGAGCGGGGCCTGGCGTACGGTGGTGGATGGCTGGACCGGGCGGCGGGGCTGCGCACCGACCCGGGGTGGATCGCCGCGCGGCTGACCGACCGGGAGAGCCTGCTGCTGCCGCTCTGGCGGGACCGTTGCCTGGTCTCAGCGGACCGGACGCCGGTGCGGCCGGCCGCCGTCGACGCCGCGGGACTGCTCGCCGCCGCCGACGAGACGGTCTTCCTCGGGCTGGACGGGGGGCGGGCGATCTTCGCCGTGGATCTCTCCGGCCGGCCCGAGCGGGACGCGGTGGCGCTGGCCGGCGCGGCCGAGCCGGTGGACGTACGAGCCCTGGTGGGCGGGCTTACGCCGGCCGAGGCGGCGGTGCAGGCGTACGCCAAGGGGCTGCTGCACTGGCACCGGGGGCAGCGGTACTGCGGCGGCTGCGGGGAACCGACGGCGGCGCGGGACGGCGGGCACATCCGTTCGTGTACCGGTGCCGGCTGCGGGCGGCTCCTGTTTCCCCGGATCGAGCCGGCGGTCATCGTGCTGGTCGAGGCGCCGGGCGAGCCGGAGCGCTGCCTGCTGGCCCGGCACCGGGGCGCGCCGGAGGGGTCGTGGTCGACGCTGGCCGGTTTCGTCGAGGTCGGCGAGAGCCTGGAGGACGCGGTACGCCGGGAGTTGGCCGAGGAGGCCGGAGTGACCGTCGTCGAGGTGTTGTACCAGGGGTCGCAGGCGTGGCCGTTCCCGGCGGGGCTGATGGTCGGTTTCCGGGCGACGGCGGCGTCCACGGAGGTGCGGGTGGACGGCGAGGAACTGGTGGACGCGCGCTGGTTCACCCGGGACGAGTTGCGGGCGCGGGTGGCCGACGGGCGTCCGTTGGGCCGGATCGACTCGATCGACCATCATCTGTTGGGGTCGTGGCTTGATCGAGCGATCTGAATCGCCGCGCCGGACGGTCAGTCGCCTCCGCCGGACGGGTGAACGCCTCGTCATCCTCAGCGGTTTGTCAGCTCTCCGTTACCGAACTGTGACGAAAGTGCGCCGCGCCTACCGCAGGTGAAACCTGTCTGTCTTCCCGTCGTAATCGGGGCGGTTTGTCCAGGGCATCCGGTCGCCTGGTTGTTAACTGTTGGTAACCATCGGCGATCTTGATAGCGCGAGCCTATTACTGGTCAGTAGCTAGGGGCTTGTGACGTGTGTCGCTTCGCGAGAGCATCCAATCCGCGTACTGCGTCCCGTCGGCACAACGGCATCCGCAAGCGCCCCACGCTCTCCCCCGTCCCGAGTCGCGCCCGCGATCGGTGATGACACCCCCTTCGAGGAGGACCTCGTGAGTGAATCGGAAGACCGCCAGATGCGTGGCGGCACCCGCTGGCGTCGCTTCGCCGCGATGGCGATTCCCGCCGCGGCCGCCGCCGGCGGCATCGTCTTCGGCATGGCCAACGGTGCCATCGCCGCCAACATCACCGTCTCCGGCACGGAGTTCAAGGTGGGCGCGACCCGGCTCGAGGGCGACGGCTTCAAGCAGTACGGCGGCGTCGTGTACGAGAAGGACAACCCGAAGCCGGTGCCGATCGCGATTTCCGAGATCGGCCACGCGGACCTCTACAACCTCTGCCAGTCCGTCGACGCGAGCCTGCCCGGCATGCCCGTGGTGCTCCGGATCGAGGCCGGCGGTGGCAAGGAGCCCGCAACCGCCGACGGCATGCTGATCGCGATGGAGTCGCTCGCCGGCGACGCCACGTTCACCAAGATCAAGATTGGTCAGGACGCCAGCGACCTGAGCGCCGCCGCCCCGGCCGGCTCGTTCGGCCAGAGCGCCGACCACGTGACCATCACCAAGCTCGAGCAGGTCGCCCGCTACACCACGGCCGGCACCTTCAACCTCAAGGGCCTGAAGCTGAAGGTGCACGCGTTCGGCGACGCCGCCGGCAAGCAGTGCTTCTGAGCTGACCGGGAGGTCCGCGGAGGGCGCCCTTCGCGGACCTCCCGTCGTGTTCGGCAATCCCTCACCATCACCGCACTGTTCGTAGGAGGAGGAGTCCGTGACGACCGCGGACGCGCAGCACGCCCGACCCGGAGGGCCGACCCGGGCCTGGCGCAGCTTCCGGCGCTGGCGGCGGAGCCGGCCGTTCTGGGGTGGCCTGTTCACCTTGCTCGCCGGAGCGGAGATCTTCGGCTCCACCCAGGCGACCCTGGCCGGCCTCACGCTGAAGATGGGCCCGACCGGTTTCCTCGCCTGGCTGATCCCCACCATCCTGGTGCTCTGCGGTCTGCTCCTGTGGCTCACCCCGCAGCAGCGGATCTTCTACTCGGTCATCGCGGCGGTGACGGCGGTCTACTCGCTGATCGGGGTGAACCTCGGCGGCTTCTTCATCGGCATGCTGCTCGGCATCGTGGGCTCGGCGCTCGGCTTCGCCTGGGTACCCGGCCGCTCGGCGGTCACCGCCGAGGAACCCGAACCGGCCGTCGACGACGGGCCGCGGCAGGGCGACGAGGCCGAGCCCGAGTTGGCCCTCGTCGACGAGCTGATGCCCCGGCAGCGCGAGGAGGAGACCACCGGCGTCCTCACCGACACGCTGCCCGAGCCGCGTAACCCGTTGCGCGAGGCGGCCCCGACCGAACCCGCCGACTCCACCCAGGACCTGCCGCCCGTCGGCCCGGACCCGGCCCACCGGGCCGCCCGGCACCGCGACCCGAGGTCGTACGCGATCCTGCTGGTCCTCGCCATGTCCATGGCCGGCCTGTTCGCGCTCCGCGGCGAGGAACGTGCGCTGGCCGCACCCGCAACCTGCCCGACCCCCGGCTCGGCCGCTCCGAGCCCGGCGACCCCGAGCCCGGCCGTCTCGGCCAGCCCGAGTCCGACGCCGGCCGAGACGGGTTCGGACGGCAACGTGCTCACCGGCGACTCCGGTGAGGCCGGCACGCCGCCGTCGCCCGAGCCGAAGGGATCGACCGCTCCCGCGGCGATCGTGGCCGTCGAGCCGACAGCTACCGAGACCGGTGCCACCCCTACCGCGAGCACCACTCCCAGCAGCGCGGCGCCGGAGCCGAGCGGCAGCTCCCCGGCGAAGCCCACCGCGCCGGGCAACCCGGACGCCGACCCGTGCGCCAGCCCGGCGCCGACGAAGCCGAAGCCGGTCGAGCCGGGTCAGCCACTGCCCCGGCTGGCCGCCGAGCCGAACCAGCCCCGGGTCGCCGCGAAGCCCGCCAAGCTCACCGGTTCCAAGGTGACCATGACCGGGCTGCGGTTCGAGGGCATCGTCGAGCTGCCCGCCGGTGACGGCACCCTCACGTGCCTGAAGTTCACCATGGCCAAGGGCGTGACGGACGACTTCGTCCTACGGGCCGACGGGCCGGCGGGCCGGACCCAGCGGTACGTCACCGACCAGCTCACCGTCGAGGGTGACGTCGCCTTCTACACCACCCGCTTCGTCGCGCGGCTCGCGGGCATCAAGGTCACCCTGACCCCGGACCTGCCGTTCCCGGACGGTATCCCGATCACCTCGCCGGTGCCCGTCACCTTCACCGACCCGGTGATCGACCTGGCGTTCGTCGACTCGAACAGGCTCACCGCCAAGCCGGCACTCAAGCTCGACCTGGGCTGACCCACGCGAGGTACGCGAAACGGCCGGGAGCCGGAGGACACCTCCGACTCCCGGCCGTCCGTCGTCGCAAGCCGAACCTAGAGCCGGCCCAGCGCCCGGCGCAGCGGGTCGAGCCCCAGCGAGCCCAGGTCGAGCGCCTGGCGGTGGAACTCCTTGAGGTCGAAGTCGGCGCCCTTGCGGGCCTTCGCCTCATCCCGGGCCTGCAACCAGATCCGCTCGCCCACCTTGTACGACGGGGCCTGCCCCGGCCAGCCCAGGTAGCGGTTCAGCTCGAAGCGCAGGTTCTCGTCCGGCACCCGGCAGTGCGCCCGCATGAACTCCCAGCCCAGCTCGGGCGTCCAGCGCTCGCCGAGGTGGAAGCCGAACGGGTTGTCCCGGGGGATCTCCAGCTCCAGGTGCATGCCGATGTCGACGATCACCCGGGCCGCGCGGAACGCCTGCGCGTCGAGCATGCCGAGCTTGTCGCCCGGGTCCTCCAGGTAGCCCAGCTCGTCCATCAGCCGCTCGGAGTAGAGCGCCCAACCCTCGCCGTGCCCGGAAACCCAGCAGAGCAGCCGCTGCCAGCGGTTGAGCAGGTCGGCGCGGACGGCGGTCTGGGCGACCTGGAGGTGGTGGCCGGGCACACCCTCGTGGTAGACCGTGGTCACCTCGCGCCAGGTGGAGAAGTCGGTGACGCCCTGCGGCACCGCCCACCACATCCGGCCCGGCCGGGAGAAGTCCTCGCTCGGGCCGGTGTAGTAGATCGCACCGTCGCTGGTCGGCGCGAGGCAGCACTCGATCCGGCGGACCTGCTCGGGGATGTCGAAGTGGGTGCCGTGCAGCTCGCCGATCGCCTTGTCGGCGAGCGCCTGCATCCAGTCCCGGAACGCCTCCTTGCCCTGAATGGTGCGGGCCGGGTCGGCGTCCAGCGCGCGTACGGCGTCGTCGATGGTCGCGCCGGGCCCGACGATCCGGGCGGCCACCGCCCGCATCTCGCCCTCCAGGCGAGCCAGCTCCGCGAAACCCCAGGCGTACGTCTCGTCGAGGTCGACCTTGGCGCCGAGGAAGTACTGCGAGGCCAGCTCGTACCGCTCCCGCCCGGCGGCCTGCTTCTGCCGGCCCCGGGGGGCCAACTCGTTCCGGAGGAACTGACCGAACTCGGCGGTGGCCGCGGTCGCGGCGGCGGCGCCCTTGCGCAGCTCGGCGCCGAATGCGCCGTCCGCCCCGAGCCGTCCGGCCAGGCCGTGGAAGAAGTCGTCGCCGTTCGGGTCGGTCCAGATGTCGCACTGCTTGGCGACCTCGACGAGCTGGACCTGCGAGCTGATCTTCCCGGCCGCGGCCGACTCGCGCAGGGTGCGCTTGTAGTCCTCCAGCGCACCGGCGAAGCTGTTGAGCCGGGCGGCGATGTTGGCCTTGGCGTCGTCGCCCTCGGTCGGCATCAGGTCGAAGACCATGCGGATGTCGTGCAGCGCGCTGGCGATGACGTTGACCTCGCTGGTGGTCTCGCCGGCGTCGTGCCGCGCGAGTTCCAGGCCGAGGCGTTCCTGCATCGCCTCCTTGGCGGTCCGCTCGGCCTCCGAGTCCGGCTCGGTCACGTCGAGGTCGGCCAGGGCGCGTCGAACCAGGTCGGCGCGGGCCGCGTACCCCTCCGGGGAAAGGTCGTCGAGCTGGTCGTCGTAGCCGGCGATGCCGACGTAGGTGGCACCGGTCGGGCTCAGTGCGGCCCAGTCGGCCACATACCGGTTGGCGAGGTCATCGATTCGTCCCACGCTGCGACCCTACGCGACCCGGCCACTCCGTTGTCGACCGTGTTTGCCGTGTTCAGACACCGGCCCGGCCGGACCGGCACCGCTCGGGACCTCCGCTGCTGTGGTGATCGACACGGGGTCCGAATTTCGCGCGACTTCGTCGTACCCCTGCGGCAGAGTGTCAGGGGTGACAGCGGATTTGACTCCTGACCGGGCGGCGCTGCGTAGCTGGTTGCCCGGCTTTCTCGCCCTTGGCGTGATCTGGGGCTCCAGCTTCCTCTTCATCAAGGTCGGGGTGGCCGAGTTGCATCCGCTGCACCTCACCCTCTACCGGGTCGCCACCGGTGCGGCGACCCTGCTGGTGGTGCTGGCCGTGTTGCGTGACCGGCTGCCCCGCGAGCCCCGGATCTGGGCGCACCTGCTGGTGGTCGCCGCCTTCGGCGTGTCCCTGCCGTTCACCCTCTTCGGCTTCGGCGAGCAGCGGGTGGAGTCGATGCTCGCCGGGATCTGGAACGCGACCACCCCGCTGATCGTGCTGCCGCTGGCGGTGCTGGTGTTCCGTACCGAGCGGCTGACCGTGCGGCGCGCGGTCGGGCTCGGGCTGGGCTTCGTCGGTGTTCTGGTGGTGCTCGGCGTCTGGGAGGGCGTCGGCGGGGCGCACTTCACCGGGCAGCTCATGTGCCTGGGGGCGGCGGCCGGCTACGGCGTCGCCATCCCGTACCAGAAGAAGTTCATCGCCGGCAGCACCTACTCCGGCCTGTCGCTGTCGGCGGCGCAGCTGCTGGTCGCGACGGCGCAGCTCGCGGTGGTCGCGCCGCTGGTGGCCGGGGCGCCGCCGATGCCGGCCGGCCTCTCCGGGCAGGTGGTCGCCAGCGTGCTGGCGCTCGGCGCGCTCGGCACCGGGCTGGCCTTCGTGATCAACCTGCGCAACATCCGGGTGGCCGGGGCGAGCACGGCGTCCACCGTCACGTACCTGATCCCGGTCTTCGCGGTGCTGGTCGGCGCGCTGGTGCTCGACGAGCGGATGAACTGGCACCAGCCGGTGGGCGCCCTGATCGTGCTGCTCGGCGTGGCGGTCGCGCAGGGGGTGCTCGGCCGGCGCCGGCCGCGGCCCGTGCTCGGTGCCGCTGCCGTGCCGGCCACGGAGCCGGCTGCCGGGGCCTGAGCCGGGTGGCGGGCGGGGTCAGCCCCGGGTGCGGGCCCATTTGAGCAGGCGATCCGCCTTCCAGGTGTTGACCACCCGGTTCGCCGGCACGCCGCAGAGTGCCGCGCGCTGGCAGCCGAACCGCTGCCAGTCCAGCTGACCGGGGGCGTGCGCGTCGGTGTTGATGGCGAACCGGCAGCCGGCCTCCAGGGCGCGGCGGATCAGCCGCTTCGGCGGGTCCTGCCGCTCCGGGCGGGAATTGATCTCGACCGCCACGCCGCGTTCCGCGCAGGCCGCGAAGACGGCGTCCGCGTCGAAGTCGCTCTCGCCGCGGGTACGGGCCCGGTGCCCCCGGTCGCCCGGCCCCGTCACCCCGGCCGGCCGGGACGACACCATCCGGCCGGTGCAGTGGCCGAGGATGTCCAGGTGCGGGTTCGCCACGGCGGTGAGCATCCGCCGGGTCATCTTCGCCCGGTCGTCGTTCAGGCCGCTGTGCACCGAGCCGACCACCACGTCGAGCCGGGCCAGTAGCTCCTCCTCCTGGTCCAGCGACCCGTCGGCGAGGATGTCCACCTCGATGCCGGTGAGGATGCGGAAACCCTTCGGCAGCGCGTCGTTCACCGCCGCCACGTGGTCGAGCTGCTTGCGCAGCCGCTCCGCGGTCAGCCCCCGGGCAACCTTCAGCCGGGGCGAGTGGTCGGTCAGCACCAGGTACTCGTGCCCCAGCTCGACCGCCGCCAGGGCCATCTCCTCGATCGGTGAGCCGCCGTCCGACCAGTCGGAGTGGGTGTGGCAGTCGCCCCGCAGCGCGTCCCGCAGCGCCGCCGCGGCCGCGTCCAGGTCGGTGCCCTCGGTGGCGACCAGCCGGCGCAGATAGACCGGCTCCTCGCCGGCCAGCGACTCGACCACGCAGCGGGCCGTGACGTCGCCCACGCCGGACAGCTCGGTCAGCTTGCCGGTGCGCGCCCGCTCGGCCACCTCTCCGGCGGGCAGCGCGGCGAGCCCGTTGGCCGCCGACCGGAACGCCCGGACCCGGTAGGTGGCCTCGTTCGCCTTCTCCAGCAGGAACGCGATCCGACGCAGGTCGGCGATGGGATCCCGGGCAGTCATGCCCTGCAACCTACGCGTCCGCGCCGCCGCCTGCCGGGTGTCGGGAGTGGACGACGGTCAGCCGGCCCCGCCGGCCTTGGCCGGTGCCTTGGGGCAGCCGTGTTCGTGCTGCCAGGCGGTCACCTCGGCGGCCGGCTCACGGTTGCCCTGCTTCCGCCACGAGTCCAGGTATCTGGCCGGCCAGATCACGCCCCGACGGATCCACCAGTCGTCATGGCCCTGGCACTGCGGGGAGATGCCGAAGTGCAGGTGACACACGTTGTTGGCGTTGCCGGTGCGGCCGACCTTGCCGAGCGGCTGGCCGGCGTGAACGCGTACGTCCGGGTCGATGCCGGCGGCGATGACGCTCAGGTGCGACCCGTAGTAGCGGACCCCGTCGTCGCCGAGCAGGGAGACCGACAGGCCCCCGTTGTACGGCCCGAGCGGGCCGCGCCGGTCGAACCGGTCCACCCGGCTCACCTCAAGGATCCGGCCGTCGGTGACCGCGACGACCGGAGTGCCGCAGTTGGCGAAGATGTCCGTCCCGGGGTACGCCGAGTGCGTCGGATGGTAGGCGACGTTGTCTCCGCGTACCGGGAAGACGTGCCGCAGGGCCGTCGGGCTCGGCGACGCGGATTCCGACGGCGCGTCCGGCTTGGCGGGCTGCCCGGCGGTGGCCACGGCGCTCGGATCCTGCCACGTGTTGCCCGAGGTGGCCGTGGGCCGGTCGCCGGGGGCGCACCCGGCGGCCAGGGCCGGCAGGAGCAGCAGCAGGACCGGGTACGCCGCCCGCGTGCGGCGTCCGATCGATCGCGAGCGCATCCGGTCATCCTGGCAGACCACTACCGTAGGAACGAACGTCGAGACCCGTCCGCGCCCGTCGGGGCCGGGCACGGTGGCTCTGCGTGATCTCGGTACGTCCACCGTCCGTGAAGGGAGCAGGGCGATGAGCGGGTGGTACGCCGGACCCGGCGAGTCCGGTCCGGGGCCGGCGCGGCTGCTGCCGTACACCCCGTCGGGGCTCTTCCCCGCCGGGGCGCCGCCCCGGCCGAGCTGGCGCGAGCCGTACCGGGTCACCGGCGGCGGCGTCGCGGCCGGCGCCGTGGTCGCCTTCGCCTGGCTGCTCCTGTTCGGCCTGCTCGGCCACGACGTGCCCAGCTACGCGTGGTGGACGGTGCTCGCCGGCGGGCTGGCCTGGCTGGCCGCCGGCGTGCTGGTCCGGTACGGCGATCGGGGGGTGGCCACCGGGATCGCGATCGTCACCGCCGGCGGCTGGAGCATCGCCGCGGCCGTCGTCGCGCTCCGCTGGGCGCAGAGCGGCGACTGGCCGCTCTGGTGACCTTGCGTGACTGTCTCACCGCACAGCGAAGACCGGCTTGACGTACGCGAGGTGACGGGTCACGCTCGGCGGTATGGCCTGGACCATCCCGCCGCGGCTCGACCCCGAGCGGAGCCGCCGCCGCCTGCAACTCCTCGCCGAGTTGGCCGGTGCCCGCGCGGTGCGTCAGCGCGAGCGGCCGCAGCGGGCCCGCACCGAGCGGCTGCGCCAGCTCATCGCCACCCGCCGGCGCGTCGCCGGCTGACCGACTTTCTCCAGCAACGGCCGGCCCTTCGGGGCGTTGACCGGTCGCCTGCCGACCCGACCGGTTAACGTGCACGCGTGACGAGTCGGCGTGCTGCCGAGGCCAATTTGGGGGGACCGTGTCGTACTTCGCTGCTGCCGTGGCGCGCGTCGAGGGCGGCTGGACCGCTGACGAGGTGAACCTGCGGGGCGCCACCGACGTCGACGAGGTCGCCGACCGGCTGCGCGACGTCGAGCCGGACGCCGACCTGTCCCTGCTCTTCGTCGAGGCCGACGACACGTACCTGGTGATCCTGCGCCTGGACGAGGGGGAGGACCTGCGGGTCTTCGGCTCCGATTCGGCGTACGCGGACGAGTCGCGGCTGGGCGCGCTGCTGGTCGGTGATCTGAAGGCCCCGGTCACCGGCCTGGAGGACACCGACGAGCCGCGGCCGGCCGCCGGTGGCGACGACGAGAGCGAGCAGCCGGCGGTGGATCCGGAGGCCGACCCGGTGGGCGACGCGGACATCCTCGCCGACCTGGGCATCTCGACGCAGAAGCTGCTGGCCCTCTGCGCCCACGAGGGGATGATGCCGGCCGACGTCACCGCCGAGGTCTGCCAGGTGCTCGGCTGTGCGGACGAGGTCGAGGCGCTGCGTGAGGTCTGAGCCGGCCGGAGCGGTGCCGTCCGGCGGCGGGGAGCCGGCCGACGTGACCGATCCGGCGCTGGAGACCGTACGTCCGGGGCAGCCCACCCCGGGCGCGGTGGGCCGGGTCGGTCCCGGCGCCGACGAGGGGCTGGCCGATCCCGGCGGCGTGGGCCGCCGGCAGCGGCACGAGCTGTGGATGCGCCGGGCGCTGGAGGTCGCGGTGACCGGCCCGGACAGCGCCCCGGCGGCGGACGGCGAGGCCGCGGTGGAGGACGTCCCGGTCGGCGCGGTCGTCTACGGTCCGGACGGCGTGGAACTGGCCGTCGGGCGCAACGAGCGGGAGCTGACCGGCGACCCGACCGCCCACGCCGAGGTGCTGGCGCTGCGCCGGGCCGCCGAGCGGCTGGGCCGGTGGCGGTTGGCGGACTGCACCCTGGTGGTGACGCTGGAGCCGTGCACGATGTGCGCCGGGGCGATCTCCCTGGCCCGGATCTCGACGGTGGTCTTCGGCGCGTGGGAGCCGAAGACGGGCGCGGTGGGGTCGCTCTGGGACGTGCTGCGGGACCGCCGCCTCACCCACCGCCCCGAGGTCTATGCCGGCGTCCTGGAGACGGAGAGCTCCGCGCTGCTGCGCGCCTTCTTCCGGTAAGGAGGGGCCCCTCAACGCCTCGTGCGGAGCAGGGGACCCCTCCTGACGCGCTCAAGGGCGCAGCAGGGTCGCGGCGACTGTCCGGGCGGTCTCGGTCCACGCGGTGGGGCGCATGGTCGCCGGGTCCAGCCGGACGATCGACCGGGTGCCGTCGGCGTGCAGGGTGTCCCCGTTTACCGAGCGGAACTCGAAGGCGTACCGGGCGCTGGTGGTGCCGAAGTGATCGAGCCAGAAGTGCACGGCGACCGGCCCGGTACCGGTGACCGGCGCGCGGTAGGTGATGGTGAACTCGCGTACCGCGTGGAAGACGTCGGGGGCGCTCTGCCGGCCGGCCCGGAAGGCGACGCCACGCTCGGCCCAGTACGGCGTCAGGGCCCGTTCCAGCAGCACCGCGTACCGGGCGTTGTGCAGGATGCCCATGGCGTCGAGGTCGTCGAAGTGCACCGGTACGTGCTCGACGTGACCGAACTCGACGGCGGGGCGGTCGACGATGGCGTGGCTCATGAGGGACCTTCCGGTAGCAGGGTCGGATCGGGGCACAGCGGCCGTAGGCGGTTGAGCAGGCCCCGGCGGGCGTGCCGGTAGGCGGTGTCCGGGTCGAGCAGCCGGGAGCGCATCACGGCGCTGATCCCGAGCGCGTCGATCTCGTACGCCAACTGGGGAACGTCCAGGTCGGCGGGAAGCTCGCCGAGGTCGACGGCCTCCTGAACGAGGCGTTCGAGGAAGGCGGCCCACTGGCTGAACGCCGCGGCGAGCCGGTCCCGGACCGGGCCGGGGCGGGCGTTGTACTCGAACTCGGTGTTCGCGAAGAAGCAGCCCCCGGGGAGCACCCGGGCGGCGTAGAAGTCGATCCGGGCGTCGTGCACGGCCCGCAGCCGCCGTACGCCCCGAGGGGCGCGCAGGGCGGGGTGGACGATCCGCTCCTGCCACTGCGCGACGGCCCGGTCGACGGTGGCCAGTTGGAGGGCCTCCTTGGACCGCCAGTGCGCGAACAGGCCGGACTTGCTGACCCCGAGGCTGTCGGCGAGCTGCGCCAGGGAGAGCCCGTGCAGACCGGCCTCGGTGGCCAGGGCCACGGCGGCGTCCAGCGCCGCGGTGCGGGTGCGCTCGCCGCGGGCGACGCGGCCGTCGGAGGACATGCGGGCAGCGTACCCAGAAAAAGCACGACCGGTCGTATTTATTTCTGTGATCTGAAACGCTGCCGCCCCACCACCGACGACGGTGGCGGGGCGGCGAAGAGTCGCGGAAAGGTCAGGCGATGATGGTGTCGAGGGCGACCTCGACCATCTGGCTGAAGGTCTGCTCGCGCTCGGCGGAGGTGGTCTTCTCGCCGGTCTTGATGTGGTCGCTGACGGTCAGGATGGTCAGCGCCCGGGCCTTGAACCGGGCCGCGATCGTGTAGAGCGCGGCGGACTCCATCTCCACCGCGAGCACGCCGTAGTCGGCCAGGGTGTCGTAGAGGTCGGGCCGGTCGGTGTAGAAGGCGTCCGCCGCCAGGATCGGGCCGACGTGCATGGTGATGCCGCGCCGCTCGGCGACCTCGACCGAGGTACGCAGCAGCCCGAAGTCGGCGACCGGGGCGTAGTCGATCAGCCCGTCGAAGCGCATCCGGTTCATGTTCGAGTCGGTGGACGACCCGATCGCGGCGATCACGTCGCGCAGTTGGAGGTCCTCGCGGAGGGCGCCGCAGGAGCCGACCCGGATCAGGCTCTTCACGCCGTACTCGTTGATCAGCTCGTGGGCGTAGATGGAGGCGGAGGGCATGCCCATGCCGGAGCCCTGGACGGAGACCTCGACGCCGTTCCAGCGGCCGGTGAAGCCCAGCATGCCGCGGACCGTCGTGTAACAGCGGGGGTCTTCGAGGTAGGTCTCCGCGATCCACTTGGCCCGCAGCGGGTCGCCCGGCATCAGGACCCGCTCGGCGATCTCTCCCGGCTCAGCGCCGATGTGCGTACTCATGCCAAAGATCCTGCCAGGTTGGCCGAGGGGATACCGGTTCGGCGTCCGGACCGGCGGTCCTGTACCCTTCTCGGCGGTGGCGTGTCCGAGTGGCCTAAGGAGCACGCCTCGAAAGCGTGTGAGGGTTTACGCCCTCCGCGGGTTCAAATCCCGCCGCCACCGCTCATGAACAGGCGAAACGCCCGGTCGGTCCCGAAGGACCAGCCGGGCGTTTCCGTATCTCTGGATCACTAGTCTTATTCGCTCATCGGACCGGCCCGGGCGATTCGTGAGGTACGACCAGGTCGGCGGGCCAGGCCGGGAAGGCCGGCCCGCCGTGGCTCACGCGGTGGTCACCATGGAGAACTTCTCCCAGAGCCCGATCGCGGTCCGGTTGGCGATCAGTGGCTTGGTGCCCGCGCTCTCCGCCACCACGTACCTGCCGTTGGCGTTGGCGCGGAGGCTGATGCTGCCGTCCGCGTTGTTGATGACCGTGAACTTCTCCCACGGGCCGATCGCGGTCCGGTTGGCGATCAGCGGCTTGGTGCCCGCGCTCTCCGCCACCACGTACCTGCCGTTGGCCCGCGAGCGGAGAGCGACGAAGCCGCCGCCCGCATCGATCATGTCGAACTGTTCCCAGAGCCCGACCGCGGTCCGGTTGCCGATCAGCGGCTTGGCGCCGGCGCTCTCGGCCACGACGTAGCGGTTGTTGACGCGGGCGCGGAACGCGACCGGCGCCGCGGCTGCCGGTGCGCCGGTGAGCCGGGTGAGGGCGGCGTAGTCGCCGTTGAACACGTTCTGGCTGTGGTTGGCGGGCTGGCTGGGGTTACCGGGCGCGTACTGCCAGATGGCCTCCGTCGTCCAGCCGGCCGGCAGCGGCGGGCGGGTGGCGGTGTAGCCCGCGATGTCCAGCGGGTGGTCGCCGAAGGACGCGTCGTTGCCGGTGCACGGGTTCCACCAGTTGGTGTTGGTGTAGATCATCACCGGCCGGCCGATGCGGGCCCTGACCTGGTTGCTGAAGGCTCGGATCCAGTTGGAAAGCTCCGTCGGGGTCAGCCCGTAGCAGGCCGGCGCGCCACTCCAGTACGGCCATTCGAGGTCCAGCATGGGCACGAGAGTCTGGCGGTCCTTGGCGAACCGTGCGTTGTCGATGAAGTAGTTCGCCTCGGCGACCGGGTTGCGGCTGTCCGGGCGCGCGAAGTGGTAGGCGCCGACGAGCAGTCCGGCCGCCTTGGCCGCACGGTAGTCCTCGGCGAAGTAGGGGTTGAGGTAGGTCTGCCCCTCGGTCGCCTTGATGTACGCGAACTTGTACCCGTTGGCCGCCACGCCCGGCCAGTCGATCGGGCCGAGGGTGTGGTCGTGGCTGGAGACGTCGATGCCACGGATCGTGTAGCCGGGCGGCGTGGTGGCGCTCGCGGAGAGCGAACTCGTGCGCGCGCCCGGCTTGACGCCGGCGTTCGCCCAGCCACCACCATCGGGAGAGGAGCCTGCCGCATTCACCGGTTGAGACGTGTCGATCGACGCACCGAGAGCCAGCCCAGCGGTGATCAGCACGGAGATCCATCTTCTTGACATGATCTGTCGCGAATCCCTTGCGTGGAAAGTCGATGACCGCCGGTCGCGGATCGCGGATCAGGCGGCGGAACTCACGTTGCATTCGGCCCGGAGGTCGGCCGGAACGGGTGCGGCCGCACCTTAACCCGACGAAGTGCCTGGGCGGTGTCCCCGGAACGGGTCGGAAATCGCGGCGCTCCCGGTCAGCAGGGGCCGTAGCCCTCGTCGAAGAGGCGGCGGGCCCAGTCCGCGTACCCGGCGATGATCTCCCGGACGGTCGTTCCGTCGTGCAGGAACAGGTACGCCCGGTCGCCGTGCCGGGCGAGCAGCCCGTCGAACCGGTACGTCGCCGGTGGCGCGGCCAACTCGACCGCCGACGGGTAGGCGACGCGTACCTCGGCGACCGGCGCGCCGACGGTGATCCCCTCGGGTGTGCTCATCGGTTCGTCGAGCCAGAGCAGGACGAGGCGTTCGTCGACGAAGATCGGGCTGACCGAGCCGTGCCCGGCCAGCGTCGGGCCGCACGCGTCCAGCTCGGTACGCAGCACCCCACGCCGGGTCAGTTCCGCCTCGGTGACGCCGAACTCGGCGTTGCGCAGCCCGTCGAGGCTGACCACCTCGGCGGCCCCGACCGGCCAGGCCGACACGTCCGACCCCTGTGGACGGACGCCGCTGCCGGCGACCGAGGCGGCCACCGTCAACGCGGCGATGAATCCGAATTGTCGCAGTCTCATGAAATCCCCCAGTCCCCAACGGGACCGGGGCGATGAGGTTGCTGGTGCTGTCCGGATTGCCGCAGTTCCCACTCGTCGGCCAGCTCGTCCCAGTAGTCGGCGGAGAGGCCGCGGCGGCCGTGTGCCAGCCAGCCGGCCGTGTCGCGTTCCAGGTGCAGGCCCAGCTCGGCGAACGGGTCGATCCAGGGCCCCGGCTCGACGCCCAGTCGGGCGAGCGCGCCGTTGATCGGCCACTCGGTGCGCGGCCGGTCCAACGCACCGTCGAAGCACGGTCCCCAGCTCACCTCGCCGCCCAGCCAGACCACCGCCGACTGGTGGCCCAGCCCGCCGGCGAACTCCGCCTCCAGGTACGCCACCGGGCCCTCCCGCGACCAGCCGGCCAACACCTGCGACAACTCCGGCGCGGCGCGTCTGTCGCCGCGCTGCGACCTGGAGCCGTCGCCCGCCAGGGCCGGCGACAGGACGAGCTGGAACGGGTGCTCGGCGGACGGCTCGCCGGAGGCGAAGTCGGGCAGCCCCCCGGTCAACTCCTCGACGAGTTGGGGGGTGATCGGCAGCAGCGCGAAGTCCTGACGGAGCGCGGCGAGGACCGCGTGGTCCAGGTCGACGGTCTGCTCGCGAAGCAGTTCGACGTCGGCGACGACCGCGCTGAGCTGGTAACTCATCCGATCCTCTCGGCATCCACAGGCTGTGGATGGAACATGTGTACGAGTGTCGGCGACCGCGCCGCGCGACTCTGCATGCCCGAGTCTTTCAAGCCCCGATGAGACGAGCGAGAGGAGCGGTTGCTCAGTCAGGCGCGCCGGGAAGAAAATGTCCTCTGTTCGACCCCACGGGACGACAATTGGGACGAGGCGACTGTGGAGACGATTCAGGGCCGGTCCCTGTGGGGCCGGCCCTGTCGTTCTTCCTGCTCAAGCGAGCGGAGGATACGAGATTCGAACTCGTGAGGGTGTTAACCCAACACGCTTTCCAAGCGTGCGCCCTAGGCCTCTAGGCGAATCCTCCGCGAGCCAGGATACAGGTCCCCGTCGGGTGGGCCACCCCACCACCCCCTGAAGATCGACGCGGCGTCGGGTAGGCTTGGCGGCACCTCCCGTGCGGCGGTATCTCGTGAACCTCCCCAGGGCCGGAAGGCAGCAAGGATAAGCGAGCTCTGCCGGGTGCACGGGAGGCCTTTCTGTCTCCGGGTACCGGTAACGTTCCTGCGGGTCAGGTCACGGGGTGGTGGGTGGTCACCCGCGCCCGACCGGCGCAGAATGGCTCGGTCGAGAGGAGGCGGTACGGGTGGCACTGGCCCTTTACCGCAAGTACCGGCCCCGTACGTTCGCCGAGGTCATCGGTCAGGAGCACGTCACCGAGCCGCTGTCGCAGGCGCTGCGTAGCGGGCGGCTGAACCATGCGTATCTCTTCTCCGGCCCCCGGGGCTGCGGCAAGACCTCCAGCGCCCGGATTCTGGCCCGCTCGCTCAACTGCGAGCAGGGGCCCACTCCCGAGCCCTGCGGGCAGTGTGAGTCCTGTCGCTCGCTGGCCACCGACGGCGCCGGCTCGATCGACGTCATCGAGATCGACGCGGCCAGCCACGGCGGTGTCGACGACGCCCGCGAGCTGCGCGAGAAGGCGTTCTTCGCGCCGGCCCGCAGCCGCTTCAAGATCTACGTCATCGACGAGGCGCACATGGTCTCGTCGGCCGGCTTCAACGCCCTGCTCAAGCTGGTCGAGGAGCCCCCGGAGTTCGTCAAGTTCATCTTCGCCACCACCGAGCCGGAGAAGGTCCTCGGCACGATCAAGTCGCGGACCCACCACTACCCGTTCCGGCTGATCCCGCCGAAGGTGCTCCGGCCGTATCTTGAGCAGCTCTGCGAGGCCGAGGGTGCCAAGGTCGAGCCGGCGGTCTTCCCGCTGGTGGTGCGCGCCGGCGGTGGCAGCGCCCGGGACAGCCTCTCCGTGCTCGACCAGCTCATCGCGGGCGCCGGCCCGGAGGGGGTCAGCTACGCCCGAGCCGCCGCACTGCTCGGCGTCACCGACTCCGCGTTGATCGACGAGATGTGCGACGCCCTTGCCGCCGGGGACGGCGCCGCCGCGTACGCGACCGTGGACCGGGTCGCCGAGGCCGGCCACGATCCCCGCCGGTTCGCCTCCGACCTGCTGGAACGGCTCCGCGACCTGATCGTCATGCAGCAGGTGCCGGACGCCGCCGCCAAGGGCCTGATCGACGGCCCGGACGACCAGATCGAGCGGATGGCCGCCCAGGCCCAGCGGCTCGGCTCGGCCACCCTGTCCCGCTGCGCGGACATCGTGCACAACGGCCTGGTCGAGATGCGCGGCACCACCGCTCCCCGGCTGCTGCTGGAGCTGATCTGCGCCCGGATGCTGCTGCCCGGCGTGGACGACTCGTCCGGCGGCCTGCTCCAGCGCCTGGAACGGATGGAACGCCGGCTCACCGTGGGCGGTGCCGAGCCGCCGTCGGCCGCCGCCGGCCCCGCGCCGGTCGCCCCCGCCCCCGAGGTACGCCAGGAGCCTCCCGCCCCGGCCGCGGCTGTCGCCGCGTCCCACCCGGAGACCGCCGGCACGCCGGCGGCTGCCGGCACCCCGACCGGCATGGCCGCCGCGCGGGCCGCTGCCGCGGCCGCCGGTTCCCGTTCCGCGCCGGCCGCCCCGAGCCCGGCCGACGATGCCCGTTCCGCGTCGAGCCCGGCCGCCGATGCCCGTTCCGCCCCGAGCCCAGCCGACGGCTCCCGTCCCGCCCCGGCCACCCCGACGCCGGCCGACGCGGCCCTGGCCGGGGCCGGCCCGGCCTCCGGTGCCCCTGCCCGTCGTTCCGTGCCGCCGTCGGCGGTGATGCCCGATCCGGCCACCCCGGAGCCGCCGCGTCCCGGCTCGGCCCCGCCCGGCGCGCTGGACGCCGTCGCCGTACGCCGGGTCTGGCCCGAGGTGGTCGGCAAGGTCAACCGCACCAACAAGCGGATCGCGGCGCTGATGCGCGACGCGGTGGTCCGCGACCTGGACGGCGACACGCTGGTGCTGACCGTGAAGTCGACGGTGCTGGCCAAGATGATGGCCGATCACTCCGCGGTGCTGACCGACGCGCTCTACGAGGAGTTGGGTGGCCGCTGGCAGATCCGTTGCGAGGTGGCCGGCGAGCGGGGTGCCGCGACGCTCGGCGGCCCGACCCGTTCCGCCGCTCCGCCCCGGCCGGCCGCCGCCGCGCCCGCTGCTGGCCCGTCGGGCGGTCCGGCCGGCTCAGCCGGTGGGCCGGCGGGTCCGGGCGGTGGCCCGGACGGCGGGGGCGGCGCGAGTCGTGGCACTGCCCCGACCCGGTCCGCCGTGCCCGGTCACGCCCGGACGGACGCCGGCGGCTCCCCGAACGGCTCGGGCGCCCCGGCGCGGACGGGTGATCCCTCTGCTCGGGTGCCCGGCCGCGGGGCCGACGCACCGAACGACGACGAGGAGTGGCCCGAACCGGCCCGACCGGGTGGCGGCGCCGAGGAGGGCGGGGACTGGCCGGAGCCGGCCCGCCCCGGCGGCGCCGCGACCGGCTCGCCGGAGCCGACCCGGCCGGGCGGCGCCACGGCGACCGTGACGGCGGCTCCCGCCGTACCCGGGCCGGCTGGTCCTTCCTCGCCAAGCTCGACCACCGGGTCGACGACGGCGGCGCAGCGGCCCACGGCGGGCGGGACCGGCGGCGCGCCGGTGAGCAGCGCGATCGCGGCGGCCCGGGCGGCCGCTGCGGCTGCCACTGGCGGCGGGCCGGGCAAGGGACCGCGCGTGGCCCAGGCGCGGCAGACCGCGGACGCCGAGTGGGCCGGTGAGCCGCCCTACGACCCGGACTACGACGGGCCGGTGGCCGGCGCCGCGAAGGCGACGCCCGTCTACGAGGGCTTCGACCCGGGCGACGAGCCGCTGGACGACGTGATCGACGAGCGGACCGCCCGGCAGTCCAGCGAGGAGCAGGCGGTGCGGCTGCTCCGGGAGGCGTTCGGGGCGGAGAAGATCGACGAGGTGGACGCGCGCTGATCGCGCGCCGACCGCGGAGGACCGGTGCCGCCGCCCGACTAGGCTGGGCGCGGCCGATCAGACGAGTGCGAGAAGGAGCCGTCCGTGCGCCCAGGTGGACAGCCGAACATGCAGCAGATGCTGAAGCAGGCGCAGAAGATGCAGCAGCAGATCGCCAAGGCCCAGGCCGAGCTGGCCGAGGCGGAGCTGACCGGCACCGCGGGCGGTGGCCTGGTCACCGCCACCGTCGCCGGTACCGGTGAGCTGAAGGCGATCAAGATCGACCCGAAGGCGGTCGACCCGGAGGACGTGGAGACGCTGGAGGACCTGGTCGTCGCGGCCGTGCACAACGCCGCCGAGGCGGCTCGGGAGCTGACCGAGAAGAAGATGGGCCCGGTCGCGGGCGGGATGGGCGGCCTCGGCCTGCCCGGGTTCTGAGCCGGCAGATGTACGAGGGTGCCATCCAGGACCTGATCGACGAGCTGGGCCGGCTGCCCGGCGTGGGCCCGAAGAGCGCCCAGCGGATCGCCTTCCACGTCCTGTCGGCGGATCCGGCCGACGTGAACCGGCTGGCCGGCGCGCTGCGCAAGGTCAAGGAGCTGGTGCGCTTCTGCACGAGCTGCTTCAACGTGGCCGAGTCGGAGCAGTGCCGGATCTGCCGCGACCCGCGGCGTACGGACGAGGTGCTCTGCGTGGTCGAGGAGCCGAAGGACGTGGTGGCGATCGAGCGGACCGGTGAGTTCCGCGGTCGCTATCACGTGCTCGGCGGCGCGATCAATCCGCTGGAGGGGATCGGGCCGGACAATCTGCGGATCCGGGAGCTGATGACCCGGCTGGGCGGTGGCGCGGTGCGCGAGCTGATCCTCGCCACCGACCCGAACACCGAGGGCGAGGCGACCGCGACGTACCTGGCCCTGCTGGTCAAGCCGATGGGGATCGCGGTGACCCGGCTGGCCAGCGGCCTGCCGGTCGGCGGCGATCTTGAGTACGCCGACGAGATCACCCTGGGCCGGGCGTTCGAGGGCCGCCGGGCGATCTGAGCGCCGTACCGGGCACGGAGAGGTGGAGACGGGCCGTCGGTCCCGCGACGCCTCCTCCGTGCCGGGGGCGCTGCCGACCCTGCGAGTACCGGCCCCTGAGCGGCCGATGGGCCGACGATCGTTGTTGCCGGAATGTGGGATGAGTGTCGTTCGCCACGTGGCCAGGCGATCAGCCCTGGACTGGATTGACTTGCAATGATTTGTCCGATCCCAGCATCTGCTCGCGGCTGTGACAGTCCTGTTTGTCGCGAGATCAGTCCCTGTCAGACCCGCAGCTTGGTGTCGGCTTGATAGCGATTGCCTAACGGGCGTTCCGCTTCTGTGTGTCGTGTCATAGCCTCCCGCTCACGGACTGAGCCACAACTTCGGCGTGGACAGGCGCATGACAGAGGTGAGAGATGCAGGCGAGCAGGCGTAAAGCGGCCGTGGCCCTCGCGGCCGCAGCCGCTCTGGCGGTCGGGGCGTCCGGCTGCGCCAAGAGCGAGCGCGACGGGGACAGCGGTGGGGCAAAGACCGGCGGCACCTTCGTCTTCGCGGGTGCCGGTGACCCGAAGAACTTCGACCCGATCTTCAACGACGACGGTGAGTCGTTCCGGCCGGTCCGGCAGATGTACGACACCCTGATCCAGAACAAGCCGGGCACGGCTGACCTCCAGGGCGCTCTGGCCGAGAGCTGGGAGCACGACCCCGAGGGCAAGGTCTGGACCTTCCACCTCCGCAAGGGTGTGAAGTTCCACGACGGCAACGCCTTCAATGCCGCTGCGGTCTGCTTCAACTTCGACCGCTGGTACAACATGAAGGGCGCTGCCGCACAGTCCCAGATGCTCTACTACCTGGACGTCTTCGGCGGCTTCGCGAACAACGAGAGCCCGGACGCCGGCAAGGCCCTCTACAACAAGTGTGAGGCCAAGGACGACAACACGGCCGTCATCACCATGAATGAGTACAAGGGCGCCTTCCCTGGGGCCTTCGCGCTGACGTCGCTGTCGATCGCCAGCCCGGAGGCGCTGAAGAAGTACGACGCCGACACGGTCAAGCAGAACGGCGACTCGTTCGAGTACAGCGCGTTCGCCAACGAGCACCCGGTCGGCACCGGCCCGTTCACGTACGGCGGCTGGGACAAGGCCAAGGGTGAGATCACCCTGAACCGGAACCCCGACTACTGGGGCGAAAAGGCCAAGGTCGACAAGCTGATCATCAAGGTCATCAAGGACGAGAACACCCGCAAGCAGGAGCTGCGGGCCGGCACCGTCCAGGGCATCGACTTCCCGGCCCCGGCCGACCGCAAGGCGCTGGAGAGCGAAGGCTTCAACGTCATCAACCGCCCGGCGTTCAACATCCTCTACCTGGGCATCAACCAGAAGAACCCGAAGCTGAAGGACCTGCGGGTGCGCCAGGCGATCGCCTACGCCCTCAACCGTCAGCAGCTCGTCCAGACCAAGGGCCCGGGTGGCACCAAGGTCGCCGACGAGTTCATGCCGGACACCGTGCTCGGCTACGCGCCGGACGTGCAGAAGTACGAGTACGACCCGGAGAAGGCCAAGCAGCTGCTCAAGGAGGCGGGCGCCGAGGGTCTGACGCTCAACTTCTACTACCCGACCGACGTCTCCCGGCCGTACATGCCGAACCCGCAGGAGATCTTCACCGTTCTCGCCAACGACCTGCAGGCCGTCGGCATCAAGGTCAACGGTGTGTCCCGCCCGTGGAACGGTGGCTACAAGGACGACGTGCAGCAGTTCGGCAAGCACGACCTGCACATCCTCGGCTGGACCGGTGACTACAACGACCCGGGCAACTTCGTCGGCACCTTCTTCGGTCGCGCCAAGACCGAGTTCGGTGACGCGGCGGTGACCGACATGTTCGACGCCATCGCCAAGGCCGACGGCACCGTCGACGAGGCCGGCAAGAAGGCCGCCTGGGAGCAGGTCAACCGCGACATCGCCGCCAAGTGGCTTCCGGCCGTGCCGATCTGGCACGCCCCGCCGGCCATCGTGGTCACCAAGGACGTCAAGGGCATGATCGCCAGCCCGCTGACCGACGAGCGGTTCAACACGGTCAGCGTCGGCTGACGACGCCGCTGACGCCGTACACGGAATCGGCCCGGGCCGGGCTTCCCCGGCCCGGGCCGACCCGCTGTTATCGAGAATCTGGTGTGTGAGAGATGTTGCGAGTCATAGTCCGCCGCCTGCTTCAGCTGGTGGTGACCCTGATAGCGCTGTCGGCGCTGATCTTCATCTGGCTGCGGAACCTGCCCGGCGGCCCGGTCGACGCGCTGCTCGGTGAGCGGGCCACCCCGCAGAACCGCGCCCTGCTGACCAAGGCGCTCGGCTATGACCAGCCGATCATGGTGCAGTACGCCAAGTTCATGCAGCGGGTGCTGACCGGCGACTTCGGCAACTCGATCCGGACCGGCGACGCGGTCACCGAGGTGATCGGCCGCGCCTTCCCGGCCACCATCGAGCTGGCCCTGGCTGCCATGATCATTGCGGTCGGGCTGGGGGTGCCGCTCGGTTACCTCGCCGCCCGCTTCCGGGGACGGCTGCTGGACAACCTGAGCATCGCCGGCACCCTACTCGGCATCTCGATTCCGATCTTCTTCCTGGGCTACCTGCTCAAGGACGTCTTCACCCAGAACATCCACTGGTTCCCGCCCTCGGGGCGGCTCAGCACCGGTCTGGACAACACCAACGTCACCGGATTCTTCGTCCTCGACGGACTGCTCACCCGGGAGTTCGACGCCACCGCCGACGCGCTGTGGCACCTGATCCTGCCGGCCCTCACCCTGGCCACCATCCCGCTGGCGGTGATCGTCCGGATGACCCGGGCCAGCGTGCTGGACGTGCTCAACGAGGACTACGTCCGTACGGCGGAGGCGAAGGGCCTGCGGCACAAGACCATCCGGGGCCGGCACATCCTGCGCAACGCCCTGCTGCCGGTGGTCACCACCATCGGCCTGCAGACCGGCGCGCTGCTCTCCGGCGCGGTGCTGACCGAGAAGGTCTACAACTGGGGTGGCCTGGGCACGCTGATCACCGACTCGATCAGCGGCGGTCGCGACTACCCGGTGCTCCAGGCGCTGATTCTGCTGGCCGCGATGGTCTTCGTGGTGGTCAACCTCCTGGTCGACCTCTCCTACGCCGTGATCGACCCCAGGGTGCGTGTGCGATGAGCGAGCGCACGAGGCTCAGCGAGAAGCGCCGGCCTGGGCGCGGTGGGTGGGGAATCACCAGGCACAGTGTGGCGGAGCCTCTCGCTGCCGCCGAGCGAAGCGAGGTGGCAGCATGAGCGACCCGACCACCCGGCCCGGGGTGACCGCCCCGCGCGACGGCGCCGACACCCCCGGCCAGCGGCCCAAGGGCGCGACCGAGCGGGGCATCGGCCGGCTCGGCGACCGGAAGAAGGCGAAGCTGGACGAACTGGCTCGCGCCAGCGCCGACAAGGGCGGTGTGAGCCTCATCCGGGACGCCGTCCGGCGGCTGCGGCACAACCCGGTCGCCATGTTCGGCGCGGCCATCGTCGCGGTGTTCGTCCTGGTGGCGATCTTCGCGCCGCTGCTCGCGCCGCACGACCCGGGGCAGCGGTTCGACGAGCTGACCAAGAACCTCACCGTCGACAACATTCCCGGGGCCAGCGGCGATTTCCCGCTCGGCTCGGATCCGCTCGGCCGGGACTTCCTCTCCCGCCTGATCTACGGCAGCCGGCAGACCCTCTTCGTCGGCGTCTTCGCCACGCTGATCGGGCTGGCGCTCGGCACGCTGTTCGGTGCCCTCGCCGGCGCCTTCGGCGGCTGGGTCGACAACATCCTGATGCGCCTCACCGACGTGATGCTGGCCCTGCCGGCGCTGCTGCTGGCGATCAGCCTGGTCGCCATGGCCAGCCGGTCCAGCCAGTGGACGGTGATCATGGCGGTGGCCATCGTCAACGTGCCGATCTTCGCCCGGCTGCTGCGCGGCTCGATGCTGGCCCAGCGGGAGAGCGACCACGTGCTGGCCGCCCGGGCGCTCGGTGTGAAGCAACGATCCATCGTGCTGCGGCACATGCTGCCCAACGCGATGACCGCGGTGATCGTCCAGGCCACGCTCACCCTCTCCACCGCGATCCTGGAAGCCGCCTCGCTCTCCTTCCTCGGCCTCGGTGACCCGGACATCAACCGGGCCGAGTGGGGCCTGATGCTCGGCGTGGACGGCGTCCGCTACTTCGAGGTACGGCCGGAGCTGGCCTACTACCCGGCGTTGGCGATCATCGTGGTCGCACTCGGCTTCACCCTGCTGGGCGAGGGGATGCGCGAGGCGATCGACCCGAAGAGCCGGCGGTGACGGCGATGCGCTGGACCAGCACGGCCGGCCCTGGCCGGCGAGAGGAAGTGACCCGATGAGCCTGCTCGACGTACGCGATCTGAGTGTGGTGTTCCAGCGTCGCGGTGAGCGACCGTTCACCGCGGTCGACAAGGTCAGCTTCAGCGTGGAGCCGGGGCAGACCGTGGGCCTGGTCGGCGAGTCCGGCTGCGGCAAGAGCGTGACCAGCCTGGCGATCATGGGCCTGCTGCCCAGGCGGGGCAACAAGGTCACCGGCCAGGTGATGTTCGACGGGACCGACCTGCTCCAGCTCCGTCCGAACGACATGCGGGACCGGCGCGGCCGGGACATCGGCATGATCTTCCAGGACCCGCTCTCCTCGCTGAACCCGGTCGTGCCGATCGGCGTGCAGGTGGCCGAGGTGCTGGAACGGCACCGGGGCATGGAGCGCAAGGCGGCGCTGAAGGAGGCCCGGGAACTGCTCGACGCGGTCGGCATCCCGGACCCGTCCCGCCGGCTGAAGGAGTACCCGCACCAGATCTCCGGCGGTATGCGGCAGCGCGCGCTGATCGCCATCGCGCTGGCCTGCAAGCCGCGGCTGCTGATCGCCGACGAGCCGACGACCGCACTGGACGTGACCATCCAGGCGCAGATCCTCACCCTGCTCAAGCAGCTCGTCGACGAGACCGGCACCGCGCTGATCATGATCACGCACGATCTGGGCGTGGTGGCCGGTCTCTGCGACACGGTCAACGTGCTCTACGGCGGCAAGGTGGTCGAGCGGGCCGCCCGGCACGAGCTGTTCGCCCGGCCACGGCACCCGTACACCCACGGGCTGCTCAGCTCCGTGCCGCGGCTGGACGCGCCGCGGGGCGAGCGGCTGCACGCCATTCGCGGCTCGGTGGCCGACAACATCCCGTGGGTGGAGGGGTGCGCGTTCGCGCCTCGCTGCGACCGGGTGGTGGACGCCTGCCTGGAGGGCACGCCCCCGCTCGAACCCACCGCGACCCGCGGCGACCTGCGCTGCAACAACCCCGTAACCGAGGAGGTGGCGGTGCCGTGACCGAGCGGACCGGACCACTGGTCGAACTGCGCGACGTCAAGGTCCACTTCCCGATCAAGAGCGGCGTTCTCTTCGACCGTACGGTCGGCTACGTCTACGCCGTCGACGGCGTCTCGCTGTCGATCAACAAGGGCGAGACGTACGGCCTGGTAGGCGAGTCGGGGTGTGGCAAGTCCACCCTCGGCCGGGGCCTGCTGCGGCTCGTCGAGCCGACCGACGGGGAGATCGTCTTCGACGGCACCGACGTCCGCTCGCTCAAGGGCGAGTCGATGCGCCGGGCCCGCCGCCGGATGCAGATGATCTTCCAGGACCCGCTGTCCAGCCTCGACCCCCGGCAGTCGGTGGAGTCGCTGCTGGTCGAGGGGCTCAAGGCGCACGGGTTGGCCGGCGACAAGGCGGCCACCGCCAAGCGGCTCCGGGAGGCCCTGGACGCGGTCGGGCTGCCCGCCTCGGCGCTGAGCAAGTACCCGCACGAGTTCTCCGGCGGCCAACGGCAGCGGATCGGCATCGCCCGCGCGCTGGTGCTCGACCCGGACCTGATCGTCGCCGACGAGCCGGTGTCGGCGCTGGACGTGTCGATCCAGGCGCAGGTGCTCAACCTGCTGGAGGACCTGCAGAACGAGCGGGGCCTGACGTACCTGATCATCGCCCACGACCTGGCGGTGGTCCGGCACATCGCCGACACGGTCGGGGTGATGTACCTCGGCGGGCTGGTGGAGGAGGCGTCCAGCGACGACCTCTACCGCGAGCCGATGCACCCGTACACGAAGGCGTTGATGTCGGCGGTGCCGGTGCCGGACCCGACGGTCGAGGACCGCCGTGAGCGGATCCTGCTCGCCGGCGACCTGCCGTCGCCGTCGAACCCGCCGGCCGGATGCCGGTTCCACACCCGCTGCCCGTGGGCCCAGCCGACCCGCTGCGCCGACGAGCGGCCGGCACTGCGCGAGGTGCTCGACGGGCACCGGGTGGCCTGCCACTACGCCGAGCAGATCGCCGACGGCAAGATCCGGCCGCACGAGGTCGAGCCGGAGCTGGTCCGGCCGGACGAGGGTACCGCGCCGGGCGACCCCGGTGAGCTGATCCCGACGCCGTGAGCACCGGCCGGGGCCCCTGCCCGGAGATCGCGGGCAGGGGCCCGGCCCGTCTCAGCCCTCGGGGCGGTTGAGCAGGGCGACCGCGATGGTGTGCACGGCGTCCAGGCTGGCCGGGTCGGCCAGCGGCACCCGCCCGCCGGTCACCCCGTACCACTCGTCGGCGTCCTTGTACTGCACGCGCAGGGTGACCTGGCCGTCGGCGTACTCGGTACGCAGGGTCAGCTCGCCGGTCACCACGCCCACCTCGTCGGTCATCACCCCACCCGGACCGGCCGTGATGTCGCTGGTCCGCTGCTGCGCGCCGGCACCATCGGGGGCACCGGCGGGCGGGGCGGCGTCGGCGGACATGCCCGCTCCGGGGACCTCGGCGGAGGCCGGCGGGGTGCCGTCGACCGCCATCCCGGCCGAGGTAGGGCCGGTCGAGGTGCCGCCGCCGTCGGCTGCCGCCGCGCTCTCGTCCGTGGTCTGCGGCGGTGTGCCGCCGGCCCCGGTCTCAGCTGCTTCGCTCATGACGGCACTCCGCTTCGCTGCGTGCTCATGTGCAGGTCTCCAACATGTCGGTGAGGGCGGTCTTCTCGGCACTGGTCACCGTCAGCCCCCAGTAGTGCTTGACCGTCACCCAGTCCTCGGCGTACTTGCACCAGTACGACCGGTTCGCCGGCTTCCACTGGGACGGGTCCTGATCACCCTTTGCCCGGTTGGAGCGCGCGGAAACCGCCACCAGCTGTGGCCGGGTCAGGTCGTTGGCGAAGTCGCCGCGCTTCGAGTCGTCCCACTGGTCCGCGCCGGAACGCCAGGCGTTGGCCAGCGGCACCACGTGGTCGATGTCCACCTGGGAAGGGTCGTCGAAGGCCAGCCCGTCGTACACGCTCTCCCAGTGGCCGCCGACCACGTTGCACCCGGACAGCTTGACGTTCTCGCCGTCCTTCTGCAGCACGGTGTCCCGCACGTCGCAGTTCTTGCCGGTCTTGCGCCAGTGCGGGAAGCGGGACCGGCTGTAGCCCTTCATGGCCCCGGCGGTGGCCACGGTCAGTTCGTCGAGTTGCTTGGTGACGGCCCCGGTGGCGCTCGTCGCCGGTTCCGGCTCGTCGACCACCGGCACGCAGCCGGCCACGCCGACGGCGACCGCCGCGGCGAGTGCGGCCGCGAGTCCGGCGCGGGCTTCTGATCTCGTACGCACAGACGACACCTCTCCAGCTTGCGTGCTCCGGGCGAGTCCGCACAGTACCCCGGATCGGTTTCCATGATTCGTGGCGTCGGTAGTGGAGTGCGGGCAGAGTTGGTACCCATGACCGCACCCGCGCCCGCGCTCCGGATGGGCACCGCCGCCGGGCGGGGCACTCTGCTCGCCGCGATCCTCGCCTCCGGCATGGTCTTCCTGGACACCACGGTGGTCAACGTGGCGTTGCCCCGGCTCGGCGCGGAGTTGAAGGCCAGCGTCGCCGATCTCCAGTGGACGGTGAACGGCTACCTGCTGACACTGGCCGCGTTCGTGCTGCTCGGGGGCGCGCTCGGCGACCGGTTCGGCCGCCGGCGGGTCTTCCTGATCGGCGTGGCCTGGTTCGCGACGGCGTCGGTGCTCTGCGGGCTGGCTCAGGGGACCGGCTGGCTGATCGTGGCCCGGTTCCTCCAGGGCGCCGGCGGGGCGTTGCTCACCCCCGGCTCGCTCTCCGTGCTCCAGGCCAGCTTCCACCGGGACGACCGGGGGCGGGCGATCGGCACCTGGTCCGGGCTGTCCGGGGTCTCCACCGCCCTCGGCCCGCTCCTCGGCGGGTGGCTGATCGACGCGCTCTCCTGGCGGTGGATCTTCTTCATCAACCTGCCGCTGGCCGTCGCGGTGGTGCTCGCCGCGCTGCGCTGGGTGCCGGAGAGCCGGGACGTGGCCGCCTCGCGTACGGGGGCGACGCGGCGGTTCGACGTGGGCGGCGCACTGCTCGGCGCGCTGGGCCTCGGCGGGGTCACGTACGCCCTGATCGACGCGCCGGCCCGCGGCGGGCGCTCCCCGGCGGTGCTGGTGTCGGTGCTGGTCGGGGTGCTCGCCGTGGCGGCCTTCGTGCTGGTCGAGCGGCGGCGCGGCGAGGCGGCCATGCTCCCCACCAAGCTGTTCGGCAGCCGGCTCTTCTCGGTGCTGAACGTCTTCACCGTGGTCGTGTACGCGGCGCTCGGCGGGTTCACCTTCTTCCTCGCCGTCTTTCTCCAGAACGGGATCGGTTGGTCGGCGCTGCGCACCGGGCTGGCCACCGTACCGATGACGCTGTTGCTGCTGGTCGGCTCGCCCCGGGCCGGGGCGCTGTCGGCCAAGATCGGCCCACGGCTGCCGCTGACCGTCGGGCCGGTGATCGCCGCGGGCGGTCTGCTGCTGCTGCGCCGGATCGGGCCGGGGGCGTCGTACTGGGTGGACGTGCTGCCCGGGGTGGTCCTGTTCGGCGCGGGCCTGACCCTGGTGGTGGCCCCGCTGACCACCTCGGTGCTGGCGGCCGTGGCGGACCGGTTCGCCGGGGTGGCCAGCGGCTTCAACAACGCCGCCTCCCGGGCCGGTGGCCTGCTGGCGGTGGCCGCGCTGCCGCTGCTGGTCGGTCTCTCCGGCACCGGGTACGAGCAGAAGGCGGCCCTGACCGACGCGTTCCGCGGGGCGCTGCTCTGGTGCGCGGGCCTGCTGCTGCTCGGCGCCGTGCTGGCCGGGCTGCTGGTGCACCGCCCGGGGAAAGGAAGGACGCCTTCTTGACGCCTTCGGTCCCCCGTCAACACCGAGGCGTTGACAGGGGACCGATCCTTGCCGGCTCAGGCGCGGGCGCGGTTGACGGCGCTGGTGACCGCCTTCACCGAGGCGGTCACGATGTTGGCGTCCACGCCGACGCCCCAGACCGTACGACCGTCGACTTCGCACTCGACGTACGCGGCGGCGTGCGCGTCGCCGCCGGAGGAGAGGGCGTGTTCGTGGTAGTCGAGTACGCGTACCGACACGCCCAGGGAGTGCAGCGCGTTGACGTACGCGTCGATCGGACCGTTGCCGACCGCGGCCAGCGCGTGGCGTCGGCCGTCGTATCTGACCTGGACGTCGATCTCGACCTTGCTGTCGGTGGTGCCGATGGTGTAGTCGGCCACCGCGATCGTCGGGTCGATCTGGTGGTCGGCGAGGTAGTTGCGGGCGAAGATCTGCCACATGGTGACGGGTTCGACCTCGCCGCCGTCGTGGTCGGTGACCTGTTGGACCACGCCGGAGAATTCGATCTGGAGGCGGCGGGGCAGGTCGAGTTGGTACTCGGTCTTCATGATGTACGCGACGCCGCCCTTGCCCGACTGGGAGTTGACGCGGATGACGGCTTCGTAGGTGCGGCCCAGGTCCTTCGGGTCGATCGGGAGGTAGGGCACCGCCCAGGTGAACTCGTCGACCGGTACGCCGGCCGCCGCGGCGTCGGCGTGCAGGGCGTCGAAGCCCTTCTTGATCGCGTCCTGGTGGGAGCCGGAGAAGGCGGTGTAGACCAGGTCGCCGGCGTACGGGTGGCGTTCGTGCACCGGGAGCTGGTTGCAGTATTCGACGGCTCGGCGGATCTCGTCGATGTTCGAGAAGTCGATCATGGGGTCGATGCCCTGGGAGAACAGGTTCAGTCCCAGGGTGACCAGGTCGACGTTGCCGGTGCGTTCGCCGTTGCCGAACAGGCAGCCCTCGACCCGGTCGGCGCCGGCCAGCAGGCCCAGCTCGGCGGCGGCCACGCCGGTGCCCCGGTCGTTGTGCGGGTGCAGGCTCAGCGTCACGCTGTCGCGCCGGGGCAGGTGCCGGTGCATCCACTCGATCGAGTCGGCGTACACGTTCGGCATGGCCATCTCGACGGTGGCCGGCAGGTTCACGATCAGCTTCCGGTCCGGGGTCGGGTCGACCACCTCGATGACCTTGGCGCAGACCTCCAGCGCGTACTCCAGCTCGGTGCCGGTGTACGACTCCGGCGAGTACTCGTAGTGGATGTCGGTGTCCGGGGTGTGGATCTGCGCGTACTTCTGGCAGAGCCGGGCGCCGCTGGTGGCGATGTCGGTGATGCCGTCCCGGTCCAGACCGAAGACCACCCGCCGCTGCAGCGTCGAGGTGGAGTTGTAGAAGTGCACGATGGCCCGGCGGGCGCCGCGCAGCGACTCGAAGGTCCGGTCGATCAGGTGCTCCCGGCACTGGGTGAGCACCTGGATGGTGACGTCCTCGGGGATCAGATCCTGCTCGATCAGTTGCCGGACGAAGTCGTAGTCGGTCTGGCTGGCCGAGGGGAAACCGACCTCGATCTCCTTGTAGCCCATCTGCACGAGCAACTGGAACATCCGGCGCTTACGCTCCGGCGACATCGGGTCGATCAGCGCCTGATTGCCGTCGCGCAGGTCCACCGCGCACCAACGCGGCGCGGCCTCGACCCGGCGCGTCGGCCAGGCGCGATCCGGCAGGTCAAGACGGAACTGCTGGTGATACGGCAGGTAACGGTGAAACGGCATCCGGCTCGGGCGCTGCCGGGCGATCGGATCGGATTGAGCGTCGGTGGCGGTTTCAGCCATCTCGGAGTGCTCCCTGGGAACATGTGGCGTCAGCAGATCGGAAGGTGTCGGCGCGATGCCGGGCGACGTTGCCCGGGCGGTGCCGAGAGGAAGTTCGGATGTGCTGGACGGCGCGGTTCAACTCCGCGACGAGGTGCCGGCCGGTCAGGCCTCGTCGCGGCAGCCAAGGAGAAGGTACGCCTGCCACATGACGTAGTCACACTACGTCGGTGAATCGACGGGTGAGAAGGAACGCCCGGATTATGGGACCGGAGTCACCGGCTGCGGTGCCGGGTCCAGGGCCGCCTCGCCGAGGCGGGGGTGACGGGCCGCCCAGCTGACAACCGGCACCGCCGCGACCGCAGCGACGGCGAAGAGCGCGGCCATCGGGAACCAGCCCCAGCCGCCGGTGGTGACCCCGAGCGCGGTCAGTCCGGCCGGGCCGGCCAGGTACTGGAGCTGCCCGCCCAGCCGGAACGCGCCGACGTACGCGCCTCGGTGGGCGGCCGGCGGCAGGGTGCTGGTGATCCCCCAGGCACCGGCCGACTGGACCAACTCGGCGAGGGTGAGCACCACCGCCGCCAGCACCAGCACGGCGATGGTCAGCCCTCCACGGGTCAGCGCCGAGATCGGTAGGACCAGGCAGAACAGGACAATCAACAGGCCGCCGACGCGTAGCGCCCGACCGGCGCCGGCCACCGTGTCGGCGCCCCGGCTGGCACGTACCTGGAGCAGCACCGCGAGGATCGTGTTGAGCAGCACCAGCGCCGCGATCAGGGCGCGGGGCGCGTCGGTGCGACTGAGCACCCAGAGCGGCAGCACCACCAGGTAGAGCGTGCCGTGCGCGCTGAGCAGCCCGGCCAGGAGGGACACCGCCATGAACGGCCGGTCGCGCAGCACGGCGAAGCGACCGGGTCCCTCGGCCGGTGCGGCGGCGACCGGCACCCGCGGCAGCCGGTGCACGAAGACTGCGGTGACCAGCAGCATCGCCGCGTTGAACCAGACCATCCCCCGGTAGGCGGCCAGGGTGTCCACGGCCAGCACCACCCCGCTGATCACCGCCCCCAGCCCGAAGCCGACATTGAGTGCCGAGCGCTGGTAGGCCAGGGCGGTCACCCGCTCCTCTGTGCGGAGCACGTTGATCGAGTAGACCTGCCGGGCCACCCCGGTGGTCGCGTCCACCACGGCCAGCGCGACCATCACGGCCAGGAACCCGGCGAAGCCACCCACGAACGGGTACGCCCCGAACAGCGCCGCCTCCGCCAGCAGCCCCACCTGCCACACCCGCTGCGCGCCGTACCGGTCGGTCAGCGCACCCAGCGGGACCGTGCCGAGCAGGGACACCCCGGCGGCCAGCGAGAGCCCGAGCCCCACCTGGGCCGGGCTGAGTCCCAACGCCCGGGTGAAGAAGACCGCGCTGCCGGCCTGGAAGAGGCCGTGGCCGATCGCGTACACCATGGCCTGCACGGCCAGGGCGCGGGTCAGGCCGGCCGGCGGTACGACGTGTCGGACGGCACTGCGGATGGTGTCCCTGGTCCCCATGGGCGTCGATCGAACCGTGCCCCCCGCGGCTCGGTCGAGCCTTTTAGGCTGGGTCGAATCCTCGACGGGGGTGGTGATGTCACAGCTGCGGTTCGGTGCGGCCGACGTGGCGGGGATACGCCTCGCCATCTCCCCGGTCTGGGAGACCGTCTCCAGCATGTGGGCGCTGGACGAACCGATCCGGCACGCGGTGCACCTGCCCTGGATCGACCGGGCCCGGGTGACGCTGCGCCGCCCGGAGGTCGCGGTCCGGGTCCGGCCACTGGTCGAGCTGACCCGGCCACGCCGCTGGCTGCCCGACTTCCTCACCCCGCCGGCGGCCCGTCCCGACGTGGAGCTGGCGGAGCAGCTCGACCAGATCGCCGCCACCCCGCCGGCGGTGGTGGTCCGGGACCTGTTGGCCACCACACCAAGGCGCCCGTTGAGTCCGTTCGGGCGGGCCCTGCTCGGGGACCCACGTCGCTTGCTGCCGCAGCTCGTCACCGCAGTGCGGATCTGGTACGACGAGGCGGTCGCCCCGGACTGGTCCCGGATCCACGCGCTGCTGGAGGCGGACATCGCCCACCGGGCCGCGGTGCTCGCCGAGGCCGGCGCGGGCCAGTTCTTCGGCCAGCTCCACCCGACCCTGCGCTGGCTCGGCGACCGGGTGGTCAGCGACGACCCGTGGCGGCTCGACTTCGATCTCGGCGGGCGCGGGCTGGTGCTCAACCCGGGCGTCTTCGCCGAACGCCGGGTGCTGTGGAACCTGCTGGAGGAGTCGCCGCCCGGCGGGACGTACCCGGTTCGGGCGGTGGGCACGCTCTGGGAGGTGGGCCCCGCGCCGTCCGGCGACCCGCTGGCCCGGGTGGTCGGCTCGGGCCGGGCGGCGCTGCTCCACCTCCTCGACACGGCGGCGACCACCACCGACCTGGCCCACCGGGTGGGAATGTCCTGCGGGAACGTCTCCCAGCACCTCTCCGCGCTGCTCGCCGCCGGGCTGGTCGCCCGGACCCGGCAGGGCCGGCACGTCCTCTACCGGAACACCGAGGCGGGCATGGTCCTGCTCCGCGCGGCCCGCGGCGAGTAGCCCCGTCTCTCACCTCGCCTCGCGTTCGGTCCGGCAAGATCGTGCTCGATCCAGGAAGTGGCCTCGGCGCGTTCCGGATACCACTCGATCCCGGATTGAGCACGATCTTGACGCGGGAACGCGGGAACGCGGGAACGCGGGCCGGGTCAGCGGAAGAGGAGGGCGGCGAGGGGCTGGCGGTGGCGCAGGCCGGTCTCCCGGGCGCGCAACTCCGCCGGGAGGGTGTACGGGTCACCGAGGTGGCCGACGGCGGCCACCACCAGCGGCCGGACCCCGACCGGCAGGTCCAACTCGGCGGCGAGGCCGGCCCGGTCGAAGCGGGTGAGCTGGTGCACGTGCAGGCCGAGCGCGGTGGCCTGCACGGTCAGGTGGGCGACGGCCTGACCCAGGTCGTACGCGGCCCGCTCCGGGTCGCCGCCGGTGTGCGCGCCGACCACCAGGGCGGAGGCGTGCCGCGCCCACCGCTGGTCGTCCTCGGGGAGGTTGACCAGGGTCCGTTTCCAGGTCTCGTCCTGCCGGTGGCCCAGTGCGAACCGCCACGGCTGCGCGTTGCCGACCGAGGGGGCCCAGCGGGCGGCCTCCAGCAGGGAGGCCGCGTGGTCGCCGGTGAGTTCCGCGTCGGGGTCGAAGGCCAGGGGGCTCCAGCGGAAGGCGAGCAGCGGGGTGAGGTCAGGCATGGGACAGAGCGTCCCTGATGGCGGTTTCGCCCACTTCGTCGGGCCGGTCAGATGTGTTTAAGAGCACCCGTAACGGACAAGGGGGTCATTGCGTTCCGGGGCTCGGACTGTCCCCTGGCGGCGGTGCCTCCCGGCCGATCGGCTCTCCCTCGGCGACCGGCCCGGCCAACTGCACCGTGGCCGGCGCCGGACCGGGCTCGCCGGTCAGCGTCAGGGTGCCGAGTGCGGCCCGGATCATCGACGGGGTGCCGTCCGGCCGGTAGCAGTAGATGCCCACGTCCAGCGGGGCATTGAGGGAGGCGGACGTCGACTCCACCGAGTAGCACTGACCGCCGACCCCGGCCGGCGGAGTGGCCGGCGACACCGCGAGCGCGGCCCGCCGGTCGGTCAGCACGTCCAGCCAGTCGGTGAACGGGTGCTCCACCCGGGGGTCCAGTTTCCGTGGCACGGCGTCGTCGGGGTCGCCGAGGCGTACGCAGCTCGCCGACTCCGGCCGGCCGGCCGAGGGCAGCGCGCACTGGAACAGCCCGTCGGCGGTGGCGGCGAGCGAGACGTCGACCGTGCCGCCCCGGCCCCAGCCGGGCACGTCCACCCGCCAGGAGCCGTCGTTCGCGCTGGTCACCGAGATCCTCCGGGCCGGGCCGTCCGCCGTGGCCAGCGTGTAGGTGGCGGTGAGGTGGCGATCCTGGGCGGCGGCCGCCAGCGCGGCCAGTTCGTCGCGGGCCGCGTCCGCGTCCGCCTCCGCCCGTAGCGGGTCGGCGGTGCTGACCGGGGCCGGCGGCGGGGCGGCGGTGCAGGCGGCCAGCAGCGCCGGCAGGGTGATCGCCAGGACACCGGTCAGCCGCCGGGCCGCGCGGAAGTGAGCGTGCACCGAAACATTCTGCGGTGCCCGCAGGGTCCGGGGAGCCCGCCGTACGGCTGTTGTCCCGGCGTGTCGCGCGGGCCGCGACCGACGGGTCCGGCCCTGGTGAGCCGACCCACGCCGGGCCGGATGGTGGGATCACCCGGTCCGGTGATGTGCGCGGGCGGATACCCTGGGATGGTCTGACACGCGCCGCCGGGCCGGAACCCGGCGGCGTCGGCACGCTCAGGGTCGTCGCTGGGAGGGAGTGCACCGTCGTGGCACTCGTGGTGCAGAAGTACGGCGGGTCCTCCGTCGCCAACGCCGAGCGGATCAAGCGGGTGGCTGAACGCATCGTGGCCGCCCGCAAATCCGGCGACGACGTGGTCGTGGTGGTCTCGGCGATGGGCGACACCACCGACGAGCTGCTCGACCTGGCCAACCAGGTCAGTCCGCTGCCACCGGGCCGCGAGCTGGACATGCTGCTCACCGCCGGGGAGCGGATCTCCATGGCGCTGCTCGCCATGGCCATCCACAACCTCGGGTACGAGGCCCGCTCGTTCACCGGCTCGCAGGCCGGCGTGATCACCACCTCGGTGCACGGCAAGGCCCGGATCATGGACGTCACCCCGGGCCGCCTCAAGGGTGCGCTGGACGAGGGCGCGGTGGTCATCGTGGCCGGCTTCCAGGGTGTCTCGCAGGACACCAAGGACGTCACCACGCTTGGCCGGGGCGGGTCGGACACCACCGCCGTGGCGCTCGCCGCCGCGCTCGAGGCGGACGTCTGCGAGATCTACACCGACGTCGACGGCGTGTTCACCGCCGACCCGCGGATCGTGCCGAACGCCCGACACATCAAGACCATCACCTACGAGGAGATGCTGGAGCTGGCCGCCTGCGGCGCCAAGGTGCTGCACCTGCGCAGCGTCGAGTACGCCCGGCGCGCGGAGCTGCCGATCCACGTCCGTTCGTCATACTCGACCAACACCGGCACGATGGTCACCGGATCGATGGAGGACCTTCCCGTGGAACAGGCACTGATCACCGGGGTCGCCCACGACCGCAGCGAAGCGAAGATCACCATCGTCGGCGTGCCCGACGAGCCGGGCGCCGCCGCGCGGATCTTCGACACCGTGGCCGGGGCTGAGATCAACATCGACATGATCGTGCAGAACGTGTCCACCGAGGGCACCGGCCGCACCGACATCTCGTTCACCCTGCCCAAGACCGACGGCCCGACCGCCATGGCCGCGCTCAGCAAGATCCAGGAGTCGGTCAAGTTCAAGGGCCTGCTCTACGACGACCACGTCGGCAAGGTCTCCCTGATCGGCGCCGGCATGCGTTCGCACCCGGGCGTCGCGGCCGGCTTCTTCGCCGCGCTCGGCGCGGCCGGGGTGAACATCGAGATGATCTCCACCTCGGAGATCCGGGTCTCCGTGGTCTGCCGGGACACCGACCTCGACAAGGCGGTCCGGGCCATCCACGACGCCTTCGACCTGGGCGGCGAGACCGAGGCCGTGGTCTACGCGGGCACCGGGCGGTAGCGCGACATGTCGTCGCTGCCCACCCTCGCCGTGGTCGGGGCGACCGGTGCCGTCGGCACGGTGATGTGCCAGATCCTCTCCTCCCGGCGCAACGTCTGGGGCGAGATCCGGCTGCTCGCCTCCGAGCGGTCCGCCGGGCGCCAGGTGCAGTGCCGGGGTGAGGCGCTCACCGTGCGGGCGCTCACCGCCGAGGCGTTCGACGGCGTGGACGTCGCGATGTTCGACGTGCCCGACGAGGTCTCGGCGGCGTGGGCGCCGGTCGCGGTCAGCCGGGGCGCCGTGGTGGTGGACAACTCCGGCGCGTACCGGATGGACCGGGACGTCCCGCTGGTGGTCCCGGAGATCAACCCGGAGCAGATCGGCAACCGGCCCAAGGGCATCATCGCCAACGCCAACTGCACCACGCTGGCGATGATCGTGGCGATCGCCCCACTGCACCGCGAGTACGGCCTCCGCGAGCTGGTGCTCGCGTCGTACCAGGCGGTTTCCGGAGCGGGTCAGGCCGGCGTGGACGCGCTGCACGCCCAGCTCGGCAAGATCGCCGGGGACCGGGTGCTCGGCTCCCGTCCCGGTGACGTGCGGCAGGCGGTCGGCGACGAGCTGGGCCCGTTCCCCGCCCCGCTGGCGCTCAACGTGGTGCCCTGGGCCGGCTCGCTGGCCGACGGTGGCTGGTCGTCCGAGGAGCTGAAGATGCGCAACGAGTCGCGCAAGATCCTCGGGCTGCCCGACCTCAAGGTCTCCGCCACCTGCGTACGGGTGCCGGTGGTCACCGGTCACTCGGTGGCCGTGCACGCGGTCTTCGCCACCGAGGTGGACGCCGAGGGCGCCCGGGAGGCGCTGCGTAACGCCCCGGGCGTGATCCTGGTCGACGATCCGGCCGCCGGCGAGTTCCCGATGCCGATCGACGCCGTCGGCACCGACCCGTCCTGGGTGGGCCGGATCCGCCGCGCCGTCGACGACCCCCGCGCCTTGGACCTCTTCGTCACCGGCGACAACCTCCGCAAGGGCGCCGCCCTCAACACCGCCCAAATCGCCGAACTCCTCGCCAACGAACTAACCCACCCCTAACCCCTCCCCCCTCCCTCCCCCCCTCCATCCCTCCCTCCCCCGCCCCTCTCCCGCGCGCGATCTTGCACTTTCGTCCGGGGTATAACCGGCAAATGGGGTGAGTCAGGGGCCGAAACTGCAAGATCGGCGGGTTGAGGGGGTGGGGGAGGGAGGGGTGGGGAGGGGGAGGGGAGGGGGGTTAGGCGGCGGATAGGTGGACGCCGTCGCGGCCGTGGCGCTTGACGGCGTAGAGGGCCTGGTCGGCGCGGAGCAGGGTGCGTTCGGGGGACTCGCCGGGGTGGGGCAGGGCGACGCCGACGCTGATGGTGCGGCCGGTACGCCGGGCCGCCTCGGTCAGCCGCTCGGCGATCCGGACCGCCTCCTCGGGGCGGCTCACCTCGATCACCGCGACGAACTCGTCGCCGCCGGTGCGGTACAACTCGTCGCCCTGCCGCAGCGCCCCCTCCAGCGCCCGGGCCAGCCCGACCAGCAGCCGGTCCCCGGCCTGGTGGCCGTACGTGTCGTTGACGTTCTTGAAACCGTCCACGTCGATGGCCAACAGGGCGGTACGCCCCGGCGTGGCGCTCGCGATCCGCTGCCCGAACGGCCCGGTGTGGCGCAGCCCGGTGAGCGGGTCCGAGCTGGCCTGCTCGCGCAGCCGGGCGAGCGTACGCAGCCGGTCCAGGCAGGCCCACGCCTGCCTGGCCAGCAGCTCCATCAGGTTGACCGTGGTCGGGTCGGGGTGCAGCAGCCGCTCGTCGGCGACCAGCAGCACCCCGCCGACGTCCGGCGGCCCGATCGGCACCGCCACCAGGGTGCGGGCCCCGGCCCGGGCCAGCGGCAGGTAGTCCTCGGTCGGCGGGTGCCCGGCCTCGCCGAGGGTGTACGCCGAGCCGTGCCGGTGCGCCCGGGCGGTCAGCCGGCTCAGCGCGGCCGGACCGGCCTCGGCCAACTCGGCCCGGATCCGGGACTCCAACTCGCCCGGGGTGCCGGTCGGCGCGCCGAGCCGCGGCCCCCGCTCGGCGGCGAGGACCAGCACGGCGGCGGAGAGGGTCGACACGTCCCGGGCCGCGGCGATCGCGGCGGTCATCAGGTCCCAGTCGGTGGCGGCGGCGGTCATCGCGGCGGCGTGCCGGAGCAGCTTCTCGCCGCGGCTCTCCGCGGGCGGCCCGCCGAGCGCCACGATCCGGGCGCCCAGCCGGCGGGCGAGCCGCTCGGCGGTCTCCCGCCACCGGTCCAGCTCGACCGGGTCGCTCCACTGGAGGTCGAGCACGCCGATCGGGCGGCCCGCCGGGTCCAGCACCGGCACGCACAGCTCGGCGGTGACGTCGGGGCGTACCGGAAGGTGGTCGGGGTCGGCGGTCACGTCGGCGACGGCGGCGGTCTCGCCGGAGGCGTACACCCGGCCGACGATCGACCGCTCCAGGTCGCGGCGCGGCGCCAGGCGTGCCGCGCCGGCGGGGTCGTACCCGGTCTCCGGCGGCACGGTGGAGCACACCTGCCAGGCGCCGGTGGCCGCCACGCAGCGAAGCCGGTCGTGGACCTGGAGCAGGATCGAGATCGCCGCCGGGGTGTAGCGGGCGAGCGCGGTGACCGTCCACTGGCACGCCTCCAGGGCGGTCGACGCCATCGGGAGGCGGACCGTGACGTCTCGGACGACTTGCTCGTGTTCCACGTCGTTCCTGGTGGGAGGGGCCGGGGGTGCGATCAAGGGTACTCAGCGGGCGGTCCGGCGACCTTCGTACACATGTGCTATCCACAGGGTGTGGACGCGGCCTGTGGAGACGGCGGGCCCGCGCGGTGGGGCCGGCGACGATAGCGTGAGGGTCCCGGTCCCGAGGAGGCGTCGATGCTCATCGCCCAGCTCAGCGACCCGCACGTGACCACCGGCCCGCTCGCCGCCGAGCAGGCGTCCGGGCTGCACCGGGCCCTCGGCCGGGTGCTGGCGCTGCGCCCCCGCCCCGACTGCGTGGTGATCACCGGTGACCTGGTCAGCAACGGCCGACCCGACGAGTACGTCGCGCTGCGCGACATCATCGGGCGTTTCCCGCTGCCGGTCCACCTCGCCACCGGCAACCACGACGACCGGGAGTCGCTGCTGGACACCTTCGGCGGCACCCCCTACCTGGGCGGCGGCTTCTCGGCGTACTACCACCTCGACCACCCGGACGGGACGCTCGTGGTGCTGGACTCGCTCGCTCCCGGCGGCAGTGGCGGTCGGCTCGGCGACGAGCAACTCGGCTGGCTCGACGGGGTGCTCGCCGGCCGGCCGGACGTGCCCGCCGTCGTGTGCCTGCACCATCCGCCGGTCGCGGTCGGCGTGCCGGCCGCCGACGCCATCCGGCTCGCCGACGCCGACGCGTTCGCCGAGGTGATCGCGCGCCACCCCCATGTCGTACGCGTCACCGCCGGTCACCTGCACCGCGCGGTGACCAGCGCCTTCGCCGGTACGGTGCTGACCACCGCGCCGAGCACCTGGGTGCAGGCGAGCCTGACCATGGCCGAGGACGAGGAGATCGGGCTGGTCGCCGAACCGACCGCGTTCCTGCTGCACCGGGTGGCCGACGGCGGCTGTGTCACGCACATCGTCCAGGTGAGCCACGCCGCCGGGCAGACCTGCTGGTTCTGACGGGACGGACCTGCTGCGGCAGGTCGCTGTAGGGGTCGCGCCGCCACGCCGTGCCGAATGGCCGGGCAATTTGTCCGGTTACAACCCCTGGGCCGGGGTTCGCTCCGTCAACGGTGCGGAGGGTCCGGGAGAGGAGCGGCATGCGGCCCGAGGACGAGACCGAGCCCACCGGCCGATTCATGGCCGGGACCGGCTCGGCGTTGAACTGGCGGACCGAGAAGAGCCGCACGTACCTGGTGATCTGGGACCGGGGAAAGCCCTCCGTCACCGACCTGTCCCGGTCCTATGTTGCCCGGGTGAACGCGGTGAACTCCGCCGGAGTCGCGGTGGGCACCCGCTGGGACGGCGTGAACCGCCCGAACGCGGCCTGGGTGTACCGCGATGGCCAGGTGCGGAACCTGGCCATGCCGTCCGGGCATCGCCAGGTCACGCCCGTGGCGATCAACGAGCGCGGGGACATTCTCGGGATGACCGGCCTCGATGAGGCGGACAGCAGGGCGCTGGTCGTCTGGCCGGCCGGCTCGGACGAATCGCCCCGGGTGGTCGAAGAGCAGGTGCATGGTGAGATCCTCGACTGGGCGGAGGACGGCACGCTGACGGAATGGGTGATCCTGGGCTCGGGTGCCGACGTGAGTCGAGCCGTACGGGTGTCACGTCCCGACGGAAGCGCCGTGGTCATGACCGCTCCCGACGGGTGGGGCATGGGGATCGCGCGACCCGTGCGGGGTGCCTGGATAGCTGGGACCGTACCGGGCACGGGTGGGGAGAGAACCGTGCCGGCGCTGTGGAACACCAGCACCAACCAGGTCTTCGTCTATCACGGGTTGGACGCCCATCACCAGAACACGGTGACCGTCGACGCGAATGGACAACTGCTGGCCAGAAAGCCCGGCGATGGCTGGTACCTGGTGGAGCAGGACGGGACGGCCCAGCCGTTGCCGCTGCCGCCCGGCACCATCCGCGACTACGGCATGGGTCCGCTGGTCATCGACGACGAGGGAGTCATCCAGGGCAGTGCCGCCGGAACGTCTGGGGAGCGCCTGCCGACCGCCTGGCGGTGCCGCTGAGCGGGCGAGGGCAACTCGTGCCGTGGCGGCCGCCGGACGTCAAACCCGGTGGTCGCCACCTCCGAGGCACCGGCTTCCCGCTCCCCCGGGGAGCCGGCACCGACCGGACTCAGCCGAGCAGAGCGTCGCGCAGCGCGGGAGCCAGCACCTCCGGCGGCACCTCGTGGAACCCACCCGCCAGGCTCCGGCGGGTGGCGTGGGGGATCGCCCCGGCCGTCGCGGCGGCCGCTTCCCGCAGCCGGTCCGGGCTGCCCGTGCTGTCCACCACGACGGTCGGGACGGCGATCGTGGCGAGCCGGTCGGCGGGCAGCCCCTCGCCGGTCACCGTGATGTCGTACGCCAGGGTGTGCGCCAGCCCTTCCATCCAGGCCCACTCCGGCCCGCCGCGCATCCCGGCGACCGCCTCGGCCGGCACCCCGACCGCCCCGGTCAGGAAGAGCGCGACGGCGTCCCCGTGCCGGCCCGCCGAGACCAACTCGGTCAGCCGCCCGGCCAGCCCTGGCTCGACACCGCCGTGCGAGCCGACCTGGAACGGGGGCTCGAAGAGCGCCAGCCCGGTCACCGGCAGCCCCTCGGCCGCCACGTACGCGGCGAGGATCGCGCCGGAGGAGAGACCGTAGACGTACGCCGTCCCGCCCGCCCGGTCGATCAGGGCCGCCACGTCGTCGATCTCCCGCCGCACCGCGTACGGGGCGGTGTCCCCGCTGCCACCACGGCCGCGCCGGTCGTAGCCGTAGACGGAGAAGTCGGCGGCCAACTCGGCAGCCAGCGGGCGGGTGGTGTTCCGGTCGTTGAACGCCCCGCCGACGAGGATGATCGGCGGCCCGTCGCCGGCCGCCTCGTACGCGATCGTGGTGCCGTCGGCGGACCGCACCGTGTCCACCGTCCAGGTGGTCCCCTTCGACGTCATGGCTACCTTCATAGCCCACCCCGGTGACATCGGGCGGCCATGAAGAAATTCACCTGCCCGCCATGTCGGACTCGTCGGGCTGACCGGCGCAGGTCGTCGCCAGCAATTCATCATCCCGATGCGCCGGCCCGGTCGACCGATCGGCCGGTTGATGAGAAGCTTTCCCACGCCGGGTGGCAACCCCCGACTTCGCCACCCGAGACCGACCCCTGTCACGGCACGGACCAGGGTCGCCGGGCGAACCGTCGTCCGGACAGCACGCGCCGAATCTCATGAGGAGTTCCATGTCCGTCCCCGGGATGCGCCGCCGGGCCGCTGTCGGCCTGGCCGCGCTCGCCGCGACCGCGTTCACCACGGTCGCCATCCAGCCCGACCAGGCCGAGGCCGATCCGAAGCCGGTCGACGTCAAGCTGCTCGCCATCAACGACTTCCACGGCAACCTGGAGCCGCCGACCGGGTCCAGCGGCACCATCGACGGGCAGCCCGCCGGTGGCGCGGAGTACCTGGCCACCCAACTCGCCAAGCTGCGCGGCAAGACCAAGAAGGAGCAGGACCACACGGTCACGGTCGCCGCCGGTGACCTGATCGGCGCCTCCCCGCTGCTCAGCGCGGCCTTCCACGACGAGCCGACGATCGAGGAGATGAACCTCGCCGGGCTGGAGTTCACCAGCGTCGGCAACCACGAGTTCGACGAGGGCGCCACCGAGCTGCTCCGGATGCAGAAGGGCGGCTGCCACCCCGTCGACGGCTGCGCCGACGGCACCCCGTTCAAGGGCGCCAAGTTCCAGTACCTCTCCGCGAACGCCTTCAAGACCGCCACCGGCCAGCCGCTGCTGCCGCCGTACGGCATCAAGACGATCGACGGGGTCAAGATCGGCTTCATCGGGATGACCCTGGAGGGCACCCCGCAGATCGTCAGCCAGCAGGGTGTGGCCGGTCTGACCTTCGCCGACGAGGCGGAGACGGCCAACAAGTACGCCCGCATCCTGCGCGGCCAGAATGTCGAGGCCATCGTCGTGCTGCTGCACGAGGGCGGGGTGCAGAACGGCGGCGGCATCAACGACTGCACCGGGTTCAGCGGCCCGATCGTCGACATCGCCAACCGGATGGACCCGTCCATCGACGTGATCGTCAGCGGGCACACCCACGCCGCGTACAACTGCAACATCAACGGCAAGCTGGTCACCAGCGCCAGCTCCTTCGGCCGCCTGGTCACCGAGATCGACCTGAAGATCGACCAGCGCACCAAGGACGTCATCAGCGCCAAGGCGAACAACGTCGTGGTCACCCGGGACGCCCCGAAGGACCCGGCCAGCACCGCGCTGATCGACCACTACAAGACCGCCCTCGGCCCGGTCGCCGACAGGGTGGTCGGCGAGACCACCGCCGCGATCACCAGGGCCCAGGAGAACCTGTACCAGACCGGGGTCGACGCCAACGGCAAGCCGACGTACCAGACCGGTGAGTCGGCGCTCGGCAACCTGATCGCCGACGCCCAGCTCGTCGCCACCGACAACGAGCAGAACGCGGTCGCCGCGTTCATGAACCCGGGTGGTGTCCGCGCCGACCTCGGCGCCGGCCGGGTCACCTACTCCGACGCGTTCACCGTCCAGCCGTTCGCCAACAACCTGGTGACGCTGGACCTGACCGGCGCGCAGCTCTACTGCATGCTGGAGCAGCAGTTCACCGTCGCCCGCGTGCTGTACGCGTCCTCGACCGTGCACTACCTCGTCGACGGCAACGGCACCACGGCGCCCGTCAACGCGCCGTGCAGCGGTACCCGGGTGGTCCGGGGCAGCCTCACCATCAACGGTGCCCCGGTCACCGACGCCGCGACCTTCCGGGTCACGGTGAACAACTTCCTCTCCGGCGGTGGTGACGGCTTCGGCGTCCTCACCGGTGGCAAGAACGCCGTCACCGGAATGATCGACCTGGACGCCTTCGTGGCGTACCTGACCGAGAAGTCGCCGGTGTCCCCGCCGGCGCTGGACCGGATCCAGACCCTCGCGGAGGTTTCCGCCGCCTGACGCGGACCCTGCGACGAACAGGCCCCGGAGCATCAGCTCCGGGGCCTGTTCCGGGTCGCCGCACGGGCGGGCGACCTCGGGGGCCGGCTGGGCGCTGCCGCGCCGGGGAGGGCAGCACGTTCCCCTGAGGCGCCCTCAGGCGGCGACGGGTTCCGGGTCCCGGGTCGGGGTGCCGGTGGCGCGGCCGTCCTGGGCGGTGGTGAGCAGCCGGCGCAGCGACAGGGCCAGCGCCGACGCGAGCAGACAACCGCCCACCACGAACGCCACCCAGAGCCGGCCGTGCGCCACTCCGAGCAGCGGACCGGCGGTGACCGGGCCGATGATCCCGCTGATTCCGAAGATCATCGAGCTCATGGCGTTGTACCGCCCGCGCAGCTCGTCGGTGGCGAGCGCGTTGGTCAGCGCCGGCATCACCGGCGAGAGCATCGTCTCCCCGAACCCGAAGATCGCCGAGCAGGCCACCACGCCGAGCGCCGCGATCAGCGCGTTGCTCGTACCGATCAGGCCGGCCGCGCCGAGCACCAGCCAGGCGGTCGCGAAGACCGCGCCCACCGCGGCGAGCGCGCGGGTCCGGCTGCGCCCCTCCATCCGGCGGATCACCAGCAGCTGAGACAGCACGATCATCACGGTGTTGGCGGCGAGCGCCCAGGCCACCACCCGCGGCGTCACCTCCACCACTCGGATCGAGAACGCGGCGAAACCCACCTCGATCTGGGCGTAACCGCAGGTGGTGAGCACCAGTCCAAAGATGACCAGCCGGCGGAAGGGCCGGTCCCGCAGCACGGTCAGATAGCCCCCGGTCGACCGGTGCGGGCCCTCCGCCGCCCGGCCCTGCGCCAGCCGGTGCCCGACGTGCGGCAGGGTCAGCAGGATCAGGCCGGGCGTCAGATAGCTCAACGCGTCCAGCAGGTAGATGGCCTGGAAGGTGACCGGACGGGCGATGTCGACCACCGCGCCGGAGATCAGGCCGCCCACCCCGATGCCGAGGTTGAGCAGGGCGAACTGGAGGCCGAAGACCCGCTGCCGCTCGCCGTCGCCGGTGAGCGAGGCGAGGATGGTGGTCTGCCCGGACCAGAGGGCCGAACCGCCCACCGCGATCAGCGTGCTGACCGCGAACGCCGTACCGAGCGAGTCGACCAACGCGAGCGAGCCGGTGCCGACCGCCTCGACCAGCAGACAGGGCAGCACCACCCGGCGGGCGCCGAACCGGTCGATCAGCGTCCCGCCCAGCGGGGACAGGGCGAGGGTCACCGCGCCGAACCAACCGATCACCAGGCCGGCCTGGGTGTCGGTCAGGCCGCGTACGTCGGTGAGATAGATGAACAGGAAGGGCAGGGTCAGCCCGCGCCCGATGGCCGACAGCAGAGTGCCGAGCAGGATCCGGCGGGCTTCCGGACGGGCGGGCAGGGCGCGGCGCAGCATGGATGGATTCTGTGCGGTGGGTACGACGACCCGCGACCCGATTACCGCCGGTTACGCGCTGGGCAGAGCCGGTGGGTGAGCAAGCACACGTGGTCTGCCATGCTGGCCCGGTGACCACGACCTGGCGCCACCTGCCCGCCTCGGCCCGGGAGATCGCGGAGGCCGCCACGGAGGCCGTCGACGCCGCCCGCGACCGGGACGCCGGGGCGTACGGGCCGGCGGCCGACCGGCTCACCGCCGCCGACCGGGCCGGCCTGGTGCTCGGCGGGGTCGTCCGGCTGCTGTTGGAGGAGACCCACCCCGACGGGTTGGACGGCGACGACGTACGCCAGGTGTTGGAGCGCTGCGTGCGGTCGGCCGCGCAGTGGCGGCCGGACGTCGACCCGCACGTGCTGCTGGTCCTGCTGGCCGGCGCCCTCGGCGTCTACGACCCGGGCGACGACGACGCGCCGCCCGACCCGGCCGCGATCGCCCGGCACGCCCCGCTGCTCGTCGCCGACCTGCTGGCGGCCGCCGGGCGGCCCCTGGAGGGCTACCTGAGCGCCGCGTTCGCCGAGGTCGCCCGCACCGAGCTGCACGACTGACGGGTCGTGGCTAGCGGGAAGGACGCGGCTTTCCTCCCCGGCCCGGTCAGGGGCTCGCGGCGAGGAAGACGAAGGCGGCGAGCAGCACCAGGTGGACCCCGCCCTGGAGCACGGTCGCCCGCCCGGGCACCACGGTGAGTACGCCGGTCACCGCGGTGAGCGCGAGCAGGGTCAGCTGGGTGCCGCCGAGGCCGAGGACCAGCGGGCCCTCCAGCCAGATCGAGGCGAGCGCGATGGCCGGGATGGTCAGGCCGATGCTGGCCATCGCCGAGCCGAGGGCCAGGTTGAGGCTGATCTGCACCCGGTCCCGCCGGGCGGCCCGGGACGCGGCGAGGGTCTCCGGCAGCAGCACCAGCAGGGCGATGATCACGCCGACGAACGCCTGTGGCAGGTTCGCCGCCGACACGCCGCTCTCGATCGCCGGGGAGACGAGCTTGGCGTTGCCGACCACCGCGACCAGGGCCACGATCAGCAGCGCCAGGCTGGCCCACGCGGTGCGCGCCGCCGGCGGGTCGGCGTGCCCGTCGCCGTCGGCGTCGACGGCCAGCACGCTGCCCTCCTGGGTGACCGGGAGGAAGTAGTCGCGGTGCCGGCCGGTCTGCACCAACACGAAGAGTCCGTAGAGGGCGAGCGACGCGACCGCCGCGAAGGTGAGCTGCGCGGGGGAGAACTGCGGGCCCGGCCGGCTGGTGGTGAAGGTGGGCACCACCAGGCTGAGGGTGGCGAGGGTGGCCACGGTGGCCAGCGCTCCGCCGGTGCCCTCCGGATTGAAGACCGCCACCCGTCGCCGTAGCGCTCCGATCAGCAGGGACAACCCGAAGATGCCGTTGCAGGTGATCATCACGGCGGCGAAGACGGTGTCCCGGGCCAGCGACTGCGTCTTTTCCCCTCCGCTGATCATGAGGGTGACGATGAGCCCGACCTCGATCACCGTCACCGCCACCGCGAGCAGCAGCGAGCCGAACGGTTCACCTACTTTGTGGGCCACCACCTCGGCGTGGTGCACGGCCGCCAGCACCGCGCCGGCGAGCAGCGCGGCCACCACCGCGATCACCGCGGCGGGCAGCTCACGTCCCCAGCAGGCCGCGAGGATCAAGATCGCGATCAGGGGTACGAGGGTGGTCCAATCGGTCAGGCGGGATCGGATCAGCGCGGCCATCCGTCAACGATGCCAGGAGAAGCGATCATCCGCCCCGTCCGACCGCTTTCGACCGCCCGTATGGTGACCGGTGCCACGTCAGTCGTGACCGATCGAGAAGATCATGCCGTGGGTAAGACGAAGGGCCAGGTGAGTTGGTCTCACCTGGCCCTTGCCGTTGGTCGGGGTGGCCGGATTTGAACCGACGACCTCTTCGTCCCGAACGAAGCGCGCTACCAAACTGCGCCACACCCCGAGGCGTGCCGACAAATAGTAGCCCACGCGCTCCGATGGTCAAACTCGGTACCCCCCCCACCCGGAGCGCGGGTCGCTCAGCGAGGGATCAGCGTGAGCACGCTCGCCTCCGGTGGGCAGGCGAAGCGTACGGGGGCGGTGGGGTGCGTGCCGAGGCCGGCGGAGACGTGCAGCCACGAGTCCGAGCCGGGCCAGCGGTGCAGGCCGCGAGCCATCGAGCGGGGCAGGCCGCAGTTGGTCACCAGGGCGCCGTAGCCGGGTACGCAGACCTGGCCACCGTGGGTGTGCCCGGCGAGCAGCAGCCCGAAGCCGTCGGCGGCCATCCGGTCCAGCACGACCGGTTCCGGGGAGTGGCTGAGGGCGATGGCGAGCGCCGACCCGGAGCCGATCGGGCCGGCCACCGCGTCGTAGTCGTCCCGTTCGACGTGCGGGTCGTCGACGCCGACCAGCTCGATCTCCCGGCCACCCGCCTTCAGGGTGGTCCGTGCGTTGTTGAGGTCCGCCCAGCCGGCGCCGGTGAACACGTCGCGCAGTTCCTCGTACGGCAGCGGCACGCCCTCGGAGTACTCCCGGTCGGGCAGGAAGTAGGTGAACGGGTTCTTCCAGACCGGCCCGGTGTAGTCGTTGGAGCCGAAGACGAAGGCGCCCGGCAGGTCGAGCAGCGGTTGCAGGGCGCGCAGCACCCCGGGTACCGCGTCGGGGTGCGCCATGTTGTCCCCGGTGACCACCACCAGGTCCGGATCGAGGGCGGCCAGCGAGGCCACCCAGTCCTGTTTGCGCTGCTGGTTGGGCATCATGTGCAGGTCCGACAGGTGCAGCACGCGCAGCGGCTCGGCGTCGGTCGGAAGAACCGGTACGTCGTACCGGCGCAGGGTGAACATGTTGCGCTCGACGAGCGACGCGTACGCCAGGGTGGCCGCGCCGGCGACGGCGGTCCCGGCGGCGAGCCGGAATAGTGTGCGCTTTCGCATGACGTTCAGGGTAGTTTCACCACCCATGAGCACGCTGAAGGATCGTCTCACCGCCGACATGCGCGCCGCCCTGAAGGCGCGCGACGAGCTGACCACCTCCACGCTGCGGATGGCCCTCGCGGCAGTCGGCAACGCCGAGGTCGCCGGTAAGGAGAAGCGCGAGCTGAGCGACGACGAGGTGCTCGCGGTGCTGACCAAGGAGGCGAAGAAGCGGCGCGAGGCGGCCACCGCGTTCGCCGACGCGGGCCGCGCCGAGCAGGCGGGCAAGGAGACCGCCGAGGGTGAGGTGCTGGAGCGCTACCTGCCGAGGCAGCTCTCCGACGCCGAACTCGCCGGGCTGGTCTCGGGGGCGCTCGCCGCGGGCGGCTTCACCGGAAAGGCGCAGATGGGCCCGGCCATGAAGGCGGCCCAGGCCGCGGTGGCGGGTCGGGCCGAGGGCGGCCGGGTCGCCGCCGAGGTACGCCGGCAGCTCGGGCTCTGATCCCGTAGACGACGAAGCGGGCGGGCACCCCCTCGGGTGCCCGCCCGCTGTCGTTGCTCCAGGTCAGCCGCGCGGTCGTGGTCCGCGACCGTTACCGTTGCCGCCCGGCGTCGGGGTGCCCGTGGGGGAGGTGCCGGTGTCGGAGCCCGGCGCGCCCTGGCCGGAGCTGACCTCGATGGTCACCACGCCGCCCTTGATGCTCTTCCCGTCCGGGCTGGTGCCGGCGGCGGTGCCCGCCGGGCACTCCGACGCCACCTTGTTGCTGGACACCACCGGCTCGAAGCCGGCACCGCGCAGCCGCGACTTGGCGGTCTCGACCGACTCACACTTGACGCCGGGGATGGACCGCTGGTCACCCAGAACGATCTTCCCGCTCGGCGGGGTGAAGTTCTTGCGGTCCTTGCCCTCCATGGCGGCACGCAGCGTCTCCTGGACGGCGGGGTTGATGCCATCCAGCTCCTTGTGGCCCATCTTCTGGCCGGTCTGCGGCCAGTCCGGGTCGGCCAGGATGCCGGCCACCGCGTACTGCTTGGTCATCGCGACCAGGGCGGAGGTCTTGTCGCCGTCGGTGGTGCCGGACTTGCCGGCCACCGGGGCGTTGACGATGCCCCGGACCTCGCCCGCGGTGCGGGTCCCGCACCGCGAGGTCGAGGAGTTGTCGCCGACCGGGCAGCGGGCGGCGTCCACCGCGGCCCGGGCCACCTGCGTGCTGATCCGCTGCTCGCAGCGCGGGTTGGCGATGTCGAGCTTCTCGCCGTCCGGGCCGCGGATCTCCTGGACCGGGATCGGCTCGCAGTAATTGCCGTCGGCCGCCAGCGTGGCGTACGCGTTGGCCAGCTCCAGCGGAGTGGTCTGCGAGACGCCCAGGGTGAACGCGCCCCACTGGTGCGCGGCGTCCTTGTTCTCGGCGAACTCCGCGTCCTTGGGGGCGCGGAAGGTGATGCCGAGCTTCTGGGCGGCCTTCACCACGTTCTCGGCGCCGACCTGCTGCTGCAACGCGACGAAGTAGGTGTTGACCGAGAAGCCGAACGCGCTCCACATGTTGTGCGGGCCGGCCATGCTCTTGCTGGCGTTCCTCGGGCAGTAGAAGCTCGTGCCGCTGCAGGCGGCCGGCGAGTTGAACTTGACGGGGTACTCGGACTTGAACTGTTCCTGGGCGTTGATGGTGTATGCGAGCGGGTAGCCCTTCTCCAGCGCCGCCACCAGAGTGAAGATCTTGAAGGTCGAGCCGGCCTGGTAGCCGGTGATCCCGCCGCCGCCGGTCATCAGCGGGTTGACCGTGTTCGGGTAGTTGCCCCGGATGCCCTTCTTGGCCTTCTTCGGCTCGCTGGCGATCCTGTTCTGCGGGTGGTCCGGGTCGTCGAGCTTGAAGTTCCGGTTGGTCGCGAGGGCGCGGACCCGGCCGGTGCCCGGCTCGACCACCGCGATCATCCGGGCGGCCTTGCTGTTCACGCTCAGGTGGTTGCGCGCCGCCGTGTCGGCGCCCTTCTGCGCCTGCACGTCGAGGGAGGTGGTGATGGTGTAGCCACCGCTCTTCAGCCGGCGCTCGCGGTCGTACGTGGTGGAGCCGAACGTCTCCTGCTGCAACCACCAGCGGTAGAAGTAGTCGCAGAAGAAGCCCCAGCTCTGCACCTTCGTGGCGACGCAGCCGTTCGGGGTGCGCTTGTGGTTGACCGTCAGCTCGATCTTCTTGGCCTGTTCGGCCTCGTCCTTGGTGATGGCGCCGATCACGACCATGTTGTCGATGACGTAGTCCCGCCGACCCACCGCATCGGGGTAGCCGGACGCGGTGGTGGGGTCGAACGACGTGGGCGCCTTCACCAGACCGGCCAGCAGCGCCGACTCCTGGATGTCGAGCTTGCCCGGCGGCTTGCCGAAGTAGACCTGGCTGGCGGCGTAGACGCCGTACGCGCCGTTGCCGAAGGCGGCGAGGTTCAGGTAGCGCTCCAGGATCTGGTCCTTGGTGAACTCCTTCTCCACTTGGAGGGCCAGCGACATCTCGCGCAGCTTGCGGGCGCTGGTGTCCTCGGTCGCGGCGACCACGTCGGCCGGGTGGGTCGCCGAGTACGAGATGGCCAGCCGGACGAACTGCATGGTCAGCGTCGACGCGCCCTGCTGGGAGTTGGCCTTGGAGGTGTTGTTGACGAAGGCCCGGGCCACGCCGTTGAAGTCGACGCCGTTGTGCTTGTAGAAGTTGTGGTCCTCGGCCGCGATGATCGCCTTCTGCATGTACGGCGAGATGTCCTTGAGCTTGACGTCCCGGCGGTTCTCGTCGTACATGGTGGCGAGCGGCGTCTTGCCGTCCGCGGCGAGCAGATAGGTGATCTGCGGCGAGCGGGGGTCGATGAGCGTCTTCGGCAGCGCGTCGAAGGTCTCGGCCCCCGCCTTGGCGGCCAGTCCGGACATCGCCACTGCGGGGAAGGCCGCCGCCGCGACCACCACGCCGGCCAGCAGGCCACAGATGAGTAGCGATGCGGCGTTGGTCAGCACATTGTGGTCACGTTTCCGCATCCAGGTCACCTCGACAGGGTACGCGAGTAGGGAACGAGGGGCGCTGGGGCGTCTTTTCCCCATTTCCTGCGTGCGCCGGCCTCGTTGTGCTAAACGCACGAACCCTGGTGCGTGGTTGCGTGAACCTGGCGACGAGTCTCCACCGAACGGGGAAGCCGCGCTGGGTTTTCACGTACCTCGACCGGGTAGACGGCGGGCGCTAGCCCGGGAAGCCGGGAGTGTCCGGAATGATGGATTTCGCCGACAACGTTGCGTAATCGGGTGACTACCCAGCATGATGATGGCGGCGACAGAGCCACATGTCGTCCGCGCCGCCCTGGGGAGGCCGGCCGGACGACCGGGGGGAATTCGACGGCTGGTCGCGCGAAGTCGTGGTTGATGCAAGGGGGGACGTGTACAGATGGGCATGATCGCTGACTGGCCGTCACTGGCGGCATGTCAGAACGGGGACCCGGACGCGTTGTTCGTACAGGGCGCCGAACAGAACGTGGCGAAGCGGATCTGCCGGAGCTGCCCAGTTCGGTACGAGTGCCTGGCCGACGCGCTCGACAATCGGATCGAGTTCGGTGTGTGGGGTGGCATGACCGAACGCGAACGCCGGGCGTTGCTGCGCCGTCACCCCCAGGTGACCAGCTGGCGCAAGATGTTCGAGGCGGCCATGAAGAAGAACGCCAAGGAGAAGGCCGGCAAGGACAAGATTCTGGTGACCTCGGCCAACTGACCACCACGCCACTCGGCCGGTCGGCCCCGGCGGCTCACCGCCGGTTGATCGCCTCGCCGATCGTCCGCAGCCCGTCGACGTCGTGCACGTCGGCGGGCTGCGCCGTCACCGACACCGTCGGCACCGCCGGGAACGCCTCGGTGAACCGGGCCGCCACCCGCTGCTCGCGTACCGCCTGCTCGGCCAGCGCGGCGTGGGCCCGTAGCACCTCGACGGTGCCCGCGTGGCCGCCCTCCTGCGTCAACCGGGCCGCCGCGGCGATGCTGTCGGCCGCGCTCAGCTCCGGCACCGCCGGCCGGTGCACCCGGTTGAGCACCAGGCCGGCCAGCGGCATCCGCTCGTCGCGCAGCCGGCCCGCGAAGTAGGCCGCCTCCCGTACCGCGTCCGGCTCCGGGGCCGCGACCAGCAGGAACGCCGTCTCCCGGGCCTGGAGGATGCGGTACGTCTGCTCGGCCCGCTGCCGGAAACCGCCGAACATCGAGTCCAGCGCCGCGACGAAGCCGGAGAGATCGGTGAGCAACTGCGCCCCGATCACCTTCTGCACCGCCTTGGAGAACATCCCGAAGCCGGCGGTGACGAAGCTGAACATGCTCCGCCCCCCGGTACGGGCCGGGGCGAGCAGCAGCCGCAGCATCCGGCCGTCGAGGAAACGGGAGAGCCGGGCCGGCGCGTCCAGGAAATCCAGCGCCGAGCGGGACGGCGGGGTGTCCACCACGATCAGGTCCCACTCGCCCCGGGCGTGCAGCTGGCCCAGCTTCTCCATCGCCATGTACTCCTGGGTGCCGGCGAAGGTGGAGCTCATGGCCTGGTAGAAGGGGTTGGCGAAGATCTCCGCCGCCTTCGCCGGATCGGTGTGCTGGAGCACCACGTCGTCGAAGGTCCGCTTCATGTCGAGCATCATGGCGTGCAGCTCGCCGCCGCTCTCCTCGACGTCGATCCCCTTCACCTGGCGGGGGGTGTTGTCCAGCTCGGTCAGGCCGAGCGACTGGGCCAGCCGGCGGGCCGGGTCGATGGTGAGCACCACCGTGCGCCGGCCGTGCCGCTCGGCCGCCCGTAGCGCCAGCGCCGCCGCCGTGGTGGTCTTGCCCACCCCGCCCGCCCCGCAGCAGACCACGATCCGTACGCCGGGGTCGGCGAGGATCCGGTCGACGTCCAGCGGTGGCGCCGCGGCTTCGGAAGGCACCAATCGAGCGTATCGGTCTACCCGGTGTCTCTGCCTGTGCTGCCCGCAGGTGTGAGTCAATCCGCCCGGACGAGCGCCCCCGCCAGCGTCTCCAGCCCCGCTCGGTCGACCCCTTGGGGGAGCAGCGGCAGCTCGGTCAGGGGCAGGCCCAACTCCACCAGTTCGGCCCGGAGGGAGTCCTCCAGCTCCCGGCGTACCCGCTGGCCTCGGGCCTCCTCGGCCAGGCCGGCCACGGTCCGGGCGTCGGTCGGCAGGTCGGCGGCGGCCAACCCCCGCCTCAGCTCGGCCGCGGTCACCTCCCGCCCGGCCGGCACCGGCGGTCGGGCCCCGTTCACGATCACCCGGCCGACCGGGAAGCCGAGCTGGGTCAGCTCGGCGATCGCGTCGACCGTCTCCTGGACCGGCATCTCCTCCAGCAGGGTCACCACGTGCACCGCGGTCATCGGCGAGCGGAGCAGCGCGGAGACCCCCTCGCTCTGGGTCTTGATCGGGCCGACCTTGGCCAGCCGGGCGGTCTCCGCGGTGACGTTGAGGAAGCGGCCGATCCGTCCGGTCGGCGGGGCGTCCAGCACCACCGCGTCGTACGTCCGGCGCTGTCCGTTGGTCCGGGTGGTCGCCTCCTTGACCTTGCCGGTGAGCAGCACGTCCCGCAGGCCCGGGGCGATCGTGGTGGCGAAGTCGATGGCACCCAGCTTGCGCAGCGCCCGGCCGGCCGCGCCGAGCTTGTAGAACAGGTCCAGGTATTCCAGGAGCGCCTCCTCGGCGTCCACGGCCAGGGCCCGCACCTCGCCGCCGTGCGGGGCGTCGGTCAGGTGCCGCTCCTCGTAGGGCAGCGGGTCGGCGCCGAAGAGCTGGGCGATCCCCTGCCGCCCCTCCACCTCGACGAGCAGGGTCCGCCGGCCGCCGGCGGCCAGCCCGAGGGCCAGCGCCGCGGCGACACTGGTCTTGCCCGTGCCGCCCTTCCCCGTCACCACGTGGAGGCGGGCCGGCCACCCGGTGCCGGCGGGCTCGGCCGGCCGTTCAGCTACTGCCACCGGTCGAGCCTACCCAGCCGCCGGGCTCACGAGACCTCGCAGACCCACCAACCCGTCTTCTGCACGACGGTGAAGCGCAGCTCCTGGTCGGCCACCTTCTCGTCCGCGGTGATCATGGTGACCTTGGTGCTGACGGTCGCCCGGTCGCCGGTCTGGTTGTCCACCTTCGGGGTGGTCCAGCGGAACCGCGGCTTCTGGTACTGCTCCGCGTACTTCCGCACCTCGGCGACCTTGGCGGCGATCTTCTTGTCGTCCCGGGCGGCCGAGCAGACGAAGGTGGCCGCCTTCCTGGCGTCCTGGTCGTGGTAGACCGCGCCGAGGAAGCCGTCCACCGCGACCGCCGGCTCCTTCGCGCCCTCGCCCTCCTCGGCGTTGCGGAGGGCGAGGAAGGCGGCCGTGCCGCCACCACCGCAGAGCAGGATCGCCGCGGCCAGCACGATCGAGGCGATCAGCAGCCCGCGCCGCTTCTTCGGTGCCGCCGCCTGCTGATACGGCGCGGCGGGGTCCGGATACGGCGCGTTCGGGTTCTGATACGGCGCCGCCGGATTCTGGTACGGCGCGGCGGGGCTCTGATACGGCGCGGCCGGGTCCGGATACGGCGCGTTCGGGTTCTGGTACGGCGCCGCCGGATTCTGGTACGACGCCGCCGGGTTCTGGTACGGCGGGTGGCCGGACGCCGGAGGCGGGGGGAAGGCCGCGGGGGGAGGCGGAGCGGCCCCGCCGTGCGGCTCCGGGTGGGACGGACCTTCGGGCGAGCCGGTGGCGCCACCGATGGGCGGTTGGGTCATGTCTTCCCCCGGGGTGCGGTGCCGTCGCCACCCGATGGCGACCGACGCGTGATCGGGCGTGGCGGGCGAGCGCGGATGCCCGTCCAGCCCGAAGGGTAACGGTCGGAGTGGGAAGGGTCGGCCCCGCGTACCCGCGTCGGGTGTCGGGCCCGCGTCGACGGTGAACGTGAGAGCGCCGTCGCCTCCCTGACGAGACCTCTGTCGCATATGTGACTGAACGTGATCGGACCTGCGCGTCCCGTTGCTGGGACTCTCGCGAGGTCCTAGTTTCGTCGCGACGCGGGGGCCGGACCGCCGGCGAGTCCGAGCCGGACGGTGGTGACTTTGAGCAGGTACGACGCCCGGAGGCAAGGGTATGCGCGACGCGGAGAACATTCCTCGAGGTCAGTTCCGCCCCGGTGAGCGGGCTGGGCGGTCCGGCGACGCCGAGGGGCCGGGTGCGGGGCTGCCACTCAACGAGCGGTCGTACCGGCCGCCGGTCGAGGTGATCCGCATACTGGTCCGTTCCGGTGAGCGGGCTCGGGAGGAGGACGAGCCCGGGTACGTCATCCACCTGCCGGTCCGGGTCGCCGACCTGGCGGCGGCCACCGCGCTGGCCGGCACCGTGGCCACCTCGCTCGGCTTCCTCAGCGAGCTGGACGCCGGCGAGACGACCGTCTCCACCACCGACGACCAGAACAACCGGCACCGGGTCTTCTGCGACCTGCTGCTGCCCGATCGCTCCCGGTGCCCCCAGCAATACGACCACGAAGGCCCCTGCGGTGAGCCGCCCAGCACGCCCGAGCAGCGTCCCGTGCCCTGGTAGCACCGGGGGACCGTACGCTGTGCCTGACCGAAGTCCATGCCAGGCAAGGGAGCCTTGACTCGATGCAGAAGTGGGAATACGCCACGGTGCCGCTGCTGGTCCACGCGACCAAGCAGATCCTCGACAACTGGGGCGAGGACGGCTGGGAGCTGGTCTCCGTGGTTCCCGGCCCGAACCCGGAGCAGCTCGTCGCCTACCTCAAGCGTCCGAAGGCGTGAGCGGCATGGCGAACGGACCGCACGCGAAGCTCGCCGAGCTGGGACTGACCCTGCCCGAGGTGGTGCCGCCGGTGGCCAGCTACGTGCCGGCCGTCCAGTCGGGCCAGCACATCTACGTGTCCGGCCAGTTGCCGATGGCCGAGGGCAAGCTGCTCGCCACCGGCAAGGTCGGCGCCGGCGTCTCCGCCGAGCAGGCGAAGGACCTGGCGCAGCGGTGCGCGCTGAACGCCGTCGCCGCGATCGATTCGCTGGTCGGCCTGGAGAACGTCGTCAAGATCGTGAAGCTGACCGGCTTCGTGGCCAGCGCGCCGGGCTTCACCGGCCAGCCGGGCGTGATCAACGGCGCCTCCGACCTGTTCCTCGCGGTCTTCGGTGAGGCCGGCCGGCACGCCCGCAGCGCCGTCGGCGTAGCCGAACTCCCCCTCGACGCCCCCGTAGAGGTCGAAGTAATAGTCGAGATCGCCTAACCCCCACCCCCACCCCCCACCCCCACCCCCACTCCCCGGCGATCTTGCGGTTTCTGCCGGGTTGAAAGCCGTGAACGACCACAAATCAGCGGCCGAAACTGCAAGATCGCGGGGAGTGGCGGGCGGGGTCGTACGATCGCTGCCATGGGTGGGCATGTGACCGGGGCGGCGGGGGCGCTCGCGGACGAGTTGCCCGGGTGGGTGACGCTGTTGCGCGCGCCGAACCCGGGGCCGATGACCCTCGACGGCACCAACACCTGGGTGCTGCGCGCCCCCGGCGCGGAGCACGCGGTCGTCGTGGACCCCGGCCCGGCCGACGAGGAGCACCTGGCCGCGATCGCGGCGCACGGGCCGGTCGACTCCGTACTGATCACCCACGGGCACCCGGACCACACCGAGGGCGCCGCGCGCCTGAGCGAGCTGCTCGGCGGCGCTCACGTCCTCGCCGCCGACCCGGCGCACAGCATCGGCGGTGAGCCGCTGGCGCCGGGTGCCGCGCTGGCCGGCGGCCTCACCATCCGGCTCGTGCCGACGCCCGGGCACACCGCCGACTCGGTCTGTTTCCTGGTCGAGCACGGCGACGAGCGGGTGGTGCTCACCGGCGACACCATCCTGGGACGGGGCACCACCGTGGTCGCCCACCCGGACGGGCACCTCGGTGACTACCTGTCGAGCCTGGAGCTGCTCTCGACGTACCGGGGGATCCCGGCGCTGCCGGGGCACGGCCCGGCGCTGGCCGACTGCGGCGCGGCGGCCGAGTTCTACCTGGCCCACCGGCGGGCCCGGCTCGACCAGGTCCGCGCCGCGGTCGCCGAGGGCGCGACCACCGCGCCCGAGGTGGTCGCCAGGGTCTACGCCGACGTCGACCGGTCGCTCTGGTGGGCGGCCGAGTGGTCGGTCCGCGCCCAGCTCGAATACCTCGGAGTGGAGCAGCCGTGACCTGCCCGGTGTGCGGGACCGTCGCCGTACCCGGCGCGCGGTTCTGCCACAACTGCGGTGCCGCGCTGCCGGCCGCCGCGACGCTGCCCGCCGCGGAGCGGCGGGTGGTCACGGTGCTCTTCGGCGATCTGTCCGACTTCACCTCCTGGTCGGAGGACCTCGACCCGGAACGGGTCGGCGCGGTCACCGACCGGGTGCTCGCCGCCCTGGCCGGCGCGGTCAAGACCTTCGGCGGGCACGTCGACAAGCTCACCGGCGACGGGATCATGGCGGTGTTCGGGGCGCCCGTCGCGCACGAGGACGACGCCGAGCGGGCGGTGCGGGCCGCGCTCTCCATGCAGCGGGCCGTCCGCCGGGTGCTCGACGACGAGCGCGGCGGTGGCGCGCCGCTCGGCCTGCGGGTCGGGCTGAACACCGGAGACGTGATCGCCGGCATCCAGGCGGCGATCGAGTACACGGTCATCGGCGACACGGTGAACACGGCCGCCCGGCTGGCCGACGCCGCCGCCGTCGGCGCGGTCTACGCGGGCGCGCGGACCGCCGCCGCCACCCGGCACGTCGCCTCCTGGCGGGCGCTGCGCCCGCTGCGGCTCAAGGGCAAGCGCGAACCGGTCGAGGCGTACGAGCTGCTGGGACTCCTGGACGCGCCGGGCACCCGGTCGGGGCTCGGCGACGAGGCCCCCTTCGTGGGCCGGGAGACCGAGATCGGCCGGGTCGCCGGCCGGCTCGCCGAGGTGATCGACCGGAGCGAGCCCCGGGTGCTGCTGATGACCGCCGAGGCGGGGATCGGCAAGTCCCGGTTCGCCGCCGAGGTGGAACGCCTCGCGGCCGGCTACGACGTCGGAGCCGGCCGGTACGCCGCGCACACCGGTGCCCGGGTGCTCTCGGTGCGCTGCGCCGCCTTCGGCGAGCGCCGCCGGCTGGCCCCCCTGGCCGATCTGGTCCGAGCGGCGGTCGGCCTGCCCAACGATGCCGCCACCGCGGTCACCCGGCCGGCTGTCGAGGAGCGGCTGCGCCGGCTGGGGCAGCGGCTGGGCCGGTTCGCCGGCGACCAGCCCCCGGTCGCCGTCGACCAGCTGCTGGCCCTGCTGGGGTACGCCGAACTCCCCGCCGCCGCCGAGAGCGGCGAATGGAACGCGGCCGCCGCGCACCCGGACGCCGAGGCGGTGCCGAACGCGGTCGCCGACCTGCTCAGCGCGCTCGCCGTCGAGGCGCCCCTGATGATCGTCGTGGACGACCTGCACGACGCCACCGCCGAGACGATCAACGCGCTCGGGTTGGCCCTGTCCCGGCTCACCGGCCCGGTGCTGGTGCTGCTGCTCGGCCGCCCCGAGCTGGTACGGACCGCCGGCGCGCTGACCCGGGTCGCGGACGCGGAGGTGCACGCGCTGCCCCCGCTGCGCGGCGCGGACGCCGCCCGGCTGCTCACCACCTACCTCGGCGGCGGCAAGCTGGCGCAGGCCGACGCCGACCGGCTGCTCGCCACCGCCCAGGGCAACCCCTTCTACCTGGCCGAGCTGGTCACCCTGCTGATGGAACGCGGGGCGCTGACCCCCGGCCCGGACCGGAACCCGCCGGTCGGCTGGCGGCTCGCCCCCGGCTCGCTGGGCAGCCGGCTGCTCTCCCGGGACCTGGCCGCCGTGCTCGCGGCGCGGATCGACGCGCTGCCGCCGGACGCCCGGTCGGTGCTGCGCGACGCCGCGGTGGTCGGCGACACCGTGCCGGCCGGCGCGCTGGAGGCGCTCCGCGAGCAGCGCGTCGGGCGGGACGGCCGCCCGGCGGCGGTGGCCGCGGTCGAGCTGGACCGGGCCGTGGAGGAGCTGCTGCAACGCCGGATGTTGCACCGCACCCGCACCGGGTACGCGTTCGCGACCCCGCTGATGCGGGAGGCCGCGTACGCCGGGGTGAGCAAGGCCGAACTGGCCGAGCGGCACGCGGCGCTGGCCCGCTGGGCCGCTCCGGAGAGCGCCGACGCCGCCGCGCCCCCGGCCGGCGGGTTCACCGAGGCCGCCCGGGACGGGTTCGTCGCCGAGCACGTCGAGCGGGCCGGGGCGCTCGCCGACGCGGTGAAGCTCCGCCCCGACGCGCCGGCCCGCGCGGTCGCCCCGCTGGGCGTGGCCGCGCTCGGCCGGGCCGCCCGCCGCGCGTTGCGCTCGGGGGAGCCGGCCCTGGCCGTCGAGTACGCCGAGCGGGCCGCCGAGCTGGCCCGGGACGGTGTGCCGCTGGCCGACCAGGTGGTGCACGCCCGGGCACTGCTCCAGGTCGGCCGCCCCCATGACGCGCTCGCCTTCGCCGAGAAGATCGCTGCCAACACCGGCGACGCGGCCACCCGGGCCGGTGCCCTGCTGCTCGCCGGGCAGGCCCACCAGACCCTCGGCGACCAGGCCCGGACGGAACGCTGCTGGCAGGAGGCGTTGCAGGTGGCCACCGCGGCCGGGCTGCCCGCGATGCGCGCCTCGGCGATGCGCCGGCTCGGCATGGCCGACTTCATCGCCGGGCGGCTGGGCCAGGCGAGCAGCCGGCTGGCCGCCTCCTACCAGGTGAGCCTCTCCGCCCGGGACCCGCGCGGGCAGGCCTGGTCGTTGCAGAACCTGGCCTGGGTCACCACCACCCGGGGCGACTTCGCCGGCACCGACGCGGTGCTCGGCCGGGCCGCCCGACTCTTCGCCGAGCTGAAGGACCCGTACGGGCGGGCCTGGCTGCGCGGCACGACCGCGTTCGCCCGGCTGCTCGCCGGCCGGTTGCGGGAGGCCTGCCGGATGGCGCGGGTGTTCCTGCCGTTCGGCGAGCGGGTCGGCGAGGCGTGGGCGGTCGGCACGCTTCGGGCGGTCGAGGCGTACGCCACCGCCGAACTGGGCGAACTGGCCGAGGCGGACCGGGGGGCGCGTCGTGCGTACCGGGAGTTCGCCGAGGTCGGCGACGACTGGGGGCAGGGTTTCGCGCTGGTCGTGCGCGGGGTGGTGGCGCGCGGGCTGGGTGCGCCGGAGCACGCCGCGGACCTGCTCACCGACGCCCTCGGGTACGCCAACCGGACGTCGCATCCGCTGCTCACCGGAATGGCCGGCACGCTGCGCGGGTTCGTGGCCCTGGAAATGGGTGACCGGGAGACCGCCGAGCGGTACGCCCGTTCGGTGCTGACCACTGTGGAGCCGCACAATCCGCAGGCCCCCGCACAGGTGGGCCCCCGGGTGCTGCTCGCCATGGCCCGGCTCGCCGCCGGTGACTCGGCGACCGCGGTGGGGCTGCTCGCCCCGGTCGCCACGGCCGCGGCGGCCACCCCGTCGCTGCTCTTCTCCCGCCGCCAGACGATGGCCCGGTACGCGTCCGCGCTGCTCGCCCACGGCCAGCGTGAGCAGGCGCTGGACTGGGCGCAGCGGGCCGTGGCCGCCCCGGCCGAGGACGTCCGCAGCCAGGTGATCGGGGCCTGCGTGCTGGCCGAGGCGCTGGCCGCGTGTGGCCGCCCGGTCGAGGCCCTCGCCAGCGCCGACGAGGCGGTCCGCCTGGCGTACGCCACCGAGCAGCGCAGCGAGCGGGCGGCCGCCGACACCCTCCGCGCCCGCCTCGTGCTCACCTGACCCACCCCGCCGCACGCCCGTCGATCGCGCAGGTTTCCGGAGACGGGGGCCGATCTCTCGGTGAACCCTTCGGGCACCGGGCGCGGGCGGGTGCGCCGCCGGCACAGGTTTGGCGGTTCCGGGGATGTGGGGTGTCGGGGGTGGCCGATAGCGTGGGGGCCCGAGGAGGGCCGTCCACGTCGGCGGTCGCGGGTGGGGGAGGAAGCATGAGGCTGCCGCGTTCGGGCGCCGGCTGGACGATGGCGGTCTTCGGCGTGCTGGCGCTGGTGCTCGGCGCGCTCGGGCTGATCTGGCCGGAGGCCCAGTTGCGCATGCTCGGCTTCGAGACGCCGGCCGAGCGGGCCCCCGGCGACTACACCGGTACGTTCCTCACCGCGTCCTCGATGGCCTCGTTCAACATGGGGGTCTACTACCTGCTCGCCGCCGCCACCGAATGGCGGCCGTTCTACCGGTTCACGGTCTGGTTCCGGCTGGTCACGTTCACCGTGTTCAGCATCGCGGTGCTCACCGAGGTGGCCCCGGGTCGGTTCTTCTCGGTGGCCGCCTGGGAGGGGCTGGGCGCGGCGGCGACGGCCGTCGGCCTGTGGTGGGACGCGCGCCGGGCGGCCACCGACGGCACGCCGGAGGATGCCGTCGCCGGGTCGGGCTCCGTACCGGCGGCTGACACGGTGCACTGAGCGACCGGAATCGTTGGGTATTTTCGACCCGTGACCGAGACCCCGCCCGGCGCCCTGCGGCTACCCATCGTGCCCGGTCTGACCGATTTGGAAGTGTTTGCCCGAGGGGGTTACGCCACCGTCTACCGGGCCACCCAGATCTCGGTGGGGCGCGAGGTCGCGGTCAAGGTGGAGAATCGCACGCTGGGCAGCGAGCGGGACCAGGCGCGTTTCCTGCGCGAGGCGCGGGCCGCCGGCAAGATGTCCTCCCATCCGCATGTGGTCGACCTCTTCGACGTCGGGGTCACCGTCGACCGGCATCCCTACCTGATCATGGAGCTGTGTGACGGGTCGTACGCGGAGCGGATGCGTACCTCGCCGCTGGGCCCGGTGGAGACCCGCGACCTCGGTGTCAAGATCGCCGACGCGCTCGCCCACTCGCACGCGGCCGGGGTGCTGCACCGGGACGTCAAACCGGCCAACATCCTCTACTCCCATTTCAACCCGGCGGTACTGGCCGACTTCGGGCTGGCGGTGCTGGCCGAGGTGCGCGACGCCTCGGTCACCCTGGAGGTGCTCACCCCGGCGTACGCGCCGCCCGAGATGTTCAACCACAGCCCGCCGTCGCCGGCGGTCGACGTCTACGCGCTCTGCGCCACCCTCTACGCGGTGATGCACGGCCGGCCGCCGCGCTGGCAGAGCGAGCGCAACCCGAGCCTGGTCACCGTGCTGGAGATGTTCAACCAGCCGATTCCCGGCCTGCCCGGGGTGCCCGACGAGCTGATCGACGTGCTGCGACTCGGCATGTCCAACGACCCGGGGGAACGGCCGTCCGCCGTCGAGCTGGGCGGCATGCTCGCCGCGCTGCCGCTCGATCCGGGGGGCGCCCCGATCAGCGGGATGCCGTTCTACGGTGTCCCGAGCACCGGTGGGCCGTACGCCGTGGGCCGGACGGGGCAGCCGGCGCCGCGCCCGGCGACGGAGGACGCCCACCCGACCGCGACCGCGCGCGACCGGCGGTGGCCGCGTCGCTGGTTCTTCGGCGGCGCGGGGGTGCTCGCGCTGGCCGCCTCCGCCGGCGCGGGAGCCTGGCTCGCCAGCGGCCTGTCGAGTGTGGAGCCGCCGACGCCGGTGGCCACCGGGATCGTCGACCCGACCGGGCCGAAGGCCCTGCCGGGCTGCGCGGCCGGGGGCGTACGCCTGCCGACCGGTGCCCGGTGCGCGTCCGAGCTGGAGTGTTTCGGGCCGGTACGACTGCGCCGCGACCGGGCCGAGGCGACCCGGGTGCCGTGCGACGGCCGGCACACCTGGGAGACGTACGCCGTGGGTGACCTGCCAGCGACGCTGGCCGACGCGGGCCACGCGGCGGTCGCCGCCAACCCGGCCGTCCAGCAGGTCTGCAACGTCCGCACATTCCAGCTCGCCAGCGGCCTCGGCGAGGCGGCCGGTTGGCATCTGGAGGTGCTGCCGCCGTCCGGTTCGGACACCGACCGCAGCTATCGCTGCCTGGCGGGGCGGGGCGTGGACGCGCTCGCCGTGCCGACCCTCACCGGTCGCTGAGCCCGTGCGCCGTCCGCTGCTGCCGGACCGCCCGCGGATCGATCGCCTCCAGCGTGTCGGCGTCCACTCCGTATCCGCCCGACGTCCGTAGGTTCCGGACGGCGCGGGGGTCCAGCGCCTCCAGGGTGTCGGCGTCCACTTCGTACCCGACGGGTGCCGGCCACTCCTCGGCCGGCGGCGGGGTGCCGGCCGGGGCGTGCCGGGCCGCGGTCACCGTCACTCCGGCGATCATCCCGAGCAGTACGCACGCCAGGGCCAGCACCACCGACAGGACGCCCTCGGGGCGCCAGACCACCAGCGTCACCAGCGCCGCCACCGCCGCCACCGACGCGACGACGGCCTTGGCTCGCGCATCGGGCTTCGGGAACGAACTCATTCGACAAGCATGGCCCAGGCTGGCCGCCTGTCAAACGCCGGCCCGGCCCGGGTCGGCGGCGCCACGGACGTGCGGGTTGAATAGCGACAAGATCAACTCGTTGGGGAGAGGAGCGTCCGTGGCTCGCGTTTCCCGGTCCCTTGCCGCGCTGCTGACGGTGGCCACACTGGCCGGTTGCGGGCCGGGCGAACCGTCGCCGGGACGTACCTGGTCCCCGCCCGATCCGGTCGCCACCGCGTCCGGTCCGACGCCTGCCCTCACCCCGCCGTCCGAGGTGGAGCGCGTCACGTTCGAGCAGGCCATGGCCCGGTACGTGACCGCGAACTACCCGAAGGGCACCCGGTACGTCGGCGACTGCGAGACCGCCAAGCCGGACCCACGCGGCGTCTGCGGATTGAAGAAGGTCACCGTGGACGCCGGTGAGGTGTGGGGAATCGGCGTCCCGTACAGCGAGTTCGACGGGTTCCTGCTGCTGGCCGAGGGCGAGGCCGGCTGGCGGGTCGCCGACGCGTACGCGCCCGCGTTCGAGGGGAGCGGCACCGGCCCGCGCCCGACGCCCTCCTGGTTCGTCGGAGTCGGATAGCCGACTCTCGAGCCGTGTCTCGCAAAAAGCGTCGAGCAAGAAGATTTCGTTACATCAGCGGGTGGTTTGTCGTACTGACCCGCGTTTGACGGACGGCCTTCGTTGGCGATGCTCCCTAGAGTGACGGGGTCGAGTCTCCTCGACCGACCCGTTCCCCACCGGAAGGCGTCCACATGCCACGTGCAATCCGGTCCCTGATAGCAACAGGGATAGCCGGCATCGTCCTCGCTGGATCGGCTGTCGCGCCCGCCACCGCGGCGTCGGCCGCAACGCCGCAGCCGTCCGCGTCCGACCGGACCAGCGCCGTCGAGGCCCGCCGGGTCGACCGCGTGCCGACCCCGAAGATCGGCTGGTACGCCTGCTACGGCTACGCCGAGTGCGCCACCGTCCGGCTGCCGCTGGACTACGACAAGCCGAAGGGCGCCACCACCGAGATCGCGGTGCTGCGGATCAAGGCCCGCGACAAGAAGCACCGGATCGGCAGCCTCTTCCTCAACCCGGGCGGCCCGGGCGGCTCCGGCACCAGCATCGCGCTCGCCGCGCCGTACTTCCTCGGCGACGACCTGCTCGACCGCTTCGACATCGTGGGCGTGGACCCGCGCGGCGTCGGCGCCAGCGACAACGTCAAGTGCTTCCGCTCGGTGAAGGACCAGACGAAGGCGTACGCCGGGCTGAACGTGGCCTTCCCGTGGACCAAGGCCGAGGAGCAGGCGTATGTCACGTCGTCCAAGGCCATCGGCAAGGGGTGCTCGACCACCGGCAAGCCGCTGACCGGCGCGGCGTCCACCGCCGAGGTGGCCCGCGACATGGACGTGCTGCGCCGCGCGGTCGGCGACAAGAAGCTCACCTACCTGGGCTTCAGCTACGGCACCGCACTCGGCCAGTACTACGCCAACATGTTCCCGGACCGGGTCCGTGCCCTCGTGGTCGACGGCGTGCTCAACCCGAACGCCTGGGTCGGCCAGGGCAAGGCCCGCGACCAGCTCCAGGAGACCCGGCTGCGCAGCGCCGACGGCGCGTACAAGGCGCTGCGCGAGATCCTGGTCCGGTGCGGCAAGGTCGGCGCGAAGCAGTGCACGCTGGCGGCCGCCGGTAACCCGGTGACCGCGTACGAGATGGTGGCGAAGCGGCTGCGCAAGAAGCCGCTGGTGATCGACGACCCGCTCTACGGGCAGTTCACGGTCAGCTACGCCGACTTCGTCGGCGCGTCCCTCGGCGCGCTGTACAGCCCGTACGGCTGGCAGGACATCGTCGGCCTCACCGAGGAACTGCTGGTGCTGACCGACCCGGCCGCCGCCAAGAAGGCTCGGACGCACGCCAGCACCGCCGTGGCCCAGCGCGCCGCGACGGCCCGCCAGCAGCGCGGCTACGACTTCCCGTACGACAACGGGCTGGAGACGTTCCTGTCGGTGGACTGCACCGACGCGTACCACCCGAAGAGCGCCGACGCCTGGCCGGCACTGGCCGCCGCGGAGGACAAGCGGGCCCCGTACTTCGGTCGGGCCTGGGCGTGGGCCACGTCGCCGTGCGCCCGCAACACCTGGACCGTGCGGGACAAGAACGCCTACACCGGGCCGTTCAACAAGCGGACCAGCGCGCCGGTGCTGGTGGTCGGCAACTACTGGGACCCGGCGACCAACTACAAGGGCGCGGTCAGCTCGGCGGCGCTGCTGCCGAACAGCCGGCTGCTCAGCAGCGACAGCTGGGGGCACACCGCGTACGGCACCTCGGACTGCGTGACCGGCGCGATCGACCGGTACCTGCTGAAGGTGAAGCTGCCGGCGAAGGGCACCGTGTGCACCGGTGACGCGCAGCCCTTCGTGGACCTGCCCGGGTGGCCGGACGAGCGGGCGGCGGCGTCGAAGAGCACCCTCGCCCAGCGGGGCGTGCCGGGCCGGGGCGAGCCGAAGCAGCTCCCGCCGGTGGTCGCGCCGCTGCCGGTGGCCGGCACGCTGGCCGTCCGCTGACGGACCCCCGGGGTATGGCGGGTGATCGGGCACCCGCCGTACCCCGGGCCGGTCGGCCCAACGCGGTGGTGCGGTGACGCACCCTCAGTAGGATCTCTCCTGGCCGAGGACGTGCTGGGCGACGAAGTTGAGGATCATCTCCCGGCTGACCGGGGCGATCCGGCCGGCCCGTACCGCGCCGAGCAGGGTGGCCACGCCGTACTCGGTGGTCATGCCGGCCCCGCCGAGCGCCTGGACGGCGGTGTCCACGGCGAGCGCGGCGGCCTCGCCGGCCGCGTACTTGGCCATGTTGCCGGAGACGCCGGCCTCCAGGTCCCGCCCGGCGTCGTACAGGGTGGCCGCCTTGTAGATCATCAGGCGGGCCAGTTCGACCTGCACCGCGGCGTGCGCGAGCGGGTGCGCGACGCCCTGGTGGGTGCCGATGCTCCGGCCGCCCCACACCTTCCGGCCGGCGGTGTACGCGCTGGCCCGCTCGATCGCGTACCGGCCGGTGCCGGCGCCCATCGCGGCCACCGTGATCCGCTCCGGATTGAGCCCGGCGAAGAGCGCCGGCAGCCCGGCGTCGAGCGACCCGCCGACCAGTGCGTCGGCGGGCAGCCGGACGTCGTCCAGGTAGAGCAGGAACTGGTTCTCCGGGGAAACGATCTCCATCTCCAGCTTCGACCTGGTCAGCCCGGGCGCGTCGGTCGGCACGATGAACAGCGCGGGCTTGAGTTTCGGCGACGCCTCCGCTGAGTCGGCCTGGCCGTCTCCGACGGCGACCCGGGCCACGACCAGGACGTGTCCCGCCTCGTCGACACCGGAGATGTAGCACTTGCGACCGGAGAGCAGCCAGTCGTCGCCGTCGCGGCGGGCCACCGTGCCGATCCGGTGGAAGTTCGAGCCGGCCTCCGGCTCGGTGATCGCGAAGACGATCTTCTGGGATCCGTCCGCGAGGCCGGGCAGGTGGCGCTTGCGCTGCTCGTCGGTGCCGTGCTTGTTGATCACGGTGGCGGCGATGGCCGGGGAGACCACGAGCAGCAGCAGTGGGCAGCCGGCCGCGGCCAGTTCCTCGCAGACGATGGCCAGTTCGGTGATGCCGCCGCCCCCGCCGCCGTACTCCGACGGGACGTTGACGCCGAGGTAGCCGAGCCGGCCGGCCTCGTGCCACAACTCGGTGGTGTGCTCGCCGGCCTTCGCCTTCGCCACGAAGTAGTCGTGGCCGTACCGGCGGCCGAGCGCCCGGACGGCATCGCGGAGTTGGGCCTGCTCCGGGGTCGGGTCGAAGTTCATCGCGGGTCCTCCTCGGGGATGGACGGCCCCAGGTCGCGGCCCGGCGCCGAGCCGGAGCCGTCCACCACGGCCAGCACGGCGCCGGTGTCGACCTGGGCGCCGGCCGGCACCGGCAGCCCGGTGACCACGCCGTCGGCCGGGGCCAGCACGGGATGCTCGAGCTTCATCGCCTCCAGGGTCAGCAGCAGGTCACCGGCGGCGACCCGCTGGCCGACCTCGACGTACACCCGGGTCACCGCGCCGGGCAGCGGCGCGACCAGCGACCCGGCCGCCGGCTCCGCGGTGGGCAGCGGGAAACGCGGCAGCTCGGTGAGGCTCGTCGACCCGTCCGGGCCGTCCACGAAGACCGCCGACCCCACCCGGTGTACGCGGAACACCCGCCGCACCCCGGCCACGTCGAGCACCACCCGGTCCGGGGTGGCCTCGACCAGGGTCGGCCCCGCGTCGCCGGCCGAGGCAACGTTGGGGGTGGCGGTCGTCGGTGCCGGGGTGTGCGACGCGGAACACTCGGCCAGCGCACCCGTGCGGTCCAACCGGTACCGCACCTCGATTTCGCTGCCGTCTGGCCCGGTGAAGCGGGTGACCTGGGGAAACGCCGGCACGTTCCGCCAGCCGGACGGCAGCCCGCCCAGCACGCCGGCCGCCGCTCGCCGCCCGGCGGCCGAGGCGAGCGCGGCAGCCAGCGCGGCGAGCCGGAACTGGTCGGCGGGAAGCAGCGGGGCGAAGACCTCCGGATGCCGGTCGAGGAATCCGGTGTCGATCTCCACTGCGCCGAACTCCCGGCTACGCAGCACCCGGACCAGCAGGTCCCGGTTGGTGGCGACGCCGTGCAACTCGGCCCGGGCCAGGGCCGCGGCGAGGGCCCGGGCCGCCTCGGCACGGGTGGACGCCCAGACGATCACCTTGGCCAGCATCGAGTCGTAGTGCACGCTCACCGTCGAGCCGTCGGTGACGCCGGAGTCCAGCCGCAGGCCCTTCGTCGTGGTGAACTCGCCGGCCACCCCGGGGATCGCGAACCGGTGCAGGGTGCCGGTCGCCGGGCGGTGGCCCTGGGCCGGGTCCTCGGCGCAGAGCCGTACCTCGATCGCGTGTCCGTCGGGCGTCGGCGTCGCCACCAGCGGCTCGCCCTCGGCGACCAGCAGTTGCAGCCGTACCAGGTCCAGCCCGGTGACGAGTTCGGTCACCGGGTGTTCCACCTGGAGGCGGGTGTTCATCTCCAGGAAGTGGATCTCTCCGTCGGGTGCGAGCAGGAACTCGACGGTGCCCGCGCCGACGTAGTCGACCGCCCGGCCGGCCGTCACCGCCGCCTCGTGCAGCCGCTGCCGTACCCGCGGCGGGACGACCGCCGGGGCCTCCTCGACGAGTTTCTGGTGCCGGCGCTGGATCGAACACTCGCGGGTTCCCAGGGCCACCACCGTGCCGTGGGTGTCGCCGAAGATCTGCACCTCGACGTGCCGGCCGCGCTCGACGTACCGCTCGATGAAGACCCTGCCGTCGCCGAACGCCGCAGCCGCCTCGCGGCGTGCGGCGGCGACGGCCTCGGTGATCCCGGCCGCGTCCCGGACCACCCGCATGCCCCGCCCGCCGCCGCCCGCGGCGGCCTTGACCAGGACCGGAAAGCCGGTCACCTGACCGGCGTCGGTCCAGGTCGGCAGCATCGGCACGCCCGCGTCGGCGAGCAGCGTCTTCGCCGCGAGCTTGTCGCCCATCGCCGCGATCGCCTTCGCCGGCGGACCGACCCAGGTCAGCCCGGCACCGGTCACCGCCCCGGCGAACCCGGCGTGCTCCGCGAGGAAGCCGTAACCCGGGTGGACGGCGTCCGCGCCGGATCGCCGGGCCGCGTCCAGGAGCAGGTCGATCCGCAGGTACGTCTCGGCCGGCGTGTTCCCCGGCAGGCGTACGGCCCGGTCGGCCTCGGCGACGAAGGGCGCGTCGGCGTCCGCGTCCGAGTGCACGGCCACCGTACCGACGCCGAGCGCGCGGCAGGTGGCGAAGATCCGCCGGGCGATCTCCCCCCGGTTGGCCACGAGCAGCCTTGAGATCACGGGGAATGCACCTGCCCTTCGTTCGCGACCGCGGGACTCCGCTTCGCTGCGTTCCTCGCGCTCACGGCTACATCCGGAAGACGCCGAAGCCGGCGGCGCCCTGGACCGGTCCGTTGTGGATCGCCGACAGGCAGAGCCCGAGGACGGTACGGGTGTCCCGAGGGTCGATCACCCCGTCGTCGTAGAGCCGGCCGGAGAGGAACAGCGCCCCCGACTGGGACTCGATCTGCTGCTCGACCATCGCCCGCATGGCGGCGTCGGAGTCCTCGTCGTACTCCCGGCCCCGGGCGGCGGCGGCCTGCCGGGCCACGATGGACAGCACCCCGGCGAGCTGCGCCGGCCCCATCACCGCCGACCTGGCGTTCGGCCACGTGAAGAGGAACCTCGGCTCGTACGCCCGGCCGCACATGCCGTAGTTGCCGGCACCGTAGGAGGCGCCCAGGTTGACCGTCAGGTGCGGCACCGTCGAGTTCGCCACCGCGTTGATCATCAGGGCCCCGTGCTTGATGATGCCGCGCTGCTCGTACTCGGTGCCGACCATGTAGCCGGTGGTGTTCTGGAGGAAGACCAGCGGGGTGTCGGTGGCGTTGGCGAGCTGGATGAACTGGGCCGCCTTCTGCGCCTCCTCGCTGAACAGCACGCCCCGGGCGTTGGCCAGCACGCCGACGGGATACCCGTGCAGCTCGCCCCAGCCGGTGACCAGCGCGCCGCCGTACGCCGACTTGAACTCGTCGAACTCGCTGCCGTCCAGCACCCGGGCCAGCACCTCGCGCGGGTCGAAGGGCACCTTCAGGTCGGCGCTGGCGATGCCGAGCAGCTCCTCCGGGTCGTACCTCGGTGGCGGCGGGCAGGTGGTGCGCGGCGGCGGGCCCTGCTTGCGCCAGTTGAACCGGCGTACGCACTGCCGGGCCAGCCGGATGCCGTCGCGCTCGTCCTCGGCGAGAAAGTCGGCGAGACCCGACCGGGTGGCGTGCATGGCCGCCCCGCCCAGCGACTCGTCGTCGGTGACCTCGCCGGTGGCCATCCTCACCAGCGGCGGTCCGGCCAGGTACACCTGGGACCGGTCCCGGATCATGATGGTGAGGTCCGACATCCCGGGCACGTACGCCCCGCCGGCGGTGGCGTTGCCGAAGACCACGCTGACCGTGGGGATCCGCGCCGCGGAGAGCCGGGTCAGGTCGCGGAACACCCGGCCGCCGGGGATGAAGATCTCCGCCTGGCTGGGCAGGTCGGCGCCGGCCGACTCGACCAGGTTGACCATCGGCAGCCGGTTGGCCAAAGCGATCTCGCCGGCCCGCCGGGTCTTGGCGAGCGACCACGGGTTCACCGCGCCGCCGCGTACGGTCGGGTCGTTGGCGACGACCAGGCACTCCACGCCCTCGACCACGCCGATGCCGGTCACCACGCCGGCCCCGACCGGGAAGTCGGTGCCGTACCCGGCCACCGGCGACAGCTCCAGGAACGGGCTGTCCGGGTCGAGCAGCAGTTCGATCCGCTCCTGGGGCAGCAGCTTGCCCCGCCGGTGGTGCCGGGTCACGTACTTCTCGCCACCGCCGGCCCGCGCCTGGTCCAGCGCGCCGTCCAGTTCGGCGAGCCGCTCCAGCAGAGCCGCCCGGTTGGCCTGGTAGGCGGGTGAGGCCGGGTCGACCGCGCTGTCCAGCGCGTTTACGGGGCCCCCTTCGTTCGGGGCTGCGGGGCTCGCAGACCCGGCTCGCTCCTCGCCCTCACAGGGCCCCTTCGTTCGGGGCTGCGGGGCTCGCAAACCCGGCTCGCTCCTCGCCCTCACAGGGCCTTCTTCGTTCGGGGCTGCGGGGCTCGCAGACCCGGCTCGCTCCTCGCCCTCACAGGCCCATGCCCTTCGCGACGATCTCGTTCAGGATCTCGGTGGTGCCGCCGCCGATGCTGAGGATGCGGGCGTCCCGGTAGTGCCGTTCCACTTCGGCGTCGCGCAGGTAGCCGAAGCCGCCGTGCAGTTGCAGCGCCGCGTCGACCACGTGGTCGCAGGCGGCCACCGCCACGTTCTTGGCCATCGCCACCTCGGTCACCACCGGCTGCTTGGCCGCGACCCGGACGGCCACGTCGTGCACGTACGCGCGGGCGGCCTCGGCGCGGGTGTGCATCTCGGCCAGCCGGTGCCGGATCAGTTGCCGGCTGGCCAGCGGCTGGCCGAAGGTGGACCGCTCCCGGCACCACTTCACGGCCAGCTCGACGCAGCGCTGCGCCGTGGCGTACGCCTGGGTGGCCAGCGACAGTCGCTCGGCGGCGAACTGCTGCATGATCGCCAGGAAGCCGGTGTCCTCCGGGCCGATCCGGTTCGCCACCGGCACCCGTACGTCGGTGAAGGAGAGCTCGGCGGTGTCCGAGCAGTGCCAGCCCAGCTTCTCCAGCCGCCGGCCGACGGTGAACCCGGGCGTGCCCTTCTCGATCACCAGGAGGGAGAGCGTCCCGCTGCCGGGGAAGTCGGCGCAGACCGCCGTGGTCACGAAGTCGGCGCGTACGCCGCTGGTGATGTACGTCTTCGACCCGTTCACCACGTAGTGGTCGCCGTCCCGGCGGGCGCAGGTGCGGATGCCCGCCACGTCGGAGCCGCCGTCCGGCTCGGTGATCGCCAGCGCGCCGATCATCGTCCCGGCCAGGGTGGGTCGGACGTACCGGTCGATGAGATGCTGCGGACCGGCGGCCGCTGAGCCTGCCTTGTCGCCGCAGGCGGCGACGATGTGCGGCAGCGCGATGCCGTGCGTGAAGAGCGCCGCGACCAGCCCCGATGAGCCGCCCGAGCGGATGATCTCCTCGGTCACCACGATCGAGTCGAGCAGGTCGCCGCCGCTGCCGCCCACCGACTCGGGGAAGCCGACGCCGAGCAGCCCGATCTTCGCGGCGGTGGCGTGCAGGTCCCGGGGCACCTCGCCGGCCCGCTCCCACTCGTCCAGGTGGGGCAGCACCTCCCGGGTCACGAAGGCCCGGGTCAGCTCGCGGAGCTGTCGCCGTTCCGGGGTGTCCACGATGGTCACGGGTGTTCCTCCTCGGCGGGGGCGGGCAGGTCCGCGGGCAGGTCGACCAGCCGGGAGCGGAGCAGCTCGCCGAGCGCCTTGGCCTGCGGGTCGAACCGGGTGGAGGCGGCCACCCCCGGCCCGAGCAGCCCGCGGATCACGAAGTTGACCGCGCGCAGGTTCGGCAGCTCGTAACGCTCGACGGCCAGCCGGGCGGTCTCCGGCAGCAGCTCGGCCAGCCGTTCGACGGTGAGCCAGCCGCGCAGCCACGGCCAGGTCGCGTCGGCGCGGGCCCAGACGCCGAGGTTCGCGTCCCCGCCCTTGTCCCCCGACCGCGCCCCGACCAGCTCACCGAGCGGCGCGCGCCGGGTCTGGCCGGCGTCGCGCGGCCGTCCGGCCGCCGCCGGCTCCGGGTCGCCCTCGACGGCGGCGTCCCCCCCGCTCGCCGTCCGGACCGGGGGAGGGACCGGCAGCCGGGTGCCGTCGGGCAGCACGGCGACGTGGGCGACCGCGTCCTGCGGCACCGTGTCGGCGGTGAACACCCCGTAGGGCGTCGCGTCGCCGGGCGGGGTGGTCAGCGTGCAGCCCGGGTAGGAGGCCAGCGCCAGCTCCACCGCCGCCGCCGAGAAGGCCCGCCCGGCCCGCGCCCGGTCGCCGTCCCGCAGATGTACGTGCAGCAGCGCGCTCGCCGCCTCGGTGTCCGCGGCGTCCGGATGATCGGTACGGGCCAGTACGAACGCCAGCCCCTCCGGGCCGACCGCCGCTGTCAACTGTCCCCGGACCAGGGCCGCCTTGGCCGGGATGTCCAGCCCGCAGAGCACGAAGGTCATCGAGTTGCGGAAGCCGCCCAGGTTGTTGACGCCCACCTTCAGGGTGGCCGGCGGTGGCGTGCCCCGGACCCCGCTGACCCGTACCCGGTCCGGGCCGTCCGGGCGCAGTCGCACCGTGTCCAGCCGGGTCACCACGTCCGGCCCGAGGTACGCCGGCCCGCCCACCTCGTACAGCAGTTGGGCGGTGACCGTCTCGACGGTGACCGCGCCCCCGGTGCCGGGGTGCTTGGTGAGCACCGACGAGCCGTCCGGGTGGATCTCCGCGATCGGGAAGCCGGGTCGGTGCCCGCCGTCGGGCAACTCGGTGAAGAAGCTGAAGTTGCCGCCGGTGACCTGCGCCCCGCACTCGATCAGATGCCCGGCGACGGTGGCGCCGGCCAGCGCGTCCAGGTCGTCCCGGCCCCAGCCGAAGCGGGCGATGGCCGGGCCGACGGCCAGCGAGGCGTCGGTGACCCGGCCGGTGACCACGACGTCCGCCCCCGCGTCGAGGCAGGCCGCGATCCCGAACGCCCCCAGGTACGCGTTGGCGGTCAGCGCGTCCGGCCGGGCGAGCGCGTCGCCCTCGACGTACCCGATCCGGACGCTGAGGCCGAGCCGGTCGGCGAGCGCGGTGATCGCGGCGGCCAGGCCGGCGGGGTTGAGCCCGCCGGCGTTGGTCACCAGCTTGACCCCGCGGTCCAGCGCCGTGCCGAGGCAGCCCTCCAGTTGGCGGAGGAACGTCTTCGCGTAGCCGAGTGCGGGGTCGCGCATTCGGTCCCGGCCGAGGATCAGCATGGTCAGCTCGGCCAGGTAGTCACCGGTCAGCACGTCCAGCTCGCCGCCGTCGAGCATCTCCCGCCAGGCGGTGCGCCGGTCGCCGTAGAAGCCGGAGGCGTTGCCGACCCGCAGGACGCTCATCCCACCACCCCGGCCCGTTCGTCGTCGGGCGCGAGCAGGACGGCGAGCTGGCGCTTCCAGGTGCGCAGCAGGGCGGTACGGCGGGCCGTGTCGTCGCTGAGCAGGTTGGCCACGCCGAGGCCGCGCAGCAGGTCGAGGGTGGCCTGCACCGCCTCGCGTACGCCGGGCCGGCGCTCGTCCACGCCGAGCAGCGTGACGGTCAGCCGGTGCATCTCGCGGCCGACCCGGGCTTCGAGGGGCACCAGGGCGTCGCGCAGCTCGCGGTCGGTACGGGCGGCCACCCACAGCTCCAGGGCGGCGACGAAGAGCGGCCCGGTGAAGGCGGCGGCGAGGAGGTCGACCACCCGGTCGAGCCGGCGCGGGCCGGCCGGCAGCGCCTCGGCCTCGGTCCGCAGCTCCCGGGCCCGGCGTTCGGTGAGGTGAGCGACGGCGGCGGTGACCAGAGCCGCCTTGGTCGGGTAGTGGTGCAGCTGGGCACCCCGGGAAACGCCGGCCCGGGTCGCCACCAGGGTCGTCGTCGTGCCGGACCAGCCGCGCTCGACCAGGCACTCGACGGTCGCCTCCAGCAGCCGGGTCCGGGTGGCGCGGCTGCGTTCCTGCCGAGCGACGCGGGTCGATGCGGCGGGCACGGGGTCAGCCTGCCGCCGACGAAACAAACAGTCAAGACTGACTTTTTCGGTGCCGGACCCGGCGGGACGGCTCCGGAGGCGTCAGCGGCCGTCGAGCGGGCCGAAGACGACGAGCGCGTCCGCGTCCGAGTGGCGGGAGCGCAGGTACTCGTCGGCCCAGGCGGCGGCGTCCGGGTACGTCGACTCGGCCGCCACCCGGGCGCAGGCGGCGTCCACGTCGTACCGGGTCCGGCGCAGTTGCACGCCCGGGCCGAGCAGCGCCCACCAGGCGCCCACCCCGCCGTACGGCATGCCGATGCTGCCCGGATTGACCACCAGGCGGCGGTCGACGAGCCGGGTGAACGGCATGTGGGTGTGCCCGCAGACCACCGTCCCCACCTCGGCCGGTAGGCCGGCGAAGACCTCGAACCAGCGTGCCGTCCGCGAGTCCACGAGCACGACCTCCTCGTCGTCCCGGGGCGTCGCGTGGCAGAAGAGCACCTCGCCGAGACCGGCGACCGGCAGCGTGACGGTCAGCGGCAGCGCGGCCAGCCGGGCCACCTGGTCGTCCCGGAGCTGGCTGGCGGCCCAGTTGGAGACGTCGTGCGGGGAGGGTCGGCCGGCCCGCGCCTCGACCAGCTCCCGCTCGCAGTTGCCGCCGACCCAGCAGGCCCGGTCACCGAGCGCGGCGAGCCGGTCCAGCACCTCGACCGGTTGCGGGCCGCTGGCGATGTCACCGGTGATCACGATCAGGTCCGCACCGGCGACGTCCGGTTCGGCGAGTACGGCCTCCAGCGCCGGCAGCGCGCCGTGGATGTCGGAGAGGACTGCGACACGTTCGATCATGATCCCAGCGTCCCGGGTGGGTGATCGTGGGTCCAGGAATTCTGCGCCGGGCAGACGTCCCCGGGATGACCGGCCGGCCTACGTGCGGCGGTCCAGATCGCGGCGGGCGGGAACGGGACCGGCCCGGACGCGCTGGGCGGCCGGGCCGGGATGCTCGTGCGGGGAGGTCAGACCCGGGCGCGGCGGGCCAGGCGCTCCGGGTCGAGGATGATGATGCTCTTGCCGTCCAGCCGCAGCCAGCCGCGCGAGGCGAAGTCCGCCAGGGCCTTGTTGACGGTCTCCCGGGACGCGCCGACCAGCTGGGCGATCTCCTCCTGGGTCAGGTCGTGGGTCACCCGCAGCACGCCACCGTCGCGGGTGCCGAACCGGCCGGCCATCTGGAGCAGGTTCTTGGCGACCCGGCCCGGCACGTCCGTGAAGATCAGGTCGGCCAGCGAGTCGTTGGTCCGGCGGAGCCGGCGGGCGAGCACCCGCAGCAGCTGCTCGGCGATCTCCGGCCGGTTGTTCAGCCACGGCCGCAGGGCCTGCTTACGCAGCCGTACCAGCCGGGTGTCGGTGACCGCGGTGGCCGTCGCCGTACGCGGGCCGGGGTCGAAGAGCGACAGCTCACCGACCATGTCCGACGGGCCCATCACGGCGATCAGGTTCTGCCGGCCGTCCGCCGCGCGGCGACCCACCTTGATCTTGCCGGACAGGAGGATGTAGAGGCTGTCGCCGGGTTCGCCCTCGTTGAAGACGACCTCGCCCTTGCGGACCTCGATCGTCTCCATCTCCTTGGCGAGCGCCTCGGCAGCCTCCGGGTCGACACCCTGGAAGATCCCGCTGCGGGCCAGTACCTCGTCCATCGCGCACCTCCGCCTGCGCGTGCCGTCCGTCGGCCGGGTCCGCCGTCCGCTGATCCCCTCGCGCGCCGCCAGTCTAGGCGCACATGAGCAGGAATCAGAGGTGCACCCCTCGGATCGTAGGCTCTGGGACGTGCTGAGCGAGCCATTCCTGACCACCCGTGACGAGGACGGATGGAACATCCCATTGCTCGTCTGGCGTGCCGAGGCGCCGCTGCTGGCGGTCGGCACCGCCCCGCTCGGCGGCGGCATCGGCGTACGCCGGTGGGTGGTGAACGCGACCGTGCCGATGTCGTACGACCGGGACGACCCGGCGGAGCACCTGGCCGAGCTGGCCGACGGCCTGGGCCTGGCCGGACCCGGGGTGGGGCTGCTGACCGGGGTCGACGTGGCCGAGGTCGTGGCGCGGGCCGACACCGGCGTACGGGTCTGGGCGACGGTCGGGCTCGGCACCCCGGTCTGGGCCGCCGCGCCCGCGCCCGCGACCCCGGCCCAGCGGGTCGGCACGGTCAACATCGTGGTGTACGTCCCGGCCCGGCTCGGCGAGGCCGCCCTGGTCAACGCGGTGGCGACGGCCACCGAGGCGAAGGCGCAGGCGATCTGGGAGCTGGGGTTGCCGGCCACCGGCACGCCCACGGACGCGGTCACCGTGCTCTGCCCGGCCGACGGCGAGCCCGCCCCGTACGGCGGCCCCCGGTCGACCTGGGGCGCCCCGCTGGCCCGGGCCGTGCACGCGGCCGTCCGGTCCGGTGGCGCCGGCGCCGTCGTGCCCTGGTCCGACCGCCGGGCGGGCTGAGCCGGAGGGCGTCCCCGCTCGACCGGCCGGCTATTCCGACCGATCGGCCATCGTCAGACCGACGCTCGGACGGTACCGTCGCGGACGATGTACGCTCCCGCCCTCTCCGCGTCCCGTGCCCGTCCTCGCCGGGTCGCCGCCCTCGGCATGCTGCTGTTCGCACTGCTCGTCGCCGGCTGCGGCGACGCCGGCGGCGGCAGCGGCCCGGTCTGGCAGGCGGGCGGCGGCGGGCCCACCGGCTCGACGGCCCCCGTCGAGGCCGCCCAGCCCGCCCAGCCGGACGAGTCCCCGAAGGCCGTCTCGCTGGCCGCGACCGGCGACGTGATCATGGGCAATGCCCCGTCCCGGCTGCCGGCCAACGGAGGCAAGGGCTTCTTCGACGGCGTCAAGGCCGCGCTCAAGGGCGACCTGGTGATGGGCAACCTGGAGGAGCCGCTCACCGAGGACACCGGCACCGGCAAGTGCGCGGCCGACGCGACGAACTGCTACCAGTTCCGGGCGCCCCCCGGCTACGCGGCGCACCTGCGCTCCGCCGGGTTCCAGCTGCTCAACCAGGCCAACAACCACGGGTACGACTACGGCCCGCGGGGCTACGAGAACACCCAGGCCGCGCTGGAGGAACACGGACTCAAGCACACCGGCGCGCCCGGCGAGATCACCGTGGTCGAGGTGAAGGGCGTGAAGGTCGCGGTGCTGGGCTTCTCGTCGTACCCGTGGTCGAACAGCCTGACCGACATCGAGGCGGCCAAGAAGGTGGTCGCGCTGGCCACCGAGCAGGCCGACCTGGTCGTGGTGCAGGTGCACATGGGGGCCGAGGGCTCGGACAAGACTCACGTCAAGCCGGGCACCGAGATGTTCTACGGAGAGAACCGGGGCGACCCGATCCGCTTCTCGCACGCCGTGATCGACGCGGGCGCCGACCTGGTCGTCGGGCACGGCCCGCACGTGCTGCGCGGCATGGAGTTCTACAAGGGGCGGCTGATCGCGTACAGCCTGGGCAACTTCGCGGGCGGCGGGAATTCGCTGAACAGCTCCGGCCGGCTCGGCTGGGGCGGCGTGCTGAAGGTCTCGCTCGCGGCGGACGGCAGCTTCGTCGACGGCGAGTTCACCTCGACGGTGATGAACGGCGCGGGGCGGCCGGCGATCGACTCGCAGCACCGTGGCCTCGGGCTGGTCCGACAGATGAGCCAGGCCGACTTCCCGAAGTCCGGTGCCCGGCTCGACAGCGACGGCCGGATCACCGCGCCGGGCGCGTAGCGGGGCCGCTGCCGCGCGTGGGCCGCGCCGGGAGGTCGTACGGGCGACGTAGGCTGGCCGGCGTGACCAAGAGTTCCCCCGAGACCGACCTCGGCCGTACGCGCCGCGCCCGGCGGATCGGCCGGGCGCTGACCGAGACCCATCCCGACGCGCACTGTGAACTCGACCACTCCAACGCGCTGGAGCTGTCGGTCGCCACCATCCTGTCCGCGCAGTGCACGGACAAGAAGGTCAACGAGGTCACCCCGAAGCTCTTCGCCCGCTACCGCACCGCCGCCGACTACGCCGGGGCGGACCGGACCGAGCTGGAGGAGATGATCCGGCCGACCGGGTTCTACCGCAACAAGACCAGCTCGCTGATCAACCTCGGCCGCGCCCTCTGCGACCGGTACGACGGTGAGGTCCCGCGCCGGCTGGCCGACCTGGTCACCCTGCCCGGCATCGGCCGCAAGACCGCCAACGTGATCCTCGGCAACGCCTTCGGGGTCCCCGGCATCACCGTCGACACCCACTTCCAGCGGCTGGTACGTCGGTGGAACCTGACCGCCGAGACCGACCCGGTCAAGATCGAGCACGCCGTCGGCGCGCTGTACCCGAAGCGCGACTGGACGATGCTGTCGCACCGGGTCATCTTCCACGGGCGGCGGGTCTGCCACGCCCGCAAGCCCGCCTGCGGCGCCTGCACGCTGATGAAGCTCTGCCCGTCGTACGGCACCGGGCCTACCGACCCGACCGTGGCGGTCAAGCTGCTCAAGGGGCCGCGCGCCCGGGACCTCGCCGCGGCGGCCGGCATCGACCCGGAGCTGGTGCCACAGCAGGCGGTCGCGGCGGAGGTGCCGTGAACCGGTTCGCGTACCTTCTCGTCCCGCTGCTGCTGGCGGCCGCCGGCTGCACCGCGGCCGAGGAGCAGCCGACGGGCCGGGCCGCGGCGAACCGGGCCGAGCGTCCCTCGCCGTTCGCCGACTGCGCCACGCTGACCGCCGCGCCGGCCTCGGCCGCACCGACGCCGAGCGGCACCCCCGGTGAGCGGTTGCCCGAGCTGACCCTCGCCTGCTTCACCGGGGGCGCCCCGGTCTCGCTGGGCGACGTGAAGGGCCCGGCGGTGATCAATGTCTGGGCGTCCTGGTGCCCGCCCTGCCGCAAGGAGCTGCCCGCCTTCCAGCGGCTCAGCGAGCGGGCCGCCGGCCGGTTCCAGGTGATCGGGGTGAACAGCCAGGACAGCCGCAGCGGGGCACAGTCCATCGGCGAGGACTTCGGCGTCCGCTTTCCCATGCTGGTCGACCAGGGGGACGCGTTCGAGCGGGCGCTCGAACGCCGGGCCTTCCCGCTGACCGTGCTCGTCGACGCGGACGGCCGGATCCGGCACACCGACTCTTCCGGCGCGCTGGACGACGCCCGCCTCACCGAACTGGTCCGCGAGCATCTCGGCGTGGAGGTGCGGTCGTGACCGGCTGCGCCCCCGGGGCGGGGCTGGGATCGTGACCCGTCAGCCCCCGGCGTGGCTGGACCCGCTGCTCGGCCGGCTCGGCACCGCCCGCGCCGAGGACTTCACCAGGCTGACCACCCCGGAACGGGGCGGCCGGGAGAGCGCCGTGCTGGTGCTGCTCGGTGAGCAGCCCGGGGCCGGTGCGGACGTGCTGCTCCTGCAACGCGCCGCCACGCTGCGCAACCACGCCGGGCAGCCGGCCTTTCCCGGCGGCGCGGCCGACCCGGAGGACGCCGACGCCAGCGCCACCGCGCTACGGGAGGCGAACGAGGAGGTCGGACTCGACCCGGCCAGCGTCACCGTGCTCGCCGAACTGCCGAAGCTGTGGATCCCGGTCAGCGACTTCGTGGTCACCCCGGTGCTCGCCTGGTGGCACGCCCCGCACCCGGTGCGTCCGTGCGAGCCGGCCGAGGTGGCGCACGTCGCCCGGCTGCCCGTCAGCGAGCTGGTCGACCCCGAGAACCGGATGCGGGTACGCCACCCGAGCGGCTGGATCGGCCCGGCCTTCTCGGTACGCGGCATGCTGGTCTGGGGCTTCACCGCCGGGGTGCTCAACACGCTGCTGGAGATGGGGGGCTGGGCCCGCCCGTGGCCGCGTTCCCGGGTGGTGGAGCTGCCGCCGACCGGGGCCGCGCCGGCGCCTTCGGCCGGCACCGACGCGGTCGACGAGAGCCCGGTACGCTGATCCGGCGGTCACGTTCCGCGAGCGATGGGCCACGCCCGTGGCCGGGGCCCGTACCCTTGACGGGTGTCCGCCGTGGATCTCGTACTGCTGCTGCTCATGCTCGTGTTCGCGATCAGCGGATACCGCCAGGGCTTCGCCATCGGGGCGCTGTCGCTCTCCGGGTTCTTCCTTGGCGTGCTGATCGGCCTCCAGGTCGGCCCGCTGGTCGCCCGGCAGTTCACCGACAGCGGGACCCGGGTGCTGATCTCCCTGGTGGCGATCTTCGGGCTGGCCGTGCTGGGGCAGGCGCTGGCCGGCTGGATCGGCTCCCACCTGCGCCAGACCATCACCAACGACCTGGTCAAGCGGCTCGACGACATCGGCGGCGCGATCGTCTCGGCCGTCGCGGTCATGCTGGTGGTGTGGCTGGTCGCGGTGCCGCTCGGCTCCTCGTCGGTGCCCTGGGTGGCCTCGTCGGTGCGCAACAGCGCCCTGCTCACCGTGATCGACCGGATCCTGCCGGACAAGGCGCAGCAGCTCTCCACGGCGCTGCGTGACACGGTCGACACCAACGGCTTCCCGGACGTCTTCGGCAAACTCTCGCCGACCCGCGCCCGCCAGGTCTCCCCGCCCGACCCGACGCTGGCCGGCTCGCAGGTGGTGGCGAACAGCCAGCGGTCGGTGGTGAAGGTGCTGGGCTCCGCGCCGAGCTGCGCCCGCCGCATCGAGGGCTCCGGCTTCGTGTACGCCGACGACCGGGTGATGACCAACGCGCACGTGGTGGCGGGCACCCGCTCGGTGGCGGTCGAGCTGCGCGGCGAGCGGTACGACGGCGAGGTGGTCGTCTACGACCCGCAGCGGGACCTGGCCGTGCTGCACGTGCCGGGACTGCCCGGGCCGTCGCTGCGTTTCGCGGCCGGCCAGGCCGGCACCGGGGCGGACGCCATCGTGCTGGGCTTCCCCCTCGACGGCCCGTACGACGCCCGTCCGGCCCGGGTCCGCGACGTCGACCGGATCACCGGGCCGGACATCTACTCCTCGAAGGACGTGACCCGGGAGATCTACACGATCCGGGCGCTGGTCCGCAGCGGCAACTCGGGCGGCCCGCTGGTCTCCGCGAACGGGCTGGTGCTCGGGGTCATCTTCGCGGCGGCGGCCGACGATCCGAACACCGGCTTCGCGGTGACCGCCGCCGAGGCCCGGCCGGTGGCCCTCGCTGGCGCGGAGCGTACCCGGGCGGTCGGCACCGGCGACTGCACCTGAGCGGCCCGACGGCGCCGGACCGGCGACCACCCGGCGGCTCGGCTACCTCGACGTGCCCTCCGGCCCCGGCTCGGCCAGCTCCGGCTCGACGCCCTCCCGGGCGATACGCGCGGGTCGGTGGCCGGTCCGGGTCCGCCAGGCGCGGAAGGCGGCCGTCGTCGCGGCGAGCAGCGCCAGGCCGAGCAGCCACCCGCCGACCACGTCGCTGGTCCAGTGCACGCCCAGCGCGATCCGGCTCACCCCGGTCACCACCGCGACCAGCCCGGCCCCGGTCCAGAGCGCCCAGCGCAGCGGCCGCCGGTCGCGGGTGAACGGCAGGAAGACCAGCAGCATGACCCCGGCGGCCAGGGTGGCGTTCAGCGCGTGCCCGGACGGGAAGGAGAGCCCGGACGCCCGGGCCACCGGGTGGAGCAGTTCCGGCCGGGGCCGGCCCACCAGCAGCTTGAGCGCCACGCCGAGCAGGCCGCCGACGGTCATCGTGGTGACCACCCAGGACGCCAATCCACGAGCCCGGCGGAGAAACAGCCAGGCCGCCACCGCCCCGGTGGCGATCCGCAGCGGGCCGGGCGCGAAGACGTCGGTCCAGAGACTCATCAGCCGTACCCAGGCCGGGTGGTCGAGCGCGTACCGGTGCAGCGCGTCGGCCACCGTGGCGTCCAACCGGAACAGCGGCGGCCAGGTGGCCCGCACCAGCACCGCCAGCAGGGTGAACGGCACCAGCAGGAACGCCGCCGTGGCGGCGAGGGGGAGGCGCAGGCCCAGCGAACGGTCCGGGTCGAGCCGGCGGTCGCCCCGGGACCGTTCGCCCGTGGACGGCCGGTTCATCCGCTGACCACCATCCAGGAGACCGCCCACGACGCCGGGTCAGCGGCCAGCCTGCCGGACCCGGCGGACCAGCAACGCGGCACCGGTGAGCAGGGCGACGAGGAGGGCGAGGCCGGCCCAGAGCCGCTCCGGCGCCGGGTCGGTGGCCTGACCGGCCGGTAGGGCCGACCATCGGGTGGACTGCTTCGGGGTGGTGAGGGTGAACGGGTCGACCCCGGCTCCGGCGGCGTCCGCGGCGACCCGCTCCGAGCCGGGCGCCGGACCGAAGCCCACCACGCCGGGGGAGTCGTTGTCGTCGAGCTGGTTGCGGCCCACCGACGGCACGTCGGCGGTCAGCGCGGCCACCGGATCCACCAACCCGAAGCCGTACCGGTCGTCGCGGCCGGCCGGGCCGAGGTCACGGGCGGTGCTGGTCATCCGGTTGATGACGTCCCCGGCGGACATCCGCGGGTAGCGGGCCCGGATGAGGGCGGCCGTCGCGGAGACCAGCGGAGCCGCGAAGCTGGTCCCCTGCACCCGCCAGTACGCGTTCGGGGGCCGGGCACCGTACAGCGCGGTGGCCGGCGCGGTGAGCACGGTCTCGGGACCGGTGATGGAGCCGGACCAGAGGTTCCGGGTGTCGCGTTCCAGGCCGGCGACGGCGACCACACCCGGCTCACGGGCCGGGTACCAGACCTTGGTGCTGTTCGAGGTGGCCAGGTTGCCGGTGCAGGCCACCACCACGACGTCCCGGGCGAAGGCGTAGTCGAGGGCGGCGGCCAGGGCCGGGCTGTCCCCGCTGCCGCCCAGGGACAGGTTGATCACGCGGGCGCCGTTGTCGACCGCCCAGCGCACCCCTTTGGCGACGATCAGCGCGTCGTTGTAGCGGTTGTCGTCGTCGAGCACCCGGACCGGCAGGATCCGGGCGTCCGGCGCCAGCCCGATCGCCCCCCGGTCGTCGTCCGCGCGCCCGGCGATCAGACCGGCGACCGTGGTGCCGTGCCCCACCGGGTCCGGCCCGTCGGTGCCGTCGGTGGAGACCAGGTCGATACCGGGAAGCACCTGACCGGCCAGGTCCGGGTGGGAACCGTCCACCCCGGAATCGATCACCGCGACCACCACGCCGCGCCCGGTCGACGTACGCCACGCGGTCTTCGCGCGCAGCTCGTCGAGCTGCCACTGCTCGTCGCGGGCCTGGTCCACCCGCGTGGTCGTGTCCACCGGGGCCAGCCAGGCCGGCCGCGCCGTGGCGACCGAACGGGCCGAGGCGACGGGCGCGAGCGGGGCCGCGTACGCGGGCGGGGCCAGCGGAACGGCCACGGTGGCGACGGCGGCCACCACACCGAGCAGCGCGCGACCGGCGGAACGCCGGGTGGCGCGCGCAGCTCCCTGCCGATCCCTGATCACGTACCCCAGCCATTTCATCGCGACCGAAACATGCTGCTCGGAGATTACCGGGTTTCCCAACCGCCACGTCGCAAGTCTCTGAACGGTTCAACCTGCCGGTAGGTGGGCCAGTTGCACCAGGCGTACGCCCTCCCGGCGGGTGACCAGCCGGGCCCGGCCGGGCGGCAGCGGACCCGCCTTGACCTGGCCGACGAGTGGCCCCTCCTCCGGCCCGCCGGACATCACCAGTCCGGGCGTGGAGAGTTCCCGCAGCCGCTGGATGATGGGCTCGTACGAGGTCCGCCCGGCCCCGCCGGAGCGACGGGCGAGCACCAGGTGCAGCCCGACGTCCCGGGCGTGCGGCAGGTGCTCCTCCAGCGTGCGCAGCGGGTTCGTCGGCCCGCCGGCCACCAGGTCGTAGTCGTCCACCAGCACGAACAGCTCCGGCCCGGTCCACCATGACCGGGTGCGCAGCTCCGCCGGCGTGACCTCCGGTCCCGGCAGCCGCCCCTGGAGGTAGCCGGCCGCGGATTCGATCAGCTCGGCGGTGTGCGGCGCGGCCGTGCCGTACCCGATCAGGTGCGGCGTCTCGATCGTGCCCATCAGGCTGCGCCGGTAGTCCACCAGGATCACCCGGGCCTGCTCGGGCGTGAACCGGTTGACGATCGAGGTGGCCAACGCGCGCAGGAACGACGACTTGCCGCACTCGGCGTCGCCGAAGACCACGAAGTTCGGCTCGGTGGCGAAGTCCAGCACCACCGGGCGCAGGTCCGCCTCGGCCACCCCGATCGGGAAGGCCAGTCCGCCGGTCGCGCTCTGGTCCAGTTCGGCGTACGGGAGCACCGGCGGGAGCAGCCGTACCCGGGGCGCCGCCGGGCCGGCCCACGCGCCGGCGACCGCCTTGACCAGCTCGGTGGTCTCGGTGCCCAGCCCGGTGACCCGGGGCTCGGCGGTGAGGAAGTGCAGCCCGCCGGCGGTGATCCCGCGTCCCGGCTGTTCCTCCGGCACGGTCGCCGCGACCGCCCGCTTGACCACCACCGAGTCGGCCGGGTCGCCGAGACGCAGTTCCAGGCGGGAGCCGAAGAGGTCCCGGATCGCCGGCCGGAAGTCCGACCAGCGCAGGGCGGTGGCCACCACGTGTACCCCGTACGCGAGGCCCCGGATGGCCAGCTCGGTGACCAGCGGTTCCAGGTCCTCGTAGTCCTTGCGCAGGGTGTTCCAGCCGTCGATGACCAGGAAAACGTCCCCGAACGGGTCGGTGTCGGGCTGCCCGCCGGCAAGCGCCGCGGCCCGCCGCCGTCGCCAGGCCGCCATCGACTCCACGCCCGCCTCGGCGAAGCGCCGCTCCCGCTCGGCCAGCAGGGTGACGATCTCCCCGACGGTACGGCGTACGGCGGTGTCGTCCGCGCGTCCGCTCACCCCGCCGACGTGCGGCAGGTCGCGCAGCGCGCCGAGCGTCCCGCCGCCGAGGTCCAGGCAGTAGACCTGCGCCTCGGCCGGGGTGTGGGTGAGCGCCAGCGCGCAGATCAGCGTCCGCAGCACCGTGGACCGGCCGCTGCGCGTGGTGCCGACCACGGCCACGTGGCCGGCCGCCCCGTCCAGGGCCAGCCACAACAGGTCCCGGCGCTGCTCGAACGGCTTGTCCACCACGGCCACCGGCACCTGGAGGGCGCCGTGCAGCTCCGGGTTGCCGACGGTGAGCCCGCGTACCGGGTCGGCCCCCACCGGGCCGAGCAGCTCGTCGAGGGCGGGGGCGGAGTCCAGCGGCGGCAGCCACACCTGGTGTGCCGGCGGCCCCTGACCGGCGAGCCGCCCGACCAGCAGGTCGAGCAGGCTCTCCGTGGTCTCCTCCACGGCGGGGAGCGCGACCGGGGCGGCCGGCTCGGGCACCGGCACGAGATGCGTGGAGAAGGTCAGCAGCCGGGCCGGGCCCGCGTCGGCCCCGCCCGCCGGGCCGCCCCGGCGGGGTACCGGGCCGGAGACGTACGCGGCCTTGAACCGGATCAGCGGGTCGGTGCCCGCGCGCAGGTAGCCGTGCCCGGGGGTACGGGGCAGCTCGTACGCGTCCGGCACCCCGAGCACCGTCCGTGACTCCAGGGCGGAGAAGGTCCGCAACCCGATCCGGTACGACAGGTGGGTGTCGAGCCCGCGCAGCCGCCCCTCCTCCAGCCGCTGACTGGCGAGCAGCAGATGTACGCCGAGCGACCGGCCCAACCGGCCGATCTGGACGAACAGGTCGATGAAGTCCGGCTTGGCGGAGAGCAGCTCGGAGAACTCGTCGCAGATCAGCAGCAGCGACGGCAGCGGGGCGAGCGGGGTGCCGGCGGCCCGGGCCCGCTCGTAGTCGCGCAGGCTGGCGAAGTTGCCGGCCCGGCGCAGCAGCTCCTGCCGGCGCATCAGCTCGCCGTTGATCGCGTCGACCATGCGGTCGACCAGGGGCAGCGCGTCGGACAGGTTGGTGATCACCGCGGCGGTGTGCGGCAGCCGCGTGAACGGCGCGAAGGTGGCCCCGCCCTTGAAGTCGACCAGGACGAAGTTGAGCTGCTCCGAGCTGTGCGTGGCGGCCAGGCCCAGCACCAGGGTGCGGAGCAGTTCCGACTTTCCGGAGCCGGTGGCACCGATGAGCAGCCCGTGCGGGCCCATGCCGTCCTGCGCCGACTCTTTGAGGTCCAGCTCGATCGCGCCGCCGTCGGCGCCCACCCCGATCGGCACCCGCAGCCGGTCCCGGGCGGCCCGGTGCGTCCAGCCCTGCTCGGCGGTGAAGCTCTCCGGGGCGCCGATGCCGAGCAGTTCGGGCAGGCCCGGCTCGGCGCCGGGCGGGGCGTCGGGTCCGCGTACCGTGCCGGCGAGTCGCAGCGGGGCGAGCCGGCGGGCGACCGCCTCGGCGTCGGCGAGGTCCAGCCCGTCGGGGGTGCCCACCTCGGCGGGTCCCTCGACCGAGTGCGACCGCAGCCGCCCGTCGGCCAGGTCGAGCAGCAGGGCGTACCGGTCGAGCAGGCGGGGTGGCGGGGTGTCCAGATCGAGCACGGTGACCGCGTCGATGCCGCCGTCGCCGACCAGGTCGGTGGCCCCGGTCAGGTCACCCCCGTCGAGCACCACCACCACGTGCGGGCCGTCCGTGGCCGGGCCGGCCGGGCTGAACCGCGAACGGCTGGCCAGCACCTCGTCGAGGAGCCGTTCCAGTTCGGCGGCGGAGCTGGTGACCAGCCGGACCGGGCCGAGCGCGTCGGTGCGGCCGGGGTGGTGGGCGTGTGGCAGCCACTTGACCCACTCCCAGAGCGGGCGCCGCTCCGGGCCGGCGCAGACCGCGATCAGCAGCTCGTCGGGGGCGTGGAAGACGGCGAGCTGGGTGAGCATGGCCCGGGCCAGCGCCTGCGCGGCCGGCGAGCCGGTGCCGTGTGCGCCGACGGCGCCAGGTCGCGGACCCGGTCCGCGCAGGTGGACCCGGGCGAAGCTGCGCAGCGAGAGCGCCACCGGCAGTTCCGGCACCACCGAGTACGCGTCGAGGAAGCGCCGCAGCGCTCCCGCGGTCATCGGCTCCAGTTCCTCCAGCGGCCGGGTGACCGGCGGGACCAGCGGGGTGGCCAGCGTCTGCGGCCCGACCCCCACCCGGACCACGGCGAAGTCCGGGTCACCCGGCCGGCGCTCCCACACCCGGTGGCTCTCCACCGTCGACCAGAGCCGCCCGGGGTCGGGGTGCCGGTAGTAGAGCCCGGCCCGCTGCGCCCCGGCGGTGTTTCGCACCCGCCGGCGCAGGGTGGCCAGGTGGCGCAGGTACTCCCGGCGGGCGGCCATCATCTCCGACTTCTTCGGGCCCGCGCCGCCCCACGAGGTGACCAGCATCGCCAGCGAGGAGAGCCCGAACATGCCGCCCACCACGTACGAGTAGGCCCCACCGCCCCGGCCGAACATCATCGCCATCGCCACCGTGCCGCCGAGCATGGGCAGCACCATGAGCGCCTGCTGCCAGCGCCCGCCGGTGCCGACGGGGATCTCCGGCGGCGCCTCCACGGGCAGCTCGCCGACCGGGATCTCCGGGGCCGGTCGGCGCGGCGGCCGCTTGATGACGACAGTGGACACTCGCCCTCCCGAATGTGGCTCTCGGTAACCCGAGCCTGGCTCATGGTAGGTAAAGTCCTGTCGTCCGTCAGCCACCGTTCCCGCTCGATATGGAGAGAAATCGATGACGACCGGGCTGGCCCGGGTCACGATCAGCGCCCCGCAACGGCGGGTGGACGTGGCCCTGCCGGAACAGGTTCCCCTGGCCGAGCTGCTGCCCGAGGTGCTGCGGCACGCCGGGGAGGGGCTCGCCGACGACGGCGAACGGCACGGCGGCTGGGTGCTTCGGCGTACCGACGGCGCGGTGCTGGCCACCGCGCAGGCGCTGCTGCCCCAGGGCGTACGCGACGGCGAGGTGCTGCACCTCGTCCCGGCCCGCGCCCAGTGGCCCGAGCTGGAGTACGACGACGTGGTCGAGGCGATCGCCGACGGAGCCCGGCGTCGGGGTGCCGCCTGGTCGCCGGCCGCCACCCGGGGCGCGACCCTGGCCGGGGCGGGTGTGCCACTCATCGTGGGGCTGCTCGCCGTGCTGGCCGCCGGGCCCGGGCACCGCACCGGCTGGCCGGTCGCCGCCGCGGTGGCCCTGCTCCTCGTGCTCGCCGCCACCGTCGCCTCCCGGGCGTACGGGGACGGGCCGGCCGGCGCGACCCTCGGCGGGTACGCCCTGCCGTACGCCGCCGCGGCCGGCGCCCTCGCGGTCGGCTCCGGCGACCCGGTCGGCCCGTTCGGGCCGCTGCCCTGGGTGGGCGCGCCCGAGCTGTTGGCCGGTTCGGTGGCGCTGCTGCTGGTGTCGGTGCTCGGCCTGCTCGGGGTGGCGAGCCGGTCCCGGGTCTTCGTGGCCGGCGCCACCACCGGGGCGGCCGGCGGGCTCGCCGCCCTCGGCGGGCTCCTCCTCGACCCGGCCGGCACCGCCGCGGTGCTGCTCTGCGTGCTGGTCTTCGCGCTCGGCGGGCTGCCGCTGCTGGCCATCCGGCTCGGCAAGGTGCCGCTGCCGCCGATCACCCTGCCGCCCGGCACCCCGGCCGGTGGCCCCGACGGCGTCCGCGACCTGCCCGACCGGGGCCGGGTGCACGCGGCGGTGGCCCGGACCGAGGAGACGCTCACCGGGATGCTGCTCGGGCACGCCCTGCTGGCGGTCACCGCCACGGCGGTGCTGGCCATGACCGGTGGGTGGGCCGGCCGGCTGCTGGCGGCGGTCGGCTGCGCGGTGCTGCTGCTGCGCTCCCGGCTGTTCGTGGCGGTCCGTCACCGGGTGCCCACCGTGACCGCCGGGCTGACCGGGTACGCCCTGCTCGGCGCGGTGCTCGTCGGCCACGCCGGCCCGGGCGGCCGGCTCGTCCTGGCCGTCGGCGGGCTCGCCCTGGCGCTGCTCGCCGTCGCGGCCGGTGCCACGTACGCCCGGCGGCCGGTGTCCCCGTACGTCGGTCGGCTGGCCGACCTGGCCGACACCGCGCTGGTGATCTCCGTGGTGCCGGTGGCCTGTGCGGTGCTGGACCTCTACGACCGGGCCCGCGGGCTGCTCGGCTGAGGATAGGCGCGGGCCCGGGCCGCTCGGTGGAGCGGCCCGGGCCCGTCGACGTCGAAGATCAGTGCTCGCCGCGCTCGGCGGCCTCCCTGGCGCGCTGGTACGACGCCTGGATCTCGGCCTCGGCCTCGGTACGGCCCACCCAGGTCGCGCCCTCGACCGACTTGCCGGGCTCCAGGTCCTTGTACACCTCGAAGAAGTGCTGGATCTCCAGCCGGTCGAACTCGCCCAGGTGGTGGATGTCCCGCAGGTGCTCCTGGCGCGGATCCTCGTAGGGGACGCAGAGGACCTTGTCGTCGCCGCCCTTCTCGTCGGTCATCCGGAACATGCCGATGGTCCGGCAGCGGATCAGGCAGCCCGGGAAGGTCGGCTCGGGGACCAGCACCAGCGCGTCCAGCGGGTCGCCGTCCTCGCCGAGGGTGCCCTCGATGAAGCCGTAGTCGGCCGGGTACTGCGTGGAGGTGAAGAGGGTACGGTCCAGCCGGATCCGGCCGGTCGCGTGGTCCACCTCGTACTTGTTGCGGTGACCCTTCGGGATCTCAACCGTGACGTCGAAATCCATCTTCCACGCTCCCTCGTTTGCCCACGCTGGCTAACGGAAACCAGTGCCGCCGCGCCCGGACGGGGAACTGCCCCCGCCGGCTCCGGCCGCCGCATAGTGTTCGGACCGAAGTAGTGTCACCCAAGGTGCTTTCGAGCGGGGGAGGAGGGGGTCGTGGGGAGGGAAGATTCACACTACCGCCCCGAGAGGGTTGACGGACGTGGAACCGGCGCCTCCGGTGCCAGCGGGCGCGTACCGATTCCTGACGCGCAGTTCCCGCGCGTTCCGGGACGCCCGACCGGGTCCGCCTCCGTCGGCCGCGCCGACCCACAGGCGTACCGCACCGACCCGCAGGAGTACGGCGGCCACCCGCACCGTCCCGGCTCTCGGGAGTACGGCGCCGATCCGCAGGGATACCGTCCCGGCCCTCGGGAGTACGGCGGCGACCCGCAGGGGTACGGCGCCGGTCCCCGGGAGTACGGCGCCGATCCGCAGGGGTACCGCGCCGGTCCCCGGGAGTACGGCGGCGACCCGGTGGGCCGGGCCGACCCCGGGTGGTACGGCCCCGGTCCCGCCGGCCCGAATCCGCCCGCCCCGGTGAGCTGGCCGGCGCACGACGCGCCCGGCGGGATGCCGGTGAGCCCGCCCGTCCCGCCCGTCGGGGCCGCCCCACCCCCGCCCCCGCCACCCCCGCGCCGCCGCCTCCGACTGGTGGCGCTGCTGTCCGCCGTGCTGATCGTCGCCCTGGCCGGCGTCGGGCTGGCCGTGGTCCGCCCCGGCCCGGTCGCCGGCTGGTTGGGTGGGGACGGCACGCCGAAGGCGAGCGGTCAGTCGCCCGAGCCCGACCCGCCGGCCGTGCTCGCCCGCGCCGACGCCAACGCGCCGCTGCCGGCCCCCGAGGGGGTACGTGCCGCGCTCGAACCGCTGGTCCGCGCGGCCGCGCTCGGCGACCGGGTGAACGTGTCGGTGGCCGACGTGGCCACCGGCCAGGAGCTGTACGGCCGCGGGCAGGACGACCCCACCGTCCCCGCGTCGGTGACGAAGCTGGCGACCGGGGTGGCCGTGCTGGCCGCCCGGGGGCCGGCGTACCGGATTCCCACCCGGGCGGTGGCCGGCTCGGCCCCGGGCGAGGTGGTCCTCGTCGGCGCTGGCGACCCGACCCTCGCGGTGGACAAGAACGGCTTCTACCCGGGCGCGGCCCGGCTCGACGACCTGGCCGCCCAGGTACGCAAGGCGCTCGGCGGCACCGCACCGACGAAGGTCACGGTCGACTCGTCCCTGTTCTCCGGCCCGGTGTACGAGCCCGGCTGGGACTCCGACATCCCCACCGGCGGCTTCGGCGCGGCGATCACCGCGCTGACGACCGATGCCGCCCGCGCGGATCCGGCGGGGGCCCGGAAGAACTTCGACGAGGCCCACGGCGCGGCCGAGCGGGTGCCCCAGCCCGACCTGACCGCCGGCCGGCGGTTCGCGAAGCTGCTCGGGCTCTCCGGGGCCGCCGCCGAGGTGAAGCGGGGCACCGCGCCCGCCGACTCCGGCGCCGCGGCCGGGGCGACCGCCGCGCCCGGCACCGAACTGGGCAAGGTCGAGTCGCTGCCGATGATCCGGCTGGTCGACATCATGATCAGTGACAGCGACAACGTCATCGCCGAGTACCTGGCCCGGCAGGTGGCGCTGACCAAGGGCAAGCCGGCCTCGTTCGTCGGGGGCGCGGCCGCCACCGACCAGACGCTCGGCGAGCTGGGCCTGCCGGCCGACGAGATCAGCCTGGCCGACGGCAGCGGGTTGTCCCGGACCAACCGGATCAGCCCGTCCCTGCTCACCGACCTGATCACCCTTGCCGGCAACGGCAGCCACCCGGAGCTGGCGGCGATCTTCGGCGGCCTGCCGGTCGGCGGGTGGTCCGGCACCCTGGACACGCGCTACCAGAAGTCGGCGACGAAGGCCGGAGCCGGCGTGGTCCGGGCCAAGACCGGCACGCTGACCGGAGTCAACGCGATCGCCGGGCTGGTCACCACCGCCGACGGCCGGTTGCTCACCTTTGCCGTGCTCACTGACAGGACGACCGGCAGCCTCGACGACACCCGGGAGGCACTCGACCGGATCAGCTCCGCGCTGGCCGGCTGCGGCTGCCGCTGACCCGTCCCGGCCCGGCGACCACGTCGACCGCCCGCCGCGAGCCGGGGTGGGGGTGTCACGGCGCGGGTACCGTTGGTTCATGGCGCAGTTCGTGGACTGGGATCTGGCCGCCGCCACCGCGGGGGCACTGGGCAAGTCGGGCCCCCGGGTGTCGTACGCAGAGGCCACCGACGTGGTCGGCGAGCTGCGACGGCTGACCGAGGAGGCGGCCGGGCACGTCGCCGACTACACAGGGCTGCGGGCCCAGGTCACCCACCCGCCGGTACGCGTGGTGGACCGCCGGGACTGGGCGGCCGCCAACATCGCCGGGCTGCGCGAGGTGATCACCCCGTTGGTGCACCGCATCTCCGGGGACAAGCCTCCCGGGCCGCTGACCGAGGCGATCGGCTCCCGGCTCACCGGGGTGCAGGCCGGCACGGTGCTGGCGTACCTCTCCGGCCGGGTGCTCGGCCAGTACGAGGTCTTCGCCGGCGACCCTGGCCAACTGCTGCTGGTCGCGCCGAACATCGTCGAGGTGGAGCGGAAGTTGCAGGCCGACCCCCGAGACTTCCGGCTCTGGGTGTGCCTGCACGAGGTGACGCACCGGACCCAGTTCACCGCCGTGCCGTGGATGCGCGCGTACTTCCTGAGCGAGGTGCAGGCGTTCGTGGACGCCGCACAGGGCGGCGAGCACCTGCTGGAGCGGCTGCGGCGCGGCGTCGCCACCCTCTCCGACGCGGTGAAGGACCCGGAGAGCCGGGCCAGCGTGCTGGACATCGTGCAGACCCCGGCGCAGCGGGCCGTGCTCGACCGGCTCACGGCGCTGATGACCCTGCTGGAAGGGCACGCCGAGTTCGTGATGGACGGCGTCGGCCCGCAGGTGATTCCCAGCGTCGAGTCGATCCGGTCGGCGTTCAACCGCCGCCGGGAGGCCGGCAACCCGCTGGAGAAGGCGATCCGCCGACTGCTCGGCGTCGAGGTCAAGATGCGCCAGTACGCGGAGGGCCGCAAGTTCGTGCACGGTGTGGTGGACCGGGTCGGCATGGCGGGCTTCAACAAGATCTTCGCTTCGCCGCTGACCCTGCCCCGGCTGGACGAGCTGGGTGACCCGGACTCCTGGGTGGCCCGGGTGCACGGCGGGCCGGCCCGCACCACCCCGGCCGTCGACTGAGCCCGCGGTCGCGAACGAAGACTGACACCATGGCCGCGCTCGCCCCGCCGGTCGCCGCCGTCCGGGTCGCCGTACGCCGGGCGTTGACCGGGCTGCCCGGGGCGGGGCCGGTGCTGGTGGCCTGCTCCGGCGGCGCCGATTCGCTGGCGCTGGCCGCCGCGACCGCCTTCGTGGCGCCCCGCCTCGGCCGGCGCGCCGGCCTGGTGACCGTCGACCACGGCCTGCAACCGGGTTCGGCCGAGCGGGCCGCGATGGTCGCCGGCTGGGCGCGCGAGCAGGGCCTGGACCCGGTCGAGGCGGTGCCCGTACGGGTCGGTGGGCGGCCCGGTGGCCCGGAGGCGGCCGCCCGGGAGGCCCGCTACGAGGCGCTGGTCGAGGTCGCCCGGCGGCACCACGCCGGTGCGGTGCTGCTCGGTCACACCCGCGACGACCAGGCCGAGACGGTGCTGCTCGCGCTCGCCCGGGGCGCCGGCCCGCGTGGCCTGGCCGGCATGCCGGAGCGCCGCGAGCTGGCCGGGGTGCCGCTGCTGCGCCCGCTGCTCGACGTCGCCCGCGAGGACACCCGCAAGGCGTGCGCCGCGCTCGGCCTGACCCCCTGGGACGACCCGCACAACGCCGACCCGGCGTACGCCCGCTCGCGGGTCCGTGCCGACGCGCTGCCGGCCCTGGTCGCGGCGCTCGGTCCCGGGGTGGTGGACAACCTCGCCCGGACCGCCCGCCAGCTCGCGGCCGACACCGCCGCCCTCGACGCCCTGGCCGCCGCCGCGCTCGCCGGCCCGCCGGTGCCCTTGCCGCAGCCGGTTGACGGGTCCCCTCGGACGGCTTCGGTCGCGGGTGACCGGCCGGGGGCCGTCCGGCCGGTACGGGCGGCTGAGGGTGGGCTCGCGGTCGAGGCGCTGGCCGGGTTGCCGGCGGCGGTACGCACCCGGGTGCTGCACGCCTGGGCCCGGGAGCTGGGCGCGTCGCCGGCCGCCCTGTCGCACCGGCACGTCGCCGCGTTGGACGCCCTGGTCACCGACTGGCACGGGCAGGGCGCCGTGCACCTGCCCGGCGGGCTGCCGGTGGTCCGCCGCGACGGCCGCCTGACCACGTGACCCACTCCAGCTCGCCGAGGTGGCGGTGACCTGGGGTCGGGAATGCCGCCGTTTCGCCGAGGTGGTGACTCGGGCCGCCGGGTCGCCGAGGCGGCGGTGACCTGAGTCGGGGATGGCGCCAGGTCGCCGAGGTGGGGGTGGAGATGCGCGGGCGCGACGCGCGGGGGTCGCCGGGAGCCGCCGAAGGCGGTAGACAGTGTGGGTGGCGTACCCCCGGCAGCCGCTCTTCGCCCCCAACGGTGCCGTCGCGACCAGCCAGCCGCTCGCGGCGGCCGCGGGCCTGGCCGTGCTGCGGCGCGGCGGCAACGCCGTCGACGCCGCGCTGGCCACCGCGATCACCCTGACCGTGGTGCAGCCGCCGTCGAACGACGTCGGCGGCGACCTCTTCGCGATCGTCTGGGACGGCGAGCGGCTGCACGGCCTGAACGCCTCCGGCCGCTCCCCGGCCGCACTGACCAGGGAGGTGGTGCTGACCGCGACCGGCCGGCGGGGCGCGGAGCCGGTGGACGCGTTGGGCGGCGCTCAGGCGGCCGGGCCGGCCATGCCGGCGCGCGGCTGGCTGCCGGTGACCGTGCCGGGCGCCCCGGCGGGCTGGCGGGACCTGCACGACCGGTTCGGCTCGCTGCCCTTCGCCGACCTCTTCGCCGACGCGATCGGCTACGCCGAGCACGGCTACCCGGTCGCCGCCGGCACCGCCGCGACCTGGGCGCGCGGGGTCGCCGCCCACGACGGCCTGACCGGTACGGAGTACGCCGAGTTCCGCCGCGTCTTCACCACGGGCGGCCGGGCGCCGCGTGCGGGCGAGCGGTGGCGCAACCCGGACGCGGCCCGTACGCTGCGCCGGATCGCCGGGAGCGGGGCGGAGGACTTCTACCGGGGTCGGATCGCGGCGGCCATCGACGGGTACGCGGCGCGGACCGGCGGCTTCGTTACCGGGGACGACCTGGCCCGGCACCGTTCCACCTGGGTCGACCCGGTCCGCGTTCCGTACCGGGGCCACGAGGTGTGGGAGCTGCCGCCGAACGGGCAGGGGATCGCGGCGCTGCTGGCCCTGCGGATCCTGGACGGGGTGGACCTGGCCGCGCTGAGCCCGGCGGAGCGGCTGCACTGGCAGATCGAGGCGGTCAAGCTCGGGTTCGCCGACGCGCACGCGTACGTCGCCGACCCGGAGCGGGCGGAGGTGCCGACGGCGGCGCTGCTCGACCCCGGTTACGCGGGCACCCGCCGGGCGCTGGTCACCGGTCGGGCGGGCGATCCGGTGGCCGGTGAGCCGGAACGCGGCGGCACCGTATATCTCTGCACGGCGGACGCCGGCGGCATGATGGTCAGCCTGATCCAGTCCACGTACCTGGCCTTCGGCTCACACGTGGTGCTGCCCGGCCACGGCTTCGCGCTGCAGAACCGGGGCCTCGGCTTCCGCCTCGACCCGGGCCACCCGAACATGGTCGGTCCGGCGAAGCGGCCGTTCCACACCATCATCCCGGGCTTCCTGACCCGGGACGGCGCACCGGTCGGCCCGTTCGGCGTGATGGGTGGGCACATGCAGCCGCAGGGGCACGTGCAGCTCGTCTCCGCGACCGTCGACGCCGGGCGCGACCCGCAGGCCGCCCTGGACACCCCGCGCTGGTACTGGCACGCCGGCCGGACCGTGCTGGTCGAGCCCACACTCGATCCGGACCTGGTCGCCGACCTGCGGTCCCGGGGGCACGAGATCACCGTCGCGGCCGAGCCGTCGGTCTTCGGGTACGGCCAGACGATCTGGCGGTCGCCCTCCGGCGGGTACGCGGTCGGGTCGGAGTCCCGGGTCGACGGCGCGATGCTGGGCTGGTGATCAGGCCTCGGCCCGCTCCCGGAAGGTGGTCCGGTAGGCGTGCGGGGTGGTGCCGACCCGGCGGGTGAAGTGGTGCCGCAGCGCCGCCGCGTCGCCGAAGCCGGCCTGGTCGGCGACGCTCTCCACGGTCAGCCGGGTCTCCTCCAGCAGCCGCCGGGCCAGCAGCACCCGCTGGTTGGTCAGCCAGTCGTGCGGGGTGGTGCCGGTCTCGGCGCGGAACCGGCGGGCGAAGGTACGCGGCGCCATCCCGGCGAGGCCGGCCAACTCGTCCACGGTCACCGTCCGGTCGAGGTGGCCCATCAGCCACTCCAGCACCGGCTCCAGGGTGGGTGCCTCCGGCGCCTTCGGGATCGGCGCCTCGACGTACTGGGACTGGCCGCCGTCGCGATGCGGTGGGACGACCATCCGCCGGGCCAGCCGGGTGGCCGTGGCCGACCCGTGTTCCTGGCGGACCAGGTGCAGGCAGGCGTCGATCCCGGCGGCGGTGCCGGCGCTGGTCAGCAGCCGCCCGTCCTGCACGTAGAGGGAGTTGCACCGGACCCGGGCCGCCGGGAACCGTCGCTGTAACTCGTCGACGTGCCGCCAGTGGGTGGTGCAGTCCCGCCCGTCGAGCAGCCCCGCCTCGCCCACCACGAACGCGCCGGAGCAGACGCTGAGCACCCAGGCGCCCCGGTCGGCGGCCCGGCGCAGCGCCGCCAGGACCGGCTTCGGGACGGCCGCTCCGTCGGCGTGCGCCGGCACCGCCACCAGGTCCGCGTCCTCGACCGGGGTCAGGTCGGCGTGCGGGGTGAGCAGGAAGCCGGAGCGGCTGCGGACCGACCGGCCGTCGACTGTGCAGACGTCGAAGCGGTAGCCGGGGAAGCCGTCGGCCGTGCGGTCGGTGCCGAAGACCTCGGCGAGGACGCCGAGCTCGAATGCGGCGACGTCGTCGAGCGCGATCACGGCCACCGAGCGGAGCATGTGACGAGGGTAACCCGGAGGGTGGCAGGAAATCGAGGGGTGCTGGCATTCCTGCCACTGTCGGGAGGGGATGGCGGGGCGCAAACTGGTCTACATCCGGTGCGCACCGGCGGCGAAACAGACACCAACTACGCGAAAGCGAGCGCCGCCATGACTGCTTTGCTGCTTCTGCTCTTCCTGCTCCTCCTCGCCGTCGCGAGCGCCGTCGGGCTGACCGTGGACACCCGGGACTCCGCCGACTGGCGGCCGACTGACGACGGTCGCCGGTGGTCCTCCCGTACCTGCTGAGATGGCTTGCACCTTCTGCGGCGTATGTCCCCGGCGGGGTCGCCTCCAAAGCGGCGGCCCCGCCGACGGAGCCCGTCCGGCGTACGGCAGGCTAGGAGCATGGCTGACGGCTCCTGGTACGACGCCGACATCGACCACGTGATCATTTCCGAGGCGCAGATCCGCGAGAAGACCGCGGAACTGGCCAAGCAGGTCTCGGCGGACTACGCGCACGTCGAGGACGGGCTGCTGCTCGTCTGCGTGCTCAAGGGCGCGGTCATGTTCATGGCCGACTTCGCCCGCGCGCTGGGTCGCCAGGGCCCGCCCGCCGAACTGGAGTTCATGGCCGTCTCCTCGTACGGCCAGGGCACCACGTCGTCCGGGGTGGTCCGGATCCTCAAGGACCTGGACCGGGACATCGCCGGCCGGCACGTGGTGGTCATCGAGGACATCGTCGACTCCGGGCTGACCCTCTCCTGGCTGCTGCGCTACCTGGAGTCCCGCTCCGCGGCCAGCGTCGAGGTGGTCGCTCTGTTCCGCAAGCCGGACGCGGTCAAGGTGTCGGTCCCGGTCAAGTACGTCGGCTTCGACATCCCGACCGAGTTCGTCGTCGGCTACGGCCTCGACTTCGGCGAGCGGTACCGGGAGTTGCCCTACGTCGGCGTGCTCAAGCCCGAGGTGTACGCCCGGGCCTGAGCTGGCTTCGGCCGCTACAGGGGGGCCGTCAAGCGGACGTACAGCGGGCTCTCAGCCTTCCGGTCTACGGTAGAGGCCGGTGACGTGGAGGCTCCCTCCGCGCCCGGCCCCTCGAACAGCGTGACCGGGCGTTCGGGTGGTCGGGTGAGGAGCTCCCCGCCACGCCGGCTCAAACCCGGGTTCGCCGTACGCGTAAGTGCCGGGCTCGCAAGCTCACATCTGGCTCGAACGGTGTACCGTCGAATGACCGCGGCGCGGCACTTGACGCGCCTCGGGGTCGGGGCCGGCCCGCACGGCGGCTGCGGCGCCGCCCGAGGCGGCGACACCATTTAGACGGTCAGGACGTCGATCAGGAGGATGCGGGCGTCTCGATGCCCGACGACAGTATGGAACGTACGCGTTTCTTCCGCCGACCGGTGGTCTGGATCATCCTGGTCATCCTCGGCGCCGTTGTGCTCAGTCAACTCTTCACGGCTGGTCCCAGCTACCACCGGGTGGACACGTCGGTGGCGCTCGACCAGCTCCACACCGCCAAGATTAATAAGGTCGTCTTCCAGGACAAGGAACAGACGATCCAGCTCGAACTGGCACAGAAGGCCAAGTTCGACAACACCACGACCGACCGGATCGAGGCCCAGTTCCCGTACGCGGCGGGCAACGACGTCTGGAAGCAGGTGCTGGACGCCAAGGCGGCCGACCGGATCACCGGCCCGGCCGACGCCAAGGTGTCCTCGGACAGCATCTGGGTCAGCCTGCTGGTCAACCTGCTCCCCATCGCGCTGCTCGTGCTCCTGCTGCTGTTCTTCATGTCGCAGATGCAGGGCGGCGGCTCCCGGGTGCTCAACTTCGGCAAGTCCAAGGCCAAGATGATCACCAAGGACACGCCGAAGACCACCTTCGCGGACGTGGCCGGGGCGGACGAGGCCGTCGAGGAACTGCACGAGATCAAGGATTTCCTGCAGAACCCGGCGAAATACCAGGCCCTGGGCGCCAAGATCCCGAAGGGTGTGCTGCTCTTCGGCCCGCCCGGCACCGGTAAGACCCTGCTCGCGCGGGCGGTCGCCGGTGAGGCCGGGGTGCCGTTCTACTCCATCTCCGGCTCGGACTTCGTGGAGATGTTCGTCGGTGTCGGCGCAAGCCGGGTCCGCGACCTCTTCGAGCAGGCCAAGTCGAACGCGCCGGCGATCGTCTTCGTCGACGAGATCGACGCGGTCGGCCGACACCGCGGCGCCGGCATGGGCGGCGGCCACGACGAGCGGGAGCAGACGCTCAACCAGCTCCTGGTCGAGATGGACGGCTTCGACACCAAGGGCGGCGTCATCCTGATCGCCGCCACCAATCGGCCGGACATCCTCGACCCGGCGCTGCTGCGCCCGGGCCGCTTCGACCGGCAGATCCCGGTCGACGCCCCCGACATGGAGGGCCGCAAGGCCATCCTGCGGGTGCACGCCAAGGGCAAGCCGTTCACGCCCGACGTCGACCTCGACTCGGTCGCCCGGCGTACCCCCGGCTTCAGCGGTGCCGACCTGGCCAACGTGATCAACGAGGCCGCGCTGCTCACCGCCCGCAAGGACCAGCGGGCGATCACCAACGACTCCCTGGAGGAGTCGATCGACCGGGTGATCGCCGGTCCGCAGCGTCGGACCCGGGTGATGAGCGACCAGGAGAAGAAGATCACCGCGTACCACGAGGGTGGGCACGCGCTGGTCGCCTGGGCGCTGCCACACGCCGCGCCGGTGCACAAGGTGACGATCCTGTCCCGGGGTCGGTCGCTGGGCCACACCCTGGTCCTGCCGACCGAGGACAAGTACACCCAGACCCGGGCCGAGATGGTCGACACCCTGGCGTACGCGCTGGGTGGCCGGGCCGCCGAGGAGCTGGTCTTCCACGAGCCCACCACCGGTGCCGGCAACGACATCGAGAAGGCCACCCAGCTGGCCCGCGCGATGATCACCCAGTACGGCATGAGCTCCAAGCTCGGTGCGATCAAGTACGGCACCAGCGGCGACGAACCGTTCCTCGGCCGCAGCATGGGCCACGAGCGGGACTACTCCGACGTGGTGGCCGCCGAGATCGACGGCGAGATGCGGGCGCTGATCGAACTGGCCCACGACGAGGCCTGGGAGATCCTGGTGGAATACCGGGACGTCCTGGACAACATCGTGCTCGAGCTGATGGAGAAGGAGACCCTCTCCACCGCCGACATGGCCCGGATCTGCGCCCGGGTGGCGAAGCGCCCGCCGATGGCCCCCTACCACGGCTTCGGCAAGCGTCAGCCCTCCACCGAGCCGCCGGTGCTCACGCCCGCCGAGAAGGAGGCCCTGAAGGCGCAGGCCCAGGCCGACGGTGCCTCGGTCGGCGGTTCGGCCAACAACTCGGACGGTACGCACTGAACACGGACGCCGCGGCCAGCCCCGACAAGGGGCTGGCCGCCTCGTCGACCGAACCCGACGGTGACGAGGCCCTCGACTACGTCGCCGCACGCCTGATCAGCGGCAAACTCACCGGCCGGCCGGTCGAGGAGACCATGGACCTGGCCCGGATCGAGAAGGCCGTCCGGGAGATCCTGATCGCCGTCGGCGAGGACCCGGACCGGGACGGCCTCCAGCAGACGCCCGCCCGCGTCGCCCGCGCGTACGCCGAACTCTTCGCCGGCCTGCGGGTCGACCCGGCGCAGGTGCTCAGCACCACCTTCGAGGCCAACCACGAGGAGTTGGTGCTCGTCCGGGACATCGACGTGATGAGTCTCTGCGAGCATCACCTGCTCCCGTTCCGGGGCAGCGCGCACATCGGCTACATCCCCGGGCCGGACGGACGGATCACCGGGCTGTCGAAGCTGGCCCGGCTGGTCGAGGTCTTCGCCCGCCGCCCCCAGGTGCAGGAACGGCTCACCTCGCAGATCGCCGACCTGCTGATGAGCAAGCTGGCCCCGCGTGGCGTCGTGGTGGTGCTCGAATGCGAGCACATGTGCATGGCGATGCGCGGCATCCAGAAGGCCGGCGCCAAGACGATCACCTCGGCGGTCCGGGGCACCCTCCAGCACGACGCGAAGTCGCGCGCCGAGGCGATGGCCCTCATCATTCCTCGGTAACGCCCTCGGAAGCGGAGGGTTCCCTCCCACACCACGCGTCGGGCGGGCGGTCAGCCGGCCAGCATCGCCAGGACGATCCCGGCGGTGGTCAGCACCGCCGGGACCAGGCACACCAGCGCGCCGAACCGGGGTGTCCGGTCCACCCGGTCCTGCGGGCGGGGCCGGAACAGCCGCCCCACCGCGAGCCAGCCCAGCATGAACGCGACCGCCGGCATCGGCAGCCCCACCACCAGCGCCGCGATCGTCGCGGGACCGGTGCCGGTGGCGAGGAAGAGCACCACCTGGACCAGCGGGACCACCAGCGCCAACGGCCCGTACACCAGCAGGTTGCGGGGGCGCGACGGCCAACGCGCCAGCCGGGGCAGACCGCGCGCGGCGAGCGTGTCCTCGGCGGCCTCCGCCCAGCCACGGGCGTTACGCAGGCAGGCCAGCACCGCCGCCGGACCGGCCGTCATCGACCGGGCCGCCTCGGTGACCTCCGGTGGCGTCGGCATCAGCGAGATCGCCGGTACGCCCCGCTCGCGCAGCCGCGACTGCTGGTCGGCCAGGCGCTCCCGTATCGCGGTCAGCTCCTCCCGGGCCGCCGCCACCGACCGGGCCTGCTCGCCGGCGGCGGTCGCCGCGGCCCGGCGTACCCCGTCGAGCTGCCGGGCGGCGGCGACGTAGTCCGCCCAGGCGACCGCGACCGGGTCGACGTCGGCCGTCGGGCCGCCGGGCCGGGGCGCGGGAACCGTCGCCTCGCTCATGCCGGCTCCTCCCCGAACGGCACCAGGACCGTCCCGTGCTCACCGGGGCCGTCCCAGAGCACCGCCCGTCCCGGTCGGGGCCGCCACAGCACGGGCCGGTCGAAAAGCTGCTCCAGCCGGCCGCCCGGCACGTCCGTCACCACCACGGCGGTCAGCTTGTCGACCTCGCCCTCCGGGCCGAGCAGCCCCGCCAGCGGCGCCACCGAGCGCCACCAGCCGAGCAGGTGCCGCCCGGCCGGCGGCCCCTCCAACAGCAGCGCCCGCAGCCGGTCGGCCGGCAACTCGGTCGCGTCCGGCACGTCCAGCCCGAACACCACCAGGTAGCCCGGCTCACCGGCCTCCAGCGCGACCCGTAGCCCGGCCACGTCGACGGTCGCCACCTCATGCCGCTCGGCCAGCTCGGCGGCGAGCGCCGCGGCCGGCTCATCCGACCCGTTCGCCAACGGCGCCAGCACGAACCGCGTCGAGCCGTGGTGCGCGGCCACGCTCCGGACGGCCGTGACCAGCAGCCGCTCGGCCTCATCGTCCCGGCCCAGCACCGCCAGGTTCCGGCCGGCGGCCGGCCCGAGCGGTACGGCGGCGGTCGACCGGCGTACGTCCACCGCCCGGCCGAGCAACGCGGCCGGGGCGTGCGCCCGACCGGCCAGGGCGGCCCGGTAACGCGGGTCGTTGGCGAGCAGCGGGCGCGCGTACCCGGCGAAGACCACCGGCGGGGTGGTGTCCTCCGGGCGGGCCGACCAGAGTCGGTGCCGCAGCTCGGCGAGGAGATCCTGGTTCTCGTGCGGGTCCGGGAAGCGGATCATCCGCTCGTGGCCCCGGGTCGCGCCGCGGGGCCCGCCCAGCCCGCCGGCGGTGTTCACCACCGCGCTGCCCACCGGCAGGCCGGCCGCCGCGTCGTTCGTCGGCTCCAACACCGCCGCACCGCCGGGCAGCGCCACCCGGACCGGGAACTGGCCGAGCAGCGGGTCGCGCGGGCCGCCGATGCCGAGGTCACCCTCGCCGGCCAGGACCAGATGGATCCCGTACGCACGTGCGGCGCGGGCCAGCGCCTCCAGCCGGGCGAGGAGGTCCGTGGCCAACCGGTCCCGTTCCCGCAGCAGCAGCGGGAAACCATCGATCACGCAGACGATCCGGGGCAGCGGCTGGTGCTGGCGTAGCTCCGCGTAGCGCTGCCCACCGGCGCGCCGGCCGGCGTCCTCCCGGCGGCGCAACTCCGCCTCCAGCTCACCGAGCAGGTCCGCCACGTACTCCCGGTCGGCGGCCATCCCGGCGGCCCGCACCTGCGGCACCCAGGACCGGTCCCGCTCGGTCTGCAGGAACTCCACGAAGGACTCGCCCTCGTCCAGGTCCGCCAGATACAGCGTCAGCTCGTCGGGACCGTACCGGGCGGCCAGACCGAACAGCACATTGGTGAGGAACGCCGACCGCCCCGCCTGCGAGCGACCGCTGACCAGCCAGTGCGGGGTCAGCTCGGTGAAACCGAGGCTGACCGGCCGGCCGGCGGCGTCGCCAACCGTCGTGGTGAGCCCGTCGACGGAGCCCGACGCCCACAGGTCACCGGCCGGGAGCAGGTCGGTCAGGGCGAGCCGGGAGCCGTCCTCGATCTGCTGGGCCAGCCGGCGGCAGACGTCGGTGACCAGTTCCTGCGGCGGGTCCTCCTCGACGAGGACCGGAGAGTTCAGGCCACCGGGCGGCTCGGCTCCGGGGCTGCTCAACCCCGTGCCCGGCGGGTCGCCCACCAGCGCGTAGGCCGTGCGTATCGCCAGCGGAGTGGCCTGAGGCAGCGGTGTGCCGGCGGGCCAGCCGGCCACCACCAGGTGCAGACCCGCATGGTGGCCCTGGGCGGCCAGTTCCCCGAGCCGGGTGAGGTCGCTGGGGGCGGTACCGTCGGGCAGGGCGGCCACCACCAGCAGCAGCGTCCGGTCGTGCCCGCGTTGCCGGGCCGTGCCGGCGGCCACCCACTGCTCGGCCTCGGTCAGGACCGCCCGGAGCCCCGCCACGTCGGTGGCGGGCGGCGGCAGCAGTCCCGCGTCGGCCAGCGCCGCGAACCCGGCGAAAATGTCCCCGTCCCCTTTCACCGCCCCGGCGTCGGCCCTGGCACCGGTACCGTCCACCGCGCGACCCAGCAGGGCGCCGGCCGGGGTGGCGGCGAACAGCCGGAGCAGGAGGGCCCGGAGCAGCCCGGCCACCCGTGGGTCGCGGGCGTCGGTGTCGACGCTCAGATGCCCACTGCCGAGCAGCGGTACCAGTGCCGGGAACCGGGCGTCGTCCAATGGGGCCCCAGTGCCGACCCGGACCACCGGTGGCGGGCCGTCCCCCGGTGGGGTGGTCGGGGTCAGTGTGTCCAGCGGGGCGCCGGCCCAGCCCGGGGCGGCGAGCGCCGCCGCCGTCCGGAGCCGCTCCGCCAGCTCGTACTGCCGATGGTGGTCGGCCGGGGCGGGCCGGATCTCGTCGAGGATGCCGGCCGCGGCGGTCGCCGTGGCCCCGGCCCTGCGGTGCAGCACAGCGGCCCGGCCGGCTCGCGCCTTCGGACCCGCCATCGCGTCCACCTCACTTCCCGAGGCCGACATCTCCTCCCCGAGGTGTGACGGTATCCCAGTTGAGGTCCGTCCTCAGGGATGTCGGTCGGCGCTGCGCCGGTCATTGCGTCAGCGGTGAGCAGGCTCACCATGGGAGCCGCTCAGCCCGCCACGTGCCCGGACCCAGGCTCGTACCGGCTGGGGCTGACCCTGCCCGCGCCGCGTCCGATCGCCCGGCGGTTCGCCACGATCCGGGGATCTGGGGCATTGGGTACGGGCGGCGCAGCGGATAGCCTCAGGAGGTGGAATCAGTGCAGCCCCCCGCCGGTTCCCAGGTCTCCCGCGTACCGGCGCAGCGGACCCCGCCCGAGCAGTTGGCGCCCCCCGCGCCGGCTCCGGCGCCGGAACGTCCGCGCCAGCGGCTGCGTACCGTCCTCGCGGTTGTGGCAGGGCTGCTGGCGCTGCTCTGTGCAGGCGGTGCGGTCGTCGGCTATGTGCTGTACGACCGTGCGACCGCCCCCGACCGCAGCGCCCCCGACGTGGTGGTGGACAACTACCTACGTGCGTTACTGGTCTCCCGCGACGACACGAAGGCAAACGAGTATGCCTGCGGGGCCGGTGCTGATCTCGCTGCCGTCGATGGTCTTCGAGGCGAACTGGAGCGGCGTGAGACGAACTTCAACGTTGTTGTCCGGGTGAGCTGGGGACCCCTCACCAGCGTGAAGAATGCCGATGGTGAGTCAGTCACCACAACCTTGACCATTTCTAGCTCGGCCGACGGTCAGACACGGAGCAGCAGACGTGAGGACTGGCAGTTCCAGGTGGTCGACAGGGGCGGTTGGCGCGTCTGCGCCGGAGAAAAAATCGACTGACGTTACTCGAGCCAGAGCAGGTGGACCGGGACCTCTAACGTGGTCGGTGCCTGACCACGCCACGCCCACCGGTACCACTCGATCTCCGGAGCCACCCGGACGCAGATGTCCCCGTCCGCGCCGGAGTAGGTCTCGGTCACCGCGCGGAGGTCGCGCTGCTCGGCCGTTCCCGACACGTGCACCACGCGCCGGCCGACCACCGAGTCCGCCTCGAAGACCGGGGTGGGCGGGCGATGAGCGGGCGCGTCGAGGGAGACCAGGCGGAGGCCCGTATGGGGCTGGCGGCCGGACGGCAGGCGTTCGCCGACCGTCTCCACCCAGACCCGCTCCACCGGTACCAGCGGCGCGAACACCTCCACCTGCTCTGACTCGGCGCGATACCACTCGTGTTCCGCGATGACCGGCACATACGTCCGGCTGCCCTGTACCACCCGCTCGTCGGCCCGCAGATCAGCCCGCCAACCGAGGCCGGGCAGCCCGACCAGCACCCGCCGGCCGCGCAGTTCGATCCGGCCGGTGGCGGGAACGATCTCGACTGGTCGGGGTGGCTTCGGCGCCCAGTCGGGCTGGCCCGCAAAGGGGTCGGGCAGTGGATTACTCATGGGTCGGCGACCTTACGTTTTGCCGTTCAATGGAGCGCCGCGATCCCACATGAACGGCACCGGGTTGATCGCGCCCCGGCTTGACCGGTCGGCGTCCACGTGCACCTCGAAGTGCAGGTGCGGGCCGGAGGAGTTCCCGCTGCTCCCGGAGTGGCCGATCACCTGGCCGGCCGCCACCGACTGCCCGGGCACCACGCCGGGGCGCTCCACCATGTGGCAGTAGCGAGTGATGTATCCGCCGGCATGCAGGATGTCCACGAACCAGCCGCAACCACCCTTGCCCGGCCAGCCGTCGCGGTCGCAGTCCCGCCGTCCTGAGTGGTCGGGATCGCAGCGGGCCACCAGCACCCGACCGGCGGATGCCGCGTGGATCGGGGTCCTCTTGTTCGCGGCGATGTCGACGCCGTTGTGGCTGGGGCGTTCCGCGGTGCGGAAGCCGGAGCCGACGCCACCGGGGATCGGGGCGGTCCAGCCGGAGGCGGCGATCCGGGTGCCAGCGGCAGCGTCGCAGACCGCCTTGCCGGCGATCTCCACGGTGCGGGCGGCGCCGCCGGCGAGCGCGTCCACGATCCGGCCAGCCAGGTCCTCGTGCTTCGCGTAAGCGTCGGGAAAGGCACTGACCTGAACCCGCTGTGCCACCACGGTCAGCGGTCGCTGCTGCCAGTTCGGCACCTGGAGCAGCTTCTCGTAGAACTTCCGCGCGGTGTACGAGGGCGTCATCCGCTGCTGAACACTGCCCCAGCCGGGTCGCTGCTGGAACAGGCCGAGCGAGTCGTGGTCGGAGCCGATGCCCTCGTGCGGCAGCGCCAGCGAGGCCGGCACCGTGCTGTTGGCGAGGTTGCGCAGGGCGGACTCCTGCATCGCGGTCGCCAGTGCGATCACCCATCCACGAGCGGGCAGGTTCATCTCCTGGCCGACCTTGATGATGATGGCCGCGTTGCGTAGCTGGCCGTCGCCGTACTCACTGAAACGTGGCATGTCCCCGGTGATGTTGACCTGGTAGGCGGGGTCGCAGGCCAGGCTGGCGGTCAGCCGGTCCTTCTCGTCGCCGCCCAGCTCGGTGAGGAAGAACGCGCCGGCGCCGCCGGCGCAGCAGAGCAGGGTGAGCACCGCGGTCACGACAGCGGACAGGAAGCCGAGCCGCAACTTCCGCCGGCCCGGGACCCGGCCCGCCGCGCTCACTGCCGCTCCCAGTCGACCGCGTCCACCAGCCAGTGGCCGTCCGGTGCCACCAGTTCGAGCCGGAGCTGGCCGTTGTCGAGCGGGATCAGCGCCTCCACGAAGGTCTCCGTCCGGGGCCGGAGGGCCACCTCGCCGGTGACCCGTCGAGCGGGCACACTCTCCGGGTCCGCGCCGGTCAGCTTCTCGATCAGCGCGGGCGTGGCGAGCGGCTGCAGGTGGGCCTGCCACTTGTCCGCGCTGCTGCCCGGGCCGGTCAGCCAGGCGGTGGTGAAGCGAGCGGCGGCCTGCTCGGGGGGCAGCTCGCCTGGGCGCGTCTTCGGGGTCGGCGCGGCCGAGTTGGCCAGCACCCCGTCATCACCGGCCTCCGGGTCGACCGTGCTGATCGGCTCGCGTGGCCGGTTGCTCAGGCCGGCGGTCGGATCGACCGGCCCCGACACCAGCCGGGCCGCCCCGATGACGCCGAAGACCAGGGCGGCGATCACGAGCGCGATGCCGAGCCGGGATCGCAGTACCCGGGTGAACAGGAATTCCAGCGCCCGACGCATCGACATCACCGCGCCTCGGAGCGCACTCGGGGAGTCGGTTTGGCCGGCGTGCGGTCGGCCGAGTCCGGCCGGTAGATGGCGAAGGAGGGAGCCTCCTCAGGCACGTCCGGCTCCGTCCAACTCGCCGGCTGCCGGCGCGGACGAGGCGCTGTCCGCCCGCCCTTCCGCTCGGGCGCGGGGGCCTCGTCGGCAGATTCCCGCCCGTCCGGCCGCTCACGCTCGCTGGCCGTGGCACTGTGCGACGGATCCTCGTGCCGGGCCTCGGGCCGCAGGCTGCTCTGGTCGGTCGTCACGCCGCGCCGCCGGCTGACCGCAGGCTCGGCGGTGCCGCCCGGCTCGGCCACGTCCAGCCGGGCCGCGATTCGCATGTCCCGGAAGAACCGGCGGTGCCAGGAGCCGGCCGAGCTGATCGCCTCGCTGCTGTCCTTGCCACCGAGCTGGGTGATCCGTCGGTACGGGCGGAGCAGCAGCCAGCCCACCACACCGCAGAGCCAGACCAGGACCACCTGCAGCCAGCCGGGCAGGGTCGGGGTGTTCATGATGAGGTCTACGGCGAACAGGTAGATGGCCGCGCCGGTGCCGAAGATGGCGATGTTGAAGACGGCCGCCACCACTGCGTTCGCGAGCCGGCGAAGCCCGGCGCTCGCCGGGCGCATCAGACCGACCGTGCCGAGGATCGGCGCGGCGATCACCGCCCAGCGGAAGATCAGGAAGCCGAGCAGCACCAGCAGCGAGGCGGTCAGGTCGAACATTGCGAAGAGCAGCGAGGCCAGCACCGCGATGAAGCCGGCGCCGATCCGGTCCATGTCCCGGACACCCCTGAGGTATTCGTACGCCTCCGGGTCCTCCGTCTTGATCTGCTCGGCGACCCGGGCCCACTGCTGCTGCTTGGCCTTGATCGTGGCCTCGCGTGTCGCCGGGTTCTGCCGGAGCTTCTCCGACTCTTCCCAGGAAAGCGACTTGGCGTCGTAGAGCGCCTGGCCGTACTTGTTGGCGGTCTCGCTGTCGGCCGAGCCGAGCACCCCCCGCAGCCAGTTCCGATACAGCATCGTCTCGGTGGCGGTGTCACTGGCCCGGACGGCTGGGAGACGGTGGTCCTTACACGCCTCCGGGTTCGGGTCGTCGCATTGGCCGGCAGGCGTGTCCCGAGTTGCCGGGCCGACGGCGTCGTGTACGACGCCGAGTGTGGTGATCAGGGTGTTGTCGGCGATGTTCGCCGACTTCACCGGCCAGGCGGCCAGGGCGGTCACCGCCACCATCACCAGCACCGCCCAGCCGGCCGTGGTCATGGCGTTGCTCATGTCCGACTGGCGTGACCGCCAGATCAGGTAGAGGCCGACCACGCAGAGCGTAATGATGCCGAAGACGCTGAACACCTTCTGGTAGACGGCCTTGGTGGCCTGCTCCACCAGCGGATCCGCCCAGCGCCACATCGACCGTGGGTCCCAGGCCCGCTCCCGCAGTGCGTTCGACGCGCCGATCACCGCGTTCGCGAACATGAACTCGCCGTTCGCGACCATGTTGGTGAAGCGGTAGTCCGGGTGAAGGACCGATGACGCGCAGCCGCCGTCGACGTCGTACGTCGTGTAGCTGTACCCGGCGTAACCGTAGTCGCTGTAGAGGCCCTTCGGGCCGGGAAGCTTCGCGGAGTCGGGCCGGGAGGCGAACCAGCCGGCGAGGCCTGAGTCCGGCGCGCTGGGCACGGGTGCGTTGCGACAGGTGACCTGATCGTCAGCGACTGAGTGCAGCTTGGCGACGCAGGCGCGGAAGTCGGCCTGCCACTGCTTGGTGGTGCACAGCTCAGCCGGTGCCGGGGTGGGTTCTGCGGCGTACGCGGGTGTGGCCCCGACCAGCGGCCAGGAGATGGTGGCCCCGGCGAGTACGCCGAGCGCGAGGAGGAGCGCCGCGATCCGTGCCCGGGCCCTCGCCATGTCACGCCTCCAGATCAGCCAGGACGGTCGGTAGCGCCCCGGCCGACTGGGCGACCGCGGCGGGGGTGGTGTCCAGGTGTTCCAGCAGTCCGTCGACGTACGACACGTCGACCCGGACCTTCTGCACGCGCCCGTCGACGTCGCGCATCACGAACTCGCGGAAGCCGAGCCGGGTGGCCGATCCGGAGTCGGCCTGGGACAGCGACGCCAGGGTGGCTTCGTAACCGTCGTCGACCGGCACCCGGAGCAGACGCAGCGCCTCCGAGGCGATCTCGGCGTCCTCGGCGATCCGGCCGACGAACACGGTGGAGACGAGGTTCTGCACGTCGAGGCCGAGGATGTCCTTCGGGTTCTGCGAGGCGACCAGGGCGGCGAGGTTCCACTTGCGCGAGTCGCGGGCGAGGCGGACCAGGAACGACCGCCCGGAACGCCAGCCCTCCATGAAGTGCGCCTCGTCCAGGCCGACCAGCTTGCGGGAGGACATCGAGCCGCCGTAGCAGCGCCGGACGGCGAGCCGGTGCGCGGTGTGCAGCATCGGCAGGGCGAGTGCCTCCTCGGCCGACCAGTACTCGCGTTCGATCTTGAGGTCGGGCAGCCGGAGCCCGGCCATGGTGATCACGGTGAGCGCGGCGTCGGCGCCGAGCAGGTTCTCCGGCGGCCGGCCGAAGAAGAGCATGGCCAGCGGCATCTCGGCCGTGTCCAGCAGCAGGTTCGCCAATTCCCGGCCGGCCTCGTCGTCCAGCCCTTGAAGGCAGGCGACCACGTCGTCCAGGGTGGACGTCTCTTCGGCCGGCACCTGGCGTACGGCGTGCCGGAACAGGGTCGCGGTGGACGCCTCCCGGGCCACCTGCGGCGGCACCAGCATCATGCAGATGTCCTGCACCAGCATGCGTCGCTCGGCGCGGGCGTTGGAGATGGCGATCTCGAACTCCCGGTCGCCCGCCGGCCCGTCGCTGAACTCGCTCCGCAGCGGCGTCGGGATCAGCGCGTACGGGGCGAGGGTGCCCTGCTCGGAGCCGGTCAGGTTGAGCACGCGGGAGTACGGCGCCAGCTCCGGCATCGCGCAGAGCCGGGCCAGCGGGCCGGACGGGTCGAGCAGGGTCACCTGGACGCCGCGCCGGGCGGCCAGGTAGCCGAGCGCGCCGAGCAGGGTGGACTTGCCGCCACCCGGTTCGGCGACGAAGACCGCGAGGCCGGAACGCTCCCGGACCTCCATCGGGAAGTGCAGGTCGAGGAAGACCGGCCGGCGGCAGGTGCCGGCGGTACGGCCGATCAGGTCGCCGCGCCGGTCGCCGACCGTGGAGGCGGCCTGCGGCAGCGCCGCGGCGAGCAGATTGACCGGCATCCGCCGGACGTAGCCGGTGTTGGCGATCGGCTCGCCGGGGATGAACTCGCGGGCCAGCCAGTCCTGGTTCTTCGGGTGCTGGAGCGAGATCCGCAGCTCACGGGAGTAGAGCTGGATGAGCCGGCGGGCCCGCTCCAGGCACTCCTCCCGGGTCCGGCCGCCGACCGCGATCCGGTGCCAGCCGTGCGCACGGGCCGAGTCGACCGGCAGGCCGGTGGTCATCTCGTCGCCGATCACCAGCGCCCGCTTGGCGAGCCGTTCCAGCTCCGGCGGTGCGTCGATGCCGTGTTCGGCGTAGTCGAGCTGCTGGGAACGGATCATCCGGAGCCGGTGCTCCAGGTTCCGGAAGGAGTCGCCGGAGCCGAGGATGTCCACCCGGGTGGACAGTTCCATCGGCCATGGCAGCCGCTCGTGGAAGTGCAGCCAGGGCTCGTGCCGTTCGGGGATCTCCAGCGGCTCCATCCGACCGACGGCGAGTACGGCCACGTGCCGCTCCTCGCCGGTCATCCGGTTGACCAGCTTCACCGTCGAGCCGTACGGGGTCCGGTAGCGCTCCACCTGCTCGGTGAGGGCGAGCAGGTCACCGTGCTCCCACCGCCCGTTGGTCACCGGGGAGAGCGCGCCCGGCGGCGCCATGCAGAGCGCGACGGAACGGTAGAGCAGCCATTCCAACTCCTGTGCGCTCACCCGGCGTCCGCGCATGCCGAACGCCCCGAGCACCTCGTCGAACTGCTCGACCGTGCGGCCCAGCTTGCGGCGCTCGCCGTCGGCGGTGCCCCGGCCGAAGGTGCGCAGCAGCCGTTCGGTGAGCGAGTCGCCCAGCGACCGGCGGGCGAAGGTGACGCCGAGGTAGGTCTGCCCCTCCGCGTGGTTGACCGCCATCAGGTGTCGCTGCGCGGCGACCAGGTGGTCGGCCCAGCCGGGTGTGCCGGCTACGTCGGGCAGCGGCGACGCGGTGTGCCCGTCGATGGTGCGCGCCCACTCGTCGGCCGGGAAGGGGCGGGTGGTGCGGCGCAGGTGCAGCCGGAAGCCGGCCAGGCCGGCGTACTGCTCGGAGATCGCCGAGAGCAGCGCCTCCCGTTCGGCGTCGGGGCGGAACGCCCACCGCACCTCGGGCAGCCAGTACCAGGCGGTGACCGTGTTCGGGGTGAAGGTGAGATGGCCGGCGATCTCGGTGATCGCCAGTTCCACCGACGGGTCGCGGTCGCCGAATTTGATCTTCGGGGCGCGTACCCGGACCGGCTTGACGGGCTTGCCGCCGCGCTCCGCGGAGCGCTGTCGAGGTGGGGTCACCTCCCGGCTGGCGGGGGCGGCGACCTCGCGGCCGTTCGGCCGGGCCGCCTCCGCCGCGCGTCGGTCGCCTCGCCGGCCGGGCCGGTCGACCGTGGGCTCGGGGTCGGCCAGTTCCGGCTCGGTGGTCGGCCGGAGCGCGGGCAGCCGCTCGCCGGGCTGGTGCGGCACCCGGGTACGGGTCGCGGTTGCCGGATCGGGGGCGGCCGTCCGCTCGGCGGGCCGGTCCGGCGGCTCGGTGGCGTGGCCGGTCTCGGTGAGGTCGCGGGTCCGGCCGACCGGGCGTACGCCCGGGGCGCTCTCCCGCCGTCGGGCGGCGGGTGGCTCGTCCGGTGTGTCGCCGCCAATGGTCGGGGGCGGCGTGGCCGGCTCGGCCGGGGCGGCGGGCTGGTGCGGGATCGGCGGCACCTCCCGCCCGATCCCCCGGCGGGGCGGCGCCACCACGGGTGTCGGCTCGGCCGGGGCCGCCGCGGGCGGACTCGGGGGACGGGCGGCCGGACGCCGTACGCCGGGTTGTGCGCCGCCGAAGAGGTCGAGGAAGGGCGAGTCGATGTCGCCGTTGTCGCCGACCGCCGGCACCCGCTGCTCGTGGCCGGAGGCGCGGGGCCCCGCCGGTCGCGGCGGCTGGAAGACGCCGACCCGGCCGTGCCCGGGGCTGGTCACCAGCGCCGGATCCAGCGCGACCTCGTCCGGCTCCTCGGCCTGAGGGTAGTCGAACGATCGCGCTCGGTTACCGTGCGGGCCGACCGAACGCCCGGCCGGGGAACCCGGCGTGGAAGAGCGACTCATGCGACCGCCTCACCCGCGTCGTTCGGCTGCGCCATCGGCGTACGCCCGGTCATGCCAGTTCCTCCCGGATCCTGATCCGGCTCGCCACCAGGCGCGGGTCGCGCAGCTCGGCCGCCGGCTCCCGGGTACGTCGCCAGTCCGTCAGCGCGGTCCGGATGACCATGCGCGCCGGCCGGTCCGGATCGACGTGCCGGAAGATGAACGAGGTGGTCACGATGGCGAGGGAGATCTCCCAGGCGGGGAAGAGCTCGACCTGCAACGTGAACAACCAGTGGATGAACATGTAGAGGGGTACGAGCAGCATGAACAGGCCGTACTGGGCGTACGGCAGGTGGACGGGGAGGGTGTACCCGGGCGGCCCGAGATAGACGAGACGAGCCCGGTAGATGTCGTCGTCGGTGCGCAGCCGCATGGTCGCCCGCGCCTATTGGAAGATCAGGTTGATCAGGTAGTCGCCGACGAAGAAGAGTGTGGCGGCGCCCGCGATGAAGGCCAGGCCGACGATGGCGATCGCCGAGCTGGTCAGCACCTTGGAGATCTCGCCCCGGCTGGCCCGCCCGATGAAGATGACGCCGAGCACCGCGAGCAGGATCGGCGCGATCTTGCTGGCGAAGAAGGTGACGATATTTTCGGTGGCGATGCCCTTGGGGGCCGGCTCGGCGAGTGGAGTCGACGCCAGGGCGTGGAGCGCGTGGTCGACGGCGGCGTACGCCGTCCCCATGAGCTCGATGGCGATCACTGGAAACCTCCCCATGTCGCGGCCGGCGGCGCCGCGTCGTGCAAGTAGGCAAGCCTGGCGGGATGGTGCGTACTGAACAAAGCGTTCCTGACGCTGTGTTCGTCACCCACCACGGAGAGTGGTGAGCTTTGGGGGGATTTTTCCCGCTTCGGCCCTCCCTCCAGGCTTCGCCATCTCGATGCTGGGCAATTCCAAAGCGTACGGGCCGGGCACCTTTGCGACAACCCGCGAAGAGTCGACCGGAAGCGACCCGGGTGACCGATCGTACACCTGTTCCAATTCGCATGTCAGGGCCGTCGCCGACGGTGCTCCCCCGGGCCACCGGAAGCCCTGCTGGTGACCGGTACTGTCGGGTCGTGACCGATCTGGTGCGGGCGCAGGTCCCGGTGCTGATGGGCGTCCTCAACGTCACGCCCGACTCCTTCTCCGACGGCGGCCGGTACGCCGATCTCGACGCCGCAGTCGGACACGGAGTGCGACTGCGCGCGGAGGGCGCGGACCTGGTCGACGTGGGCGGCGAGTCCACCCGGCCCGGCGCCGACCGGGTCGACGCGGAGACCGAGGTCGCCCGGGTGCTGCCGGTGATCCGCGCGCTGCACGCCGCCGGCATCCCGATCAGCATCGACACCAGCCGGGCCCGGGTGGCCGAGGCGGCGCTCGCCGGCGGCGCCGACGTGGTCAACGACGTCTCCGGCGGCCTCGCCGACCCGGACATGGCCCGGGTGGTCCGTGACGCCGGCTGCCCCTGGGTGCTCATGCACTGGCGGGGACACTCCCGCGAGATGCGCGAACTGGCCAACTACGGCGACGTGGTGGCCGACGTCCGGGCCGAGCTGAGCCAGCGGGTCGACCAGGCGCTGGCCGCCGGGGTCGCCGCCGAGAAGATCATCATCGATCCCGGGCTCGGCTTCGCGAAGACCGCCGCGCACAACTGGGAACTCAGCGCCCGCCTGTCCGAGCTGGTGGACCTCGGCTTCCCGCTGCTGTTCGCGTCGAGCCGCAAGTCGTACCTGGGCCGGCTGCTCGCCGACGCCGACGGCACCCCCCGACCGACCTCGGAACGCGAGGCGGCCACCATCGCCACCAGCGTGCTCGCGGTGGCGGCCGGCGCCTGGGGGGTACGCGTGCACGACGTGCGGGGCACGGCCGACGCGCTGGCCGTCTGGCGGGCCACCGGCAGCCCGCGCCTGCTGTCGAACACCACGGACGAGGGGGACCGGTGAGCGCGAGGAGTGAGCCGGTTTTGCGAGCCCCGCAGTCGCGAACGAAGGGGGCACTGTGAGCGCGAGGAGTGAGCCGGTTTTGCGAGCCCCGCAGTCGCGAACGAAGGGGGATCGGTGAGCGCGAGGAGTGAGCCGGTTTTGCGAGCCCCGCAGTCGCGAACGAAGGGGGATCGGTGAGCGCGAGGAGTGAGCCGGTTTTGCGAGCCCCGCAGTCGCGAACGAAGGAGGCACCGGTGACCGACCGGATCGAGCTGACCGGCCTGCGCGCGCACGGCCGGCACGGCGTGTACGACTTCGAACGCGCCCAGGGGCAGGAGTTCGTGGTGGACGCGGTGCTCGAACTCGACCTGGCCCCGGCCGCGCGCTCGGACGAGGTGACCGACACCGTGCACTACGGCGAACTGGCCGAGAAGCTGGTCGCGGTGATCACCGGTGAACCGGTCAACCTGATCGAGACGCTCGCCGACCGGTTGCTCGCGGTCTGCCTGGCCGCACCGCTGGTGGCCGCCGCCACGGTCACCGTGCACAAGCCCGAGGCCCCGATCCCGCACGCCTTCCGCGACGTGGCCGTGACGATGCGGCGTACCCGGTGACCCGGGCCGTGCTGTCGATCGGCGGCAACCTCGGCGACCGGCTCGCCCACCTGCGCGCGGCGGTGGCCGCGTTCGACGACGCGGTGCTGGTGGTCTCCGGTGTCTACGAGACTCCACCGTGGGGCGACGCCGGGCAACCCGCGTATCTGAACGCGGCGGTGCTGGTCGCGGACCCGGCGGCGGGCGCGCGCGACTGGCTGGTCCGGGCCCGGGCCGCCGAGGCGGCGGCCGGGCGGATCCGCGACCCGGAGCGCCGGTACGGGCCGCGCACCCTCGACGTCGACGTCATCGCGGTCTGGGACGAGGCCGGGCAGCCGGTGCTCAGCGACGACCCCGAGCTGACCCTCCCGCACCCCCGTGCCCACCTGCGGGCGTTCGTGCTGCGGCCGTGGATCGACATCGAGCCGCACGGCCGGCTGCCCGGGCACGGCTGGCTGACCGACCTGCTCAACGCCGAGCCGTTGGCCTCCGACGCCCTGGAACTCACCCCCCGACCGGATCTGGCGTTAGAGTCGGACGCATGACCCAGTGGAGCCGGACGGCATGACGCAGTCCCCGCGCGACCCCGATCGTTTCCGGATGGGTCCGACCCGGATCTCCACGTTGGTGGTGGCCGGCCTGGCCGCCGCGGCGGTGGCCTGGCTGCTGATCAGCAGCTTCTACTACGAGGTGGCGCCCAGCCTGCCCTGGCTGCCGGTGGTCACGCTCGTCGGTCTGGCCGTGCTGGAGGGGTACGCGGCCGTCAACACCCGCGGCAAGATCGAGGGTCGCCCCGGGCGGGAGCCGCTGAACCCGCTGCTGGTCGCCCGGTTCGTGGTGCTGGCCAAGGCCTCGGCGCTGGCCGGAGCCATCTTCGCCGGCTTCTACGCCGGCCTGACCGGCTGGCTCTTCATCGAGCGGACGAACGCCGCCATCGGCGACCGGCCGGCCGGTGTGGGCGGCGTGCTCGCCTCGCTCGCGCTGGTCGCCGCGGCGCTCTGGCTGGAACGGTCCTGCCGGGTGCCGGAGCAGGAGGACGACGAGGACCGCGAGCCCGGCGACCGGGAGAGCCGGCCCGGCCAGCGCTGATCCGGGGGTTCCCACCATCCCGGCCCGCAGGTACCGTCCCTGGCGACCGGAGAGCAACGGCCGCCGCCGGTCCGCCACGCCGGACCCGGAAGGCCGACCATGTGGGAGGCACGGCGCATGGGGTACGACGAAACGGGCCGGAGCGTGCCGGCGGAGCCGTCGTCCGGCGTACCCGCCGCCGTACTGGAGAACGTCTTCGACGACCCGGCGCACGGTGAGCCCGGCCGGGACGGGGTCGCCGTCCACGTGATCTGGGAGTTCGTGCTGCTGGCCGGGCTGGCCACGATGACCTGGCTGCTCTGGCGCGACCACCCGGACGCGCTGCGCGCGGGCCGCCTCGACGCGCTCCTGGTCGACGTGGCCGCGCTCGGGCTGCTCGCCCTCGCCGCCGGGCTGAGCCTGCGCGCCGCCGCGGTGAACCTGGCGATCGGCCCGGTCGCGCTGGCCGCCGCGCTGCACTTCGCCGAGCAGGGCGACCGGGGTGTCCGCGAGGCGCTGCTTCCGGCGCTGGTGGTGGCGGTGCTCGGCGGGCTGGTGCTGGCGCTGGCCGTGGTGGTGCTGCACGTCCCCGGCTGGGCGGCGAGCCTGGCCGGCGCGGCGGGCGTCGTCGTGTACATCGAGCGGCGGACCGGCCCGGTCGTGGCCCAGGGCGGCTACGACCCCCGGGACACCGCCCTCTACCTCTTCGTCGGCTTCGCCGCGGTGGCCGTCCTCGGCGGACTCTTCGGCGCGATGAAGCCGATCCGGCGGCTGGTCGGTCGGTTCCGGCCGGTCGCCGATCCGGCCCGCCGGCGGGGCGGCGTCGCCGCGCTGGTGACCGCGCTGGCCCTGATCGGCTCCACCGTCCTGGCCATGCTCGGCGGGGTGCTCCTCGTGGCGAACGGCGGCGGCCCGGTGGTGCCGCGCTCCGGGCTGGACTGGTCGGTGCTCGCGGTCGGCACCGCGTTGCTCGCCGGCACCAGTGCCTACGGCCGACGCGGCGGCGTCTTCGGCACGCTGTTCGCGGTCAGCCTGGTGGAGGTTTTCCTGACCTGGTCCGCGGCCGAGGGGTGGACGATCAGCCGGTGGGCCGTCGGCGGTGCCGTGCTCGGGGCCGGGCTGCTGGTCACCCGGCTGGTCGAGACGTTCGGCCGGCCGCGTTGGGCCGGGATGGAGGTGAGGCCGTCCGGCGACGGCACCATCAGCACCGGCTGGATGCTGACCCGGCCGCCGGAACCCGCCGACGCCTGGCCGTCGGTGCTGCCGGTGCGGACCACCGAGACCACCGTCGACGCGTGGGAGGCCCCGCGCTGGGAGAGCGAGCCGCGTCGCTGGGACGCCGACGACCGCTGAGCGGATGCAGGATCCGGCGGCGGCGGACCCGGCCGGGCGCGGCGACCGGGACGCGTCCGGCGGGCCGGACCTGATCTCGCCGGTTAGGCTCGGCGGCATGACCGAATCTCCTGCCACCGGGCCCGGCGGCCGTTCCTTCGACGAGCTGGACAAGCTCTCCACCGAGGAGTTGCGCGAGCGGGCCTTCGCCCGGGCCCGGGAGCGCCGCGACGTCGGGTTCTTCTGGTCGGTGCTGCGGCACCTGCCCAACGCGGACGAGGCCGCCGCCCTGGACGGCGCCCCCAACTCGGTCGGGCCGACCGTCGACGAGGCGAACGCCCTCTGGCGGGAGCTGACCGGCCACGGCTACGAGGAGTCCGCGCCGCTGCTGCGGGCCGCCTTCATCGACTACCTGATGAAGCACTGACCTCGGATGGCCGTCCGCCGACCCAGGGCGGTCGCGCGTACGCGCAGGCCCGCCCGGCGGGGCGGGCCGGGACCCGACCGCCCCATGGCCGCCACCAGACGCCTCCGGACCGTCCCCGGGTACGGCACGGCCGCCGGCACCGGTGCCCTCGCCGCCTTCCTGCTCGTCGCGGTCTGCGGCAGCCCGATGTACGTGGGGTGGGTCCAGCAGCACACCGATCCGACCGGGGCCGGCGGCTGGCTCCTTCGGCTGCTCGCCTGGCCCGCGTGGCGGCTGCACTCCGACGACCCGTCCCAGGGCGTGCTCGCCGCCGACCTGCGGGCGGTCCTGCTGGTGATCCTGGCCGCGGCGCTGCTCTACCTGCTGCCCGCCGCCCAGGTGGCCCGGGTCGGGAACTCGACCAGCCAGTTCTTCTCCGGCTGGGCCGCGTACGCCCTGGCCGGCGGGTTCACCGCCCTGCTGGCGGCACCGTTCGGGCCGGGCGGGTCGCTCCTCACCGCGTTCCAAGCCACGAGCACCGGGGTCACCTACGGCTTCTTCGCCGGCTGGATCGTCGGCCTGGCCAGCCTCGGCGGTCGCGCCTGAGCCGCCGGCCGCCCAGGTCGGCGGTCGGACACCGGTGCCGCCGATCAGTCCGCGGACGCGCCCAGCCCGAGCAGCCGGGACCGGCTGAGCACGCCGACCGGCCGGCCGTCCTCGGTGACCACGGCGTGCTCGGCGGACGAGGTGAGCAGCGCGCCCAGCGCGTCGTACGCGGAACCGCCCAGCGCCACCGCCGGCAGGTCGACCGTGTCACCGGCCGGGAGCGGGTCGAGCACCTCGTGGGTGACCGGGGTGACCGCCAGCCGGCGGATGCCCCGGTCGGCCCCGACGAACTCGCGCACGAACGGCGAGGCGGGCGACCCGAGCAGGGCCGCCGGGGCGTCGTACTGCTCCAGCCGGCCGCCCTCGGAGAGCACCGCGATCCGGTCGCCCAACCGGACCGCCTCGTCGAGGTCGTGGGTGACCAGCACGATGGTCTTGCGGACCTCGGCCTGGAGCCGCAGGAACTCCTCCTGGAGCCGGGTACGCACGATCGGGTCGACCGCCGAGAACGGCTCGTCCATCAGCAGCACCACCGGGTCGGCGGCGAGTGCCCGGGCCACCCCGACCCGCTGCCGCTGGCCGCCGGACAACTCGTGCGGGTAGCGGTGGCCGAACTGCCCCGGGTCGAGCCCGACCAGCTCCAGCAGCTCGTGCACCCGGTCCCGGGTCCGCTGCCGTGGCCAGCGGAGCAGGCCGGGCACCGTGGCCACGTTGGCGGCCACCGTCTGGTGCGGGAAGAGTCCCACGTTCTGGATCACGTACCCGATACGGCGGCGCAGCGCCACCGGGTCGACCCGGGTGACGTCGTCGTCGCCGAGCAGGATCCGACCGTCGGTCGGCTCGATCAGCCGGTTGATCATGCGGAGCACGGTCGACTTGCCGCAGCCCGACGGGCCGATCAGCACCACCAGTTCGCCGGCCTTCACCTCCAGGCTCAGCTCCCGTACCGCCTCCGTGCCGTCCGGATAGCGCTTGCGGATGCCCTCAAGGGTGATCGATGCGGCCCCGTGTCCGGCCGTGGCTCCCGGGGTAACGTTCACGCGTGTCCCTCCACCTGAGTCACCGGGCAGCGCCGGGTAACCCGTGGTTCTCCTGGCAGTACGTGCGGGACAACTCTGACACGATCCTGGCCGCGCTGCGCGAGCACACCTGGCTGACCGCCCGGGCCGTGCTGCTCGCCGCGCTGGTGGCGCTGCCGTTGGCGGTGGCCGCGTACTGGTTCCGCAGGCTGTCCGGGCCGATCCTGGCGCTGACCGGGGTGCTGTACACGGTCCCCTCGCTGGCGCTGTTCGCCTTCCTCGCGCCGTACCTGGGCATCGGCGCGATCACCGTGCTCAGCGTGGTGGCGCTCTACGCGCTGCTCGTCATCGTCCGCAACGCGCTGGCCGGGCTGCACCAGGTGCCGCCCGAGGTCAGGGAGGCCGCCGAGGGCATGGGATACGGCCGCTGGGGCCGGCTGTTCCGGATCGAGCTGCCGTTGGCCCTGCCCGGCATCCTCACCGGCGTACGCCTCGCCACCGTGTCAACTGTGGCGCTGGTCACGGTCGGGGTGGTGGTCGGCCGGGGCGGGCTCGGCCAGCTGATCTTCGCCGGCTTCCAGAACAACTTCTACAAGGCGGAGATCATGACCGGCACCGTGCTCTGCGTCCTGCTGGCGCTGGTGCTGGACCTGCTCCTCGCCGGGGTGGGCCGGCTGCTCACCCCCTGGCTCCGCCGACGGGTCGCCTCGTGAGCCTGCGGAACACGGTCGCGGACGGGAGGCCGGCATGGTGAGCGCGAGGAGTGCAGCGCAGCGGAGCCCCGCAGTCGCGAACGGGAGGCCGGCATGGTGAGCGCGAGGAGTGCAGCGCAGCGGAGCCCCGCAGTCGCGAACGGGAGGCCGGCATGGTGAGCGCGAGGAGTGCAGCGCAGCGGAGCCCCGCAGTCGCGAACGGGAGGCCGGCATGAATCCGGTGGAGCAGGCGGTCGTCTGGCTGAACGATCCGCTGAACTGGACGAATCCGGGCGGCATCCTGGAACGGCTCGGCGAACACCTGAGCATGTCCGCGCTGGCGGTGCTGCTGGGCTGCCTGGTGGCCTGGCCGATCGGGCTCTGGCTCGGGCATACCGGCCGGGGCGGCGGGCTGGTGCTGCTGGTGTCGAACGTCACCCTCGCCGTACCAACCCTGGCGCTGCTGACCATCCTGCCGCTGACCTTCCTCGGCTTCGGTCGGTCGGCGGTGGTGGTCGCGCTCGCGGTGTTCGCGGTACCGCCGCTGCTCGCCAACGCGTACACCGGGGTGCGGCAGGCCGACCCGGAGGCCCGGGACGCGGCGCGCGGCATGGGCCTCTCCGGCGGGCAGGTGCTGCGCCGGGTGGAACTGCCGTTGGCGGTGCCGTACCTGGCCGCCGGCTTCCGTACCGCCGCGGTGCAGGTGGTCGCCACCGCCGCGCTGGCCTCCTTCGTCAACGGCGGCGGGCTGGGGCAGATCATCCGGGCCGGCTTCGGGCTGGACATCGCGGCCGGGGGCGGGCAGATCATCGCGGGCGGTGTGCTGGTCGCCGGGCTGGCACTGCTGGTGGAAGGGGTGCTGGCGCTGGTGGAGCGGCTGGTCACCCCGCGTCCACTGCGACGGGCCCGACGGGCGGCGAACCGGCGCGCGACCGCTGCCACGGCGGGTGCCTGAATCACACGAACCGGCACGTGGCCGTCGCTACAGCGGGTGCTCCGAACCGGCGAGCCGACGTGTGGCCGGCATCACGGTAGGCGCCTGAACTGGGGCGAATCGGTGCCGGGTGACGATCCGGTGACGAAATCCGCTCAGAGTTTGTCGGTCCGGCCCGGACGATATTGGCTGGAGTCGCGGGCGGCAGACCGGGCCGCTCGACGAACAAGCGGGCGGCCGTCCGGATCGCCCGTCGGACACGCGGCCGGCCCGAAGGGGTCGCGCCGGGACACGGAAGGCGGGCACAGATGCGCGCGCGTACACGTATGGCCGTTGGGGCGCTCGGCGCCCTCACCGCGGCGGGTTTCCTCACCGGTTGCGGTGACGCCGGTTCCTCCGGTACCAACGCTCCCGAACAGGGTGCCTCCGGGGCCGGCTGCGCGCCGGTCGCGGGCGACAAGCTGGTCGTCCTCACCGACGACAAGAAGCTCCAGAACACCGACAACGTCCTGCCCGCGATCAACGCGAAGGCGGCCACGCCACAGCTCGTCGCCGCGCTGGACAAGGTCTCGGCGGCGCTCGACACCGCCAAGCTGATCGAGCTGAACCGCATGGTCGACATCGACCGGAAGACCCCGCAGGTCGCGGCGAAGGAGTTCGCCGACGCGAACGGCGTGAGCCAGGGTGTGGAGAAGGGCCCGGGCGGCGCGGTCACGGTCGGCGCCGCCAACTTCAGTGAGAGCCAGCTCATCGCCGAGCTGTACAAGATCGCGCTCACCTCGGCCGGATACCAGGTCAAGGTGCAGACCATCGGCAGCCGTGAGCTCTACGAGCCGGCTCTGGAGAAGGGCGAGATCCAGGTCGTCCCCGAGTACGCGGCCACCATGGCCGAGTTCCTCAACACCAAGGCAAACGGCCAGAACGCCGAGCCCGTCTCCTCGCCCGAGCTGGACAAGACGGTCAGCGCGCTGAAGGCCGCAGGTGACAAGGTCGGCCTCACCTTCGGCCAGCCGTCGCAGGCCCAGGACCAGAACGCCTTCGCGGTCACCCAGGCGTTCGCCGACAAGTACCAGCTCGCCACGCTCTCCGACCTGGCCGCCAAGTGCTCGGGCAAGGCGACCGTGCTGGCCGGTCCGCCGGAGTGCCCGCAGCGGCCGAAGTGCCAGGCCGGTCTGGTCCAGGTCTACGACTTCAAGGCCGGCTCGTTCAGCTCGCTGGACGCGGGTGGCCCGCAGACCAAGAACGCGCTGAAGACCGGCGCGGCCAGCGTCGGCCTGGTGTTCTCCTCCGACGCGGCACTCGCCGTGAGCTGACGGCCCACGACTGTTCCGGCGCCGCGCGCCTTCCGTCGGGCCGCGACCCGGAACAGTCGCCGGTCGTCGACTGACCGGAACGGTCGCCGGTCGCCGACTGACCGCCCAGGTCCGTCGGCGACCGGCCGGCCGGGACCGAGCCGGGAAATCCCGGTCACCGGCTGTCACCTGGGAGCCGGTGACCGTTCCCTACCGGGGCAACTCTCGGTACGCTGCTCAGCCATGCCCGCTTCGGTCGCCCCCGCCGAGAAGCGCCCGTCCTCGCTGCTCACCGTCCTGTTCTGGACCGGTGTGGCGCTAGCGCCCCTGGCCGCCCTGATCCTCCTGATCGCCGACGGCAGCGGCTCGCTGCGGATCGGTGCGGTGCTGGCGATCCTCGCCGTGCTGTTGATCGGTCTGTCCATCGCGCTGCGCGCCGAGGGCAGCAACCGGGCGGCCGGTGCCGAGGAACTGCGGGACGAGATCGAGCAGCTCCGCCACGAGCTGCGCAGTGAGATCGTGGCCGCCGCGCAACGGGGTAACCAGGCGCTCGACCAGGCCCAACGTACGCAGGAGACGGTCACCGCACTGCATCGCCGGCTGGACGCGGCGGCTGCCGGTATGGCCGCTGCGGGCAGCGCCGCGTCGGCCGCGGAGGAGCCGGTCGCCGCCCGCGCCCGGGTGTCCTCGGCCGAGCCGTACGCCGAGGGACGGTCCCGTCACGGCACCGGCCCGGAGCAGGAGCCGACCGGTAGGGGACAACCCTCCGGCCGGGACGAGGACGAGTCCTCCCGCCGCCCGCAGTCCGGCGTCTACGGTGCCCCGCGTACGGCGGAGCCGGACGTCCGGCCGGAACCCCGCCCGGTCGGGGTGGTGCACCACACGGAGACGGTGCACGTCACCACCCGTCACACCATCGTGGACGGTGGCGCCGATCCGGGCGCCGGCACCCGCTACGGCGGGTACGCCGGCCGCTGGTCCCCCGTTTCGGAGGAGCGGCGGGGGAGTGGCGCGGACCCGGAGGAGCGCTCCCGGCCGGGATACCGGGAGTCGGCGGACGACCGCGGTTGGTCCGGCGGCGACCAGGCCCGGTCGACCCGGGGTGGGTCCTGGAGTGGCGGTTCCTGGTCGGGACCGGACGACGAGCGGGCCCGGCCGGGACCGCAGGCACCTCGGGAGGAGCGGGCCACCCGGGACGAGCGGGCCTCCCGGGACGAGTGGGCGCCTCGGGACGAGACGTTCCGTTCCGGGGACCACCCGGCGGCGGGTGCCGTCCGGGCCGGCGACGGGGGCGGGGCCGGCGACGACCGCGGATGGGCGGCGAGGCAGGCCGAACGCGATTCCCGGTCCACCGGGCCGGCCGATCAGCGTTCCTGGTCGGTGGCGGACGGGGCGGCCGAGCGGGATTCCTGGTCGACCGGGCCGGGCGACCAGCGTTCCTGGGCGGCGGCGCCGGAGGGATCGGTCGACGAGCGGTGGCGGCCGGCCGGCCGGGACGGGCGGCGGGACGACCGTGCCTGGTCGCCGAGCCCGGAGGGCTCCCGCGACGAGGGCCCCCGGGCCGCCCGCGCGGGCTGGCACGACGGGCGGGACCGGGTCGACGAAGGCTCCTGGGTCCGCGTGGGCCGGCAGGACGGGCGGGACTGGGTCGATGACGACTCCTGGGACGGCCGGCCCGCCCGGCAGGACGGGCGGGACCGGGCCGGCGAGGGCTGGGCGACGCCGGACGCACCCGGCTGGACCGGGTCCGAGTCGTCCGGGCGGGCGATCACCGCCGACGACCCGGACGGGGACTACTGGTCGGAGTTGCGCGTCGGCAACCGCTGGGCCTCGGTCCGCGACGACGAACGTGGCCGGGAGGTCCGGGTCGGCGAGCGGCATGCCGCCGTGCACGCCGCCGGAGCGGGCACCGAGTACCGGGTCGAGGACCGCTGGGCGTCCGTCCGCGAGCCCCGCCGTGACCACGGCGCGGCCGGCGAGGCGGGAGCCGGCGGGGCGGCGGAGAGCCGTCCGGCGTTGCCGGCGGGCGGGGTTCCGGTACCGGACGAGTGGCGCCCAGCCGCGCAGCACGGCGGCCAGCCGCAGTGGCGGCCGACCGCGCAGCACGGCGGCGAGCCGGAGTGGCGCCGGAGCGAGCCCGAGCCGGCCCGGTACGGCGACGAGGGGTACGGCTACCCGCCGCGCGACGACGCGCCCCGGGCCGGCGGGCCCCGGTCCCCCGACCGCTGGCGCTGACCCTGCTCGGCCCGCTGGCGCCCGTTCTCAGCCTGCTCGGCCCGGCTGGCGACGGTCCCGAGCCTGAACGACCCGCACCGTCGAGTGTCGCCGCACACCAAACCGGTGGCGCCGCGAGCCGAGCCGGTCACTCTCGTACCGGCACGTCGGCGGGTGCTACTTGTCGATGTCGCCGACCACGAAGAACATCGAGCCGAGGATGGCGATCAGGTCCGGCACCAGGCAGCCGGGCAGCAGGGTGGCCAGCGCCTGCACGTTCGCGTACGAGGCGGTGCGCAACTTGAGCCGCCACGGGGTCTTCTCGCCCCGGGAGACCAGGTAGTAGCCGTTGATACCGAGCGGGTTCTCGGTCCACGCGTAGGTGTGCCCCTCGGGGGCCTTGACCACCTTGGGCAGCCGGGTGTGCACCGGCCCGGTGAGCCGGTCCACCCGGTCCAGGCACTGCTCGGCGAGGTCGAGCGAGGCGTACACCTGGTCGAGCAGCACCTCGAAGCGGGCGTGGCAGTCCCCGGCGGTCTTGGTCACCACCGGCACGTCGAGCTGGTCGTACGCCAGGTAGGGCTCGTCCCGGCGCAGGTCCAGGTCCAGGCCGGAGGCCCGGGCGACCGGTCCGGACGCGCCGAACGCGGCGGCGTCCGCCGCCGACAGGACGCCCACGCCGACCGTACGGGCCAGGAAGATCTCGTTGCGCCGGATGAGATGGTCCAGGTCGGGCATCCGCCGGCGTACCTCGCCGATGGCGACCCGGGCCCGGCCCGTCCAGCCGGCCGGCACCTCCTCCTTCAGGCCGCCGACCCGGTTGAACATGTAGTGGATCCGGCCGCCGGAGACCTCCTCCATCACCGCCTGAAGGGTCTCCCGCTCGCGGAACGCGTAGAACATCGGGGTGATCGCGCCGATCTCCAGCGGGTACGAGCCGAGGAACATCAGGTGGTTGAGCACCCGGTTCAACTCGGCCAGGGCCATCCGCAGCCAGACCGCCCGCTCGGGCACCTCCATGCCCATCAGCCGCTCCACGGCGAGCACCACGCCCAGTTCGTTGGCGAACGCCGAGAGCCAGTCGTGCCGGTTGGCCAGCACGATGATCTGCCGGTAGTCGCGTACCTCGAAGAGCTTCTCCGCGCCCCGGTGCATGTAGCCGACGATCGGCTCGGCGGAGACCACCCGCTCGCCGTCCAGCACCAGCCGTAGCCGCAGCACGCCGTGCGTGGACGGGTGCTGCGGCCCGATGTTCAGCACCATGTCGGTGCCGAGCTGCTCCCCGCCGGCGCCCGTGCCGACGGTCAGTTCGCGGAGGTCGCCGGCGTCCGTGGTCATGTCCGTCATCGTGCCATGACGGGATCGATGGTGACGCCGACCGGTTGCAGCAGCCACCAGTGCCCGCCGAGGCCGGCCGGGTCGGTCAGTTCGGCCACCGCCGACGCGGCGGCCAGCGCCCGGACGTACCCGGCGGGGTCCTGGGAGGCCAGGCTCAGCGGCGGTCGCCCGCCGTCGGCCCCGAGCGCCCGCAGCGCCTCCCGCTGCGAGATCAAGGTGTACGCGCACCGGGCGACCCGCTCACCGGCGGAGGCGACCGAGTCCATGGCGACGTGTGCGGTGACATCAGCCGACCCGTCCGGCACCGGCGGCACCTGCCGCCCGTCCCGGTACCCGGTCAACGTCCCGTCGACCGGCCGCTCCTTCCGCAGGTGCCCGTAGTCCACCGTCACGGCGAGCCCTCGCTCGACCCGCCGTACCGCCTCCGCCCACGCCTCGTCCCGGGTCCGCCCGATCTCGGCCCGCGCCGCCACCTCGTTGATCAAGAGTTTCATGTCCGGTTCCGGGCCTCCGGCGGACGCGAACTCCCTGATCGGCGATCGCGAGGTGGGAGTCGGCCACCAGCGGGTCAGCCAGTCGGCGTCCTCGGGGGGCAGCGGGGGGCCGGTGGACTCCGTGCCGGTCGTCGGGTCGACCAGCAGGTGACGCCAACCGCCGCCGGTGTGCCCGGCCAGGTCCAGCGGGACGTTGTCCAGCCACTCGGTGGCCACCAGCAGTCCGGTGATCCCCTCGGGGATCTCGTCCAGCCAGTCGATCTCGGCCGGGAGGTCCTCGGGGCGGGGCGCCCGCTCGACCGCGATGAGACGTACCCGATCGGCGAGCGGGACCGGCGCGGCGGGTGACCGCTGGGCGGGCGTCCCGGAAACCCCCACGAGCAGCGCCCGAAGCAGCTCACCCCGCCCGGCCCCCACGTCCACCACGTCGAGACGCGGAGGATGACCCAGCGCGCGATCAACGGAGTCGAGGAGACGCAGCAGACAGGAGGAGAAGACCGGGGAGGCGTGCACGCTGGTGCGGAAGTGGGCGGCCGGCCCGGCGCCGGAGACGAAGAAGCCACCCGGCCCGTAGAGGGCTCGCTCCATCGCCACCCGCCAGGGCAGCCGTTCCGCGAAGGTCACCCGCTGACGGTACGGGTCCGACCCGCGCGCCCTGCCCACGGCATCGCTCCGGCACGGCCGGTGAAGGTTTTCACACATGCTTGTCCAGGTTCGGTAACACCGGCGCATACTTGCGATCGACCGGTACCCCCTCCGAGGACTGGATCGATTGTCATGAGCGCACCGCTGCGCCCGCGTCCGGCCGCCCTGCCCGGGGCCGCCGTATCGCCGGGCGGCGCCTCGAACGGCGCCCCGCTCGCCTTTCCCCGTACCCTGACCGTCGGCGTGCTCGGCGCCGGCCGGGTCGGTGCCGTGCTCGGCGCGGCCCTCGTCGCCGCCGGCCACCGGGTGGTCGCCGCCTCCGGAGCGTCCGGGGCCGCCAGGGCCCGGATGGCGCTGCTGCTGCCGCAGACCCCGAACCGCTCCGCCGCGTCGGTCGCCCGCGCGGCCACCGACCTGCTGGTCGTGGCGGTACCCGACGACGCCCTGGCCGGCGTGGTCGCCGGGCTGGCCGAGGCCGGCGCGCTGCGCCCCGGCCAGGTGGTCGCGCACACGTCCGGCGCGCACGGGCTGGCCGTCCTCGCCCCGGCCGCCGCGGTGGGCGCCCGGCCGCTCGCGCTGCACCCGGCGATGACCTTCACCGGTGCGCCGGACGACCTGACCCGCCTGGCCGGCATCTCGTACGGGGTGACCGCCCCGGCGGAGCTGCGCCCGTTGGCCGCCCGGCTGGTCGCCGACCTGGGCGGTGTGCCGGAGTGGGTGGCGGAGGCCGACCGGCCGCTCTACCACGCGGCGCTGGCGCACGGCGCCAACCACCTGGTGACCCTGGTCAACGAGGCGGTCGACCGGCTGCGCGACGCCGGGGTGGACCGGCCGGAGAAGGTGCTCGCCCCGCTGCTGCGGGCCGCCCTGGAGAACGCCCTGCGGTTCGGCGACGACGCGCTCACCGGCCCGGTCTCCCGGGGCGACGCGGGCACCGTACGCCGGCACCTGGCCCGGCTGGCGGCGACCGCGCCGGAATCCGTGCCCCCCTACCTGGCGTTGGCCCGGAGGAGCGCGGACCGGGCGATCGCGGCCGGCCGGCTGCGCCCGGCGGACGCCGAGTCGCTGCTGGACGTGCTGAGCGGCCTCTACGGCGAGGTCGCCGCGTGAGCGCGAGAAGCGCGTTCGCGAGCCCCGCGGCGACGGAGAACGGAGGCGACGGCATGACCGAGCTGGTGCACACGCGCAAGGAGTTGGCGGCGGCGCGGGACGGCCTGACCGGCACCGTCGGCGTGGTGATGACCATGGGCGCGCTGCACTCCGGGCACGAGACACTGCTGCGGGCGGCCCGCGAGCGGGCCGACCACGTCATCGTCACGATCTTCGTGAACCCGCTCCAGTTCGGTCCGAACGAGGACTTCGACCGCTATCCGCGCACCCTCGACGCCGACCTGGAGATCTGCCGGCGGGTTGGCGCGGACGTGGTCTTCGCCCCCGCCGTGGCCGACATGTACCCGGGCGGCCAGCCGACGGTCCGGGTCAACCCGGGCCCGCTCGGCGAGGACCTGGAGGGGCTGAGCCGCCCCGGCTTCTTCCACGGCGTACTCACCGTGGTCATGAAGCTGCTCCAGCTCACCCGCCCCGACCTGGCGTTCTTCGGCGAGAAGGACTACCAGCAGCTCACCCTGGTCCGGCGGATGGTCCGCGACCTGGACGTACCGACCGAGATCGTCGGCGTGCCGACCGTACGTGAGCCGGACGGCCTGGCCCTGTCCAGCCGTAACCGCTACCTCTCGGCCGAGGAACGGGCGGCGGCGCTGAGCCTGTCCGCCGCGCTGCGGGCCGGCGTCGAGGCCGCCGAGCGGGGCGCGGACGCGGGCGCGGTGCTGGCCGCCGCCCACCGGGCCTTCGACTCCGGTACGCCGGGTGCCCGCCTCGACTACCTGGTGCTCACCGACCCCGACCTGGAGCCGGGCCCGGTCGCCGGCCCGGCGCGAATGCTGATCGCGGCCTGGGTCGGCGCCACCCGGCTGATCGACAACGCGGCGATCCCGCTCGCCCCGCGTTCCTGACTCGTGCGAGAAAGGCACCCGATGCTCCGGACCATGCTCAAGTCGAAGATCCACCGGGCCACGGTGACCCAGGCCGACCTGCACTACGTCGGTTCGGTGACCGTGGACGAGGATCTGCTCGACGCCGCCGACCTGCTCCCCGGCGAGCAGGTCGCGATCGTGGACATCACCAACGGGGCCCGGCTGGAGACGTACGTGATCCCGGGGCGGCGGGGCAGTGGCGTGATCGGCATCAACGGTGCCGCCGCACATCTGGTGCACCCCGGCGACCTGGTGATCCTCATCTCGTACGGGCAGATGGACGATGCCGAGGCGCGGGCGTACCAGCCCCGGGTGGTGCACGTCGACGCGGAGAACCGGGTGGTCGACCTGACCGCCGACCCGACCACCGCCGCCCCCGGCACCGCCGGTGATCCGGTGCCCAACCCGCTCGCCGCCGCCCTGAACTGACCTCCGGCGGGCCGTACGGTCTGTCACCGGAAGGTCATTTCCGGCTACCCTGGGCGCACCGTCGGATTGACGGTCGTCGGCTGGGGGAGGCCGCGATGCGCCGTGCGATGAGAGTCCTGGTCGCCGCGTTGGTCGCGGGGGCCGCGCTGACCGGCTGCGCCGGGTCCGGCGGCCTGGACGGCGACCTCACCGACGACTGGGCGGCGATGCCGCCGGCCGGGCCGTTCACCCCGGCGGACGGGGTCTGCCAGGTGGCCGACTTCACCGCCACGGTCGGCCTGGCCGGGTACGACCCGGTGGGCTGCGAGCTGCCGCACCGGGTGGAGACGGTGCACGTGGGTGCCTTCACCGTCGACCGGGCCACCCCGCCCGCCCTCGGCTCCGTCGAGCTGCGTACGGCGTTCGCGGACTGCGACAGCCGGGCCAACGGGTACGTCGGCGACAACTGGCGGGCCGGCCGGCTGCGGCTGGCCGTGGCGCTGCCCACCGGCCCCGGCTGGGCGGCCGGCTCCCGGTGGTACCGCTGCGACCTGACCGAGCTGACCACGGTCGAGGCGGCGGCCAAGGTGGTGACCCGTACGGGCAGCCTGCGGGACGCGCTCAAGGGGCCGTCCGCGCTGCGGCTGGGCTGCCAGCGCACCGGCAGCGACGCGCACCGGGTGCAGACGCTGACCCCGGTGGAGTGCGGCGCCACGCACGACGCCGAGTTCGTCGGGGTGTGGCCGGCGCCGGACCGCCCGTACCCGACGAAGGACGCCGACTGGTTGCCGCTCTACGCCGGCTGCAACACCGTCCTGGCGAGGTACGTCGGCGTGCCGGACGACCCGACGCTGCGGTTCCGCAGCGGCGTGGTGGTCCGCCCGCCGGGCGCGGGCCGGTGGGCCGCCGGCGACCGGGGCGTCCGCTGCTACCTCTGGCTCAGCGACCGTACGGTGACCAGTTCCCTCAAGGGTGCCGGACCGGCGGGCCTGCCGGTGCGGACGAAGTAGCCCGAACCACTCGTCGCGCCCCCGCGGCCCGGGGCGAGGAGCCTTCGGGTTGACTGTGCTCATGGACCTTGCGACCGTCGACCTGCCGGCCCTGCCCAGGCTGCTCGCCGCGCCCGCACCCGGCTGGGTGGAGACCACCGACGTGATCGTCGTCGGTTCCGGGGTCGCCGGACTGACCGCCGCGCTGCACCTGCGCGAGGCGGGTCTGCACGTCACCGTGGTCACCAAGGTCAACATGGACGAGGGGTCGACCCGCTGGGCGCAGGGTGGCATCGCCGCCGTGCTCGACCCGGCCGACACCCCGACCGCCCACGCGTACGACACCGAGGTCGCCGGCGTCGGCCTGTGCGACCCGGCGGCGGTGCGGGTGCTGGTGGAGGAGGGTCCGACCCGGCTGCGCGAGCTGATGCGGATCGGGGCGGAGTTCGACCGGAACCCGGACGGCTCGCTGATGCTCACCCGGGAGGGTGGCCACCGGGCGGACCGGATCGTGCACGCCGGCGGCGACGCCACCGGGGCCGAGGTGCAACGGGCGTTGCACGCCGCCGTTCACCGCGACCCGTGGATCCGGCTGGTCGAGCACGCCCTGGTACTGGACCTGCTGCGGGCCCCCGGCGACGGCCCGGACGGGCTCGGCCCGGCCTGCGGGATCACCCTGCACGTGCTCGGCGAGGGCAGCGAGGACGGCGTCGGCGCGATCCTGGCCCGGGCGGTGGTGCTGGCCACCGGCGGCATGGGGCAGGTCTTCGCGGCCACCACCAACCCCGCGGTCTCCACCGGCGACGGGGTGGCGCTGGCCATGCGGGCCGGCGCGGCGGTCACCGACGTGGAGTTCGTCCAGTTCCACCCGACCGCGCTGATCGTGCCGGCGGGCGCGCCGGGCGCGACGCGGGCCCAGCAGCCGCTGGTGTCCGAGGCGCTGCGCGGCGAGGGCGCCCACCTGGTCGACGGGGACGGCAAGCGGTTCATGGTCGGCCAGCACGAGCTGGCCGAACTGGCCCCCCGGGACGTGGTCGCCAAGGGCATCCACCGGGTGCTGCTGGCCACCGGCGCGGACCACGTCTGGCTGGACGCCCGCCACCTGGGCGGGGACTTCCTGGCCCGGCGCTTCCCGACCATCGTCGCGTCCTGCCTGGCCATCGGGGTGGACCCGGCCACCGACCTGATCCCGGTCGCCCCGGCCGCCCACTACGCCTCCGGCGGGGTCCGTACCGACCTGCGCGGCCGCACCTCCATCCCCGGCCTGTACGCCTGCGGCGAGGTCGCCTGCACCGGCGTGCACGGCGCCAACCGGCTGGCCAGCAACTCGCTGCTGGAGGGGCTGGTCTTCTCCCGCCGGATCGCCGAGGACATCGCCGCCGGCCTGCCCGAGCAGGCGAAGCCGGCGGAGACCGGCGCGTGGGTGGGCGGCCAGGGCTGGGTGCTGCCGGCCGCCGGCACCCCGGCCCTGCAACGGGCGATGACCCGGGGCGCCGGGGTGCTCCGCTCGGCGGACACCCTCGCCGCGACCGCCGTCACCCTGACCGAGCTGGGCCAGGGCCGGGGGGTCCCGCGTACCGCCGACTGGGAGGCGACGAACCTGATCACCGTGGCGTCGACGCTGGTCGCCGCCGCGTACCGTCGCCGGGAGACCCGGGGCTGCCACTGGCGGGAGGACTTCCCGACCGCCGACGACCGGTGGCTGGGCCACTTCGTCGGCGGGATCGGGACGCAGGGCTCGTTGACCGAGCGGTGGGAGGGACAAAAATGAGGGAGTCGACGGAGCGGGCGTTGCGGGCCGGTGGCCTGGACCCGGCGGAGGTACGTCGGGTGATCGTCGACGCGCTCACCGAGGACCTGGGCCCGGACTTCCTCGACGTCACCAGTGTCGCCACCATCCCGGACGAGCAGAACGACACCGCTGACCTGGTCGCCCGCGCCGACGGCGTGGTGGCCGGGCTGCCCGTGGCGGCGGCGGTGTTCGAGCTGGTCGGCGAGGTGACCGGGGCGGACCGTACGGTCGAGGTGTCGTTGGTGGCCCACGACGGGCAGCGGGTGGCGCGCGGCGACGTGCTGGCCACGGTGACCGGCCCGACCCGGCTGCTGCTCACCGCCGAGCGGACCGCGCTCAACCTGCTCTGCCGGATGTCCGGGGTGGCCACCCACACCCGGGCCTGGGCCGACGCCCTGACCGGCACCAAGGCGACGGTGCTCGACACCCGCAAGACCACCCCCGGCCTGCGCGCCCTGGAGAAGTACGCGGTCCGCGCCGGCGGCGGCACCAACAAGCGGATGGGCCTGCACGACGTCGCCATGATCAAGGACAACCACAAGGTCGCCGCGGGCGGGATCGCCGCCGCCTACCGGCGGGTCCGGGAGGCGTTCCCGGACGTGCCGGTGCAGGTGGAGGTGGACACGCTGGCCGAGGCGGTGGAGGCGGTCGAGGCCGGCGCCGACTTCCTGCTGCTGGACAACATGACCCCGGCGCGGCTGCGCGAGGTGGTCGCCGCGGTGGGCGACCGGGCCGAACTGGAGGCCACCGGCGGGCTGACCCTGCCGGTGGCGGCCGAGTACGGCGCGACCGGGGTGGACTTCATCTCGGTCGGCGCGCTCACCCACTCCTCGCCGATCCTGGACATCGCCCTGGATCTGCGCGCGGAATGAGCGTCTAGGCTGCGGTCGTGCTGCTCTGCATCGACATCGGAAACACCAACACCGTGCTGGCGACCTTCGACGGCGACAAGCTGGTGCACTCCTGGCGGATCAAGACCGACGCCCGTTCCACCGCGGACGAGCTGGGTCTGAAGTTCCGGGGGCTGCTGGCCGGTGACGCCGTGGAGATCACCGGGGTGGCCGCCTGCTCGACCGTGCCGGCCGCGCTGCGCTCGCTGCGTACCATGCTGTCCCGCTACTACGCGGACCTGCCGAGCGTGATCGTCGAGCCCGGGGTACGCACCGGGGTGCAGCTCGCCATCGACAACCCGAAGGAGGTCGGCGCGGACCGGGTGGTCAACACCCTGGCCGCGTACACCCTCTACGGCGGGCCGTCGATCGTGGTGGACTTCGGCACCACCACCAACTTCGACGTGATCAGCGGTCGGGGCGAGTTCCTCGGTGGCGCGTTCGCGCCGGGCATCGAGATCTCCTTCGACGCGCTCGCGGCCCGCGCCGCCCAGCTCCGCAAGGTGGAGGCCACCAAGCCCCGCTCGGTGATCGGCAAGAACACCGTGGAGTGCCTCCAGGCCGGGCTCTATTTCGGCTTCGCCGGTCAGGTGGACCGGATCGTCGAGCGGATGACCGAGGAACTGGGCGAGGTGAAGGCGGTGATCGCCACCGGTGGCCTGGCCTCCCTGGTGCTGGGCGAGTGCCACACGATCACCCACCACGAACCGATGATCACCCTGATCGGCCTGCGGATGGTCTACGAACGCAACGTGTGACCCTCGGCCGGTCAGCGCCGGTGGGTGCGGAAGACGTACGTCCGGTAGGGCAGCTCGACGGTCTCCCGGCCGGCCAGGTCCGGGTGGGTGGCGAAGAGCTGCCGCAGGTCCCGGTCGACCCGCTCCTGCTCGTCCGGCGAGGCGGTGAGCCAGTACGACCGGGTGTGCAGCATGCCGACCACCTCGTCGGGCGTCAGCGTGGTCGAGTGGGCGAACTCGCCCAGTTCGACCGGCTCGAACGCCGGACCGAAGTCGCCGTACCTCTCGACCACGTTGCCCGCGTTGTCGCCGAGGTGGGCGATCCGGGTCAGCTCCGCCACCCAGGCCACCCGCTCGTCCCGGACGTTCCAGATCGGGGCGAAGGTGCCGCCGGGCCGCAGCACCCGGGCGATCTCGGCGTGCGCCGGCTCCCGGTCGAACCAGTGGTACGCCTGCCCCACCAGCACCGCGTCCGCCGACCCGTCCGGCAGCGGCACCGACTCGGCGCTGCCCGCCAGGGCCGTCACGCCCGGGGTCGCGACCGCCAGTTGCGCCCGCATCCCCGGATCCGGCTCCACGGGTACGACCTGCGACAACTCCGGCCCGCCGCGCCGCGACCCGGAGCCGTCGGAGGGCCCGAGCGCGAGCAGTCCCCGGGTGAGGATGCCGGTGCCCGCGGCCAGATCCACCACCCGGGCCGGCGCGGCCAGGCCGTCGAGGGCCCAGCGCAGCGCCTCCTCCGGATAGCGGGGCCGGAACCGGTCGTAGTCGGCGGCGGCGGCGCCGAAGGAGAGCGCCTGAGTGGGGTCCGTCATGGGCGGCAGGTTATCCCGTAACGGCCGGCACGGGGCTTGAGTACGCTCATGTGCTGACCCGCCGATATCCCGCCAAGGCTTGAGGAAGCGTGCCGTGACCGAGCAGAACGCCGTGCCAGTAGACCCCGCCGACGACCTTCCCGAGCAGATGAAGGTCCGCCGGGAGAAGCGGGACCGGATGCTCGCCGAGGGCGTCGAGGCGTACCCCGTCGGATACCCCCGGACCAGCACGCTGGCCCGGATCCGCACCCAGTACGCCGACCTGCCCACCGACACCGCCACCGGCGACCGGGTCTCGGTCACCGGCCGGGTGATCTTCGTACGCAACACCGGGAAGCTCTGCTTCGCCACCCTTCGGGACGGCGACGGCACCGAACTCCAGGCGATGCTCTCGCTGGACCGGGTCGGCGCGCAGCGGCTGGAGGACTGGAAGCGCCTGGTCGACCTCGGCGACCACGTCGGCGTCACCGGAGAGGTGATCACCAGCCGGCGTGGCGAGCTGTCGGTGCTGGTCGAGGAGTGGGCGGTCACCGCCAAGGCACTGCGCCCGCTGCCGGTGGCGCACAAGCCGCTGAGCGAGGAGGCCCGGGTCCGCCAGCGTTACGTGGACCTGGTGGTCCGCGAGCAGGCACGGCAGATGGTGCGTACCCGGGCGACCGCCGTGCGTAGCCTCCGTGACACTCTGCACGCGCAGGACTTCATCGAGGTGGAGACCCCGATGCTCCAGTTGCTGCACGGCGGCGCGGCGGCCCGCCCATTCGTGACCCACAGCAATGCGCTCAACACCGATCTGTATCTGCGAATCGCGCCGGAACTGTTTCTCAAGCGCGCCGTGGTGGGCGGCGTGGACCGGGTCTTCGAGATCAACCGCAACTTCCGTAATGAGGGCATCGACTCGTCGCACTCGCCGGAGTTCGCGATGCTCGAGGCCTACCAGGCGTACGGCGACTACAACACGATGGCCGAGCTGACCCGAAATCTCGTGCAGCAGGCGGCGATCGCGGTCGCCGGATCGACGGTGGTCACCCACGCCGACGGCCAGGAGTTCGATCTGGGCGGCGAGTGGCGGTCGGTGACGCTGTTCGGTGTTCTTTCCGAAGCGCTCGGTGAGGAGGTCACCGTCCGCACCGAAAGGTCCCGGCTCGTCGAGTACGCCGACAAGGTCGGGCTCGCGGTCGACCCGAAGTGGGGTCCGGGCAAGCTGGCCGAGGAGCTGTTCGAGGAACTGGTGGTGCCGTCGCTGCAGGCGCCCACCTTCGTGTGCGACTACCCGGAGGAGACCAGCCCGCTGACCCGGGCCCACCGCGGCGAGCCGGGACTGGCCGAGAAGTGGGACCTCTACGTCCTCGGTTTCGAGCTGGGCACGGCGTACTCCGAGCTGGTCGACCCGGTGGTGCAGCGGGAGCGGCTGGTGGCCCAGGCGCAGCTCGCCGCCCGTGGCGACGACGAGGCGATGCGACTGGACGAGGACTTCCTCCGGGCCATGGAGTACGGAATGCCGCCGGCCGGTGGTATGGGAATGGGAATCGACCGGCTCTTGATGGCGCTGACCGGCCTGGGAATTCGGGAAACCATCCTGTTCCCGTTGGTTCGGCCGGAGTAGCCGCCGCCCGTCCCCGGGTCGTTACCGCATCCTATTGACGCGGCAAGCATCGGGCAGGTTATTGTTCTCCTGGATTCGCAGGAGCACCACCCTGCTCGAAAGGAATGTGGGACGTGGCCAAGCAGATCATTCACAAGCTGGTCGATGACCTGGACGGCGGGGACGCTGACGAGACCGTCAAGTTCGCGCTCGACGGGGTGCAGTACGAGATCGACCTGTCGTCGACCAACGCCGAGAAATTGCGTGACGTATTCGCTCAGTACATCGCGCACGGGACCAAGGTCGGTCGTGGTGGGGTGGTCGTCGGCGGCCGGGCCGCGCGCGGCCGGGGCGGCGCGACAGCCGACCGTGAGCAGAACAAGGCCATCCGGGCCTGGGCGAAGAAGGCCGGCAAGGACATCTCCGACCGGGGCCGCATCCCGCAGGAGATCGTCGAGGAGTACCACGCGAAGGCTGGTCACTGATCCGACGACCCGTACCGGGCGACACCGACGCCGGACCGGAGTGCCACTCCGGGCCGGCGTCGCCGTTTCCGCCCTGGTGAGCCGTCTGTCCGGTCCGTGCGGGACGTGTCGGGCACGCCGGACGGTACGCCGTGGAACCGGGTCGGGGGCGGGAAGAAAACCGTCCCGGGGCAGGTTGTCCACAGGCGGTGGAGATGCTGTCCACAGGTTGTGGATGACGGCGGTGGCACCGACGCCGCCCGCCCCGAGCCCGGAAGACCTTCCGGAGGCCCCCGACCGGGCTTTTCCACCAGTGGTCGAATTTCGCTCTGCGCGTACAGCCAGGGGTACCGGAACACCTGCTGAGCGTGGACGGTTGTCAGAAACGACGTGGGAACGGCCTTTCGCGGGGACACACGACCTCAGCGGAGTCGGTCCGCGGCGATAGAGTAAGGAGGCACGGACGCCCGTCCCGGACGTCCGCGCACCGGCCCCGCCAAGATCTTGACCATCAAGGCGCACGGCATGTGAGGAGCACGAGGGCATGTTCGAGCGGTTCACCGACCGAGCGCGACGGGTTGTCGTCCTGGCCCAGGAAGAGGCCCGGATGCTCAACCACAACTACATCGGTACGGAGCACATCCTGCTGGGCCTGATCCACGAGGGTGAGGGTGTCGCGGCAAAGGCCCTGGAGAGCCTCGGCATCTCCCTGGAGGGCGTCCGCCAGCAGGTCGAGGAGATCATCGGCCAGGGCCAGCAGGCGCCGAGCGGGCACATCCCGTTCACGCCGCGGGCCAAGAAGGTGCTGGAGCTGTCGCTGCGCGAGGCGCTGCAGCTCGGCCACAACTACATCGGCACGGAGCACATCCTGCTCGGCCTGATCCGTGAGGGCGAGGGCGTCGCCGCCCAGGTGCTGGTCAAGCTCGGCGCCGACCTCAACCGGGTCCGCCAGCAGGTGATCCAGCTGCTCTCCGGCTACCAGGGCAAGGAGCCGGCCGCCGCGGGCACCGCGCCGGGTGAGGCCGCGCCGTCGACCAGCCTGGTGCTGGACCAGTTCGGCCGCAACCTGACCCAGGCCGCCCGCGAGGGCAAGCTCGACCCGGTCATCGGGCGCGAGAAGGAAATCGAGCGGGTCATGCAGGTGCTCTCCCGCCGTACCAAGAACAACCCGGTCCTGATCGGTGAGCCCGGCGTCGGCAAGACCGCCGTGGTCGAGGGGCTGTCTCAGAAGATCATCAAGGGCGAGGTGCCCGAGACGCTGAAGGACAAGCAGCTCTACACGCTCGACCTCGGTGCCCTGGTGGCCGGTTCCCGCTACCGCGGTGACTTCGAGGAGCGCCTCAAGAAGGTGCTCAAGGAGATCCGTACCCGCGGCGACATCATCCTGTTCATCGACGAGATCCACACCCTGGTGGGTGCGGGTGCCGCCGAGGGCGCGATCGACGCCGCCAGCATCCTCAAGCCGATGCTGGCCCGTGGCGAGCTGCAGACCATCGGCGCCACGACCCTCGACGAATACCGCAAGCACCTGGAGAAGGATGCCGCGCTCGAGCGCCGCTTCCAGCCGATCCAGGTGGGTGAGCCCTCGCTGGCCCACACCATCGAGATCCTCAAGGGCCTGCGGGACCGCTACGAGGCGCACCACCGGGTGAGCATCACCGACGCGGCTCTCGTCGCCGCCGCGACCCTGGCCGACCGGTACATCTCCGACCGGTTCCTGCCGGACAAGGCGATCGACCTGATCGACGAGGCCGGTGCCCGGATGCGGATCCGTCGGATGACCGCGCCGCCAGACCTGCGTGACTTCGACGAGCGCATCGCCCAGGTGCGCCGCGACAAGGAGTCCGCGATCGACGCGCAGGACTTCGAGCGGGCCGCCCAGCTTCGCGACAAGGAGAAGCAGCTCCTCGGCCAGAAGGCCCAGCGGGAGAAGGAGTGGAAGGCCGGTGACCTGGACGTCGTCAGCGAGGTCGACGACGAGCAGATCGCCGAGGTGCTCGGCAACTGGACCGGCATTCCGGTCTACAAGCTGACCGAGGAGGAGACCTCGCGCCTGCTGCGCATGGAGGACGAGCTGCACAAGCGCGTCATCGGCCAGGAGGACGCGGTCAAGGCGGTCTCGAAGGCGATCCGGCGTACCCGGGCCGGCCTGAAGGACCCGAAGCGCCCGTCCGGCTCGTTCATCTTCGCCGGCCCGTCCGGTGTCGGTAAGACCGAGCTGTCCAAGGCGCTCGCCGAGTTCCTGTTCGGCAGCGAGGACGCCCTCATCCAGCTGGACATGTCCGAGTTCCACGACCGGTACACGGTGTCCCGGCTGGTGGGTGCCCCTCCCGGCTACGTCGGCTACGACGAGGGCGGGCAGCTGACCGAGAAGGTGCGTCGTCGGCCGTTCTCGGTGGTCCTGTTCGACGAGATCGAGAAGGCCCACCCGGACGTGTTCAACACGCTCCTCCAGATCCTGGAGGACGGGCGGCTCACCGATGGCCAGGGCCGGATCGTGGACTTCAAGAACACGGTCATCATCCTGACCACCAACCTCGGTACGCGCGACGTCGCCAAGGCGGTCTCGCTGGGCTTCCAGGCCTCTGAGGACTCCGAGTCGAACTACGACCGGATGAAGCAGAAGGTCAACGACGAGCTCAAGCAGCACTTCCGGCCCGAGTTCCTGAACCGGATCGACGACACCATCGTCTTCCACCAGCTGCGCGAGAACGAGATCCTCTCGATCGTGGACATCATGATCCAGCGGATCGAGACCCAGCTGAAGAACAAGGACATGGGCCTGGAGCTGACCGACAACGCCAAGAAGTACCTGGCGAAGAAGGGCTTCGACCCGGTGCTGGGTGCGCGGCCGCTGCGTCGCACGATCCAGCGCGACATCGAGGACAACCTCTCCGAGCGGATCCTCTTCAACGAGCTGACTCCGGGTCAGATCGTGGTGGTGGACTGCGAGGGCGACCCGAGCAACGTCGACAAGTCCAAGCTTGTCTTCCGGGGCGCCGACCGGCCGGTGGCCGTGCCGGACGCCGTCCCGGCGGACCTCGGTGGCGCGGCCACCGCGGGAGCGGACGACGCGGCGTAACGCCGGGCGGATCTGACAAAAGGGCGGCGGCCCCGGTAGGCGAGAGCCACCGGGGCCGTCGCCTTTCCTGTCCTCGCAGTCCCGCCCGGCCGTCCCGTGCTTGATCGACTTCGGGTCGGCGATGTGGCGGGGCCGGCGGCGGCTGGAACCCGCCAGATCGGCGTTGTGGCGGGGTCGGCCGCGGCGCGAGTGCGCCGCGTGGGGACCGGCGGGGTGCCGCCGGGCGGTTCAGGGGCGGGGGAGGGGGACCGGGGGGCCGTCCCCGATCAGGCGGAAGGACTCCTCGCCGACCGGCTCGACCAGGCCGTCGGTGACCAGCCCGGCCAGCGCCCGGGCGCGTTGCACGTCGTCGTGCCAGACCTGGTCCAGCCGCTGGTGCGGCACCGGGCCGGTCGCCTCGCGGAGCACCGCGAGCAGCAGACCGCGTACCTGACGGTCGGTGCCGGCGTAGCGCTGGGGACGGCGGGTCGGACCGGCCGGCGCCTCCTGGCCGGACGCCCGCCAGGCGCAGACCGACTCGACCGGGCACACCGCGCACCGTGGCGCGCGGGCGGTGCAGACCACCGCGCCGAGTTCCATGAAGGCGGCGCTGGCCAGGGCCGCCGCGGCGGGCTCAACGGGCAGCAGCTCCTCGGTGGCGACCAGGTCGGCGGGGCGGGTGGCCGGGCCGGCGTCCGGCTCGCCGGCGATCGCCCGGCACACCACCCGGCGTACGTTGGTGTCGACCACGGGGTGCCGCTGCCCGAAGGCGAACGCCGCCACCGCCCGGGCCGTGTACGTCCCGACGCCGGGCAGCGCCAGCAACTGCTCCAGCCGATCCGGCACCTCGCCGCCGTGCCGCTGCACGATCGCCACCGCGCAGTCCCGCAGCCGCACCGCCCGGCGGGGGTAGCCGAGCCGGCCCCACATCCGGATCGCCTCGGCCGGGGTGTCCTCCGCGAGGGCGGCCGGGGTGGGCCAGCGGTCCAGCCACGCCGCCCAGGCGGGCAGCACCCGGACCACCGGCGTCTGCTGGAGCATGACCTCGCTGACCAGGATCGCCCAGGCGCCGACGCCCGGCTCGCGCCACGGCAGGTCGCGGGCGTTCCGCTCGTACCAGCGGCTGACCAGGGTGGCGAAGGTGGGCTCGGACATGGCGCTGCCGATCATGTCACGGGTGGCTTTCCCGCAGGATGGGCGGGCGGGGCGGGCCCCTCCGGCCACCCTGGGAGCGACGCGGCAGAATGTCCGGATGAACGAGCTCGCGATCACCGTCATCGGCCGGGACCGGCCGGGCATCGTGGCCGATGTCGCCGAGGCGCTCGCGGCGCTCGGCGCGAACCTCACCGACTCCACGATGACCCGGCTGCGGGGTCACTTCGCGATGACCCTGATCTGCGTGGGCCCGGCCGCCGCCGACGTCGAGGCCGCGCTGGCCCCGCTCGCCGCCGACGGCCAGCTCCTGGCCACCGTACGCGCGGTCACCCCGGACGGGCAGACGCCGACGCCCGGCGAGCCCTACGTGCTGGCGGTGCACGGCGCGGACCGGATGGGCATCGTCGCCACGATGACCCGGGTGCTGGCCGACGCGGGCGGCAACGTCACCGATCTGAGCACCCGGCTGACCGGGTCCCTCTATGTGGTGGTCGCCGAGGTCGAGCTGCCACCGGGCAGCTCCGACGAGGTGGCCGGCCGGCTCGCCCGTACCGCCGCCGAGCTCGGCGTGGGCGTCAGCCTCCGCCCGGCGGACACGGACCTGCTGTGACCGCCGAGTACGTCGGCCTGGGCGGCTGGACCCCCGACGCGCTGGCGGTGCCGGGTGAGGTACGGCCGGTGGTGGTCGCGCCCGACCCGGTGCTCAGCCGGCCCGGCCCGGAGGTCGACCCGACCTCGGACGAGGTGGTCCGACTCGCCGCCGACCTGGTCGCCACCATGCGGATCTCGCCGGGTTGCGTGGGCCTCGCCGCGCCGCAGGTCGGGGTGAGCGCCCAGGTGTTCGCGGTGGACGTCACCGGCCATCCGAAGGCGGCCACCGTGCACGGCACGTTCGTGCTCTGCAACGCGAAGGTGGTCGAGGCGTCCCGCTGGAAGGCCGGGCGGGAGGGCTGCATGTCGGTGCCCGACCTGACCGGTGACGTGAAGCGCGCCGGCCGGCTGGTGGTTGAGGCGGTGCTCCCGGGCACCGGCGAGCCCGTGCGGCTGGTCACCGACGCCTTCGAGGCGCGGGCGCTCCAGCACGAGATCGACCACTGCGCCGGCCTGCTCTTCCTCGACCGGGTGGCCAGCGCGCACGCCGTCTACCAGCGCAAGGTCTACCTCTGACCGAGCAGGGCCCGGGGTCCGTCGTGGCGCTGCGCGCCCGTCCGGAGCCGTTCGGTGATCGTGGAAAGTCGACTGTGGATGGTCGGACCGGTGCGACCGAGACGCACCGGCGCGTCGCTCCCCGCGCCGTGCGCCGCCCGACTACGGTGAACGCATCATGCGTCTGACGGTCGGCCCCCTGCCACCCGCCGTGTATTGGCGGCGTCGCGCCGTCGTGCTCGGAGCGGGGCTTCTCTTCCTGATTGTCCTGCTCTATTCCTGCACGGGTCAGGAGCCCAAGAACACCAGCGCGGACGGCGCCGGCCCGTCGGGGAAGGCGTCCACCTCGACCCCGCGGCCGACCGAGTCGGTGCTGACCCCGAAGTCCGGCAGCCCGTCCCCGACGCCGGAGGACTCCGGCAGCGGCGCGGACGGCGGCGCGGACGGCGGGCAGGGCGGTCCGACGGGTGGCGGGCAGGGCGGCCCGGCGAGTGGCGGCAGCGGGACGGACGCCTCGGTCGCCCCGGTGGTCGACGACGGGACCTGCGCCGACTCAGAGATCCAGGTGACCCCGGTGGCGCTGCCGGCCACCGCCCAGCGGGGCACCGTGGTCACCCTGCGCTTCAAGATTAAGAACGTCTCGGGGCGTACGTGCAGCCGGGACGTCGGCTCCGGCCCACAGGAGCTGTACATCAAGGCCGGTGCCGACAAGGTCTGGTCCTCCGACACCTGCGGCACCGCCCGGGAATCGGACGTGCAGTCGTTCACCCCGAACTTCGAGCGTTCCTACGAGCTGGGCTGGAACGGCCGGTACAGCAACCGCTGCGCGAACGGCCTCGCCGCCGGCGAATTCGTCCCCGCTGGCACCTACCAGCTTCTCGCGCGGCTGGACACCAAGATCAGCAAACCGGTGCAGCTGACCATCACCAACTGACCGGCGACCGGGTCGGGCAGGCCCGACCCGGGGCGGCGGCTCAGACGTACCGCTCCAGAATGGACGCCTCGGCGAGCCGGGACAGCCCCTCGCGGACGCCCCGGGCCCGGGCGTCGCCGACCCCCTCGACGGCCTGGAGGTCCTCCACCGTGGCACCGAGCAGCCGCTGGAGGCTGCCGAAGTGCACCACCAGCCGGTCCACCACGGCTGCGGGCAGTCGAGGCACCTTCGCCAGCAGGCGGAAGCCGCGCGGGCTCACCGCCGCGTCGAGAGCGTCGGAGGCGGACGGGTAGCCGATCGCCTTGGCCACCGCGACCAGGTCGATCAGCTCGGTGGCGCTGAGCAGATCCAGCTCGACCAGCGCCTCGTCGAGGGTGCGCGACTTCCGGCCGACCGGCAGGTAGTCCCGGATGACCAGGGTACGGTCGGCGTCGACGCCGGCCATCAGCTCGTCGAGCTGGAGGGCGAGCAGCCGACCGTCGGTGCCCAGCTCCACCACGTACCCGGCGATCTCGTCGGCGATCCGGCGGACCATCTCCAGCCGCTGCACCACCGCCACCGCGTCGCGTACGGTGACCAGGTCCTCGATCTCCAGGGCGGACAGGGTGCCGGAGACCTCGTCGAGGCGGAGCTTGTAGCGCTCCAGGGTGGCCAGGGCCTGGTTGGCCCGGGACAGGATCGCCGCCGAGTCGTCCAGCACGTGCCGCTGGCCGTTGACGTAGAGGCTGATGATCCGCATGGACTGGCTGACCGAGATGACCGGGTAGCCGGTCTGCCGGGCCACCCGCTCCGCCGTGCGGTGCCGGGTGCCGGACTCCTCGGTGGGGATCGACGGGTCGGGCATCAGGTGCACACCTGCCTGCACGATCCGGGTGCCGTCGCTGGAGAGCACCACCGCGCCGTCCATCTTGCACAGCTCACGGACCCGGGTCGCGGAGAACTCGACGTCCATCGGGAAGCCGCCGGTGCAGATCGAGTCGACCACCTTGTCGTAGCCGAGGACGATCAGCGCGCCGGTGCGACCGCGCAGGATGCGCTCCAGACCGTCCCGCAGGGCGGTGCCGGGCGCCATCAGGGCGAGGTTGGCCCGCAGCGGGTCCCCGCCGGTTCCGCCGACGCTCCCGGTCACGCTCACGCTGATCGGACGGGCGGAGGAACCCACGGCGCCGGTGCGGGCGTGCGGCGTCGTCGCGGTGGGCTTGGTGGCATCGCGGTCGATCGGCACGGGCACAGTCTACGGACTGCCCTGCGGTGGGTGCTCTCGTGGTTACTGTGATGTGTCACGATGTCCGGCTTCTCCCCTCGGCGAGCCGGTACGCCCGCTGTCCGGAATCGCCTGGCCGATCCCACCGTACGCTCACCGTGGGTCACTCGGCCGAAGCGCGGGCGGCAGCCTGGAGCGCCCCGCGTACGTCAGTGACCTCGATCACCCGCATGTTCTCCGGGGCCACCCCGCTGCTGCCCGGCCCGCAGCCGGGTGGCACCAGGGCCAGCCGGAAGCCGAGCCGGGCCGCCTCGGCCAGCCGGCGCGGCACCGCCCCGACCCGGCGTACCTCGCCGGTGAGCCCGACCTCGCCGATCGCCACCAGGTGCGGGGCGATGGCCAGGTTGAGGCCGCCGGAGGCGACCGCGAGCGCCACGGCCAGGTCGGCGGCCGGCTCCACCACCCGGATGCCGCCGACCGTGGCGGCGAACACCTCACGATCGTGCAGGGTCAGCCGCTCGGTGCGCCGCTGGAGCACCGCCAGCACCATCGCCAGCCGCGCCCCGTCCAGCCCGGAGACCGTACGCCGTGGCGAGCCGGCGACCGTCGCGCCGATCAGCGCCTGCACCTCGGTCACCAGGGCCCGCCGCCCCTCCATCGCCACCGTGACGCAGGTGCCCGGCACCGGCTCCGAGTAGCGGGTGAGGAAGAGCCCGGACGGGTCGGCCAGGCTGCTGATGCCCCCCTCGTGCATCTCGAAGCAGCCCACCTCGTCGGCCGCGCCGAACCGGTTCTTCACCCCCCGGACCATGCGCAGCGACGAGTGCTTGTCGCCCTCGAAGTGCAACACCACGTCGACCAGGTGCTCCAGCACCCGGGGGCCGGCGACCTGACCGTCCTTGGTCACGTGGCCGACCAGCACGGTGGCGACGCCACGCTCCTTGGCGACCGCGACCAGGGCCGCGGTGACCGCCCGGACCTGGGTGACCCCGCCCGGCACGCCCTCCGCGCCGGTGGTCGAGACGGTCTGCACCGAGTCGAGCACCAGCAGCCCCGGCTTGACCGCGTCGAGGTGGCCGAGCACCGCCGACAGGTCGCTCTCGGCGGCCAGGTAGAGCTGCTCGTGCAGGGTGCCCATCCGCTCGGCGCGCAGCCGCACCTGGCTGACCGACTCCTCGCCGCTGACCACCAGCGACGGGCTGCCGGCGTTGGCCGCCCACTGCTGGGCCACGTCGAGCAGCAGGGTGGACTTGCCGACTCCGGGCTCGCCGGCGAGCAGCACCACCGCGCCGGGGACCAGGCCGCCGCCGAGCACCCGGTCGAGCTCGCTGACCCCGGTGGGCCGGGCCCGGGCCGGCGCGGCGCTGATGGTCGCGATCGGGCGGGCCGGCTCGGCGGGCATCCGGGAACTGACCACCCGGCCGGAGACCAGCGGCCCGGTGACCGTGCACTCGACCACCGAGCCCCACTCGCCGCACTCCGGACAGCGCCCCACCCACTTTGGGGGCTGGTGGCCGCAGGCGTCGCACTCGTACGCCGGGCGTGGCTCCCGGGCGGCGCCGCGGCTGCGACCGGTGGTGGTGGCGCGGGAGGAGGTCGATCGGGGCGTGCTCACCCCAGGACGCTAACCGGACGGTACGACGAAAGCCCACCCGGAAACGGCGGCACCGCCGGCGTGGCGGAGGCCACACCGGCGGTGCCGGGAAGATCAGTCGGCGGGTCAGCCGTGGGGGCCGCCGCTCTCGGGGCCCGCCTCCTCGCGGGGGTGGACGATCGGCGAGGGCGGCGCGGCCGGGGTGAACGGTACGCCGATCGGGGCCCCGGTCCGGATGACCTGGCCGTTGCCGAAGTCGAAGGTCAGGCTGACCTGCTGGCCGCTGAGCAGCTTGTCGTTCAGGCCGACGAGCTGGAGGAAGCGGTCGCTGGCGGGGCTGAGCTGGGCGAATCCCTTGGCCGGGATCTCGATCCGGGCCGGCAGGCCGGTCGGGGCCGTCTCGATCGGGGTGGCCGACGGGGAGGCGGGCGCGCCCGACCCCAGCGCCTCACTCGGCGAGGCGTTCGGGTTGCTCGGGGTGGGCGAGGCGGAGGCCGGCTCGGTCGGGGAGTTGGTCGGGCTCGCCTGCGGGCCGCCCGCGTCGGCGCCGGTGAGCACGATGTCACGGGCGCTGTCGGTGGTGACGGTCACCGTGACCGCGGCCTTGCTGTCGTTGTAGAGGACGACGTCGAGCGGGGCGTTGGCACCCGCCTGGTAGCCCTCGGTGCCCGGGGACTGCACGTACAGGCCGCGCACCAGGAACTGGAAGTCGGGGGTCTGGACGTTGACGCCCTGCACCGACGGGACCTTGATGGCGGTCTCGGCCACCTGGCCGGCGCCACACCCGGACAGCAGCAGGCTCGCCGCCCCAGCCGTGCCGGCCAGCAGCAGGGCCGCCCGTCCGGAACCCCTGATCGAGCGCGTCACGTCGGTCCTCCTCGTCACGATCCCCACCCGGCCGTACGCCGGGCGTGGGGTGGCCATACCCGCGCAGACCGCGCTCCAGGGTAGTTGGGGCTGATCGAGGCCCGCACGCCGACCCGGCAATACCACCTTCCCGGGGGCCGGTCAGATCACCCGGCCGTTCGTCACCAGCAGGACCACGTCGAGGAGCGCCACCACCATCACCGCCCGGAAGGCGGCCACCGGCCGGCCGCCGGCCGGGGCCGCGCTCCGTCCGGCGTACCAGCCGAGGGCCGGCACCACGACGGCGACGGCGATGGCCGACAGGCCCGCCCACGACGGCGGCCCCGGTGGCCCGACGACCAGGACGACGGTCGCCGCGAGGAGCAGGCCGGCGGCGGCCAGCCGGCTGCCGGTCGGCCCCAGCCGGTGCGGCAGCCCGCGCACCCCGGTCCGCGCGTCGTCCGCCAGGTCCGGCAGCACGTTGGCGAAGTGCGCCCCGGCGCCCAGGCAGGCGGCGGCGGCCACCAACCAGACCGGGGGCGCGGGCGCGCCGGGCAGGGCCAGCACCACGAAGCCGGGCAGCGCGCCGAAGGAGACCGCGTACGGCAGCACCGACAGCGGGGTCGACTTCAGCGGCCAGTTGTAGAGCAGCGCGGACACCAGCCCGAGCGTGACGCACGCCGCCGCCGCGCCGTTGAGGGACAGCGCCACCAGCGGGGTGGCGACGGCGGCCGTGGCCGCGGCGTACCCGAGGGTTCGTCGCCGGACCACGCCGGTGGCCGCCGGTTTGTCGGTACGCCCCACCATGGCGTCCCGGTGCGCGTCGAGCGCGTCGTTGCTCCAGCCCACGGCGAGCTGGCTGGCCAGCACGGTGAGCACCACGGCGGCGACCCCGGCCGGCCGGTGCCCCACGCCGGCCGCCAGCAGCCCGGCCACCACGGTGACCGCGGCGGCCGGTTCCGGATGGCTCGCCCTGACCAGCCCTAACACCGAAGACGGCATAAGGGAAGTCTGGTCGTTACCGGGGAGTCGTGCCACGCTCGGTTCATGCGAGATGCGGCCTCGGTGTCCACTTCGCTCCGGGTGCTGCCGCCGAACGACCCACGCCAGTACGACGACCTGGCCGGCGAGTGGTGGCGACCGGACGGTGCGTTCGCGATGCTGCACTGGCTGGCCCGGGCCCGCGCCGCGCTGGTACCGCCGGCGTCCAGGAAGGACGCCGTCCTGGTCGACCTCGGCTGCGGCGCCGGCCTGCTCGCCCCGCACCTGACCGGCAAGGGCTACCGGCACATCGGGGTGGATCTCACCCGGTCGGCCCTCGACCAGGCCGCCGCGCACGGGGTGACCGTGGTCAACGCCGACGCCACCGCCGTTCCGCTCGCGGACGGCTGCGCCGACGTGGTGTCCGCCGGTGAGGTGCTGGAACACGTGCCGGACTGGCCTCGCGCGGTCGGCGAGGCGTGCCGGCTGCTGCGCCCGGGCGGTCTCCTGGTGCTGGACACCCTCAACGACACCCTGCTGGCCCGACTGATCGCGGTGGAGATCGGCGAGCGGCTGCCCACGGTGCCGCGCGGCATCCACGATCCGCGGTTGTTCGTGGACGCGCGCGCGCTGGTCGCCGAGTGCGCCAGGCATGGTGTCGAGCTGCGGCTGTGCGGGATCCGCCCCGAGCTGGGCGGGACGCTGGCCTGGCTGCTGCGCCGGATGCGCGGTCGGCCCACGGGCCGGACGGAACCGCGGATCGTGCCGACCCGGTCCACCGCGGTGCTTTACCAGGGCCACGGACGTCGGAGCGGATAGCCGGCGCCGTCGGGGTTGGAGGGTACGCCGAGAAGGGGGCGGACATGACTGTGCACGCGCTGGAGGCGGCCCGCCGGTTGACGCCGCGACTGGCCGCCCGCGCGGCGGAGCACGACCGGGACGGCACCTTTCCGGTCGACGACTTCGCCGACCTGCGGGAGGCCGGGCTCTTCGGGCTGATGGTGCCCCGGGGGCTGGGCGGGGCGGGGGCGACCTTCGCCGAGTACGCGGCCGTCGCCACCGAGCTGGCCCGGGGCAACGGCGCCACCGCGCTGGTGTTCAACATGCACGCCTCGGTCACCGGGGCACTGGGCGCGGTGACCGAGGAGCTGGCGGAGGCGCTGGGCGTACCGGACGAGGCGTTGGCCGCCCGGGACCGGCTGCTCCGCGCGGCGGCCCAGGGCGCCTGGTACGCGGTGGCGATGAGCGAGCGCGGCGCCGGTGCCCGGCTGTCCCAGCTCAGCACCGCCTACGAGCCGGTCGAGGGCGGCTGGCACATCAAGGGGAGCAAGACCTTCTGCTCCGGCGCCGGGCACCCGGACGGCTACCTGGTGGCCGCGCGCAGCACCGCCGACCAGTCGGTGGTCTCCCAGTTCCTGGTCCCGGCCGGGGACGGGATCACGGTCGAGCCCACCTGGGACTCGCTCGGCATGCGCGCCACCTCGTCGCACGACCTGCACCTGGACGTCACCGTCCCGGCCGACCGGCTGCTCGGCGGGGTGGAGGGGCTCGCCCTGGTGGTGGCCCAGCTCATGCCGCACTGGCTGGTGGCCAGCTACGCCGCCGTCTACGTCGGTGTGGCCCGGGCCGCGATCGACGCCGCCGCCGAGCACCTGAACGCGCGCAACCTCTCCGGCCTGCCGGCGGTCCGGGCCCGGTTGGGTCGGGCCGACGCGGCGGTCGCGGCGGCCGAGCTGGTGGTGGCCGAGGCGGCCCGCCGGGTCGACGAGGCCCCCGGCGACGCGGAGACCAACCGCTGGGTGTGGCGGGCCAAGCTGCTCGCCGGCACCACCGCCGCCGACGTGGCGGCGTCCATGCTGGAGGCCGCCGGCACCTCGGCCACCCGCCGGGGCCACCCGCTGGAACGGCTCTACCGGGACGCCCGGTGCGGCTCGTTGCACCCGGCGACCTCCGACGTCTGCGCCGACTGGCTCGGCGTCGCCGCGCTCGGTGGCGACCCGGACCGCGACGGCTCAACCCCTCGTTGGTGAGCGCGAGGAGTGAGCCGGTTCTGCGAGCCCCGCAGTCGGGAGCGGAAGGCGGCTTGGTGAGCGCGAGGAGTGAGCCGGTTCTGCGAGCCCCGCAGTCGGGAGCGGAAGGCGGCTTGGTGAGCGCGGGGAGTGAGCCGGTTCTGCGAGCCCCGCAGTCGGGAGCGGAAGGCGGCTTGGTGAGCGCGAGGAGTGAGCCGGGCCTGCGAGCCCCGCAGTCGCGAGCGGACGGCGGCTTGGTGAGCGCGAGGAGTGAGCCGGTTCTGCGAGCCCCGCAGTCGCGAGCGGGTGGTGGTCGTTGGTGAAGCGTGGGGATCGGGATCGAGAGGCGGGGGACATGGCCGTACCGGTGATCGCGGGTCTGGGTACGGCGCAGCCGCCGGCCGCCGCGCAGCACGAACTCTGGGAGGGCTTCTTCGCGAAGCACTTCTCCGGGGCCACCCGGGCGCTGGCCGAGCGCATCTTCGCCAACTCCGGCGTGTCCCGCCGACAGGCGGCGGTGAACCCGCTGCTGGAGGACGTCTCGGGGTGGCCGACCGAGCGTCGGATGCGGCGCTATCAGGTGGAGGCGTTGCCGCTCGGCAAGGAGGCGGTGGGCCGGGCGCTCACCGCCGCCGGGCTCGACGCCCGGGACGTGGGCCTGTTCGTGGTCTGCTCCTGCACCGGGTACGCCACTCCAGGGCTGGACATCCTGCTCGCCCGGGACCTGGGCATGGCCCCGGACACCCAGCGCATGTTCGTCGGCCACATGGGCTGCTACGCGGCCCTGCCGGGGCTGGGCGCGGCGGGCGACTTCGTCGCCGCCCGGGGCCGCCCCGCACTGCTGCTCTGCGCGGAGCTGACCAGCCTGCACATCCAGCCCGCCAATGCCCGGGTGGACACCCAGCAGATCGTGTCGCACGCGCTCTTCTCGGACGCCGCGGTCGCCGCCGTGCTCGTCCCCGGTGGCCGGGGGTACGCGCTGCGCGAGGTCGCCTCGGTCACCGACACCTCGACCGCCGACCACATGACCTGGGACGTCACCGACACCGGTTTCCGGATGGGGCTGTCGCCGAAGGTCCCGCAGGTGCTCTCGCACCACGTCCGGGGGCTGGTCGACGATCTGCTGGCCCGGCACGGCCGGACGTCCGCCGAAGTGGACGGCTGGGCGGTGCACCCGGGCGGCCCGCGGATCCTCAACGTGGTGGACCGGGAGCTGGCCCTGCCGCCGGAGGCGCTCGCGGCGTCCCGCGCCACCCTCGACGAGCACGGCAACTGCTCGTCTCCGACAGTGCTGCTGATCCTGGATCGGCTGCGCCGCGCGGGGACGCCGCCGGCCTGGATCGTGATGCTCGCCTTCGGACCGGGCCTGACCCTGTACGCGGCGCTGCTCGAGCGCACCGGCTGAGGCCGGCCCGGCCGGCGGGGCGGCCGGGCGAGCGCCGCGTGGTTAGGCTCGGCGTATGGGTGCCGACGACCGGGTACGGGGTGCGCTGCTGGCCGGGCTGGCATCGTTCGCGGTGCTGCTCGGCGCAGGCTGGTGGCGGCACTCGGCACCCGTACTCGGACCGGTCGACGCCTCGCCCAGCCCTTCGACGCTTGCCCGCCCCCAGCGCGTGTTCACCCTCGACCCGCGGACCGGGCAGGGGCCGGAGGAGGACCCGGACGAGACCGTGCTCGCGGAACCGCTCGATCCCCAGAATGTGGTGCTCCTCGGCAGTCTCTGGGAGGCGCGGTCCCACCTGACCCCGGGCGACGGTCCGCTGGTCCGGCAGGTCAATCCGGAGTTCGGCGAGCGCCATCTGCTCACCGCGTCCTGCACCGGGCCGGGGACGCTGACGGTGGAGTGGTCCGGTGCCGAGGAGGACTACACGTCACTGACGACGACGTGTGCGGCGACGCCGATCGTCCAACCGCTCACCGCCAGCGGCGGCCCGATGCTGGTGCGGTTCACGGTGGAGGACGGTGCGGTCGGCCTGGACGCCCGGCTGGCCCGCCAGCCCTGACGGGCCGCGTCGTCAGGCGGCGAGGTGGGCGAGGTCGTCGCGGTACTGGTCCATCGGCCCCAGTTCGGGCACGACCCGGACCAGGGTGCCCGCCCGGTCCACGAGGAGGGCGGGGGCCGTACCGGGATGGGCGGCGAGGCGGAGGTAGGCGCGCAGCCCGCCGGCCGGGTCGGCGAGGGCGCGTACCCCGGGCACGGGGGTGGCGTCGACCTCGCGGCTCCCGGTCACGGTGACCACGGTGACGCCGGGTGGTGCGGCGGCTGCCGCCTGCGTCACCTGCTCGGCGCAGGCGCAGGCGTCCACCAGGACGATCATCGCCGGCAGCAGGCCGCGCAGCGGCACCGGGGACTCCGCGGCGTCGACCAGGTCCAGCGCGGGCAGCGGCCCGACGGCCGCCGGGGTGGCCGCCGGGTACGGAACGACGGTCGGACTGCCACCGGAGCGCGACGAGCGGGGCCAGGTGACCGCGGCCAGGCCGGTGAGGGTGATCAGGACCGACACCAGCAGTACCAGCACCGGCAGCCCGAGCGGTGGGCGGCCGTCCGGCCGGGGGGCGAGGCCGAGCCAGCCGCGCCACACCGCCCGCCGGTCGAGGCGACGCAGCTCACGGCGGATCTGCCGGGCCTCGTGGGCGAGTTCCGAGGCGTCGTCGGGAATGACCACCCGACCCCATTCCGGTGGCAGGTCGGGCAGCCCGTCCGGTGGCCCTTGGCCCTCAGCGTCAGCCATGCCCATCGGACCCCCAGGAACCGTCTCGGTGAGCGGACGTCACGTCCGCCTCAAGCGTCCCGCACCGGCCGGCGTACCGCCACACCTGGGCGCATTCCGGATTCCAGGGCTACCATGGAAGGAGCGCATCGCCCTAGATATCGACGCTCCTGCCACCCGTACCGGGTTGTCATCCGTTAGTCACGGAGCGTGTCAAAACCATCGGTTTGACCACCTGTCAAGCTGAAGAAATACCTCTCACAGGGCCCCTGAGCTGCGCCAACGGTCAGGACAGCGGTGAGACATCGGTGCCTGAGCGTGTTACCCTAGACACAGCGAAAGGGGTTTCGAACCTATGGTTTTCAGTGTCGGCGAGACCGTTGTTTACCCCCACCACGGGGCCGCACTCATCGAGGCAATCGAGACTCGGGTCATCAAGGGCGAGCCCAAGCAGTACCTCGTCCTGAGGGTCGCGCAGGGTGACCTGACGGTCCGGGTGCCCGCCGAGAACGCCGAGATCGTGGGTGTGCGTGAGGTGGTCGGCGAAGAGGGCCTGGGCAAGGTCTTCGACGTGCTCCGTGCACCGCACACCGAGGAGCCGACCAACTGGTCGCGGCGTTACAAGGCGAATTTGGAGAAGCTGGCCTCCGGCAACCCGCTGAAGGTCGCCGAGGTCGTCCGCGACCTGTGGCGCCGGGAGCGGGAGCGGGGTCTGTCCGCGGGCGAGAAGCGCATGCTCGCCAAGGCCCGCGACATCCTCGTGGGCGAGGTCGCGCTGGCTGAGAAGAGCACCAAGGACGAGGCGGAGACGCTGCTCGACAAGGTGCTGACCGAGGCCTGATCCGCACCGCACCGTCCTACCCACCCCGTAGCAAAGAAATCCGAGGACCGCGACGTGACCGCGCAGCTCAATCCGCGCGGTGACGTCGCGGTCCTTGTTCCTGCGGCCGGTGCCGGCGTACGCCTCGGCCCCGGCGCCCCGAAGGCGCTCCGGCCGCTTGCCGGTGAGCCCCTGCTGGTGCACGCGGTACGCCGGATCGCGGCGGCACCCTCGGTGCACACCATCGTGGTGGCCGCCCCGGCCGCCGACGTCGAGGCGGTCCGGGGGATGCTCGCGTCGGTCGCCCCGGTGACCGTGGTGGCCGGCGGCGCGGAGCGCCAGGCGTCGGTCGCCGCCGCGCTGGCCGCCGTCCCGGTCGGGCCGGAGATCGTCCTGGTGCACGACGCGGCCCGCGCGCTCACCCCACCCGAGCTGGTCGAGTCGGTGGCCGAGGCGGTCCGCGCCGGGCACGACGCGGTGATCCCGGTGCTCCCCGTGGTCGACACGATCAAGGAGGTCGACGCGGGCGAGCTGGTCCTCGGCACGGTGGACCGCTCCGCCCTGCGGGCCGTGCAGACGCCGCAGGGCTTCCGCCGGTCCGTGCTGGCCGCCGCGCACGTGGCGGCCAGTGATCCACTCACCGACGACGCCGGCCTGGTGGAGAAGCAGGGCGTGTCGGTGGTCTGCGTCCCCGGCTCCGAGTACGCGCTCAAGGTCACCCGGCCGTTCGATCTGGCTCTCGCCGAGCACCTGCTGACGACCGGGGCCTGACCTGGCGGCCGACCGAGCCCATGATCCACTCCGTGTCGCGTAGACGGCGGTGTCCGGGTCCGCCGACACCGCCACATCGCGTACCCGGAGTCGATCAAGGTCCGGCCGGCGTAGCAGAACGCGTACGCTCGGAGTCATGATCGTCCCTCGGGTGGCCATCGGCACCGACGTGCACGCCTTCGAGGCCGGGCGGCCGTGCTGGGTCGCCGGCCTGCACTGGCCGGGTCAGGACGGCCTGGCCGGGCACTCGGACGCCGACGTGGCGGCGCACGCCGCCTGCAACGCCCTGCTCTCCGCGGCCGGCCTCGGCGACCTGGGCGCGAACTTCGGCGTTGACCAGCCGGAGTGGGCGGGTGCCTCGGGCGTGGCACTGCTCACCGAGAGCGCCCGGCGGGTGCGAGCGGCCGGCTTCCGGGTCGGCAACGTGTCGGTCCAGGTGATCGGCAACCGGCCCAAGATCGGCCCACGCCGGGAGGAGGCGCAGCGGGTGCTCTCCACGGCGGTGGGCGCCCCGGTCACCGTCTCCGCCGCCACCACCGACGGCCTCGGGTTCACCGGGCGCGGCGAGGGGCTGACCGGCATCGCGGTGGCCCTGGTGTACGAGGCGCCGGCGGAGTAGGCCCGGCGCCCCGCCAGCGGCGTCAGCCGCGCCGCGCCCACGTCCAGGCGTACGCGTCGTCCTCGCTGGCGGACGCGGCGTCGCAGAGATCGAGCGGGCGGAAGGTGTCCACCATCACCGCCAGCTCGTCGAAGAAGTCCGCCCCGATGGAGCGTTCGGCCGCGCCCGGCTGCGGCCCGTGGGTGAACCCGGACGGGTGCAGCGAGATGGAACCCTGCTCGATGCCGGAGCCGCGCCGGGCCTCGTAGTTGCCGCCGGTGTAGAAGAGCATCTCGTCCGAGTCGACGTTGTGGTGGTTGTACGGCACCGGAATGGCGTCCGGGTGGTAGTCGACCTTGCGGGGCGCGAACGAGCAGATCACGAAGTTCGGACCCTGGAAGGTCTGGTGTACCGGCGGCGGCTGGTGGATCCGCCCGGTGATCGGCTCGAAGTCGTGGATGGAGAATGCCCACGGGTAGAGGTGTCCGTCCCAGCCGACCACGTCGAACGGGTGGTGGGCATAGACATGACGAGTCCAAACTGTGCCGCTGCCGTCCGGGCGTGCCGCCCGGGACCGGTGCCGGACCAGCACCTCCACGTCCTCGCCGTCGACCAGCAGCGGCGCGTCCGGCCCCCGGACGTCCCGCTCGCAGTACGGCGAGTGCTCCAGGAACTGCCCGCGCACCGACAGGTAGCGCTTGGGCGGGCCGACGTGCCCGGCCGCTTCGATGGCGAGCAGCCGGGTCGGCTCGTCGCCGGTCGGCACGAGGCGGTGGATGGTCGAGGTGGGGATGATGACGTAGTCGCCGGCCACCGCGTCCAGCACGCCGAACGGCGACTCGACCCGCAGCGAGCCGGACTCCAGGTAGAGGCAGTGGTCGCCGGTGGCGTCCCGGAACAGCGGGGAGGGCCGGTCGGCCAGCACGTACGCGATCCGCACGTCGTCGTTGGCGAGCAGGTACTGCCGGCCGAGCACCGGATCCGCGCCGGTCCCGTCGAGCTTGTGGGTACGCAGGTGGCGCGGCTTGAGCGGGAGGTTCGGCACCCGGGTGAAGGCGGGCGGGGTGAACTCCTCGGCGGCCACGATCGCGGTCGGCGCGTACCGGTGGTAGAGCAGCGACGAGTCGGACGAGAAGCCCTCCTGGCCGACCAGTTCCTCGGCGTAGAGGGTGCCGTCGGGCTGACGGAACTGGGTGTGGCGCTTGCGCGGCACCTCGCCGACGCTGCGGTAGTACGGCATCTCGACTCCCGATATGTCCCGTTCTCCGGCCGGTGACGTCCGATAATCGGACGCTGTTGTCCGTTCCTCGTAGCGTCCCGTACATTCTTGTCTCGTGTCAACGCAGGTGCCCCGCCTCCTCGCCGGCCTGGTCGACGACGCGGCCGTCTTCCCGCCCGGCAGCGCGTCGCTGCCGGACGCGGTGGCCGCGCACCACCGCCACCGCGCCGACTGGTACGCCGACCTGGTCGGCCCGCTGCTGGTGCCCGCCTCCGCCGTCCTGGACGGGAAACTGGGCGGCCTGGTGGAGCCCGGGTTCGTGGTCGGCCTGATCGGCGACACCGGCGTCCGGGGGTTGCCGGCCGCGCTGTCCCTGCTCGCCGAGGACGGAATCCAGGTGCGGCAGGTCGAGGTGGCGGTCGCCAAGCGCGGCGAGGACCCGCAGCCGGGCCTGGCCGAGCTGCTGAAGCTGGCCGAGCCGTGGCACGACCTCGACGTCTACGCGGAGATCCCACTCACCTTCGGCCTGATGGGCGCGCTGGACACGCTGGCCCAGGCGCGGGCCGACGGGCGGCCGGTCGCCGCCAAGTTCCGCACCGGCGGGCTGGCCGCCGAACTCTTCCCGACCCCGGTCGAGCTGGCCGCGGTGATCTGCGCCTGCCGCGACCGGAAGCTGCCGTTCAAGCTCACCGCCGGGCTGCACCACGCGATCCGCCACCGCGACCCGGAGACCGGCTTCACCCACCACGGCTTCGTCAACGTGCTCGCCGCGACCCTGGCCGCCGTCGCGGGCGCCGAGGTGGACGGGGTCGCCGAGCTGCTCGCCACCACCGACCCGGTACGCGCCGGGGAGCGGGTCCGGGCGCACCGGGACGCCGAGCGCCCGCTCTGGGTCGGGTACGGCTCGTGCAGCATCTCCGAACCACTGACCGATCTGATCCGGCTGGCGCTGGTGAACGGGGGCTTTGAGAAATGACCTGGGTTGCGGGGGCTGAGGGTTCGCCGTACGGGGTGACCAACCTGCCGTACGGGGTGTTCCGGCAGGGCGACCGCGCGCCGCGGATCGGCGTACGCATCGGTGACTTCGTGCTGGACCTGGCCGGCGCGGAGGCGGCCGGGCTGGTGCTGGCCGGCGGGTCGCTCGGCCGTCCCACGCTCAACGACTTCATGGCGCTCGGCCGTCCGCAGTGGACCGCCGTCCGGCAGCGGCTCACCGAGCTGCTCACCGACGCCGGGCACCGCGCGGCGGTGGAGCCGCTGCTGGTGCCGCTGCGCGAGGTGGAGCTGCTGCTGCCGTTCGAGGTGGCCGACTACGTCGACTTCTACTCGTCGGAGCACCACGCGGGCAACGTCGGGCAGATCTTCCGGCCGGGCCAGCCGCCGCTGCTGCCCAACTGGAAGCACGTGCCGATCGGCTACCACGGCCGGGCCGGCACGGTGGTGGTCTCCGGCACCCCGGTGGTCCGCCCCACCGGGCAACGGGCCAGCGTGCAGGGCCCGACCACCGGCGCCTCCGTACGGCTGGACATCGAGGCCGAGGTCGGCTTCGTGGTCGGCGTGCCGAGCCGACTCGGCGACCGGGTCTCCGTGGCGGACTTCGCCGATCACGTCTTCGGCGTGGTGCTGGTCAACGACTGGTCCGCCCGGGACATCCAGGCGTGGGAATACCAGCCGCTCGGCCCGTTCCTGGGCAAATCCTTCGCCACCTCGGTCTCGGCCTGGGTCACCCCGCTGGACGCGTTGGCCGGCGCCTTCGTATCCGCACCCGACCAGGACCCGCCGGTGCAGGACTACCTGCGGGACGCTCCGCACCTCGGGCTGGACCTGGCCCTGGTCGTGGAGTGGAACGGCGAACGGGTCACCGAGCCGCCCTTCGCCACCATGTACTGGACGCCCGCCCAGCAGCTCGCCCACCTCACCGTCAACGGCGCGTCGCTGCGTACGGGTGACCTCTACGCCTCCGGCACGGTGTCCGGCCCGGAGCGCGGCCAGGTCGGCTCGTTCCTGGAGCTGACCTGGGGCGGAGCCGAGCCGGTCAAGTTCGCCGACGGGGCCACCCGGACCTTCCTGGAGGACGGCGACACCGTCACCCTCACCGCCACCGCCCCCGGCCCGGACGGCACCACCATCGCCCTCGGCGAGGTCAACGGGACCATCCTCCCGGCCCGCTGACCGGGCCCTCGGGCCACCCGTACCGCCGGCCCGGTCGCACCCGCTGTGCGATCGGGGTCCGACGCATCCGCGTTGATCGTGCCGGGTCCGCCGCCGGCTGGCGCGGCGGCCCCGGCCGGCGGCGCGGCACGGCGCCGCCGGTTTTCGTGGGGAACGTCCCAGCGGACAAGGAGGCACCGAGCATGACCGATCTCGTGGGCGCCGTCTGGCGCACCAGCAGCCGTTCGAACGACCAGGGGCTGTGCGTCGAGGTGGCGGACAACCTGGCCCGGACCGTCGGCGTGGTCGCGGTACGCGACTCCAAGGACCCGTCCGGCCCGGTGCTGACCGTGGGCCCACTCGGCTGGACCGCCTTCGTCGAGGCGATCCGGGGCGGGCGGTTCCGGGCCTGACCGGCCGGCGGGCCGGGCCGGTCACCGGAGCCCGCCATCCCGCCGAAGCGGTCACCGGCGGCGGGAAATCCGCCGCCGGGGTCCCGTCGCGGCCTCACCTTCCGTACCGTGGACGATACGGGAGGTGTCATGTCGACGGTCGCGGTCACCCAGTTCATCGAGGCACCCGCCGTCGATCTCTGGCGGCTGCTGGTCGACCTGCCGGCCCGCGCCGACTGGCTCTCCACGGTCGGCGCGGTCGAGCTGCTCACCCCGGGCCGCCTCGCTCCCGGCACGGCCTGGCGGGAGATCCGTACCCGGGCGGACGGGGTCGCCCAGGCGGAGGAGTTCGTCGTGGTGGAGGCCGTCCCGCCCCGACGGCTGGTCCTCAGCTCGCCCGGCATCGGCGTGGACTATCGGATCACCTTCACGCTGCGTACGGTGCGGCGGCGCTGCCGGGCCCGCACCGCCGTCACGGTGCGGCAGGAGGCGCGGCCCATCGCCCCGTCCGGTCGGGTCCTCGCCCTGCTCTTCGGCGGTCTGGCGGCCCGCGCGGTCGACGGCGCGTTCCGGCGTGACCTCGCCGACCTCGCCCGCGCCGCCCGATCCGCGGCTCCCGCGGCGGCAGCCTGAGCCCGCGCCGGCAGCCTCCGGCCCAGCTCACCGAGCCGAGCGCCCCGGCGCGACCTCACAGGGTTCCCCGGGCCTGCCCTGGGTAGGGTGCCGACCGGAGGTGCGGCATGGGGTTCCCGAAGAGGCGACGGGCGGTCGCCGCCGTGGTCGCGGCGCTGCTCGGCGTCGGGGCCGTCGCGGCCGTCGGTCACCGGGTGCTCGCCGCGGCCGAGGCCGAGACGGTCGCCCGGTCCGGTTACCCCTCGGCGGTCACGCCGGCCGTCGGGGTGGTGGGCCGGCTGCCGGTGGCCCCGCTGATCGTGGACGGCCGACTCCGCGTCTACGCGGCCGACCGCCAGGTGTACGCCGACCAGCCGGCCGACCGCGGGCACCGCGTCACCCCGTACTGGTCGTACCGGCGCTGGCCGGCCCGGCTCAGCGGGGTGGTGGCCGACGGGACCACGGTGGTCAGCCGCTGGTCCGACGGGAGGCTGGTGGCCCTGGACGCGCGGACCGGGCGGGTCGCCTGGCGGGCCGACGGGCCGGAACCGGGCGTGGCGCCGGAACCCCGCCGTACCCACGCCGCGACGGTCTGGGATCCGTCCGGGCTCTCCGTCGCCCGGCCCCCGACCGGCCGGACCGTACTGGTCGTGGCCGGCGTCGGGGAACTCGGCGGGTACGACCTGGTCGACGGCCGCCGGCTGTGGCGGGATGACCGGGAGCGGGGCTGCCTGGGCGCCGCGGGCACCACCGCGGCCGGTGAGGTGCTCGGATTGGCGGCCTGTGACGGGCCGGAGGAGGTCGAGTTCCGGGACGCCGTCACCGGCGCGGTCCGTACCCGCTGGCGTCCGAAGGACGCCCCTGACAGGTTCGTGCTGACGCCGGTCGGCTGCCGGGAGGGCCGTTCCGGCTGTCAGGGGTTGCGCATCTCCGGTGACGAGGGCAGCGGCCGGGGCTGGCTGGTGGGCAGCGGTGCCCCGGTGGCCGCACCGGGTCTCGACGGGATGGACACCGCGCTCGACGGCGAACGGGCCGTCGGCACGTCAGCGGGTGTGGTGACCGGCCGGTCCGCGCGTACCGGTGCGGAGTTGTGGCACCGGGCCGACCTCGGCCCGGTGCGGATCATCGCGGCCGAGCCGGGCCGGGTGCACCTGCTGACCGAGGGGCGAACCCTGGTGACCCTCGACCCGACCACCGGCGCGGAGCGGTCCCGCTTCGCCCTGACCGTCGGCCACGACGGGATCGACTGGCAGCCCGGCCGGGCATACGCCACGGGCGGCTACGTGGCGGTGGAGCGGGCCCGCGACCGGGCCGTCCCGGAAGACGACGACCAGGCGTACTTCCTGACGGCCGAGCCGGTCCTGCTCGCCGCCACCTGATCCCTCACGCACCGCGCGTACGTGCTTGGAGGGGCCCCTCGTGCAACGCCAGGCGTCAACAACGGGCCCCTCCCCTACCCGAAGATCAGGCGAGGGCGGACTCGGCGGCGGCGAGGAAGGCGTCGTTCTCGTCCGGAGTGCCGATGGTGACCCGGACCCCGTCGCCGGCGAACGGCCGGACGATCACGCCGCGCGCCTCGCACGCCTTGCCGAACTCGACGGCGCGTTCGCCCAGCGGCAGCCAGACGAAGTTGGCCTGGCTGGCGGGCACGTCCGGGACCAGCTTGCGCAGCGCCTCGGTGATCCGGTCCCGCTCGGCGACGACCAGCGCGCAGCGCCGCTCGACCTCGTCGGCCTGGGCCAGCGCGGCCAGCGCGCCGGCCTGGGCGGCCATGCTGGTGGAGAACGGCGTGACGACCTTGCGTACGGCGGCGGCCACGGCCGGTCCGGCGGCCAGCCAACCGACCCGCAGGCCGGCCAGCCCCCACGCCTTGGAGAGGGTGCGCAGCACCGCCACGTTCGGCCGGTCCAGGTAGCCGAGCGCGTCCGGCACCTCGGGGTCGGTGACGAACTCCCGGTACGCCTCGTCGATCACCACGAGCACGTCGTCGGGCACCGCGTCGAGGAAGCGGTCCAGCTCCGCCTTGCGGACGGCGGTGCCGGTCGGGTTGTTCGGGTTGCAGACCAGGATCATCCGGGTCCGGTCGGTCACCGCCGCCGCCATCGAGGCCAGGTCGTGGCCGTGGCCGGCGTCGTTCGGTACCTGCACGCTGGTCGCGCCGCTGGTCGCCGCGATGATCGGGTACGCCTCGAACGACCGCCACGAGTAGAGCAGCTCGTCTCCGGGGAGGCAGGTGGCCCGGACCAGGTGCTCGGCCAGCGCCACGGAACCGCAGCCGGTGGCGATCCGGTCGGCGTCCACGCCGTACCGCTCGGCGAGGGCCTGGCGCAGCGCCACCACACCCATGTCGGGGTAGCGGTGCGAGCCGGTGACCGCCTCGGTGACCGCCTCCACCACGCCCGGCAGCGGGCCGTAGGGGACCTCGTTGCTGGCCAGCTTGATCGCCTCGGCCAGGCCCAGCTCACGGGCCAGGTCGGCGGGGCTGCGCCCGGGTACGTAGTTGGGCAGCGCGTCCAGGTCGGCGCGGGTCAGCCGCAGCGGAGGCTGGTGACGTCCGGTGTCGGTCATTCGGTGTCTCCCGGGGGATTGGCGCGGTCGCGCGGGGTGGTGGTACGAGGGTCGGGCCTGGTGCGAGGCAACTGGACCACCACGGTCTGCGCCCGCTTGTCGTGCAGCGCCTGGCGCAGCGGCTGGTCGAAGAGGGGGGAGACCGCGTCGACGAACTGGAGCAGCAGCCCGAGGCCACAGCAGTACCAGAGCAGGGTGGGCAGGCCGAGGGTGCTCCACCGCCGGGTGGCCCGGCCGAAGCCGAGCGGCGCGTCGGCCTCCACCGGCAGGACACGGATGCCCGCCAACCGCTTGCCAAAGGTCTGCCCCCGGTTGGCCATCGAGGGCACCTCGTAGGCGAACCAGAGCATGGTGGCGATCACCAGGATGGCGACCAGGAGGCCGCTGACGTGCTCGCTGACGGGCAGGGGCTCGGTGTTCCGGATTTCCCCCGCGTTGACCCGTCGCCAGTACTCGTTCCAGGGGGCGGCCAGCTCGCCGACGAGGCGCCAGATGAACCAGCCGTTCACCGCCGCGTTCAGCAGCACCAACACGCCGAAGTCGATCACGCGGGCGACCAGCCGCGCGCCGTACGAGGCGAGCGGCAGCCCGTGCGGGCGCGGCAGGGGCGGTCGCCCCGGCCAGGTCGGGTACGGCCAGCCCGGCGGCGGGCCCTGCGGGTGCCCCGCTCCGGGCGGGTACCCCGGCCACTGCCCGCCGACCGGCCCGCCGGGGTGCACCCCGGCACCCGGCCCGCCCGGCTGCTCCGGCTGCACCCCGGCACCCGGCCCGCCCGGCTGCTCCGGCTGCGCCTCGGCCGCCGGCTGGCCCGGCTGCGCCCCGGGTACGGCGACCGCCGGCGTTCTGGCGGGAACCGGCTCGGGTGGCGGGGGACCTTCGGGCGGGGTGGCGTCGACGGGGATCGGCGCGCCGATCCAGCCCTCGCCGTCCCAGTACCGTCGGGTGTCCGGGTCGGCGGGGTCGACGTACCAGCCGGGTTGCACGCTCACGACGCGACCTCGGTTCGCGACTGCGGGGCTCGCGGACCCGGCTCACTCCTCACGCTCACGACGCCACCTCGGTTCGCGACTGCGGGGCTCGCAGACCCGGCTCACTCCTCACGCTCACGGTGCAACCTTAACGACGACGGTGGCGGCGAACTTGTCGTGCAGGCACTGCTGCCAGGGCTTGTCCCAGAGCTGCCACAACCCGTCCACGTAGTGGAGGAAGGGCACCAGCGAGCCGGCGCCGAACTCGACCAGCCAACGTCGGCCCAGCATTCCCCGGGTCAGTACGGCGGATGGATCGACCGGGATGATTCGGATCTTCAAAAGCCTCTTGCCGAGCGTCTGGCCGGTCCGGCGGGCGTACTCGACGTGATAGAACCAGTAGAAGACGAGCAGCACCACCACCAGCCCGGCCTCGGCGAGCAGTACCGGCACGAAGAAGTCGGTCATCATCGTCACCGGGTCGGGCTGCGGCAGCGTCCCGTCCGGGTTGGCCGCCACCATCTCGGTGAACATCCGGAACCAGAGCCAGATGAAGACTGGGAAGAGCAGCACGACGCCGAGCAGGGTGGCCACCGCGGTGTCGATCAGCCAGGCGAGCAGCCGGTCGGTGAAGCTGGCGAGCGGCTGACCGTTCGGGGCCAGCGGCGGCGGCACGAAAACCGGGTACGGCGGATGGCCCGGCGGCGGATAGCCCGGCCCGGCGTATGTCGGCGGGGCGTACGGGGCCGGGGGCACGTACGACGGTCCGGAGGGCGGCGCGAAGCCGCCGCCCGCGGGTGGGGGCCCGGCGGGCGGCGGAAACGCGTGCGGGGGCGGCTGGGTCACGCGGACAGTGTTACAGGTTGCCGCGCTTCTCCTGCTCCCGCTCGATCGCCTCGAACAGGGCCTTGAAGTTGCCCTTGCCGAAGCCGAGCGAGCCGTGCCGCTCGATCAGCTCGAAGAAGACGGTCGGGCGGTCCTGCACCGGCTTGGTGAAGATCTGGAGCAGGTAGCCGTCCTCGTCCCGGTCGACCAGGATCTTGCGGGCCTTCAGCTCGTCGATCGGCACCCGCACCTGGCCGATCCGGGCGCGCAGCTCCGGGTCGTCGTAGTACGAGTCCGGGGTGTCCAGGAAATCGACACCGGCCGCGCGCATCGCGTCGACGCTGGCCAGGATGTCGTTGGTGGCCACGGCGATGTGCTGGGCACCCGGACCCTGGTAGAACTCCAGGTACTCGTCGATCTGCGACTTCTTGCGGGCGAGGGCCGGCTCGTTCAGCGGGAACTTGACCTTGCGGGTGCCGTTCGCGACGACCTTGCTCATCAGGGCGGAGTAGTCGGTGGCGATGTCGTCACCGATGAACTCGGCCATGTTGCTGAAGCCCATGACCCGCTTGTAGAACTCGACCCACTCGTCCATCCTGCCGAGCTCCACGTTGCCGACGACATGATCGACGGCCTGGAAGAAGCGCTTCGGCTGGATGCCGGCGTCGATCATCGGCTGCCGGTCCACGATCGGACCGCGGGCCACGAAGCCGGGCAGGAACGGGCCGGTGTAGCGGGACCGGTCGATGAGGGTGTGCCGGGTGTCGCCGTACGCGGCGATGGCCGCCAGCCGGACGGTGCCGTGCTCGTCGGTGACGTCGTGCGGCTCGACCAGGCCGGTCGCGCCCTGGGCCGTGGCGTGGGCGTACGCGGCGTCCACGTCCGGCACCTCCAGCGCGATGTCGGAGACGCCGTCGCTGTGCTTCGCCACGTGCTCGGCGCCCTCGGCGTCCGGGCGGACCGCGCCGGTCAGCACGAACCGGGCCGAACCGCTGGTCAGTACGTACTGGGCGTGGTCCCGGTAGCCCTGCTCCGGACCCCGGTACGCCACACAGGTCATGCCGAACGCGGTGGAGTAGTAGTGGGCGGCCTGCTTGGCGTTGCCCACCAGGAAGTGCACGTGGTCGAGTCCCCTGACCGGGAACGGGTCCCGGGTGATGTCGTGGTCGACGGCGCCGACGAGGGCGTCGACGTCGACCTCCTCGGTCGACTCGGGTCGGTCGATCGCCTGGGTCATGATGGCCTCCCTTGCGTACCGGCCGGCCTCATGGGCCGCCGTCGTCATGCTGTTGTGGCGAGGATCGCTGCGCCGCCGCCGGTTGGGCAACAGTTGGCAAAATGCCTGGTCAGGTTGCGCATTTGGTAAGGTGAAACCTCATGAACGCTGGTCAGGATGTACAGCTCGACGAGCTGGATGCACGACTGCTCACGTTGCTCGCCGAGGAGCCGCGGATCGGGGTGCTGGAGTGCTCCCGCCGGCTCGGGGTGGCTCGGGGCACCGTCCAGGCCCGGCTCGACAAGCTGGTCGACCGGAGGGTGATCGGCGGCTTCGGTCCGGACATCTCGCCGGCCGCGATCGGCTTCGGGGTGACCAGCTTCGTGACCCTGGAGATCAGCCAGCGGCACGGCCACGACCCCGTCACCGCGCACCTGGCCGCCATCCCCGAGGTCCTGGAGGCGCACACCATCACCGGCTCCAGCGATCTGCTCTGCCGCATCGTGGCGAGGTCGAACACGGATCTCCAGCGGGTGATCGACCAGATCGTCGCCTCCGAGGGCATCCGCCGCGCCTCCACGATCATCGCCCTCGCCGAACAAATCCCCTACCGCACCCTCCCCCTGGTCCGCTCCGCCGCCCGCTGACCGCCACCCTCACGCGATCTTGCGGTTGCTGCCCCCGCATTTCGGGCTGATGGTGCGAAGTGCGGTCCAGAACTGCAAGATCGGCGGGGAAGGGGGGCGACACGCGACCGCGCGGGGTGGGGGTGGGGGTGGGGGTCGTTAACGTGTGGGGTATGAAGGGCCTTGGCGTACGCGGCTGGTTGCTGCTGGGGCTCATCGCCGTGGTCGTACTCGCCGCCACCGGCGTGTGGAACCCGTTCCCCGGGATGTGGGACTGGATCGACCGGAGCAAGCCGATCTCCGAGCCGGACGTGGTCTGGCAGCAGCGGGTCGGCGGCACGCCGAAGAGCGTCACCATCGCCGGCGACACGGTGATCGTCGAGCAGCGTACCCGGGTCGAGGCGCGCAGCCTGACCACCGGCAGCCAGCTCTGGGAGCGCAAGGCGGACTGGGCGGCGGTGGCCGGCGGCGACCGGGACCCGGTCGTCGCCGTGGGCAAGCTCCTGGTCAAGGGGTACGAACTGCTCGACCCGTCCACCGGCGCGGTGCGCCGCCGCGACGACGAGGCGGTGGCGGTGTGGACGTACCGCAACCTGCTGCTCGACGCGCGCTGCGGGCAGGCGACCGACTGCACGCTGAGCGCCTGGGAGCCGCGCGGCACGAAGCCGCTGTGGACGGCGTTCCTGCCGGGCGTGCACACCGGGCTGCTCGCCGACAACCCGGGGCTGCTCGGCACCCGGCGGCTGGGCGCGTCGCGCATCGACGGCGAGGTGGCCGGGCCGGAGGCGGTCCCGCCGCTGCTCGGCTTCCCGGTCGACGGGCGGGTGCACGTGGTGGACACCGCCACCGGACGGGTGCTGCAGAACGTCGAGCCCGGCCGCGACGAGCGGCTGGCGGTGGTCGGCGGGCGGCTGCTCCGGATGACCGCCACCTCCCAGGACGGCGGCTGCTACTACGCCATCTCCGGCGTCGACCCGGCCAACGGGCGGGAGGTGTGGCGGCGGGCCGGGGTGAACCTGCGGACCGCGGACTACGCCGGCTGCGTGCAGCGCGACGACCCGCAGGGCGCCCGGAACGTGGTGATCGGGGTCGCCCCGGACGGCCGCGAGGCGGTGATCGACGGGTACGACGGCCGGCTGCTCCAGGTCGGTGCGAACGGGCAGAAGCTGCTCGCCGTCGACGACCGGTACGCGCTGGTGCGCAGCGCCGACAAGCGTTCCGTCGTGGGGCGGGAACTGTCGGTCGACCGTGACCGGTGGACCCGGCCGGCCAGCGAGAAGAGCGGCGCGGCGCTCACCCCGTACGCGGCGGTGATCGCCGAGGAGAAGCCGTCCCGGCTGATCGCGGTCGAGCCACGCACCGGTCGGGAACTGGTGGCACTGCGTACCTCGGCGAACGCCCTGGCGGTCGGCCCGCAGGGCATGATCATCGGGGAGGGGCGGGAGATCGGGTACGTCCGCTGGGGCGCCGGCGGTTCGGTCGCGCCACCGCCCGCGGAGGGGGGAGCGCCCGGGGCGAATCCGGACGGCGGCTACCCGTCCCCGTCCGGCCAGGGGGACTGCGGACCGAAGCGGGAACTCTGCACCGACGGCGGATGAGAGCGGCGTCCCAGGACGACCCCGGCGGGTGCCACCGATCGACACCTCTGCCCTAGGCTTTTCGTCATGAGCAGTGCCGCCGCGTTCTCGTACGCCCCCTTGCTGCCGACCGGTCCCGACCAGACCGAATACCGCCTGGTCACCGACGAGGGCGTCGACGTCGTCAACGGCCCGGGTGGCCGTCGGTTCCTCACCGTTGACCCTTCCGCGCTGACCGCGCTGACCGCCGAGGCGATGCACGACATCGCCCACTTCCTGCGCCCGGCGCACCTGACCCAGCTCCGGTCGATCATCGACGATCCGGCGGCCTCGCCGAACGACCGGTTCGTCGCGCTCGACCTGCTGCGCAACGCCAACATCGCGGCCGGCGGCGTGCTGCCGATGTGCCAGGACACCGGCACCGCGATCGTGATGGGCAAGCGCGGCCGGCACGTGCTGACCGACGGCACCGACTCCGAGGCCATCTCGCGCGGCGTCTACCAGGCGTACACCCGGCTGAATCTGCGCTACTCCCAGCTCGCCCCGCTGACCATGTGGGAGGAGCGGAACACCGGCAGCAACCTGCCGGCCCAGGTGGAGCTCTACGCCGAGGACCCGGACGGGCACCCGGACGCGTACAAGTTCCTGTTCATGGCCAAGGGCGGCGGCTCGGCCAACAAGTCGTACCTCTACCAGGAGACCAAGGCGCTGCTGAACCCGACGCGGATGATGCAGTTCCTGGAGGAGAAGCTGCGGCTGATCGGCACCGCCGCCTGCCCGCCCTACCACCTGGCCATCGTCATCGGCGGCACCTCCGCCGAGTACGCCCTCAAGACCGCCAAGTACGCCTCCGCCAAATACCTCGACACCCTGCCCACCTCCGGCTCGATGAGCGCGCACGGCTTCCGTGACCTGGAGCTGGAGGCCGAGGTGCTGGAGTTGACCCGCAACTTCGGCATCGGCGCGCAGTTCGGCGGCCGGTACTTCTGCCACGACGTACGGGTGGTCCGGCTGCCCCGGCACGGCGCCTCCTGCCCGGTGGCGATCGCCGTCTCCTGTTCCGCCGACCGACAGGCGGTCGCCAAGATCACCCCGTCGGGCGTGTGGCTGGAGCGCCTGGAGACCGACCCGGCGCGCTACCTTCCCGACGTCACCGACGCCCACCTGGACAGCTCCGAAGTGGTCCGGGTCGACCTCAACCGGCCGATGGACGAGATCCGCGCCGAGCTGTCGAAGTACCCGGTGAAGACCCGGCTCTCGCTGACCGGCCCCCTCGTCGTGGCCCGGGACATCGCGCACGCCAAGATCGCCGAGCGGCTGGACGCGGGCGAGCCGATGCCGCAGTACCTCCGCGACCACGCCGTCTACTACGCCGGCCCGGCGAAGACCCCCGAGGGCTACGCCTCCGGCTCGTTCGGCCCCACCACGGCCGGCCGGATGGACGCGTACGTGGAGAAGTTCCAGGCGGCCGGCGGCTCGATGGTGATGCTGGCCAAGGGCAACCGCTCCGCCCAGGTCACCCGCTCATGCGAGCAGCACGGCGGCTTCTACCTCGGCTCGATCGGCGGCCCGGCCGCCCGGCTCGCCCAGGACTGCATCAAGCACGTCGAGGTGCTCGAATACCCCGAGCTGGGCATGGAGGCGGTCTGGAAGATCGAGGTGGAGGACTTCCCCGCCTTCATCGTCGTGGACGACAAGGGCAACGACTTCTTCGCCGAGGTCACCAAGCCGGTTCTCACCGTCGGCCGCCGCTGACCCTGGCGTACGCGAAAAGGGCGCCGGGTGGAATCCCACCCGGCGCCCTTCCCTGTCTCACTCCGCTTCCGGCACCCAAAGGACAGTCCACGCCTCGCCCGAGAGCAACCCGTCCGCAGTCCTGCTGCGGACGTACAGGACGTACGGGCCGGCAACCTCCGGTGTGATCGTCACCCGCGCCGTGCCGTCCGCATTGGCGCGGATGGTGATCGCCTCACCGTCGTTGAGCCGGTAGCTGTACTCGACCACGTTCTCCATGCTCGGAGCCAAGGTGAGCCGGCGTGGCATGCCGGCTGGTGCCTCCGGGTCCTCGTCAGTGATCGCTGGGGCGGTGGAACGGACCCAGAACTCGTGAATCGTGTCCTCGGAGAAGTTCCCGGCACGGTCGACACTCTGCACGACGAGCCGCCTCGGTCCGAACAGCATCGGCGCGTAGCTCACCGTCGCCGACCGGCCCGACGCGTCCACCGGGACGAAGTGCGAGGTCATACCGTATTCGCCGTAGCTGAAGCCCGCCAGGTCGTCGGCGTCGGCGGTGAAGGTGAAGGTGCCCGGGATGCCGGGCCCACCGGCACCTGGACCGTCCCAGCCGGCCGGGTAGTCGGTGGAGGCGACGGTCGGGGCGGCCGGCGGCACCGTGTCGACGGTGAACCGGCACTCCGGCGACCAGTCCGAGCTGTCGTACGTGTCGGATGCCCGCACCGAGAAGGCGTAGGCGTTTCCGTGGGTGAGCGCGTCCCGCGGGAGTATGTACACGTACGTGGACGGGTTGTGCTGACCGGAGAGGGTTGCCTCCGTCCGTTCGGCCGGCCGGTCGACCGGCCACCAGGCGAAGGTCGCCGCCACCTGGTCGCGTTCTCCGGCGTCAGCAGCATCGGGGTCGGAGACGCTGGCCCGGAGGGTGGGCATGGTGGTACGGATCGTCAGCGGGCTGTCGCATGCCTTTCCCTCGACGGTGAGCTGGTCGGGAACGTTCGGCGGCGTATTGTGGTCCAGAGAGATGCCGATGTTCTTGATCTGGCGGCCGTAGTGCTTGCTCGACTCGTGACCGCTGGCGATCCGGGCCATCAGCGTGAGGTGGTCCTGCCCATCCGCTACCGCCTGACGCAAGGCATCGGTGATCATCACCCCGATGAAGCTGCTACCGCAGGGCAGGTTGGGATAGGCGACGTCCGCCACCTTCTCCCGTGCCGTCGGGGCGGTGTTCCAGGTCGGGGCGCTTGCGGGCGGGTCGGTCCGCCACAGTTCGATCTCGCGCGGCTTGTCGCAGTCGTTGACCTTCGTTTCCCCGGTGATGGCGCGGGCCGAGACCACTCGCTGCCCCCGATAGGGCGTCAGGTCGAAGGTGAAGTACGCCCGGGCGGTGTGCTTGGCTCCGTTGGCCTCCCAGGTGCCCACCGGCACGCTGCCGTCGGATGGCGAGAAGGACCTGGTCGGCTGCCGAGCGTCGGTCCACGCGACGCTGGTCGGGGTGACGTAGTCGAGTATGGCCACCGCTGGTTGCCCGGTCGCGGCCACCAAGCTGCCCGCAGCCAGCAGAACTGCGACGGATGTCGTGGCCGCCCGGCGTGCCGGGCCTCCCTGTCGAATCGACATGAATCCTCCGGGTGACATACGGAAAGATTCTGTGATCTTAAATTCGTCGAGCCACCGAGGACGTCGGGTTTCGGGTTGTGCCCGCGAGGCGGGCGACGCGACCGCCGTGGTCGAAGGTGAAGTAGGCCCGGGACGTGCATGTTGCCTGAAACGTTCTGCAGGGTGCCATCCGGGAGGCCGCCGTCTTTGGCCGGGCAGAAGCCATCGACGTCGGTGCGCCCGCCGGAGAGGGGGCTCCCAGCGGGCGCACCGCCCCCGTCGGATGTCGTCACCGACAACCCGGGACGAGTCTCGGGTCTGGCGCTGTCGATCGGCTATCAGATCGCTATCGTCCGAGCGCGGCGATCTGTGACGGCCGGGCTACCCTGCTGGAAAGTTGCACAGGAAGGCGCGCGGGGAGCATATGCGGTTCGGGATCCTGGGGCCCCTGCGGCTGGGCGATGGCGAATCCACCGTCACCGCGGGGCGGGACCGGACCATCCTCGCCATGCTGTTGCTGCGGGCCGGCCGGGTGGTTCCCGTCGAGGAGTTGATCGACGCGGTCTGGGAGGAGCGCCCGCCGGCCACCGCCCGGACCCAGCTCCAGATCTGCGTGTCGCGGCTGCGGCAGCGGCTCGCCCTGCTCGGGCTTCCGGTGGAGACCATCGTCACCGACCCGGTCGGCTACGGCATCCGGATCACCCCTGACGACCTGGACGCCGAGGTCTTCGCCCGGTCCGTGGAGGCCGGTCGGGCCGCGGTGGCCGCCGGCCAGCCGGGCGAGGCGCGCCGGCACTACCGGGCCGCGTTGGCCCTCTGGCGCGGCCCGGCGCTGAGCGGGACCACGAGCCGAAGCGTACGGCGGCGGGCGCTGGCCCTCGACGAGCAGCGCCTCGCCACGCTGGAGGAGTGCGTCGACGTCGAACTGCGGCTGCGTCGGGCGGCCGACCTGATCGACGAGCTGAGCGAGACCGTGGACCGGCATCCGCTGCGGGAGCGGCTGCGCGGCCAGCTCATGCTCGCTCTCGCCGCCGCCGGCCGACAGGCGGACGCGCTCGCCGTCTACCGCGAGGGCCGCCGCGTCTACGCCGAGGAACTCGGTATCGAGCCCGGTACGGCGTTGCAGGAACTGCATCAGCGGGTGCTCGCCGGGGACGTGGCGTCGGGCGGCCTGGAGAGCGATGCCACGGTGCCGGTCCGCTCGCTGCCCCGGGCGATCGGCGACTTCACCGGCCGGCAACAGACGGTGGCTCGGCTGGTGCAGGAGATCGAGGAGGACGGGGCCCGGATCCAGCTGATCGACGGGATGCCCGGCAGCGGCAAGACCACCCTGGCCGTGCACGTGGCGACCGCCCTCGGTGACCGTTATCCCGACGCGCATCTCTTCGTCGACCTGCACGGGCACAGCGAGCGCACTCCGCTGGCCCCGGCCGCTGCGGTGGCCACGTTGCTCCGGCAGGTCGGCGTGCCAGCCGAGCGGGTACCGCTCGACCTGGACGACCGGCTGGCGATGTGGCGTACCGAGCTGGCCAGCCGGCGCGCCCTGGTGGTGCTGGACAACGCGGCCAGCACCGCGCAGGTGGCACCGCTGCTGCCTAACGGGCCGGACAACCTGGTGCTGATCACCAGTCGCCGCCGGTTGGTCGGGCTCGACGACGGGCGGCCATCGTCGTTGCCGGTGCTTGATCCGGACGAGGCGGTGGAGCTGCTCGCGCGGGTCGCCGGCCGGGAGCGGGTGGCCGCCGAGCCGTCGGCCGCCGCCGAGGTGGCCCGCCGGTGCGGATACCTGCCGCTCGCGATCCGCCTGGCTGGCGCCCGCCTGGCGCACCGGCCCCGCTGGCGGATCGCCGACCTGGCCGAGCGGCTGGCCGCCGGGCCGGACCCGTTGGCCGAACTCGCGGCCGGCGAGCGCTCGGTGGGGCAGGCCTTCGCCCTGTCGTACGCCCAGGTCTCGCCCCCGGCACAGCGGCTGTTCCGGCTGCTCGGGCTGCATCCTGGCGTCCGGTTCGAGAATCGGGTGGCCGCGGCTCTCATCGATTTGCCCCTACCGGACGTGCGCGACCCGCTCGACGAACTGATCGACGCACACCTGGCGGATGAGGTGGAGCCCGGCCGGTACCGGTTGCACGACCTGCTGCGGGAGTACGCGCGAGGGCTGCTGGCCGCACCCGAGCGGGCCGACGAGCGCCGGGCCGGCGTGGAGCGGCTGCTCGATCATCACCTGCAGGTGGCGGCCGCGATCGCCCGAACGATCGAGGCGGGCTACGATCTCCACCGCTTCCCTCCGCCGGCCCGTCCGGACCTGATCGAGGCCACCGTGGACCAGGGCTGGTTCGACGAGAACCGCTCGGCGCTGACCGCCCTGGTCCGGCTTGCCGAGGCCGAGGGCTTCCTCCGGCACTGCTGGCAGCTGACCCGGGCGTGCTGGCGGTCGCACTTCGACGGTGGACATCTCGACGAGTTGATCGAGACGCACACCATCGCTCTACGCGCCGCTGAGACGCTGCGCGACGACGAGGCGGTGGCGATGACCACGAACTACCTCGCGTCGGCCCACTACCGGCTGGCCCGGTTCTCCGAGGTGACCCGTCTGATGGAGGCCGTGGTCGACCGCTACCGCCGACTCGGACTGCGTCGCGGCATACGGAACAGCGTGGGCAACCTGGGCGGCGCCTACGTCGGCGCCGACGAGTATTGCCGCGCTGTGGCGCACATCCGTGAAGCGGTTCGGCTGACTCGGTATCCCGACGAGGCCACGGTGCTGGGAAACATGTGCAACAACCTGGCGGTCCCGCTGCTGCAACTCGGCCGGTACGAGGAGGCGCTGCGCGTGGCCCGGCAGCACCTCCTGCTGGCCCGGGTCGCCCGTGACCTTCGCGGGTCGGCGAACGCCCTTGGTCACCTGGGGATGATCCGGCACCGGATGGGCGATCCGGGGCCGGCCCGGCGGCTGTTGCGGCTGGCGTTGCTCCTCAAGCGCAGGGGCCAGAACCGCTTCGGCGAGGGCGAGGTGCTCAACGAGATCGGCGTGCTCGAGCGCCAGGCCGGCCATCCCGGGGAGGCGGTGCTTCTGCACCGTGAGGCGCTGGTGGCGATGCGCGAGTCCGGCGACTGGATCGGTCAGCTCGCCTCGCGGAACCTGCTGGGCCGGGCCGTCCTCGATCAGGGTGACGTAGCCAGCGCGCTGGACCTGCACCGCCGGGTGCTCGCCGATGCCACCCGACTCGCGGCCCGCTACGAGCAGGCCCGGGCGCTGGATGGCATCGCCCGCTGCCTGCGAGCCACCGACCAGGCTGCGGCCCGCTCGCACTGGACCCGGGCGCTGGCGCTGTTCCGGCAGGTCGAGTCACCCGATCAGGGCGAGGTCGAGGAGCTGCTGGCCGAGCTTGCCTGAGCGATCATCTGCGCATCGGCGAGGGGCGCGGCAGGATGGTACGCGTGACGACTCCAGAGGCGGCCGGCTACCGGATCGAACGCGACTCGATGGGCGAGGTGGAGGTGCCCGCCGAGGCCCTGTGGCGGGCGCAGACCCAACGCGCGGTGCAGAACTTCCCGATCTCCGGGCGCGGCATCGAACCGGCCCAGATCAAGGCCCTGGCTCAGATCAAGGGAGCCGCCGCCCAGGTCAACGGCGAGCTGGGGGTGATCGGGGCGGACGTGGCGGAGGCGATCGCCACCGCCGCCGCGCACGTCGCCGACGGCGGGTACGACGACCAGTTCCCGGTGGACGTCTTCCAGACCGGCTCCGGCACGTCGTCCAACATGAACGCCAATGAGGTGATCGCCACCCTGGCCGGCCGCGAGCTGGGCCGCGACGTGCACCCCAACGACGACGTCAACGCCTCGCAGTCCAGCAACGACGTCTTCCCGACCTCGATCCACCTGGCCGCCACCCAGTTCGTGGTGGAGGATCTGATCCCCTCGCTGAAGCACCTGGCCGGCGCGCTGGAGGAGAAGGCGGCCGAGTTCGAGACGGTGGTCAAGGCGGGGCGCACCCACCTGATGGACGCCACGCCGGTCACCCTCGGCCAGGAGTTCGGCGGGTACGCGGCCCAGGTCCGCTACGGCGTGGAGCGGCTGGAGGGTGCGCTGCCCCGGCTGGCCGAGCTGCCGCTGGGCGGCACGGCCGTGGGCACCGGCATCAACACCCCGCTGGGCTTCGCCGGCAAGGTGATCGAGAAGCTGCGCGCCTCGACCGGCCTGCCGCTGACCGAGGCGCGTAACCACTTCGAGGCGCAGGGCGCCCGGGACGCGCTCGTGGAGACCTCCGGCCAGCTCCGCACGATCGCGGTCGGGCTGTACAAGGTGGCCAACGACATCCGGTGGATGGGTTCCGGCCCTCGTGCCGGCCTGCGTGAGCTGCGCATCCCCGACCTCCAGCCGGGCTCGTCGATCATGCCCGGCAAGGTGAACCCGGTGGTCGCCGAGGCGATGCGGCAGGTCTGCGCCCAGGTGATCGGCAACGACGCCACGGTGGCGTTCGCCGGCTCGCAGGGCGACTTCGAGCTGAACGTGATGCTCCCGGTGATGGGCCGCAACCTGCTGGAATCGATCAAGCTGCTGGCCGCGTCGAGCCGGCTCTTCGCCGACCGCCTGGTGGTCGGCCTGGTCGCGGACGCCGAGGTCTGCCTGGCGTACGCCGAGGGCTCGCCGTCGATCGTCACCCCGCTCAACCGCCACCTCGGGTACGACGAGGCCGCCTCGATCGCCAAGGAGGCGCTGGCGAAGCAGGTCTCCATCCGCGAGGTGGTGATCTCCCGGGGGCACGTCGCCTCGGGCAAGCTCAGCGAGACCCAGCTCGACGAGGCCCTCGACCTGCTCCGGATGACCCACCCCTGACCCGGATTCCGACTAGGGATCGCGGATCCAGCGGTATCACCCTGCAACGGACACCGCCATCTCGCCGACAAGGAGTGGATCAACAGGAGTGGGACGCCGCCTTGCGGGCGCGGTAGGCGCTCACCGCGGCGCGGTTGCCGCAGCCGGCGTCGCAGAACCGGCGGGACCGGTTCTTCGACAGGTCGACCAGCACGTTGTCGCAGTCCGGGTGGTCGCAGATGCGCAGCCGGGTCAGCTCGCCCATCCGGACCAGGTCGGCCAGCGCCATGGCCGCCTCGACCGCCATCCGGGTCGCCAGCGGCGCGTCGCGGGGCACGGCGTGCACGTGGTACGGCTCGTCGTCGTGCCGGACGAGCTGCGGCAGCGCATGCGACTCGCGCAGCAGCCCGTTGACGATCGCCACCACCTCGTCGGTGTCGGCGTACCAGATCCGGCGGAGCCGGGGGCGCAGCGCGCGGACCTGGCGCAGCTCCGCGTCGGTGTGTTCGTGCCGGCCGGTCCAGCCGTGTACGCCGACGAACGCGTCGAGGGCAGCCACGTCAGGCAGTTCCTCCCGGTCCGGGCCGACGGTGTTGACAAGACCGGCGGCGGCGACCAGGCCGCACTCGGTGTCATGGGCGAAGAGCAACTTGACTCCTGTCAGGATGCCGGCCTAGCGTCATCAGCATAGCCCGGTTTCACTCGTGACCGATCGTGCGGATCAAGGAGCTGTCGATGCGTGAACGGTCCGGCGTCGGCCTCGGCCTGGCCCTGATCTCCGCGGTCACCTTCGCCACCTCGGGCACGTTCGCCCGTTCGCTGATCAACGGCGGCTGGTCCGCCGAGGCCGTCGTGGTGGCCCGGGTCGGCATCGCGGCGCTGGTCCTGGCCGTACCGGCCGTGCTGGCGCTGCGCGGTCGGCGGCGGGTGCTGCGCCGCAACGCCGGCACGATCGTCGTGTTCGGCCTGCTCGGCGTGGCGGTCGCCCAGGCGTGTTTCTTCAACGCGGTCCGCTATCTGCCGGTCGGCGTCGCACTCCTGCTGGAATACCTCGGCATCGTGCTGGTGGTCGGCTGGATGTGGCTGGTCCACGGCCAGCGGCCCCGGCTGCTCACCGTGGCCGGCTCGCTGACCGCGCTGGGCGGGCTGGTGTTCGTGCTGGACCTGACCGGCGCCGGGCGGCTCGATCCGGTCGGGGTGCTCTGGGGGCTGGGTGCCGGGGTCGGGCTGGCCGGGTACTTCGTCATCGCCGGCCGGGTCGACGCCGCGCTGCCGTCCGTGGTGATGGCCAGCGGGGGCATGGCCGTCGGCGCGCTGGGGCTTGGCCTGCTCGGCTTGCTCGGCGTGCTGCCGCTGCGGGCGAGCGGCGGTGACGTGAACTTCGCCGGGCACCAGGTGAGCTGGCTGGTGCCGATCGCCGGCCTGTCGCTGATCGCGGCCGTGGTCGCGTACCTGACCGGCGTCGCCGGGGCCCGGCTGCTCGGCGCGCGGCTCTCCTCGTTCGTCGGGCTGACCGAGGTGATGTTCGCGGTGCTCATCGCCTGGCTGGTGCTGGGCGAGCTGCCGAGCCCCGTCCAACTGCTCGGCGGGGCGCTGATCGTGGTCGGGGTCGCCCTGGTCCGGCTGGACGAGCTGCGCGGCACGCCGGAGGCTGTTCCGCCCGCCCCGGCCGAGCCGGTCCTGACCGGCGAGCGATGAACGGGCCGTCCGGATCGCGCCGGTGAAAGCCTGAACCGGTCTGGTCCGAATGGACGTCTGGTCAAACTCCTCTATGTGTTGTGGGATGACTGCCACGTCCCTCAACGAGAGGATCTGATGTGGTGAGCAAGCGCTTCACCGCCGGCATGGTCGCGGCAGCGGCCTCGCTGGCACTCACGGTGACCGGACTGGGCGTCCCGGCGAACGCCGCTCCGACCAGCACCCGGACCTTCACCGTACTGGCGCGGAGCGGCGTCTCCACCGAGGCCGCGATCGCCGCGATCACCGCGGCGGGCGGCGCGGTCGTATCCCGCACCGAGGATGTCGGCCTCTTCGAGGTCACCAGCGACCGGGCGGACTTCGTGAGCCGGGCCACCGCCGCCGGGGCGTTGGTCGGAGCCGCCGAGCAGAAGGCAATCGGGCGCAAGCCCAAGCTGGACCGCGTCGAGCAGGAGCATCTGCTGGCCGCCGCGGCGACCAAGGGCGCCGCCAAGGGGCAGGCCAAGGGCCACGCCAAGAAGATGGATCCGCTCGACGACAAGCTCTGGGGCCTGGAGATGATCCGGGCCGACCAGGCGCGCAAGACCGAGCCCGGTGACAAGCGCGTCACCGTCGGCATCCTGGACACCGGCGTCGACGCCAGCAACCCCGACCTGGCGCCGAACTTCAACTGGGCGCTGTCGCGCAACTTCGCTCCCGACCTGCCCGACGTCGACGGTCCGTGCGAGGTGCCGAGCTGCCTCGACCCGGTCGGCACCGACGACGGCGGCCACGGCACCCACGTCGCCGGCACCATCGGCGCCGCCGCGAACGGCTTCGGGCTCTCCGGGGTGGCCCCGAACGTCTCCCTGGTCGAGCTGAAGGGCGGCCAGGACAGCGGATACTTCTTCCTCAACCCCGTGGTCAACGCGCTGGTCTACGCGGGCAACGCGGGCATCGACGTGGTGAACATGTCCTTCTACGTCGACCCGTGGCTCTACAACTGCACCGCCAACCCGGCCGACTCGCCGCAGGCGCAGGCCGAGCAGCGCACCACCATCGAGGCCATGAGGCGGGCGCTGACCTTCGCCCACCGCAAGGGCGTCACCCTGGTCGGCTCGCTCGGCAACAACCACGAGGACCTCGGCAACCCGCGTACGGACCTGAGCAGCCCGGACTACGGGACCGACCCGTATCCGCGGCCGATCGACAACGCGAGCTGCTGGGACCTGCCGGTCGAGGGCCCGCACGTGATCGGCGTGTCGTCGCTCGGCCCGTCGGGCAAGAAGGCCGACTACTCCAACTACGGCACCGAGCAGATCTCGGTCGCCGCGCCGGGTGGCTGGTTCCGGGACGGTTACGGCACCGACTCGTACCGCACCGACGCCAACATGATCCTCTCCACGTACCCGAAGAAGGTGCTCCAGGAGGAGGGCACGGTCGACGAGAACGGCGACATTGTGCCCGGTGCCGAGTCGTTCGTGTTCAAGCAGTGCACGGCGAGGGGCGAGTGCGGGTACTACACCTACCTGCAGGGCACCTCGATGGCCTCCCCGCACGTCGCCGGGGTGGCGGCCCTGATCGTCAGCCGGTACGGCAAGAAGGAGGGCCGGAACGGCATCGGCATGTCGCCGGACCTGGTCGAGCAGCACCTGTACCGGACCGCGGCGAAGCACGCCTGCCCCGAGCCGCGGCTGCAGACCTACACCAACGAGGGCCGGTCGGCCGAGTTCGACGCGTACTGCGCCGGCTCGTCGAACTTCAACGGCTTCTACGGGTACGGCGTCGTCGACGCCTACGCGGCGGTGAAGTCCCCCCTCAAGCCCTAACGGGAGGGCGTGAGCCCAGCTAGTCGGCGATGTGGCGGTATCCAGTGCCCCTGGATACCGCCACATCGGCGTTCCGGCGTGCCTCACGCTCGCCATCCCCGAGCGACGAGCGCTGCCCGGACCTCGCGCACCACGGCGGGGAAGTCGCGGTGCAGGCGGCGGCTTGTCACGTGCAGAACCATCCAGCCGGCGCCGACGAGCAGGTTGAGGCGCTGTCGGTCACGGTGCAGCTGGTCGGCGTCGGCGTGCCACGTGCCGTCGTACTCGACCGCGACCCGGAACTGCGGCCAGGCCAGGTCGGGATGCAGGACCAGCCCGGAGGCGAGCCGGACCGGATGTTGTGCGACCGGTCGCGGCAGCCCGGCCAGCACGAGGCGGACCCGTAGGTGCGACTCCGGTGGAGACTGCGCTGCCGGATCCGCCAGGCCGAACACCCAGCCGGCGCGTCGGCCACCAGGTCGTCCAACATTGCGTTCCGCCAGGTCGGCGAGCGCGCCCGCGCTGACCAGACGACTGCCCAGCAGCGTGTCGATGACGCCGACCGCCCGGACGGGGTCGACCCACACCGCGGTCTCCCAGGCACACGCCGCCGGGGCGCTGCGCGGCAGCCAGGACGAAGGGCCAGTGGGCGAGGGATCTCCTCCGACCCCACCGGATCGGAGGATGGCGGGCCGGGTCGCCCGCGCCACCGGCCGGCCGACGGTGGCGGGAATCGACGCCGGAACGGGCTGGGGGGCGGTGGCGGGAATCGACGTCCGAACGGGCTGCAAGGCGGTGGCGGGAATCGACGTCGGAACAGGCCGGGAGGCGGTGGCGGGAATCGACGCCGGAACAGGCCGGGAGGTGGCCTCGTGCTCGGCCGCGCGGCCGGTTCCACCGGCGGCGATGCTGATGGTGCTCACCGGTCCGGCGGTGGCGCTGCCGGCGACGAGGAGGTCTGCGGAGGCGGGGGACACGTCCGGACGGATGCGGTGGACCCGGATTCCGGGCTGGGCGTCCGCTCGGGTCCTTGGCGGCAGCAGGACGTGCACGTCGTCGGCGAAACCCGCGGCGTGCTCCACGCCGTGCAGGTATGCGGCCGAGGGCCCGGCGAGCAGCGTGCCCGGCGGCAGCCGGAGCAGAGCGGCGCGGCACGCCAGTGCGTGATCACGGTCGAGCCGGGCGTCGGCGTAGACGTCGTGCCGCAGGCGGAGCCAGGACGCGCCCCGGAGCTGATGCCGGGTCAGCAGCCCGCGCCGGATGACGTCCGAGCCCCGGAAGACCTGCCAGGCCAGCTCGGCCGGTCGGTGCGGATGAGGAGACATGTCGACCAGCCTGGCGGCGAGCGACGAGCCAGCGACACCCCTGTGGACAAACGTGACCCGTTGTCACGCCCTGCCCTGTGGACAACCGCCACGTCCCCCACCACCTGTGGTAAGGCCCGGCCCGTGCACGGCCGCCCGTCCGCTGTCGGACGGCGCTCGCGCCCCCGCCTTTTCGCCGATCTGGCGGTGTCCGGTGCGAGCTGACACCGCCACTCCGCCGATCTGGCGTTGTCTGGGGCGAGCCGACACCGCCACTCCGCCGACGATGCGGCAGCCGGCCAACCCGGTCAGCCAGCCCGCCAGCCGGCCAGCCGGCCAGCCCGCCAGCCCGGTCAGCCGGGCAGGCTCAGGTGAGGGCGGTGGTGATCGCGGTCGCGGCGCCGGTCACCTGGGCGCCGACCACCTCGACGTCGAGCGGAGTCAGCGATACCACGCCTACGCTCGCCTCCAGCCCGGGCACCCCGAGCACCGGCGCGGCCACCCCGTACGCCCCGGACTGGAGTTCCCCGCTGGTGCTGATCGGGCCGGCGGCGCCCGACCGCCCGGCCAGGATGGCCCGTCCCGCCGCGCCCCGCTCCAGCGGGTGGCGGGACCCGGTCCGGTACGCCACGTGGAACGACGTCCAGCTCGGCTCCACGACCGCGAGGGCGACCCCCTCGCCGCCCTCGACCACGGTCAGGTGCGCCGTCGCGCCGGCCTGCTCGGCCAGCCGGCGCAGCGCGGGCAACGCCCCCTCGGCGAGCAGCGGCTGGGCGCGCCGGGCCAGGTGCAGCACGCCGACGCCGAGCCGCAGCCGGCCCTCGCCGTCCCGGCGTAGCATGCCGTGCTCGGTCAGCGCGCCGACCAGCCGGTAGACCGCCGCCCGGCCGACGCCCAGCCGGTGCGCCGCCTCGGTGACGGTCAACCCGCCGGGCGCGTCCGCGACCAGGTGCAGCAGCCGCAGTCCCCGGTCCAGGGTCTGCGCCGTCTCTCCCGTACGTGCCGCCGTCTCCACAGCACGCAGCGTACGACCGGCTCCGGGCGACCCCGAAATGTGCGGACGGCTACCCTTGTACGGTGACGCTACGCCTGTATGACACCGCCACCCGATCGGTGCGGGACTTTGTTCCGCGGGAAGCCGGCAAGGTGGGGGTCTACCTGTGTGGTCTCACCCTCCAGGCTCCGCCGCACATCGGCCACCTTCGCTCCGGCGTCAACTACGACGTGCTGCGCCGCTGGCTGATCGCGTCCGGTTTCGAGGTCACCTTCATCCGCAACGTGACCGACATCGACGACAAGATCCTGGTCAAGGCGATGGAGCAGGGCCGCCCGTTCTGGTCGATCGCGTACGCCAACGAGCAGATCCTGGCCGAGTCGTACCGGGCGTTGAACGTGCTGCCGCCCACCTATGAGCCGCGGGCCACCGGGCACATCCCCGAGATGCACGAGCTGATCGCCCGGCTGATCGAGACCGGTCACGCCTACCCGGCCACCGACGGCTCCGGCGACGTCTACTTCGACGTGGCCTCCTGGCCGGCGTACGGGTCGCTCTCCGGCCAGTCGCCGGAGGACATGCAGTCCGCCGGGGACGCGCCCGAGCGGGGCAAACGCGACCCGCGGGACTTCGCCCTCTGGAAGGGGGCCAAGCCGGACGAGCCGGCCGACGCGTACTGGCCCTCGCCGTGGGGCCGGGGCCGGCCCGGCTGGCACATCGAGTGCTCCGCGATGTGCTGGCGCTACCTCGGCCCCGAGTTCGACATCCACGGCGGCGGGCTCGATCTGACCTTCCCGCACCACGAGAACGAGATCGCCCAGTCCCAGGCGGCCGACCTGCCGTTCGCCCGCTACTGGGTGCACCACGGCCTGCTCGGCATCGGTGGCACCAAGATGGGCAAGTCGCTGGGCAACACCCTCGACCTCGACTACGTGGCGTCGCTCGGGGTCCGCCCGGTCGAGCTGCGCTACTACTACGCAGCCGCGCACTACCGGTCCCGCATTGACTATTCCGAGGACGCGCTGCGCGAGGCCGCGGTCGCGTACCGGCGGGTCGAGGGCTTCGTGCAGCGGGCCGCGGAGCGGGTCGGCGCCGGGCAGTTCGGCGAGCTGCCGGCCGGCTTCGTCGCGGCCATGGACGACGACCTCAACACCTCGGCCGCTCTGGCCGTGCTGCACGAGGTGGTCCGCGACGGCAACACCGCGTTGACCGCCGGCGACGATGTGACCGTGCGCACGGCGCTGGCCGCCACCCGGGCGATGCTGGATATCCTCGGCGTCGACCCCCTGGACCCGGCGTGGACCGGTGGTGGCCGCGCGAGCGACCTGCGTGGTGTGGTGGACTCCCTGATCGCGCTCGCCCTGGAGCAGCGTGCCCAGGCCCGCAGCCGCAAGGACTGGGCCGCCGCAGACGCCGTACGCGACCAGCTCAAGCAGGCCGGCGTGGTGGTCGAGGACACCCCCCAGGGCCCCCGTTGGACTATTGGAGAGCAGGACTGATGGCCGGCAACTCGCAGCGCCGTGGCCGGCGACTGACGCCGAAGGCGGGTGCCCCGAAGGGCTCCGGCGGCAAGAACAAGGACTCCCTCGCGGGCCGGGGCCGTACCCTGCCCGCCGACGAGCGGCCCTGGCACAAGGGATACTCGGGCACCGAGAAGCTTCCGCAGCGCACCGCCTGGAAGCAGGACAAGGAGCGCCGCGCGGCGGCCGAGGAGGGGCGTGCCCCCAAGATCGGCCAGCCGGGCACCAAGGACACCACCTGGGGCAAGGGCGGCCGGGCCGGCGTCCCGCTCAAGGGCGGCAAGGGCAGGGCTCCCGCCCGGAGCGGTCCCCGGGTCGCCCCGGGCCGCCGGTCCAACCCGGCCAAGGACAGCCCGGAGCTGCTGGTCGGGCGGAACCCGGTGCTGGAGTCGCTGCGCGCCCAGGTGCCGGCGACCGCCCTCTACACCGCCCAGGGCATCGACATCGACGACCGGATCAACGAGATCGTCCGGACCGCCGCCGACCGGGGCATCGCGATCCTGGAGGTCAGCCGGGCCGAGCTGGACCGGATGACCGGGGGCGTGCTGCACCAGGGCGTCGGCCTCCAGGTGCCGCCGTTCGCGTACGAGCCGTTCGAGGACCTGATGGCGGCCTCGCTGGAGCAGGCCGCTCCGTTGCTGGTCGCGCTGGACGGGGTCACCGACCCGCGCAACCTCGGCGCGGTGATCCGCTCCGCCGCCGCGTTCGGCGCGCAGGGTGTCTTCGTACCGGAGCGGCGGGCCGCCGGGATCACCGCGACCGCCTGGCGGACCAGCGCCGGCGCGGCCGCGCGGGTCCCGGTCGCCCAGGTCACCAATCTGACCCGGTCGCTCAAGGCATGCAAGGACGCCGGCTTCGTCGTGATCGGCCTGGACGCCGACGGCGAGACCGACCTGTACGACCTGGAGGCGGCGGTCGGCCCGCTGGTGGTGGTGGTCGGCTCGGAGGGGCGGGGGCTGTCCCGGCTGGTCGGCGAGACCTGTGACCTGACCGTGAGCATCCCGATGGTCTCCGACGTCGAGTCGCTCAACGCCAGCGTCGCCGCCGCGGTCACCCTGGCCGAGGTCGCCCGCCGGCGCGCCGTCGAGGCGTAACCCTCCTCCGCAGACACGAAAGGGGCGGTCCGCCGTGGCGGACCGCCCCTTTGCTTCGCGTACGTCAGATGCGCTTGCCGGTGGTGGCGTGGAAGACGTGGCTGCGGCCCTGGCGCGGCTTCACGAACACGGTGTCGCCCATGTTCGGCATGGTGCGCCGGTCGGTCCGGACCACGAAGCGCTCGTTGTGGCCCTCGAGCGCGGCGTGGCCGTAGACGTTGGCGTCGGAGCCGAGGTCCTCGACCAGCTCGACCACGACCGGCATGCCGCCCTCGGTCGGGCTGACCAGGTCGCAGTCCTCCGGACGGAAGCCCACGGTGACCTTGCCGTTGCCGCCCTCGGCCTTGGCCGCCTCGACCTGCTCGCGGGTCAGCGGGACGTTCAGCTCGGCGAACGCGGCGCCCCGCTCGGTCAGCGGAACGGTCTTGATGTTCATCGCGGGGGAGCCCATGAAGCCGGCGACGAAGACGTTGGCCGGGGTGTCGTAGAGCGCCCGGGGGGTGTCCACCTGCTGGAGGACGCCGTCGAGCATGACCGCGACCCGGTGGCCCATGGTCATGGCCTCGACCTGGTCGTGGGTGACGTAGACCGTGGTGACGCCGAGCTTGGCCTGCAGCGACGCGATCTGCGTACGGGTCTGCACCCGGAGCTTGGCGTCGAGGTTCGACAGCGGCTCGTCCATCAGGAAGACCTGCGGCTCGCGGACGATCGCGCGACCCATGGCGACCCGCTGGCGCTGGCCGCCGGAGAGCGCCTTCGGCTTGCGGTTGAGGAACTCCTCCAGCTGGAGCAGCCCGGCCGCCTCCTTGACCCGCCGGTCGATCTCCGACTTCGAGGTCTTGCGCAGCTTCAGCGCGAAGGCCATGTTCTCGTAGACGGTCATGTGCGGGTATAGGGCGTAGTTCTGGAAGACCATCGCGATGTCGCGGGCCTTCGGCGGCAGGTGGGTGACGTCCCGCTCATCGATGTAGATGGCGCCGTCGTCGACGTCCTCCAGGCCGGCGAGCATCCGGAGGCTGGTGGACTTGCCGCAACCCGACGGGCCGACCAGGACGAGGAACTCGCCGTCGCCGATCTCGAGGTCGAGCTGGTTTACCGCGGGGCGCTCGGTGCCCGGGTAGATCCGGGACGCCTTCGCGTAGGTGACCGTAGCCATGGTGGAGCGCTTCCTTTCACCGGCAGGAACGTGCCGGACGATCCGAGTGAAGGAGCGACCGGCACCCACGGTGCCGGTCAACGGGCGTCGCCCGGACAGCCGAGGCCGACCGGAGTGTCGTCCGTGTCACTGCACGGTAAACGGGATTTGCGACCGTGCCAAGACGGTGAACATCCGGTGGGACGGATCGCATACCGCATAACGGTCACACAGGCACGCCGAGGCAGCAATCCTCCCGGCCTTCGGCGGCCATGGCGACGATCCGTCGGTGCCGCGGTCAGGAAATTGACGTTTTCCATGCTCGGGAGCCCTGCCGAGCGGGATTTCCCGACGTCAGTCGCTATGCTGACCACGGCACCACACGCCCCTGTAGCTCAGCTGGCCAGAGCACTCGCCTTGTAAGCGAGATGTCGCCGGTTCGATCCCGGCCGGGGGCTCCGACGTTGTCAGGCACTTCCGTTCCGGGAGTGCCACTTTTGTCGGTCCACCGCGCCGGAGGCGACTCGGTGGCTCACTCCCCGCGCCGGGCCTCGCGTTCGGCGCGTTTGCGCTCGCGCTGCTCCCGGCTCCACTGCTTTCGCCGCTCAAGGTCCTGCTTCCACAGGTCGCGCGCCTGCTGGGAGCCGCCCTGGACGGCGTTCTCCACGGTCGGCGGGCCGGCGAGGTTCCGGAACACCCACCCCAGGAGGCGTCCGCCCTCACCGGCCTTCTTCTCCTCGTCGGCAGCCATCATCCAGTCTCCGTCCCGCACGACCCGCTGCTTGGTGGTCAAATGATTGGTGCACAAACTATTGGTACGGTAGCACCGTGGCGAAATTCGGTGAAGGGACGGGCGACCCGAGCCAGCTCGACAACCCGCTGGCGCTGGAGCAGCAGGTCTGCTTCGCCCTGTCCGTGGCGGCCCGCGGCGTCGTGGCCGTGTACCGTCCGCTGCTCGAACCGATGGGCCTGACCCACCCGCAGTACCTGGTGATGCTCGCCCTCTGGCAACACGCGCCGCTGTCCGTACGCGAGTTGAGCCGCCTGTTGCAGCTCGACCCGGGCACCCTGTCGCCGCTGCTCAAGCGCCTGGAGGCGATCGGCTATCTCCAGCGCGAGCGGAATCCGGCCGACGAGCGCAGCCTCGCGGTGACCCTGACCGCCAGGGGGCTGGCCCTGCGCGGCGAGGCCGAGCGGATCCCGCCCGCCATCGTCGAGCGGCTCGGCATGCCCCTGGACGACCTGCGGAAGCTGCACGCCGCGCTGACCGAGGTCATCGAGGCCGCCCAGCAGGCGTCGAAGGCCGCCCCGCACTGACGACGACCGCCCTGCCGGGTGCCGGGGCACCGCTGGCGAGGGCGGCCGTCGTGGTGGTATGGCCCTGCCGGCCGTCAGCCCCAGTGCTGCGGGGCCGGCTGGCGGGTCGTCGCGTTGATCCGGTTGAAGAAGTTGGTGGTGGCGATCCACAGCACCAACGCGGCCAGTTCTTTCTCCCCGAAGTGGCGAGCCGCCTCGTCCCACACCTCGTCCGGCACCGCGTCGCTCCGGTCGGCGAGCCGGGTCGCCGCCTCGGCCAGCGCGAGCGCGGCCCGCTCCGCGTCGGTGAAGTACGGCGTCTCCCGCCAGGCGGCCAGTGCGAACAGGCGCTCCTCCGTCTCGCCCGCCTTCCGGGCGCTCCGCGCCCCGGAGTCGACGCAGGCGCTGCACCCGTTGATCTGGCTGGCACGCAGGTGGACCAGTTCCAGCGTGTTGCCGGGTACGCCCGCCGAGTGCGCGGCCTTGTAGAGCAGGTTGACCGCCTGCACCGCGTCGGGGAGCAGGGCCGCCGGGTTCTGGATGCGTGCATCGAGAGCCATTTTGATCCATCCTGTCCTGTTAGGCTGGCCGGCGTTCGTCGCGCCGTCCGTCGTCGTCCGTCACCTGGATGTCGAGGCATGGACGGCCGTCGTGACAGATGTGACGGCAGTCACTCAGGGGTGTGGGGGATGGCGAGGTCGTGAGCGACACCGACGTGTTGGTCCGGCGGTTCGAGGAACAACGCCCCCGGCTGCGCGCGGTGGCGCAGCGGATGCTCGGCTCCCGGGCCGAGGCCGACGACGCCGTGCAGGACACCTGGTTGCGGCTCACCCACACCGACACCGACACCATCGACAACCTGCCGGGCTGGCTGACCACCACGGTCGGGCGGGTCTGCCTGGACCGGCTGCGGTCCGCCAGCGCCCGGCACGAGGAGCCGGCGGAAGTGGCCGCGGACGCGTCCACCGCAGAGCTGGTCGACGGGCGTGACCCGGAGCAGGAGGCACTGCTCGCCGAGTCGGTCGGCCGGGCGCTCGAAGTGGTGCTCACCACCCTCGGCCCCACCGAGCGGCTGGTGTTCGTGCTGCACGACATGTTCGCCGTCTCCTTCGAGGAGATCGCGCCGGTGGTCGACCGCAGCGCCGCCGCCGTACGGCAGATCGCCAGCCGCGCCCGGCGCCGGGTGCAGAGCCGGTCCGCCGACCCGCAGACCGATCCCGCCCGGCAGCGTCGGGTGGTCGAGGCGTTCCTCGCCGCCTCCCGGGAGGGCCGCTTCGACGACCTGGTCAGCCTGCTCGACCCGTACGTGGTCCTGCGCGCCGACGCCGCCGCCGTCCGGATGGGCGGCAGCGCCGAGCTGCGCGGCTCGGCCGGCGTGGCCGGCTTCTTCAACGGGCGGGCCCAGGCCGCGGTGCCCGCGTTCGTCGACGGCATGCCGGGCGCGGTCGTCGTCGTGGGTGGCCGGACCAGCCTCGCGCTCAGCTTCACCGTCACCGACCGGATCATCGGCATCGAGGTGGTGGCCGATCCCGACCAGCTCCGCGAACTCGACCTGGTCCTGGACGGGGGAGCGGTTCGGTGAGCCGGGCGGTCGAGGAGTCCAACCGGGCGATGCTGCGCGCCCGGGACGCCATGGACCGGGCGTACGCCCAACCGCTGGACGTGCCGGCGCTGGCCCGCATCGCGCACGTCTCCGAGGCGCACTTCATCCGTACCTTCCGTGCCACCTTCGGCGAGACCCCGCACCGCTACCTGCAACGCCGTCGGGTCGAACGGGCCATGTACCTGCTGGTGCAGACCGGCCAGCCGGTCACCGAGATCTGCTACGCGGTGGGCTTCGCCAGCCTGGGCACGTTCAGCCGGACGTTCCGCGACATCGTCGGCGAGTCGCCGTCGGCGTACCGGCGGCGGAAGGAGCTCGCCGCGGGCGTGCCGAGCTGCTTCATCAAGGCGTGGATGCGACCGAGCGACGCCGGCCGGCCGACGCAGGGGCAACCGACGGCCGACGCCGACCCAGGCGCCCGGGAACCGATCAGTTTTGGATAAGCGGCAGGTCAGCGATCTGCTCTAGCGTTTCCGGCATGACGATGAACGCGATTTCCCGCTCTCAGATCTATGTTCTCGACCAGGACGAGGCCCTCGACTTCTACGTCGGCAAGCTCGGCATGGAGGTCAACACGGACGCGGACCTCGGCTTCATGCGTTGGCTCACGGTCAACCTGCCGGGTGACCCGGAGCGCGAGATCCTGCTGGAGAAGCCCGGGCCGCCGGCCCTCGACCCGGCCACCGCCGAGCAGGTCCGCGAGCTGCTCACCAAGGGCGCGCTGGGCGGCCACCTCTTCATGACCACCGACGACGCCCACAAGACGTACGCGGAGCTGATGGCGAAGGGCGTGGAGGCCTACGACGAGCCGACCGAGCGGCCGTACGGGATCGACTTCGGCATCCGCGACCCGTTCGGCAACAAGATCCGCATCGGCCAGATGTTCACCCAGGCCTGAGACGGGTGGATCGGTGACCGAGGCGATCACGGTGCGGCCGGTGGCGCGGGCGAGCGTCGGCCGGGTGCTGCTCGCCGGCGGCGTCGTGGCCGGCCCGCTCTGGGTGGCGGTCGCGCTGGTCCAGGGGCTGGCCCGCGACGGTTTCGACTTCCGCCGGCACCCGGTCAGCGTGCTCGGCAACGGGGACCTGGGCTGGCTGCAGATAGGCAATTTCATCGTCGCCGGGCTGCTCTGCGTCGGGGCGGCCCTGGCGCTGCGGCGGACCCCGCATCCCGGTCTCGGCCCGGTCAGCGGCCCCTGGTTGCTCGGCCAGTACGGTCTCGGCCTGGTGCTGGCGGGGATCTTCGTGGCCGATCCGTTCGACGGCTTCCCGGCCGGCACGCCGCGCGGCCCGGGCGAGGTGAGCTGGCACGGGTTCGCGCACTTCGGCGCCGGGGCGGTCGCCTTCTCGGCGCTCATCGCGGCCTGCCTGATCACCGCCCGCCGTTTCGCCCGGCGCGGCGAGCGCGGCTGGGCGGCGTACAGCGCGATCACCGGAGTCTTCTTCGCGGCGGCCTGGCTGGCGCTGGTGGCCAGCGGTGGGCGGGCGGCCGCGCTGGTGGCGTTCGCGGTGGCGGTGGCGGCCGGCTGGGCTTGGGTCTCGGCGACCCTGCTCCGGGCGGTCCGCTGACGGCGGGGCAGCGGTTTGTCGGGAGGCGCGGGCCAGGCTCGCGCCTCCCGACGTTTGTGCGGGCGAGTCGCCCCGGGACGGATCCCCCGCCCGCGCTGGTTCCGCCGTGCGTACCCGTCGGCGGGCGTCAGTCGGTGGCCTGGGTGAGCAGCTCGACCACGGCCGCGGTGGCGGCGGGCGGCGTGCGGTCCGACGAGCAGTCCACGTAGCTGGTGGTGACCGCACCCACGGTGAGCTGGTAGGTGAAGGCGTCCGCGCACGTGCTGACCGGGGCGGTGGCGGTGGCCTCGGCGAGCAGGCGCCGGTCGGCGGTGAGCTGCCGGAGCCGGTCCAGGTCACCGGCGTCGAGCTGGCCGGTGCGGGTGGCGCCCGCCCGGTCGACCTTGGTCCAGCGGCCGTCGGGCGTCACGGTCACCGTGTCGTCCAGCCCGGCGAAGCCGCCGGACTTGGTCAGCACCACGTCCACGCCCGGCCTGCCGGCCGGCCCGGTGCCGGCGGCGGTGGGCGACTCGGTGGTCGGTGCGCTGGTCGGGCCCTCCGTCGGCGTGCCGCTGGTCGGGGTGGCGCTGGTCGGGGTGGCGCTGGTCGGGGTGGCGCTGGTCGGGGTGGCGCTCGTCCCGCCGGCCTGGGCGCACCCGGCGAGGGGGGTGAGGAGCACGGCGAGGACGGCCGCGGCGACGGGAGTTGATCTCATGCCGATCGGACGCACGGCGGGGCCATCCGGTTCCACCCACCTGCGCCGCCTCGTCCGAACGGCCAATGTCCCCGGCAGGAATCGCCCGACCCTCTTCCGCTTTCCTCGATGTATCGCTATATCTACATCCGTGACTACCCCCGTCACAACTTTCCCCCTTCAGGAGGGCCCGTGAAAAGACCCCTTGCCGCCGTCAGCGCAGCGCTGCTCACCAGCGGCGTGCTGACCTGCGTCACCACCACGGCGTACGCGGCAACACCCAGCGCTCCGGCCGCGGAGTCCGCGGTAGCTCGTGCGGACAGCATCCTCCGCACCAACCCCGGTGCCGTGCAGGGCGCCAGCGGTGAGGCGTACCAGGCCGTCCGCACCAAGGTGGATGCCTCCGGCGCCACCCACACCCGGTACACCCGGACCTATCATGGCCTGCGCGTCTACGGCGGCGACTTCGTCGTCCACGCCGCCCCGAACGGCGCCGTGGCCGGCACCTCGGTCGGCCTGACCGCGCCCCTCACCCTGAGCACCACCGCCAAGGTCGGCTCGGCCGCCGCCCAGGCCAGCGCGCGCAAGACGTTCTCCGGCACGCTCACCTCGGTTGGCGCGTCCGAACTCTTCGTCGACGCCAGCTCGGGTCAGGGCCGCCTGGCCTGGGAGACCGTCGCCTCCGGCTGGAAGGCCGACCGGCAGACCCCGTCCAAGCTGCACGTCATCACCGACGCCAGCACGGGCAAGGTGATCGGCTCGTACGACGAGATCGAGTCGGTCGCCGGCACCGGCAACAGCGTCTACTCGGGCACCGTCAGCATCGACACGACGCTCTCCGGCAGCACCTACTCGATGGTGGACCCGTCGCACGGCAACGGCCGCACCTGTGACATGAACAACACCACCACCGGGACCTGCGCGACGTTCACCAACTCGACCAACACCTGGGGCAACGGCGCCACCTCCAACCGGCAGTCGGCGGCCGTCGACGCGCACTTCGGCGCCGCGGTGACGTTCGACTACTTCAAGAACGTGCACGGCCGCAACGGCATCTTCGGCAACGGCGCCGGCGTGCCGAGCCGGGTGCACTACGGCAACAACTACGTCAACGCGTTCTGGGACGGCTCCCAGATGACCTACGGTGACGGGTCGAGCAACTCCCGTCCGCTGGTCTCGCTCGACGTGGCCGGCCACGAGATGAGCCACGGCGTCACCGAGGCGGTCGCCGGCCTGGTCTACTCCGGTGAGTCCGGCGGCCTCAACGAGGCCACCAGCGACATCTTCGGCACGATGGTGGAGTTCTACGCCAACGCGCCGAGCGACCCGGGCGACTACGACATCGGCGAGAAGATCAACATCAACGGCAACGGCAAGCCGCTCCGCTACATGTACAACCCGTCGCTGGACGGCTCGTCGCACTCCTGCTGGTCCACCACCACCAAGAACGTCGACGTGCACTACTCGTCCGGCCCGGGCAACCACTTCTTCTTCAACCTCGCCGAGGGCACCGGCGCCACCGCGTACGGCACCTCGCCGGTCTGCGGCTCCGCCCCCGCGGTGACCGGCATCGGCCGCGCCAAGGCGGAGAAGATCTGGTACCGGGCGCTCGACGTGTACTTCACCTCGAACACCACGTACGTCAACACCAGCAACCCGGCCAACACCGCCCGGGCGTACACCCTCAAGGCCGCCACCGACCTGTACGGCAACTGCTCCACCGAGTACAAGGCCGTCCAGGCGGCGTGGACCGCGGTGAGCGTGACCGGCAACGACGCGCCCTGCGGGTCGACCGGCAACGACTTCTCCGTCTCGCTCTCGCCGACGTCCGGTTCGGTGACGGCGGGTTCCGCGGTCTCCACCACCGTGTCGACGGCGACCACCAGCGGGACCGCGCAGACCGTGACGTTCTCCGCGTCCGGCCTGCCGACCGGCGCGAGCGCGTCGTTCAGCCCGGCGTCGGTGACCTCGGGCGCCTCGTCGACCCTGACGATCAGCACCTCGGCCAGCACCCCGTCCGGCACCTACCCGGTGACGATCACCGGCACCGCGACCTCCGGCGCCAAGACCACGACGTACACGCTGACCGTGAACGGCACCGGCGGCGGCTGCACCGGCGCCGGCCAGAAACTGGGCAACCCCGGCTTCGAGTCCGGCAACACCGTCTGGACCGCCACGACCGGCGTCATCGGCCAGTACGGCTCCAGCGGCCAGCCCACCCACGGCGGCACCTGGAACGCCTGGATGGACGGCTACGGCAGCACCCACACCGACACCCTGTCCCAGTCGGTGAGCCTGCCGACCGGCTGCACCACCTACAACTTCAGTTTCTGGCTGCACATCGACAGCTCGGAGACGACCACCACCACCGCCTACGACAAGCTCACGGTGCAGGTCCTCAACTCCTCCGGCACCGTCCTGACGACCCTGGCCACCTATTCCAACCTGAACAAGGCCACCGGCTACAGCCAGAAGACGTTCTCCCTGGCCGCCTACGCCGGCCAGAACGTCACCCTGAAGTTCACCGCCACCGAAGACGTCCTCTACCAGACGTCCTTCGTCATTGACGACACCGCGGTCAACGTCTCCTGACCTGGCCGTACCGTCGGCGGGCCCGGCGGCCACCCCACGCGGGTGGTCGTCGGGCCCGCGCCGTTATGGTCGGCCCGACCGGCGGAGGAGGAGACATGTCGGACGCGGAGTTGACCGTCACGGTGACCGGCCCGGTGGCCACCGTGGTGATCCGGAACTCGGCCCGTCGCAACGCGATGACCCCGGGGATGTGGCGGCAGCTTCCGGTGCTGCTCGACGGCCTGGAGGCGGACCGGGCGGTGCGGGCGCTGGTGCTCACCGGCGCGGACGGCACGTTCTGCGCCGGTGCCGACCTGGGTGACCTGGACGAGCTGCTGGAGGCCGGTGACGGCAGCATCGCGGTGGCCGCCGAGGAACGGCTGGCGGCCTTCGCCAAGCCCACCGTGGCCGCGATCGAGGGTGCCTGCGTCGGCGGCGGGTGCCAGCTCGCCGTCGCCTGCGACCTGCGGCTCGCCACGGCGGACGCCCGGTTCGGCGTACCCCCGGCGCGGCTGGGGCTGGTCTATCCCGCGCCGACCACCCGGCGGCTGGCCGGCCTGGTCGGCCCGTCCGCCGCCAAGCACCTGCTGTTCACCAGCGAACTTGTCGACGCCGACCGGGCGCTGCGGATCGGCCTGGTCGACGAGGTGCTGCCGGCCGACGCCCTGGCCGCCCGGGTCGACGCGGTCACCACGGCCGTCGCCGAGCGCTCCCAGCTCACCGTGACGGCCGCGAAGGAGATCATCGACGGGCGCGCCGACGACGCGCGGATCGCCTGGTGGCACGGGCAGGTCCGGGCCAGCGGCGAGGCCCGCGAGGGAGTGGCGGCGGTCAACGGGCGCCGGCCGCCGCGCTTCACCTGGACCCCGCCCGCCGCCGGCTGACGGGTCGCCCGGGCGGGAAGGGACCGGCGGGCGCCGCGCCGGGGCGTACCCCCGACGCGGCCCCCTGTGCCCGCCGGCCGGCCCGTCACCGCCCCGCGAGCGCCGCCCAGGTCGGCGTCACCGGCTCGCGCCGCAGCGGCATGCCCGCCTCGGCCGGCGTCCGGTCGCCCTTGCGCTGGTTGCACTCGTAGCAGGCGGCGGTGGTGTTCTTCCAGGTGTTCCGGCCGCCGCGCGAGCGGGGCAGGATGTGGTCGATGGTGCTGCCCGGGGCGTCGCAGTACGCGCACCGCCACCCGTCGCGGCGCAGCACCCCGCCCCGCGACCAGGCCGGGCCGGCGCTGAACCGCCAGCGGGTGACGACGTAGCGGACGAGGCGGACCACGCGCGGCATCGGGAAGACCCCGATGACCCGGTCCGGCTCGGCCTCGTGGATCTCGGCGACCCGCCGGCAGAGCATCCGGATCGCGTGCTGGACGGTGACCCGGTGCAGCGGGCCGAGGTCGGCGTTGATGACGAGGACGGCGTCCACCGGGCTCTCCCTTCACGATCGGCGGAACGGCAGCAAAAAGCCGCCCTGGTCCACGGGACGGGCGGCTGTGACGAACACGCGGGTACGCGTCAGTCCGGCCACCCGGCGCGGGGACCTTCGGCTCGGCAACCGTCGCTGAGCAGCCACGACGGCACAGTGGTGGCGTGTCGTAGCGACATCGACGGCTCCCGGAGCGGTGGTTGACCTTGCGCGATCACGGTAGGGCGGCACGGGTGCGGCGGGCAACGCATTTCGATCCCTCCGTGGGCCACCCGGCAGGCCGGTTCAGCCCTCGGACGGCGGCGGACAGCGCCGTTCCCGGTCGGAGCCGGGCCAGACGTACTCCAGATCGGGCGGGACGTCACCGAACCGCGGGCCGTAGTGCGCCGGATCCTTGCGCAGCAGCGACGACCGGTGGCTGCGGTGCAGGTCCTCCCGGCCCAGCCAGGGCGGCAGCTCCCCGGCCTCGGCCAGCTCCGCCTGGGTACGCACGGTGTCGATGCCGCAGGTGGTCGCGAGGTCGGTGGTCAGCGTGGCCGCGCAGGTGTCCGCCCGGCCCGGCTCGCACCACACGGCGCACATGTCCAGCCCGTACCGGGTCAGCGCCTCCTCGTACCCGGCCCACATCCTGACCGCCGGGTGGTTGCGCCAGCCGTACGTCGGCCAGGTCAGCCCGCGTAGGACCTGGATGGCCTCCACCCGCTGCTTGCCCAGCCGCTTCTGGTCCAGCACCCGTGCGCTGGCCAGGAAGTTCGGGTACGGGAGGAACGTCTGCATACCGTCTGCTCTACCCGTACCCCGAAACGCCATGCGTTCGTGATCCAAGGGCTGCGCGCATCGCGAGTGGCTGACTACCATCCGGGCATGACCGAGCCCCTGCGCGAGCGCGCGCGCCGCGCCGCCGGGCGGCTCCGGATGAACGGCGACGCCCACCCGCACTACGTGGTCTGCGGCTCCGACCCGCTGGCGTACTGGGTGGTCCGGTCGTTGCTCGCCACCGAGTCGTCCACCGGGCGGATCCGGGTCACCCTGGTCGTGCCCGGGCGCCGCCGCACCGAGGGCCCGGACGGCCGGGACATCGAGGGCGTCCAGGTGGTCCTGGCCGACCGGCTCGACGAGGCCGCCTTCCGCCGCGCCGGGCTCGCCGGCGCCGACGGGCTGGCCCTGCTGCACCAGGACGACGTGGGCAACATGCATGCCGCGCTCTGTGCCCAGGAGGTCGAGCCCCGGCTGCGCCTGGTGGTACGCATGTTCAACACCAGCCTCGCCGACGGCCTGCGGCAGCTCTTCCCCGACTCGGCGGTGCTCTCCGACGCCGCGATGGCCGCCCCGGCGTTCGTCGCCGCCGCGCTCGGCGAGCTGGCCCCCACCCACTTCCGGCACGCCGGCCGCACCCTCTACGCGGCCCGCCGTGCCGACGTACGCCCGTCGGACGTGCTCTGCGGGCTGGCCGTCACCACCGACCCGGAACTGGTCCGGGTGCTGCCCGCCGACGAGGCGGCGGCCGACGTGGTGCTGGCCGAGGCGACCGGCCGGCCGGCCGGCGCCGAGCTGGCCGCCCGCCGGCTGGCCCGGGCCCGGCGGCGCCGGCAGCCCGCGATGGTGCTGCTCCGCGCGGTCCGCAGCTTCGCCACCCGCAAGATCGGTATCGCGGTGCTGGCGCTGCTCGCGATGATCGCCGTCCTCGGCTGGCTGAACTCCGGCGCCGCGCACGTGGGCTGGTCCGACGCCCTCTATCTCACCCTGGTCACCTCGTTGAGCGGGCAGGACCCCGACCTCGACAAGCCCGCCACCGCCCAGATCATGCAGGTGGTGCTCACCCTGGCCGGGCTGGCGCTGATCCCGCTGATCACGGCGGCCGTGGTCGACGGCATCGTCAACGCCCGCCTCGCCCTGCACAACGGCCGGATCCAACCCGACCGCTCCGGCCACGTGGTGGTGGTCGGGCTGGGCAACATCGGCACCCGGGTGATGGCCCAGCTGTACGACTTCGGGGTCGAGGTGGTCGCCATCGACCGGAACCCCGACGCGCGCGGCGCCCCGCTCGCGCACCGGCTGGGCGTACCGCTGATCGTCGGGGACGCCGGGCTGGAGGAGACGCTGCGGGCCGCCTCCGTCGACACCTGTCAGGCGTTGGTGGTGGTCTCCACCGACGACGGGGCCAACCTGCGCGCCGCGTTGAATGCCCGCTCGTTCGACGCCGACCTGCGGGTGGTGCTCCGCCTCTTCGACGGCGACTTCGCCGAGCGGATCCAGCGGGCGTTCGGCATCGGCATCTCGCGCAGCGTGTCGTACCTGGCCGCGCCCGCGTTCGCGGCGGCGCTGCTGGACCGCGCCGTGATCGCCACCATCCCGGTCGGCCGGCACGCGCTGCTGGTCACCGAGGTGCCGGTGGGGGCCGGTTCCCCGCTGGACGGTCGCCCGCTCGCCGCGGTGGCCCGTCCGGGGGAGGTACGCCTGCTCGCGCACAGCCGCGCCGGGCAGCGGACCGACTGGTCCGCCGACCCGAGGATGGTGATCCAGGCGGGGGACCGGCTGACCGTGGTGGCTCGACGGGCCGGGCTGACCGCCCTGCTCCGGGAGACCACTTCGATCTCGCCGGAGCCGGCCGGTACGCCGGCCCCGAGGCAACCGGAGGAGTGACCCGGGTCAGGCCCGGCCGACGGCGTGGCGTAGGGCGTACCCGAGGGCGCCGAGGGCGAGCACCCCGAACCCGGCGACCACGCTGGCCACCGGCAGGCTGACCGCCAGCACCAGGCAGCCGACCAGCCCCAGCGCGGCCAGCAGTTGCACCGGGACCTTCCGGGCCGGCTCACGGCCCAGGGTGAGCGCCGAGGCGTTGGTGATCGCGTAGTAGACCAGCACCGTGCAGCTGGAGAAGCCGATGGCGCCCCGGATGTCGCCCAGGGCCACCACGACCGCCACCACGGCGGCCACGGCCAGCTCGGCGCGGTGCGGCACCCGCAGGCGCGGGTGCACGGCGGCCAGCGCGCCGGGCAGGTCCCTGCGGCGGGCCATCGCCAGCGCGGTCCGGCCGACCCCGGCGAGCAGGGACAGCAGTACGCCGGTCACCGCCACGGTCGCCCCGGCCCGGACCAGCCAGGCGAGGCCGGGCAGCCCGGCGGCGGAGACCGTCTCGGCGAGCGGCGCGGCGGCGGTGGCCAGCCGCTCCTCGCCCAGCACGCCGAGCGCGACCACCGCCAGCACCAGGTAGCCGGCCAGCACGATGCCGAGCGCGAGCGGCACGGCGCGGGGGATGGTCCGTTCCGGGTCACGGACCTCCTCGCCGAGGGTGGCGATCCGGGCGTACCCGGCGAAGGCGAAGAAGAGCAGCCCGGCGGCGGTCAGCACGCCCCGGAACCCGGTCCCGCCGAGGCCGTCCAGCCGGTCGGGTGCGATGTGCGGCGCGCCGGTCACCGCCACCACGACGAGGACCGCGAGGGTGACGCCGACCAGCACCCGGGTGGCGGTCGCGGTCTTGCCGATGCCGCGCAGGTTCACCGCGGTCACCGCCACCACCGCGAGGATCGCGACGAGCCGCGCCCGCCCCGGCCAGAGGTAGGCCCCGATGGTCAGCGCCATCGCCGCGCAGCTCGCCGTCTTGCCGACCACGAACCCCCAGCCGGCGAGGAAACCGGCGAACGGGTGCAGCCGTTCCCGGCCGTAGACGTAGGTGCCGCCGGACTCCGGGTAGCGGACGGCCAACCGGGCCGAGCTGGTCGCGTTGCAGTAGGCGATGAAGCCGGCCAGGGCCAGTGCGATCAGCAGACCCAGGCCACCGGCCGCCGCGGCGGCCGGGGCGAAGACCACGAAGACGCCCGCACCGAGCATCGATCCCAGCCCGATGACCACCGCATCGGGTACGGCCAGCCGCCGCGCCAGTTGAACCACGGGCGCAGGCTACGGGCCCGAGATGAACGGCCGGTCCCAGTTCCGCAGTACGGCGGGCAACGGCAGGTCGTTCCAGGGCACCCGGTGCAGCAGCCGGTCCAGCAGCAGGCCGAGCAGCAGCCCGGCGACCGAGTCGGTCAGCCAGTGCCAGCCGAGGTACGTCGTCGTGCTCAGCACGATCAGTGGCGGCAGCACCCGGACCACGGTGACCAGCCGGGGCGGGACGGTGCGGCCGAGGGTGCGCAGTAGCGGCGCCAGGAGCAGGGCGAGCATGCCGTACCAGACGATCGCGTTGGCCACGTGCCCCGACGGGTACGACTGGGCGAAGCGCACCGGCAGGTCGTGCTGGAACAGCGGCAACGTCTGGTCGGGCGGCAGGAACGGCTCCTTGACGCTGGCGCTGGGCGCGGGCCGGGCGGTCCACACCTTCAGCGGCCCGATGGTCAGATAGGTGAGCACGAACGCGGCCACCGGCGGCAGCACCGGGCGGATCGACCGGAGCCGGACCGCCACCACCACCCCGAGCGCGGCCGCGAGGAGGGTCAGCGGGGTGCCCTGGCCCAGGTAGTTGAGGAGCATCGCGGCCCACCGGGCGGCGGTCGGACGGTGCTCCGCGGCCCAGTCGGCGGCCCCCCGGTCGAGGCCGAAGAGGTGCCCGGTGGCGAGCGCCACGGTCAGGCCCACCAGGGCGGCGAGCAGCAGCCCGTCGAACCACCAGCCGGCCGGCCGGACGGGCCGGAGCCGCAGCTTGTCGCGTACCCCAGTGGTCTCCCGCACGCGACCACGCTACCGGCCGTCGGCGGCGACCGACCCGCCACGGCCGTTCGGCGGCTGTGTGCCGCCCCACGATGTGAAGCGCATCGACGGGGTCAGCCGTCAGACTTGTCCCCGTGCGGATCACCTCGGCCCTCGTCGACCCGGCGCTGCTCGACCTGCCCTGGTCGACCCCGTTGGAGGAGTGGCCTGCCCAGCACCTGGTCGCGCTGCCGCAGGGCATCTCGCGGCACATCGTGCGCTTCGTCCGGCTCGGCGACTACGTCTACGCGGTGAAGGAGACCGGCGAGCGGGTCGCCGAGCGGGAGTACGACCTGCTCCGGGCGTTGGAGCGGATCGACTTCCCGTCGGTCGAGGCGGTCGCGATCGTGGCCGACCGGCAGGCCGACGACGGCCGGCCGCTGGACCCGGTGCTGATCACCCGGCACCTCCAGTTCTCGCTGCCGTACCGGGCGCTCTTCTCCCGGATGCTGCGGCCGGAGACGATGAACCGGCTGCTCGACGCACTGGCCGTGCTGCTGGTCCGGATGCACCTGACCGGTTTCTTCTGGGGCGACTGCTCGCTGTCCAACACGCTGTTCCGGCGGGACGCCGGCGCGTTCGCCGCCTACCTGGTGGACGCCGAGACCGGGGCGCTGCACCGCTCGCTTTCCAACGGGCAGCGCGGTGAGGACCTGGAGATCGCCCGGGTCAACATCTTCGGCGAGGCGCTGGACCTCCAGGCCGCCGGGCTGCTGCACGAGTCGATCGACCCGGAGGTGGTCTGCGAGGAGGTCGTGCAGCGGTACGAGCGGCTCTGGCACGAGATCACCTACGAGCAGCAGATCGAGCGGGAGGCCCGGCGCGACATCGAGGGGCGGATCCGCCGCCTCAACGAACTGGGCTTCGACGTCGCCGAGGTGGCTATGTCCACCGTCGACAACGGGCGTTACCTGGTCCGGCCCAAGGTGGTCGACGTCGGCTACCACACCCGTCGGCTGCTCCGGCTCACCGGCCTGGACGCCGAGGAGAACCAGGCCCGCAAGCTCCTCAACGACCTGGACGCGTACCGGACCGAGAGCGACCTGACCGACGAGCAGCAGGCCGCGCACCGCTGGCTCACCGAGGTGTTCGAGCCGGTGGTCCGGGCGGTGCCCGCGCACCTGCGCAGCAAGCTGGAGCCGCAGGAGCTGTTCACCCAGATCATCGAGCACAAGTGGCTGCTGTCCGAGCGGGAGGGCCGGGACGTCGGCATGCGCCACGCCGTGCAGTCGTACCTGTCGGACGTGCTGGTGCACCGCCCCGACGAGCAGGCCGTCCTGGGCGTCGAGGTCCCCACCGCCGGCTGACGGCCGGAGTTGGCTGTTGCGGTGCTGCCTCCCGCGTCACTCCAGCCAGGCGCCGGCCCGCATCACCCGGACCACGTCGAGCTCGTCGTCGAGCACGACGAGGTCGGCCCGGAGCCCGGCCTGCAACGCCCCGACCTGGTCACCGAGCCCGATCGCCCGAGCCGGGGTGGTGGCGACCATCCGGCAGGCGTCGGGCAGCGCGACCCCGGCCGCGACGGCGTGCCGCAGGGCGGCGTCCATGGTCAACGTGCTGCCGGCGATCGCGCCGTCCCGGCTCAGTCGGGCCACCCCGTCGGCCACGGTGACGGCCTGGCCGCCCAACTCGTACTCTCCGTCGGGCATGCCGGCGGCGGCCATCGCGTCGGTGATCAGCGCGGCCCGCTCCGGGCCGGCCGTCGAGGCGGCGAAGGTGAGCATGCCGTCGTGCAGGTGCACCCCGTCGGCGACCAGCTCGCAGATCACGTTCGGCGCGTCGAGCAGGGCCACCACCGGCCCGGGCTCCCGGTGGTGCACCGGGCGCATCCCGTTGAACAGGTGCGTACCGACGCTCGCCCCGGCGTCAACGGCGGCCCGGGTCTGCGCCCAGGTGGCGTCGGTGTGCCCGACGGCGGCCACCACGCCGCGCGCGACGAGCAGCTTGATCGCCTCCAGCGCGCCGTCCCGCTCCGGGGCCAGGGTGACCATCCGGACCGCGCCGCCGCCCAGCTCGATCAGCTCCGCCAGCTCGTCGGTGGACGGGTCGCGGAGGAACTCCGGGTTCTGCGCGCCGCACCGGTCCGCCGACAGGTACGGCCCCTCGAAGTGGATCCCGGCCAGCACCCCGGACTCGACCAGCGGCCGGTACGCGGCCGTCGCCTCCCGCATCAGTGCCAACGGCGAGCTGACCAGGCTGGCCAGCAGGGTGGTGGTGCCGTGCCGCAGGTGGAACCCGGCCGCCTCGCGGGCCGACGCCGCATCGCCGGTGGTGAAGGTGTGCCCGCCCCCGCCGTGGGTGTGCATGTCCACGAAGCCCGGCACGATCCAGTGCCCGTCGCGTACCGACGGGTACTCGGCGACGGCCCGGATCCGGTCGCCGGCGACCTCCACGCAGCCCTGCCGGATCACGCCGGTCGGGGTCACCACCTTGCCGGACACGCGCAGGGTCATCGACTCTCCTTAATCCAGTGTGTCGAGGGCGAGCAGAGCGGCGCCGAGGCAGCCGGCCTCGTCGCCGAGGGCCGCCGCCACCAGGCGCGGCTCCCGGTGGAAGGTCAGCCGTTCCCCCAGCGCCGCGCGCAGCGGGTCGAGCAGCCGGGGGCCGGCCTGGGCCAGCCCGCCGCCGATCACGATCGTCGCCACGTCGAAGAGCGCCTGACCGGTGGCCAACCCGTCGGCGAGCGCCTCGACGGCCTCCCGCCAGACCCGGCCGGCCAGCGGCTCGCCGGCCGCCGCCCGGTCCGCCACCTCGGCGGCGGTGGCCGGGACGCCGGCCAGTTCGGCGTACCGGCGGCCGATCGCGGCGGCCGAGGCCATCGCCTCCAGGCAGCCGGGGCGACCGCAGCCGCAGCGCGGACCGTCGGGGCGTACCAGGATGTGGCCGATCTCGCCGGCGGCGCCGTGCGCGCCGGCGGCGGCCGACCCGTCGACCACGTGGGCGGCGGCGATGCCGGTGCCGATCGCGACGAAGAGCACGTGGCCGGCGTCGCGGCCGGCGCCGACCCGGGCCTCCGCCAGGCCGCCCACCCGCACGTCGTGCCCGAGCGCCGTGGGCAGGCCGAGCCGCCCCCGCGCCAGCTCCCGCAGCGGTACGTCCCGGAAGCCCACGTTCGCCGACCAGACCGCGACCCCGCGGGCCTCGTCGACCACCCCCGGTACGGCGATCCCGCAGGCCACCGCCGTCAGCCCGTCCGCGTGGGCCTTGCCGGCCAGCCCTTCGGCGACGTCGAGGATCGTGCCGACCACCGCCTCCGGACCGCGGGCCGCCTCGGTGGCGTGCCGTTCGGCGTGCACCATCGTGCCGTCCGGGCGGACCAGGGCGCACTTCATCCCGGTGCCACCCACGTCCAGCGCGACGACGACCTCGTCGCCTGAGCTCACGCCGGCACTCCGCTTCGCTGCGTGCCGGCGTGCGGCACCAACGCGCTGAGTTGATGATTCGCTCGCTGGCACTCGCTCACGCGAGCACCACGGAGCGGGTCAGGTGCCGGGGCGCGTCCGGGTCCAGGCCCCGGCTGGTGGCCAGCGCGACGGCGAAGCGCTGGGCGAGGATCAGGTCGGCCATCGGGTCGACCGGGGTGCGACCCGCCGCCCAACTGGTCAGCACCGCGCGGCAGCCGTGCGTACGGCTGTGCACGAAGGCGGCGCCGGTGGCGGCCACGTCCTCGGGCAGCCCGTCGGGGATCCCGCCGAACGCCCAGACCAGCCGCCCCGGGGCGGCGACCGAGATCGGGCCGTGCCGGTAGTCCATCGCCGGGTACGCCTCGGCCCAGAAGGTGGCCGCCTCGCGGCACTTCAGCGCGGCCTCCTGGGCGAGCCCGACCGTCCAGCCGCGCCCGAGGAAGGTGACCTGCTCGATGGTGGCCGGGTCGATCGGCAGCGGGGCGCGGACGGCCACCTCGGCGTCGGCGGCCAGCCGGCCCAGGTCGTCGCCGAGGTGGGCGCGGAGCAGGGCGAGCGCGGTGGTGGCGAAGCGGGTCTGCACGACCGAGCGTTCGTCGGCGAAGGGCAGGGGCACTGCGGCGTCCGCCAGCTCGACCGCAGGGGAGGCCGGGTCGCCGACCAGGACCGTGGTCGGGACCTGACCGCGCAGCGCGGCGAGCAGGTCCAGCACCTCGGTGGTGGTGCCGGAACGGGTGATCGCGATGAGCCGGTCGTAGCGCCGACCGGCGGGGAACTCGCTGGCCTGGAAGGCGTCGGTCTCGCCCTGGCCGGCGCGCTCGCGCAGCCCGGCGTACGCCATGCCCATGAACCACGACGTGCCGCAACCGACCACGGCGACCCGCTCGCCGGGCCGGGGCAGGTGGTCGGCCACGGCCGGGGCGAGCCGCGCCGCCTCCCGCCAGCAGTCGGGCTGGCTCGCGATCTCCGCGTGCACGTACGCCATGACAACTCCTCGCCAGGGGAGACCTTGCGCAATACGGCGCGTTATGGCCGCCTTTCGCGCGTCATTCTGCGCGAAGTCGGGTGGTCGTGGCAACCGGCTCCGAGATCGCGCAGCTCAGGGTTTTGCGCCTTGGTAGTTTCGCGCACTACTGTGCACGCAATCAATCACGGTTCGTGCAGAGTCAGTGGAGGCCCCCGCGGTGGACCGGTACGCCCGATGGAACGCGCTGCTCGAGATGCTGACCGACAGTGGCCGGGTCAGCGTCGAGGAGGCGGCCGGGCGCCTGGACGTCTCCCAGGCCACCATCCGGCGTGACTTCGACCAGCTCGCCCAGCAGCAGATGATCACCCGGACCCGGGGTGGGGCGGTCGCCAACGGCGTCTCGTACGACCTGCCGCTGCGCTACAAGACGGCCAAGCACTCGGCCGAGAAGCAGCGGATCGGCGCGGCCGCCGCTGCGCTGGTCTCCCCGGGCACCGTGGTCGGCCTGAACGGCGGCACCACCAGCACCGAGGTGGCCCGGGCCCTCGCCGTCCGGCCGGACCTCAACACCAGCGCCGAGGGCGCCCAGCTCACCGTGGTCACCAACGCGCTGAACATCGCCAACGAGCTGCTGGTCCGCTCGCGAATGAAGGTGGTGGTGGCCGGCGGCGTGGTCCGGCCCAAGTCGTTCGAGCTGGTCGGCCCGCTGGGCGGGGCGCTGCTGCGCGAGGTGACCCTGGACGTCGCGCTGCTCGGCGTGGACGCGATCGACCCCCAGCTCGGCGCCGCCGCCCACCACGAGGGCGAGGCCGCGATGAACAGCCTCATGGTGGCCCGGGCCAAGCGGGTGGTGGTGATCGCCGACTCGTCCAAGCTGGGCGGTCACGCGTTCGCCCGGATCTGCCCGGTGGACCGCGTGGAGACGCTGGTGACCGACTCCGGCGCGTCCGCCGCCGTGGTGCAGGCGTTCCGTGACGCCGGGGTGCACGTCATCTGCGCCTGAGCGTGAAGAGCGGCCCCGCTCGACGCGCGACACCCTGCATACCCGGTATTGCGCCTCGCTGCATACCGCGTATGGTGTCCGCTGTCACTACTCATCGGGGGAGGTCAGCTTGACGGCTGTCCTGGAGATCGAGGGTCTCCGCAAGACGTACCGGAGCCGAAAGCGCGGGACACGCCACGCGCTCGACGGGTTCGACATGCTGGTCGAGGCCGGGCAGGTGCACGGCTTCCTCGGCCCGAACGGCTCGGGCAAGACCACCACGCTGCGTACCCTGCTCGGCCTCATCCGGCCCAACGGCGGCCGGATGGCCATCCTCGGCCACGAGCTGCCGCAGGCGCTGCCGACCGTCGCCGGGCAGGTCGGGGCCATCGTGGAGAGCCCGCAGTTCTTCCCGCACTTCTCCGCGCGCGACACCCTCGGCCTGCTCGCCCAGGCCGGGGAGCTGCCCCGGCAGCGGGTCGACGAGGTACTGGAACTGGTCGGGCTCCGCGACCGGGCCGGCGAGCGGGTGAAGACCTACTCGCTCGGCATGAAGCAGCGGCTCGCGGTCGCCTCGGCGCTGCTCAAGAGCCCGAAGCTGCTGATTCTGGACGAGCCCGCCAACGGTCTCGACCCCGGTGGCATCCGGGAGATGCGCAGCCTGATGCGGGATCTCGCCGCCTCGGGCATGACCGTGGTGCTCTCCAGCCACATTCTCGGCGAGATCCAGCTCATCTGCGACTCGGTCACCATCATCTCGCTGGGCCGGCGGGTCGCGTTCGGGCCGGTCGAGCAGGTGCTCGCCGCCCACTCGCACGGCACCGTACGGGTCCGGCTGGAGGCCGTCACCGATCTGCCACAGGCCGCCGAGACGCTCACCCGGGCCGGGATCCGGGTCACCACCACGGAACCGGACCACCTGATGCTTGGCGGCGTCGACAAGCCGGCCACGGTCAGCCGCCTCCTCGCCGAGCAGGGCCTGTACGTCAGCGAGCTGACGCCGGTCGCGGTCGACCTGGAGAGCGTCTTCCTCGAACTGACCGCCACCGCCCCGGTCCCCGGCCAGCACCGGCAGGTCGACGAGTCCACGAGGGTCGCTGAGCCGGGCGTCGGCGGCAGCACCGGAGGAGGTTGGGGCGCGTGAGCCTGTTCGTCACGGAGTTGCGCCGGCTGGCCAAGCGCCGGCTCACCCGGCTGCTGCTGGTCCTGCTGGTGCTCGGGCTGGCCGGCGTGGCCACCGCGTTCAGCTTCTCCAGTCACAAGCTGTCCAAGGAGGTCGTGGCGCAGGCCCAGGCGACCTCCGACGCCCAGTACCGCCAGGCGGTGGAGGACTGGAAGAAGACCGTCGCCACCTGCGAGGCCGCCCAGGCCCGCGGCGACCAGGACATCGAGGAGCGGTTCGGGCCGAACTGCGGCCGGGACTGGATGCCCCAGCCGGAGATGTTCGACCTGAAGTGGAACCTGCCCTACCAGTTCGACTTCCGGGCCGAGTTCCCGATGTTCATCGCCGTCTTCGCCGGCGCGGTCGCGCTCTTCGCGTTCCTCGTCGGCGCCTCCTTCATCGGCGCCGAGTGGGCCAACGGCGGAATGATGAACCTGCTGCTGTGGCGGCCGAAACGGCTCACCGTGCTCGGCACCAAGCTGGCCGCCGTGCTGACCGCGTCCCTCGGGGCGAGCCTCGTGCTCGGCGCGCTCTGGACGCTGGCCTTCTGGCTCATCGGCACCTACCGGGGTACCACCGCCAAGATGACCGCCGGGGCCTGGCAGTCGATCGGGCTGGACGGCCTGCGGGCCGTCGGGCTCATCCTGCTGATCGGCGGGGCCGCGTTCGCGCTCGCCTCGCTCGGCCGGCACACCGCGATGGCGCTCGGCGCCGTTGTGGCGGTCTTCGGGATCAGCGAGGTCGCCGTCCGCATCGCGGTCGGGGTGCTCAAGGTCCCGTTCGGTGACCGGTACGTCCTCTCCACCTATGCCCAGGCGTGGTTCACGAAGCAGGTGGAACTGCTCGACTACCGGGCGTGCGAGTTCGCCAAGGGCGAGTGCCATCCGGCGCAGTTGCTGATCACCTGGCAGGACTCGGCGCTGGTGCTCGGCCTCGGCGGCGCGGCGGTCCTGATCGCCGCGTTCTGGGCGATGCGCCGGCGGGACATCGCCTGACCGTGGTCCGCGCCGCCGGCCCGGGTCGGCGGCGCGGAGTCGCGTCCGATGCAGCCGGGGCGGCCTCTGGTTAGGCTGGGGCTCCCCGGCCGGCGGTTCGCCGTGTCGGTCGTCCGCTTCCCGAGGAGCGCCATGCCCGCCGACGCCTCCCCGGCCGCCACCGGCCGGTCTGAGCCGTCCGGGCCCGCCGACACCGCGCGCCGAGAGGCCGGCGGGCCCGTTCCGCCGCCCGCCGACGCGGCGCGCCGGGACACCGGCGTCACCGTCCCGCCGCCCCGTTCCGCCCCGGCTGTGGAGGCCGCGCCTGCCGTCGAGGCCGACCCCGACCCCGCACCCGCGCCGGAAGCGGACGCGGTGCTCGCGGGTGAGGATGCACACCCGCTGGCCGAGCCGGGTGACGGGCTCACCGAACGGGACCGGCAGATCCTCGCCTTCGAGCAGCAGTGGTGGAAGCACGCCGGCGCGAAGGAACAGTCGATCCGGGACACCTTCGGGCTCTCCGCCACCCGGTACTACCAGTTGCTCAACGCGCTGCTCGACCACCCGGCCGCGCTGGCCGCCGAGCCGGTGCTGGTCGGCCGGCTGCGCCGGCTGCGCTCGGCGCGGACCCGCAACCGGCGGCGCTGACCCCCCCCCCCCGACCGGAGCGCCGACGATCGTGACCGCTGGACGGGGCGGCGAGGACGCGGACCGGGGGCAGGCCGACCGGCGCCCCGCCGACGCGCCCCGGGCATGGCGTCCGCCGGTCCGGGTAGGCGGGCGGGCGACGGAGGGAGTCGACGGATGGGGGCACCAGATCGCCGGTACCCGACCGGCAGTCAGCCGGCGCGGCCGATCGGGACGGCGCCGATGATGCGGGTACGTTCCGCCTCCGACCCGGCCCCCGGCCGGCTGGTCAACGAGGACGTGGTCTTCGGGTTCGGTCCGCTGGTCGGGGTCCTCGACGGGGCCACGGTGCCGGAGGGCTTCGACACCGGCTGCGTACACGGGCCGGCCTGGTACGTCCGGCACCTGGCCGCCCGGATCGGCCTGGCTGTCGCGGCCCGTCCGGCGGCGACGCTGATGAGCAGCCTGGCGGCGGCTCTCCTGGCGGTCCGCGCGGACCACGGCGGGCAGTGCGACCTCGACCACCCGGGTACCCCGTCGTCCACCGTCTGCCTGCTCCGCGAGGGCGGCGACCAGGTGGACTACCTGGTGCTCTGCGACAGCCCGCTGGTGCTGGACGTCGGCGGCCAGGTCAGCGTGGTCTCCGACGGGCGGCTCGACGCGGCCATGGCGGACCTGCGCCGTACCACCGCGCAACTGCCCGGGGCCGACGCCGACCCGGTGACCCGGTTCCGTCGGTCGGTGATCGTGCAGCGGGAGCGGATGAACCGGACGCACGGCTACTGGGTCGCCGCCGCCGACCCGGACGCCGCGTACCACGCGATGACCGGGACGCTGCCGCTGCGCGGGCCGGGGGCGCTCCGGCGGGCGGCGCTGCTCAGCGACGGCGCGTCCTGCGCGGTCGACCAGTTCGGCCTGTTCGACTGGACCGGCCTGCTGGACGTGACGGCGGCGGAGGGACCCGAGGGGCTGATCGGTCGGGTCCGGGCCGCCGAGCGGGACCACCCGGACCGGCTGCGCCGGCACAAGCGGACCGACGACGCCTCGGTGGTGTTCTGCGAGTTCGACCCGGCCGGGTGAGGGTCGGCCGACGGAGGAAAGCCCGGTCGGATGACAACGGAGCGTGAGGTGGAACACGGAGGGGGTACGACCGGCTGATCCGCTCGTCCGGACCGGCAGTCCGGGCCCAAAGGGGTGGACTTGGGCCGGTACGGCCGGCAGACTGCGGCTCGTGGCGGGTGTCGTACGACTGGAGTTGGTGGACGAGCGAAACCTGGAGCCGTTGCTCTCCGTAGCCGCGGCCGAGGCGGAGCCGGAGGACGTCATGCCCCCGGTGGAGGCTCCGGCCGGTTGGTCGTTGGCCCGTCGGGACGCGTTCCGGGCGTTCCACCGGGCCAGCTTCGGCGGCCTGGACGGCCCCACCCGCACCCGGATGTACGCGATCGTGGCCGGCGGCGAGGTGGTCGGCATGGTCCGGATGACCCGCCGCGACGAGCCCGGGACGGTGGAGACCGGGATGTGGCTGGGGCGCTCGGCGCGGGGCCGGGGGCTCGGTGCGGCGGCCCTGCGCGAGCTGTTGAACGCCGCCGCGGCGGCCGGCATGCACACGGTTGTGGCCGATACGACGCCGGAGAACCAGGGCGCCGTATCCGTTCTCAGGAAATGCGGCGCGAAATTGCGCGAGCGGGACGGGAAGTTGCACGCCGAGATGTGTCTGGATTCGGCCCTTCCCGCACGCTGAATCCGTTCACTCCCTTCCGTCGTTCATCGCCTTCTTCCTGCTCGCGTCGACCTGCCTGACTGTTTTGCGGCAGTCTTGCACTGATTGGGGCCGGGCCTCCGAATGCCCGCTGTGGTGCGCCTTGCGGAACAGTGCGGGAATGTTTTGTGGCCGAGGGCTGGGGTACTGCCCGCCGGGTCCGCACATATGGGACGCCCGGTCGCGGGCTCTTTTCCGCTGATCCCCGGTAGCTGTTTTCCGGCCTGCCCTACGCAAGAGGTGTCCTCGTCCGCCGGGGAGCGAAGGAGAACTGATGAAGAGCGGAGCTCGGATCGCACTGGCGGTGGGCCTCGGTTACGTCATCGGCCGCCGCAGGAAGCTGCGTAGCGCCCTCACCCTCGCCGCCGCGGTGGCCATCGGCCGGGCCAGTCAACAGCCCGGTGGCCTGCTCAAGTACGGCACGGATCTGTTGAACACCTCCCCCCAGCTCGGCAACCTGGCCCGGCTCGGCGGTCCGCTCGCCACCGCTGGCAGAGCCGCGGCGACGGCCGCAGCCGGCGGCGGCATCGATGCGTTGAGCGGCAGGCTGCGCGACGGCGCCGACGCGCTGCGCCGCAGGTCCGGCACCGGTCAGCAGGGCGAGGAGCCGCCGGAGCGGTCGGCCCCCGACGAGGAGCAGGAGCTGGCCGAGCAGCCCGCAGCGCGTGACGACGAGGACCGGGCGGAACCTGCCGGCCGGCGGCGGAGGCGGTGACCATGGCGACCGACAACCTCGCCGACAAGGCACGTGATCAGCTCGGCGGCGAGCTGCGCAACCTGGCCGCCGCGATCGGTGAGCGGGCCGTGCAGGTGATGACCGAGCGGATCACCGGCGCCACCGGCCGACTCAGCGAGTACGCCAGGCAGGGCGGCGGTCCCGGACTGATCGCCGCGGCCACCGGCGTGCACAAACTCGCCGAGGGCCACTCCCCGATGACGGCGATCTTCCATGCCGGTCTGGCCGGCGGTAAGGAGAGGTTGATGTCGGCGTTCGGCGCTGGCGGCAAGGGTGGTCGGGGCGGCCGGAAGCCGAAGGTCACCAACATCGTGGAGACCATCGAGGTCGGCGTGCCGGTCCGGGTCGCGTACAACCAGTGGACCCAGTTCGGCGACTTCCCGACCTTCATGAAGACGGTCGCCCGGGCCGAGACCGACTCCGACGAGAACCTGACCTGGAAGGCCCAGGTGTTCTGGTCGCACCGGACCTGGGAGTCGACGGTCGTCCGGCAGATCCCGGACCGCCTGATCCACTGGCGTTCCAAGGGCGAGAAGGGCGCGGTCGACGGCACGGTCAGCTTCCACGAGGTCGGGCCCGAGCTGACCAGGATCCTCGTCGTCCTGGAGTACCACCCGCAGGGCCTCTTCGAGCACACCGGCAACCTCTGGCGCGCCCAGGGGCGCCGGGTGCGGCTGGAGCTGAAGCACTTCGTCCGGCACGTGATGACCCGTACCGTGCTCGACCCCGACTCGGTCGAGGGGTGGCGCGGCGAGATCGAGGACTCCCGGGTGGTCAAGGACCACGAGACCGCGCTGCGCGAGGAGCGGACCCGGGAGGGACCGGAGCGGGGCCGTGCCGGGGGGCCCGAGGAGGAGGGCGGGCACCGTCGCCCGCCGCACCGCCGCCGGTCGCCCGAGGAGGAGGAGTACGACGCCTACGACGAGGGCGACGACTACGACGACGCCGAGTACGCCGAGCGGCCCGAGCCGGAGGAGCCGCCGCGGCACCGGGGATCCGAGCAGGTACGCCGCTCGCAGCCGCGCGACGAGCCCGGCGAGTGACGGCCGTAGCGGCGACCGGTCCCGCCGAAGCGGCGGCTCAGCCCGTCTGCTTCTCGGCGTAGGCGGCGAGCCAGGAGACCTGGGCGGGGTCGAGGGAGGGGCGGACGCGGGCGCGGGCGGTCTCGACGTGCGCGGCGGTGACCGTGGCGGCGGCCAGCGACTCGCGCATCGCCGCCAGCGCCGCCTCGCGGACCAGGGCAGCGCAGTCGGCCGCCGAGAAGCCGTCCAGCTCCGCGCCGAGCGCGGCCAGGTCGACGTCGTCGGCCAGCGGGACGTTCCGGGCGGCGGCCCCGAGGATCTCCGCCCGGGCGGGGCCGTCCGGCGGTGGCACGTACACCAGCCGTTCCAGTCGCCCGGGGCGGAGCAGCGCCGGGTCGACCAGGTCCGGCCGGTTCGTCGCGCCGACCACCACCACGTTGCGCAGCGCCTCCACCCCGTCCAGCTCGGTGAGCAGGGCGGCCACCACCCGGTCGGTCGTACCGCCGTCGGTGGCCTGACCGCGGACCGGGGCGAGCGCGTCCACCTCGTCCAGGAAGACCAGCGTCGGCGCGGCCTCCCGGGCCCGGCGGAACAGCTCCCGGACCGCGCGTTCGCTCTCGCCCACCCACTTGGAGAGCAGTTCCGCGCCCTTCACCGACAGCACGTTCGCCCGCCCCGAGCCGGCCAGCGCGGTGACCAGGTACGTCTTGCCGCAGCCGGGCGGCCCGTAGAGCAGCACCCCGCGCGGGGGCGTCACGCCCAGCCGGGCGAAGGTGTCCGGGTAGGTCAGCGGCCAGAGCACCGACTCGGTCAGCGTCTCCTTGACCTCGTGCAGGCCCCCGACGTCGTCGAGGGTCACCGAGGCCAGTTCCAGGGTGGACCCGGCCATCGTGGTGGGCCGGACCACCTCCAGCGCGGCGGTGAAGTCGGCCATCGCCACCGTCGGCGTCTCGGCCGTCTTCTGCCGCAGCGCGGCGCGTACGCCGGCCTCGCGGACCAGCGCGGCCAGGTCGGCGGCGACGAACCCCGGCGTACGGGCGGCCACCTCGTCCAGCCGGACGTCCTCGGCGAGCGGCACCTGTCGGGTGAGCACGGTCAGCATCTCCCGCCGCAACGCCTGGTCGGGCAGGGGGACGGTGATCCGCAGCGAGAGCAGGTCCGGGGCGCGCAGGGCCGGGTCCACCGCCTCGGGGCGGCCGGTGGTGCAGACCACGGCCGCCCCGGCCCGGACCGTCTCGGCGACGACCTGCCGGAACACCGTGGCCAGCGGTCCCGGCTCGTCGGCCGGGGCGACGGCCTCCATGTCGGTGACCAGCAGGACGGCGGGGCCGTTCGCGCGTACCGCCCCGGCCGCCTCGCGCAGTCGGCGGGCCGCCGCGTCGTTGGTCAGCGCGGCCAGCTCCGGCGCCCACAGCGGGCACACCCGGGCGCGTACCCGGGCGGCGACCGCGCGGACCAGCGCCGACTTGCCCGAGCCGGCCGGCCCGCTGAGCAGGACGCCCAGCGACACGGCGGTGCCGAGCCGGCCCAGCACCTCCCGGTGGTTGAAACCGAGGTCGAGCAGCTCGGTGAGTTCCTCGGCCTGGGCCCGCAGCCCGGGCAGTTCGTCGAGGCCCGGCGCCTCCGTCGGCTCGGCGAGGCCGGGCTCCGGCGGGGCCGCCGAGGCCCGTTCGGCCCCGATCCCGCCCGGCCGGTCGATCGGCGCCCGGCCGCCGGCCCCGGTCGCGTCGGGGGCCAGCCGGCCGCTCGGGTCCTGGCCGGCCGTCCCGGAGCCGCGGGTGGCCGGGCCGTGCTCCCAGCCGACCACGGTGTCCATGGTGACCAGCGCGCCGGCCGCCGGATCGGCCGCGACGACGGTGAGCAGGGTGCTGGTCCAGGCGTACCCGACGGTGTTGGCGAGGCTGCGCCGGGCGGCCTCGACCAGACCGCGGACCGCGGCGTCGGGGAGCACGTCCTGGGGCAGCAGCGAGACGTCGTCGCCGGTGGTGACCGGCTTGCCGAGCAGGGCGAGGCGGAGCATCTCCGGGGAGACCGCGGCGACGATCCCGACCGGGCCGGCCAGGGTCACCGCGCGGGCCGGGACCACCGGCAGCGGGCTGACCCGCACCTGCCCGCCGTCGCGCAGGCCCAGGTTGCCCAGGATCAGGTCGTCGGCGTAGAGCAGCGCGCTGCTCGCGGTCGCCTCGGCCGGGGCGACGATGCCGGCGGTCACCCGGCGGCCGGCCAGCCGGACCGGGTCGCCGGGACGCAGCGCCAGCGCGGTCAGCACCTCCGGGTGCAGGCGGACGACGCCACGCCGGGCGTCCAGCGCGGCCGGCCGCAGACTCGCGGTCAGGGTCAGCTCGGGTTCCGCCACCCGCCCGACAGTAGCCGCCGGCCGCAGGTCGTGCCCGTGCCGGCGGTGCCCGCGGCGCCGGCACGGGCCGGGACGCGCGTCCGCCCGGTCAGCCCTGCCCTGGCCAGGGGTCGGCTCGGCGGTGGGTTCAGGCTCCCTTCGCCCGGCCCGCCCGGTCCGCCACGGGTGGCGGTACGGCGTTCTTCAGCTCGTTGATCAGCCGCGGGCTCAGCGTCCCGCCGGCCTGGCCGGCGAAGAGCGTCATCTCGTACGCCACGGTGCCGAGGTTCGCCGAGCGGTCGGCGACCACGCCGAGCACCGAGCCGCTGCTGATCGCGCCGATCAGCAGGTACCCCTCGGCCATGTCCACGATCACCCGGTTGAGGGCGCCCAGCGCGTACCACTTCGCGGCGCCCCCGGCGAGGCTGGTCATGCCGGAGACGACGGCGGCCAGCCGTTCCGCGTTGGACCGGTCCTTGCTGCCCGACGTGGCGATCAGCAGCCCGTCGGCGGAGACCGCTATCGCCTCCACCACCCCGGCCGTGCTGGAGGTGAACGAGTCGAGCAGCCAGTGGAAGGTGCGGGCCTCGGGGCTGGGTGCCCCGGCGGGGCGCTGCCGCTCGACGTTGTCGTGCCGGAAGGGGCTGGTCACCGTGATGGTCCTTCATGACGGGGTCGGTCTGGACTGACTGCGTGCGCAATCCTTTGCAACGGACCGGAAGTTAGCGGACCCACGCGAGGCGTGACGGCCCGCGCCGAGTCGGCTTAGCGTCACTTCGGGCTGTGTCACGGCTCGTTGTGCGGTGACCACGCAGCGGTTTGCGACGGTCGCCGAGATAGCCGGATCGGTGGCGTTTTGCGGGCGTAGGCGTGAATTCACGCGATCAGAATTCCGTTCGCCGGAATGCGCTCGGCGTTCCACGGTCGACCGGATCCACCCGCCGAACGAGGCAGCCGGACGGCCGTACGGCGGATCTCAGGTACCACACAGGGTTCGAGCCGTACCGTGTGCCGCATGAGATCACCGCTCGCCGCCGCGCGGATCCGGCGTGCCCTGGCCACCCGCCGCCGCCGGGTCGTCGCCGGGGCGGTGGCGGTCGTCCTGGTGGCCGCCGCCGTGGCCTGGGCGGCCCGGCCGCAGCGGCCCGGGTTCCGGACCGAGTCGGCGCTGGTGACCGTCCGCTCCGGACCGGCCGGCGACCAGCCGGTCGACCTGGACACCACGCTCTATCTGCCGCGCGACGCCTCGGCCCGGCACCGGGTCCCGGCGGTGCTGTTGGCGCACGGCTTCGGCGGCACCAAGGAGTCGGTCCGCGCCGACGCGGAGGACCTGGCCGGCCACGGGTACGCCGTGCTCACCTGGACGGCGCGGGGCTTCGGCCGCAGCGGCGGGGAGATCCACCTGGACAGCCCGGACTACGAGGTGCGGGACGCGCAACGCCTGATCGACCGGCTCGCCGCCCGCCCGGACATCCGCCTCGACACGGCCGGTGACCCCCGGGTCGGCGTGGTCGGCGGCTCGTACGGCGGCGGCCTGGCCCTGCTGCTGGCCGCGCAGGACAGCCGGGTCGACGCGGTCGTCCCGATGATCACCTGGAACGACCTGTCCCGGTCGTTCCTGCCGGAGAGCACCGGCAAGGAACCCACCGAGGGCGTGTTCAAGAAGGGCTGGGCCGGCCTCTTCTTCGGCGGCGGCGGCAACGTCGGCTCGGGCCCGGCCGGCGTCTCCGGCAACACCGCCGGCCAGCCCGAGGGCGCCCCCGCGTCGGCCGGCGCGCCCAGCCCGCAGCCTGGCGCCGGTCCCGGCACCAGCTCCGGGCGGGTGCCCGGGGGCCCCGCCGACCCGTCCTGCGGTCGGTTCGCCGCCGACGTCTGCGCCGCGTACCTGCGGATCGCCACCACCGGGCGGGCCGACGCCCAGGCGGTCGAGCTGCTGCGCCGCTCCTCACCGGCCGGGGTGCTCGACCGGATCAAGGCGCCCACCCTGCTGGTGCAGGGCGAGGCGGACACCCTCTTCCCGCTCACCGAGGCGGACGCCAACGCGCGCGGCATCGCCGCCGCCGGCACCCCCGTCCGGGTCGCCTGGTTCACCGGCGGCCACGACGGCGGCGCGGGTCCCACCTCCGACTCCGACCGGGTGAAGTTCCTCACCGCGCAGTGGCTCGACCACTACGTCAAGGGCGAGGGCTCGGCGCCGGGCGGGTCCTTCACCTTCTCCCGGATCGCCGGTTTCGACGCGCTCGACCGGGGCCTGGTGGCCACCGGCTACCACACCGCCGACTATCCCGGCGTGGCCGGGCAGGGGCGCACCGAGGTCACGCTGACCGGCCCGGCCCGGCCGATCGCCAACCCGCCCAACGGCAACCCGGCGGCGATCTCCTCGGTGCCGTTCGCCGGGGCGATCGGTTCGCTGCTGAACGGGGTGGCGGGGGACATCCCCGGCCAGCACGCCCGGTTCGAGTCCGAGCCGCTGGCCGAGCCGGTCGACGTGGTCGGCGCGCCGACCGTACGGATCAGGGCGGCCTCGCCCACCGGCGCGGCGGTGCTCTTCGTCAAGCTCTACGACGTCGATCCGAAGGGCGCGGCCACCCTGCCCGACGGCCTGGTCGCGCCGGTCCGGCTGACCGGCCTGCCGGCGACGATCGACGCCGCCCAGCCGGTCACCGTCACCCTGCCGGCGATCGTCCGCCGGATCGAGTCCGGGCACCGGCTGCGGGTCGTCGTGTCCACCTCCGACCAGGCGTACGCGACCCCGGCCGAGCCGGCCGTGCACACCGTCGCCCTCGGCGGCGGCCCGCTGACCCTGCCCACGGTCGACGCCCAGCCGATCCCCACCACGGCCACCGTCTGGCGCTGGGCGCTGGTCGGCCTGCTCGCCGCGATCGCGGTCGGGCTCGCCGTGGTCGTCCTGCTCGCCCGCCGCCGGCACCGCCGCCAGGACAGTTCGGTCCACCCGGAGTACGCGGGCGTGCCGCTCGCCGTCCGCCAGCTCCGCAAGGAGTACGCGGACGGCTTCGTCGCCGTCTCCAACGTGGACTTCGAGGTGCACCCCGGCCAGGTGGTCGGCCTGCTCGGGCCGAACGGCGCCGGCAAGACCACCACCCTGCGGGTGCTGATGGGGCTGACCCAGCCCACCGCCGGCGAGATCTACGTCTTCGGGCACCGGCTGGTGCCCGGCTCGCCGGTGCTCTCCCGGATCGGTGCGCTGGTGGAGGGGCCGGGCTTCCTGCCGCACCTGTCCGGCCTGGAGAACCTCAAGGCGTACTGGCGGGCGACCGGGCGGCCCTGGGCGGAGGCGCACTTCGACCAGGCGCTGGAGATCGCCGGGCTGGGTGACTCGGTGCACCGCAAGACCCGCAAGTACAGCCACGGCATGCGACAGCGGCTCGCCATCGCGCAGGCCATGCTGGGCCTGCCCGAGCTGCTGGTGCTCGACGAACCGACGGACGGCCTGGACCCGCCGCAGATCGCCGAGATGCGCCGGGTGCTCCAGCGGTACGCCACCGACGGCCGGGCGGTGCTGGTCTCCAGCCACCTGCTGGCCGAGGTGGAACAGACCTGCACCCACGCCGTCGTGGTGACCAAGGGGCGGATCGTCGCCTCCGGTCCGGTCGAGGACATCGTCGGCGAGTCGCCGAGCGTGCTCTTCGAGGTGAGCGACCCGGACGCGGCGCGCAGCGTGCTCGACCGGCTGGACGGCGTACGGGTGCTGCCCGGCGGGGACGGCGGGCTGGTGGTGGACACCAACGGCACCGCCCGCAGCGAGGTGGTGGCCGAGCTGGTCCGGGCCGGCATCGGGGTGGACCGGGTGGTGCCCCGGCGTCGCCTGGAGGACGCGTTCCTCGCCCTGGTCGGCGAGAACTCTCGGGGGAGCGGGGACCGGTGATGGGACAGTCGTCATCCGTGCGTACGGCGGGCCGGGGCGGAGCGGCGCCGGGCTACCGGCCGTCGGCGACCCTGCCGTTCCGGGCCGAGTTCGGCCGGCAGGCGGCGCGGCGGCGTACCCAGCTCGCGCTCGGGTTCATGGTGCTGCTGCCGCTGATCATCCTGATCGCGTTCCAGTTCAACTCCGGCAACGCGGACCGGAACCGGAACAACGAGTTCGGCAGCCTGGTCGACCTGGCCGTCTCCGGCGGGTTGAACTTCACCCTCTTCTCGATCTTCGTGTCGTCATCGTTCCTGCTGGTCGTGGTGGTGGCGCTGTTCTGCGGGGACACGGTGGCCAGCGAGGCGAGCTGGGGCAGCCTGCGTTACCTGCTGGCGATCCCGGTTCCCCGGGCCCGGCTGCTGACGGTGAAGCTGCTGGTCGCGCTCGCGTACTCGGGGCTGGCCCTGCTGCTGCTCGCCGGCACCGCGCTGCTCGCCGGCACCCTCCGGTACGGCTGGTCCCCGCTGCGCAGCCAGGTCTCCGCCGAGCTGCCTCCGGCCGAGGGGCTGCTCCGCCTGCTCGCGGTGCTCGGCTACCTGGCGATCATCCTGCTGGTGGTGGCCGGCCTGGCGTTCCTGCTCTCGGTGACCACGGACGCCGCGCTCGGCGCGGTCGGCGGGGCGGTGCTGCTCTGGATCCTCTCCAGCATCCTGGACCAGATCACCGCGCTGGGCGGGCTGCGCGCGTTCCTGCCCACCCACTACAGCAGCGCCTGGCTGGGCCTGCTCTCCACCCCGGTGCAGACCGACGACCTGGTACGCGGAGCCATCTCGGCGATCGTCTACGCCACCGGATTCTGGGCGCTGGCGTTCTGGCGCTTCACCCGCAAGGACGTCACGAGCTGACCGGCGCAGGCGGGAGACAGTTGACAAACGGCGATATCATGGGAGCGTTCCCACTCTTCTGAACAGGGGCATTGCGGATCGTCCCACCAGGAAGGAATTTATTAACTTCGATACGTTCGAGTCGCATCCTGGAATCCATCCATCCTCGTCAATGGAGGTTCTGATGGTTCCGGCCCGGCTGAACGGTCCCGCACTCTCCCTGTTCCGCATGGTCATCGGTCTGCTCTTCGTCTGCCACGGCGCGGCGTCGGTCTTCGGCGTGCTGGGCGGCAACCAGATGAGCGGCAAGGCGATCCCGGTCGGGCAGTGGCCCGGCTGGTGGGCCGCGCTGATCCAACTCGTCTGCGGCGGCCTCGTGCTCGTCGGCCTGGTGACCCGGCCCGCGGCGTTACTCGCCTCCGGCTCCATGGCGTACGCGTACTTCGTGGTGCACCAACCGCACGGGCTGCTGCCGCTGCGCAACGGCGGTGAGATGGCCGCCCTCTTCTGCTGGTCGTTCGTGCTCATCGCGGTGCTCGGCCCGGGCAACCTGGCGCTGGACGCGAAGCTGCGCCGCCGCCCCACCCCGCCACCGCGCCTGGCCTGACCCGACGCCCGTTCGAGATCTTGGTAGCGAATGGCCCCTCCAGGGGCCGATTCCTACCAAGATCTTGAGCGGGGTGCTCAGCGGCGGCTGTCGGGGACGGGGGGTGGGGCGCTGGGCGTCGGGGCGGGACGGTCGTCCCGCTTCCAGGCGCTGACCCCGAGCCGGCCGGTGTTGCCGAGATCGATCGATCCCCGGAGCCGCGGCACCGGGTGACCCTCCAGCGCGTACGGCCCGGTCCCGCAGTTGACCAGATCCAGGCCCATCGCCCGCAGGCCCATCGCGGCGCTCACCCCGAGCGCGGTGATGCGTATCCCGTCGGCGGGGCAGGCGGCGAGGTCCGGAGTGGCGGTGGTGGACCGGATCGGCGCGTCGCCGCCGCCGACCGGGGTGCCGGTCGGTACGGGCGTGCAGGCGGCGAGTAGGACGGTGCCGGCCAGCGCGCCGAGCCGTGCCGTCATCCCCATCCCGGCGATCCTGCCACGTGTCTCCCGACTCACCGGCTCACCAGGTGGAACACCTGGTCGCGCTGGCGGCGGACCCCGCATAGACTTGACCGCACAACTGCATACCTCATCCAGAGGGGCTGAGGGATACGGCCCGATGACGCCCCGGCAACCACCCGCGCGCTCGACGTCGAGCGACGGCGGGCAGGTGCCAATTCCGTCCCCGCCGCACCCGGCGATGCGGGGAAAGATGAGAGGAATTTCTCGACATGACGTCGACGCTTCCTGCCGCCTCCGGCATCGACACCACCCTCAGCCCGGCCCGCGCCCTGGTCTGCCGCGCGTGTTCCGCGCGCTACCCGCTCGCCGCCCAGCACGCCTGCTACGAGTGTTTCGGCCCGCTGGAGGTCGACTACGACGCCGCCGCCCTGGCCGCCGTCACCCGGGAACAGATCGAGGCCGGCCCGAAGAACCTCTGGCGGTACGCCGCCCTGCTCCCCGCCGGCCAGGACCCGGCCACCCGGGTCACCCTGGACCCCGGGCTGACCCCGCTGGTCGCCGCCCCGCACCTGGCCGCCGAACTGGGCATCACCGCCCCGCTCTGGGTCAAGGACGACAGCGCCAACCCGACCCACTCGTTCAAGGACCGGGTGGTCTCGGTGGCGCTGACCGCCGCCCGGGCGCTCGGCTTCACCCGGTACGCCTGCGCCTCCACCGGCAACCTGGCCAACTCGGTCGCCGCCCACGCGGCCCGGGCCGGGGCGCCCTCGGTGGTCTTCATCCCCAGCGACCTGGAGCAGGGCAAGGTGGTGACCACCGCCGTCTACGGCGGCGACCTGGTCGCCATCGACGGCTCGTACGACGACGTGAACCGGCTCTGCGGCGAGCTGGTGGAGACCGACGAGTTCGAGGACACCGCCTTCGTCAACGTCAACGTCCGGCCGTTCTACGCCGAGGGCTCCAAGACCCTCGGGTACGAGGTGGCCGAGCAGCTCGGCTGGCGGATCCCCGCCCAGGTGGTCATCCCGATGGCCAGCGGGGAGCTGCTCACGAAGATCGACAAGGCGTTTTCCGAGCTGGTCGAGATCGGGCTGGTGGAGGCGCCGGCCGGGGGCTGGAAGGTGTTCGGCGCCCAGTCCGCCGGTTGCAACCCGATCGCCACCGCGCTGCACACCGGCAGCGACACGATCGTCCCGGTCAAGCCGACCGGCATCGCCAAGTCGTTGAACATCGGCGACCCGGCCGCCGGCCTCTACGCCCTAGAGGCGGTGCGCCGCACCGGCGGCTGGATGGAGTACGTCGACGACGAGGAGATCCGGGCCGGTATCCGGCTGCTCGCCCGTACCGCCGGGGTCTTCGCGGAGACCGCCGGCGGGGTCACCGTGGCGGTGCTGCGCAAGCTGGTCGAGTCGGGTCGCCTCGACCCGGCCGCCGAGACCGTCGTCTTCAACACCGGCGAGGGACTCAAGACGATCGACGCGGTGGCGGCCCAGGTCGGCCCGACCCACCGCATCAGGCCCTCGCTGCGCGCCGCGCGTGACGCCGGGCTCCTGGGCTGACACCGGGTCGGCGATCTGGCGGCGTCCCTGGCTCCTCCGACACCGCCGGATCGCCGAACTCCCGCCCCGGACCAGGCCCGCCCCAGACCAGGCCCGCGCCAGCCGGCCGGGGGAGGGGCGGATCGCCCGGGCGGGGGATCGGGTCGTTTCGCGGGGTAACTGGCCATTCGCTGTGAGTGTGGAAAATCCGCCGACAAGGACTTGACGGCAGGAACCGGACGGCGGAAGATGCTCGGTGCGGGAGGGCATCCGCCGAAGACTTTTAGGTCTTTTGGCCCAACGCCGGAGGCGTTGTGCGGACGTCCCTCCCGACCAACTTCCGAAGGGGCCAGCGGGAAATCCGCTGGCCCCTTCGCTGTGCGTGACGCAGGCTCGCTCCATGGCCATCTCCGTCACCCCGCTCGACCCGGACGACCACGCCACGCTCGACGAGACGTACCGGATTGCGGTCGCGGCCCAGGCCCTGGACGAGCCGGACCTCCCGCCGCTGTGTCGGCGGCGGTTCGGGGCGCCGCTCCGGCATCCGATGCCGGGGATCGACACCCGCTGGTCGGTGGCCCGGCTCGACGGGGTGCCCGCCGGTTGGATCCGTCTGTACCTGCACACGCTGGACAACACCGAGACCGCCAGCGCCGAGTTGGTGGTGGACCCGGCGTACCGGCGGCGCGGGGTGGGGCGCGCGCTGCACGAGCATGGCCTGCGGCTGCTGCGGGAGCACGGCGGCAAGCGGATGGTCGGCTCGACCGTCACCCCGTTGCCCGGGGAGGAGGGCCGGGAGCTGCCCGGGGCCGCCTTCGCCGCCGCCGTCGGCGCCCGTCCGGCGCTCGCCGACGTCCGCCGCCGACTCGACGTCGCCGCGCTCGACCGGTCCGGGCTGACGGCCCTCCTGGCCGAGGCCGGGGCGGCCGCCGCCGGCTACCGCACGGTCCGCTGGGGCGACCACGCCCCGCAGGAGTACGTCGGCGACGTCGCCCATCTGGAGGGCCGGCTGCTGGTCGACGCTCCCCTCGGGGACCTCCGGTGGGAGCAGGAGCAGATGGACGCCGACCGGATCCGGGGCCGGGAGCGGGCGCTGGACGCGCGGGGAGTCCGCCGCTACAACGCCGGCGCGGTGCACGAGGCGTCCGGCCGGCTGGCCGCCTGGAGCATGCTCAGCCTCGACGCGAACACCACCCGGCACGCCTGGCAGCAGATCACCATCGTCGACCCGGACCACCGCGGTCACCGGCTCGGCCTGTTCACCAAGATCGAGAATCTGGAGCACGCCCTGGCACACGAGCCCGGGCTGCGGACGATCGACACGTACAACGCGGCCGAGAACGCCCACATGATCGCGATCAACGAGCAGCTCGGCTTCCGCCCGGCGGCCGGCTCGACGGACTGGCAGCTGGCGATCTGAGTTGTGACACGCCCCTACTGATCTGGTGGCTTCCTGTTGCATGATGGCGGGCATGACGGAGACGCCGCACCCCCTGTACGACAGGCACGCCGAGACCCTCACCCGGGCGCTGACCGCGATCACGGAGCGTGGGTACTGGTCCGCCTATCCCGAGTCGCCCAGCCCCCGGGTGTACGGCGAGACCGCCGCCGCCGAGGGCAAGGCCGCCTTCGAGGCGTACCTGAACAGTGACTTCCCCCTCGACCAGCCGGGCGACGGCGGGACCGTCGCCACCGAGGCCAGCCCGTTCGGCGTGGAGCTGAACGTGCGCTACCCGCACGCCACCGCCGACCAGCTCGTGGCCGCCGCCAGCGCCGCCCTGCCCGCCTGGCGCGACGCCGGCCCGCAGGCCCGGGTGGGCGTCTGCCTGGAGATCCTCGACCGGCTGCACAAGAACGTGTTCGAGCTGGCCAACGCGGTGCAGTTCACCAGCGGCCAGGCGTTCGTGATGGCCTTCCAGGCCGGCGGCGCGCACGCGCTGGACCGCGCGTTGGAGGCGATCGCCTACGCGTACGCCGAGATGACCCGCCACCCGGGGACGGCCGGCTGGGAGAAGCCCGCCGGCAAGGGCGACCCGCTGCGGATGAGCAAGACCTTCCACGTGGTGCCGCGTGGCGTGGCGCTGGTGATCGGCTGCAACACCTTCCCGACCTGGAACTCGTACCCGGGTCTGTTCGCCTCGCTGGTCACCGGCAACCCGGTGGTCGTCAAGCCGCACCCGCGCGCGGTGCTGCCGCTCGCCATCACCGTCCGGTACGCCCGCCAGGTGCTCGCCGAGGCCGGCTTCGACCCGAACCTGGTGCAGCTCGCCCCGGAGGCGGCGGACGAGAAGCTCGCCTCGACCCTGGCCCTGCACCCGGCCGTCAAGATCGTTGACTTCACCGGCTCCAGCGAGTACGGCGACTGGCTGGAGGCGAACGCCCGGCAGGCCGCCGTCTACACCGAGAAGGCCGGCCTGAACACGGTGGTGATCGACTCCACCGACGACTTCGTCGGGATGTGCCGCAACCTGGGCTTCACGCTCGCCCTGTACAGCGGCCAGATGTGCACCACCTCGCAGAACCTGCTGATCCCCCGGGGCGGCATCGAGACCGACCAGGGGCACAAGAGCTTCGACGAGGTGGCCGCCGGGATCGCCGCGGCGGTCGGCAAGCTCACCGCCGACCCGGCCCGGGGCGTCGAGTTCACCGGCGCGATCGTCAACGACGGCGTGCTGGAGCGGCTGGAGGAGGTCACCAAGGTCGGCGAGACGGTGCTGGAGTCGCGGACCGTCGAGCACCCGTCCTTCCCCGGCGCCGTGGTGCGTACGCCGACCATCGTCAAGCTGGACGCGACCGACACGGCGACCTACTCCCGGGAGTGGTTCGGGCCGATCTCGTTCGTCATCGCCACCAACTCCACCCCGCACAGCCTGGAGATCCTGCGCTCGACGGTGGCCGAGAAGGGCGCACTCACCGCGGGGGTGTACGCCACCGACGAGGCGGTGCTCGACGCGGCCGAGACCGCGGCGGTCGAGGTCGGCGTGCACCTGTCCTGCAACCTCACCGGCGGGGTCTTCGTCAACCAGTCGGCGGCGTTCTCCGACTTCCACGGCAGCGGGGCGAACGCGGCGGCCAACTCGGCACTGACCGACGGCGCATACGTCGCGAACCGCTTCCGCATCGTGCAGTCGCGCCGCCACGTCTGAGGTGCGAGGAGGGGCCCTTCTTGCCGCCCACGGGTGGCGGAGGGGCCCCGGTTGGCGCCGGTCGGTCAGGCGGGGCGGCGCATCTGGAGTTCTCTGAGGGCGGGGATCCTGGGGTGCGGGACGCGTACCCCGGTGTCCACGAAGCCCAGCTTCTGGTACGCCCGACAGGCCCGCTCGTTGCCGACCACCACCTCCAGCATCAGTTCCGGCCGGCCGCAGGCGCGGGACCAGGCGGCCACCTCGTCGAGCAGCGCGCCGACCAGGCCGGTGCCGCGCCAGGCCGGCGTGACGTAGACAGCGTGGACCACGGTCAGCCCCGGCTCGTCCGGTGCGACCGAGCCGCCGGCGTGGCCGACCAGACGACCGCCCGGATCGGCCAGGAACTGGGCCACCTCCGTGCCCGTGGCGACCGCGGCGATCCGGGCCGCGTACCCGGCGTGCGGCCGGGCGGCGGCCTCCGCCACGGTCTCCAGGAACGCCAGCGGCGAGTCGGCGAGCATCTCCAACCGGAGTGCCCGCATCCGGGCGGCGTCCTCCGGGCGGGCCCGGCGGATGTTCGCGGTCCGGGGCGTGGTCGGCGCGCTGGTCATGTCGCAATGCATACCGGAGAGCGACGGGTTCCCGACTGTCCGGGTCGAATGCCGGTCGGAATATGCCCGATTTGTGGTCGTGCGCGGTCGTCACGCCTCGTGTAGCGTGCGATTTCGGTCACCCGATTCAGTGGTCGACGCCGATCGCGAACCGGTGGACCGCCGGTGCCGGTCCGCCGGTTTCCGGGTTGTGGGAACGCCGCGCAGAGTGAGGAAGTGCACCGTGGCACAGGGCACCGTCAAGTGGTTCAACGCCGAAAAGGGCTACGGCTTCATCGCCGTCGACGGCGGGCAGGACGTCTTCGTTCATTTCTCCGCGATCGAGATGGACGGCTACAAGGCGCTGGACGACGGCCAGCGGGTCGAGTTCGAGATCGCGCAGGGGCAGAAGGGCCCGCAGGCGGAGCGGGTCCGGGTCATCGCCTGATCCCGTCGCCGCCCGCCCGGCGGCCTTTCCACCCGGTCAGGGGCTGCGGTGCGGGCGCGCACCGTGGAGGATCATGAGCCGTTCCAGCCATCGCAGCTGAGGAGGGTTCATGTCCGATCAGCCGCCGTCGGATCCCGTCGAGCCGAGGCCCCCGGCGTCGTCCGGTGCCCCGGTCGACCCGACCCGGTTCGAGCCGCCGACCGCCGAGCCGGCACCGCCACCCGGGCAGCCGGGCGAGCCGGCCGCGTCCGGACAGTCCACCCCGACAGTTCCGGGCGTACCCGCCCAGTCCAGCCACGGCGACCCGGCCGTACCGGCGCAACCCGGTCGGCCCGGGCAGGGTGATCCGGCCATCCCGGCGCAACCCGATCAGCCGGTGGTGCCGGCGGCGGCACCAACCCAACCCGGTCAGCCTGTCCCGCCCGGCCCGTTCGCGGTGCCCGGGCAGCCGGTCGCGCCCTTCTACGGGGCGGTGCCCGGGCAGCCGATCGCGCCGGGCCAGGGCGGCGTGCCCGTGCCGCCCGGGCAGTGGGGCGTGCCGGGCCAGGGCGGCGTGCCCACGCAACCCGGGCAGTGGGGCGTGCCGGGCCAGGGCGCGGCTCCGGGCCAGCCGGGGTTCGGGGCGTACGGCGGGCAACCCTGGGGGGCGTACCCGTCGGACCCGGCCGGGCAGCCGCAGGGCTGGGCGTGGCCGGCCGCGGGTGGTCCCGCACCGGCCGGGGCGTATCCCGGTCCCGCGATGCCCGGTCAGCCCTACGGCTGGCACCCGGGCGTCGACCCCGGTGACCCGCTGGTCACGCCGCCGTACGCCGGGGTCGGGGCCTGGTTCGCCCGTTGCTCGGCGGCGGTACGTCGAGGCTGGCGGCCGTTGCTGCCGATCATGCTGCTCACCCAGGCGGTCCCGGCGGCGGTGATGTCGATCCTCTCGGCGACCTTCGCCCCGCCGGACCAGCTCGTCGCCGGGCCGGACGGCGCCATGGTCCTGCCGGCCGGCTACTTTCCGGACTTCTTCACCTTCTACGGCGTGATCATCGCGGCCAGCCTGCTCTTCGGCCCGTTGCAGAGCACCGGCTGGGCCGCCGGCTCCTGGGTGATCACCCGCCAGGCGGCCGGCGAGCCCGTCGGGGTCGGCGCCGCCCTCCGGTACGGCCTGCGGCGCGCCCTCGGCCTCTGGGGCTGGACCCTCCTCGCCACGCTGCTGTTCTCGGTCGGCCTCTGCTTCTGCGTGCTGCCCGGGATCTACGTGGTGTTCGCCGTGGCCCTGGCCGGCCCGGTCTACCTCTTCGAGCGGGAGAACCCGATCGGCCGGTCCTTCCAGATCTTCCACCGGCGGTTCGGGATGGTGCTGGGCCGGGTCGCGCTGGTTGCCGTCGCGGCGATCGGCGGCGCCCTGGTCGGCGCGGTGCTCGAGATGATCGGACAGTTCTCGTTCGGCACGCACCCGATGGACGCCCCCGGTACGGCGGCGGGGGTCGTCGCGGTGGCCGTGCTCTCCGCCCTGCTGGTCACCCCCGCCTACCTGGCGCAGCTCGTCGGACTGCTGGTCACGTACGCCGAACAGCGGGCCCAGGAAGGCCCGGTGAACACCGCCCAACTGGCCGCGGAACTCGGCTGAGCGGGGGCGTCGTGCTTGCACTCGGCTAGGGAGAGTGCTAAACAAGTCATTGGCACTCGCGTACGTTGAGTGCCAATGGTCGGGGCGGTAGGGCCACGGCCACGCCGGTGTCTCGATGGCATCGGGGTGGCACGAGGCCGGTCGTCGCGGGCTATCCGGCCCGGCCGACGGACGTCGTCGTCGCCAGGTGGCGACGTCCCAAGGTGCGTACACCAGGCGGCCCATCCGGGGACACAGACTCGGGTGGCCCGTGAGTGTCCAGGAGGACAACGCCGTATGGCCAAGATGATCGCGTTCGACGAAGAGGCGCGCCGCGGCCTCGAGCGGGGTATGAACCAGCTCGCCGACGCCGTGAAGGTGACCCTCGGCCCCAAGGGCCGCAACGTCGTGCTCGAGAAGAAGTGGGGCGCCCCCACCATCACCAACGATGGTGTGAGCATCGCCAAGGAGATCGAGCTCGAGGACCCGTACGAGAAGATCGGCGCCGAGCTGGTCAAGGAGGTCGCGAAGAAGACCGACGACGTGGCCGGTGACGGCACGACGACGGCGACCGTCCTGGCCCAGGCCCTGGTCCGTGAGGGCCTGCGCAACGTGGCCGCCGGCGCCAACCCGATGGCCCTGAAGCGGGGCATCGAGGCCGCCGTCGCCAACGTCTCGGAGGAGCTGCTCAAGCTCGCCAAGGACGTGGAGACCAAGGAGCAGATCGCCTCCACCGCCTCCATCTCCGCCGCTGACCCGAGCGTCGGTGAGATCATCGCCGAGGCGATGGACAAGGTCGGCAAGGAAGGCGTCATCACCGTCGAGGAGAGCAACACCTTCGGCCTGGAGCTGGAGCTCACCGAGGGTATGCGCTTCGACAAGGGTTACATCTCCGCGTACTTCATGACCGACCCGGAGCGTATGGAGGCCGTCTTCGACGACCCGTACCTCCTGATCGTCAACAGCAAGATCTCGTCCGTGAAGGACCTGCTCCCGATCCTGGAGAAGGTCATGCAGTCGGGCAAGCCGCTGCTGATCATCGCCGAGGACATCGAGGGCGAGGCCCTGGCCACCCTCGTGGTCAACAAGGTCCGCGGCACCTTCAAGTCGGTCGCCGTCAAGGCGCCGGGCTTCGGTGACCGTCGCAAGGCCATGCTGGCCGACATCGCCATCCTCACCGGTGGCCAGGTCATCAGCGAGGAGGTCGGCCTCAAGCTGGACGCCGTCGGCCTCGACATGCTGGGCCGTGCCCGCAAGGTCGTGGTGACCAAGGACGAGACCACCATCGTCGACGGTGCCGGCGACGCCGACCAGATCCAGGGCCGGGTCAACCAGATCCGTGCCGAGATCGAGAAGAGCGACTCCGACTACGACCGGGAGAAGCTGCAGGAGCGGCTGGCCAAGCTGGCCGGCGGCGTTGCGGTGATCAAGGTCGGCGCGGCCACCGAGGTCGAGCTGAAGGAGCGCAAGCACCGCATCGAGGACGCCGTCCGCAACGCGAAGGCCGCCGTCGAGGAGGGCATCGTCCCGGGTGGTGGCGTCGCGCTGGTGCAGGCCGGCAAGACCGCCTTCGACAAGCTGGACCTGGCCGGCGACGAGGCGACCGGCGCGCAGATCGTGAAGATCGCGCTGGACGCCCCGCTGCGGCAGATCGCCGTGAACGCCGGCCTTGAGGGTGGCGTCGTCGTCGAGCACGTCCGCAACATCGAGCCGGGTCACGGCCTCAACGCCGCGACCGGTGAGTACGTGGACCTGCTGGCCGCGGGCATCATCGACCCGGCCAAGGTGACCCGTTCCGCGCTGCAGAACGCCGCCTCGATCGCCGCGCTGTTCCTCACCACCGAGGCCGTCGTGGCGGACAAGCCGGAGAAGACCCCGGCTGCCCCGGCTGGCCCGGGTGGCGGGGACATGGACTTCTGAGTCCAAGCTCCACGAGTACGCCGAAAGGGGCGGGCCGCGTCAGCGGTCCGCCCCTTTCCGTTCGCTCACGTCGGCAGCGGTCGCTGGTTGCGTCGCTTGTGGGTCCGGTCGTACGGGGGCGCGATGCGGATCGGCTCGTCCACCAGTTGCAGCGGTTCCTCGGTGGGTGGCTCGTCGACGCGGGCCATCTCCGCCAGCTGCTCGGCGTCGCCATAGTCGAGCCGGTCGAACGGCAGTTGGCCGGGGAGTTCGCCGACCGGGCGCCAGCTCGCCGGCTGGTCGCCGGTCCGTTCGTCATCCGTCGTCATGGCTGCCTCCTCTACGCACGACCGTAGGCGGCGGTCAATGACCGGCGGGCTGGAATGGCATTATTTACGTCTATGTGCCTTTCGCTCCTTTAGTCATTCCTGTCCGGTCAACGCCTTGCGATACAGGAAGAACACCCGCTCGATCCGCGCGCCCGCCGCGTTCGCGTAGAACGGCACCGGACCCACCCAGCCGATCTGCGCCGTACCGTGCCCGTCCGCCGCCTGGTCGCGCAGGCAGCGCCGCAGCAGCACCCCGCCGATGCCCGAGCCCTCGGCCGCCGGGGCCGTACCCATCGGCCCGAACCAGCCCGGCCGGGACGAGCCGTACGCGGCGAAACCCAGCAGCTCGCCGTCCCGCTCGGCCAGGTGCGCGCCCGCGCCCGACCGGCCCAGGGAACCGGCCAGCTCGGCGTCCCACGCCCCGCCGAAGGTGGCGCGGGCGAACGCGGCCAGCCCCGGCAGGTCCGCCGGCTCGGCCGGGCGTACCGTCACGCCCCGCTCGGCCAGCCGGCGTTCGGCGGCCTCCGTCGTACGCAGCGCCGGGGACCCCTCCGTCAGGTCAGCGGTCATGTTCCACGCCGTACGGTCCTGCCGGTAGCCGAGCCGCAGCGCGGCACAGACCGCCGGGGTGTACCGCACGTCGATACCCGGCCAGGCGTAGTACGGGGGATTCCCGGCGAGCAGCAGCTCGACCGCGCCGAGCCCGGCCAGTCGCCGCTCCGCCTCGGCCAGCAGGGCCCGCCCGACCCCCCGCCGCCGCTCCTGCGGCGCCACCGCCAGCAGGTCGACGTGGCCGAGTCGGGGATCCCGCGCCACCGAGCCGACCAGCGCTCCGATCAGCTCGTCGCCGCGTACCGCACCGAGCGTCAGCACCGGCCGGTCGGCCGCCGCGCGGGCGGCGAGGGTGTCCACGATGGCCGGTGCCTCGGCCGCGTCCTCGGGCAGGTCGAGGGCCCGCCGGCAGAGGTCGGTGACCGCCGGCAGGCGGTCCTGGCCCAGCTCGATGATCTCCACGTCCATGGTCGCCGACCCTAGGCCATCCGTCGCCCGCCGGGCACCACCCGAGCGGCCCGACTGTCAGGTTTGTTAACCGGCGCCTCCTCGCCGGAGGCGGTCACGAAGGGGCCCCCGCCCGCTGGGCGGCGCGTACGGCGGCGTAGGCGTCGACCAGTCCGGCGCCGGTCAGGTTGCGGGCGCTGCCGCAGGTGTCCGCACCCGCGGGTACGCCGGCCTTGGCGGTGGTGTCGAGGAGGATCCGCCGGGTCCGCGCCAGGTCGCCGACGAGCGCCGGATTCGCCGACCACATCAGCGCCACCACCCCGGCCACCTGCGGTGTGGCCATCGACGTGCCGTCCAGAGTGGCGTAACCGCCCCCGGGGAACGCCGACAGCACCCCCGCCCCGGGCGCGACGAGGTCCGGCTTGGCGAGACCGCCGGCGGCGGGCCCCCGGCTGGAGAAGCTGGTGACCTGGCGCGCCCGGTCCACCGCCCCGACCGTCACCACGTCGGCGTACGCGGCCGGCGGGTCGGCGACCGAACCGCAGTACGGGCCGGTGTTGCCGGCGGCGGCCACCACCAGGATGCCGGCGGTGGCGAGCGCGGCGGTCGCCGGCCGCAGCGCCCCCGGGTCGCAACCCTCGATCGGCGGGCAGCCCCAGGAGTTGGTCAGCACATCCGGTGCGCGGTCCGGCCGGCCGTCGGTGAACGGGTTTCCGCCGGCCGGGAACGGGGCCAGCATGAACTGGAGGCAGTCGAGGTAGTGCGCCGGGCTGCCCAGGTTGCGGTCCAGGTTGACGCAGCCCACCCACTGCGCGCCGGGGGCCACCCCGATCCCGTTCCGGCCCACCGCACTGCCCACCGTGTGCGTACCGTGACCGCCCCGGTCGCCCGGCGCGGTGCGGTGCTCCCACGGGTCGTACCAGGAGTCGTCGCCGCCCCGGAAGCCGGCCGCCAGCGCCGGGTGCCGGCCGTCCACCCCGGAGTCCGAACTGCCGACCACCACGCCCGCGCCGGTCACCCGCAGCTCCGACCAGACCCGGTCCGCGCCGATCAGCGAGACGTTCCAGACCGGGCCGGCGGGTGCCGGCTGGTCCCCGTGGGCCGGGGGCTCCGCCGCCGGCAACGGGCGCAGCCGTTGGCTGACCAGCACCCGGGCCACCTCCGGCCGGCCGGAGAGCCAGGCCCGCACCTCCGGACCGCCGTCCGTCTCGATGGCGTTGAGCAGGTAGTACGGCGTCGGGTTGAGGCGCAGCCGGGTCAGCTCCCGGCGCAGGTCGCCCTGGGTCCGGTCGGCGGTGGTCACCAGGCGCCGGTAGACCTCCGTCGCCCGGCTGTTCCGCCCGTCCCGGCCGGGTGCGCCGGCCGGGATCCCGCTCAGGTCGGCCTGCTCGCGCAGCACCACCAGCAGCCGCTCCCCGTACAGGCCGGGGTGGCCGGGGACGACGTACACCACGGCCACGGCGGCGAGCAGGGACGCGGCGGCCAGGCCGGCCGCCGTGCGTCGGGGGGCGCCGGCGCGGGGCCGGGCCAGCAGGACGCCGTACCCGACGGCGAGCAGCACCGCGACGGCGAACGCCGCGCCCGCTCCGACGGCGACCCAGTACGGGACGTCGCGGCCGGCCGCCAGCAGGACGGTGATCTCCTCCGGGTCGGTGAAGGCGAGCGGCCCGGCCAGCGCGAGTCCGACCAGCCAGCGGACCGGGGCGCGGCCGGCCGGCCGGCCGGAGCGGCGGGCGGCGGCCTCCAGCGCGGCCAGCACGAAACCGAGCGGCGGCAGCAGCAACAGCGCCGGTAGCTGTGCCCCGGACTGCCCGGCCCCGGCGGCCAGCGGCAGCAGGGCGACCCCGGCGACCAGGCCCCCGACCAGCACCAGCCGGGCCGGGCGCGGCGGCGTGCCGACGGCGAACCGGGCCCAGAACGTGGCGTCGAGCAAGGCCCCGGCGAGGCCGCCGAGCGCGGCGGCGGCGAGGCCGGCGAGCAGCGTCTCCAGCGCCCCGCCGAGCGCGCCCACCCAGGCCCAGGGCAGCAGCGACGCCAGCCCGGCGGCGACCGCCAGCAGGGTGACCGGGCCGAGCCGGCGCCCGCCGTCACCGCCCGCCGGTCCGGTCGGGCGCACCGCCGGGCCGGCCACGAGGTGTTCCGCGGCGGCCGGCGGCGCACCGCTCGGGCCGGGGACGGCGGTGCCGGGCGCGGCGTTCGCGCGGCGGCGCGACAACCGACCGACGATCAGCGCGAGCACCGCGGCGGTCGCGGCCAGCGCCGCCAGGTACGCCTCCTGGTGTACCGGCGGCACCGTGCGTAGCAGGGCCAGCGCGCCGAGGGCGAGCGCGCCGCCCAGCCACGCGCGGCCGGTGGCCCGGACCGCCGGGGAACGGGGGAGCAGCGCGAGCGCCAGGCTGGGCGCACCCACCAGCAGTACGGTGGCCAGCGCGACCAGCGGCCACACCAGCACCGCCCGGGGCAGGCCGGTGACCAGCAGCACCTGGTCGACCGCCCAGCCGACGACCTGGCCCGACACGGTCACCAGGACGGCCCAGCCGCCGACGAGCACCGCCGCGACCACCGGCCAGGGGCCGGGCCGATGGGGGGCGGGAAACGGGGCTGCGGCGGGAGCGATCTCCATGACCCCTCACCGTACGGCCCGACGGCACATGTCGCCGGAGCGCCGGGACGGTTACCGTGGACGGGTGCGCGACCCCAACGTGTCCCGATCCGTGGCCGGTCAGCTCTCCGCCGAGCGCCGCGCCGAAGACCTGCGTCGACTCCGCGCCGAGCGGTTCGACGTGCTGGTCATCGGCGGCGGGGTGACCGGAGCCGGCGCCGCGCTCGACGCCGCGTCCCGGGGGCTGAAGGTGGCCCTGGTGGAGGCGCGGGACCTTGCCGCCGGCACCTCCAGCCGCTCCAGCAAACTGATCCACGGCGGCCTGCGCTACCTGGAGCAGTTGGAGTTCCACCTCGTCCACGAGGCGCTCACCGAGCGCGGGCTGCTCGCCACCCGGCTCGCCCCGCACCTGGTGCGCCCGGTGCCGTTCCTGGTCCCGCTGCCCGCCGAGGGCGGGCTGCGTGATCTGCCGGGGCGGCTCTTCCGCCGCTCCTACTACGGCGCCGGGGTGGCCGCCTACGACGCGTTCGCCGGGATGTTCGGCGGGGGGCGGGGCATGCCGCTGCACCGACACCTGACCCGGGAGGGCGCCCGCCGGGTCTTCCCGAGCCTGCGGGCGGGCAATCTGGCCGGGGCGATCCGCTACTACGACGGGCAGGTCGACGACGCGCGCCTGGTGGTGACGCTGGCCCGGACGGCGGCCAGCCTCGGGGCGACCGTGGTGACCAGCGCCCGGGCGGTCGGCCTGATCCGGCAGGCGCGCGAGGTCACCGGGGTCCGGGTCCGCGACCTGGAGGCGCCCGCCGGGTCGCCCGACGCCGAGTTCGAGGTACGCGCCCGTACGGTGATCGCCGCGACCGGCGTGTGGAGCGACGACATGTCGCGGATGCTCAACGACGTCGGGCTGCGCCCCGGCCTGCGCGTACGGGCCTCCAAGGGCGTGCACCTGGTGGTGCCCCGCTCGGCGATCACCGGCGAGGCCGGGCTGATCCTGCGTACCGCCACCAGCGTGCTCTTCGTGATCCCGTGGGGCGGTCACTGGATCATCGGCACCACCGACACCGACTGGCGGCTGGACCGGTCCCACCCGGCGGCCACCGCCCGCGACATCGACTACCTGCTGGAGCAGGTCAACGTGGTGCTGGACCGGCCGCTCACCACCGACGACATCGAGGGCGTGTACGCCGGGCTGCGCCCGCTGCTGGCCGGCGAGGCGGACTCCACCTCCAAGCTGTCCCGCGAGCACGCGGTGGTCGAGCCGATGCTCGGCCTGCTGCTGGTGGCCGGCGGCAAGTACACGACGTACCGGGTGATGGCCGCGGACGTGGTCGACCGGGCCGGGCACCGGCTGGGCGGGACGCGCCGGTCGCGTACCGCCGATCTGCCGCTGCTCGGCGCGGACGGTTACCCGGCGATGTGGCGGGACCGGGCCGACCTGGCCCGCCGGCACGGGGTGCCGGTCGGGGTGGTCGAGCACCTGCTGGAGCGGTACGGCACGCTCACCCGGGACCTGCTCGCCCTGGTCGACGCCGATCCGCTGCTCGGCTCGCCGCTGGCCGGTGCCCCGGAGTACCTGGCCGCCGAGGTGACGTACGCGGCCCGCGCCGAGGGCGCGCTGCACCTGGAGGACGTGCTGACCCGGCGTACCCGGATCTCCTTCGAGACCAGCCACCGGGGCCTGGAGTCGGCGGAGCACGCCGCGGAGCTGATGGGCGCGGTGCTCGGCTGGGACGAGGCGACCCGGGCCCGCGAGGTGGCCCACTACCGGGCCCGGGTGGAGGCCGAGCGGCGGTCGCAGCTGATGCCCGACGACGTGGCCGCCGACGCGGCCCGGCTGGGTGCCCCGGACGTGCGCGGTTTCGCGGCGGACCGGGGCGGCGAGGGCGACAGCGTCGAGCTGCCGTCGTCCCGCTAGCGGCATGCTCTATCTGGACCGGCCCGTGGTGCCCTGGCGGGGACGGCTCTGGTCACACCTGATCAGTGACGTCTCGTACGCGGAGCTGCACGCCTTCGCCGAGGCGTTGGGCGCGCCCCGCCGTGGCTTCGACCGGGACCACTACGACCTGCCGGCCGATCGGTTCCCGATGGCCGTCTGGCTCGGCGCCCGGGTGGTGCCCTCCCGCGACCTCGTCCGCCTCCTGCGCGACTCCGGCCTCCGCCGCCCCAAGCACCTCACCCGACTTCCAGGGCCGCGAGTTCCCGGCTGAGGTTGGCCCGGGCGGGAGCCTCCCAACGGGCGTGTGGCCCGGGGAGTCGGTAGAGCGCCGGCAGGGCCAGCAGGCCCGCCAGCACGGCCGCCCGGCCGGCCCGGAAGTCCGAATCGGGGACGTGCGCGTACTCGCGGCGGATCGCTGCGGCGTACCGGTCGTACCCGTCCGGCGGGGCGGCCAGGATCGCCAGGTCGGCGTCGCAGAGCAGGGCGCCGTCCGGGTCGTCGGGCCGCGTCGCGTGTCCGGCGGTGAGCAGCACGAGTCGGCGTACCTCGGTCACCGCGTCCGCCGGCAACCCGGCGGCGGCGAGCAGACCGCCGGCCAGCTCGGCGCTGGCCCGCTCGTTGGCGTCCCCGCCCGACCGCGGGTCGTAGACCGCGTCGTGGCACCAGGCCGCGAGCCGGACCAGCGCCGGTCGGCGGGCCGATCCGGCGTACGCGTCGACCACGTCCAGCACCGCCCGCAGGTGCGTGGTGGTGTGGTACCGCCGGTGCGGCTCCCGCCACGCGGCCAGCAGCCGTGCCCCGGCCCGCTCGACCTCGGCCGGTTCGGTTGCCCCCGCCGTGTGGGCCGCGTCCCGCCAGCGCTCGATCAGCTCGTCCACCCGGTGCAGTCTGCCGTGCCGCCGCCCGGTGGGCGAGGATTCACCGGGTGTGTGACGGGTAGTCCCGGCCATGACCATTGCCCGGGACCGACGACCATCGTTCCTGCGGCGGACCCGGCTGCGCGAGGGGCTGGTCGACGTCGACTCGGCCCGGATCGCCGAGGCGATGGATGAGCTGCGGCACCGGGGTCGAGCCACCTGGCACGACCGGTGGCACCGGGTGCGTACCGCCAGCGGTCTCGCCGTCCAGGCGGGCCTCGCCGCCGCCCTGGCCTATCTGGTCTCCCACCGGCTGCTCGGCAACCCGCAACCGGTCTTCGCCCCGATCTCCGCGGTGGGCACCCTGGCCGCCTCCGTCGGCCAGCGGTTCCGCCGGACCGTGGAGCTGATCGTCGGGGTGGCGATCGGGGTGTTGATCGGCGACGGCCTGATCCTCGGGCTCGGGACCGGCGCATGGCAGTTGGGCGTGGTGGTGACCGCGGCGATCCTGTTGAGCATCTTCGCCGGGGCGAGCGTGGCGGTCGTGATCCAGGCCGCGGCCACCGCCGTGCTGATCGTGACCCTCAGCCCGTCCACCAAGAACCTGGAGATCCCCCGCTTCATCGACGCGGCCGTGGGCGGCTCGATCGCGTTGCTGGTGACCGCAATCCTGCTGCCGCTCAATCCGCTACGGGTGATCAACCGGGCCGCCCGGCCGGCGTTGGAACTGCTCGCCGGGCAGCTCGACATCTGCGCCGAGGCGCTGCGTACCCGGGACCGCGAGGCGGCGCAGCGGGCGCTGCATCGGCTCCGGGAGAACAAGGAGGAGCTGGCCGAGTTCTCGGAGGCGATCGAGGGCGCCAAGGAGACCATCACCATCTCGCCGGCCCGCTGGCACCGGCGCAACGAGCTGACCCACTACGCCGAGGCGGCCGACCCGATCGACCGGGCGATGCGCAACAGCGGCACGCTGATCCGCCGCTCGGTCACCCTGATCGAGGACGAGGAACCCGTTCCCGAACCGATGCCCGCCGCCGTCGCCCACCTCGCCGAGTCGGTACGCCTGCTCCGGCACGAGTTCGCCGTCGGGGAGGAGCCCCAGCAGGCCCGGGAGCGGTCGCTGCGCGCGGTCAGCGAGGCCGGCCGGGCGTACGCCGAGGGGGTCGGCTTCTCCGGCAGCGTGGTGATCGCGCAGGTCCGTACCACGGCGAGCGACCTGATGGTGGCCTCCGGAATCGAGCAGGAGGAGGCGAACCGGCTGGTCCGGCAGGCGTTCGGCGAGCGGGAGCAGCGCGGTGGCGGCAGGACCGAGCAGACCCCCGCCCCCAGGCCACCCACGGCACCCCCCGTCGGTTGAGCCCTCAGGTCAGGCGGGCGAGGGCGGCGACGAGCGCGTCCACCTCGGCGGCGGTGGTGCCGAGGCCGAGGCTGGCCCGCAGCGCGGTCGGGGGCAGGTCACGCCGCCCGCTGCGCGCCGCCGCCTCGGCCAGCAGTCGCCGGGCCAACGGGTGGGCGCAGAAGAGGCCGTCCCGGACCCCGATCCGGTGCGCCGCGGCCAACTCGGCGGCGACCTCGGCGGAGTCCCGGCCGGCGACCACGAACGAGACGATGCCCACCCGGGGCGCGTCCGGCCCGAAGGTACGCAGCTCCACCACGTGCGGCAGGGCGGCGATCCCGCTCCGCAGCCGGGTCAGCAGCGCCTGCTCGCGGGCGTGCAGCGCGTCCCGGTCCGCCTCGCCGAGCGCGGCGCAGACCGCGGCGAGCGCCACCGCGCCGAGCAGGTTCGGGGTGCCGGCCTCGTGCCGCGCCGGCCCGGTGGTCCAGCGCACGTCGTGGGTGGCCGTACCGACGTGACTGGTCGCACCGCCGCCGGCCAGGTACGGCGGGGCGGCATCCAGCCAGTCCCCGCGCCCGACCAGCACGCCGGCGCCGAACGGGGCGTACAGCTTGTGGCCGGAGAGCGCCAGGTAGTCCACGTCCAGCGCGGCCAGGTCGACCGGGGCGTGCGGGGCGAGCTGCGCGGCGTCCACCAGGATCCGGGCGTCGTGCCGGCGGGCCACCCGGGCCAGCTCGGCCACCGGCCAGCGTTCGCCGGTCACGTTGCTCGCGCCGGTCACCGCGACCAGCACCGGCAGGTCGGGTCCCGCGCCGGTGGCCGACCGGCCGGCCCGGCGCAGCTCGCGCAGGGCGGCGTCGAGGGCGCGTACCGCCTCGGCGGGACCGGCCGGCACCGGGAGCCGGACCGAGCCGCGCGGCCAGGGCAGCAGGTTGGCGTGGTGCTCGCCGGCGAAGGTGACCACGGTGGTGCCGGCGGGCAGCGCCCGGGCGAGCAGGTTGACCGCGTCGGTGGTGTTCCGGGTGAAGACCACGTGGTCGTCGGGGCGGGCGCCGAGGAAGTCGGCCACCGTCTGCCGCGCCCGCTCGTAGGCCAGGGTGCAGCGCCGCGACAGCGCCCCGGCGCCGCGGTGCACGCTCGCGTACCAGGGCAGCAGCTCGGCCACCGCGTCGGCCGCGGCCCGCGCGCACGGCGCGCTGGCGGCGTGGTCCAGGTTGATCTCCCCCGGTACGCCGAGCACGGCGAGCGGGTCCGGACGGTGCGGCGCCGGCGGCGCGGAGAGCGTGAGCGGGGCGGGTACGAGGGTGACGGTCATGCCGGAGCCTCCCGGGTCCAGGGGACCCCGGGGTGTGGGCTACCGGGACGGGGTCCGCGCTTGCCCAGCACGCGGTTCGGGCTGGGCCCGGTCATCACCCGGGGCACCCCACCGCGAACTCGACGAGGGTTGCCGGCCAGCAAGCCGGGGCTTGACGCTGGCGCTCGTGACCTGCCCGGGAGCATAGCGCGAGCCGATGCGGCCGGACCAGCGCGGCACGGGTGACTACGCTGACGCCATGGCCGACACCCCGCCCGGCGGACCCCCGCCGCCGCCCGTGCCCGCCCTCCCACCGCCGGGGTCGTCGACTCCCCGGATGCCGGTGCGCCGCCTCGACTGGCGGCGCGTCCTGGTGTTCGTCGGTGTGCTGCTGGTGATCGCCGTGGGCGCGGTCTTCATCCTCTACCGGCTCGGCTCCGACCTCGGCCCGGAGGCACTGCTGGTCGGGGTGGTCGCGGCGATCCTGCCGGTGCCGGTGCTCGTGGCCTGCTTCCTCTGGCTGGACCGGTACGAACCGGAGCCGCTGCCGTATCTGATCTTCTGCTTCGTCTGGGGCGCGTTCGTCGCGACGTCGATCGCGTTGCTGGTCAACGAGGGCTCGGCCGGCCTGTTCAAGCACTGGGGGCTGCCCACGGCGCTGACCGCCGTGCTGGTCGCCCCGTTCATCGAGGAGCTGACCAAGGCGGCCGCCCCGATCCTGCTGCTGATCTTCCGCCGCCGGGAGTTCTCCGGGATCACCGACGGGCTGGTCTACTGCGGGCTCTCCGCGATCGGCTTCGCCATGGTGGAGAACATCCTCTACCTGGGCGGGTACGGCTACCGCGCCGGTGTCGAGGAGTACGGCCCGGCGACCGGCGCCCAACAGGTGATCGCCATTTTCATCGTCCGGATCCTGCTCTTCGGCTTCGCCCACCCGCTGTTCACGTCGATGACCGGGGTGGGGCTGGGCATCGCCGCCCGTACGGCCGACCGGCGGGTCCGCGTCCTCGCCCCGATCGCCGGCCTGCTGGTGGCGATGATGCTGCACGGCACCTGGAACCTGCTGCCCTCGCTGGCCGCCAGCACCGGCCAGCCGCTGATCGCCCTGTACGGCTACATCGGCGTGATGGTGCCGATCTTCTTCGCGATGGTGGGGCTGGCGGTCTGGCTGCGCGCCTGGGAGGGGCGGCTCACCGAACGCACCCTGCCGGACTACGTCCGGGCCGGCTGGCTCACCCCGCCGGAGGTGGCGGCCCTGGGCAGCCTCGGCCGGCGGCACGCCGCGCGTACCTGGGCCCGGCGGGTGGCCGGCGAGGGCGGTGTGCAGGCGATGCGGGGCTACCAGTTCGCCGCGACCCGGCTGGCGCTGCTGCGCGACGGCATGCGCCGGGGGCTGGACCGGACATCGGCCGAACGGGAACGGACGGCGCGGGAGGAGCGGGAGTTGCTGGACTCGATCGGCGCGTACCGGGCGTTCTTCGTGGGCCGGGACCCGCAGGCGCCGGTCGGCGTCTGGGACGGGCGGCACTACCACCTGCGGTTCCCGGACGGGTCGCGGCGCGCAGTCGAGGCCCCGGACGAGCCGGTGGTGCCGATCCCGGTGGTGCTGGCCCCGCCGCCGCCCCCGGCCTACCCGGCCGGCTACGGCCCACCCGGCTGGTACGGCCCCCACCAGGCCGCGCCCTGGCCCGGCGCCTGACCGGCTGCGCCCCTGGCCGCCGGGCGCCGGAGCGCGCCCGGGCCGGCCGGGGCGTGGTCAACCCATCAGGCCGGTGAGGAAGTCACCGATGCCCTGGGCGATGGCCATCAGGCCCGCCCCGATCGTCTTGACCAGCTGTGCGGCCCCGTTCGGGCGGAAGGCCACGTAGTAGATCAGGAACGCGATGAGTCCCCAGGCCAGTAGCTTTTTGAGCACAATCGGCATGGTCCCTCCCCAGGGCGCTGTGGTGCCTGGGCTTCCCGCCGGGCAGCGGCGCAAACGGCGCCCGGGGGTGGGCGGGGTCGGGGCCTACAGGTAGAGGCCGGTCGAGCCGGTGGACTCGTTCTCCACCCGCTCGGCGGCGACCGCGTGCACGTCGCGCTCGCGCAGCAGGACGTACGCCCGGCCGTGCAGTTCGACCTCGGAGCGGTCGTCGGGATCGAAGAGCACCCGGTCCCCGGAGACGATGGAGCGCACGTTCGGGCCCACGCCCACCGCGGTCGCCCAGGCCAGCCGCTTGCCCACCGCCGCTGTGGCCGGGATCACGATGCCGGCGGTGGACCGGCGTTCACCGTCGGGGCCCTCCGTCCGTACCAGCACGCGGTCGTGCAGCAGACGGATCGGCAGGCCGGAGTCGAGGTTCTGGTCGACGGTCACGCGAAGACGCTACCGCGTACGCCAAGGTCGATCGTCGGCGTGGTTGGGCGGAGCGGGCAGGAGCAATATGTGGCGGACCCGACCTAGGGTGGGACGGACGGACTATCCTGGCCACCCTGTTACGTGGGCGGACCATTCTTGCGGGAGGTGCGCTTGAGCCGCTTCGAGCGGATGCGTGGACGGCTCCGCCGCGCGTACGAGTCCGGCCGCGCGTCGTCCCGGGCCCGCCGGGTCGAACCCGCGGCGGCGCCGGAGCAGTCCGACGTCGCCCCGTCGGGTCCGGCGGCCCCCGGTCCGGCGACCACGGGACCGGCGACCACGGCCGGCCGGGAATCCTCGACCCCCCTGCACCCGTCGACCGCCAGCCGGGACGACGCGGACGTGCCGCACGCGCTGCGGATCGGCGCCGCCTGGTCCTGGCGGTTGATCGCGATCGGCATCGTGGCCTGGGCGCTGCTCAGGATCGTCGGCACCATCCGCATCGTGATCATCCCGTTGGCGATCGCGCTGCTGCTCTCCGCGCTGCTCGCCCCGGCGGTCGGCTGGCTGCTCAAGGCCCGCTTCCCGCGGTCGCTGGCGACCGGTGTCGTGCTGGTCGGCGGCCTGGTCGCGGTGATCGGCACGCTCACCCTGGTGGTGAACGAGTTCATCCGGGGCGTGCCCGAGCTGAGCGAGAAGTCGTCGCAGGGCGTACGGCAGATCCAGGACTGGCTCAAGACCGGTCCGCTGCACGTGTCGGACAGCCAGCTCAACCGCTACATCGACGAGGCGCAGACCTGGATCACCGGCAACTCCAAGACCTTCACCACCAGCGCGCTCTCCGCCACGGCGACCCTGGCCGAGGTGCTGACCGGCACCATTCTGGTGCTCTTCGCGACGTTCTTCTTCCTGCGCGACGGCAACAAGATCTGGCGTTTCCTGGTCCGGCTGCTGCCGGTGGCCGCCCGGTGGAAGGTCGACGACGCCGGCCGGGCCTCCTGGTCGACGCTGGGCGCGTACGTGCGGGCCACCGTGCTGGTCGCCTTCATCGATGCCGTCGGCATCGGCATCTTCCTGGTCGTCTTCAACGTCCCGTTCGCGTTCCCGCTGGCCGCGTTGGTCTTCCTGGGGGCGTTCATCCCGATCGTCGGGGCGGCGCTCTCCGGCGGGGTGGCCGTGCTGGTCGCGCTCGTCGACAGCGGCCCGGTGACCGCCTTGATCATTCTCGGCGCGGTGATCGGGGTGCAGCAGGTGGAGGGGCACGTGCTCCAGCCGTTGATCATGGGCCGGGCGGTGGCCATCCACCCGCTCGCCGTGATCATCGGGATCGCGGCCGGGGTGGTCCTCGCCGGCATCACCGGAGCGCTCGTCGCGGTGCCGCTGATCGCGGTGCTCAACACCGCGATCCGCCGGCTCGCCGCCCGGACCGTGCCGGACACTCCGCCGGACGCCGTAGTGGTCGCCTCTCAGGCCCCCTGACGGCGGAGCGACCAGGCCCGGGGCCGGTCGACCCCGCCGGCCGAAGGCGGCCGGTCAGGAGCGGCTGAGCCGTTCCAGCGCGCCCCGGGCCACGTCGGGCCGGGTGGTGTACCAGAACGGCGGCAGCGAGCGGCGCAGGAACGGCCCGTAGCCGCGGGCGGTCTCCAACCGGGAGTCGAGCACCGCCACCACCCCCCGGTCGCCGGTGGCCCGGATCAGCCGGCCGACACCCTGGGCCAGCCGGACCGCGGCGATCGGCACGCTGACCGCCGCGAAACCGGAGCCGCCGCCGGCGTCCACCGCCGCCGCCCGCGCCGCGGCGAGGGGCTCGTCCGGCCGGGGGAACGGCAGCCGGTCGATCACCACGAGCTGGCAGGCGTCACCCGGCACGTCCACCCCCTGCCAGAGCGACATCACCCCGAACAGGCAGCTCTCCCGTTCCGCCCGGAACCGGCGCACCAGCAGCGGCAGTGCCTCCTCGCCCTGGAGCAGCACCGGCAGGTCGGTCCGCGCGCGGAGCAGCTCCGCCGCCTGCTGCGCGGCCCGCCGCGAGGAGAAGAGCCCGAGGGTACGTCCACCGAGCGCCCCGACCAGCGCCAGCAGCTCCTCGCCGGCCGCGTCGGGCAGCCCGGAGACGCTGGGGCGGGGCAGGTGCGCGGCGACGTACAGGATGCCCTGCCGGGCGTAGTCGAACGGCGAGCCGACGTCGAGCGAACGCCAACCGGACCCCTCGGTGGCCGGTGCCGTGCCGGCCGCGGTTCGCGGGCTCTCGGCGTCGGCGGCCACGGGTCGGGGCCGACCGGCGGCGGCCGTGGTGGCCAGCGCGGCGGCGGCCGGGGACGGCGGGGCGGGCGGCGGCGCGTCCAGCCCCAGCGCGCGGGCGACCGTGTCGAAGCGCCCGCCCAGCGCCAGGGTGGCCGAGGTGACGACCACCGTGCGCTCGTCGTACAGGTGGGTGGCGAGGGTGCCGGCGACGGAGAGCGGCGCGACGACCAGGGCGCGGCGGCTGGCGTTCTCCGGCTTCTCCACCCAGGCCACGTCGTGGTCCGCCTCCTCCAGCAGCCGCTGCGCGGTGCTGGAGAGTTCGTCCAGCACCGCCTTGGCCTGCTGCTTGCGGACCGGGTCCGGGTCGTCGGACTTGATGTCGCCGATCGACTCCAACGCGGCCCGGGTGGCACCGTCCAGCAGCGTGCACGCCTCCCGTAGCGCGGGTGGCAGCCCGGCGGTGAGCCGCCCGGCCGGCGCCTCGGCCAGCCCCACCGCGAGGGCGTCGCCGGCCTCGGTGAGCCGGTCGGCCAGCTCCGGGCGGAGCAGCGGCCGGGCCCGGCGGGCGGATCGGTCGATCAGCTCCGGTACCAGCTCGGCCTGGGCCGCCGAGGAGACCCGGTCGGCCAGCTCGTGCGCCTCGTCGACGATGAGCAGCTTGTGCGGCGGCACGATGTGCCGGCCGGCGAGCATGTCGACGGCGAGCAGGCTGTGGTTGGTGACGACGATGTCGGCCTCGCGGGCCCGGGCCCGCGACGCCTCGGCGAAGCACTCCTGCCCGAACGGGCAGCGGGTCGCGCCGACGCACTCCCGCGCCGGCATCGAGACGGTCCGCCACACCTGGTCGTCGACGCCCGGGTCCAGCTCGTCCCGGTCGCCGGTGGCGGTCTTCTCCGCCCAGTCGCGCAGCCGCTGGATCTGCTTGCCGAGCCGACCCGCCTCGCCGAGCCATTTGGTGCCACCGCCGGGCCGGGGCGCGTCGAAGAGGGTGTCCTCCGGTTCCTCCTCGGTGGAGCTGTCCAGCCGGGCCAGGCACAGGTAGTGGTGCCGGCCCTTCAGCACCGCGAAGGTCGGCCGACGGCGGAGCAGCGGCTCCACCGCGTCGGCCAGCCGGGGCAGGTCGTGATCGACCAGTTGGGACTGCAACGCGAGGGTGGCGGTGGAGATCACCACCGGGCCGTCCACGGTCAGCGCCGGGGTCAGGTACGCCAGCGACTTGCCGGTGCCCGTGCCGGCCTGGACCAGGAGGTGCTCGCCGGAGCTGATGCTCTGCTCGATCGCCTCGGCCATCTGCTGCTGGCCGGGGCGGGCCGCACCGCCGGGGACCGCACCGACCGCCGCGGCCAGCAGTTCGCCGCCGCTGGGCCGGCTGCCCCGGCGTTTCTTTCCGACGGCGGGACCGGTGGCGGTACGGGGCAGGGTCACCGTGCGACCGTACCCGCCGCCGCCGACAGGGGTCGCGCCGAACCGCGTCGTGGCGCGGTCCGGTCGGGTCGCGTCCGGTTACCTGTCGATCGCGTCGCGTGGCCGGAATCGGCTAGGGTGCCAGTCATGCCGAGCGATGTGGTCCGCGTGATCTACCGCAAGTACGACGGCAGCGCCCACCGCGACTACCCGGCCCGCCGGCTCGCCGAGGACGACCTCGGCGTGTGGCTCGGCGTGCCGGCCGGCACCGAATCGGTCTACCACGGGCGGCCCTCGGTCGAGCAGATCCCGTTCGTGCTGCTGGTGCCCCGGCACGGCTGGTGGACGGGGATGTTCAACCCGCCGCCGCGGACCAGCGAGGTCTACTGCGACATCACCACCCCGGCCCGGTGGGAGGGTGGGGGCACGGTCCACCTGATCGACCTCGACCTGGACGTGGTGCGCCGCCGGGAGACCGGCATCGTCGAGCTGCGCGACGAGGACGAGTTCGCCGAGCACCGGGTGCGCTTCGGCTACCCGGACGACGTGGTCGCCGAGGCGGAGGCCGCCGCCCGCCGGCTCCTCGACGCGCTGGGCGACGGCACCGAGCCGTTCGCCACGTCGTACCGGAAGTGGCTGGCCCTGGTGGTCTGAGCCGGCCGCTACCAGCGCGGCGGCCAGTCGGCGTCCGCCCCGAGCCCGGCCAGGCGGGCCACCTTCTCCGGGTTGACCTGGTTGAACACCCCGGTGACCCGGCCGTCGTGCACGGCGAACGAGGTGACCATGCGAAGCGGCTGCCCCCGGTACACCGTCTCCGCCTGCCAGCCCAGTGCGCCGTCGACCAGCACGGGCCGGGCCACCAGCCGGCCGCCGTGCCGGGCGGCCTGGCCGAAGAGGCCGAGGAGGAAGCGGGCCACGGCGACGGCGCCGACCACCGGCCGGCGGGCCGCCGGGACGTGCCCGCCGCCGTCGCCGATCATCACCACGTCCGGGGCGAGCACCTGGACCAGCCCGTCCAGCTCCCCGGACTCCACCGCGGCCACGAACGCGGTGAGCACCCGCTGCTGCTCGGCCAGGTCGGCGGTGTGCCGTGGGCTGTCCGGCCCGGCCACCGCCCGGCGGGCCCGGGAGGCGAGCTGCCGGGCTGCGACAGGGGTGGTGCCGAGCACGTCGGCGACGGTGCCGAAGGGCACGGCGAAGACGTCGTGCAGCACGAACGCCACCCGCTGCTCCGGGGTCAGCCGCTCCAGCACCACCAGCAGGGCGGTGCCGAGCTGTTCGGCCCGGACGGCCCGCTCGGCCGGGTCGGGGGCGAAGCCGTCCACCGCGGGCACGTCGGTCACCACCGGCTCCGGCAGCCACTGACCGGGGTACGCCTCGCGGCGTACCCGGGCGGAGCGGAGCACGTCCAGGCAGATCCGCGAGCAGGTGGTGGTCAGCCAGCCGCGCAGATCGCGGATCTGGGCGCGGTCGGCGGGGTCGGCGAGCGCCTTCGCGTACCGCAGCCAGGTCTCCTGCACCGCGTCCTCGGCCTCGCTCCGGCTGCCCAGCATCCGGTGCGCGACCGCCAGCAGGTGCCCCCGTTCCGCCTCGAACTCCGCCGCCAGATCCACCATGTCCCGCTCCCTCCCGCCGGAGCCCACATTCTCCCCGTACCCCTGGGACGCCCCGCCGCCCGCTTTTGTGACGGGGCGGGCGTTCTGCTCGGGAGGCGGGGGTTGGCCGGGTGGGTGAAGATCGGGGGATGAGCGGAGTCGATGAGGCGGTGCGCCCCGAGGGCGGCGCGATGCGGGAACTGCTCCGGGTGACGCCGGGCGCCGGACCGGTGGACCTGGCGGGCGTCGATCCGCGGTCGACGCCGGGGCTGCCCTCGGTGGCCGGGAGCCGGCCCAAGGAGTGGGCGCGCAAGCAGGTCGGGCTGCTCGGCGCGGAACTCGGCCGCCAGCAGGAGATGCTGTACGCGTCGGCGAAGGCCGCCACCGGTGCGCAGGCGCCGGCCAGCGCCCCGAGCCAGGCCGGCGCGTACCTGGCGGGTGGTCGCCCGCGCCGGGTGCTGCTGGTGCTCCAGGCGATGGACTGCGGCGGCAAGGACGGCACGATCAAGCGGGTGGCCGGCGCGATGAACCCGCTCGGGCTGCACATCCGTTCGTTCGGGCCGCCGACCGAGGAGGAGCTGCGGCACGACTTCCTCTGGCGGATCCGGCGCGCCCTGCCGCCGCCCGGATACGTCGGGATCTTCAACCGCTCCCACTACGAGGACGTGCTGATCGGCCGGGTCGAGTCGCTGGTCGACGAGGCCACCTGGCGGGGCCGCTATGACGCCATGAACGCGTTCGAGCGGGAGTTGGCGGACAACTCGGTCACCCTGCTGAAGGTGATGCTGCACATCTCGTACGCCGAGCAGGGCGAGCGGCTGGCGGAACGGCTCACCGACCCGACGAAGCACTGGAAGTACAACCCGAGCGACCTGGACACCCGGGCCCGCTGGGACGACTACCAGGCCGCGTACGCCGAGGCGCTGCGGCGGTGCGACACGGACGCCGCGCCCTGGTTCGTGGTGCCGGCCGACCGGAAGTGGTACCGCGACTGGGCGGTGGCCCAGTTGCTGCGGGAGACGTTCGACGCGCTCGATCTGGGGTATCCGGCCGCGGATTTCGACGTGGAGCGGGAGCGTCTGCGGTTGCGGAGCGAGAGCCGGAGGATGAAGGTAAACGGCGGGTGAACGGGCGGTAAATCGGGTCTGACCAGGGGTGGGCCGGCGAATGCCCGCTTCCCGGGGGTACCTAGCATGCCCTCTGCAGACGCCCAGCGGGGCGACGGCCACCCTTCCACCGACACGACGAGGTCCGTGCTGTGAAGTTTTCCTTCCGTCCCACCGAGGGCGCTTTCTACGAGCTCTTCACCAGGGCCGCGCAGAACCTGGTGCGGGGTACCGAACTCCTCAACGAACTGGCGCTGCCCGGGGTCGACGTGCAGTCGGTGAGCGAGCGGCTGACCGAGGTCGAGCACGACAGCGACCAGATCACCCACGAGCTGTACAAGAAGATCAACTCTACCTTCATCACCCCGTTCGATCGGGAGGACATCTACCGGCTGGGCTCGCTGCTCGACGACGTGATGGACCACCTGGAGGCGGTGGGCAACCTGCTCTACCTGTACGGCCTGACCAAGCTCCCCGCGCTGCCGCGCGAGCTGCACGAGCTGGTGAACGTGCTGGACCAGCAGGCGAAGCTGACCGCCGAGGCGATGCCGCAGCTGCGGTCGATGAAGAACCTCGAGGAGTACTGGATCGAGTGCAACCGCCTGGAGAACGACGGTGACCAGGCCTACCGGATGCTGCTCGTCCGACTCTTCTCCGGTGAGTACGACGCGCTCACGGTGCTGAAGATGAAGGAGGTGGCCGACGAGCTGGAGGCCGCCTGCGACGCCTTCGAGCACGTGGCGAACACCGTCGAGACAATCGCGGTCAAGGAGTCCTGAGCCCGTGAGTCCCGAACTCATCGCCGTGCTGGCGGTGATCGTGGTTGCCATGGCGTTCGACTACACGAACGGCTTCCACGACGCGGCCAACGCCATCGCCACCAGCGTCTCCACCCGGGCGCTGACTCCCCGGGTCGCCCTCGCGCTGGCGGCCGTCGGCAACTTCGTCGGCGCACACTTCGGCGCCGGGGTGGCCAAGACGGTCGGCGACGGCCTGGTCACCCTCCCCACCGGGGTGACCAGTCTCGGGGTGGTCTTCGCCGGCGTGCTCGGCGCGATCGCCTGGAACCTGATCACCTGGTACTTCGGCCTGCCGTCCTCCTCCTCGCACGCGCTCTTCGGCGGCCTGGTCGGTGCGACCCTCTTCGCCGCCGACGGCGTCGTGCAGTGGGGCAACATCATCGACAAGGTCATCATCCCGATGGTGCTCTCACCGATGGTCGGCCTGGTGCTCGGCTTCCTGGTGATGCTGGCGATCCTCTGGCTGTTCCGGAAGGGCCAGCCGGCCAAGCTCAACCGGGGCTTCCGCTGGGCGCAGACCCTCTCCGCGGCCGCGATGTCGGTCGGTCACGGCATGCAGGACGCCGCCAAGACCATGGGCATCATCGTGCTGGCCCTCTACACCGGTGGTTTCCAGTCCGACAAGACGCACATCCCGCAGTGGGTGTTCTGGACCTCGGCGGCCATGCTGGCGGCCGGCACCTACGCGGGCGGCTGGCGGATCATCCGTACCCTCGGGCGGAAGATCATCGACCTGGGTCCGCCGGAGGGCTTCGCGGCCGAGACGGTCGCCAGCGCCGTGCTCTACTTCAACGCCCTGGTGCTGAAGGCCCCGATCTCCACCACCCACACGATCACCTCGGCGATCATGGGTGTCGGTGCGACCAAGCGGCTCTCCGCGGTCCGCTGGAACGTGGCCGGCAACATCGTGGTCGCCTGGATCATCACCTTCCCGGCCGCGGCGGCCATCGCCTGCCTGGCGTACCTGCTGGTCCGCCCCCTGTTCTGAGGTGAAAGGAGGGGCCCTTGTCGGGCCCCTCCTGCTCAGGCGTAGGAGACGCCCACGCGGGTGCGGATGTCGTCCAGGAGGGCCATCACCTCGAGCGTGGCCGAGTGCGGGACCAGCGGACTCTCGGTCAGCCCGGCGGCCAGGCAGCGCTGCACCTCGGCGGCCTCGTACTGGTAGCCGCCGCCGGTCAGGTCGGCCGGGATGGTCTCCGGTTCCGCGCCGAGCCGGTGCAGCACCGCCGACCCGGGCCGGAAGAACGGCTCGGACAGGTCGATCCGCCCGGAGGTGCCGGTGATCGAGGCGGTGATCGCGGTGGCCCCGACCATCCCGCAGCTCAGCGTCGCCACCGCGCCGGAGTCCCAGCCGAGGACGATGCCGGTGTTCTCGTCCACGCCCTCGGGGCTCAGCCTCGCCCAGGCGTGCGTGTGCTGCGGCACGCCGAGCAGCAGGTGGGCCAGGCTCACCGGGTAGACGCCGAGGTCGAGCAGGGCGCCCCCGCCCAGCGTCCGGGCCCGCATCCGGTGCTCCGGCGGGAACGGCCCGGCCACCCCGAAGTCGGCCCGTACGTGGGTCACCTCGCCGATCGCCCCCTCCGCGATCAGCTCAACCACCCGCAGAATGATCGGGTTGGTCCGCATCCACATGGCCTCCATCAGGAACAGGCCGCGGGCCCGTGCCGTCTCGACCAGCTCGGTGCTGGTGGCCAGGTCGAGGGTGCACGGCTTCTCCACCAGTACGGCCTTGCCGCCGGCCAGGCAGGCCAGGGTCGCCTCGTGGTGCGCGGCGTGCGGGGTGGCCACGTAGATCACGTCGAGGTCCGGGTCCGCGGCCAGTTCCGCCCAGGAGGCGTACGCCCGGGGCACGTCGTGCCGGGCCGCGAACAGTTCGGCGCTCTCCCGGGTACGTGAGCCGACCGCGACCAGCTCGGCACCCGGCACCAGCCGCAGGTCCTCCGCGAACCGGCCGGCGATCCACCCGGTGGAGAGGATTCCCCAACGTGTCTTCCTGGTGCTGATTTCCTGGACCATGTCACCCCTTCGACCGCCACCGACAACTGGCCCCCGTAGGGGTCACATCCTGCCAAGATCGCCTGTCCGGCGGGCGCCGCGGCCGGTGGGCGCCCAGCCGTCGGGAACTAGGCTCGCAGGATGACGATCGACGGTTTCGCCGCACCCCCCGCCCTGGTGGAGCACGCCCGCCGGTTCCACGCCGAGGGCGGCGTGCCGGCCGCGCCCCGGGTCGCGGCCACCGTGCTGCTGCTCCGCCCCACCGGCGTCGACTTCGAGGTGTACGTCATCCGTCGGGTCGCCGCGATGGCCTTCGGCGGGATGTACGCGTTCCCCGGCGGCGGGGTGGACCCCTCCGACTCCCAGGCGCACCTGGGCTGGGCCGGTCCGGACCCGGCCGGGTGGGGCGACCGCCTCGGGCTCGCCCCGGACGCCGCTCAGGCGGTGGTCTGCGCCGCCGCCCGGGAGGTCTTCGAGGAGGCCGGGGTGCTGCTGGCCGGCCCGGATCCGGCCGGCGTGGTCGGCGACGTGAGCGGGGACGACTGGGAGACCGCCCGGCAGGACCTGGAGGCCCGCCGGACCGGCTTCGCCGACCTGCTGGCCGGCCGGCGGCTCACCCTCCGGTCCGACCTGCTGCTGCCGTGGAGCCGGTGGATCACACCGGAGTTCGAGCCGCGCCGCTTCGACACGTACTTCTTCGTGGCCCTGCTGCCGGAGGGGCAGCGGACCCGGGACGTCTCCGGCGAGGCCGACCACACGCTGTGGATCCGGCCGGCGGACGCCCTGGCCCGGGCGGAGGCCGGGGAGCTGAACATGCTTCCGCCCACCCTGGTCACCCTGGCCCAGGTCGCCGCGGCCGGCGACCTGGCCGGCGTGACGGCGGCGGCGGCGACCCGCGACGCCGCCACCCCGATCACCCCCCGCCTCGACCTGCCCGACGCCGGCGCGCCCCGCTTCGTCCTCGACTGACCGGCCGGGCCGGCGGGGTGCGGCATCCTGCGGTGACCGACGGTCGGGCGAGGCGTGCCGAGCCCGTCAGCCGGCCGCGCGGAGGTAACGGTCGGCGAGGGTACGCAGCAGGTCGGCCAGCTCCGGCGGGTCCTGGACGGTGAAGTCGGCGTCGAGGAGGCCGAGCCACACCGCGACGGTCTCCAGCCGGTCGGCGCCGGTGTGCAGCAGGCAGGTGTCGGCGTCGACCGGCTCGACGGTGCCGACGGCCGGGTTGATCCGCTCGGTCACCACCTCGGCCGGCGCGTGCACCAGCACCCGGGCGCGGTGCCGCCAGGCAGCCGAGGAGACGCCGTGCCGCACCCGGTCCACCACGTCCTCGGGCAGCTCACGCGCGGGGAACCGGGGACCGGTCGGGGTGCGCGGGGTGATCCGGTCCACCCGGAAGGTCCGCCAGTCGTCCCGCTGCGGGTCGAAGGCCACCAGGTACCAGCGGCGCCCCCAGTTGACCAGCCGGTACGGCTCCACGTCCCGGCGGTCGGCGGTGCCGTCGTGCCGGACGTAGTCGAAGCGCAGCCGTTCCCGATCCCGGCAGGCCGCGCTGATCGCGCTGAGCGTGTCCGCGTCCACGGTCGGGCCAGGTTGATCGTGCGGCACCCGCACCGTGTGGGTGTGCAGCGCGCCGACCCTGCGGCGCAGCCGGTGGGGGAGGACCTGCTCCAGCTTCGCGAGGGCTCGCAGCGAGGTCTCCTCGATGCCGGCGACGCCGCCTGCGGCGGCGGTACGCAGCCCGACCGCCACCGCCACCGCCTCCTCGTCGTCGAGGAGCAGCGGAGGCAGGGCCGCCCCCGCCCCGAGCCGGTACCCGCCGATCGCGCCCCGGGTGCCGTGCACCGGGTAGCCGAGGGCGCGTAGCCGCTCCACGTCGTTGCGGACGGTCCGGGTGCTCACCGAGAGGCGCTCGGCCAGCTCGGTGCCGGTCCACTCGCGCGGGGTCTGCAACAGCGACAGCAGGCGCAGCAGCCGTGCCGAGGTCTCCAACATGTTCCGGATTCTGCCCGACCATTAGGAACGATCCTTGCCTAATCGGTCTCTACGTTCGGGACATGGCTGACAACACCGCGATCGTCCCGTTCCGTATCGACGTTCCGCAGGCCGAGCTGGACGACCTGGTCGACCGGCTGGCCCGTACCCGGTGGACCGAGGAACTGCCCGCCGACGCCGGGGCAGCCCCGGCCGGCCCGGTCCCGCCGGGCTGGGAGTACGGCGTCCCGCTCGGCTACGTGCGGCGGCTCGCCGAGCGCTGGCGGACGACGTACGACTGGCGCGCCTGGGAGGCCCGGCTCAACGCGTACCCGCAGTTCACCACCGAGATCGACGGACAGACCGTGCACTTCCTGCACGTCCGCTCGCCCGAGCCGGACGCCGTTCCGCTGATCCTCACCCACGGCTGGCCGACCACGGTGGTCGAGTGGCTGGACGTGATCGGCCCGCTGACCGACCCCCGGGCACACGGCGCCGACCCGGCCGCTGCCTTCCACCTGGTCATCCCGTCGCTCCCCGGGTTCGGCTTCTCCGGGCCGTCCCGCGAGCGGGGCTGGAACCGGTTCCGGGTGGCCCGCGCCTGGGCCGGGCTGATGCGCCGCCTCGGGTACGACCGCTACGGCGCCGCCGGCAACGACCTCGGCGCGTTCGTCAGTCCCGAGGTGGGTCGGGCCGCCCCGGAGCACGTGATCGGCGTCCACGTCAGCCAGGTCTTCTCGCTGCCGTCCGGGGACGCCGACGAGCTGGCCACGCTCTCCGAGGAGGAGCGGGGCAAGGTGGCCTTCGCCGACTGGTTCGTGCGGCGGCGGGGCGGCTACGACAAGCTGCACTCGACCGAGCCGCAGAATGTCGCGCACGCGCTCGCGGACTCGCCCGTGGGCCTGCTCGGCTGGGCGGCCCAGCTGATGGGCGAGCAGCTCGACCCCGAGTACGTGCTCGCCAACGTGATGATCTACTGGCTGACCAACACCGCGGCCTCCTCGGCGCGCTTCTACTACGAGGACGCCGAGGTGGTCCACCCGACGCAGAAGGTCAACGGGCGCGGCACCGAGCGGCTGGAGCCGACCACCGTGCCGCTCGGCCTGGCCAACTTCGCCTGGGACTTCCAGTCGATCCGGACCCTCGCCGAGCGCGACCACAAGAACATCGTCTCCTGGCACACGTACGACCGGGGCGGGCACTTCGCCGCCCACGAGGCGCCGGACCTGCTCGTGGCCGACCTGCGGCGGTTCTTCGCGACGCTGAGCTGAGCGCGGCCCGGCGCGGACACGCGAAGGGGCGCCGGTCTGCTCGACCGACGCCCCTCGCGGACCGGGAGACCAGCGGCTCAGCCGAAGCGGCCGGTGATGTAGTCCTCGGTCTTCTTCTGGCTCGGGTTGCTGAAGATCTTCTGGGTGTTGTCGTACTCGATCAGTCGGCCCGGGTCGCCGGTCTTCTCGATGGAGAAGAAGGCGGTCCGGTCCGACACCCGGGCGGCCTGCTGCATGTTGTGCGTGACGATGATGATGGTGAACTTGTCCTTGAGCTGGAACATCAGGTCCTCGATGGCCAGCGTGGAGATCGGGTCCAGCGCCGAGCAGGGCTCGTCCATCAGCACCACCTGCGGCTCGACGGCGATGGTCCGGGCGATGCAGAGGCGCTGCTGCTGACCGCCGGAGAGCCCGGCGCCGGGCTTGCCGAGCCGGTCCTTCACCTCGTCCCACAGGTTCGCCGAGCGCAGCGCCTTCTCGGCCGCCTCCTCCAGGATCGACTTCTTCCGGACGCCGTTGAGCCGCAGGCCGGCCACCACGTTCTCGAAGATGCTCATGGTGGGGAACGGGTTGGGCCGCTGGAAGACCATCCCGATCATCCGGCGGACCGCGGTGACGTCCACGTCCCGGTCGTAGATGTCCTGGTTGTCGATGGTCAGGCTGCCCTCGACCCGGGCACCGGGCAGCACCTCGTGCATCCGGTTGATGGAGCGCAGGAACGTGGACTTGCCGCAGCCCGAGGGGCCGATCAGGGCGGTGACCGTCTTCGGCTCGACGGTCAGGTTGATGTTCTCGATCGCCTTGAACGTGCCGTAGTACGCGGTGACGTCGGTGGCTTCGATGCGCTTGGCCATGGTGGTGGTACCTCCGGGGTTCATCGGCCGAGCCGGTTGCGGCGGGCCAGCAACTTCGCCGCGACGGTCAGGATGAGGACGAGGGCGACCAGGGTCAGCGCCGCGGTCCACGCCCGAGCCGGCGAGTACTTCGACGCCTCGCCGGCCTGCTGGTAGACGAAGAGGGCCAGCGACGACTGGTTGTTCTCGAACGGGTTGAAGTTGATCGCGGCGGCACCGCCGGCGACGAGCAGCACCGGGGCGGTCTCGCCGGCGGCCCGCGCGACGGAGAGCATGATGCCGGTGACGATGCCGGGCAGCGCGGTCGGCAGCACGACCCGCAGGATGGTCTTCCACTTCGGCACGCCGAGGGCGTACGCGCCCTCGCGCAGCGGGGCCGGGACGAGGCGGAGCATCTCCTCCGTGGAACGGACCACGGTCGGCAGCATGAGCACGCTCAGCGCCAGCGCGGCGGCGAAGCCGGAGAAACCCGGCTGGCCGTCCGGGCTGAACCACGGCGAGACGATCAGCACCCAGAAGGCCAGCACGAAGAGGCCGGTGACGATCGACGGGATGCCGGTCATCACGTCCACGAAGAAGCGGATGGTGAAGGCGAACCGGCCCCGGCCGTACTCGACCACGTAGATCGCGCAGAGCACGCCGAGCGGGACGGTGATCAGGGTGGCGATGCCGACCTGCTCCAACGTGCCGATGATGGCGTGGTAGGCGCCGCCGTTCGCGTCCCGGGCCCCGATGTTGTTCATCGAGGTGAGGAAGAAGGCGGCGTCCAGGCGCTCGGCGCCCTTGCTGACCAGGGTCCAGACCACCGAGGCCAGCGGCAGCACCGCCAGCACGAAGGCGGAGTGGATCAGCGCGCTCCAGGTCCGGTTGCGGGCGGACCGGCGGCCCTCCACCGCGTTCGCGGCGAAGAAGAGGCCAGCCAGGTAGAGCAGCGCGCCGACGACCACGACCAGGACCGGGCCACCGATGCCGGCGCCGTACACGATGCCGGCGGAGAGCAGCAGGGCCACGACGGCGACGGCGGGCGCGGCGTACGCCGGAAGTCGCTTGGCCCGCAGCGTGACCGGCTGTGCCGGGGGCTGCGGGCGGTGGGAGGTGACTGTCGTGCTCATGCCGCCACCTCGCTTCGCTCGGCGTCGGCAAGACGCCTGCACTGACTGATTCGCTCGCTCTGCTCGCTCATGCGGCCGACTCCGTGAACTCGCGGCGGCGGTAGATGATCGCCCGGGCGGTGATGTTGACGATCAGCGTGATCGCGAAGAGCACCAGGCCGGAGGCGATCAGCGCGCCCCGCCCGGTGGCGTTGGCCTCGGCGAACCGGAGCGCGATGTTCGCCGCGATCGAGTTGCCGCCGCTCTCCAGGATGTTGAACGAGATGGCGTAGGTCGAGCCGAGGGTCAGCGCCAGGGCGATGGTCTCGCCGAGCGCGCGGCCCAGGCCCAGCATCACCGCGGCGATCACGCCCGGCCGGCCGTACGGGAGGACGGCGGTGCGGATCATCTCCCAGCGGGTGGCGCCCAGGGCGAGGGCGGCCTCCTCGTTGGCGGTCGGGGTCTGCCGGAACACCTCGCGGGACAGCGAGGTGACGATCGGCAGCACCATGATCGCCAGTACCAGTGAACCGAGCAGGATCGAGCTTCCGTACGGGCCCTCGCCGAAGATCGGGATCCAGCCGAAGTACTCGTGCAGCCAGGCCGACAGGTCGGCGACCGGCTTGACGAGGTAGTCCCGGCCCCAGAGCCCGAAGACCACGCTGGGCACGGCGGCCAGCAGGTCGATCAGGAAGCCGAGGCTGTTGCCGAGCCGGCGCGGGGCGTAGTGCGAGAGGTAGAGGGCGATGCCCAGCGCGACCGGCACTGCCATGAGCAGGGCCAGCGCCGAACTGAGCACGGTGCCGAAGGCGAGCGCGCCGATGCCGAACTTCGGCGGGTTCTCGTTCGGGAACCAGCCCTCGTAGGTCCAGAACGACTCGGTGTTCGTCCGCAGTGCCGGAACCGCCTTGGCGATCAGGAAGATCGCGATCGCCGCGATGATGACCAGCACGGCGGTGCCGGCGGCCAGGGTCAGGCCACGGAACGCCCGTTCCGCGCCGAAGGCCCGGGCCCGGGGCAGGGCCCCGCCGCCGCCCAGGCCGTTGTCGGTCATACGAGGGTTACCGGAACTCTCGGCCACACGCGCCGAGGCACCGGCAGGTCCCTCGTGGCTCGTGGCCACATGGGTCCCGCCGGTGCCGGCGTGCGCCGAGCGGTGAGGGTTATCACCCATCTGCTCGCTCGCTTCGTATTGAGGAGGTGGTGTCGGTCAGCGCGTCAGGCGAGGCTCTTGACCGCAGCCTCGACCTTGGTGCGGACCGACTCCGGCAGCGGGGCGTAGCCCAGCTCGGTCAGCGCGCCCTGGCCCTCGGCGCTGGCCGCGTGGGTCAGCAGGCCCTTGACCAGCGGCAGCTTGTCGGCGGCGAGGCCCTTGCTGCAGACGATCTCGTAGGTCGCCAGGACGATCGGGTACGCCCCGGCCTCCTTGGTGTTGTAGTCGATCGACATCTTCAGGTCGTTGCCCTGACCCTCGAACTTGGCCCCGGCGATGGTCTTGCCGGCCGACTCGGCGGTCAGCTCGGTGAACTCACCGGCACCGTTCTGGACCTTGGCCTTCTTCAGGCCGGAGTTCTCGGCGTACGACCACTCGACGTAGCTGATGGTGCCGTCGGTGCTCTTGACCTTGCTGGCCACACCGTCGGACTTGGCCGCGCCGACGCCGCCCGGAGCCTTCCACGCCTTGGCGTTGCCGAAGGTCCAGTCCGCCTCAGCGGTCTTGGAGAGGTACTTGGTGAAGTTGTCGGTGGTGCCCGACTCGTCGGAACGGTGCACCGCCTGGATCGCGGTGGCCGGCAGCGTCGCGCCGGGGTTGTCGGCCTTGATCGCCGCGTCGTCCCACTTGGTCACCTTGCCGGCGAAGATCTTCGCCAGGGTGGCCGGGGTGAGCTGGAGGTTGTCCACGCCGCTGACGTTGTAGACGACCGCCACCGGGCCGATGACCATCGGCAGGTTGAGGGCCTGCCCGCCGGTGCACTTCGCGTCGGCGGCCGGCTGCTCCTCCGGCTTGAGGGCGGAGTCCGACCCGGCGAAGTCCGCGGTGCCGGCCTTGAAAGCCTCGATGCCGGCGCCCGAACCCGTGGGCTCGTAGTTGATCTTGGCGTCGGCGCACTTCTGCTGGTACGCCTTGATCCACTCGGCCATCGCGTTCTTCTGGGCGGAGGAGCCCTGCGCGTTCAGCGTGCCCTTGCCGCAGTCGGCCGCGGCGGCCGACCCGGAGGCCGAGGCATCCGTGGAAGGCTCGTTGTTGTCCGAGCCGCAGGCGCTGAGACCGAGCACCGCGGTAAGAGCGAGGCAGGCAATGGCACCGTGCCGCTGGAGCTTCACCTGAGGGGTTTCCCTTCACATCTTTGGTCAGGTCGCCCGGGTTGCCCGGGTGCCGGCGCTGACCGGCTGGTACGAAAGTTAGAAGTGCCAGGTAGCCGGCTCGCCCGTGGGAAGTGAACAGGGGGTGAACAGGCCCGCTCCGCCAGGCGACGGTCTGCTGAGGGCGGATTGTCCATTAAGTGAACTGGCGGGGAGGTGTCCCCTTTATCCACTCATGTCGGGCCAGGCGTGACCGCTCTGGAACCTTCCCGTGATGCCCCCGTGATGCGCGCCGCCGGCCCATCAACCGGCGCCGGCACTGACCGGTGCGGCGCCGGACGCGCCGCTCGGCGGTCAGCCGAGCTGGTAGTTGACGTGGGCGGACCAGCGAGCGAAGCCGAGTCCCTCGTAGAGGGCGACCGCGCGGGCGTTGGACTCGTCGACATAGAGCATCACCCGGTCCAGCCCTCGCCGGTCGCGCAGGTGGGCCAGCCCGGCGGCGGTCAGCGCCCGGCCGAGCCCGCCCCGGTGCGCCGACGGGTCCACCCCGATTACGTAGACCTCGCCGATCCGGGCCGAGCCCGGTCGCTCGTGCACCTTGGTCCAGTGGAAGCCGAGCAGCCGGCCGGTGCCCGAGTCCACCGCGAGCAGGAAACCGGCCGGATCGAACCACGGCTCGGTCAGGCGTACCCGCAGGTCGGCGGGGGTCCACCGGCCCTGCTCCGGGTGCTCGGCGAAGGCGGCGTTGTTGAGCGCCAGCCAGGCGTCGTCGTCTTCGCCCGGACGGAACGCGCGCAGTCGTACGCCGTCGGGCAGAACCGGCTCGGGCAGCGCCACGGTCAGCGGACGGCGTAGCTGCCAGAGCACCCGGGCACGGGCGAAGCCCAGGTCAACGGCGAGCGCGGCGGCGGACGGGTGGTCGCCGTGCGCCCAGGCGCGCAGCGGTCCGGACGCCGCGGCCAGCACTCCCCGGGCCAGGGCCCGCCCGGTGCCGCGCCGCCGGTACGCCGGATGCACGACCAGCTCCACCCCGATGCCGTTCGCCGGATCGGTGGTGTCGAGGTGGGCGTAGCCGGTGAGGGTGTTGTCGGTGGCCCGGGCGGTGAGGTGCACCGCCGCTGCCTCCGGGTCCCGCAGCCGCAGCAGCACGTGCTCGTCGAGCGGGTCGGCCCCGTCCGCGTCGCCGGCGACGCGGGCCAGCGCCAGCACCTCGGCCACCTCGACCGGCGCCAGCCGGTCGGCGCGGACGACTCGATCGGCGGTCGGCTCGGTGCTGCTCATGCCGTCACCGTAGCGGCCGGCTCGCCCCCGGTCGTGCCGGACCCGGGACCCGGCCGGGGACGGTCGTCACCCGCGCCGGCCGGGGGACGGTCGTCACCTGCGCCGGCCGAGGGACGGTCGTCACCTGCGCCGGCCGGGGCGACCGGACCCGGGGCCGGCCCGGAGCGACCGTCACGTGGTGCCGGTCGGCAGGGCCTCCAACTGGTACCGGCTCATCAGCTCGGGCAGCAGGCGCTGCAACGCCTCGACCGTGCCCGCCCGGTCGCCACCGGCGTCGTGCATCAGCACGATCGAGCCGGGTCCGGTCTCGGTCATCACCGTCGTGGTGATCTGCGAGGCGCCGGGCACCTGCCAGTCCGACGGGTCGACCGCCCAGTGCAGCGGGGCCATGCCCATGTCCTCGCAGACCGACACCACCGGGGTGGTCCAGTTGCCGCCGGGCTGCCGGAAGTACGCGATCCGTGCGTTCGGCGCCGCCGCCCGGATCGCCTCGTTGGTGCGCCCCAGGTCGTTCCGGATGACGTCCGGCGACCGCTGGCCCAGGTCCAGGTCGTGGTTCCACGAGTGGTTGCAGAGGCTGTGTCCGTCCGCCACGATGTCCCGGACCAGCTCCGGGTAGCTCTGCGCGTTCTCGCCCACCAGGCAGAAGGTGGCCTTGACGCCGTACTGCTTGAGCAGGGCGAGCACCTGTGGCGTGTACTGCGGGTCCGGCCCGTCGTCGAAGGTCAGCGCGATCCGGGAGGATCCGGTGGAGGTCAGGCTGCCGAACGGTCCGTCGCCCTCGCCGAACGGGAACGGCTGCTGCTGGTCACGGCTCCGCGCGCTCGGGCTGCTGTCGGCCGTCGGTGACGGTGACGGTGGCGGTGTTGCTGATTGGCTGCCCGGGGGCTGGTCGGCGTAGTGCGGGCCGTCGGCCGTGACCGAGGCGTTCCGCGGTGGCGTCTCGGGCATCAGGCTGCGGCCGAGCGCGTACGCCGAGCCAAGTAGCGCGGCGGCCACCAGGGTCACGATCCCGACCGCGCGCAGCGTCGTGGCCGACATCAGAATCCCCGCCCGTTCGGATCCCGGTACGGACCCCTCATCGCCCCCGTGGTCACCGCGCGCACTGCCGCCCCCTTTGTCCGATAAGTCCGGTAGTCAGAATAGATCTCACTAACCGGCGCAAAAGGGGCTTATCGGGGCATGGTCCTCCAAAGGAGGGAACGGCGGGGAGTTGCGGTCAGACGGGCAGCGGGGCGGGCTCCGACTCCGGCAGTGAACGCGACGGCGGCACGACGAACTTGTAGCCGACCTGGCGCACGGTGCCGATCATCGACTCGTACTCCGAACCGAGCTTGGCGCGCAGTCGCCGGACGTGTACGTCGACCGTGCGGGTCCCGCCGAAGTAGTCGTATCCCCAGACCTCGCGGAGCAACTGGTCCCGGGTGAACACCCGGCCCGGGTGCTGGGCCAGGAACTTCAACAGCTCGAACTCCTTGTAGGTGAGATCGAGCGGGCGGCCCTTGAGCTTGGCCGCGTACGTGTCGGGGTCGATGGTCAGCTCGCCGGCCCGGATCGAGCCACCGGCCCCGGCCGTCGCGTTGCTCCGCCGGCCGGCCGAGAGTCGCAGCCGGGCCTCCACCTCGGCCGGACCCGCCGACGCCAGGATGACGTCGTCCACGCCCCAGTCGGCGTTCAACGCGATCAGACCGGCCTCGGTGACCACCGCGACCAGTGGCACACCCAGCCCGGTGGCGTGCAGCATCCGGCAGGTCGCCCGGGCCTCGCTCAGCTCGGAGCGGGCATCCACCAGGACGGCGTCCGGGGTCGGGCCGGACACCAGCGTGCGGACGTCACGGGGCGCGGTGCGGACCGAGTGCGGCAGCAGGTCGAGCGCCGGCAGCACCGCCGATGGTTCACCTGCGCGCGCGGTCACCAGCAGCAGGATCTCCACACGATCACCTCCGTCCCGGCGGCCCTTCCGGCCGCGCGTGACCAGCGGCACTCCTGGGTGGGGTGGCGCTGAGAACTTGCGTGGTCCCGGCGTCGCTGACGGGGGCGGGTAACGGGTTGAGCGTAACGGATCGCCCGCCCTTCACCTTTGCGTCCTTTCCTGTTTGCCCGTTCTGCCCCTGATCGCGGCTCAGGTTTTAACGTTGCCGAAACCGTGACCTCCGCCGACCCGGCCCGGTCTGGCACGATCAGGGCGTGTTTCCCTCGACCTCGCCCGACACCGGCCGTGACCCGTGGCCCGACGACGCGCGTCCGGGGCCGGCCGGCCCCTCCCGTGGCTACCCGCCGGGCCCGCGTACCGGCCCGGCCGACGACGGCGGGGACCGGCCGGAGCGGAAGGGACCCCGCCGGCTCCGTAAGGGCGGCCCGGGGCGCCGCCCGGACGACGAGCCCGACGACGAGCCCGAGGAGGAGGAACCCCCGGTCCCGGTACGCCGGCCGCTGGCGCTGACCGTCGCGGGCTTCGCCGCGCTGCTCGGCGTCGGCCTGGTGCTCGGCGCGCAGACCGCCGGCCCGGGGCACCGGCTGCCCTTCGCGTTCATCGTCTTCGGCGTGCAACTGCTCTTCGTGCTCGCCTGGACGATGGCCATGCGCCCGCCGGCGCTGCTGGTGGTCGCGCTGGTCAGCGCCGGGGCGGCCGCCATCGCCGACGCCGCGGCGGTGCAGTCCGAGATCGCGGGCCTGGCCCCGCTCGGGTACGCCGCGGCCGCCGGCTTCGTGCTCGGCGTGCTCGGCCAACTCGTCCGCCGGGTGGACCGCGTCCGGGTGACCGATTCGCTCGGCAGCACCCTGCTGATCGTGGTGGGGGTGGTCGCGTTCGCCAGCCTGATCGTGCTCGGCCGGATCCCGAAGGGCACCCAGGCGATCACCGTCTGCCTCACCGCCACCGCCGTCGCGCTGCTCGTGGCCCGGCTCACCGACGCGGTGGCACCCTGGCCCAGGCTCGCCCCGCAGGTGCCCCGGGGCGCCGCCGGCGTGGTGGCGGGTGCCATGCTCGGCACCCTGACCAGCGCGGTGCTCGGCAGCTACCTGGTCGGCTTCACCCCGACCAGCGCCGCCCTGGTCGGGCTGGTCACCGCGGCCACCGCGGTGCTGGCCGATCTCGCCGTCGGATACGCCGAGGCCGGTCGGCTGATGGCCGGCGAGCCGCCGACCCTGTGGATCGCCCGGCACATGCAGGGACCGCTGGGCGGCTTCGCGCTCGCCGCGCCGGCCGCGTACGCCATGTGCGTGCTCTTCCTCTGAGCGGACGGTTGGGGATTTCGCGCCTCGGGTAAGTACCGTTGCGCCGCGAGACGGACGGCGGCGGACGGTGACGAGGAGGCGGCGTGACGGAGGCGCACGGGGCGTACGAGGACCGGCCGCGGCGACGTGGCCGGAAGGTCCTGATCGGTTTCGTCGTCCTGCTGCTGGTGCTCGGCGGGCTGCTGGTGGCCGCGGACCGGGTGGCGGCCGGGGTGGCCGAGCGGGCCATCGCCGACCAGGTGCGGCAGGAGGTCGCCCGGCAGGACGTGAGCTCCGCGTCGCCCAGGGTCGACGTGGCGGGCTTCCCGTTCCTCACCCAGGTGCTCGCCGGGAAGTACGAGCGCATCTCGATCGTGCTGACCGACGTGCGGGGCAACGTGCAGGGCGACGCGGTCAGCGTGCCGCGGCTCGACGTGGACGCCCACAACGTACGGGCGTCGCTGGACACCCTCCGTACCCGCCGGGGCGACGTGGTCGCCGAGCGCGTCGACGGCCGCGCCACCGTCTCCTACGACAGCCTGGCCAAGCTCCTCGACCGGCCGGGGCTCACCCTCGGTGAGCGGGACGGCAAGCTCGCCGTAACCGCGCCGGTGGACGTCCTGGGCACCCGGCTCACCGTCAACGGGACCGCCGACCTGACCGTCGCCGACGGCAAGGTGGCGCTGCGGTTCAACGACCTCACCGCCGAGGGCCTGCCGAACCTGCCACTGGCCCGGCGGGTGCTGACCAACTACGCCAACAGCATCTCGATCAACGTGCCCCTGCCCGAGCTGCCGTTCCAGCTCAACGTCCGCAAGGTGGAACCGAAGCCGGACGGCCTGCTGGTCACCGCCGACGCGCGGAACGTGCCGATCACCGCCGCCGGCTGACCGGCCGGGAAGCGGCCCGTCCGCCGGCGGTGACCCGGTGCACGGCCCGGCCGACGGCCTGCCGTGGTCCCATGCCGCGTCTCGGATGCTGGTCGGGCCGGTGATATCGGCCGGACCGACTGGTAGTGTCCGTGCCCATGGGGACGCTCCTCACCAAACGGCGCGCGGTCGACCTGTGCCGCGTGGCCACCTGCCTGTGTCGCCCCGTCATCTGACGGCGGGGCTGTCCTCGGCCGCCTAGCGGCCACCGGCACGCAGGGTTCGCGTACCCTCCGGTGTTCTCCTGATCGCCCGGCAGCGGCGCCGTCGCACGTACCCGTGATCCGTCCTAGCTCTGGGTCCCGCGCGTGGTGCGACGAACTACCGACTTCGATCTCCACGCGCTGGCTCACCATCCAATCCTCACCAGGGAGTGATCTGATGAGTCGCGACACCGCACTCGTCTCGGCCGAGTGGGCCGAGAAGAACATCGACGCCCCGGGCGTCGTCTTCGTCGAGGTCGACGAGGACACCTCGGCCTACGACACCGGCCACCTCGCCGGTGCGATCAAGCTCGACTGGAAGACCGACCTGCAGGACCCGGTGCGCCGGGACTTCGTCAACAAGGCCCAGTTCGAGGCGCTGCTCTCCGAGCGCGGCATCGCCAACGAGGACACCGTGATCCTCTACGGCGGCAACAACAACTGGTTCGCCGCGTACGCGTACTGGTACTTCAAGCTCTACGGTCACGGCGACGTCAAGCTGCTCGACGGCGGCCGCAAGAAGTGGGAGCTGGACGCCCGCCCGCTGGTCACCGACGCGGTGACCCGCCCGTCGACCCAGTACGTCGCGCAGGAGCCGGACACCTCGATCCGGGCCTTCCGCGACGAGGTGGTCGCCGCGATCGGCACCAAGAACCTGGTCGACGTGCGCAGCCCCGACGAGTACGCGGGCCGCCTCCTCGCCCCCGCCCACCTGCCGCAGGAGCAGGCCCAGCGGGCCGGCCACGTGCCGACCGCGATCAGCGTCCCGTGGTCGAAGGCGGCCAACGAGGACGGCACCTTCAAGTCCGACGACGAGCTGCGCAGGATCTACGGCGACGCCGGGCTGGACGACAGCAAGGAGACCATCGCGTACTGCCGGATCGGCGAGCGCTCCTCGCACACCTGGTTCGTGCTCCAGGAGCTGCTCGGCCACGCCAACGTGAAGAACTACGACGGCTCCTGGACCGAGTACGGCTCGCTGGTCGGCGTGCCGGTCGCGCTCGGCGACGAGCCCGGGGAGGCGTGATCCCGATGACCGCTCCCACCGCCGCCGGTTGCGCCGCCCCGGACCAGGCCGCCCCGCTGCCGGCCAGCCTGGATCTGGAGAAGGAAACCGTCATCACCGGCCTGGTCCGGGCCGAGTCCGGCGAGGTCGTGCCGGGCGCCTACGTCCGGCTGCTCGACTCGACCGGTGAGTTCACCGCCGAGGTGGTGACCTCCCCGGCCGGGCAGTTCCGGTTCTTCGCCGCGCCGGGCGACTGGACCCTGCGGGCGCTCTCCCGGCACGGCAACGGCGACACCGCCGTGACCGCCGCTCGCGGGATCAACGAGGTGACCGTCACGGTCGCCGCCTGACCCACGCTCTGATCGTGGCCCGTCGTCCCACCCGGGGCGGCGGGCCACGGCCGTTCCGGCCCGCCCCACCCGGCCCGGTCGGGCTTGATCGACCCGGGGTCGGCGAGGTGGCGGGGTTCGCGGCCGTGCGATACCGCGAGATCGGCGACCTGACACCGCCGGGCCGAGGCCGCTCGCCGTCGCGTGACACGATGGCCCGGTGAGTGGTGCTGTCCAGGCGGGGTACGCCCCGCCGACCCGTCCCGACCAGCCGGCGCCCGGGCGGCGCCGACTGCGCCGGCTGGTGGCCGCGACGGTGGCGTGGGGGGTGCTGCTCGCCGGGCTGACCTGGTGGTCGGTGCGGCACGACCCGCCGACGGTGCGGGAGCAACGCTCGCTGGACCAGGCCGGGCCCGTGGTCGACCGGGCGGTCGGCGAGTTGCTGGCCGCCGTCGGGCGGGACGGGGTCCCGGCGATCGCGCCGGACCAGCTCGACCGGGGCTGCCGCATCACCCCGCTGGAGGACGGCGCCGAGCTGACCCGCGGCGTGGAGGTCGTGGTCGCCGGCGACGACGTGGGCGGCCTGCTCCAGCGGATGGCCGACCGGCTGCCGTCGCAGTGGCGGGCGGGCGTCCGGACGTCCGCCGGCGGTCCGATACTCCGCGCGGACGCGGGTGAGTTCGTCGCGGTCGAGGGCCGGTCCACCGGACCAGGCCGGGCGCTGGTCACCGCCACCACCGGCTGCCGGCCGATCGGTACGGGCTACCGCGCGCCGGGCCCGACCGGGGCCGAGCGGGAGTCGGCCGAGGCCAGCCGCGCGCTCGCGGCCTGGGGCGACGCCGCCGGGCCGGTCGAGGTGCTCGCCGCGCCCTGCCCGTCGGGCGGGACGGCCCGGACCGCCCGCGCCGAGAGCGCCGGCGGGGCATCCGACACGCCCCTGGCCGGCGCGTTCCGGGACACCGTCGGCGCTCCCGCGGTACGCGACACCGCCGACCTCTACGCCGCGCGGTCCGACGTCGCGGTGCTGGCCGATCGCGTCGACGATCGCGTCCGCGTCGCCGTCACCACCGGCTGCCCGGCCTGACCCCGCCCGCTCCGCGCCGGCAGACGGGTCAGTAGACCAGGGCCTGGGCGCCCTCGGCCATCGCCTCCTCGACGAAGACCGCCGCGCCGGCGATGCGTACGCCGGGAATGACGTCGTCCTGGCCGATGTCCCGACGGGCCGCGCACTGCGTGCAGGCGGTGACCTTGCCGGTGGCCAGGATCACGTGCAGCAGCTCGGGCAGCGGCGCGGAGTGCGGCAGTTCGAACTCCTGCGCGCGCCCGGGCAGCGCGAACCAGGTCGACTCCCCGGTCAGCCAGAGTGAGACGTCGACCCCGGCGGCTGCCGCCGTGGCGGCGACGGTGAAGGCCTGCGCGCAGCGCTCGGGGGCGTCTGCGCCGGCGGTGGCCTTGACGACGAGAGAGCGGGCCATGGCGCCAGCATAGGATGGCCGGGATGGTTACCGAGATCGGGTTCGTCAGCCTGCTGGTCGCCGGCTTGGGCGCGCTCGCCGGTGGCCTGGTCTACCTGGCTGCGAAGATTTCGAGAGGAAAATGGTGAGCGCGAGGAGTGAGCCGGGTTTGCGAGCCCCGCAGTCGCGAACGGAGATGGCCCGGTGAGCGCGAGGAGTGAGCCGGGTTTGCGAGCCCCGCAGTCGCGAACGGAGATGGCCCGGTGAGCGCGAGGAGTGAGCCGGGTTTGCGTGCCCCGCAGTCGCGAACGGAGATGGCCCGGTGAGCGAGAATCCGTTGCAGCCGCCGTGGCTGAATGCGCCGCCGGTCGACCCGTATCCGTACGAGGAGAGCCACGACCTGCGTGTCGGCCCGAAGCTGCACCCGAGCCTGGACGGCCTGCTGCCGTACATCGGGGTGTGGCGCGGGCGCGGGCGGGGTGGGTTCCCGACCATCGAGGACTTCGACTACGCGCAGGAGATCCGGATCAGCCACGACGGCCGGCCCTTCCTGTTCTACGAGTCCCGCGCCTGGATTCTCGACGAGCAGAGCCGTCCGGTCCGCCCGGCCGGTCGTGAGGTCGGCTGGTGGCGCCCGGTGATGGCCGGCGACCGGGTCACCGACGAGCTGGAAGCCCTGATGAGCACGCCCACCGGTGTGATGGAGCTGCACATCGGCAAGCGCAGGGGCACCCAGATCGAGTTCGCCACCGACGCGGTGGTCCGTACGGCCACCGCCAAGGAGGTCACCGCCGGCGCCCGCCTCTTCGGCATCGTCGAGGGTGCCCTGCTCTACGCCCAGGAGATGGCCGCCGTGGGCCACGCGCTGAGCCCTCACCTCTCCGCCCGCCTGACCCGAGTCGCCGGCTGACTCTCCGTCCCACCCGTTCCCATCTCCCCCAGCCCCGCACCGTTGGTCATGAAGTTGTCGCCCGCCGCAGCGGCGTGTCGGCGCGACAACTTCATGATCAACCGGTCGGGAAGGCGAGGAGGGACGCCAGGGCGGGGGTGTGGATGGAGGGGGGCCGGCGGGTTTCGTCGAGGGACTTGACCTCGGCCAGGCCGCGGAGCGACGAGGTGAGCCAGACACCGTCGGCACCGGCCAGTTCGGCCGGGGTGACCAGACGTTCCTCGGCGGTCAGGCCCAGGTCGGCGGCGTGGTCGAGCAGCCAGCGGGCGGTCACCCCGGGCAGTACGCCGGTGGCCGCCGCCGGGACCGTGCACAGCGTCGTCCCGGCCAGCCAGACCACGTTCGCGCTCGGCCCCTCCAGCACGTACCCGTCGGTGGAGACCCAGAGCACGTCGTCGAATCCGGCGCGGGCCGCCCAGCGACGCGCGGCGGTGCTCACCGCGTACGAGGTGGACTTGATGCCGACCGGCAGCCAGCCCAGTTCCGGGCGCGACCGGGCGGCCACCCCGAGCGGCAGGGTGGCTACGGTCAGCCCGTCCCGCCGGGCCCGCCGCAAGGCCGCCGGCAGCTCGCCCAGCGTGGCGTAGACGGTCGGCGGCCCACCGCCCTCCGGTCCCCGGGTGCAGACCAGCCGCAGGGCTCCCTCCACCTCCGGCGGCCACCCGGCCCGGATCGTGTCGAGCAGGTGGACCAGCGCTTCGGTCGGCGGCAGGTCCAGCGCGATCGCCGCCGCGCCGGCCCGCAGCCGGGCCAGGTGGGCGTCGCGCAGCCAGGGCTCCCCGCCGCGCAGGTGCATGGTTTCGAAGAGGCCGTCTCCGTGCAGCACGCCCCGGTCGTCGCCGCGCAGCACCGCCTCCCCGGCCGGCACCACGCCCCGGCCCAGCACGGCCACCCGCGACACCTCCACGAGCGCCGAGGGTAGTCGCGTACGGCGGCGGAGCGGCGCGGCGGCCGAACTATGATCGGACGGTGTCCGAATCCTCCCTCGCGGAACTCCTCCGCTCCCGTGGGCTGCGGCTGACGGCGCAGCGGCAGTTGGTCCTGCAAGCGGTCATGGAACTGGGGCACGCGACGCCGGAGCAGGTGCACACGGCGGTCCGGGAAGTGGCCGCCGGGGTCAACATCACCACCATCTACCGGACGTTGGAGCTGCTGGAACGGCTCGGCCTGGTGACCCACACCCACCTGTCGCACGGCTCGCCGACCTACCACGCGGCCGGCGAGAACCAGCACGTCCACCTGGTCTGCCGGGAGTGCGGCGCGATCGACGAGATCGACCCCGAGCTGCTCCGCCCGCTCGCCGACCGGCTGGCCGCGCAGCGGGGATTCCAGGTCGACATCGGGCACGTGGCGCTCTTCGGCGTCTGCGGCCAGTGCGAGAACGGGGAAGGCAAATGATCGACATCGCGGGAGCGGTGGCCGCCGAGGCTATCGACGAGGAGACCCGGGACCAGCCCGAGTCGGCCCATCGGGCGGCCGGGGTCGACCCGGTGGCCGCCCACTACGGCGACCCGATGCGCGAGCAGCGCATCCTCACCACCGGCGTCGGCCTGGTCGACCGGTCGCACCGGGGCGTCGTGGCGGTGCCCGGCGACGACCGGTTCGGCTGGCTGCACACGCTGACCAGCCAGCATCTCGCCGCGCTGCGCCCGTGGCAGGGCACGGAGCTGCTCGTGCTCTCCCCGCACGGGCACGTCGAGCAGCACGCCATGGTCGTCGACGACGGCGAGACCACCTGGCTGGACACGGAGCCGGGGATGACCGACGGGCTGCTGGCGTACCTGGAGAAGATGCGGTTCTTCAGCAAGGTCGAGCCGCGCGACGCCACCGCCGACCACGCGCTGCTCTCGCTGGTCGGGCCGGAGGCCACCGGCGCGCTCGACACCCTCGGGGTCACCGGGCTGGCCGCGCCGGACCAGGTCGCGCTGCCCGGTCCGAAGTTCCGCTCCGGCGAGCTGCCGTCCCGGCCCACCGTGGTGTACGACGTGAAGCCGCTGCCGATCGGCGGGTGGGCTCGGCGGGTGGCGCTCGGCGTGGACCTGCTGGTGCCTCGCCCGGCCATGGCTGGGCTGGTGGACGAGCTGCGCGGGGCCGGCGTGCCGGTGGCCGGGCTGTGGGCGTACGAGGCGGTCCGGGTGGCCGCCCGGCGGGCCCGGGTCGGAGCGGACACCGACCACCGCACCATTCCCGCCGAGGTGGGCCTGATCGCGCCGGCCGTGCACCTGGACAAGGGCTGCTACCGGGGGCAGGAGACGGTGGCCCGGGTGCACAACCTCGGGAAGCCGCCGCGTCGCCTCGTACTCCTGCACCTGGACGGGGTGACCACCGACCGGCCGCCGGCCGCCGGCACGCCGGTGACCCTGGACGGCCGGGCGGTCGGCTTCGTGGGCACCGCGGTGCACCATTACGAGTTGGGTCAGATCGCCCTCGCCGTGGTCAAGCGCAACGTCGCCGACGACGCCCGGCTGATGGTCGGGGAGACGGCCGCCGCCATCGAGCCGGCGTAAGGGATCTCGCCCCGGTCGCCGTTGGGCGGAAAATCTTTCGGCAACCGAGGCGGATTTGCGGAATTCTGCTGCGTTCCGCCGGTCGACCGGAGGGGAGCCGGCGGTCTAGGATCGCCGGCATGACGACAGGGACGTTGATCACGATTGCCCCCACCGGCGCGGAGTCGGCGAAGGCGGAGGTGCCGGCGCTGCCGGTGACCCTCGACGAGTTGCTGCTGACCGCCAAGGAGTGCGAGGCGCTCGGTGCCGCCGTGATCCACGTCCACATCCGGGACGACGAGGCGAAGCCCACCCTCGACCAGGGTCGGCTGCGGGAGACGGTGGCGGCGCTGCGGGAGAGCACCGACCTGATCGTGCAGCTCTCCTCCGGCGGCGCGGTGACCGACCCGGAGGCCGACCGGCTGGCCGTGCTGGACGCCGGCCCGGACATGGCCTCCTGCACCATGGGCACGGTCAACTTCGGCGACGACGTGTTCATGAACCGCTGGGAGTTCATCGTCGACCTGCACACCCGGATGCAGGAGAAGGGCGTCGTCCCCGAGTACGAGATCTTCGAACTCGGCCACCTCACCGCCCTCCAGCGCCTGCTCGGCAAGTACGGCCTGCCGCACGGCGGGCACGTGCACGTCGACTTCGTGATGGGCGTGCCGGGCGGCATGCCGGGCACCGCCGCGACCCTGGTCGCCGCCCAACAGATGCTGCGCGACCTGCCGGAGGGCACCACCTTCTCGGCCACCGGGATCGGCCGCAGCACCATCCCGGTGATGCTGGCGTCCCTCTCGACGGGCGGTCACCTCCGGGTCGGCATGGAGGACACCGTCACCTACGCCAAGGGGCAACCGGTCGAGTCCAACATGCAGCTCGTCGCCCGCGCGGTCGGCTTCGCCCAGCTCGCGCAGCGTCCGCCGCTGACCACCGCCGAGGCCCGCGCGCTGCTCCTCCGGTAAGTCACGACCTGCCCGACACCCCTGTACCCGTCTGGCCGACGTCGCAGGTCACCCCGGTGTCGGGCGCGCTCGGCCCGTCGGTACCGTCCACTTCGTGGGAAAGACGTACGAGGGCGGCGTGCCGCTCGCCGAGGTGGTCCGGTCCGGGTTCGTGGAGGGCGTCCACCGCGGTTCCGTGGTGGTGCTCGACGCCACCGGGGCACCCGTCGCCGAGGCGGGGGACTCCACCTCGCCGATCTTCCCCCGGTCGTCCAACAAGCCGATGCAGGCGGTCGGGATGCTGCGGGCCGGGTTGCCGCTGACCGACCAAACCGACGTGGCGCTGGTCTCGGCCAGCCACGCCGGCGAGGAGTTCCACGTGGAGCGGGTCACCGCCCTGCTGCGCCGCGCCGGCCTGACCGAGGAGGCGCTGCACTGCCCGCCGGACCTGCCGGCCGGTGACGCGGCCCGGGAGGCGGTGCTGCGGGCCGGTGGCGGCCCGCGACGGATCCAGATGAACTGCTCCGGCAAGCACACCGGGATGCTGCTGACCTGCCTGGCCGCCGGCTGGCCGGTGAACGGCTACTGGCGGCCCGAGCACCCGCTCCAGCAGCGGTTGACCGCCACGGTCGAGGAGTTCACCGGGGAGTCGGTGGCGGCGGTCGGGGTGGACGGCTGCGGCGCGCCGGTGCTCGCCGTCTCGTTGACCGGGCTGGCGCGGGCGTACCTGCGATTGGTCTCCGCCGAAACCGGCACCGTCGAGCGGACCGTGGCCGACGCGATGCGGGCGTACCCGGAGCTGGTGGGCGGTACCCAGGCGGACGACACCCGGCTGATGCGGGGCGTACCCGGGCTGTTGGCGAAGGTCGGCGCGGAGGGTGTGATCGCGGCGGCGGTCCCGGAGGTCGGCGCGGTCGCCCTCAAGATCGACGACGGCGCGGGACGGGCCCGGATGCCCGTGCTGGTGTCGGCGCTGCGCCGGCTCGGCGTCGAGGCCCCGGTGCTGGCCGAGTACGCCGAGGCGCCGCTGCTCGGCGGCGGCCTGCCGGTCGGCGCGGTCCGCCCGGTCTGGTAGCCCTCGCCGCTGGGGCGGATCTTGGCAGGATCGGGTCCGATCCCACCAAGATCTGGATCCGGCTCAGGGGAGGAAGTCGAGCAGGGCGGCGTTGACCGGTTCGGGGCGTTCCAGCGGCAGCAGGTGGGCAGCGTCCGGAACGTCCGGCAGGCGCACGCCCTGCGGGGCCTCGGCGGCGATCCGGTCGGCGAGGCGGCGGAGGTCCGCCAGGTCGTCCGCGCCGGTGCCGACCAGCACCGGCATCCGCAGCTCGGCCAGCCGGTCGATCGCCGGCGGGTCGAGTTCGCCCACCTCGACCGCGCTGAGCGCCAGTTCGGCGGCGAGCGCCCGCCGGTCCAGCTCCTCGGCGAACCGGATCAGCTCCGGGTCGACGTCCTCCGGCCGGCGGGTCGGGCCGACCACCCAGAACCGCACCTCGCCGGTCGCGGTCGCCGCGAAGTCCTCCGGGTCCAGCTCGCCGACCAGCTCGTCCCAGAGCTGTTCGGTCTCCTCGGACCACTCGTTGCCGGAGACCGGGGCGCCGAACAGGGCCAGCGCGGAGACCCGCTCCGGGTACGCCAGCGCGGTGTCCACCGCCACCTTGCCGCCGAACGAGCAGCCCACCAGGGCGGCCTGTGCGATGCCGAGGGCGTCCAGCAGCCCGACCACGTCGTCGTGGTGCGCGAACGGTGCGGGCGGCAGTTCGGAGTCGCCGTATCCGCGCAGGTCGACGGTGATCACCCGGTGTCGGGCGGCGAGCGCGGGCAGTTGACCCCGCCACATCCGCCGGTCGGCGATCCCGGCGTGCACCAGCACCACCGGGCTGCCGCTCCCGGCCTCGTCGTACGCGAGCAGGGCGCCATTGATTTCGATCTTGGCCACGGGGGCACGGTACGGACCGGACACCGGGTGCGCAACCGGTGGCCGGAGGCGCTGCTAACTTTGGCAAGCATTTTGCTTGCAGGAGCTAGCAGGGCGAGTTAGCGTGGAGTCATGGCCACCAGCAAGGACCTTCCCGACGTCGGCGGATTCATTCGCGACCTGCGCCGGAACGCGAAGATCTCGCTGCGCCAGCTCGCCGAGCAGGCCGGCGTCAGCAATCCGTACCTCAGCCAGATCGAGCGCGGCCTGCGCAAGCCGAGCGCGGAGGTGCTCCAGCAACTCGCCAGCGCGCTGCGCGTCTCCACCCCGGCCATGTACCTGCGGGCCGGGCTGCTGGACGCCAAGGAGGGGCAGGGCGTGCTCGCCGCGATCGCCGTCGACCCCGAGTTGACCATGGCGCAGAAGCAGTCGCTCACCCAGATCTACGAGACGTTCCGCCGGGAGAACGCGCGGCTCGCCGAGGCGACCGCCGCCGCCCAGGCGACCACCGGGCCGGCCGAGACCCCGGCCGGGCAGGCCGCCACCGAGCCGGCCCCGAGTCCCGCCGGACAGGCCGCCACCGGGCCGATCCCGACGGCCGGCACGCCGGGCGAGGCGCCGCAGGCTCCGGCCACCGTCACGCCGGCCGCGACCGGCCCCACGACGCCGGGCGGCAGCCCGACCGAGGCGGTCCTCGAGTCGGTCGCCGTCACCGAGGCGGGGGCGACCCCCGCCCCGACCACCGCCGTCACCGAGGAGGAGACCGCCCGCGGGGCGGTCCGGAAGGCCGCCGGTGCGGCCGAGGAGGAGAAGTCATGACCCAGCCGAAGACCAACCGCATCCCGGCCCCGCTCTACGCCGCCGCCGGTGCCGGCGAACTGGCCCTCGAACAGCTGCGCAAGCTCCCCACCGTGGTGGGCGAACTGGGCACCCGGGTCGTCGCCGACCTCGGCGGCAAGGCCGTCGTCACCGGCGTCGAGCTGCGCGAGAAGGCCACCGAGACGCTGAAGAACGCCAACCTCACCGCGAGCGGCCTGCGGGAGCGCGCCGCCAACCTGAGCGCGGCCGGTCTGCGGGAGCGGGCGGCCAACCTGAGCGCGGCCGGCCTGCGGGAGCGCGCCGCCGCCGCCGAGTTCGACCTGCCCAGGCTCCGCGAGGCGGCCACCCGTAACGCCGCCGCCGTGCTGGCCGGCGCGCAGTCCGCCCAGGCCCGGGCCGAGCGCGCCATGGCCGACGCCCAGGAGCGCGCCGTGTCGGCGTACGCCGAACTGGTCGCCCGGGGTGAGCGGGTCGTCGGTGCCGGCGTACTGGAGGCCGCCGACACGGTGAACGCCGACATCGAGGCGACCGAGACCGACCGCACGCCGGCCGCCGAGGCCGCGCAGCCGGTCGCCGCCGAGGCCGCCCAGCCGGCCGAGGTGGCCGAGCGGCCGGCCGAGGTGCCCAGCCCGGCCGAGGTGGCCGAGGCGGCTGCGGCCAAGCCGGCCGCGGTGAAGCGGACCCGGGCCACCCGGTCCACCGCCGCCAAGGCCGCCGCGGCCAAGCCGGCCACCCCGTCGGCGAAACTGCCGAAGACCACCCGGCGGACCCGTCCGACCGCCGAATAGGTCGATCCCGGGTCGGGACCCCGGACGGCGTCCTCTCGGACGTTTCCGGGGTCTCGGCATAAGCTTGCCGACATGGCCTACGCCGCGCCGATCTTCGTGTACGAAGTCCGCTACGTGATCGAGCTGATCCTGCTCGTCTTCGCCCTGGTGATCGAGGGAGTGGCGCTGGTGCACGCGATCACCCAGCGCTCCGACGCGTTCGCCGCGATCGGCACCCTGCCCAAGGGCGGCTGGATCGCGATCCTGGCGCTCTGCCTGATCCTGACGTTGCCGGCGTTCGGCTTCGGCGGCGTGCTGAGCATCTTCGGCCTGATCGGCATCGCGGCAGCCCTGATCTACCTGCTGGACGTCCGGGTCGGGCTGCGTGACCTACAGGACGGCCGAGGCTTCTGGTGAGGGGCTTCCGCTGGCCCCCGCCGCCGGACGGCGGCCCGCGTACCTGGGGCCCCGGTCCCGGCGCGCCCCGCACCGGCCGGCCGGCCCTGCCCGATCCGGAGACCGATCTGGTCACCACCCCGCACGGCGTACGGCTGGAGCGATTGGTCACCGGCACCGGTGACCCGGTGACGGTGTTCGCGCACGGGCTCGGCAACGGCATCGCCACCACGCGCCCCTTCGGCAGCGCGGTCACCGGCCGCAAGATCTTCTTCCAGTTCCGTGGGCACGGCCGCTCCGACTCGCCCCCCGGGCCGTGGAGCTATCTGGACCTGGCCCGCGACCTGCGGGCGATCGCCGATCTCGGCGGTGCCACCCGGGCGTTCGGGGCGAGCCTCGGCGCGGGTGCGCTGTGCCGGCTGCTCGTCGAGAGCCCGGAACGCTTCGAGCGCCTCGTCTTCTTCCTTCCCGCCGTGCTGGACACCCCGCGCGGCGAGGTGGCCCGGGCCCGGCTGTCCGACCTGCTCGACGCCGTGGCCGACGGGGACGCCTCCGCGCTGGCCGACGTGGTGTCGCTGGAACTGCCGCCGGCCGTGCGCAACACCCCGGCCGGGTGGGCGTACCTGCGGCAGCGGCTCGACCAGCTGCTGCGGGACGGGCTCGCGCCGGGCCTGGCCGGCCTGCCGGAGCAGGCCCCGCTGCGGGACGCCGCGGCGCTCGCCGGGGTCACCGCGCCGGCGCTGGTGATCGGCTGTGCCGGCGACGACCTGCACCCGGTGGCGGTCGCCGAGCAGCTCGCCGCCGCGCTCCCGCAGGCCACCCTGCACGTGTACGACCGGCCGGGCGTGCTCTGGACGGAGCGCGCCGACCTGCGGGAGCGGATCTCGACCTTCCTCAACGGGTAACGTCCCCTGCCATGGGTGTCACACATCACGGCCGTACGCACCGCCTCGACCTCGCCGACCCGACCCTGCGGGAGTGGTCGTGCACGGTGCTGGCGGCCGATCCCGAGCAGGGCATCGTGCTGGACCGGTCGGCCTTCTACCCGGGCGGTGGCGGCCAGCCGCCGGACCACGGAGTGCTGCTCTGGCAGGGGGTGCAGACCCGGATCGCGGGCACCCGCAAGGGCGACGACCTCTGGCTGATTCCCGCCGAGGGTGACCCGGTGCCGCCGGTCGGCACCGCCGTCACCGGCGCGGTCGAGGACGCCCGCCGGACCATGCTGATGCGGACCCACTCCGGCCTGCACGTGCTCTGCGGGGTGGTGTTCCGGGACTTCGGCGCGCTGGTCACCGGCGGCAACATGGAACCCGGCGAGGCCCGGATGGACTTCAACCTCCCCGAGGTGCCGCCGGACTTCAAGTCCCGGATCGAGGAGCTGGTCAACGCCGAGGTGGCCGCCGACCGGTCGGTCGCCGTACGGGTGCTGCCCAGGGCGGAGGCGCTGGCCCTGCCGGACATCATCCGTACCCAGTCCAACCTGATCCCGCCCGACGAGCAGGAGGTCCGGATCGTCGACATCGTCGGGCTGGACGTGCAGGCCGACGGGGGCACCCACGTCGCCTCGACCGCGCAGATCGGCAAGGTCCAGGTGGTCAAGGTGGAGAGCAAGGGCCGGGCCAACCGCCGGGTCCGCGTCCGCCTCGCGGACTAGCCCCCGCCGCGCCAACTGGCCCGGGTTCAGTCCAGGTACTGCGCCGGCGGCAGATGGGCGGCCCGGACGTCGAGCAGCCAGCGTTCCACGGTCTCCTCGTCCGGGCGGTCCGGCAGCGGGGTGCGGATCCGGTCGAAGTCCTGCTCGGCCGCCGCGACCAGCGCCTCCGCCTCGGCCAGCGCGCCGCCCGCGACCCGCTCGCCGAAGGCCCGGAACCACTCCGGGTCGGCCAGCCGGATCTCCAGGACCCCGGTCGCGTAGAGCACCCGACCCTGGTGCAACAGCCGGGCCAGGTGCCGGGCGTGCTTCGCCGAGCGGCGCCGCCCACCGACGCTGGAGTCCCGGCTGGTCAGCTTGCGGAACTGCTGGGTGGCGTACCCGAGGTAGGCGTCCCGGACCCGGGGCGCACTGAGGAACGCCGAGCGGATGGCGACGAGCCGCTCGCCGAACTCGGTACGGGTCTCGTAGCAGTCGTCCGGCAGCCACATCAGCTCGGTCGCGGTGGGGTTGCCGCTCAGCGCGAGGCGGCAGTATTTCCCGGCCTCGTGCATGGTCACGTCCGGGTTGGTGGTGACCACCGACTCCTGGGGCGGACGCAGGCCGTGGAAGGCGACCGTCGGCGCGGCGAAGACACCGATCCGGTCCACGTCCGAGTCGGGGCCGGCCAGCCCGTACGCGACCGAGCCGACGATCCCGGAGAGCAGCAGGCGCATAACGGCCATGATGGCGGATCCCGATCGGCCGGAAAACCGGACTTCCGCTGTCAGGTATCGCTGCCATCGTCGTCCGCATGACGCAACCGCTGACAGGGAAGATCGCGCTCGTCGCCGGGGCGACCCGGGGCGCCGGCCGGCAGATCGCCGTCCAGCTCGGTGCCGCCGGGGCCACGGTCTACGCCACCGGCCGCAGCACCCGGGAACGCCGGTCCGAGATGGACCGGCCGGAGACCATCGAGGAGACCGCCGAGCTGGTCACCGCAGCCGGTGGCACCGGCATCGCCGTACCGGTCGACCACCTCGACCCCGACCAGGTACGCCGCCTGATCGAGCGGATCGACGCCGAGCAGGGCCGGCTGGACGTGCTGGTCAACGACATCTGGGGGGCCGACCCGCTGATCACCTGGGAGAGGCCGGTCTGGGAGCAACCCCTCGACGCCGGCTTCCGTATGCTCCGGCTGGCCGTGGACACCCACATCATCACCAGCCATTTCGCCCTGCCGCTGATGATCCGCGACCCGGGCGGCCTGGTCGTCGAGATCGGCGACGGCACCAGGGAGTACAACGACCGCACGTACCGGCTCTCGGTCTTCTACGACCTCGCCAAGATGTCGGTGAACCGGCTCGCCTTCACCCAGGCGCACGAGTTGGCGCCGCACCGGTGCACGGCGGTGGCGCTCACCCCCGGCTGGCTCCGCTCCGAGGCGATGCTGGAGCACTTCGGCGTCACCGAGGCCAACTGGCGCGACGGCGCGGCGAAGGATCCGCACTTCGTCATGTCGGAGACGCCGGCCTTCGTCGGACGCGCGGTGGCCGCCCTGGCCGCCGACCCGGACCGGGCCCGCTGGAACGGCCAGTCCGTGGACAGCGGCGGGCTGGCCCAGGTGTACGGCTTCACCGATCTCGATGGCACCCGCCCGCACTGGTCGCGGTACCACGACGAGGTCGTGGCGACCGGTGGGCGGGCGGACGACACCGGTTACCGCTGACCTTCCGGCGGCTCGGCCGAGGCGGGGCCCGGCTCCGCGCCGGGGCCCGGCCCTGCCGCGGGGCCTGGCCCGTCCGGCGTCGTGGGCGCCTCGGCGTAGAGCGCGGCCGACCGGCGGGCCGCCTCGACGAAGCGGGCGCGCAGCTCCGGCGGGTCGAGCACCTCCACCTCCGGACCGAGCGCCAGCAGTTGGGCGTACGCCACGGTGACGGACTCGACGGGCAGCCGGAGCACCCGCCGGCCCTGCCCGTCGGGTGCGCCGGCCGCGTCGACCGCCTCGTCGTACACGAACGGGGCGTCGACGAGGTGCCGGAGGGCGCGCAGGCCGGCGGGGCTGAGCCGGACGGTGACCTCGGCCCGCAGTATCTCCCGCAGGAACGCCTCGGCCTGCCCGCGCCAGTACGCCCCGAGGTCGAAGCCGTCGTCCCGGTCGAAGCCCTCCTCACCCACCTCGACGCCGACCACCCGGTCCACCCGGTACGTGCGGTACCCGTCGCCGACCCGGCCGATCAGATACCAGACACCGCTCTTCAGCACCAGCCCGTACGGCTGGACCGTGCGGGTCACCTCCCGCTCGCCCCGGCGGTAGCGCAACTCGACCACCCGGTCCCGCCAGACCGCCCGGGCCAGCTCGGTCAGCCACCGGGGTGGCGCGGACTCGCGGAACCAGCCCGGCACGTCGAGGTGGAACCGCTGCCCGGTCCGGACGGGCGCGTCCCGCAGGCTCGGCGGGAGCGCGGCGAGCACCTTCAGCTCGGCGGCGGCCACCGCGTCGGCGAGTCCCATGTCGCCGGCCGGTCCGGGCAGTCCGGTCAGGAAGAGCGCCTCCGCCTCGTCCCGGGTCAGCCCGGTCAGCCGGGTCCGGTAGCCGCCGAGCAGCCGGTATCCGCCGGCCCGGCCCCGGTCGGCGTACACCGGCACGCCGGCGGCGGAGAGCGCCAGCACGTCCCGGTAGACGGTCCGCTCCGAGACCTCCAGCTCGTGGGCCAGCTCGGCCGCGGTCATCGTCCCCCGCGACTGGAGCAACAGCACCAACGAGATCAACCGCGCCGCCCGCACCCGCCCATTGTGTAGGGCAGCCTCCGCCGAGGCGGCCGACCCGGCTCGACACCCCGCCGGGATGCGGACGGCAACTAGGCTGTCCGTTCGTGGACGTACCCCGCCTCGCCGCCCCCGTGACCGGCCCGGCCGGCCGCTTTCTCGCCGGCGCCGGCCTGCTGGTACGCGGACTCGGCCTCTATGTCCGCAGCCCCGGCCTGATGCTGCTGGGGATCGTGCCCGCGCTCATCTCGGGCGTGCTCTTCGTCGCCGCGTTCGCCACCCTGCTGTACTTCGTGGACGAGCTGGCCGCGCTGATCACCCCGTTCGCCGACGACTGGTCGACGGGCGGGCGGAGCCTGCTCCGGGTGATCGCCGGGCTGGCGATCGTCGGGCTCGCCGGGCTGCTCGCGGTGCTCACCTTCACCGCGGTCACCCTGACCATCGGCGACCCGTTCTACGAGAAGATCTCCGAGCGGGTCGAGGACCGGCTCGGCGGCGCCCCGGGCGCGGTGGAGGTGCCGTTCTGGGCCTCGCTGCGCCGCAGCCTCGTCGACTCGCTGCGGCTGGTGGCCATCTCCGTGCTGGTCGGCGTACCCCTCTTCGCGGCCGGCTTCATCCCGGTGGTCGGGCAGACCGTGGTGCCTGTGATCGGGGCGGCGGTGGGCGGCTGGTTCCTGGCCCTGGAGCTGGTCGGCGCGCCCTTCTACCGGCGCGGCATGGGGCTGCCGGAGCGTCGTTCGCTGCTGCGGGCCGACCGGCCGACCGCGCTCGGCTTCGGGGTGGCGGTCTTCGTCTGCTTCCTGATCCCGCTCGGCGCGGTGCTCGTCATGCCGGCCGCCGTGGCCGGCGCCACCCTGCTCGCCCGCCGGTCGCTCGGACAGCCCATCGAGGAGAGCTGACGTGGAGATCGTCCTGGTAGAGGGGGACATCACCGCCCAGCGCGTCGACGCGATCGTCAACGCCGCCAACTCCTCGCTGCTCGGCGGCGGGGGAGTGGACGGGGCCATCCACCGCCGGGGCGGACCGGCCATCCTCGCGGAGTGTCAGGCACTGCGCGCCTCCCGGTACGGCCGCGGGCTGTCCACCGGGCAGGCGGTCGCCACCACCGCCGGCAACCTGCCGGCCCGCTGGGTGATCCACACCGTCGGGCCCGTCTTCTCCCCGCGCGAGGACCGGTCGACGCTGCTGCGCGACTGCTACGCCAACAGCCTGCGGATCGCCGACGAGCTGGGCGCGGGGACGGTCGCGTTCCCGCTGGTCTCGGCCGGCGTCTACGGCTGGCCGGTCGAGGACGCCGTACGCCAGGCGCTGACCGTGCTGAACGCGGCCACCCCGGCGTACGTCACCGAGGCGCGGCTGGTGCTCTTCGGCGCGGAGACGTACGCGGTCGCCGAACGGGTCGCCGAGGCGGGCTGAGCCCGGTCCGCCCTGCGTGCCGAGCGCTGTCACGGCGTCATCCTGCTGAGCAGAACGGCGAAGCGCCCGCCCCGAGGCGTGGGGACGGGCGCTCTCGCGCTTGCTGAGGTCGGTCAGGCTCGCTCGGCGACCCGGGCGAGGAAGGCCCGCCAGGCGGCCGGGCCGAAGGTCAGGACCGGGCCTGTCGGGTCCTTCGAGTCGCGTACGCCGACGACGCCGGGCAGATTGTCGGCGACCTCGACGCAGTCACCCCCATTGCTACCGCTCTTCGTGCTCTTGTGCCACTTCGCGCCGGTCAGGTCCATGATCTTGCCGCATCTCTGAGGAGGTCCAGGGAACGTCCCCGGGGAAGGGCCTCGCCCCGAATGCGTTCCCACCGTCGCTCCAGGGTAGCAATCTCCGATGGCTGCTCTATGATCTGTGCCTTTGCCTGGCTGTCAACGTGAGCGACCCTTGTCCCGTCGGATATTTCTGCGATCGTGAATGGCCCGTTGAGCCCTGGGTAGATCGCGACGTCCGCCGGTACAACGTGGAGTTGCACGTTGGGTAGCTCGGCGCACGCGACAAGGTGCGCCACCTGGGCGGCCATGAGTGCGCCGTCCCCCGTCGCTGCGCGGCGAAGGACTCCCTCGTCCAGTACGACGACGAACAGGGGGCCTCGGTCGCGGGTTAGGACTGCCTGCCTCCCGATCCGAGCCGCAACCAACTCGTCAACCTCGTCCGGTGCCAGGGCCTCGCCCGCGAGCGTCGCCCGCGCGTACGCCTCGGTCTGAAGGAGGCCGGGCACCCAGGCGAGTTGGAACGCCCGCAGGGTGACTGCCTCGCGTTCGATGTCGACCCAGGGGCGGAACCACACCGGCTCCCGGCGCTTGACGATGTCCGGCCAAAGGTCGGTCACATCTTTGCCGAGTAGTTCTGCGACGGCTGCGCGGTGCCGGCTCTGTGGAATGTGGCCCGGGTTTGCCCACCTGGCGACGGTCTTGGGATGCACCCCGAGCTGACCTGCGAGGCTTTCAGCGGTCTGGCTGGTCTCGGCGAGCGCCGCGACGAAAGCATGGTTCATGCCTATCCCTCCCAGGAACAAACCGTCTGCCCATAGGAAATTAGACAACGCTGTGTGATTGTCTCGCAACCCTTGGCAGGGTGCTTTGTGGACGGCGTGGCCGGTGGAGGCGAAGCCCGGCGGTCGCGTCCCGTGGGGGCCGCCGTGGGCGAGCGACAGGCGGCCCCCCTCCCAGTGAGTTGAAGGAGGCCCCGCCGTGCGTCTGCGTTTCTGGCGCTGCAAGCCGACCCCACCGACCCCGCCGCCACTGCCACGCCGTACGCCGCCGAACCTGCGCCCGACCTGGGCGACGCAGCCGACGGACGTCTTCCCGACGTGCGACCCCGGGCGTGCCGGCAACCTCACCCCAGCGCAGTGTTGGCGGGCGAACGGGGGCTGCTGGTGACCGCCCGCGAGATCAAGCCCGGGAACGTCCTCCAACTGACCCACGCCGGACACACCGCCTGCGGTCCGGCCTGGGTGTGCGACACCTGCGGCCGGGACTGGCCCTGCCCGACGTGGACGAAGCTGCCGACGGACGCGGCCCGCCGCGCAGACCTCCTGCCGGGGTTCGTACGGCTGGCCCGCCGGGCGATCCGGGACCTTCGCGGCCGACCGGAGGGCCCGGAGCCACCGGAGATTGTCCGGCGCTTCCTGTGGTTCCTGCCCCTGACGGACGAGGAGGCCCGCGCCGTGGCGCTGAGGCTGCGATGAGCCGCCGCCGTCAGGAGCACCTGCCCTCGCGCCCGACCTGGCGCTGTCAGGATTGCGGGATCGCCTGGCCCTGCTCGCCCGCGAAGCTGCGGCTCCTCGGCGAGTACCGCAACGACCGGGCGGCCCTGACGATCTACCTGGCGGTCCTGCAGGCCGAGGCCGCCGAACAGTTCGCCGAGCTGAAAAGCGACGTGTCGCCGGCTCGATTGCGTGACCGCTTCCTCGGCTGGGCGAGCCCGCGCGGATAGCCCGTCTCCCTTTGCGGCCACCCCGCCGGTAGATCAGGTCAGGTCGCGCAGGCAGGACCACCCGGTGGCCACCGGCCGGTAGCCGAGCCGGGCGTTGACCGCCAGCATCGGCACGTTCGCCTCGTCGTTCGACGTGTACGCGATCCGGACGCCCCCGAGCGCGGCCCGGTGCAGCGCCGCCCGCTTGGCCAGCGTGGCCAGGCCGCGCCCCCGGTACCCGGGCACCGTGCCGGTGAACGCCGACCACATCCGGTCGCCGTCCCGCTTGACCAGGCTGACCGCGGCCAGCGTGCCGTCCACCTCGGCCACCGTGCTGGCGTTCCGGTCCAGTCCTGGGTTGTCCCAGACCTCGTTGTGCCAGATGTCGTAGCCCATGGCGTCCGTCGGGACGTCGCCCGGTTCGTCGAGCGACGCCTCGGCGTCCACCCGGTGGATCCGGCGCGGATCCAACTCGGCGGCCGGGATCAGCCGTACGCCCGGCGGCGGCTCGGGCATCGGCGGGGCGGGCTGTAGATCGAGCGCGGAGTAGCGCAGCTCCCGGCTGGGCGTGAAGCCGTGCCGGCGGGCGAACGGCAGGGATCCGGGCTGCGACCAGGTGAGCACCCGCCGCGCGCCGATGGCGCGCAGGTGACCGAGCGCGGCCTCCAGGAGTGCGGTGCCGACACCCTGGCTCCGGTGCGCCGGGTGTACGTGCAGGGTGGAGACCTCCCCGACGTCCGGCTCCGAGGTCTGGCTGTTCCGGTACGCCGACGCCCAGCCGACGACCTGCCCGTCCGCCTCGGCCACCCAGGCGGTCCAGTCCTCCTCGGGCGGCGGATGGGCGATCATGCGCCGGGTCGATTCGACCCCGCGTACCAGGTAGGGGTGCACGACGGCCCGGAGGGCCACGACGCCCGGAGCGTCGTCGGGGCGGGCGGAACGGATTACGGACATCCGCCGACGGTAGCGGTGGACCCCGGAACACGCGACGGGTTAACCCGCGGTCCACCGCCGCGCTTTCGGTGGCAGATGAAAAAAGTCGAGGGCTCATCATCAGAACTTTTGTCTCCTGCATCTGTCCTTTGTGTTTCTCGGACGTTAAGGTCCGCGTAGAAGCTGGTCGATCGGTTGAGGAGGCGCCGTGTCCCGTAAGCCGTTACGCCGTCTGCTGTCCGCAGCGCTCGGTGCGCTGCTGGCACTACCGACAGCCGGGAGCCTCTCGACGCCGGCCTCGGCGGCCGAACCGGGCTTCCGGGCCCTGGTCTTCTCGAAGACCGCGGGATTCCGGCACGACTCGATTCCCGCCGGGATCGCGGCGATCCAGCAGCTCGGGCAGGAGAACAACTTCGCCGTCGACGCGACCGAGGACGCCGGGGCGTTCACCGACACCAACCTGGACCAGTACGACGTGGTGGTCTGGCTCTCGACCACCGGCGACGTGCTCAACGCCGACCAGCAGGCGGCCTTCGAGCGGTACATCCGCCACGGCGGCGGGTACGCCGGCGTGCACGCCGCCTCGGACACCGAGTACGAGTGGCCGTGGTACGGCAAGCTCGTCGGCGCGTACTTCAACAGCCACCCGGCCATCCAGCAGGCCACGGTCAAGGTGGACGACCACGTGCACCCGTCCACCGAGTCGCTGCCGGATCGGTGGGTCCGCACCGACGAGTGGTACAACTACCGCGCCGACCCGCGCGGCGACGTGCACGTGCTCGCGGCCCTCGACGAGCGGTCGTACGGCCCGGGGTCGGGCGCGATGGGCACGAGCCACCCGATCGCCTGGTGCCAGCAGTACGACGGTGGGCGGTCCTGGTACACCGGCGGCGGCCACACCGACGCCTCGTACCGGGAGCCGGAGTTCCTCAAGCACCTGCTCGGCGGGATCAAGACGGCCGCCGGGGCCGTGCCGGCGGACTGCGGGGCGACCGTCGACGACAACTTCGCCCAGGTGACCCTCGCCAAGGGCGCGGACACCACCGGCGAGCCGATGAACCTCGCGGTGCTGCCCGACCGGCGGGTGCTGCACACCTCCCGCGACGGCCGCGTCTTCCTCACCACGCCGCAGGGCGTGACCAGCCTCGCCGGCCGGCTCCCGGTCTACAACCACGACGAGGACGGGTTGCAGGGCATCGGGGTCGACCCCGGCTTCGCCGGCAACGGCTGGATCTACCTCTACTACGCGCCGCCGCTGGACACCCCGGAGGGGGACGCGCCGAACGACGGCACCAGCGCGGACTTCGCCCGCTTCGACGGGGTGAACCGGCTGTCCCGGTTCAAGCTCACCGGCGGCAACCTCGACCTGGCCAGCGAGCAGAAAATCCTTGAGGTGCCCGCGAACCGGGGCATCTGCTGCCACGCGGGCGGCGACATCGCCTTCGACGCGGCGGGCAACCTCTACCTCTCCACGGGCGACGACTCGAACCCCTTCGCCTCCAACGGCTACACCCCGATCGACGAGCGGGCCAGCCGCAACCCGGCGTACGACGCGCAGCGCTCGTCGGCCAACCCGAACGACCTGCGGGGCAAGGTGCTGCGGATCAAGGTGGCCGCCGACGGCAGCTACCAGTCGCCGGCGGGCAACCTCTTCCCGGCCGGCACCGCCGGCACCCGTCCCGAGGTCTACGCGATGGGCTTCCGCAACCCGTTCCGGTTCACCGTCGACCCGAAGACCGGCTGGCTCTACCTCGGCGAGTACGGCCCGGACGCCGGTGCCGCCGATCCGAACCGCGGCCCGGCCGGGATGGTGGAGTTCAACCAGATCCGCGGCCCCGGCAACTTCGGGTGGCCGTACTGCGTGGGTCCGAACATCGCGTACAACGACTACGACTTCGCCACCGGGACCTCCGGGCCGAAGTTCGACTGCGCCGCCCCACGGAACACCTCGCCCCGCAACACGGGCAAGCAGGACCTGCCCGCCGCGCAGCCGGCGTGGATCACGTACGACGGCCCCTCGGTGCCGGAGTTCGGCGACGGCAGCGAGTCCCCGATGGGCGGTCCGGTCTACCGGTACGACCCCGACCTGAAGTCGGACACCAAGTTCCCCGCGTACTTCGACGGCACGTTCTTCGCGGCCGACTGGGGACGCGGCTGGATCAAGAACATCGTCATGGACGACGCCGGCCAGCCGCTGAGCATCAACCCGTTCCCCGAGCAGGTGGTGCGGCCGATGGACATCGAGTTCGGCCCGGACGGCTCCCTCTACGTCCTCGACTACGGCAGCGGCTACTTCGGCGGCGCGCCGGACTCGGCCGTCTACCGGATCGACTACGTCAAGGGCAAGCGCGCCCCGATCCCGGCGGTGAGCGCCAACCCGACCTCCGGCCCGGCCCCGCTCACCGTGGCCTTCTCCTCCGCCGGATCCCGGGACCCGGACCCGGGTGACACGTTCACCTACGCCTGGGACTTCGACGACGACGGCACGGTCGACTCGACCGAGCCGGACCCCACCTTCACCTACACCACCAAGGGACAGTTCACCGCCCGGCTCACCCTGACCGACCAGGCCGGTACGACCGGAACAGCGACCGTGCAGATCACGGTCGGCAACACCGCGCCGCACGTCGAGTTCACCGCCCCACCCGCCGGTGGCGTGTTCCAGTTCGGTGACCGGGTGCCGTTCACCGCGCGGGTCACCGACCCCGAGGACGGCGAGATCGACTGCGCGGCCGTGCAGATCGACTACGCCCTCGGCCACGACACGCACAGCCACGGGCTGGTCCAGACGCACGCCTGCGAGGGGGTGCTCGACACCGTCGCCGAGGACGGCCACAGCGCCGACGCCAACCTCTACGGCGTACTCGCCGCGACCTACACCGACCACGGTGCGGCCGGGGTGCCGCCGCTCACCGGGCAGACCCGGCTGGTCCTCCAGCCACGCGTTCGGCAGGGTGAGCACTTCACCGAGGCCAACGGGATCCAGGTGGTCGACGCGGGTGGCGCGCACGGCGGGAAACGCGTCGGATACATCGACGACGGAGACTGGATCGCGTTCGACACGTACAACCTGACGGGGATCACCGGCGTCCAGGCCCGGCTCTCCTCCGGGGGAGGCGGCGGCACCGTCGAGTTCCGTACGGACCGTCCGGACGGGCCCCTGGTCGCCAGCCTGGCCGTGGCGAACACCGGCGGCTGGGACAACTACGTCGACAGCCCGGTCGTCCCGATCACCGACCCCGGCGGCACCCACCGGCTCTACCTGGTGTTCAAGGGCTCCGGCGGCGGGCTCTTCGACGTCGACGAGTTCACCTTCCACGGCAAGGGCGTCGCGTCGAGCACCCGCCCGGAGGTGACCGCGTCGGCCGACGTCACCCAGGCGGAGATCCCGGCGACCGTGCGGTTCACCGCCGCCGGCACCGACCGGGACGGCGACCCGCTGAGCTACGCCTGGGAGTTCGGTGACGGAGCGACGTCGACCGAGCAGAACCCGACGCACACCTACACCAGGGCCGGCATCCACACGGCGAAGGTGACCGTGCGGGATCCGTCCGGGCTGGCCGCGTCGGCCACCCTCACGGTGAACACTTACCGGGTGGCGCCGCCCTGCGCAGACCCGTCCGGCCAGGTGAACCCGGATGACGAGTTCACCGGCGAGGTCATCGACCGGTGCCGGTGGACGGTGCTGCGCGAGGACGCCGCGCGCTACCGGCTCGTCGGCGGGTCGCTGCAGATCGACGCCCTCCCGGGCGACATGTACGGCGGCGCTACCGACGCGAAGAACATCCTGCTCCAGGACGCCCCGGCCGGGGCGTGGCAGGCCGTGACGAAGGTGACCATCGACCACACCGACGCGTGGGAGCAGGCGGGCCTCATCGTCCACGGCGACGACCCGAACTTCGTCAAGTTCTCGTTCATCCGGACCGACACCGGGGTACGCAACTTCGAGTTCATCCAGCAGCAGGGCGGGTCGCCGGTCGACGGCGGTGCCGTCGACCGTTCGCCCAACCTGGCCGTGGACTTCCCGCACACCGTGTGGATGAGGGTGACCAGCGACGGGCGGACCCTGACGGCGGCGTACTCGACCGACGGTGAGCAGTGGACGACCGTCGGCCGGCCGCGGGACCTGTCCGCGGTGCCGAACCCGAAGGTGGGCCTCGCCGCCTTCAACGGCACCGGCAACCCTGCGTCGTTCGACTTCTTCCGGCTCGACGACGCACCGCAGAGCGCCTGCACGCCGACCGCCCCGGAGGCCGGCTACACCAGCCTCTTCGACGGCACGTCGGCGAGCCTGGCGAAGTGGAGGCAGGCCGGGCCGGGCGGGTTCCTGCACGCCGCCGACTGCACCCTGCTGTCGTACGGCGGGCTGGGACTGCACTGGTACGCCCAGAGCTTCCGCGACTACAGCCTGAAGCTGGACTGGAAGATGGCCGGTGACGACAACTCCGGGGTCTTCGTCGGGTTCCCGGACCCGGGCACCGACCCGTGGTCGGCCGTCAACCAGGGACACGAGATCCAGATCGACGCCACGGACGTGCCGGAGAAGACGACCGGGGCGATCTACAACTTCCAGTCGGCCGACCTGGCCGCCCGGGACGCCGCGCTCAAGCCGCCGGGGCAGTGGAACTCGTACGAGATCGTCGTCCGGGGTCAGAGCATCGTGGTCCTGCTGAACGGCGTGAAGATCAACCAGTTCGTGAACCCGGACCCGGCCCGGATGCGGCAGCCCAGCTACGTCGGCATCCAGAACCACGGCGACGGTGACAGCGTCTACTTCCGCAGCATTCGGCTCAAGGAACTGCCCGCCGACACTGTCGCGCCCACCACCCGGGCGACCACCTCGCCGGACGAGCCGGACGGCGCCGCCGGCTGGTTCCGCTCCGACGTCACGGTGACCCTGAAGGCCACCGACGATGACAGCGGGGTGGCGCGGACCGAGTACCGGACCGGCGGCGGGTGGACGCCGTACACCGGGCCGATCCCGGTGAGCGGCGACGGCGAGCACACCGTCGAGTACCGCTCGGTGGACCTCGCGGGCAACGCCGAGGAACCGCGAAACCTGGTGCTCAGGCTCGACGGGACCGCGCCGGTCTCCGCCGCGACGTTCGCCCCGCCGGGCGACGCGGGGTGGCACCACGGTGCGGTGCCGGTCACCATCACGGCGGCCGACCAGACGTCCGGGGTGGCGAAGATCGAGTACTCGCTCGACGGCGGCGCCTGGACGCCGTACGCCGGCGCGGTGGAGGTGCGCGGCGACGGCAACCACACCCTCCGGTACCGCGCGACGGACCGGGCGGGCAACGTCGAGGACGTGAAGTCCGCCGTACTCAAGATCGACGGTACGGCCCCGGCGGTCCTGCTCTCGGGCGTGGCGGCCGGCACCACGTACGGTGACAGCCAGGACGTGCGGATCACCTACTCGGCGACCGACGGCACGTCGGGGGTGACCTCGCTGGTCGGCACGCTCGACGGGAAGCCGATCCTCGACGACACCCTGCTGCCGCTCTACGGGCTGTCGCTCGGCGAGCACACGCTGGCCGTGGTGGCGACCGACGCGGCCGGCAACCGGTCGACGCGGTCGATCACGTTCACCGTGACCACCTCGGTCGAGGACATCGGCAACCTGGTGGACCGGTTCCGGGCCACCGGCTGGCTCTCTGCCGCGAGTGCCAGTCAGCTGCACAAGCCGTTGGACCAGGCCGCCAAGTTCGCGGCCAAGGGGCTCGACAAGCAGGCGGTGCGGGAACTCCGGTCGTTCCGGGACCTGGCGGGTGACCCGAAGGTCGTGCCGAACGCCGAGGTGCGCGCTGTCCTGGTCCGCGACGCGGACGTGATGATCGGGCGGTTGTCCGGCGCGTGACGGCCCTGAGCGGGCCGGGGCCGGGGGTGTACCACTCCTGGCCCCGGCCCGGTCCGCTGCTCGCCGCCTACGCCGACTCGCGGACGACCAGCTCGGTCGGCAGCATCAGCGCCTGCTCGACCGTCTCGCCCGCCGCGATCCGGAGCAGTTGGCGGGTCATCGCCCGGCCCAGCTCCACGATCGGCTGCCGGATCGTGGTCAACGGCGGTTCGGTGTACGCCGCCGTCTCGATGTCGTCGAACCCGATCACCGCGACGTCGTCCGGCACCCGCCGCCCCGACTCCCGCAGCGTACGCAGGGCGGCGTGCGCCATCAGGTCGGACGCGGCGAACACCGCGTCCAGGTCCGGGTGCGCCGCGAGCAGTTGCCGCGTCGCCGCCCCGCCCGACTCCCGGGTGAAGTCGCCGTACGCCACCAGCTCCGGCAGGCCGGCCGCGGCGACCGTGTCCCGGTAGCCGATGAGCCGCTCGATGCCGGCGACCATGTCCTGCGGGCCGGCGATGGTGGCGATCCGCCGCCGGCCGCTCTCGATCAGGTGCCGCATCGCGCGGGTGACCCCGCCGACGTGGTCGACGTCGACGTAGGGCACCTCGGCGCCGTCCAGCGGCCGGCCGCTGCACACCACCGGGATGCCGAGCCGGGCCAGCCGGCCGGGCAGCGGGTCCTCGCCGTGCAGCGACGCGAACAGCACCCCGTCCACGTGCCGGCCGGTGGTGTACCGCTCGACCCGTTCGTGCCCGGCCGGCGAACCGGCCAGCATCAGCACGAGCTGCTTGTCCGCGGCCTCCAGCTCCAGGGCCGCCCCGCGGATGATCCCCGGGAACACCTGGTCGTCGGAGAAGACCCGGGTCGCCGCCTCGGGCAGCACCAGCGCGACCGAGTCGGTGCGCTGGGTGACCAGGCTGCGGGCGGCGAGGTTCGGCACGTACCCGAGTTCCTCGACCGCCTGCCGGACCGCCCGCTGGATCGATTCGGCGACCGTCGTGGAGCCGTTGACCACCCGGGAGACCGTCGCCCGGGACACGCCGGCCCGTCGGGCCACCGCCTCCAGGGTCGGTCGCTGCGCCGTCGCCATCCCGGTCACCACCACCTCGTCACGGGCCCGCCCCTGGGAGATCATCTCCCGCTGTCGACGGGTGTCTCCCGCCGGCCCCGGTGCGGTCAGCCCACCCGCAGCCCGTCGAGCAGTTGACGATCGCCGGCCACCCCGAGCGTGTCGAAGCTGATCCGGCCCATCAGCGCCAGCAGCAGGTCGCTGGCCGTGCCGGTGACCTGGGCCCGGGCGTGGTGGTCGTCGTGGTCGAGGATGGTCGCGGTGTCCAACAGGGCCACCCCCTCGCCGCGCAGCCGCAGGTACCAGTCCTGCGCGGCGTCGGTCGCGGTCAGCTGCACCACCCCGTGCCACTGGCCGGGCCGGATCCGCCGCCCCGCCGGCAGCCAGGTGTCCAGCACCTCGCTCACCCCGTCGACCGCGAGCTTGGCCTCGATCGGCTCACCCGCGCCGATGGCGAGTTGGGCGTCCCACCGGTGCACCGCCGTCTCGTGCGCCACCCGGCGTGGCCAGAAGCCCGCCTTCTTCGGCTGGGGCGCGAAGTTCCACGCCGGAGCCTCCGGATCCAGCCCCTCGAACAGCGCCATGAGCTGGTCGTACTCCTGGCGGTACCACTGGGCCGGGGTCAGCCCAGCGGGCGGCTCGGGGTCGTGCCGCTCCGGCCTGGTGGTGGCGCCGGCGGTCACCACCGTACGGGCCCAGACGCAGGCCCTGGTCAGGTGGTGGGCGAGATCGGTGACCGTCCAGCCGGGACAGGAGAGCACCGGGGTCTGCGGCGGCGCCTCGGCGACCGCGGCGGCGAAGGCGGGACCCTCCGTCCGCAGCGCACCGATCCAGAAGTCCTTCGTGCCGTGCAGTCTGCTCATCGCAATCCTCCCGGGGGTGACCGGGCCACCAGTGGGTGCCGCGGCTATCCCTCAGCCTAGGGTGAAAGGCGTGTCAGACGTCTACGCCGAACCGACGACCGGAGCCGCCCCGACCGGTCCGGCCACCCTGGCCCGCTACACCACGCTCCGCCTCGGTGGCCCCGCCGGCCGGTTGGAGACCGCCACCACCGCCGAGGAAATCGTACAAAAGGTGCGGGAGGCGGAGGCGCGGGACGAGCCGGTCCTGGTGCTGGCCGGCGGCAGCAACGTGGTGATCGGCGACCAGGGCTTCCCCGGCACCGTCGTCCTGCTCCGCTCCCGGGGGTTCCGGGCCGTCGCCGAGGACGCCGACACGGTCACCATACGCGTCGAGGCCGGCGAGACCTGGGACGATCTGGTCGCCGCCACGATCGAGCAGGGCTGGTCGGGGCTGGAGTGCCTCTCCGGCGTCCCCGGCTCGGCCGGCGCCACGCCGATCCAGAACGTCGGCGCGTACGGGCAGGAGGTGGCCGAGACGATCACCGCCGTCCAGGCGTACGACCGAACCCACGGCGAGGTCGTACAAATCGCGGCAGCCGACTGTGGGTTCGCGTACCGGGGCAGCGTCTTCAAGTACAGCGACCGCTGGGTGGTGCTCTCGGTCGACTTCCGGCTGGCCCGCTCCCCGCTGTCCGGCCCGGTGCGCTACGCCGAGCTGGCCCGGGCGCTCGGCGTCGAGGTGGGTGACCGGGTGCCGTTGGTCGACGCCCGGGCCACCGTGCTGCGGCTGCGCGCCGGCAAGGGCATGGTGCTCGACGCGGACGACCCGGACACCTGGTCGGTGGGTTCCTTCTTCACCAACCCGGTGCTGGAGCGCGAGGCGTACGAGCTGCTCCGCGAGCGCGCCGCCGACCTCGGCGAGCCGCCGTCCTGGCCGGGTGCCGGGGACGTGGTCAAGGTCAGCGCCGCCTGGTTGATCGACAAGGCCGGTTTCGGCAAGGGGTACCTGGGTCCGGAGGGTGTGGCCATCTCCAGCAAGCACACCCTGGCCCTCACCAACCGCGCCGGCACCGCCAGCACCGGAGCGCTGGTCGCCCTGGCCCGCGAGATCCGCGACGGCGTCCACGACCGCTTCGGCGTCCCCCTCCACCCCGAACCCGTCCTAATCAACTGCACCATCTAACCCCCGCCCACCCCCTCCCTCTCCCCCTCGCCTCTCCACCCCGGCGATCTTGCACTTGGGGCGGCCTCTTTGTGTTCATATAGACGTTTTTGTCCCGACCGAAAGTGCAAGATCGCCGGGGAGGTTGGGGGGAGGGAGGGGAGGGAGGGGAGGGAGGGGAGGGAGGGGAGGGAGGGGAGGGAGGGTTAGGGGGTGATGGTGGGCCAGGGGAGGGTGAGTTCGCCGTGGCGCCAGCGGCGGGGGCGGTTCAGGATGGGCCAGCCTGTCGCGCGGACGGCGCGGACCGTCTCGACCCAGCGGTGCCGGGGGCCGAAGGGGGCGTAGCCGGCGGCGGCCTGCCAGGCGTCGTCCAGGGTGCGGATCAGGTCGTGGATCCGCTCACCGGGGACGTTGCGGTGGATCAGCGCCTTCGGCAGCCGCTCGGCGAACTGGGCCGGCCGCTCCAGGGTGGTCAGCTTCGCGGCCAGGGTCAGCGTGCGCGGGCCGCCCGCGTCGAGGAGCACCCAGCTGCCGAGCCGGCCCAGTTCGTCACAGGTCCCCTCGACCAGCAGCCCGCCCGGGGCCAGCCGCTCGGTGACCGTACGCCAGGCGTCGGCCACCTCGCTCTCGTCGTACTGCCGCAGGACGTTGAACGCCCGGACCAGGGCGGGCCGGAGGCCGGCCAGCTCGAAGCCGCCCCGGGCGAAGGCCAACCAGGGCGGATCGGCGGCGGGCTGGGCGGCGGCCACGCGTACCGGATCGATCTCCAGCCCGACCACCCGGACGTCCGGGCGGACCCCGGCCGCGAGGCGGGCCCGCAGCTCGACGGCGGTCACCGGCGTGGCGCCGTAGCCCAGGTCGACGACCAGCGGGTCGGCGGCGGCGCGCAGGGGGTCGCCGCAGGTCTCGACGATCCAGTTGTCCACCCGCCGGAGCCGGTTCGGATTCGTCGTCCCCCGGGTCACCACGCCCACGGGCTTCGAGGTCAGGGCCGCCTCCGTTCGCAACCCCGGCTCACTCCTCGCGCTTCAGTGTCACCCGGTGCACCTTGTGCTGGGCGGCCTGGGCCAGCGGGCGGACCACCAACTGGTCGACGTTGACGTGGTGCGGGCGGGTGGCGCACCAGGCGATGCAGTCGGCGATGTCGTCGGCGACCAACGGCTCGGCCACGCCGGCGTAGACCGCCTCGGCCCGGTCGGCGTCGCCGTCGAAGCGGACCAGGCCGAACTCCTCCGTCTTCACCATCCCGGGGTCGATCTCGATCACCCGGACCGGACGGCCGCACAGCTCCAGCCGGAGCGTCCCGGCGATCGCGGTCTGCGCGTGCTTGGCGGCGGTGTAGCCGCCCCCGCCCTCGTAGACGACGTGCCCGGCGGTGGAGCCGACGATCACGACGGTGCCGGCGCCGGACGCCTCCAGCGCGGGCAGCAGCGCCTGGGTGACCCGGAGCGTGCCGAGCACGTTCACGTCGTACATCCACTGCCAGTCACCGACGGAGCCGGACTCGACCGGGTCCAGGCCGCGCGCCCCGCCAGCGTTGTTGACCAGCAGGGTGACCGGGCCGGGCGCGGCGGCGGCCGCCGCGGCCAGGCCGGCGACCGACTCGTCGGAGGTGACGTCGCACGCCACCGCGGTGGCCGCGCCGCCGGCCGCCTCGATCTCGGCGACCAGGCCGGCCAGCCGGTCGGTACGCCGCGCGGCGGCGAGCACGTGGAAACCCTCGGCGGCCAGCCGGCGGGCGGTGGCCGCGCCGATCCCGCTGGACGACCCGGTGACGATGGCGACGGAGGTCATCCGGTCATTCTCTCCCGCTCTCGCCGCCCCACCGCGATGAGGTCCGTCACGCCCGGACCCGGCCGGCACGCATTTCCGAAGCCCGATCGGGAAGATGACATCCGGCGCGGAGGTTGACCGAGAAGCGCCGGACGTGCGGGACGGCATCAACCGTGACAGAGGGAGCGGACGTGGCGGATTTGCACACCGGTGTCGGTCGTCAGCGAGGCGCCCTGCCGTGGCCGCAGCCGCGCCGGATCGCCACCCTCTCGGTACACACCTCGCCGCTGCACCAGCCCGGCACGGGCGACGCGGGCGGCATGAACGTCTACATCCTGGAGGTCGCCCGACGGCTGGCCGAGGCCGACGTCGAGGTGGAGATCTTCACCCGGGCCACCTCCGGCGACCTGCCGCCGGTGGTCGAGATGGCGCCGGGCGTACACGTCCGGCACGTCACCGCCGGCCCGCTGGAGGGACTGACCAAGGAGGAGCTGCCGGGGCAGCTCTGCGCCTTCACCGCCGGCGTGCTGCGCGCCGAGGCGGCCCGCCCGCCGGGCCACTACGATCTGATCCACTCCCACTACTGGCTCTCCGGCCAGGTCGGCTGGCTGGCCAAGGAGCGCTGGGGCGTGCCGCTGGTGCACACCGCGCACACCCTCGCCAAGGTCAAGAACGCCCAGCTCGCCGCCGGTGACCGGCCCGAGCCGAAGGCCCGGGTCATCGGCGAGGAGCAGGTGGTCGCCGAGGCCGACCGGCTGGTCGCCAACACCAGGGTCGAGGCCCGTGACCTGGTCGGACGGTACGACGCCGACCCGGCCCGGGTGACCGTGGTGGAGCCCGGCGTCGACCTGGACCGGTTCCGCCCCGCCCCGGGGGACCGGGACGACGCGATGCTCGCCGCCCGCCGCCGGCTCGGCCTCCCCCCCACCGGGTACGTGGTGGCCTTCGTCGGCCGGATCCAGCCGCTCAAGGCCCCGGACGTGCTGATCCGGGCGGTCGCCGCGCTGCGCGAGCGGGAGCCAGCGCTCGCCGACGAGTTGACCGTGGTGATCTGCGGCGGTCCCAGTGGCAGCGGCCTGGACCGCCCCACCGCCCTGATCGAGCTGGCCGGTTCGCTCGGCGTCGCCGACCGGGTGCGTTTCCTGCCGCCGCAGACCGGCGAGGACCTGCCCGCCCTCTACCGGGCCGCCGACCTGGTCGCGGTGCCGTCGTACAACGAGTCGTTCGGCCTGGTCGCGCTGGAGGCGCAGGCGTGCGGCACGCCTGTCCTCGCCGCCGCCGTGGGCGGCCTGGTCACCGCCGTACGCGACGAGGTCAGCGGCGTGCTGATCGACGGCCACGACCCGGTCGACTGGGCCCGTACGCTGGCTCGGCTGCTGCCGGACCGGCTGCGCCGGGCCGCCCTGGCCCGGGGCGCGCAGCGGCACGCCCGCGACTTCTCCTGGCACCGCACGGTCTCCGGACTGCTCGCCGTGTACGGGGAGGCGATCGCCGAGCAGCGGGCCCGGCTCACCGGCCGGCTCTGCGACCCCGCCCTGTCCTGCTCCTGGTGACCCGTCGCCCACGGCGTGGCCGGGCCGCCGGCCGTAGAGTGGGTGCGATGAGCCGTCGGAGTGAGATCGCCGCGCTGATCGAGTCGGTCTGCGCCGAGCGCGAGCTGGAGTGGGAATCCACCGGCGAGGCGTCGTACGCGGTCACCCTGCCGGGGACGCACAAGCTCAGGACGATCTGCAACCTGATCGTCGGCGAGCACGCGCTGCGGATCGAGGCGTTCGTGATGCGCCAGCCGGACGAGCGCCGTGAGGAACTCTGGGCCTGGCTGCTCCAGCGCAACGCCCGGATGTACGGGGTGTCCTTCTCCATCGACGCGGTCGGCGACGTCTATCTGACCGGACGGGTCAACCTGGCCGGGGTGGACGAGGACGAGCTGGACCGGCTCCTCGGCGCCGTGCTGACGTACGCCGACGAGTCCTTCGACAACATGCTGGAGATCGGCTTCGGCACCGCCATCCGGCGGGAGTGGGAGTGGCGGGTCAAGCGGGGGGAGTCGACGGCCAACCTGGCCGCCTTCGCCCACCTCTTCGCGCCGTCGACCGGCACCATCTCCGCCTCCGGTGGTTCGGACCCGTCCTGACGGGTATGCCCGCACCGCGCGGTGCGGCACTTGGGACCCACCGCGGGCCGAGGACGGACTGTCGAGGAGCGTGTCCCATGGCTCAGCGCAACAGCTCAGGTCGCGGCACGACTGCGACGAGGACCAGGCGGCAAGCCGGCAACCAGACCCCGGGCACCCCGGGCGTCTCCGAATCCGCGATCTCCCGGATGCGGGTCGACGACATCCGCAGCCAGCTCCGCCGGCGCGGGATCGCCGGAATCTCCGCCCTACGCAAGCTGGACCTGGTGAAGACACTGGTCCGCACCCTGCGGGCGGAAACCCGTGGTGGGGGTGCGGGCCGACGGAGCACCGGACCGGCGGGGCGGGCCGCCGCCACGAAGAAGGCCGCCGCGGCGAAGAAGACGACCCAACGGGCGAAGGCGACCCCGCGCGCCAAGGCGGCGCCGGCCGCGAAGGCCACCGGTGCCCGGGCGAAGGCGGCTCCGGCGCGGAAGGCCGCACCGGCCCGCAAGGCCACTCAGGCCCGCAAGGCCGCGCCCGCCCGCAAGGCCGCGCCCGCCCGCAAGGCCGCGCCCGCCCGCAAGGCCGCGCCCGCCCGAAAGGCGACCGCCCAGGGGGCCGCCGCCCGGGGTACGGCGGCCAAGGCGGCCCCGGCCCGCAAGGCCGCGCCGGCGCGCAAGGCCGCGCCGGCGCGCAAGGCCACCGCCGCCCGGGGTACGGCGGCCAGGGCGGCTCCGGCGCGGGCGGGTCGGTCGGTCCGGTCGTCCCAGCAGATCACCTCGCTGGCCGATCGTCCCGAGCGTCCGGGTCGTAGCCTGGTGACCCGTAACCACGACGTCATCCAGCGCTGGGCGCGGGCCCGGGGCGCCAAGCCGGCCACCATCGCCGGTACCGAGCGTGACGGCCGGCCCGGGGTGCTGACGTTCAACATCCCGGGGTGGCGGGAGAGCAGCCGGATCCGGGAGATCACCTGGGAGGACTGGTTCCGGACGTTCGACCTGCGCCGGCTGAACCTGATCTACCAGGAACAGCTCCGGGACGGCCGGCAGAGCAACTTCTTCCGCACCGAGTCACCCGAACGGGAAGACGCCTGAGGGTTTAGGGGAATGGCCGGCGGGAAATCGCGGTTGGTCATCGGAGAGACCCGGAGTGGAGCCGCCGGATCACCGACCCGCTGTGACGGGCGAGACAGCAATCCGAGTTGAATCCAGAATCCGGGCGAACTAACTTTATTGCACCGTGCCGCGCTTGTAATCGTTCGGGGGAGCGGTGGATCGATCAGATCCGCGCAGGCGAGGCGCGATGGATCGGGTGGAGTACGCCGTTGGGGGACGGTGCCATCCGAGGAACCGGCGGCGCGAGCGGGCGACGCTTACGGGGGTGAGTGTCGCCCGCCGCCGCCGGGTGTACGGTGCGAGCGCCCATCACGACGCAGGTCGGGGTGGGCGCTCGGCGTATCCCGCTCAGCCGCGGACCAGTTCCGCCTCCCGCTGCGACTCCCGCAGGGCGGCGACCCGGCGTTCCCGGGGCGGCCCGGCGAGCAGGTGACCGACCGCCGCGACGACGCCGAGCCCGCCGACCACGAGCCAGTGCCGGTCGCCCAGGTGTTGCAGGCTCAGCCCGCCCAGCGCCGGGGCCACGAAGGACGCGGCCGGGAAGGTCAGATAGAAGACCGACTGGTAGCGCGCCCGCAGCCGCGGCGGCGCCAGGTCCGCGTTGATCTGCGCGTTCGGCGGTGCGGCGAGCATCTGGCCGATCGTCCAGACCACCGCGGCGCCCAGGTAGACCGGCAGGTGGTCGGCGACGGCCAGGGCGCCGAAGCCGAGCGCCATCAGCCCGGTGGAGACCGCGAGCACGCTCGACTTCCGGTACGGCTCGATCAGCCGCGGCACGAAGAGCTGCCCGGCCACGATCAGCGCGCCGCCGAGCGCCACCACCAGCCCGTACGCCGACGGGCGCAGGCCGTCTGCGCGCATCGCCAGCGGCATGATCGTCGAGGTCTGCATGGTCAGCACCGCCAGCAGGAAGGTCAGCCCGACGAAGACCAGGAACGTGCGGTCGGTCAACGCGGTGTGCAGACCGGGACGCCGGACCCGGCCGGGCCGACCCGGGCCGGACGGGGTACCGCGGGCCGTGCGGGCGAGCGTCTCCGGGACCTTCAGCGCGATGACGGCCGCGGCGGCCAGGGTCGCCGCCGCGTCGACCAGGAAGAGCGCGACGAAGCTGGCCTCGGCGAGCACACCGGCCAGCAGTGACGCCACGGCCATGCCGAGGTTGAACGCCCAGAACTGGAGGTTGAAGGCGCGGGAACGGCGTTCCTCGGGCACCACGTCCACGATCGCCGCGACGAACGCGGGGCTGGGCATCGAGTGCACCACCCCGACCAGCGCGGCGAGCACGGCGATCACCGCCAGGTGCCGGCTGAACGCCAGTCCCGCCATCAGCCCGGCCGCGCCGAGGTGCGCGGCGAGCAGGGTCGACCGCCGGCCCCACCGGTCGGCCAGCACCCCGCCGATCAGCGTCCCGACCGCCCCGCCCGCCCCGTACGCCCCGACCACCAACCCGGCGAGGGACGCGGAGGCGCCGCGCGCGGCGGTCAGGTAGAGCGAGAGGAACAGCATCGCGAAGGCGCCGGCCCGATTGATCAGCAGGCCGGACCAGAGATACCAGAAGGTGGCGGGCAGGCCGCCGGCCGTGTCGTCCCACCAGCGCCGCAGGCCGCGCACCCGTCCTCCAGGAAGGTTTGTTAACCGCTGTCCACCGGACGACCCTAGGGAGCCCGCCCGGCCCGCACCAGCGTGGCCCTCGTCACCCGGTCGGGACGCCCTTTTGGCTGGCCGAGCCGGTCCGGCGCGTACCTCAGGTGGTGGCGCGGGCCGGCTCGGCGGGTGCGGTCGCAGCGGCCTCGGCCACCTCGGTGGCCGGCGTGCGGGCCACCGTGACCGGCTGGACCGGTGCCGCGGCGGTTCGGAGCTGCGCGGCGCGCCGTTCGCGGGCCGGGCCGGAGACCAGATGGGCCACCGCGGTCGCGGCGCCGATCGCGGCGCAGCCGAGCCAGAGCGTGGTGTTGCCGGCGTGCTCCCGGACCAGGCCGCCGAGGATCGGGGCCGCCGCCCCGGCGATCTGCCAGGAGAGGGAGAAGACACCCTGGTAGCGACCACGGAGCGCGCCCGGGGAGAGCTCGGCGATGAGGGTGGCGTTGGACGGCGAGTTGAGCATCTCGCCGACGGTCCAGATCAGCACGGTCAGGCCGTAGAGCCAGGCCGCCTCGGCGAACGCGGTGAGCCCGAAACCGACGCCCATCACCAGCGCGGCGAGCGCCAGCACGTGCGACCGGCTCCGGCCCTTGATCAGCTTGGGTACGAAGAGCTGACCGACCACGATCAGCACGCCGTTGAGCGCGATCACCGAGCCGTACGTGGCGGGGCTCAGGCCGGAGTCGCCCATCGCGATCGGCAGCATCGAGATGTGCTGGAGGAAGACCAGCGCGGCGAACAGGTTGAGCGCCACGAAGCCCAGGTAGACCCGGTCGGTGAGGATGGTCCGCAGGGCACCGGCGGGAGCGGTCGCGCCCTTGACCACCGGGCCGGTCGGGACCGACCGGGTCTCCCCGACCCGGGCGAAGATGATCAGCGCGGTGACCAGGGTGGTCGCCGCGTCGACCAGGAAGAGCAGCAGGTATCCGGCCTGGGCGGCGACGCCGGCGAGCACCGCGGCGCAGGCGAAGCCGAGGTTGATCGCCCAGTAGTTCAGCGAGAAGGCGCGGAGCCGGTCTTTCTCCGGCACCACGTCGACCATCATCGCCCCGAACGCCGGACGGGCCATCTCGGCGAACGCGCCCAGCAGCAGGGCGCCCAGCGCGACCGACCACAGCGGCCGGGCCAGGCCGAGCGCGACCATCATGATGGCCGCCCCGAGGTGTGCGGTGAGCAGGGTGGGCCGCCGTCCCCACCGGTCGGTCAGGGTGCCGCCGACGGTGGTGCCGACCGCGCCGCCGACACCCCACAGACCGATCACCAGCCCGGCCTGCGAGGCCGAGAAGTGCCGGGCCTGGGTGAGGTAGATGGCCAGGAAGACCAGGACGAACGAGCCGAGCCGGTTGATCAGGGTGCCGGTCCAGAGGTACCAGAAGGACCTCGGCAGCCCGCCCGTGGTGTCCCGGAACCAGCCGCGTACCGTCCGCATTCCGATGCCCCCGTTTTGGTAACGACCAATATCTTTCTAGCGCCTTACAACCTAGTCCCGCCCCGGAATGCCGGTCATCAGGTTTTCCACGTGGTGGTCGTCACCACCGGTCCCCGCGTGTCCGCCCGTCGGGTACGGCAGGATGATCCGCATGACTGCGAGCGAGGGGCCCACCATCGGGACGCTGGTCCTGCTGCGGCACGGCGAGAGCGACTGGAACGCCAAGAACCTCTTCACCGGCTGGGTCGACGTCGACCTGACCGCCAAGGGGGAGAGCGAGGCGCGGCGCGGCGGTGAGCTGCTCCGCGAGCACAACCTGATGCCGGACGTGGTGCACACGAGCGTGCTGCGCCGCGCGATCCGGACCGCCGAGCTGGCGCTCAGCGCCGCCGACCGGCACTGGATCGCGGTGCGCCGGTCGTGGCGGCTCAACGAGCGGCACTACGGCGCGCTCCAGGGCAAGAACAAGAAGCAGACCCTGGACGAGTACGGCGAGGACCAGTTCATGCTCTGGCGCCGGTCGTACGACACGCCGCCGCCGCCCATTGCCGACAACGACGAGTGGTCCCAGGTCGGCGACCCCCGGTACGCGCTGCTGCCGACCGAGCTGATGCCGCGGACCGAGTGCCTCAAGGACGTCGTCGAGCGGATGCTGCCGTACTGGTACGACTCGATCGTGCCGGACATCCTGGCCGGCCGGACGGTGCTGGTGGCCGCGCACGGCAACTCGCTGCGTGCCCTGGTCAAGCACCTCGACCAGATCTCCGACGAGGCGATCGCCAAGCTGAACATCCCGACCGGCATCCCGCTGCGCTACGACCTCGACCTGAACCTGCGCCCGCAGACCCTCGGTGGGACGTACCTCGACCCGGACGCCGCCAGGGATGCCGCCGCCGCGGTCGCCAACCAGGGCCGCTGATCCCACGACGCCGAAGGCCCCCGGTCACCCGGGGGCCTTCGGCGTTGCCGGCTCAGTTGGCCGAGGTCGTGGACTCGCCCGTGATCAGGTAGACGACGTGCTCGCCCACGTTCACCGCGTGGTCGGCGAAACGCTCGTAGAAACGGCCCAGCAGGGTCGCGTCGATCGCCGTCTCCACCCCGTACGGCCAGTCGTCGCCGAGCAGCACGGTGAAGAGGCTCTTGTGCAGGTCGTCCATGGGGTCGTCGTCGCTGTCCAGCTCGGCGGCGATGGTCGCGTCGGGCCGGGCCAGCACGATGCCGATCTTCTCGGCCATCCGGTCGGCCACGGCGGCCATGTCGGTGAAGACCGGCCGCAGTTCGGCCGGCACCGCAGGCGAGGGGTGCCGGCGCAGCGCGGTCTTGGCGACGTGCTGGGCCAGGTCGCCCATCCGCTCCAGGTCGGCGGCCACGTGCAGCGCGGTGATCATGGCACGGAGGTCGGAGGCGACCGGCGCCTGCCGGGCCAGCAGGTCGCAGACCCGCTCCTCCACGTCCCGGTAGCGGCCGTCGATCTCGGCGTCGCCCGCGACCACCCCCTCGGCCGCCGCGCGGTCGGCGGTGAGCAGGGCCGAGGTGGCCTGTCGCATGGCGACGCGCACCCCCTCCGCCATGTCCACCAGCAGCTGGCTGACAATCTGCAGGTCGGCCCGGAACTCTTCGCGCATCGTCACTTCCTGGGTTCGGTGGCCGCCGGTGGCCCGGCGGGCCGCGTACGTCGTGAGCAGGTGCGCGACCCACCGTAGGTGGGGGTGACCGGATCCGCGGTGAACCCCGGTGAACGACGCGGGACCCGTGAGTGAACTTTCCCGAAAGTGAGAGTGTTTCATCCCATTTCAACCGATCGTCAGGTGAACAATGACCCTACGATCGCCGGGTGGAATGGGCGGTGACGGTCGCGGTGGCCGTGGCTCTGGTGGCCGGACTGGTCGCCGGGCTGCTGCTGTCCCGACCCGTCAGAGAATGGCGCCGGTCGGCGTCGTCGGGGAGCGACCGCTCCCGTCGTAGCGCAGGGAGGCCGGCGATTCCCGACGAGCAGCAGGGCGGGCTCTCCGGGCTCGGCCGCAAGACGATCGACTCGCTCCGCGCCGGCGTGGTGGTGCTCGACCCGAACGACGTGCCGGTGCTGGTGAACCCGGCCGCACGGGCGTTGGGCCTGCTCCGTACCGGGACGACGCCCGGGTCCATCGCGGCGCACCCGCTGATCCGTACCCTCGCCGGGCAGGTCCGGCGCACGGGCGTGCGGCGCGAGATCGAGCTGGACCTGCCGCGTGGTCGCGACAGCGCGGGGGACAACCCGCTCGGCGTGCACCTGCGCGCGATGGGCCTCGGCGCCGGTTACATCTCGGTCGAGGCGGCCGACGTCACCGAGTCGCACCGGCTGGCCCGGGTCCGGCGGGACTTCGTGGCCAACGTGAGCCACGAGCTGAAGACCCCGATCGGCGCGCTCCAGCTCCTCGCCGAGGCGCTGGTGGACGCCACCGAGCCGACCGGCGAGGGCGCGTCGGACCTGTCCGAGGACATGATCGCCGCCCGACGGTTCGCCGAGCGGATCCAGCATGAGTCCACCCGGCTGGGCCGGCTGGTGCAGGAGCTGTTGGAGCTGACCCGGCTCCAGGGCGCCGAGCCGCAGCCCGCCCCGGAGCCGGTCTCCCTGGACTGGGTGATCGCCGAGGTGGTCGACCGGACCCGGACCACGGCCACCGCCCGCCGGGTGGAGATCGCCGTCGACGGGCAGCGTGGCCTGACCGCGTACGGCAGCGACAGCCAGCTCGCCACCGCCGTGGCGAACCTGGTGGAGAACGCGATCAACTACTCGGGCGAGGACACCACGGTACGGGTGACCGCGCGAGCCACCGACGAGCACGTCGAGGTCGCCGTGACCGACCAGGGCATCGGCATCGCCCCGAACGAGGTCGATCGGATCTTCGAACGCTTCTACCGGGCCGACCAGGCCCGCTCCCGGGCCACCGGGGGCACCGGCCTCGGGCTGGCCATCGTCAAACACATCGCCAGCAACCATGGCGGCCGGGTGGATGTGTCGAGCACTCTTGGTGGGGGGTCGACGTTCACCCTCCGGCTGCCCGCCCGCCCCCCGGACGACCTGGAGGCGACACTCTCCTCCGCTGGGATCGAGGCCGGCCCGGCCGAGCCTCGGTAGGTCTGACCGACAGGAAAGGAAACACCCGTTGAGCCGCGTACTGGTGGTCGAGGACGAGGAATCGTTCTCCGACGCCCTGTCCTACATGCTCCGCAAGGAGGGCTTCGAGGTGTCCGTCGCCGCGACGGGCACGTCCGCCCTCACCGAGTTCGACCGGACCGGCGCCGACATCGTGCTGCTCGACCTGATGTTGCCGGAAATGTCGGGTACCGAGGTGTGTCGCCAGCTCCGTCAGCGGTCACACGTGCCGATCATCATGGTCACCGCCCGGGACAGTGAGATCGACAAGGTGGTCGGCCTGGAGATCGGGGCCGACGACTACGTGACCAAGCCGTACTCGCCGCGTGAGCTGGTCGCCCGCATCCGGGCGGTGCTGCGCCGGCAGAGCGCGGAGGCGACCGAGTCGGGTGCGCCGACGCTGGCCGCCGGCCCGGTCCGGATGGACATCGAGCGGCACGTGGTGACCGTCGACGGCGGCGTCGTACAGCTGCCGCTCAAGGAGTTCGAGCTGCTGGAACTGCTGCTGCGCAACGCGGGACGGGTACTCACCCGGGGGCAGCTCATCGACCGGGTCTGGGGCGCCGACTACGTGGGCGACACCAAGACGCTGGACGTGCACGTCAAGCGGCTGCGCTCCAAGATCGAGCCGGAGCCGTCGGCGCCGCGCTACATCGTCACCGTCCGCGGCCTGGGCTACAAGTTCGAGCCGTGACCGGCCCCCGGGGCGGGCACGCGACCTTGCCACGTCCGTGCCCGGCCGGGGTCGGTCCGGCCTGACCCACGTCGGCCCTCGCCCGGGCCGCATCCCACGTCGCGCGCCCGCGCCGTCCGCATTCGCCGCCCCCGCGTCCCCGCGTCCGGGGTACGCCGTCGCGTCGGCTTTCGCGTTCGGGCGAGGGGCCGGATTCGCGGAAGTTGCGGCCTCGTCATGTGCCGGAGGGGCCGCTCTTTGGGAAGTGCGCCCCTGAGGGGCCGATTTCGGGGCAGTTGCGGTTTCGTCGTGCTTGGATGCCCCATCTTCGGAGACGGTGCGGCGTTGCTCCCTGAGGGTCACTTTCGGGATGCTGCGGCTTGGTCGTGCCTGGATGGGCCACTTTCGGAGATGTTGCGGCATCGCGTTCCCGAGGCGGTGCTTTCGGTCAAGTTGCGGTTTCGCCGTGCGGGGATGGGCCCATTGCGGGGATGTTGTGCGGATCTTGGCGGGTGCTTGCCTGGACCGCGTGGGTGGTGTGCGGCGAAGTGTCTGGTTTCGGGGGGTGGCCGGGGGCGTCCCGGGGGTGGAATGGTCGGCGGTCGGCGGGCGTTGTACCGGGCTGCACGGCCGAGGAAGGCCCCGAACCTGGGGGCTGATGGCCGCCCGCTGCGATCGGGGTGGCCCGGGCCCGGAATGTTGGTGGGTCGTCGGTCGTTGTACATGGTCCCGGCGCCACGAAGAGGCGATCCCCCGCCCCGCGAGCCAGCCGGTCGAAGACTTTCCCCTTGTTTGGGCGCCTGACGGTGCTTGCGCATGCCCCGACCCCCCTGTCGGCGTGTGTGCCAAACCCCCGAATGGAGCTTTGGTCATGAATACGATGCTGCGTAAGAGCGTTCTGGGTGTTGCTGGTCTGGCTTTCGCCGGTGGTGTGTTCGCCGGTCCGATCGCCGCGCACGCCGCCGCCCCCGTACACGCCACTCCGGTTGCTGCTGTCCAGGGCGCCCAGTCGAAGATCGACCTGAACGGTGAGCAGACCGCGAACGCGAAGGCGATCATCGCGGCGACGAAGAAGGCCGGCATGCCCGAACGGGCCGCGGTCATCTCGATCGCCACGTCGCTTCAGGAGTCGAAGCTGGAGAACCTGGGCCACCTCGGTGACCAGAACGACCACGACTCGCTGGGTCTGTTCCAGCAGCGCCCGTCCTCTGGTTGGGGTAGCCCGGAGCAGATCACCGACCCCGAGTACGCGACGACCGCGTTCCTGAAGGGTCTGAAGCAGGTCGACGGGTGGCAGGACATGCCGTTGACCAAGGCCGCGCAGACGGTGCAGGTGTCGGCGTACCCGGACGCCTACGCCCAGTGGGAGCAGCAGGCCGCTGACCTGGTCGCCCAGAACTGGAACAGCTGACACAACCGAACATGAACAACACCGCTGGCCGGCACCCGAGCACGGGGTGCCGGCCAGCGGTGTTGTTCAGGTCAGCCAGGAGTAGCGGCGCTCGGGTCGGCCTGCCGCGCCGTAGCGGAGGCTCACCTCGACCCGGCCCGTACCGGAGAAGTGCTCCAGGTAGCGGCGGGCGCTGACCCGGGAGATGCCCACCCGGTCGGCGCATTCGCTGGCCGACAGGGTGCCGTCGTGCGTACGCAGGGCGCGCTCCACCAACTCCGCCGTCTCGGAGCTGAGCCCACGCGGCAGGGCCGGGGCGGTGGCCGGCGAGCCGCTGCGGGAGAGCACCCGGTCGACGTCGGCCTGGTCGGAGACCACCTCCGTACGGGGCGCGGTACGGCGGGCGGCGTACTGCTTCAGCCGGTTGCGCAGCTCGTCGAAGCCGAACGGCTTGAGCAGGTAGTTGACCGCGCCGTAGCGGACCGCCCGGCGTACCGCCTCGGCCTCGCGGGCGGCGCTGATCACCAGGACGTCGCAGTCGTGCTGGGCGGCCCGGATCCGGGCCACCACGTCCAGGCCGAACATGTCGGGCAGGTAGAGGTCGAGGAGAACGAGGTCGGGACGGTGCTCGTCGACGGCGGCGATCGCCTGCTCGCCGGTGCTGGCGGTGCCGATCACCCGGAAGCCGTCGATCCGCTCGACGAAGCCCCGGTGGATCCGGGCCACCATGAAGTCGTCGTCGACCACCAGTACGTCGATCATCGCGCCTCCTCGAACACGGGCAGCACGGACATCCGGGCGGTGAACATCGCGCCCTCGTCGGTGTTCGTCACCGCGATCTCACCGCCGCGGCGGTGGCAGACCAGCCGGGTGAGCGCCAGGCCGATGCCTCGTTCGCCGCCCTGGGCCGCCTTGGTGGTGAAGCCGTGGGTGAAGACCTCCTGCGCCAGCTCCGGCGCGACGCCCGGCCCGGAGTCGCGGACGACGATCTCCACCGACGTGGCGTCCCGGCGCAGTTCGACCTCCACCCAGGCGGGGCCGTCGTCCACCGCGTCCCGGCCACCGGCAACCGCCTCGACCGCGTTGTCCACCAGGTTGCCGAGCACGGTGGCCACGTCCGCCGACAGCTCCGGCGGCAATCGGTCCAGCCCGGTCCGTTCGGAGAGCCGCAGTTCCACCCGGCGTTCCGCGGCCAGCGCCGACTTCGCCATGAGCAGCGCGGCCAGCGCGGTGTCGTGGATGCGGCTGGTGACCGTGAGGTCGAGCGAGGCGCGGTGCCGGCTCAGCGCGTCGACGTAGCGGACCACCTCGTCGTGCTCGCCGATCTGGATCAGCCCGGAGATGGTGTGCAGCTGGTTGGCGAACTCGTGGGTCTGCGCCCGGAGCAGCTCCGTGGTGCTGCGGAACGAGCCGAGTTCCTGCTCCAGCCGGGCCAGCTCGGTGCGGTCCCGCAACGTGGTGACCGAGCCGAGCCGCCGGCCGTCCTTGCTGACCGTCATCCGGTTCATCACCAGCACCCGACCGCCCCGGACCACCACCTGATCCCGGGCCTCCGGGCCGCTGCCGGCCAGTACGTCCCGCAGCCGCCCGTTGATCCGCAGCTCGCGGAGGCTGCGGCCGAGGCAGTTCTCGGGCAGGTCGAGCAGGCGACGGCCGACCGCGTTGACCAGGGTGACCCGGTGTAGCGGGTCCAGCGCGATCACCCCCTCGGCGATGCCGTGCAGCAGCGCCTCCCGGTGCTCGGCCAGCCCGGCGATCTCCCGCGGCTCCAGGCCGAGGGTCTGCCGCTTGATCCGTCGGGCCAGCAGCCACGATCCGAGCACCCCGAGCGCGCTGGCGATGCCCAGGTAGGTGAAGAGGTACGACGAGGCCCCCACCAGCCGCTCCGACCAGGTCGGCGAGGACTCCCCGATCATCACCACGCCCAGGTGCCGGCCGAGGTTGGTGTCCGGGTCGTCGCCGAGCACCGGCACCTGGGCCACCAGCTGTCGGGTACCGTCGACCTCCAGCTCGCCGAACCAGCTCCGGCCATGCGCCACCCGTGGGTCGCCCAGCACTACGGGGCTGCCGACCAGGGTCGGATCCGTCGAGCTGACCACCCGACCCCGGTCGTTCGCCACGGTCACGGTGGTCACCCCGGACCGGATCAGCGTGGTCTGCAGCAGCGGTGCGATCGTCTCGGCGGGTGCCGGCCGGGAGAGCTGGTCGCGGAGCAGCGGGCTGCCGGCGAGCTCCTCGCCGAGGGCGGCGACCCGACGGCCCTCGACGCGGTTGAAGGTGGCCGCCGACTGGGCCAGCGACACGGCGGCGACGGCCACCAGCACCACGACGATGATCGCGAGCTGGAGGACCAGCAGTTGCCCGGCGAGCGTACGGCGCCGGGACGTGACCGCGACCACAAGGACCTCAACTTCCGCTGGTGACAGAAGGCAGACGACCGACCCGCCCGGAGGCCATCATCTTGCCGCCGGACTCACTCGAAACGGAAGAGAAACAGGATGGCAACTAGGAGGAACCTGCTGGTCATGGGCATGGCAGCCGCGACGGCGTCCGCCCTGGGGGCCTGCGGTGCCGTCGCCGGAAGGGTCGGGGTCGGGTCCGGCTCCGGCGACGGCGAACCGGTCGCCGGACTACGGATCATGGTGCCGAACAGCCCCGGCGGCGGGTACGACACGACCGCCCGCACCGCCGTGAAGGTGATGGAGGACGCCAGGATCGCCACCGGGGTTCAGGTGTTCAACCTGCCCGGCGCGGCCGGCACGGTCGGCCTCCAGCGGACCGTTGACGAGAGGGGCAACGGCAGGCTCGCCATGCAGATGGGGCTGGGCGTGGTGGGCGCCTCGTACACCTCGAAGTCGGCGGCGACGCTGGCCCGGACCACCCCGCTGGCCAAGCTGATCGAGGAGGCCGGCGCCATCGTGGTGCCGAAGAACTCCCCGTACCGGACGATCGACGACCTGGTGGCGGCCTGGATGGCCGACCCGAGGGGCATCGCGGTCGGCGGCGGCTCGTCGCCCGGAGGCCCGGACCACCTGCTGCCCATGCGGCTCGCCAGGACCGTCGGCATCGACCCACGCCAGGTCGACTACGTCTCGTACGACGGCGGCGGCGAACTGCTGCCGGCCGTGCTCGGCGGCAAGGTGACCTTCGGCGCCAGCGGTTTCGGCGAGTTCCTCGACCAGGTCGAGGCCGGTCAGCTCCGGGTCCTCGCGGTGACCAGCGAGGCGTCGATCGAGGCGCTGCGGGACGTGCCGACCCTGAAGTCCTCCGGCATCGACCTGGTCTTCACCAACTGGCGTGGCATCGTGGCACCCCCCGGGATCAGCGACGCGGACAGGAGGATGTGGGTCGACGTGCTGACGAGGATGCACGACTCGGCCGAGTGGCGGGCCGAACTGGCCAAGCGGGGCTGGACCGACGCGTTCGTGACCGGTGACGAGTTCGGCGCCTTCCTCACCGAGCAGGACAGGTCGGTGGCGGACCTGCTCAAGCAGCTCGGACTGGCCTGACCGGCGGCACGACCCGACCGGGCCGGGCGCGGTAGGGCGCCGGTCAGCTCTCGGTGGCGGGGTGGGGGGCGATCTGGCCCTGGCGGAGGCGGGCGGCGCACAGCTCCGCCAGCTTCGCGTACGCGGACGCGCCGACCAGCGCGGTCAGCTCCGGGGCGTACGAGACGTACATCGGCTCGGTGCCGACGTGCGCGTCGGTCGAGGAGGTGCACCACCAGTCGAGGTCGTGCCCGCCCGCGCCCCAGCCCCGCCGGTCGAACTCGGCGAGCGTGGAGATCAGCACCTTGGTGTTGTCCGGCCGCTTGTGCCAGTCCTGGTCCCGGCGGATCGGCAGCTGCCAGCAGACGTCCGGCTTGTAGTCCAGCGGGTGCACCCCGTCGCGCAGCGCCTGGGCGTGCAGCGCGCAGCCGCCGCCGCCGGGAAAGTCGGCGTCGTTGAGGAAGACGCACGGCGAGTCGGCGGCCCGGGTGGCCGTACGCCGGGCCGGGTTCTTGCCGTCGATGGTGTCGTTCTCGGTCCAGTTCTTGAAGCCCTTGCGGAAGTGCTGCCAGGTCTCCGGCGTGAGCCGCTTGACCGCGGCGCGGACCCGCTTCTCGTCGTCCGAGTCGGTGAAGAACGCCCCGTGCGAGCAGCAGCCGTCCGCGGCCCGGCCGGCGATGATGCCGTGGCAGCCCTTGCCGAAGACGCAGGTCCACCGGGAGAGCAGCCAGGTCAGGTCGGCCCTGATCACGTGCTTCTCGTCCGCCGGGTCGACGAACTCGATCCACTCCCGAGGGAAGTCCAGCTCCACCTCCCGGCTGCGCGGGTCCTCGGGGTCGTCCACCAGCACATGCAGCTCGATCTGGCCTGTCACCCGGACCAGCGTACGCGCGGTGCGCCGTGCCGGCCGGTGAGCCGGCGAAACATGTTGGCCCTAGGCTCGCCAGCATGCGACTGGGTGTCCTCGACGTCGGTTCCAACACGGTGCACCTGCTGGTGGTCGACGGCCACCACGGGGCGCACCCCTGGCCGGCGCACTCCGAGAAGGTGGTGCTCCGGCTCGCCGAGCAGATTGGTCCCGACGGTGCGCTCACCGGGGCGGGTGCGGACAGCCTGATCAAGGCGGTCAGCATGGCCAGCACGGCGGCGGACGGGCTGGACGTCGACGACCTGCTCGCGTTCGCCACCAGCGCGGTCCGCGACGCCACCAACGCCGGCGAGGTGCTGGCCCGGGTCCGCGACGAGACCGGCGTACGCCTGGCGGTGCTCTCCGGCGCGGACGAGGCGCGGATGACCTTCCTCGCGGTGCGGCGGTGGTTCGGTTGGTCCGCCGGCCGGCTGCTGGTGATGGACATCGGCGGTGGCTCGCTGGAGCTGGCCGCCGGCATCGACGAGGACCCGGCCGTGGCGGTCTCGCTGCCGTTGGGTGCCGGGCGGCTGAGCCGCGAGCGGCTGCGGATCGACCCGGCCGACACCGCGCCGCCCTCCGCCGAGGCCGTCGACGAGTTGCGGGAGTACGTCGACGCGTTGCTCGACCCGGTGGCGAAGCAGCTCACCGAGGTGGGCTGGGAGCGCCCGGTGGCCACCTCGAAGACGTTCCGGATGCTGGCCCGGCTGGCCGGCGCGGCGCCCTCCGGTGCGGGGCTGTGGGCGCGGCGCAGGCTGACCCGTACCGGGCTGCGGCAGGTGCTCGGCTTCATCCGGCACATCCCGCCCGGCCAGTTGCACGAGCTGGAGGGGGTGAGCGCCGGGCGGGCCCACCAGCTCCTGGCCGGTGCGGTGGTGGCCGAGGCGGTGATGCGCCGGCTCGACGTGGACCACGTGGACATCTGTCCGTGGGCGCTGCGGGAGGGGGTCATCCTCTGCCGGCTCGATCAGCTCGCGCCGGGCTGATCGAGCCGGGCGGTCTGTGCGCTTTGCGGATGCTCGTCCCGATGCCGCGCGACGTGGGCGGCTACCCTGAGAGGTGTGACTTCCCGAGTCCCGGTGCTCCTGTCCAGTTCCTCGGTCTTCCCTGAGCGGACCGCGGCGGCGTTCCAGCTGGCCTCGGCGCTCGGGTACGACGGCGTCGAGGTGATGGTCTGGACCGATGTGGTGAGCCAGGACCCGGGCGCGCTGCGCGGCCTGGCCAGCCACTACGACGTGCCCGTCCTCTCGGTGCACGCGCCCTGCCTGCTGGTCACCCAGCGGGTGTGGAGCCCCGACCCGTGGGAGCGGCTGCGCAGGGCCGCCGAGCTGGCCGAGACGCTGGAGGCGCCGACGGTGGTGGTGCACCCGCCGTTCACCTGGCAGCGGGACTACGCCCGCAGCTTCGCCGACGGGCTCGACCGGATCGCCGGCCAGTTCGGCGGGCTGCGCTTCGCGGTGGAGAACATGTACCCGGTGCGGATGGCCGGCCGCCAGTTCGTCCCGTACGTCCCGGGCTGGGATCCGACCGACGCCGGCTACGCCTCGTACACTCTGGACCTGTCGCACTGCGCGGCGTCGCACAGCGACGCGCTGGCGATGGCCGACCGGATGGGGTCCGGTCTGGCGCACGTGCACCTGGGCGACGGCACCGGCGAGGGGCGCGACGAGCATCTGGTGCCCGGGCGGGGCGGCCAGCCCTGCGCGGAGCTGCTCCGCTCGCTGGCCGGCCGGGGTTTCACCGGCTCGGTCGCGGTGGAGGTGACCACCCGGGGCGCGAAGAGCCGAGCGGTCCGCGAGGCCGACCTCCGCGAGGCGCTGGAGTTCGCCCGCGCCAACCTCACCGCCCCCTCCCCGGTCGACGCCTGACCCGGGTGGCGTCCCGGGTCAGCTGACCGGCGTGAGAGGTTCGGGCTGGGCGGGGACAGTGACCTGGTCGCCGATGGCGGCGCGCTTGCGGGCCCGGTGCGCGGCCACGTGGGAGCGGGTGGCGCAGCGCTCCGAGCAGAACCGCCGGCAGCAGTTCGAGGACGTGTCCAGGTAGACGTTGCCGCAGCGCTCGTCCGCGCAGACGCCGAACCGGGCGCTGCCGTATTCGCAGAGCCAGACGGAGAGGCCCCACACCGCGCCGGCGAGGTATTCGGAGCTGACCGAGGCGCCCCGGCTGGTCACGTGCATGTGCCAGTCGCTGGAGTCGTGGCCGGAGATGCGCGGCTGCACCGGGAACGCCTCCAGCAGCGCGTTCAGCTCCGTCACCGCGTCGGCGTCCCGGCCCGAGGTGCCGTACTCGAAGACGTCGCGCAGGCGCTTCTGGGCCCGCCGGAAGATCGTCAGGTCTCGTTCCGCGACCTCGTCGCGCATCCACGCGTTTTCGTCGGGGAAGATGGCCCGAAGGTCGTCGAGGTCGTCCAGGCGGGCATTGACGAGATCAACACCGGTCCGGGCGTACGCGTCGAAGTTCACGACACCAACGGTAGACGACTCACGGGGCCCGCGGCGCGTCGATGTAGTGGGGCAGAAACCGCGCGTAACCGTCCGTGATGAGGCTTTCGCTCTCCCGTACGCCCACGCCGGCGGACTCGCCGTCGACGATCCAGCTCCCCAGAACCATGCGGTTCCCGGCGAATTCGGGCAACGCCCGGAACTCCTGGTAACAGAATCCCTCGTCGCCGTAGATCCCCGGACTGGTGATCTCGGTCCCTTCGGTGACGATCCGCACCGACGCGCCCTCCCGGCCGAGCAGCGGCTTCGCCACGTACCCGGTCATCCCGCGCGGCGAGTCGAGGTATGCCGGCAGCAGGTACTCGTGCCCCGGGTACAGCTCCCAGAGCACCGCCAGCAGCGCCTTGTTCGACAGCAGCAGTTTCCAGGCCGGCTCGATCCAGGTGGTCGGGGTGCCCGGTTCCAGCGCCGGCGGCCCGTACGGCTCGGCCAGCATCCACTCCCAGGGATAGAGCTTGAAGCAGGTGGTGATCGGCCGGTCGTCCGCGTCGACGAAGCGCCGCCCGTCCCAGCCGATCCGCTGGATCGGCGTGAGCGTGACGTCCAACCCGGCCTGGCGGGCCGTCTCGGCCAGGTAGCCGGCGGTGATCTGGTCCTCGCCCGACTCCTCCTCGTCGGACCAGACCACGTGCACCCGTGGGTCGTGCAACCCCGTGCCGATCTTGGCCCAGGCTCCGACCAGCCGCTCGTGCAGGCTGTTCCACTGGTCCGCCTCGGGGCGGGTGTGTTCCAGCCAGTACCACTGCACGATGCTCGCCTCGACCAGCGCGGTCGGGGTGTCGGCGTTGTATTCCAGCAGCTTGGGCGGCCAGGTGCCGTCGTACCAGAGGTCGAAGCGGCCGTAGAGGGTCGGCGGGGACTCCCGCAGCGACCGGGCGACCGCCTCCGCCGCCCAGGCCGGGATGCCGAACTCCGCGTACCGGTCGCGGGTCACCACGTGCTCGGCGGCGGCCACCGCCATCCGGTGCAGCTCCTCGGTCGCCTCCTCCAGCCGGAGCACCTCGTCCAGCTCGAAGGCGTACGCGGCCGTCTCGTCCCAGTACGACATGACCCCGCCGTCGGGCAGTTCGGTGTCGACGTACACCAGGCCCTGGGCGCGGATGGTGGCGTCCCAGCCGGGGCGCGGGGTGCTCGCCTCGCGCCGCACGTCAGCCGCCGCAGGAGGCGAGGTGGGTGCCGAAGCCGCCCCGGGCGGGCGGTGCGGCGGCGACCGGCGCGGGCGTGTCCCGGGCGGCGGCCGGACCCGGCTCCCGCAGGGCCAGCGCGACCGTGCCGCCACCACCGCCGCTGCCCCCGCTCGGGTTGCGGGCGCAGTTGTCGTCGTCGTTGTTGCAGCCGGAGAGGGTGAGCGCCAGCGCGGTCAGCGCGCCGAGGTGCACGGTGGCCGACCGGAGCCGGCGTCGGGGGCGTCGTTCCACGAGATCGTTTGTAGCCGACCCGGGCCAGCGCCGCTGCCCCCCGGCGGGGGTCGGCGGCCGGGCGTTACCCTCGGCTCATGCTCCGTTCCGTCATCCTCGCCGCGGCCCGGTCATCCCAGGTCGAGCGGCTCGTCGCGACGGCCCCGTTCACCCGGGACGTCGTCCGCCGGTTCGTCGCCGGCGCCGGCACCGACGACGCACTGCGCGTGACCCGCGCGCTCGTCGCCGACGGCCTCGCGGTCACCCTCGACAACCTCGGTGAGGACACCGTCACCCCGGAGCAGGCGAACGCCACCCGGGACGAATACCTGAAGCTGCTGCGGCTGCTCGCCGCCGCCGAGCTGACCCCGGCCGCCGAGGTCAGCGTGAAGCTGTCCGCGCTCGGGCAGATGTTCGACGAGCAGCTCGCGTACGACAACGCGCGGGCGATCTGCGCGGCGGCGGACGCGGCGGGCACCACGGTCACCCTGGACATGGAGGACCACACCACCACCGACTCGACGCTGGACGTCCTCGCCAAGCTGCGTAAGGACTACCCGTCGACCGGTGCGGTGCTCCAGGCGTACCTGCGGCGTACCGAGTCGGACTGCCGGGAGTTGTCCGGCGCCGGGTCCCGGGTGCGGCTCTGCAAGGGCGCGTACAAGGAGCCGGAGTCGGTCGCGTACCAGTCCGCCCGGGAGGTGGACAAGTCGTACGTGCGCTGCATGAACGTGCTGATGTCCGGCGCCGGCTATCCGATGCTGGCCACCCACGACCCGCGCCTGATCGCCATCGGTGAGGACCGGGCCCGCTGGTTCGACCGCGACCCGGACCGCTTCGAGTTCCAGATGCTGTACGGCATCCGTCCGGAGGAGCAGAAGCGGTTGATCGGTGAGGGCTACACCGTGCGCACCTACGTCCCCTACGGCGACCAGTGGTACGGCTACCTGATGCGCCGCCTGGCCGAGCGCCCGGCCAACCTGATGTTCTTCGGGCGCGCACTGACCTCCAAGAAGTGACCTGACTGGCTCGCCGAACGGCGAACGGGCCGGTGGGACGGGTGTCCCGCCGGCCCGTTCCGTGTTCGCGGGACGGACTTGACGGCAAAAGCTAATGGCATTAGCTTTACAGCTATGACGATTAGCCGAGTGTCGCGGGACGGCGGAACCATCGCCTACGAGGTGCACGGAGAGGGCCCGCTGGTGGTCCTCTCGCACGGCATGGGCGAGAACCGGGCGACCTTCCGGCATCTGGTGCCCCGGCTGGTGGCGGCCGGCTACCGGGTGGCCTCGGTCGACGTCCGGGGGCACGGCGACTCCAGCGTCCGGTGGCCCACGTACGCCCCGGCGGCGGTGGGCGGCGACCTGCTCGCCGTGGTCCGGGCGCTCGGCGGTGGCCCGGCCACCCTGGTCGGCAGCTCGTCCAGCGCGGCGGCCGTGGTCTTCGCCGCCGCCGACGGTGTCGAGCTGGTCAACGGGATCGTGCAGGTCAGCCCGTTCGTCACCCCGCCGAACCCGAGCCCGGCGCTGCGGCTGGCGCAGGTGATCGTGCTGCGCAGCCCCCGACTCTTCGGGATGTTCCACCGCACGCTGTTCCCGTGCGGGCGACCGGACGACGACGCCGCGTACCGGAAGGAACTGGTCGCCAGGCTGCGCGGCCGGATGGTCGCGGTCCGCGGCGTGATCGCGCTGGTTGAGCCGCACTGGGCCGCCCGGGCCGGGGACGTGCGCCAGCCGGTGCTGGTGCTGATGGGTACGAAGGACCCGGACTTTCCGGACCCGGGCGCCGAGGCGCGGGCCGCCCGGCGGCTCTTCGCCACCGCCGAGGCGCGCATGATCGCCGAGTCGGGCCACTACCCGCACGCCGACCAGCCCGACGCCACCGCCGCCGACCTGGTCGAGTTCCTGGCGGTGACCTCCCGTGCCTAGGGCCGGCCTCACCCCGACGGCCGTGGTCCGGGAGGCGGCCGTGCTCGCCGACGAGGTCGGCTACGACCGGCTCACCCTGGCCGCGCTCGCGAGCCGGCTCGGTGTGGCGCTGCCCAGCCTCTACAAGCACGTCAAGGGCGTGGACGACCTGCACCAGAAGCTGTCCGTGCTGGCCACCGCCGAGGTCGCCACCGAGCTGACCGCCGCCGCCGCGGGCCGGGCCGGCGGCGACGCGCTCCGCGCGGTGGCCACCGCGTTCCGGGAGTACGCCCGCCGGCACCCCGGCCGCTACCCGGCCACCCAGCGGGCACCGGATCCCGCCGACCCCGAGCACGTCGCCGCCGCCGAGCGGGCCGTCGGCGCCGTCTACGCGATCCTGCGCGGGTACGACCTCACCGGCGACGCGGCCGTCGACGCGACCAGGATGTTCCGGGCCGCGGTCCACGGCTTCATCACCCTTGAGGCGGCCGGCGGGTTCGGCCTGCCCCGGGACATCGACCGTTCCTTCGACCAGCTGGTCGCCGCGCTGGACACCGCCTACCGGGACTGGAGGTCCGCCAGATGAAGGCCGTACTGCTTGCGCTCGCCTTCCTGCTGGAGCTGGCGCTGCTCGTGGCCGCCGGATGGTGGGGGTTCACCCGCGACGTCGGCTGGCCGGTACGCCTGCTCGCCGGCCTCGGCGTGCCGCTGCTGATCGCGGTCGTGTGGGGCCTGTTCTGCTCGCCGAAGGCCAGCGTGCCGCTGCCCGCGCCGGCCAAGCTCAGCGTGCAGGCCGCCTGCTTCGTCACCGGCGGGCTGCTGCTCGCGCTGGCCGGGCGACCCGTACCCGGCGCACTGTTGGTGGGGCTCTGGGCGGTGAACAAGGCCCTGCTCACCCTCGCCCACGACCCGGTCTGAGCCGTCGACGTGGGGCCGTCACCCGCCGACGGTCGTCGTCCCGCCACGCGCGCCGGGCGCTGGCCGGATCGCCCGATTGGTCGTACCCTTCGCCGGTGACCGACGGTGACGAGCAGCCGGATGCGCCGGCCGGGGCGAGCGGCCCGGCACGATCGTCCCGCCGGCGGTGGCCGCTGTGGACGGCGCTCGCCCTGGTGCTCGTCCTGCTGGCGTGCGGCGCGCCCGGCGTACTCCTGCTCGGCCTGGTGCCCGGCGTGGCGGGGCGGCCGGCGGCGGGATCGGCCGACGACCCGGCGGCACGCCGCCTCGGGGAGCGGATGACCGCGCAGCTCGACCGCCAGGCCGCCGCACTGCTCGCCGGCGACCGGCCCGGCTTCCTCGCCGTCGCCGAGCCGCCCGCCCGTCCCGCCCTCACCCGCCGGTACGCCGCCCTGCGCGCACTGCGTGTCACGGTGTGGCGCCCCGAGGCGAACGGCGTGCCGGCGGAGGTCGACGGGCGGGCGGGGGAGTGGCGGCTGACGGTGCGGGTCGGTTACTGCTTCGTGGTGGTCGACTGCACCCCGAGCACCGTGACGATCGGCACCCGGTGGCGGATCGTCGGGGACGAACCCCGGCTGGTCACCGTCGAGGAGTCCCGGGCGGCGCCGGCCGGGGCCCGGCCCTGGGAGGTGAGCGACCTGGCCGTGGCGGTGGGGAAGCGGACCATGGTGGCCACCACGCCCGCGCTGCGGGCCAAGCTTCCCGGGCTGCTCGCCCAGGCCGAGGCCGCCGCCGAGGTCGCCGACCTCTACGTGGTCGCCGGCACCCCGCCGGACCGCTACCTGGTCTTCTACGCCGGACACACCGAGTGGCAGCGCTGGTACGGCGGCGGCCGGCCGAAGTGGACGGCCGGGTACGCGGTCGGCGTCGGCGGCGGACACCACGACGTCGTGCTGAACGCGCAGAGCATCACCCCGGCCGGGATCGACGACCTGCTCCGGCACGAGCTGACCCACGCCGCGTCGTTGCCCGACCGGGGCTACTCCGACCGGTCCACCTGGTGGCTCGTGGAAGGGCTGGCGGAGTACGCGGGCGCGGACGGCCAGCCGGTGGACCGCTACGACGGCCTCGCCGAGGTGCGGAAGTTGGTCCGGGGCGGCTGGGACGGCCGGCTCGACTCGCTCGCACCCGCCGACGACGCGGCCGACGACCGGGTCGGCGGCGCCTACGGCGTCAGCTACCTGGCCGTACGGCACCTGGTCGACCGGTACGGCGAGCAGCGGATGCTCGACTTCTTCCGGGCGGTGGTGCACGAACACCGGTCCGTGGACGAGGCCGCGGAGCGGGTGTTCGGCGACCCCTGGTCCGCCCTGCACGACGACTGCGTCGACTACCTCCGTACGGTCGCCGGCGGCTGACTCGCCTTCCCCGCCCCTCGTACGATCGACGGGTGCGCCGCCCCCACTCGCCGCGGTTGCCCGTGGCCACCCGCCCCCGCCTGCTCACCGCCCTCCTCGCCGTCGTCGCGCTGACCGGCAGCACGGCCGCCTCCTGCGGCGACGACCAGTCCGGCGTCACGGTGGCCCAGGTGGGCCACTCCGAGGTCGCCGAGGTGATCGACGCGCCGGCCACGGTGACCGCCCGGGCCGCCGCCACCCTCACCGCGCCCGCCGACGGCACCGTGGCCAGCCTGCGGGTCCAGCCCGGGCAGCGGGTCGCCCGTGGCCAGGTGCTCGCGGTGATCGACTCGCCGTCCGCCCAGGAGCGGCTGGGGCAGGCCCGCGAGGCGCTGCGCGCGGCCAAGCGGGCCGGCCGGGGGGTCGGCGTCGGCGACCTGGGCGGGCGCAAGCGCGGCACGGACAAGGCCGCCGCCGAGGCGTTCGACGCCGCGCGCCAGGCCGCCGGCAAGATCGGCGACCCGCAGTTGCGGTCCGCGCTGCTGCTCCAGGTCGATTCCGCGCAGCGGCAGTACGAGTCGGCCGCCCGCGCCGCCGACCAGGCGGTCGCCGCCGTGCAGCGTGGGGTGGCCGGGCTGAACAGCGCCGTCGGCGCGCTCTCCGCCGCGCAGCGCCTCCAGGCCCAGCAGGCGTACGACCTGGCGAAGGCGACCGTCGACGCGCTGACCCTGCGCGCCCCGATCGCCGGGGTGGTGCAGCCGGGCGGCACCCGGGCCGCCTCGACCGACCTCACCAGCCTGCTCGGCGCGGCCGGCGGCACGGCGGGAATCGACCCGTCGGCCCTCGGGTCCGGCGCTCAGGCCGGCCCCCCGCCCGGGGTGGACGACGCGGTGCCACCGGGCGGCCGGGTCACCGCCGGCACTCCCGTGCTCACCATCGTGGACACCGGTCAGCTCGGCCTGCTCGCCGAGGTGGACGAGACCGACGTGCTGCTGGTCCGGGCGGGCCTGTCCGCCTCGGTGGAGCTGGACGCGGTGACCGGCGCGACGTACGACGCCACGGTCCGCTCGGTGGACGTGCTGCCCACCAGTTCCGCGCGGGGCGGCGTCACCTACCGGGTCCGCCTCGGCCTCGGCGCCGGGCGACTCGGCGAGGGGGAGCCCGCCCCGACCCCGCGCCCCGGCATGAACGCCGTGGTCCACCTCCGGGTACGCGAGGCGACCGACGCGGTGGCCGTACCCGCCTCGGCGGTCTTCTCCGCCGACGGGCGGGACGCGGTCTGGGTGCTCCGGGACGGCAAGGCCGACCGGGTGCCGGTGACCGTCGGCGTGCAGGGGCAGGACCTGGTGCAGATCGTCAACGGGGTGCAGGCCGGCGACCGGATCGTGGTGCGGGGCACCGATCGGGTCCACGACGGCCAGGAACTGAGGTGAGCGCCGCGATCCCGACCCAGGGCCGGCCGGTGCGCGCCCTGCCCGCCGGGGTGCCGGCGATCGAGGCGGTCGACGTGTCCCGGACGTACGAGCTGGACGGGGTGTCCGTCTCCGCACTGCGCGGGGTGTCGCTCACCATCGCCCCCGGCGAGTACGCGGCGGTGATCGGGCCGTCCGGCTCCGGCAAGTCCACCCTGATGCACCTGCTCGGCGGGCTGGACCGGCCAACCGGCGGCCGGTTGGTGATCGGCGGCCGGGACGTGGCCACCCTCGGCGCGCCCGAGCTGGCGGCGTTGCGCAACGAGACCATCGGCTTCGTCTTCCAGGCGTTCCACCTGCTGCCCCGTACGTCGGCGGTGGACAACGTCGCGCTGCCGCTGGTCTACCGGGGGATCGGGGCGCGGCAGCGGCGGGAACGCGCGGCGGCGATGCTCGGCCGGGTCGGGCTCGGGCACCGGCTGGACCACCGGCCCAACCAGCTCTCCGGCGGCGAGCAGCAGCGGGTGGCCATCGCCCGCGCCCTGGTCACCGACCCGGCGGTGCTGCTCGCCGACGAGCCCACCGGCAACCTGGACACCGCCACCGGCGAGGCCGTGCTGGAGCTGCTGGAACGGCTGAACGCCGAGTCCGGGGTGGCCCTGGTGATGGTGACCCACGACCAGGAGGTGGCCGCCCGGGCCCGCCGGCGGATCGCCGTACGCGACGGCCTGATCCGGTCCGACACGGCTCATGATCGACCGCTGTCCGACGGTTCCGGTGGACCTGCGACACTGGACGGCGCTCCCAGCGCGGAGCCCCGGTCCGTGTCCGGAAGCGGCCCGGGGCACCCGTCCGGTGGCTCCGGTGGCGCCGCCGGAGCCACCGGGCGACTTCCGCGCCAGGCGCCCGGGGGTGTCGCGTGAGGATCACCGAAGCCTGGCGGGTGGCGCTGGACGCGCTGCGGGCGAACCGGCTGCGCAGCGCGCTGACCATGCTCGGGGTGATCATCGGGGTCGCCTCGGTGGTGCTGCTGGTGGCCATCGGCACCGGCACCAAGCAGAAGGTCGAGCAGCAGGTCGAGGGGCTCGGCTCCAACCTGTTGCTGGTGGTCCCCGGCCGGATCGAGGTCGGCACCGCCCCGGTGGTCTCGCCGCTGGACCTCAGGGACGTGGACGCGGTCTCCCGGGTGGTGGGCGACCCGGGACGGGTGGCCGTCACCATCGCCTCCGGCGCGACCGTCCGGGCCGGCACCCGTTCCGACTTCACCACGGTGCAGGGCGTTCTGGAGACCACCCCGGCGGTCTTCACCCGCTCGCTGGCCCGGGGCCGCTACCTCACCGGCGCCGACGTGGACACCAGCCGGCGGGTCGCGGTGCTCGGAGCGTCGGTGGCCCGGGCGCTCTTCCCCGATCGGGACCCGCTCGGCCAGCAGCTCGCGCTGGCCGGCGTCCGGTTCCGGGTGATCGGCGTGTTCGCCCCGCTCGGCCAGAGCCTCGGGGTGGACCGGGACGACGAGGTGCACATCCCGGTGACCGCCGCGCAGCGGCTCTGGGGCACCCAGCGGATCGACGGCATCGCGGTCAAGGCCCCGGACCGGGAGCAGATCGACGAACTCGGCGACCGGATCGTCGCGGAGCTGTCCCGCCGGCATCCGGACACCGAGTTCAGCGCTGTGACCCAGCAGCAGATTCTCGGGGTGCTCGGCGACATCCTCGGGGTGCTCACCGGCGTACTGGCCGCGATCGCCGGCATCTCGCTGCTGGTCGGCGGGGTGGGTGTCTCCAACATCATGCTCGTCTCGGTACGCGAGCGGACCCGCGAGATCGGCCTGCGCAAGGCGGTCGGCGCCCGACCCCGGGACATCGGGGTGCAGTTCCTGCTGGAGGCGGTGCTGCTCACCTCGCTCGGCGGGTTGACCGGGATGGCGCTCGGCGTGGGCACCGCGCTGCTGGTGGACGCGGTCTCGCCGATCCCCGCCGCGATCACCTGGTGGTCGCTGGCGCTCGCCTTCGGCGTCTCGGCCGCGGTCGGCATCGTCTTCGGGGTGGTCCCGGCCCAGCGGGCAGGTCGGCTCGACCCGGTGGTGGCGCTGCGTGCCGAGTGACGCCCCGAGCACGCCGCGTGACCCGCTCACGGGACCGGACGTGGCGTACTTCCGGGTGGAAAACGCCAGGTCAGGAGCGGGGAAGCGGCGAGCGTTCCATGATCAATCGCAGGAAGGGATCGCGCCGGTCACAGCCGTCCCGCTACCGTACTGGTAACACGCGCGTCGCTCGTCGTGGCGGGAGCAAGCCGCCCGGCGGCACGCGCCGGGCATGGGAATGGGTCGGTGAGCCATGGCCGGGTCGCAGTCCGACGCTCGACTGTCGGATGTCAGGTTCCTGACCGTCGCCGAGGTGGCGACGGTCATGCGGGTGTCCAAGATGACGGTCTATCGCCTCGTGCACAGCGGTGAGCTGACCGCGGTACGGGTCGGCCGATCGTTCCGGGTGCCCGAGCACGCCGTGCACGAGTACCTTCGGGGTGCGTTTCAGGAGACGGCCTGACGCACCGCCGGCCAGGCCGTCGAGTGCGACGTAACGGGCATCGACGGGGGCGCGTTGGTCCTGCTGACGCGCTCCGGCTACCCTGGACCCCGATCGTGACCGCACGCCGGTGCGCCCTGCCCACCACGCTGGTCCGATCCGTTGTCCGCAAGCGGTCACCGATGCCACCCGCGGTGGTGTCGCCCGGTCCGCCCCGCACGTTGCATCGAAAGGCTGTCGTATGGGCTCGGTGGTCAAGAAGCGCCGCAAGCGCATGGCTAAGAAGAAGCACCGCAAGCTGCTGCGCAAGACCCGCGTCCAGCGTCGCCGTCTCGGCAAGTGACCGGGGCCGGGCTCCGGCCCGGCACCCGGCAACACCTGCCAACAGTCGACCGTCGGAGGCTCAGGTGATCAGGCCGTGGACGTCCCGGCTCGATCCCGCCTGCCGGGCAAGGCGCGCGACATGACCCCCGGTGGCACCCCCGGTGCTCCGGGGGTCGTCGTCGTGACCGGGGTCGGGCGCTACCTCGCCGCGCACGTCGCCGCCCGGCTCGCCGCCGACCCGCGCATCGAGCGCGTCATCGGGGTCGACCCGGCGCCCCCCGCCGCCGAGCTCACCGACCTGCTCGACGGCGTCGAACGGATCCGCCTCGACCTCGACTCGCTCAGTGCCCTGCTCATCGACCTCGACGTCGACGCGGTGGTGCATCTTGCGCTGGTCAGCGCGCCCGATCCGCAGCACGGCGGCCGGGCCGCGATGAAGGAACAGAACGTCATCGGCACCATGCAGCTGCTCGCCGCCTGCCAGCGGGCGCCCCGGCTGCGCAAGCTGGTGGTCCGCTCCTCGACCGCCGCGTACGGGGTGTCGTTCCGCGACCCCGCCGTCTTCACCGAGGAGACCGAACCGCGCGAGGTGCCGCGCGGCGGATTCGGCCGCGACATCCTCGACATCGAGGGGTACGTCCGCGGGTTCCGCCGCCGCCGCCCCGACGTCACCGGGACCGTGCTGCGCTTCGCGCCGTTCATCGGCTCCACCGCCGACACCACGCTCACCCGCTACTTCTCCCAGCCGGTGGTGCCCACCGTCTTCGGCCGGGATCCCCGGCTCCAGTTCGTCCACTTCGACGACGCCCTGGAGGTGCTGCACCGCGCGGTCGCCGAGGACCATCCGGGGACGTACAACGTCGCCGGGCCGGGGGTGCTCTCCCTGTCGCAGGCGATCCGCCGGGCGGGCCGGGTGGCCGTGCCGGTGCTGGAACCGGGCATGTCCGGGGCCGCCGCGATCGCCCGCACCCTGGGCTTCGGCCGGTACGGGCTGGACCAGGTCGACCTTTTCGTGCACGGCCGGGTGGTGGACACCACGAGACTGGAACGCGAGTTCGGCTTCACGCCCCGCTCGACCGCCGCCGCCTTCGAGGACTTCATCCGGGCGCACCACGGCGGTGTGGTGGTCACCCGGGACCAGCTCGCCGCGGCCGAGCAGTTGGTGCTGGAAGGCATCCGGCAGGCCCGGGCCGCCGTTCGGGAACGGCCGTGAGCGGGGCCGAGGAGCGGGGCGAGGCCCGCTACGACGTACCGCTGACCGTGCGCGGGCCGGACGCGGACCCGGCGCGGCGCAACGGGCACCGGCGCGCGACGGCGGCCGCCGCCGAGCCGACACCGACCGACGAGCCGGACACCTCCACCGACGAGCCGGCGGCGGTGGCGGAGGCCGAGCCGCGGGCCGGCGCCCCGGTCGCGCCGCCCGGACCGGCGGTGGCGGACCAGCCCGGCGACCACTGGGACCACAAGGTCGCCAAGGGTCTCGCCTTCCTGCGGCGGCGGCTCTCCGGCGACTACGAGGTGGACGAGTTCGGCTTCGATCCGGAGCTGACCGACGCGGTCTTCCACCCGCTGGTCCGGCTGCTCTACCGGGACTGGTTCCGCACCGAGGTCAGCGGCGTGGAGCACGTGCCGGAGTCCGGGGCCGGCCTGGTGGTCGGCAACCACGCCGGCACGGTGGCACTGGACGCGCTGGTGCTGGCCACCGCGCTGCACGACCGGCACCCGGCACACCGCTACCTGCGGCTGCTCGGCGCCGACCTGGTCTTCCGGATGCCGGTGGTCTCCGAGATCGCCCGCAAGACCGGCGGGACGGTGGCCTGCAACCCGGACGCGGAGCGGCTGCTCGGCAACGGCGAGCTGGTCGGCGTCTTCCCGGAGGGGTTCAAGGGGGTCGGCAAGCTCTACGCCGACCGCTACAAGCTCCAGCGGTTCGGCCGGGGTGGATTCGTCTCGGCGGCGCTGCGTACGGGCACGCCGATCGTGCCGGTGGCGATCGTCGGGGGCGAGGAGATCTATCCGATTCTCGCCGACATCAAGCCGCTCGCCCGGCTGCTCAAGCTGCCCTACTTCCCGATCACACCGACGTTCCCCTGGTTGGGGCCGCTGGGCATGCTGCCGCTGCCGAGCAAGTGGCTGATCGAGTTCTGTCCACCGATCCCCACCGCGCACCTGCGTGACTCGGCGGACGACCCGCTGGTCGTGTTCAACCTCGCCGACCAGGTGCGGGAGACCATCCAGCAGACCCTTCACCAGCTGCTCGAACGCCGCCCCGACCCGTTCGGTCCCTGACCTGGCCGGGCATCTCAAGATCCGCGCAACTTCGCCGGGGCCGCTGCCTGCCGGGGAGCGGGAAGCGGCAGTTTCCCCGAAGTTGTCGGCCTGCGGTCGGGCGCGGGGGCGGGTTCAGTCGGCGCGGTGGCGACGGCGGTGCAGCGCCAGGCCGGCGGTGACCGCGCCGGCGAGCAGCCCGGCGGCGGCCGTCGACGGTACCGCGATCTTGAACGCCCGGCGTCCGGTGCGGAAGTCGCGGACGTCCCAGCCACGCCGGCGGGCCTGCCGCAGCAGCTCCGGATCGGGATTGATCGCCACCGGGTGACCCACGACCGAGAGCATCGGCAGGTCGTTGGCGGAGTCGCTGTAGGCCGCGCAGCGGTCCAGGTCCAGCCCCTCGACCGCGGCGAGCCGGGTCACCGCCTCGGCCTTGGCCGGCCCGTGCATGAGGTCGCCGACCAGCCGGCCGGTGTACGTCCCGTCGACCACCTCGGCCACGGTGCCGATCGCCCCGGTCAGCCCGAGCCGGGCCGCGATGACCCGGCCGATCTCGACCGGGGCGGCGCTGACGAGCCACACCCGCTCACCCGCGTCCAGGTGCCGCTGTGCCAGCCGTCGGGTGCCCGCCCAGATCCGGGGTGCCATCAGCTCGTCGAAGATCTCCTCGGCGAGCCGTTCCACGTCGTCGACCCGCCAGCCGTGGATGAAGGCGAGCGCAGCCTCCTTGGCCTGCGACATGTCCCCGGCGCGTTCGGTGGCGAAGAGCCGGAACCTCGCCTGCTGCCAGGCGAACCGGGCCAGGTCACCGGTCGTGAAGTATTTCCGCGCCGCCAGCCCGCGGGCGAACCAGTAGATCGAGGCGCCCTGCATCATCGTGTTGTCCACGTCGAAGAAGGCAGCGGCGGTGGAGGGGGCGGGCGTCGGGACCTCCGGGGCCGCCCCAGGGCTCTCGGACCAGGCGACGGTGCGGCCGTGGGCGTCGGTGCTGACCGTCACCTTCCGGCTCCGGGCCATGGCAACCCCCTCCCCTCGACCTCCCCGCCTGTCGAGCCTATCCGGGCGGGTGTGGCGGGCGGATGGCCGCAGTGGGCAGTGTGGCGTGGACGGCCGGCTCCCACGCCGACCGGACCCGGCGGACGGTCAGCGGTCGGCGGGGCAGGTGCCCGGAGTCGGGCCGAGCGCGTCGCTGGCCACCGGTGCCGGCAGCCCGCAGGCGATCGCGGCCCGGAGCCCGTCGGCGCGCCTGCCGACGCTGTCGAGCAGGTCCAGCGACCGGTGCGTACGGTCCCGCTCGACGTGGTCCACCCGGTCGAGCAGCCCGCTGACCGCGCGCCGCTGGCCGGTGAGGAACGCGTCGATCGCGTTCAGGCCCGTCTCGTCGGCGCGCTGCACGGCCACCGTGGTCAGCAGGCGTACGCCCTGCCGGGTGTCGGCGTCCATGTCGTCCAGCACGGCGCTGAACCCGACCCGGTCGCCACGGACCGTGGCCGCCTCGTCGAGTCGGGTCCGGGCGAAGTCCAGGAAGAGCTGACCGCGACTCAGGTCCGAGCTGGCCAGGGCGAGCTGGGCCCGTTCGGTGGAGCGCTTCATGCCGTAGAGGGCGTCGCCGGGCAGCGCGTTCTCGCTGGCGGCGGAGATGCCGGAGAGGGCGATCGCGCCGGCGGCCACCCCGACCAGGATCGCACCCCGGGCGCGGACCCGCCGGCCGGTCACGGCCGGCAGCAACGAACCGCGTACGCCGGTGCCCGTCGAGGCGGCCCCCGCCTGCGCCGGGGCTCCGACGCCCTCCCGCTCGGCGGTGGCGACCAGCATCGCGCGCAGCCCGGTGCGGAATTCCGCGTCGACCTCGACGGTCGGCCGGTCGGCGGCGAGTCGCTGGCCCACCGCGACGAGCGCGGCGAGTTCGTCGTCGGCCTTGGAACGGACATGGTGCCGCCGGCCGCCGTTAGCCTCGTCGAGGAGCTGTGCGAAGCGCTCGGCACGCCGACGGGAGAAGAGGTCACTGTCCACCGCAGGCACCCCCTCTCGCTGGTCACGGCCTCCTCGGCCGTCGTCGTCACCAGCGACCGGTGGCAGCGTGACGCCGACGGCCGACCGGAACGATCGACCGTGCCCGCCGGACCGGGTGGCCCGGGGGACGCCGGGACAACCACTGGTCGCACCCGGAGAAACGGACCGCGCCGGTCGGCGGTTACGGGGCCGGCGGCCGCGAATCACAAAGAGTGACCGTCGTCACTGGTGTGGAGGGGCGCGCGAGATCCACACCCGGCGGTCGACGGGCGGATGCCGAAGGGGAGTGGGATCAGGGCTGGAAACCGTCGGGCAGCAACCGGGCCAGCGCCCGGACCGCCCGGTACTGCAACGCCTTGATGGCGCCCTCGTTCTTGCCCATCGCGCGGGCCGTCTCGGCGACCGAGAAGCCCTGGAGGAAGCGGAGCACGATGCACTCCTGCTGCTCCGGGTTGAGCTGCTTGACCGCCGTGAGCAGCGCGACGTTGGTGATGTGCTCGACCACCGCCGCCTCCGGGCTGCCCTCCGGCCCCCTGTCCTCCCGATCGGCGTCGAGCACGTCGCCGGTGGTGACCTCCAGCCGGTACCGCCCCGACTTGAAGTGGTCGGCGACCAGGTTGCGGGCGATGGTGACCAGCCAGGCCCCCAGGTCCCGCCCCTGCCAGGTGAAGCTGCCGATCCGCTTGAGCGCCCGGAGGAAGGTGTCCGAGGTGAGATCCTCGGCGAGCTGGCGGTTGCCGACCCGGAAGTAGACGAAGCGGAAGACCGTGTCGACGTACCGGTCGTAGATCAGGCCGAACGCCTCGGCCTCGCCGGCCTGCGCCCGCTCGACCAGCGCCCACACCTCGGTCGCCGGGTCGGACGGATCGGGGCGGCTCGGGTAGCCGGTGGACGGCGTCGCGGCGGCGGGCACCACCGGCAGGATCGCGGTGTCGGCGGCCGGCACCGCCGGCAGCACGGCGGTCTCGCCGGCCGACGGGTCGGCGTTCGTCGGGCCGTCGGCCACCCGCCGGCCCTGCGCCGGCATCGCCGGCCGGGTCGGGGCGTTGAGCCGGCTGCTGGCGGGCTTCGCGTTGCCGCCCGGCACCACCGGACGCGGCGGCGCCTCATTGTGGTGCGTACGGTTGCGGACCCGTCGCGCCGTCCCGTCACCCCGTACGGCGAGGCTCCGCATCTCCTCGGTGGAGGTGCGCGGCTCCAGTCGCTCGTTGACCGGCGTCCGCTGGGTCGGGCCGGTCACCCCGGCCGGCCGTTCCGCGTAACCGAACGTGGTCACCGCGCCTCCCCGATCCACGCGGGGCACGACCGTCGCGGCGTCGCGGCGGGGCCGCGTAAGCCCCGGCCGGGCAGGGCACTTCCGGGACGTGCCGGCGGGCGGCAGATCCCCTTGAGGTGCTGGTCCAATGCGCTCACGGGCACGGGGGCCTCCTCGGGCTGAGGGGTGTCGACTCACGGCAAATGGGGTGAGCCGACCCGAGTGATGATAGGGGCCAACGTCACCCACGCGTGGCAAGTCCGTTACACAGAGCGGAAGTATTTCCCGTCCCGTCGCACCCATGGCGGACCGGTTGTCCGTCGTGTGCGGTTGACTTTCGCGTCGGAGTGGGATCCCGAGCGGAAACTCCTGATCGGAGCGATTCTCGCAGCGCCTTCGGCGTGTCGCGGCGACCGGCCGGTGCGGTTCGGGGCGTGGCCGGTCGACCCCGGTTGTGCCAGACTCAGCCATCGTGCAGGACGCCGCCGACCGCTCCGCGCCGAACCTCGCCGACCGGCTCCGCCGGGCGGCCACCGCCCACGGGGACCGCGCCGCGCTGCACTGGCGCGATCGGACCCTGACCTGGTCCGAACTGGACTCGGCGGTCACCGCGACCGCCCGCGCGCTCTCCGTCGCGGCACCACCGTCCGCCGGGGACGCCCACCCGCCCCGGGTCGCGATCGCCTTCGGCAACACCCCGGACTTCGTGGTCACCTACCTCGCGGCGCTGCGCGCCGGACTGGTGGCGGTGCCGGTCAACCCCGGCCTCACCGCCCGTGAGCTGCGGCACGTGCTCGCCGACTCCGGGGCCGCCGTGCTGGTCGGCGCGGCGGAGGTGGTCGAGCGCGTCGCGGCCGGCGAGCTGCCCGCGCTGACCGCCGTACACACCGCCCCGCCGGTCACCGATGGTGACGCCCCGGCCGGTTTCCCCGCCCGGGGCGGGGACGACCTCGCCGTTCTGCTCTACACCTCCGGCACCGAGGGGCGGCCCAAGGGCGCCATGCTGTCGCACCGCGCGCTGGCCGCCAACCACGAGCAGGTCGACCGGATCGACCCGCCGGTGGTCGGCCCCGCCGACATCGTGCTGCTCGCCCTGCCGCTGTTCCACGCGTACGGCCTGAACGCCGGGCTGGGCGCCGTGGTGCACCACGGCGCGACCGGGGTGCTCGTCGACGAGCCGGGTCCGACCGGGGCGCTCGCCGAGGTCGCCCGGCACCGGGTCAGCGTGCTGGTCGGCGTACCGTCGATGTTCCTGAGCTGGGCCGAGGCGGGCGGTGCCGGCCCGGCGGCGCTGGCCTCGGTACGGGTGGCGGTGTGCGGGGCGGCGCCGCTGCCGCCGGCGGTCGCGGCGCGCTTCACCGAGGTCACCGGGCGTCCGGTGCACGTCGGGTACGGGCTCACCGAGACCGCCCCGGTGCTCACCTCCACCCTGGTCGGCGGCGAGCCCAGGCCGGGCTCGATCGGCCGCCCGCTGCCCGGCGTCGAGCTGCGCCTGGTCGGCTCGGACGGCACGGAGCTGTGGCGCGACGGCGCGCCCGTGGCCGAGGAGGAGGCCGACGAGCTGGATCTCGCCGACGAGGCGTCGGGCACCGACCCGGGGCAGATCGTGGTGCGGGGCGCCAACCTGTTCGCCGGCTACTGGCCGGACGGGCGGGGCGGGCCGGACGCGGACGGCTGGTGGGCCACCGGCGACGTGGCGTACGCCGACGAGGACGGCGACCTCTTCCTGGTCGACCGGCTCGGCGAGCTGATCCTGGTCAACGGCTTCAACGTCTATCCGCACGAGGTGGAGCTGGTGCTCCAGGCGCATCCGGGAGTGGCCGAGTCCGCCGTCCTCGGGGTGCCGCACCCGCGGACCGGCGAGACTGTGCGGGCGTACGTGGTGCGGGCGGCCGGCCCGCCGGTGACGGCGGAGGAGCTGCTCGGGCACTGTGCGCGTAACCTGGCCCGGTTCAAGTGCCCGACCGCCGTCGAGTTCGTCGACAGCCTGCCGTACTCGGCGATCGGCAAGGTACGCAAGACCGAGCTCCGCCCGGCGGTGTCCCCGGCGCCGCCGACCCAGATCCGCACGGAGGTACCCGATGTCCAGTGACCCCCGGCTCATCCTGATCACCCGACCCGGCTGCCACCTGTGCGAGGACGCGAAGGCGGCGCTCGACCGGGTGGTGGCGGTCACCGGCGACCGCTGGATCGAGAAGGACGTCACCGAGGACATCGGGCTGGAACGCGAGTACGGCGACCGGCTGCCGGTCGTCCTGCTCGACGGCAAGGAACACGGCTACTGGCGGGTGGAGGAGCAGCGGCTGCTGCGGGACCTGACCACCCCGCAGCTCTGAACGGCCCTTACAGTGCAGCGATGACCACTGCGCGGCGCCACCTGGTGTGGGACTGGAACGGCACCCTGCTCGACGACCTCGACCTGGTGGTCCGGGCCACCAACGCGGCCTTCGCCACCGCCGGCGGCCCGGTGGTCAGCGCCGACGAGCACCGGGTGCGGTTCCGTCGGCCGATCGCCGCCTACTACGCCGAGATGCTCGGCCGGGCGATCGACGAGGAGGCGTTCGGCCGGCTCGACCGGATCTTCCACGACGCGTACCGGGCCGGGCTGACCAGCTGCGCCCTCGCGGCCGACGCGACCGCCGCGATCGCCGCCTGGCCGGGCAGCCAGTCGCTGCTGTCCATGTGGTTCCACGACGAGCTGGTCCCGACGGTCCGCACGTACGGGCTGACCCCGCACTTCACCCGGGTGGACGGGCTGCGGGCCGTGGTGGGCGGCGGGCACAAGGCCGAATGGCTGGCCAAGCACCTGGCCGAGCTGGGACTCGGCGGCCACGAGGTGGTGCTGATCGGCGACTCGCTGGACGACGCCGACGCCGCCGGGTCGGTCGGCGCCCCCTGCGTCCTCTACACCGGTGGCCTCTCCGACCCGGCCCGCCTCCGCGCCAGCGGCCACCCCGTCGCCGACACCCTCACCGACGCGGTCACCCTGGCCCGCGCCCTCCCCTGACCCGTCGCCCTTGCTGATCAAGAAGCTTGTGTCGGGGATTCGCGTGGGCCAGACGCAAACTTCTTGATCGACTCGCTAGGCCGGGGCGCGGAGGTGGGCGAGGACGGCCAGGACGCGGCGGTGGTGGGTGGTGGCGTCGGCGGGGAGGTCGAGCTTGGTGAAGATGTTGCGGACGTGCTTCTCGACCGCGCCGTCGCTGACCACGAGCGCTCGCGCGATCGCGGTGTTCGAACGGCCCTCGGCCATCAGGGCCAGTACCTCCCGCTCGCGCGGGGTCAGCCCGGCCAGCGGGTCGTCGCGCCGGCGCCGGACCAGCAGCTGGCCGATCACCTCCGGGTCGAGCACCGTTCCGCCGGCGGCCACCCGGTCCAGCGCGTCCAGGAACTCGTCGATCGCGGCCACCCGGTCCTTCAGCAGGTAGCCGATCCCGCCGCCGCCGGCCCCGCCGGTGGTGGCGAGCAGGTCGTCCGCGTACGACACCTCGACGTACTGGGAGAGCACCAGGACCGGCGTACGGGGCACCCGCCGGCGTGCCTCCACGGCGGCGCGCAACCCCTCGTCGGTGTGCGACGGTGGCATCCGGACGTCCACCACCGACACGTCCGGCCGGTGCGTCACCACCGCCTCGACCAGGGCGTTCCCGTCCCCGACGGCCGCCACCACCTCGTGTCCCGACTCGGTCAGCAGCCGGACCAGCCCCTCCCGGAGCAGTACGGCGTCGTCCGCGATCACCACCCGCATGGCTCCGGTGTCTATCACGTCCCGGCCCTTCCGGCCGGCCCGGCCGGGTGCGCCGGCCGTCCGGAGCCGGTGCGCCGGCCGGCTTACCGGGGCAGTTCGGCGTGGACCGCCGTGGGACCGCCGGTCGGGCTGGTCACCTCCAGGGAGCCGCCGCCGGCGCGTACCCGGTCGGCGATGCCGCTGAGCCCGTGCCCCTTGGCGACGTGCGCGCCGCCCACCCCGTCGTCCCACACGGTGATGTCCAGCCGGCCGACCCGGCGGGCCACCAGCACCCGGCAGGCGCGGGCCGAGCTGTGTTTGGCGACGTTGGTCAACGCCTCGGCCACCACGAAGTACGCGGTGCTCTCCACCGCCGGGTCCAGTCGTCCCTCGGGCGTACCCAGGTCGTCGTCGACCAGCAGCTCGGTGGGGACCAGGGCGCGGGCGGCGAGGGCGGCCAGGGCGCTGGGCAGTCCCCGGTCGACCAGGATCGGCGGCGCGATCCCCCGGGACAGGGCGCGCAGTTCGTCGAGCGTCTCCCGGGTCTGGGTGACCGCCTCGTCCAGGGTCCGCCGGGCCGCCTCCGGGTCGGCGGCGAGCTGCTGGCGGGCCCGGCTGAGGTCCATGGCGAGGCGGACCAGGCGCTGCTGCGGGCCGTCGTGGATGTCCCGCTCCAGCCGGCGCAGCGCGGACGCCTCGGCGGAGGCGGCGGCCCGCTTCTGCTCCTCCAGCGTGGTGATCCGCTGGCGCATCTCGGCCACCCCGGTCAGCAGCGAACGGGCCAGGCCGGCCTGGAGCCGGGCGCAGCCGCGGGCCAGCAGCGGCAGGCTGAGCAGGCAGAACAGGCCGATCGCCGTGTTCAGGACGATTCGTGCCTCGGCGCCGTCGCCCATCCCGAGGAGCTGGCTCAGGTCCTGGTCGCCCGGGCCGCGCGGGATCGCCCAGTCGTAGGTGAAGTAGAGGGTGCCGCCGATGGCCAGCACCCACCAGACCAGCAGCACCGCGAACGTGGGCACCGTCACCAGCAGCTTGAGGAAGGCGTGCAGCAGGTCGAGCCAGGACTGCGAGTCGCGCAGCGGCACCAGGATCCGGCGCCAGTAGCCCGACCCGGGCTCGGGCGCCAGGTAGGCGGGGCGGACCCGGGGCTGGCGGAGCACCCCGGGCAGCCGGAACCGTTCGAGATCGGCCAGCAGGCGGGCCGCGTACACGGTGCCGGCGAGGACGGGCAGGCCGAGCGTGGTGACCAGTAGCGCGGCGCTGAGAGCGATTCCCGTCACAGCCACCACGAAGCTGACCACCGCCAGCGGCATGCCGGCCAGCACGTAGCCGGAGTCGCGCAGGAGCTGGCGGCCGAGACCGGGTGCCGGTGTGGTGGGAGCGGGCGCGGTGGCCAGCGGTGTGGCGGTCATGCTCCGAGGCTATGGGCCGCGGCGCGTCCGGCCCATCCCGTGGCCTGGCCTCTCCGGGGTGGGGTTCTCCCTACCCCGGGTCGGACCGGCGCGCCGTCCGCGGTGACACGACGCGACCGGGCGGCGCGCGATTGGTCAGAGAAGTCTGGATTGAGCAATAATGCCGAACGGCGCGGGTGGCGCGCGGTTTATCGATCTTGTGGGACGGAGGGGCAGGTGAAGGCGCGTCGCGGGCCAGCAAGATCGCGATTTGTGCACCTCTTCACAAGCGCCTACTCTGTAGTTCCGACGCGCCCTGCTAGCACAGCCGGCAACCTCGGTCGCCAGCGGGAGTCCCGAAACGACCGGCCGCCGACGCTGGTCGAGGATCGCACCGCACGGAGTCTCATGAGTCAGCACCGTCACCCTGGCGCGCCCGGCCGCGCCGGTGCCGTACCGGCGCTCCCGGACCTGCCCGAGGCGACCGTCGCGCGGCTCCCGGAATACCTCCGTGCCCTGCACGCCCTCGCCGACGCCGGCGACGAGACGGTCTCCAGCGAGGCGCTGGCCAACGCGGCCGGAGTCAACTCGGCGAAGCTCCGCAAGGACCTCTCCCACCTCGGCTCGTACGGGACCCGGGGCGTCGGCTACGACGTGGCCCTGCTGATCGACCAGATCGAGTCGGTGCTCGGGCTCACCCAGTGCCGGTCGGTCGCCCTGGTCGGCGTGGGTAACCTCGGTCACGCCCTGGCCGGCTACGACGGCTTCGCCAGCCGCGGCTTCCGGATCGCCGCCCTTTTTGATGCCGATCGCGCCCGGATCGGCGAGCAGATCAACGGGCTGGTCGTCCGGCACATCGACGAGCTGCCCCGGGTGGCGGCCGAGGAGTCGATCTCGATCGGCGTGATCGCCACCCCGGCGCCGGCCGCCCAGGCGGTGGCCGACCAGCTCGTCGCCGTCGGCGTGACGAGCATCCTGAACTTCGCTCCCTGCGTACTCTCGGTTCCGGAGGGGGTCGACGTGCGCAAGGTCGATCTCGCGATCGAGCTGCAGATCCTGTCCTTCCACGAGCACCGCAAGGCGTCGCTGACCGCGCTCCCCGCCACCGGCGGGTCCGCCCTCACCGCTCTGCCCGGCGGGCTCGCGGCCACCGACACCCAGGAGGCGATCGGCACGTGAAACTGCTCGCCGTCGGCGCGTCCTACCGCACCGCCCCGGTCGCCACGCTGGAGCGGCTGGCCGTCCCGCCCGCCGACCTCACCCGCACCCTGGACCGGCTGGTCGCCCAGCCGTACGTCGCCGAGGCCGTGCTCGTCTCCACCTGCAACCGGGTGGAGGTTTACGCGGCCGTCTCCGGCTTCCACGGTGGCCTCGGCGACATCTGCGCGGTCCTGGCCGAGCAGGCCGGCTGCCCGCCGGCGGCCCTCGCCAACCACCTCTACGTGCACTACGACGCCGCCGCCGTCGACCACGCCTTCCGGGTCGCCGCCGGGCTGGACTCGATGGTGGTCGGCGAGGCGCAGATCCTCGGCCAGCTCCGCTACGCCTACCACTCGGCCAGCGGCGCCGACTCCGCCGGCCGCCTGCTGCACGAGCTGATGCAGCAGGCGCTGCGGGTGGGCAAGCGCGCGCACGCCGAGACCAACATCGACCGGGCCGGTCAGAGCGTGGTCACCGCCGCCCTCGACCTGGCCGCCGACCTGCTCGACGGCGACCTGGCCGGCCGGCCCGCCATGGTGGTGGGCGCCGGCGCGATGGGCTCGCTCGGCGTGGCCACCCTCTCCCGGCTGGGCGCCGGGCCGCTCACCGTCACCAACCGTGGTGCGGACCGGGCCCTCCGGTTGGCCGAATCGTACGGCGCGAACGCCGTGCCGATGGCCGAACTGGTCGACGCGCTCTCCACAGTGGACATCGTAGTGGCCGCCACCGCCGCCACGGAACCGGTCCTCACCCACGACGTGGTGACCCGGGCGCTGGCCCGGCGGGACGCCGACCGGGGCCCGCTGGTCCTGCTCGACCTGGCCGTCCCGCGCGACGTCGAAGAAGGGGTCGCCGAGCTGCCCGGCGTCGAGGTGATCGACATCGACCGGATGGCCGCGACCCTCGCCGACGGCTCCGCCGCCGCCGACGCCGCCGAGGTGACCCGGATCGTCGCCGGCGAGGTGGAGGCGTTCCTCAGCTGGCTGCGCGGCGCCGACGTGGCGCCCACCGTGGCCGCCCTGCGCGGGCGGGCCGACGACGTGGTCACCGCCGAACTGCGCCGGCTCGCCCAGCGCCGCCCCGACTTCACCGACGACCAGCGCGCCGAGGTGGCCCGCACCGTGCACCGGGTGGTGCAGCGGCTGCTGCACCAGCCGACCGTACGGGTCCGCCAGCTCGCCGCCGAACCCGGCGGCGACCAGTACGCGGCCCTGCTGCGCGAGCTGTTCGACCTGGAGGTGCCGCAGACCACCCCGGTCGGCACCGTGCCCGACGTGGTGGAAGCAGAGATCATCATGCCGGCTGACACCACCCCGCCCACCGGAGGTGTGCGATGACCGCCCCCCTGCGCCTCGGCACCCGGGGCAGCGCCCTGGCGATGGCCCAGTCGGGCCACGTGGCCGAGGCCCTCACCGCGGCCACCGGTCGCGAGGTCGAGCTGGTCGAGGTGGTGACCGCCGGGGACCGCTCCTCGGCCCCGGTGCACCGGCTCGGCGTCGGCGTCTTCGTCTCCGCGCTGCGGGACGCGCTGACCGCCGGCACGATCGACTTCGCCGTGCACTCGTACAAGGACCTGCCCACGGCGGAGGCCCCCGGCCTGCACATCGCGGCGGTGCCGCCCCGGCAGGACCCGCGTGACGCGCTGGTCGCCCGGGACGGCCGTACGCTCGCCGAGCTGCCGCCCGGCGCCCGGGTCGGCACCGGCGCGCTGCGCCGCATCGCCCAGCTGCACGCGCTCGGGATGCAGCTGGAGGTCAGCCCGATCCGGGGCAACGTGGACACCCGGCTCGGTCGGGTACTCGGCCCGGACGCCGACCTCGACGCCGTCGTCCTGGCCCGGGCCGGGCTCGCCCGGCTCGGCCGGACCGACGTGATCACCGAGACGCTCGATCCGATGCTGATGCTGCCCGCGCCCGCCCAGGGTGCGCTGGCGGTGGAGTGCCGGATCGACGATCAGGACCTGGTCGAGCTGCTCGCGGTGCTCGACCACGCGCCGTCCCGCGCCGCGGTGATCGCGGAACGGGCACTGCTGGCCACCCTGGAGGCCGGGTGCAGCGCACCCGTCGCCGCCTACGGCGAACTCGCAGAGGGTGAGACCGGTGAGGAGATCTACCTGCGCGGGGCGGTGATCAGCCCGGACGGTACCCGCGACCTCCGACTGTCCCGCACCGGAACGCCCGCCGACGCGGCGGAGATCGGTAAGGCACTCGCCGCCGAACTCCTCGAACTCGGCGCCGACTCGATCCTCGGCCAAGAAGGACACGCCGGCCCGGGGACCCAGCAATTTGGGAGCACAGAATGACCCGCACCCGTAAGCCCGTAGGCCGTATCGCGTTCGTCGGGGCCGGTCCCGGCGACCCGGGCCTGCTGACCCGCCGGGCGCACGACGCCCTGGTCGACGCCGACCAGGTGGTGTACGACCGGGGAATCCCCGAGTCGCTGCTCGACCACGTCCGTGCACAGGCCAAGCCCGACACCCAGTTCAGCCCGGCCGAGGGCGTACCGGGGGACGTGGCGAAGGTGCTGATCTCCGCGGCCCGCTCCGGGCTGAACGCGGTGCACCTGGTCGCCGGTGACCCGTTCGGCCACGACTCGGTGGTCAAGGAGGTGCAGGCGGTGGCGCGTACCGCCGCGCACTTCGAGGTGGTCCCGGGCGTCGGCCAGGCCGAGGGGGTGGCCACCTACGCGGGCGTGCCGCTGCCGGGGGTGCGGACCGCCGCCGACGTCGAGGACGTCACCGCGCTGGACTTCGAGGCGCTCGCCGCGGCCGTCGGCCGGGGCTCGCTGGCGCTGGCCGTGGACGCCGGCGACCTGGCCGCGATCCGGGACGGCCTGCTGGCCGCCGGGGTGGACGGCACCACGGGTGTCGGGGTGACCGGCGACGGCACCGGCGAGACGCAGTACACCACCACGTCGACCGTGGACTCCTTCGTCGCGGCGGCGCTCGGCTTCACCGGCCGGGTCGTGCTCACCGTCGGTGCGGGCGTCTCCGAACGCGACAAGCTGAGCTGGTGGGAGAACCGGCCGCTGTACGGCTGGAAAGTGCTCGTACCCCGGACCAAGGAGCAGGCCGGCGCGATGAGCGCCCGGCTGCGGGCGTACGGGGCGATCCCGTGCGAGGTGCCGACCATCGCGGTCGAGCCGCCGCGTACCCCGGCCCAGATGGAGCGGGCGATCAAGGGCCTGGTCGACGGCCGGTACGCCTGGGTGATCTTCACCTCGGTCAACGCGGTACGGGCCGTCTGGGAGAAGTTCGGCGAGCACGGCCTCGACGCCCGCCACTTCGGCGGCGTCAAGATCGCCTGTATCGGCGAGGCCACCGCGGACGCGGTCCGGGCGTTCGGCATCCAGCCGGAGCTGGTGCCCTCGGGCGAGCAGACCTCGGAGGGCCTGCTGGCCGAGTTCTCGCCGCACGACGAGATCCTCGACCCGGTCGGCCGGGTGCTGCTGCCGCGCGCCGACATCGCCACCGAGACCCTGGCCGCCGGGCTGACCGAGCGGGGCTGGGAGGTCGACGACGTGACCGCGTACCGGACCGTGCGGGCCGCCCCGCCGCCGGCCGAGATCCGTGACGCGATCAAGTCGGGCGGGTTCGACGCGGTGCTCTTCACCTCGTCCTCCACGGTCCGGAACCTGGTCGGTATCGCCGGGAAGCCGCACGCGCGTACCGTTGTCGCCGTCATCGGGCCCAAGACGGCGGAGACCGCGACGGAGTTCGGCCTGCGGGTCGACGTGCAGCCTCAGCACGCCTCGGTGCCCGACCTGGTGGAGGCGCTCGCCGCCTACGCCGTCGAGCTGCGCGAGAAGCTGGCCGCCATGCCGGCCAAGCAGCGCCGTGGCTCGAAGGTGCAGGGGCCCACCGCGCTGAGGTTCCGGTAGTCGTAGGGAGATTCCCATGTCGTACCCCGAGATCCGGCCCCGCCGGCTGCGCCGAAACGCGGCCGTGCGGCGGCTGGTCTCCGAGACCCGCCTCGACCCGGCCGAGCTGGTCGTGCCGATGTTCGTCAAGGAGGGGCTGACCGAGCCACGGGCGGTCGCCTCGCTGCCAGGAGTGCTCCAGCACTCCCGGGACTCGTTGCGCAAGGCCGCCGTCGAGGCGGTCCAGGCCGGGGTGGGCGGCATCATGCTCTTCGGGGTGCCGGCGACGCGGGACGAGTCCGGGTCGGGGGGCCTCGACCCGGACGGCATCCTCAACGTGGCGATCCGGGACGTTGTCGCCGAGGTGGGCGACGCCACCGTGGTGATGAGCGACCTCTGCCTGGACGAGTTCACCTCGCACGGGCACTGTGGCCTGCTCACCCCGGACGGCGCGGTGGACAACGACGCCACGCTGGAGGCGTACGCCCGGATGGCGGTCGCCCAGGCCGACGCCGGGGTCCATGTGGTCGGCCCGTCCGGGATGATGGACGGCCAGGTCGGCGTGGTCCGCCGGGCCCTGGATGCCGCCGGTCACCAGGAGGTGGCGGTGCTCGCGTACGCGGTCAAGTACGCCTCCGCCTTCTACGGCCCGTTCCGGGACGTCATTGAGTCGGCGCTGGAGGGCGACCGGCGCACCTACCAGCAGGACCCGGCGAACCTGCGGGAGTCGCTGCGGGAGGTCGAGCTGGACGTCGCCGAGGGCGCCGACCTGGTGATGGTGAAGCCGGCCCTGCCGTACCTCGACGTGGTGTCGGCGGTCCGGGCCGCGGTGGACGTCCCGGTCGCCGCCTACCAGGTCTCCGGCGAGTACGCGATGGTCGAGGCGGCCGCCGCGAACGGCTGGATCGACCGGGAGCGGGTGATGCTGGAGACGCTCACCTCGATCCGTCGGGCCGGCGCACAGATCATCCTCACCTACTGGGCGGTCGAGGCCGCCCAGTTGCTCCGCCAGCGTTACTGACCGGCGGCCCACCGGATCCCCGAGCGCCTGGCCGGTGTCCTGACAGTGGACGACCCACGACTTCGGTCGCGGGCCGGCGGCACGCTGGTCAGGGAGGTACGAGATGGGTGCATGGCGCAGGCTGACGCTCGGGGCGGTGGTGGCCCTGACGGCGGGGTGCACGGCAACGGTTCCGTCCGCGACGCCGGCCACCTCGGGCGGGGGGAGTGCCGCGACCGGATGCGGGTCGCGGATCGAGACGGGGTCCCTGCCCGGCTGGGCGGCCGCCGGGTTCAGCGGGGACACTCGCGTCCCGCACGTCTTCGGCGCGCAGGGCGAGATCGTCGCGGTGCTGTTCGCTCACCCGCTGGCGGTGGACCGACAGGACGGGGGCAACAACAAGATCCTCTGGGTCTCCCGCCCCGCCCCGACGCCGTCCGATCCGACGGCGGCGGCCGACCTGGTGATCACCGCGACCCTGGACGGGACCGACACCCGGGTGACCCGGGAGGTCGACGGCGGGCCGGGCCCGTCGATCGTCGACCTGCCGCGGGCCGGCTGCTGGCATCTGGACCTGCGGTGGTCCGGGCGTACCGACACGATGGATCTCGTCTACGCCGACGGCCGGGCCGCGCCGGACGGCACCTGAGCCGGCGTACGGCTCAGGCCAGGCTCAGCCAGCCGAGGCTGCCCAGCCCGGCGATCAGGCAGTAGACGCCGAACGGGGTGAGGGTGCGGGTCTCGAAGTAGCGGGTCAGGAACCTGACCGCGGCGTACGCGGTGAGCCCGGCCGCGACGCTGCCGGCCAGCACCTGCCCGTGGATGCCGGCGCCGAGGTCCCCGAACAGGTCGGGCAGCTTGAGCAACCCGGCGGCCAGGATCACCGGGGTGGCCAGCAGGAAGGAGAACCGGGCCGCGTCCTCGTGGGTCAGCCCGCGCAGCAGGCCGGCGGCCATCGTCGCGCCGGAGCGGCTGATCCCGGGCAGCAGGGCGAGGATCTGGGCGCTGCCGACCAGCACCGCCCCGCGGATGCTGCCGGCCGCCAGCCGGTGGTCCGACGCCAGGTCGACGGCGGCCTGCGACCCGGCGGGTCCGCCGACCGCCGCCGAGGCGTACGTGGTGGCGTCGCCGTCGGGGCCCACCAGCACCGGCACCGGGTCACCGGCCCGGGCGCCCACCGGCTCCGCGCTGGCGGCCCGCCGGCGCAGCCGTTCGGCGCCGAACAGCAACAGCCCGTTGAGGGTCAGGAAGACCGCGGCCGGCGTCGGCCGGCCGAGCACGGTACGGAAGGTGTGCTCCAGCGCCAGCCCGGCCAACCCGACCGGAATGGTCGCCAAGATGATCATCCAGGCCAGCCGTTCGTCCGGGCCGGTGATTCTGCGGCGGCGTACGGAGGTGAAGAAACCGCGGATGATCCGTACCCAGTCGCGCCAGAAGAAGACCAGCAGGGCCAGGGCCGTCGCCACGTGCAGCCCGACGACGAACGCCAGGTACGGCGACTCCGGGGCGGACACGTCCAGGTCGCGTGCCCAGCGGCCCCCGAGCAGCGCCGGCAGGATGACGCTGTGCCCGAGGCTGGACACCGGGAACAGCTCGGTCACCCCCTGCAGGGCGCCGATGACGAGCGCCTCCGGATAGGTCAGGCCGTGCGACATCTTCTCTCCTCGGGCGCGTACGGGTGGTGATCGTCGGATCGGGCCGGGACGCGGTGCCCCGGCCGGCACAGGGCTCAACGAGTCCGGACGCGGGGAGGCCACCGTCGCCGGGCACCCATCGCCTGACCGCACGTGGTGGGCGCGCTTCAGCCTGCTCTCAGCAGGCGGGTGGAAGTTTGCCGCGTATGACGCTGAACACGCAAAGCGAACGGCCGCGGCTGCGGCAGATGCTGAACAAGGTTCCCGAGGTGACCGCCTACTTCTGGATCATCAAGGTCCTCTCGACGACCGTGGGTGAGACCGCGGCGGACTTCCTCAACGTCAACCTCCACCTCGGCCTGACCGGCACCACGGTGATCATGGCGGTGGCGCTGGCCGCCGTACTCGTCTGGCAGTTCCGGACGGACCGGTACGTGGCGGGGATCTACTGGCTGGCGGTCGTGTTGATCAGCATCGTCGGCACGCTGATCACGGACAACCTCACCGACAGCCTCGGCGTGCCGCTGCCGGTGAGCACCGCGGTGTTCGCCGTGGCGCTCGTGGCCACCTTCGTCGTCTGGTACCGCAGCGAGGGAACGCTCTCGATCCACTCGATCGTCACCTCGCGGCGGGAGGGCTTCTACTGGGCGGCGATCCTGTTCACCTTCGCGCTCGGCACCGCCGCCGGCGATCTGCTGGCCGAGGGTCTCGATCTCGGGTACTGGCGCTCGGGGCTGATCTTCGCCGCGCTGATCGCCGTGGTGGCCTCCGCGTACGCCTGGTCGTGGATGAACGCGATCCTGGCCTTCTGGATCGCGTACGTGCTGACCCGCCCGCTCGGCGCGTCGCTGGGCGACTATCTCTCCCAGGCCCGCGACGACGGCGGTCTCGGCCTCGGCACGGTGATCACCAGCGGAGCGTTCCTGGCGACGATCGTGGTCCTGATCCTCTACCTGGGCGTGACGAAGCGGGACGCCCAGGTGCCGGTGGCCACGCCGGACCGGAACGCCGTCGTGTCACGGCGGTGAGCGCCGCGCCGGCCACGACGCCCCGGACCGGTGTCGCCGGGGCCGTCCCGAGGGATGATCGGAGGCGAAGTCGGCCCGCCCCGGACGGTGCGGGCCCCGGGAACGGCGCGAGAGGGGCGAAACCGGTGCGGGTGCTCGTTGTCGAGGACGAAACGGCGCTCGCGGAGGTGATCCGTGCCGGCCTGACCGACGAGGGGTTCGCCGTCGACGTGCAGCACACCGGCCCGGACGGGCTGTGGGCGGCCAGCGAGCACGCCTACGACGTGGTCGTGCTCGACATCATGCTGCCCGGCCTCAGCGGCTACGAGGTGTGCCGGCGGCTGCGCTCGCGGGGGGTCTGGACGCCGGTGCTGATGCTCACCGCGAAGGAGGGCGAGTACGACCAGGCCGACGCCCTGGACCTCGGCGCCGACGACTACCTGACCAAGCCCTTCTCGTTCGTGGTGCTGGTGGCCCGGCTGCGGGCGCTGGTCCGCCGGGGCGCTCCCGCCCGACCGGTGGTGATGACCGCGGGCGACCTGGCGGTGGATCCCGCGCGGCGGCTGGTCACCCGGGCCGGGCAGCCGGTCCGGGTGACCGCGCGCGAGTTCGCGCTCCTGGAGTTCCTCATCCGGCACCGTGGCGACGTGTTGTCCAAGACCCAGATCATCGAGAACGTCTGGGACGCCCACTTCGACGGCGATCCGAACATCGTCGAGGTGTACGTCGGCTACCTGCGTCGCAAGATCGACCAGCCGTTCGGCCGCTCCGCGATCCAGACCGAGCGCGGCATGGGCTACCGGCTGGCCGCCGACGGTGGCTGACCGCCCGACCGGCGAGGGCCCGCCGCCGGTCGCCTCAGCACCCTCCCGGCGGCGGGGTGCCTACGCTGCCGTCATGGCGGGCACGCGCGAGTTCCTCCGGGAACTGGTCCGACGGGTGCGCCGGCGGCTGGGGGTACGGCTACGGTCGGCGCTGGCCGCCGCGCTGGCGGTGGCGTTCGCCTTCGCCGTCGGGGCGGCGGCGTTCGTCTACCTGGCCCGCGCGGACCTGGTCGGAAACGTGGACGCGACGGCGAGGCAGCGGGCCGCGGAGGTGGCCTCGGCGGTCGCCGCCGACGACCAGGGCGCGCTCGCCCAGACGTTGAAACCCAGCCCCGCGGAGCAGACCCTGGTGCAGGTGCTCGACCCGTCCGGACGGGTCGAGGCCGCCTCGGCCGCGCTCGCCGGCAGCGCGCCGCTGTCCCCCCTGCGCCCCGCGCCCGGCCAGGAGTTGCGGGAGCAGCGGTTGCTGCCGTTCGCCGACGAGGACCCGTACCGGGTGATCGCCGAGGGGGTCGCCACCGGCAGCGGCACCCGGACGGTGCTGGTGGCGCAGTCCCTGCGGCCCGTCAACGAGAGCACGGAGGCGGTCGCCGCGGTCCTGGCCGTCGGACTGCCGCCGATGCTGCTGGTGGTCGGCGCGGCGGTGTTCCTGTTCGTCGGCCGGTCGCTGCACGCGGTCGAGGCGATCCGCCGCCGGGTCGCCGGCATCACCGCCCGCGACCTGCACGCCCGGGTGCCGGTGCCCGAGGCGTACGACGAGGTGCGGGCGCTGGCCGAGACGATGAACGGCATGCTCGACCGCCTGGAGACGGCGGCGGCGAGCCAACGGCGGTTCGTCGCCGACGCCAGCCACGAACTGCGCAGCCCGTTGGCCACCGTGCAGGCGGGCCTGGACCGGCTGGCCGTCGCGCCGCTGCCCGCCGCCAACGCCGAACTGGTCGGGCTGCTGCGTCAGGAGTCCGAGCGCCTCGGTCGCCTCGTCGCGGACCTCCTCCTGCTGGCCCGGATCGACGAGCGCGGCCCCGCCCGCCGCCACGACGACGTCGACCTGGACGACCTGGCCTACACGGAGCGGGACCGGATCGCCACCCGTCGCCCGGACCTGACCGTCCGCGCCCAGCTCGCCCCCGTACGGGTCAGCGGTGACGCGCACGACCTCGGCCGGGCGCTGCGCAACCTGGTGGACAACGCCGCCCGGCACGCGCGCTCCGAGGTGGTCCTGCGGGTGGCCACCGACGACGGGTGGGGTTGCGTCGACGTCACCGACGACGGCCCAGGGGTTCCGGAGGGGCAACGTGAGCGGATATTCGATCGTTTTGTCCGACTCGACGACAGTCGGGCCCGCACCGACGGGGGCAGCGGCCTGGGCCTGCCGATCACCAAGGAGATCGTCGCCGCGCATGGTGGCAGCGTGCGGGTGCTGCCCGGTCCGGGCATGACCGTCCGGATCCTTCTGCCGCTCGGTGGGGCCCGACCCGACTGACCGGCCCGGGTACGCGAGGCGTTTCAGCCTCCTCTCAGGCGCCGCGCGGCAGGCTGGAGGCAGCCGGCCGGGTGGGGGAGCCGGGGCGCAGCCGTGGAGCCGAAGACGCGATGAACTATCACCTGTTCGAGCTCATCAACGCCGCAGCGGGACAGAACGACCAGGTCGACGACGTCTTCGAATGGGCGGCCGTCTGGTTGATCTACGTGCTCGGGGTGGCCGCCGCGGTGCCCCTGCTGGGTGGCCTGCGGCGAGCACGGCCGGCGGTGGTACGCGTCGCGGCGGTGCTCGGCGTGGCCTTCGTGACCGGGCAGTTGCTGGCGGCCGTCAGCACCGAGGTGCGGCCGTTCCAGACCCATTCCGTACACCAGTTGATCCCGCACGACCCGGGGCCGTCACTGCCCAGCGATCACGCCACGGCGGCGTTCGCGGTGGCCTTCGCGGTCGGTGCGTTCCTGTCCTGGCGTTGGGGGGTGGCGCTGTCGGTGCTGGCCGTCGTCATCGGGTTCGCCCGGATCTGGACGGGCGTGCACTACCCGGCGGACGTGCTCGTGGGCGCGCTCGTCGCCGCCGGCGCGGTCAGCGTCGTGGACGCCGGCGGGCGGGCGTACGACCGGTGGGCGCGGCGCCGTCCGCCGAGCGCCGCCACCGGCCACTGAACCGCGTCCGCCCAGCTTCCCCGGAGGTCCCCCGTTGTCAACGCCGCAGGCACTCCTCGCCGCCGGTCCCGGTTTCCTCGCTCCGGAGTGGCTGATCTCCACGTTCGGTTTGATCGGCATTCTGGCCGTCGTCTTCGCGGAGTCCGGCCTGCTGATCGGCTTCTTCCTGCCGGGTGACTCGCTGCTGTTCACCGCCGGGCTGCTCGTCGCCGACGGCCGTTATCTGCACCAGCCGCTCTGGCTGCTGTGCCTGTTGGTGGCCGTCGCCGCCGTCGCCGGTGATCAGGTGGGGTACGCCTTCGGCCGGCGGGTCGGCCCCGGCCTGTTCCGCCGCCCCGACTCGCGCCTGTTCAAGCGGGAGTACGTCGAGCGGGCCAACCTGTTCTTCGCCCGGTACGGCGCCCGTTCGATCGTGCTGGCCCGTTTCGTGCCGGTGGTGCGGACCTTCACCCCGATCATCGCCGGCGTGTCCCGCATGCACTACCGCACCTTCCTGGTCTTCAACATTCTCGGCGGGGTGCTGTGGGGCGCCGGGGTCACCGTCCTCGGCTACTTCCTCGGCCAGATCGGCGTCGTCCGGTCCAACATCGAGGTCATCCTCATCGGCATCGTGGTGGTCTCCGTGCTGCCGATCGGCGTCCAACTGCTGCGCTCCCGCCGGCGGGCCGCGGCGTCTCGCTGACCGTCTTGCGGCTTTTAGTCGGTTATGCCGCATATCAAGCTCAGTGTCGAGCTTGGCTCACTATGCTCCGAGGTGACAGTCAGTCACTCGACCCGGACTCCTGACGTGGTTCGTGCCGCTCGGGTTGGCACGCCACCAGGACGCCGACCATGGCGTCGCCCCAGGGCGCCTCCGGGCCTGGACCGCCAGAACCACGGAGATGCGTGAGTCACGATGAACGACGCGGAAACCATGGTCCTGCCCCGGCTCGGGCCGGCGGGGGCCAGCGTGGAGGACCCCTGGGGGGAAGGCCGTGGCGCCGTACCCGGTCGACCGCCGGCCGTCGCCCCGGCCTGGCGGGTGGCGGCGTGGCTGGTACCGGCGCTGATGATGGCCGCAATCAGCGTGGCCAGGGCCGGCGGACCCGGCCCGCGGGTCGAGGAGGCCGCGGCGTGGCGCGCGGCCACGTCGTCCTGGCGGGACATCCTGTACGCGGGCGATGCCGCCGTCGCGCCCTACCACCTGCTGATCCGGGCGTGGGCAGCGCTGTTCGGCACCTCCGAACCCGCGCTGCGCGTACCGTCCGTGCTGGCCATGACCGCCGCCGCCGCGCTCGTCGCGGCGACCGCGACCAGAATGTTCGGGCCGGGCACCGGCCTGCTGGCCGGTGCGATCTTCGCGCTGCTGCCGACCTCGGCGCGGTACGCGCAGCAGGCCCAGCCGTACGCGCTGGCGCTCCTCGCCGCGGTGCTCGCCACGGCACTCCTCCTGCCGGCCCTCGACCGGCCGACGCCGCGCCGCCTCGCCGTCTACGCCGGCTCGGTGGTGGCGCTCGGCCTGTGCCACGTCGTCGCGCTCCTGCTCCTCGTCGGCCACGGCTGGATCGTGTTCGCCTTCCGGCGTGGGGTGGCCGCCCGATGGCTGGCGGCCGTCGCGGCGGGCGTGCTGCCCGCGGCCGTGCTGCTCTGGACCGCCCGGCGACCCGCGAACTGGATCGGGTCGGTCGCACACCCGAACCTCCGGGCGCTGGCCGAGCTGCCCGGGCAACTGTTCGGCCTCACCGCGCTCGGGGCCGTGCTGCTCGGGCTGGCGCTGTTCAGCCTCCCGCTGCGCTACTCCGCCGCCGTCTACTCGGCGTGGGCGGCGGTGCCGCCGCTCGCGCTGCTGCTCACCGCCCAGGCAACGCCGATCTGGGAGCCGCGGTACCTGCTCTTCACGCTGCCGGCCTGGGCGACGCTCGGCGCGGTCGCCCTGGCCCGGCTCGGCGGTGGACGGGCGATCCGGCTCGGCGCGCGTACGGACGGCTGACGGTCGCCGTGCCCGAGAGATCCGCACTACTCATCCCGACTGCCCACTGGGCCGCACCACCGCCGGGTCCGTGGCGAGCAACATCCAGACTCATGGGGGAAACGTGGCTGTCGCCGCCGAAACACGAGTGTCTCCAGCCAGGAAGAAGGGGCCGTCCCGCGCCGGTCCACCGACCACCCACTCCAGCCGACCGGCACCCGACCGGCGACCGGACCGCCGGCAGCTGAACATCGGGGCCCGACTCGCGTACGCGAGGTGCGGGGCGACCGCCGGACCGCTGGTCGCGCCCCGGCACCCACGGGCGGCGGTCGAGTTCCGGCGCGTCGCCTCGCCCACGGCCCGGGTGATCCTGACCCTGCTCGTCCTGGTCAACAGCGCGGCCGGGCTGCTGTTCATCGGCTGGCTGCTGCTTCCCGAGCACGTACCCGGATCGGGCGTGATCGGGCTCGGGGACTGGCGGACGATGGCGGCCCGGCTCGGCTTCTGCGTGGTCGTCGGTGTCGAGCTGATCCGGCTCGCGCAGAACGTGGTCGTCTGGGTGTTCGCGTTCAACGCCAAGGACCCGGTCCCGGTCGATCCGCCGGTCGGTCTGCGGGTGGCCCTGCTCACCACGATCGTGCCCAGCAAGGAGCCGCTCGACGTCGCCGAGCGGACCCTGCGCCGGCTGCGGCAGCTCGTGTACTGCGGCCAGGTCGACGTCTGGATCCTCGACGAGGGGGACGACCCGGCGGTGAAGGCCATGGCCGCGCGACTCGGGGTACGCCACTTCAGCCGCCGGGGCCGGCCGGAGTACAACCAGCCCACCGGCGAGTTCCGCGCCCGGACCAAGTCGGGCAACCACAACGCCTGGCGGGCCGAGCACGAGCACCGGTACGACGTGGTCGCCAACGTCGACCCGGATCACGTGCCGCTGCCCAACTTCCTCGAACGGACGCTCGGCTACTTCCGCGACCCGGACGTCGCCTTCGTGGTGACGCCGCAGGTCTACGGCAACATGCACCAGAACTTCGTCGCGCACGGCGCGTCCGTCCAGCAGTACCTCTACAACGGACTGATCGCGCGGGGCGGCAACGGCCTGGACGCGCCGCTGCTCACCGGCACCGGGCACCTCTACCGGCCGGCGGCGTGGCGGAGCATCGGCGGCTACCAGGATTCGATCATCGAGGACCACCTGACCAGCATCCGCGTCCACGCCGCCACCAACCCGGAGACGGGCAACCGGTGGAAGGGCGTCTACACCCCGGACGTGGTCGCCATCGGCGAGGGCCCGACGTCGTGGGCCGACTACTTCAACCAGCAGAAGCGGTGGGCGGCCGGCATCTGCGAGATCCTCGTACGCCCCGAGCTGCGCGCGCCGCGGACCCTGCCGTCCCGGCGACGCTGGCAGTACCGCCTGCTGCAGTTCTACTACCCGAGCGTGGCGGTCAGTCTGCTGCTCGGCAACGTCGCCACGGCGATGTACCTGCTCACCGGGGTGAGCACCGCGCAGCTCGACGTCACCGTGTGGTCGATGCTGTGGGGCTCGACCCTCGGCACCTGGTTCGTGCTGTGGCTCTGGCTCCGCCGCTTCAACATCGCGCCCCACGAGCGGGAGGAGATCGGCATGGTCGGGATGGCGCTGGCGCTCTTCGCCGGGCCCGTCTACGTGGCCGCCGGGGTCGGCGCGCTGCTGCGCCGGAAGCTCGGGTTCGTGGTGACGGCCAAAGGGAAGCTGCGCACCATCGAGTCGCTCGGCACCTTCCGGCTGCACTTCTGCTGGGCGGCCGTCGCCGCCGGCCTGCTCGGCGCGAGCGTCGTGCTGGGCAACGACTTCACCCTGCTGCGGGTGTGGCCGGTCCTGACGATCCTGACCGGCCTCGGTCCGCCGCTGATCGCGCTCGTGTCGAACGTCCGGGCCCGCCGGCAGCAGCGCGACGATCCGGCCGAGCTGCCCGCTCGCGCCGCGACGGAGGAACGCCCCGCGCCGACGGCCCGGGTGGCGGCGCACGGAGGTGCGCGATGGTGAGGCTGACTCTGCCGCGCGTCGGGATGGTGCTGGTCGGCGCGCTGCTGCTGGCGTACGCCTTCGCCGTGGCGCCGGCCGCCCTGTCCGGGAACCGGCAGGACCCCCCGCCGGGCCGGCTGATGGTGCCCGAACCGAACGCGATGGTGACGGCGGAGGCGGTGGCGCCGGCCGGGTCGAGCGCCTCGCCCCGCCCGGCGCCGGAGGTCTTTCCGCCGTCCGGCAGAACGTTCATCGGCGTCATGACCGACAAGGGCCCGCACGACTTCACGGCGTTGGACACGTTCACGAAGGCCGCGAAGTACCAGCCGCAGGTCATGCTCTTCAGCGCGGGCTGGGCGTCCGACCGGTTCGACCGGACGCTCTTCGACCGGGTCAGCGAGCGCGGGATGATGCCGATGCTGGGCTGGGAACCATGGGACTACGAGGTGGACAAGGCGGCCCGGAAGCAGAAGCTGCCCGCTCGCGAGATCGACCGGACCCGGTCGACCCAACCGCGTTACCGGCTGTCCCGCATAGCGCGCGGCGACTTCGACAGCTACCTGACGTCCTGGGCCGAGGGGGTCAAGTCCCTCGGCTACCCGGTGGCCATCCGGTTCGCGCACGAGATGAACGGCGACTGGTACCCGTGGTGCGAGAAGGCCAACGACAACCGGCCGGGCGACTACGTCAAGGCGTGGCGCCACGTGCACGACGTGTTCCGGAACGCCGGGGTCACCAACGCCATCTGGGTGTGGAGCCCGAACGCCCGCTGGAGCAAGACGACCCCGCGGCTCGCCGAGCTCTACCCCGGCGACGAGTACGTCGACTGGGTGGGGGTCAGCGGCTACTACGGCACCGGCGCCTTCTCGACGTATTGGACCTTCGACGAGATCTTCGGCCCCACCATCAGGGAGATCCGGACCTTCACCGACCGACCGCTGGTCGTCACCGAGACCGGTGCCTCCGACGGCAACGGGCGCAAGGCCGAGTGGATCCGGCAGACCCTGCGGGGGCTGCCCGGTCACAAGGACATCATCGGCCTCATCTGGTTCGAGGTGAACAAGGAACTGGACTGGCGCATCGTGAGTTCACCCGCGGTGGCGGCGGCCTTCGCCCAGTCGGTCGCCGCCCGTCGGTACGACCTGCGCTGGTCGCCCGACATGCTCCCGCGTACCCGGCTCGACGAGTAGTCGGGGCCGGGTACGCGGGCATGCCCGGGCACGTCGCGGCATAGGGAAACACCCGATTACCGCCACCCGGCGCGGCCCTACCGTGGACCGTATGGCTCGTCACCCGTCTGTCGTGGATCGTCCCGACCGGTTGCCCGACCCGGGACCCCACCGTGGTTCCGGGGCGAGGACCCGGCGGGCGGTGCCGCTGCTGCTGATGCTCGCCCTGCTCGCGCCGGCCGCCTGCGACGGCTCGTCCGGACCGGCCGACCAGGCCGGCGCCGACGCCGGCTCGGGAACGGACCCCCGTTCGGGCACGGGCAACGACTCGGTCCCGTCCTGCCCGCTCACCGCGGCGCAGGTGTCCGACCTGCTCGGGCAGCCGATGACCGACGAGGGCAACTGCCTGTTCGGCGACGGGAAGGGCGTCGCCAGTCTCACCATCACGATGGCGTCCCAGACCGCCGGCGCGACGACCTACGACTACCAGCACGACCAGGCCGGGAAGATCTACGACAAGGTCGTCGACCTCGACCACGGTGACCGGTCGTACGTGGCCGCCAAGGACATCGAGGGCCAGGCCGTCGTCGTGTCGCCCAAGGGCAGCTACACGTTGACCATGAGCAGCTTCGGCATGGACGTCGGGACGTACGAGCAGAAGCTGCGCGCGCTGCTCGACGCGATCCTGGCCTGACGGGAGACCGGAATGCGGAAGAATCGCCTGGCGGTGCTCGGCCTGACTGTTCTCGCGCTCACCGTACCGGTCGGGTGCGGCGGGTCCGACGACAAGCCATCGGCCGGCGGCCAGCCGGCTCCGGGCCCGGCGACGTCGGCGGAGGCGGTGACCGAGGAGCCCACCCCGAGCGGGCCGGCGGCCCTGCCCGACGCCTGCTCGCTGGTGCGCAAGCCCGAGGCCGAGAAACTGGCCGGCACCGGGTTGGACGACGCGCAGGCCGTCCAGGACACCTGCACCTACACCGCGCCGGTCACCGGGCCCACCGGGCAGGTCGAGGTCTACGTCGGCGACGGCGCGAAGAAGTACCTCGACATCGAGCGTGACCTCGGGCATGAGGTGCGACCGCTGTCCGGGGTGGGCGACGAGGCGTACGCCACCCTGGAGGGGTTCTTCATCAACAAGGGCGGGGTCTGGGTGGCCGTACGGCTGGTGCGGCTCAACGACCCCGCGGAGAACCGCCAGGCGCTGGAGGCGCTCGCCCGTACCGTCGGCACCCGGATGTGAGTCGGTCATGCGAGGGCACCGAGGGCGGGCGCTGACCGCCGTCGCCCTCGCGGTCCTGCTGGTGCTGACCGGCTGCGGCAGCCTCCGGCCGGCCGCCCGCTCCGGCGACGCCGCGTCGAGCGGGGAGGACCTCCGGTACGGGGCCGCCCCCGTACCCGGTCCCGAGGTCACCCTCCAGCCCGACGTGGTGCTCGTCGGCGGCGGTGGCCGGTCGGTCCGGTCGGTCACCGCCGACGGCCTGACCTGGCGCCTCGACCGGCACGCCCGGAACGCCGATGACCTCGCCCCCGGCAAGGTCATGTTCGTCACCGGGCGGGGCGTGGGCCGGGTGCTGGACCTCGCGGCGGACGGCGACGACCTGCTCGTGACCATCGGCCCGGTGGACATCACCGAGGTCATCCGCGACGGCACGTTCGAGAAGCGCGGCCTCACCCTCGACGACCCGGTCATCTACCCGGCGGGCGAACCGTCGTGGGCCGAGGACTCGCCCCCGCCGCCGAGCACCTACGGCCGGAGCCGGCCGATGCGCCAACTCCCGGCCCGCGCGTCGGCCGACCAGCCGGTGCAGCCGGGACCCGAGCGGGGCGGCACGGCCAACACCAGGGCGCACGGCTACCAGGTCTGGTCCACCTGCTGCACCGACGGGGTCGGCGCGCACTTCACCTACGACGACGGGGGCGTCCGGCTCGTCGGTACCGTCACGCTCACGTTCAACCGGCCGAACGCCGCCTTCCACCTCGCCATCGGCGCCGGCCGGGTGAACCGGGCCGAGTTGGAGATCGGCGGCGGCTTCGGGATCAAGGTCGAGTTCGAGGGCGGCATCAGGGACGGCCAGAACCACAAGAAGTCGTTCCCCATCGCGGCGGACATCTCGTTCCCGATCGGCCAGCTGGTCGGGATCCCGATCTCGTTCACGATCAGCCAGACGCTCTCGGTCGCCACCGCGTTCGGCGCGAAGGTGGGCACCGTCAAGGGCGCGGGCGAGTTCGCCCTCGCCGGATCGCTCGGCTTCGGGTACGCCAACGGCACCGTCGGCCCGCGGATCGCCAAGAACTTCCAGCGGAAGTCGAGCCTGATCAACTCGCTCACCGGGGTGCCCGTCGGGGTGATGGGCCTGGTCATCCGGCACGGCGTCCGGTTCACGGTGGGGATCAGCGCCTTCCTGTTCAAGGCCGGCATCTACTTCGAGCTGACCACCTCGTACGGGTCGACCCTCGGCTCGGCCCTCGGGGCCGCCCTCGCCGAGTGCCGGGGCGTGGCGATCGGGGTCCAGGCCGTCTTCGGCATCGGCTACCGCATCCTGGAACCGGTTGTCGAGGTGATCAACAAGTTCCTGAGCCTGCTGAAACCGAGCAGCGCACCGGCGATCAAACCCATCGGGGCGGAGAGCGGACCCCGCTGGAGCGCCGACGTCTACCGCAACGAGGAGGTGATCCCGGACGTGGCGGTCTGCGGACACCCGCCGCGGTGACCCACCACGCCCCCGGGTACGGCGTCCGCTGGCGTGAGCGTGCCATCATCCCGCCATGGATGTCGCCCTGGTCGGCCGGGACGCGGTCCTCGGCCGGGCCTGGCGGGCGCTCGACACGGGAGCGACGGTGCTCGTGGAGGGCCCGAGCGGGATCGGCAAGACGGCCCTCTGGCGGGCCCTGGTGGCCACGGCCGAAGGGGCCGGCCGGCTGCCGCTGACCTGCGCCCCGACCGAGACCGAGGCGGCCCTGCCGTTCGCCGCGCTCGCCGACCTGCTCCGGCCGCTGGCCGGCCGGGTGCCGACCCTGCCGCCGCCGCAACGTGTCGCGGCCGAGGTGGTGCTGCTCTCCGCCCACCGTGACGAGGTGATCGACGAACGCGCCGTCGGCGCGGCGACCCGGTCCCTGATCGAGGCCGCGATGACCGACGCCACGCCGGTGCTGCTCGCCGTCGACGACGCGCCGTGGCTCGACCCGGAGAGCGAGCGGGCGTTGCGGTTCGCGCTGCGCCGGCTCGCTCCCCGGCCCACCGTCCTGGTCACCCGGCGTACGGAGGGCGCGGAACCCGCCGCCGCGCCGCTGGGCCTCGACGACGGCCGGCCGGACGTCCCGCCGGTGACCCGTATCGGCCTGGCACCGCTGGGCGCGGGAGCCCTGCACCACATCGTCCGGGCCCGGCTGGGCGGCACGCTCAGCCGCCCACTGCTCGCCCGGATCGCCCGGGACGCCGGCGGCAACCCGCTGCTGGCCATCGAGATGGCCCGGGCGGTGCTGCGGCTGCCCCGCCCGCCGTGGCCCGGCGAGGACCTGCCCGTGCCGTCGTCGATGCGGCAGCTGCTCGCCGACGCGCTGCGGGCGCTGCCGGCGGGCAGCCGGGACGCGGTACGCCTGGCCGCGCTGCTGACCGTACCCGCCGTGGCCGATCTGGCGGCGGCCGGTGTGTCGGCGGAGGTGTTCGACGCGGCGGAGGAGGCCGGCCTGCTGACCGTCACGCCGAGCCGGATCAGCTTCGCCCACCCCCGCTACGCCGCCGCCGTACGCGGCGGCATCCCGCCGGGTGTCCGGCGTCGCCTGCACCGGACGCTGGCCGACGCGGTGTCCGATCCCGACGAACGAGCCCGGCAGCTCGCCGCGTGCACCACGGCGCCGGAGAGCGCGGTCGCCGCCCTGCTCGCCGAGGCCGCCGAACGCCAGCGGGCGCGCGGTGCCCCCGCGGTCGCCGCCGAGCTGTACGAGCGGGCCGCCGAACTCACGCCGTCCGAGGAGGCGGACGGCCGGGACCGGCGTCGCCTGACCGCGCTGCGGTGCCGGATCGACAGCGGCGACTACGCGGCGGCCGGTGCGGCGGCCGACGCGGCGGCCGGGCAACTGGCCGGCGAGTCGCGGGCGGAGGCGCTGCTGCTGCGCGCGATGGTCGCCTGGTGCGCCGACGACCTCCCCGCCGCGGTGTCCGCGGCCGGGCAGGCGCTGGCCGCGGCGCCGGCCGGCACCCGCCTGGCCGGGCGGATCCACGCGCACCTGACCCTGTTCGAGGACGCGCCGGAGGCCGCCAGGCGGCACGCCGAGGCCGCGATCGAACTGCTGCCCGACAGCGACGAGGACCGGTCCCTGGTGACCGCCGCGCTGTTGCTGCTGTTCTTCCACGAGGTACGCGCCGGGCTGCCGGCCCGGATGGAGCTGCTCGGGCGGGCCCTGGCGCTGGAGGACGGTGAGCCGTCCTGGCTGGCCGGCACGATCCCGGCGATCTGGTGGAAGGCGACCGACGGCCACGACCGGGCACGAGCGCGGCTGCACGACATGCTCGGCCGGGCGGTGGCGCAGGGCGACGAGCCGTGGCAGCACGAGCTGCTCACCCACCTCGGCGAGACGGAGCTGCTCGCCGGCCGGTTCGCCGCCGCCGGCGAGCACATCGCCGCGGCCCGGGAACTCGGCGAGCAGATCGGCAGCGGCCTGGTCGGCGAGACCTGGTTGGCCGGGACGCTGGACGCGTACCGGGGGCGACTCGCCGAGGCGACCCGGGTCGTCGAGGCCGGCCTGCGCCGGGCCCGTGACCTCGACGACGCCTGGTGCCGGCGGATCCACCTGCAACTCGCCGGCTTCGTCGCGTTGTCCGCCGGCCGGATGGGCGAGGCCGCCGCCGCGTACGGCGAGCTGGCGCAGGCGCTGGACGGTTCCGGGATCGCCGAACCGATCGCGCAGCGCTTCGAACCGGACTGGATCGAGGCGTGCGTCGGGGCCGGTGACCTCGCCACCGCCGAGAAGGCGCTGGCCCGCCTCGCCGAGCGGCACACCCGGCTGGCCCGGCCGTGGACCTCCCTCGGTCTGGCCCGGAGCCGGGTGCTGCTGGACAGCGCCACCGGGGCCGACCCGTCGCAGGCGCTCGCCGCGCTGTCCGCCGCGCGGGCGGCGGTGCCGGCGGACGTGCTGCCGCTGGACCGCGCCCGGTGCCTGCTGGTCGCCGGGCGGGCGCTGCGCCGGGCCCGACGCCGGCGCGAGGCCCGCGCGGCGCTCGACGCGGCCGACGCCGAGTTCACCACGCTCGGGGCGGCCGCGTTCGCCGTTCAGGCGCGGGCGGAGCTGACCCGGATCGGCCGACCGTCGACGGCGTCGACCGTGCTCACCGCGACCGAGGAACGGGTGGCCCGGCTGGCCGCGCAGGGGAGCACCAACCGGGTCATCGCCGACACGCTCTTCATCAGCCCGAAGACGGTCGAGGCCAACCTCGCCCGGGCCTACCGCAAGCTCGGCATCTCCAGCCGGGCCGAACTGGGCGCGGTGATGGGCAGCCGGCCGGGTACGGACGCGCCGGCCGATCCGCCGGACCCGACGTAGCGCCGCGACGATCCCGGTCGAGCCCGTCAGTCGTCGTTGCGGATGGTGCCCACGGCGACCGGGTCGGCGACCCGGAGCCCCGGCCCGCCCGACACGTACAGCTTGAGCTGCTTGTCCGCCTCGACCGTCCGGTCACCGTGCACGGTCACCGGGAAGGCGAGCGACGTTCGGCCGGCGGCCAGCGTTCGGCAGCCCACGTACGGGTCGTAGTCCCGGCCGGCCCGGGCGGTGGTGCCGTAGGTGCTGGCGCAGATCAGGGCCGGCTCGGAGAGCGGCCGGGACACGCTGGCCTTGAACCTCAGGGTGGTGCTGCCACTGTCGCCCTCGACCACCGAGGCGTCCGCCACGCTCAGCGACGCGCGGGAGCGGAACCGGGCCACCTGCGGGTCGTGGTCGCTGGCCCCCCGGTCGCCGAGCCCCCGGGTGTCGGTCGGGTAGTCGGCGTTGATGTGCGCCGCGCGGGCCTGCACCAGATCGCCGTGCAGCTTGTCGTTGACGAAGAGGTTGTCCAGAGTCTGCGCCTGCCCGTCGAAGGCGTACGAGTAGGCCCCGGCCGGCGCCTCCGTCACCAGGTCGTCCCAGAGGCTGCGCAGCCCGGCCTGGTACAGCGGCCCGAGCTGGTCGGAGGGGGTCGGGTGCGCCGCGGTGGCGATCGGATCGTCCGGGCGCGGGAAGACGTTCAGGTCGCCGCCGTAGACGATCCGGGCGTCGGGGTCGGCGGCCTGGACGGCCCGCACCAGGGCGGCCCCGTACGCCGCCTGCTCCCGCCGCTGCCCGACCCGGGTGTCCGGGCCGGACGAGTAGTGGTTGGCGACCGCCCAGAGGGTGAGGTGCTCGGACGATCCCGGTTCCGCCGCCACGGTGAAGCGGGCCACCTGCGCGGCCCGGGGGTAGACGTTGACGCCGTCCACACCGGTGGAACGGTCCACGCCGGCGGGCAGCACCGCGTTGAACGCCTTCGGGTTCCGTACGTCCGCGTTGGACGGCGGCCCGGTCGAGCGGTACTTCACGGTCGGCGCGGCGCCCAGCAGCGGGTCGGCGGCGGTCGCCTCGGCCAGCGTCAGCCGGTCGGTGCGGTAGAGGAACGCCGAGGAGACGCCCCGGGCGTCCGAGCCGGCCCGGTCGTACGCCGCCGCGTATTCCGGGCCGCCGTTGGCCGCGATGGCCAGCGCCAGCTCCTGGAGGGTGTCCGGCGCGCCGTCGGCGTCGTCGGTGTCCCCGCAGATCAGCCGGCCGCCGGCCACCGAGCAGATGTCCTGGTCCTCGACCTCCTGCACGAGCAGCAGGTCCGGGCTGCGCAGGCTGTGCACGATCTGCCGGGCCGCCACGCCGAGCCGGTCGGTGTACGCCGCCTCGCTGCCCGGCAGGTAGTCGAACGGCGGGTCGACCCCGGGGCAGCCCGGGTTGCCGACGAAGTCGCAGCCGTCGAACGGGTCGTCCCGGTAGTCGTAGAGATTTTCGAGGTTGTAGGTGGCGACCGCGATCTCGTTGGACCGGTCCGCCGGCTGCGGCGGGTGGTTCGCCGCCGGGTCGACGCCGGCGGTGAGGGTGAGCTGCTCCGGTTGCACGCTGTACCGGCCGAACGCGGACGAGACGGCGCCGAAGGCGTCCTCGGTGAGCGTGTCGTAGGTGCGGGCCTCCGGCAGCAGCGCGGTGGAGTCTCCGGCGGTCGCCTTCACCCCGGCCCCGCCGAGCAGGATCCGCTGGCCGTTGCCGTTGTCGAAGAGAGTGCCCGGGACGTCGTCCAGCGGATGCGCGTCCCGGTACACCCGGCGGGCGTACGGGTCGGTCCGCTTCATGATCGGGTCCTCGCGGTCGACCAGGTAGATCTCGGAGTCGGCGGTGGCGGCGTAGACGCGCCGCGGGGCGGAGACCCCGCTGCCCGAGCGGACCCGCATCCGGGCGCCCTCGTGCCGCTCCCAGAACCGTTCGGCGGCGCTCGCGTCGGCCGGCGGCACGGCGTCGTCGACCTGCACGACGGTGTCCACGTCGAGCCCGGAGTCGAGCTCGCGCACCAGCGACGCGCCGGAGAGCTGGGTCTGGTGGAAATGCTCCTGCACCCGGGCGCGCAGCACCACCTCGTCGCCGACGGTGGGGGTGTAGCCGTCGGTGAGCGTGGTGGACGAGCCCATGGACACGAAGATGCCGTCCGAGGTGAGCGCGTCGCCGTCCTCGGTGCCCTTGCGACTCTGGAGATAGAAGCCGTACTGCTGGTCGCCGCCGGAGCCACGGGTGAGCGACAGCTGGGTGATCACGCCGCGCACGTCGTACAGCGCGATGCTGGCGCCGTTGCCGCTGGGCGGGGCGAGCGGCGACCGGCCGGCGCGGCCCTGCACCTCGCCCACCGAGAGCAGGGCGACGGCCTGCACGGTGAGGGTGCAGGTCGCGGTGTCGCCGTCGGCGTCCGTCGCGGTCACGGTGACCGCGTACGAGCCGGCCGGAAGGCCCGTCGCGGTCAGCGTCGCGGTGGCCGTGCCGCCTTCCCCGGCGTCCGGCTCGACCGAGGTACGGCTGATCGAGCCGCTCTCCGGTGCCGGGCTGACCTCGGTCACCGCGAGGTCGGCGACGTCGGCGTCGGTGACGGTGACCTGGCGGGTCGCGGTGCCGCCCGCCTCGACGGTCAGCGTGCCGCCACAGACCAGCGCGGCGGGCTGCGCGAAGGTGAGCAGGTTGGTGGGCGCGGCGTCGGCGGCGGGCGGCGCGACGCCGACGGTCGCGACCGAGACGGCTGTGGTGGCCGCGAACACGGCGAACCTGCGGCGCGGTCGCATCAGGCCTCCACGATCAGCGGGCGGGAACTAACGCACGTTAAGGGTCGGCCCGGTCCGCCGTCCACCCCCAGGGCGGCCGGCTGGCGGCGTCCGCTCACCGGTGCGCGTCAAGGCGGTGGACCAGCTCGGCGACGTCGACGCTGTATTCGCACCACTCCCGGTCGGGGCGGTAGCCCAGCTCCGCGTTGACCTTCAGCATCGCCTCGTTGGCCTGGGCGTTCCAGGTCTGCACCTCGACCAGCTCCGGCTCGGCCGAGCGCAGCTCCAGCAGCATCCGCGCCTTGATGGCCCGGTCGATGCCGTAGCCACGGTGGTCACGCACGACGATGGTGTCGTACTGGTCGGCGCGGGTCGGGTGCTGGGCCGGCACCACCACCTCGGTCAGCCCGGCCACCTCACCAGTCTGCTCGTGCAGGGCCAGCACGATGTACGGCTTCATCCCCCGCCGGTGCAGCGTGTCCAGGCTGGCCCGCAGCCGCTCCGGATCGTACGAGCTGGGCCGCAGCTCGCCGTCGTCGACGTCGCGCACCTCGGCCTTGGCCCGCGCGTACGCCTCGATCAGGTCGTCGGGCGGGCCGCCGGGGCAGAACTCGAGGTGGTATCCGGCGCTGACGCCGGTGGCCATCTCGGCCAGTGCCGGCCAGCCCACCGCGTTGAGGTCGAGCACGCTGCGCGTCTCGACATATTCGCGGGTGAAGCCGAGCGACTCGTAGAACGCCACGGCCGGGGTGTCGCCGACCACCTCCACGCCGATCGACTGGAAGCCCTCGTCCCAGACCCGGCGGGCGGCCACCCGGATCAGCTCCCGGCCGAGGCCGGTGCGCCGGGCCGTCGGGTGCACCAGCACCTCCAGCACCCCGATCCCGCCGAGGAGCAGCACGTTGACGTGCCCCAGGATCGGCCTAGGGCCGTCGTCGTCCGCGGCCGGCTCGGCCTGGGCGATCCAGGAGATCCGTCGCTCACCGGGCATCACCTCGGAGAGGTATTCCCGCAGCGACCTCTCCCGCCAGGGCGGATCCTGCGGCAGGTCGGCTGCCAACACGGCGTTCAGCGTGTCCAGCAGCGACGCGATCTCGGCGGACGACGCGTTCCGAGGGTCCCACTCGCGCACCATCACCCGTCTAGCTTGCCGTCAACGGCTGCCCGGGGGAAGGGTTCAGCTCTCGAATGTACGCGTCCGGTCACGTCACGTACCGCTGAGCCGCCCGTACTCGTCGGCCTTGTCGAAGACCGCCTGGGCGTACCGGCGTACGTCGTTGTAGGAGAGGATGGCGCCCCACCAGTCGCCGGGGACGGTCATGTTCCGGCCGTTCTTGCAGAGGTACTGGCCGGCGGCCAGGGCCGCGTCATTGATGTTGTGGGGATCCTTGACCCCGTCGTTGTCGGCGTCCGCGCCGATCTCCTGCCAGGTGCTCGGGATGAACTGCATCGGCCCGATCGCCCGGTCGTAGACGGTGTCGCCGTCGAGCTGGCCCTTGTCGGTGTCGAGGATCCGGGAGCGGCCGCCCTGCCCGTCCAGCGGATCGCCGCGGATCTCCGGCGAGGCGACGCCGTCCGGCCGCAGGGTGGCGCCGTTGGCGAAGCCGTGCCGGGACTCGACGTACCCGATCGCGGCCAGCGTGGTCCAGCTGAGCTGGCAGCTCTGGTGGGTCTGGCGGAGCACCAGCTCGGCGTAGCCGTACGCCTGGGCGGCGACCAGCGGGATGTCGGTCTTGCTGCTGATCCCGGCGGCCCATCCGGCCAGCGCGTCGGCCGGCCGGCCGATCGGCCCCACGACCGGCCCGGTCGGCTGCCCGGCGTCCGGCGGCGGCGACCAGGTCTCCAGGCCGGTCGGCCCGGGCAGACCGCTGGGGCTGCCGGTCTCCGCGGGCAGTGCGCCGTTCCCGGGTACGCCGCTGGCCGGCCCGGTCGCTGTGGTGTCGTCGGCCGCCGGCCGGGGTTTGCCGACGGTCGCCGGCACCACCAGCGCGCCGGTCGCCGCGGTGGCCGCGACCAGGGCGAGCAGGAAGAGCCCGCCGAGGGTGGTTCGCCCGCCCGGGCGGCGGGACCAGGCCCGGGTGGCCCGGGCCACGGCGACGGCGAGCTGCCGGGGCGGCATCCGGACCGCGTGCGCGAACGGCACCCGCCGCCGCCGACCGGCCGGCGAGCCGCTCTCCTTCGGTTCCGCCCCGTTGCCGGCCGCCTTCGCCTCCGGGGTGGTGGCGGCGTCCTTCGCCTCCGGGGTGGTGGCGGCGTCCTTCGCCTCCGGGGTGGCGGTGGCCGCCTTCGGCTCCGCCCCGGCGGTGGCCTCCGTCGGCTCCGGGGTGGTCGTGGCCTTCGTCGACTGCACGGCGGAGGCGGCCGTGGTGGGTTCCGAAGTGGTCGCTGTCGGCTCGGAGGCGACCGTGGCCGGCTCGGAGGCGGTGGCGGCCGGGGTGGGCTCGCTGGCCGGCCTGGGCCGGGGCACCGGCACCGGTCCGGCGACGCCGTCGGGTGGCACAGCCCGTCGCAGGGGCCGAATCATCGATCGCTCCTCGCCGTCCACCACCCGTCGAGTATCACCCATGCCTGTCGTGGCGTCCGGCCCGGCCGTACGCTTGTGACATGCCCCGGTACGAGTTCCGCTGCCGCGCCTGCGGCGACACCTTCGAGGTCAACCGGCCGATGGCCGAGGCCGGCCAGCCCGCGTCCTGCCCGCAGGGGCACGTCGACACCGTGAAGCTGCTCTCCACCGTCGCCGTCACCGGTCGGGGTGGCGCCGGCCCGACCGGCGCGGCGTCCGGCCCGGCCGGCGGCTGCTGCGGTGGCTCCTGCGGCTGCTGACGTCTCCGGCGGCCTCCGGTCCCCGGGTCGTCCGGCCTTGCCGCAGGTGTGATCCTTTGGCACCTTGAGTCGGGATCCGCCCGGCCGTTCTCACGATGCGTGACGGCGTGACCATAGGGCAGCATGAAGCCGACGTCAGGGCGGAGGTTCCACGCATGTCGCCACGGATCCACCTCCCGAGCGGATGGGTGACCTTCGTCTTCACCGACATCGAGGGCTCCACGCGGCTGGCCCAGCTGCTCGGTCCGGGTTACCGCCCGGTGTTGCGGGAGCACCGCCGCCTGCTGCGCGACACGCTGGCCGGCACCGACGGGGCGGAGCTGCTGACCGAGGGCGACTCGTTCTTCCTCGCCTTCCCCGACGCGGCCGGGGCGCTCGCCGCCTGCCTGAGCGCTCAGCGTGCGTTGTCCAACCACGACTGGCCCACGCCCGAGGCCACGCCCCGGGTCCGGATGGGCCTGCACACCGGCTACGCCGAACCCCGGGACGGCGAGTACGCCAGCCCCGAGGTGCACCGGGCGGCCCGGGTGGCCGCCGCCGCCCACGGTGGACAGGTGCTCTGCTCGGCGGCGACCGCCCGGCACGCCGACTCGCTGCCGGACGGGGCGTCCCTGTTGGACCTCGGGCTGCACCGGCTGCGCGGCTTCGACGACCGGGAACGGCTGTTCCAGCTGCTGGCCCCGGGCCTGGAGCGGCGCTTCCCGCGACCGCGTACCGCCGACGCGGTGGCGCACAACCTGCCCACCCAGGTCACCTCGTTCGTCGGGCGGGAGGTGGAACGGGCCGAGCTGAGACGGCTGATCGAGACGTACCGCCTGGTGACCGTGCTGGGCGCGGGCGGCGCCGGCAAGACGCGGCTGGCGGTGGAGCTGGCCTCCGGGATCGTCGAGGCGTACCCGGACGGGGTGTGGTTCGTCGACATCGCGGCGGTGACCGACCCGGGCCTGGTCGCGTTCGAGATCGCCGCGGTGCTCGGGCTCCGCCCGGAGCCCGGCCGGCCGATGACGGACACCCTGGTCGAGTACGCGGCGGCCCGCCGCATGCTGATCGTGCTGGACACCTGCGACGCCCAGCCGGCGGCCTCGGCCGAGGTGATCTCCCGGCTGCTGGCCGGCGCCCGGGGCGTCCGGGTGGTCGCCACCAGCCGCGAGTCGTTCGGCCTGCCGGGGGAGGTGGTGTGGCGGATCCCGCCGCTCTCGGACGACCCAGGGCCGGACGGCGGGAGGAGTGACGCGGTGGCGTTGCTGCTGGAGCGGACCACGGTGGCCCGGGGCGGCCGGGCGCCGGACCCCGCCGAGCAGGCCGACCTGCGCCGGGTGATCCGCCGGCTGGACGGCCTGCCGCTGGCCATCGAGCTGGCCGCGGCCCGGCTGCGGGTGCTCTCGGCGGGGCAGCTCGCCGAACGGCTCGACGACATGCTGGGCACGCTGGACGCCGGGCGGGAGGAGCCCGAGCCACCGCTGCCGGACGCCGGGTGGAGCGGCAACCAGCAGGACACCGTCGACCTGGTGGCCGCCGCGACCGGGGCCAGCCCGCGTCCGGCGGCGGCCCGCGCGGTGCACCGGTCGGCCCACGAGCGGCACCTGACCATGCAGGCCACGGTCACCTGGTCGTACCGGACGCTCGGGCCGCGTTCGGCCCGGCTGCTGCGCTGGCTGGCGGTCTTCGCCGGCCCGGTGGACCTGCCCACGGTGCAGTGGCTGCTCGACGACGACCCGCTCGACCCGCTCTCCGTGCTGGTCGACAAGTCCATGGTGCTGGCCGAGCCGCACGCCTCGGGCAGCACCTACCGGATGCTCGACCCGATCCGGGCGTACGCGGCCCGCCGGCTGAACGATGCCGGCGAGGAGCGGATCGCCCGGGACCGGCATGTCGCCTGGTCCCGGCACGCCCTGGACCGTGCCCATCTGGGCCCGGACGGCCGCCCGGTCACCCTGTCCCTGTACGCGCTCGATCCGCTGGCCGGGGAGCTGCGCGCCGCCCTGCGCTGGTGCGCGACCGGCGGGAGCGCCGGCTCGGGGCTGCGCCTGGCCGGCGGGCTGGACCAGTGGTGGCGGGAGCGGGGACTGGCCCGGGAAGGCCGGCTCTGGCTGTTCCGGCTGTACGGCCGGATCGCCGAGACCGGCGAGACGATCCCGGAGGCGGAACTGGCGGCGGCGTACCACATGCATTCGTTGCACGCCGGTGCGGACGGCGAGTTCGGTGAGGAGCTGCGGTACTCGCAGCGGGCCGAGGCGGCTGCCCGGCAGGCCGGGGACCGGGGCCTGCTCGCCCGGGTGCTGGCCGGCCGGGCCGCGCCGCTGGTCGACATGGGACAGTTCGCCGAGGCGGAACGGGTCTGCCGCGAGGTGATCGACTGGGCGCACACGGAGGACGTGACCTCTGACGCGCTGCTGGCCGTCTACAAGCTTGCCGAGCTGCTGTGGCGCCGGGGCGCCCTGGACGAGGCGGCCGAGCTGCTCGGCGCGGCCCGCCCGGTCGAGGCGGCCCGGCCGGTGGAGCGGGGCCGCCGCTCGGTGGACATGCTGCTCGGCATGGTGGCGCTGGCCCGGGGCGACCTGGTGGCCGCGCACGAGCACCTGCTGGTGGCGCTGCGTTCCCGGATGAACCACGGCTACCTGGGCCGGGCCTGCGACACGGTGAACGCGATCGCGGTCCGCTGCGCGCTCGGCGGGGACGGGGCGACCGCGGCCCGGCTGTTCGGCGCGGCGCAGGCCACCCGGGCGAGCCTGCGGGCCACCCCCGGCATCTACGGCCCGTACTGGCAGGAGCGGCAGGCGGAGCTGCGCCGGGCGCTCGGCGACGCGGCGTTCGACGCCGCGTACGGCGAGGGCGGCGAGCTGGCCCTGGAGGACGCGACGGCGCTGGCCCTCGGTGTCGAGCATCCGGACCTGGCCGTCGGCTCGCCGCGCTTCTTCAGCCCCGGTTCCCGCCGCTCCGGCGCGAGTTGAGCCGAGAGGTCCACGCGGAGCCGAGCGAGTTGTCCGGGTTCCAACCCCTGGTGGGCGGTGGCGTGCCGGCCATATACTCGCCTACGAGTAATCGGGTGCGAGGAGGATGGCGGTGGCCAAGCGACGCCGGGTCGGCAACCTGCTGGCCCTCGCCGTGCTCTCGACGCTCGTGGAGCGGCCCATGCACCCGTACGAGATGGCCGCCGTGCTCCGGGAACGTGGCAAGGAACAGGACATGCCGATCAAGTGGGGTTCGCTCTACACGGTGGTGGCGAACCTGACCCGGCACGGCCTGCTGGCGGCGGTGGAGAGCGGCCGGCAGGGGCGACGGCCGGAACGGACCGTCTACCGGATCACCGACGCGGGCCGGGAGGAGCTGGCGGACTGGACCCGAGAGCTGGTCGCGGTGCCGGAGCGGGAACACCCCCGGTTCAGGGCCGGTCTGTCGGTGCTGGGGGTGCTCCCGCCCGACGAGGTGACGGAGTTGCTGCGGCAGCGCCTCGACCGGCTGGAGGCCCAGCTCGCCGAGGAACGCGCCGACCTGGCGCGGTTCGCCCGCGAGGTGCCCCGGATCTTCCTCATCGAGGTCGAGTACGACCTGGCCGTCCGGACGGCCGAGGTGGACTGGGTCCGTGGCCTGCTCGACGAGCTGACCACCGGCTCGCTGCCCGGCCTGGCCGAGTGGCGGGCCTGGCACGAGACCGGTGCGGTGCCGCCCGACTGGGCGGAGCTGGCGGAGAGGGGGACCGAGCAGCAGTGACGACGGACCCCGGCGGGGGTGCGGGAACACCGCCGCCGGGGCCCTGACCTCGAACCGAGACCGCGGGAACGGGTACCCGGCCGCAAGGTGGCAACCGCAACGATAGCTGGGCTCCCGGTCCCGGGCCGGTTCGTGCGACCGATCCGAGACTGGAGGAGAAATGACCACCAAGGATCTGCGGGCGCCCAAGCGGAAGCTGGTGCCCGAGATGGAGGGGGCGACCGCTCGCTGGTACGCCCGCAACCGTGCCTCGGCCAACCAGTTGGCCGAGTACCGCCGCCAGGCCGCCCGGCTGGCCGAGGGGCTGACCGCCGACGCGGCGGTGCTGGAGGTGGCGCCCGGCCCGGGCTACCAGGCCATCGAACTGGCCCGGCTCGGGGCGTACCAGGTCACCGGGCTCGACGTCAGCCACACCTTCGTGGAGCTGGCGGGCGAGGCGGCCCGGCGGGCCGGCGTGACGGTGGCCTTCCGGCAGGGCGACGTGCACGAGTTGCCCTTCGGGGCGGACTCGTTCGACCTGGTGATTTGCCAGGCGGCGTTCAAGAATTTCACCCGCCCGGTCCGGGCGCTGGACGAGATGCACCGGGTGCTGCGCCCCGGCGGCCGGGCCGTGATCCAGGATCTGCGGGCCGACGCCTCCCGGGCGGACATCGAGCGGGAGGTGGCCCGGATGGGCATCCGCGGCCTGGACGCCTTCTGGACCCGGTCGGCGCTGGGGTGGCTGCGCCGCCGGGCGGTCACCGCCGACGTGTTCGCCCGGCTCGCCGCCGAGAGCGCCTTCGGCGGCGCCGAGATCGAGCCGGAGGGCCTGGTCGGGCTGGAGGTGCGGCTCAGCAAGGCCGCCACCGCCTGAACGACCGCGACGCCCGGGGCTCGCGGTGAGCCCCGGGCGTCGCGGCCCGCACCCGGATCAGCGTACGAAGCGCGCCGGGCTGGCCGGGCTCTCGTTCCAGACCCGGTCGAGGGCGGTCACCTGGTAGGTGTACGCCTTCCCGGCCTGGGCGTCGGTGTCCACCCAGGACTGCACGTCGCCGTCGGTGCCGCGCACGTTGGCGACCAGATGGGACGCGTCGGCGAGGGCACACCCGTCGACCTGGCCGGCACCGTCGAACCGGTAGATCGCGTACGAGGTGGCGGTGCCGAACGGGCCCTTGCCGTTGGCCGGCTGCCGCCAGGTCAGCCGTACCCCGTCGGCCCGCCGCTCGACGCCGGTCACCACCGGGGCGAGCAGCCGCCGCGCCGGGAGCTGGGACATGGCCGGCACCAGCGCCGGGCGGGAGTAGTGCTCGGCGGCGTAGATGTCGGTGGCGCCGAGCCGGTTCTCCCGTACCTGCACGGCGGAGAAGTGCACGTTGCCGAGCACCTCCGGGTAGGACCGGTTGAGGGTCAGGTGGTTCGACAGCTCGTTCGGGTTCATCCAGAACGACCCGTACGCCGGGTCACCGCTCTTGTAGTCGGCCTGGCCGATGTAGAGCTGGACGTCGGTGCCGCGCACCTGCTCGGCCCACCAGGGCACCAGCCGGGCGTAGTCGGCCGCCGGGTACTGGCCGATGTACCAGTAGAGCTGCGGCACCACGTAGTCGATCCACTCTTCCTTGATCCACTTGCGGGTGTCGGCGGAGATGATGTCGTACGACTGCGAGCCGGTGGTGTCCGAGCCGGCCGGGTCGGCCGACTTGTTACGCCAGATGCCGAACGGGCTGACCCCGAACTTCACCCACGGCTTGACCGCCTTGATCTTGGCGTTCATCTCCTGGACCAGCAGGTTGATGTTGTCCCGCCGCCAGTCGGCCCGATCGGTGAAACCCCGGTTGTACCGGGCGAACGTGGCGTCGTCCGGCACCTGGTAGGTGCCGCTCGGGTACGGGTAGAAGTAGTCGTCGAAGTGCACGCCGTCGATGTCGTACCGGCTGACCGCGTCCATCATCGCGGTCTCGACGAACTCGCGGACCTCGGGGATGCCGGGGTTGTAGTAGAGCCGGCTGCCGGCGACCCCGGCCGGCGGGTACGCGAACACCCAGTCCGGGTGCTGCCGGGCCGGGTGGTTCGGCGCGAGCTTCGACAGGTCCGCGCCGGCGCCCGGGGCCGGCATCGAGACCCGGTACGGGTTCAACCAGGCATGGAACTCCAGGTTCCGCTTGTGCGACTCCTCGACGAGGAAGGCCAGCGGGTCCCATCCCGGGTCCTGGCCGCGTACCCCGGTCAGGTACTCGGACCACGGCTCGTACGGCGACGGCCAGAACGCGTCGGCGGTCGGGCGGACCTGGACCACGACGGCGTTGTGGTTGAGCCGCTGGGCCAGGTCGAGCCAGTCCAGGTACTCCGCCTTCTGCTTCGCGACCTGGTCCGGCGCGGTCTGGGACGCCTTGCTGGGCCAGTCGATGTTGGTCACCGACGCGATCCACATGGCCCGGAACTGCCGCTTGGGGGTGGCCGGGTCGGTGGCGCAGGTGGTCGAGGATCCGGTGGTGGTGTCGGTGCCCGCGGCGCGCGCGGGGGTGCCGGCGGCGAGTGCGCCGAGCAGCGCCACGGCCAGCCCGGCGGCGCTGAGCCGAGTTGCCTTCATGCGGTGCGGTCCCTTCGTTGGGCTCCCGGGGGTGGCGGCGGACACCCTGGCGCATCCGGCAAGATTCGCCGTTGAGTATCCACCGTCGGTAGGAAACTTTCATCAATCCCCGGGGCGCGCAAGACCTCCGGGCAGATCGATGTGCGGGTGGAGCCGTACGAAGGGCGACGAGCCCGCCGGTTGGTGATCTCTCCGCCACGCGCGGTGAACGGACGGCTGGGCGCAGCCGGCTCGCCGCGGGCCTCAGTCGAAGAAGCGGGCCAGGTGGGTGGGGGGCGGGGGCGGGGCGTCGGACGGCAGCGGGGTGAGGTCGGCGAAGATGGAGGCGCCGTCGCAGGCGGCGTGCAGCGGATACCAGCGCGGGGCGCCGGGCGGGCGCTGACCGCAGATGCCCTTGAACGTCTGCACGTCGAGCAGTCGTACGTGGGTCGGGTCGGCCACCGCGTTCACGTGCCGCCACCAGGGGCTCATCACGTGCAGGACGCCGCCCGGCCGCAGCGCCCGGTGGCACTCGTCGAGCAGCGGCAGGAAGTCGATCAGGTGCTCCAGGATGTGCACCGCGAAGAACACGTCCACCGAGTCGTCGGCGAGCGGCAGCGAACCGGACAGGTCGGCCACCGCGTTCACCCCGGGTGCCGGGTAGATGTCCAGCCCCAGGTTGCCCGGCCACTGTTTGGTGGCCCCGCAGCCCAGGTCCACCACCACCGGCGTCCGGCCACCGACGGTCACCCGGCACCACACGCCGAGCACCCCGGCGAGGCGGCCCACCAGCTCCCGGACCAGCCGCAGTTCGGTCGGGTCGGCGACCTCGCCGCTCAGGTGGGCGACGCCCCGGTCGAAACGCACCTCCACGGCCAGCGGGCGCAGCCGCTCGTCGTGCCGGGCCAGGTCGGCCCACGCCTCGGCGAGGAATCCGTCGACCACCCGCAGCCGCTCGGCCGAGGGTGCGGACTGCGTCAGCACGACCATGTCCCACCTCCGGGCCGCGCGATACCCGGATCCTCGCCCGATATGCCTGTTCCCCGGCGATCCGCCAGCCGGCGACCTGCTCCGCTGAGCCGGCGACCCGCTCCGCTCAGCCGGCGAGCGTCCGCCGGGCGGTCCGTCCGGTGGCGCGCATCCGCTGACGGGGTGGCGCGGGGGCCTTGGGCCGCTTGAGGTGGTACCGGTGCAGTTCGTTGTTGCCCGGCAGCGACGGGTCCTCGCTCATCGCGACCAGCTCCCAGCCCTGGTCACCGGCCCGGTTCAGGTGGGCCAACGCGGTGTCGCCGTACGGCGTGACGTCGATCATCGAGCCGTCCGGGCCGTACCAGCTGAAAACGATCTCCCACCCGGCATCGGTGGCGGCCGCCTGGCGGCGGCGGACCAGCAGCGCGTACTCCCACTTGAGCATGGGGTCATTGTCACCCGGTGCGACCGGGTCGGCACGGATCAGTCCTCGGCGATCCGTCCGGCGTCCACCCGCAGCCGTCGGCCGACGCTCACCGCCTCCAGCATCCGCCGGTCGTGGGTGACCAGCAGCAGCGTGCCCGGGTAGGTGGCCAGGGCCGACTCCAACTGCTCGATCGCCGGCAGGTCCAGGTGGTTGGTCGGCTCGTCCAGCACCAGCAGGTTCACCCCGCGCCCCTGGAGCAGGGCCAGCGCGGCCCGGGTCCGCTCGCCGGGGGAGAGGGTCGCCGCCGGCCGCAGCACGTGGTCGGCGCGCAGGCCGAACTTGGCCAGCAGCGTCCGCACGTCCGCCGGGCTCAGCTCCGGTACGGCGGCGCCGAAGGCGTCCAGCAGCGGCTGGTCGCCGAGGAACAGTCCCCGGGCCTGGTCGACCTCGCCCACCACCACCCCCGGGCCGAGCGCCGCGTGGCCCTCGTCCAGCGGCAGCCGGCCGAGCAGCGCGGCGAGCAGGGTGCTCTTGCCGGAGCCGTTCGCCCCGGTGATCGCCACCCGGTCGGCCCAGTCGATCTGGAGATCCACCGGGCCGAGGGTGAAGCCGCCCCGGCGTACGACGGCACCCCGAAGCGAGGCCACCACGGCGCCGGCGCGGGGCGCGGTGGCGATCTCCATCCGCAGCTCCCACTCCTTGCGCGGCTCCTCGACCACCTCCAGCCGCTCGATCAGCCGCGCCGTCTGCTTGGCCTTCGCCGCCTGCTTCTCGGTGGACTCGGTGCGGAACTTGCGGCCGATCTTGTCGTTGTCGGTGGCCTTGCGCCGGGCGTTCTTCACGCCCTTCTCCATCCAGGCGCGCTGCATCCGGGCCCGCGCCTCCAGCTCGGTCCGGGTGTCGGCGTACTCCTCGTACTCCTCCCGGGCGTGTCGGCGGGCCACCTCCCGCTCCTCCAGGTAGGCCGCGTAGCCGCCGCCGTAGTGCCGGACCTGCCGCTGGTGCAGGTCCAGTTCCAGCACCCGGGTCACCGTACGGGTCAGGAACTCCCGGTCGTGGCTGACCAGCACCGTCCCGGCCCGCAGCCCGGTGACGAACCGCTCCAGCCGGTCCAGCCCGGCCAGGTCCAGGTCGTTGGTGGGCTCGTCGAGCAGGAATACGTCGTACCGGCTGAGCAACAGCGAAGCCAGCCCCGCCCGGGCCGCCTGCCCGCCGGAGAGCCCGATCATCGGGTGGTCCAGGTCGACGCCCAGGCCCAACTCGGCGGCCACCTGCTCGGCGCGCTCGTCCAGATCCGCGCCGCCGAGGTCGAGCCAGCGTTCCAGGGCGACGGCGTACGCGTCGTCGGCGCCCGCGGCCCCGGCGGTGAGCGCCTCGGTCGCCGCGTCCAGCGCCGCCTGTGCCTCCGTCACCCCGGTACGCCGGGCCAGGAAGTCCCGGACCGACTCGTCCGGCCGGCGTTCCGGCTCCTGCGGCAGGTAGCCGACGGTGGCGGTGGGCGGGTTCAGGGCCACCGAACCCTGCTCCCGTGGTTGCCGCCCGGCGAGCGTACGCAGCAGCGTCGACTTGCCCGCGCCGTTCACCCCGACCAGCCCGACCACGTCGCCGGGGGCGACGACCAGGTCGAGGTCGGCGAAGAGCAGGCGGTCACCGTGGCCGGCGGTGAGGTCCTTGGCGATCAACGTGGCGCTCATGAGGTGACCGAGCCTACCGCCGGGCCGGCCGGGCACCGATCGGATCACCGGTGCGCCGGACACCACCCTGCTGAGGGACACTCACTGCCGTGGCGACCACACTGGCGATCGACTGCGGCGGTGGCGGGATCAAGGCGTCGGTGCTGGACGCCGCCGGGACCATGCGGGCCCGGCCGCTGCGGGTGCCCACGCCGTACCCGCTGCCGCCCGCGCTCTTCGTCAAGACGCTGCTGGACCTGGCCGGCCGGCTGCCGGCGGCGGACCGGCTCACGGTCGGGATGCCCGGCATGATCCGGCACGGTGTGGTGGTGGCCACCCCGCACTACGTCACCCGGTCCGGGCCGCGCAGCAAGGTCGACCCGGACCTGGTCGCCGAGTGGTCCGGGTACGACGCGCGCAGCGCGCTGGCAGAGGCGTTCGGCATCCCGGCGCTGGTGCTCAACGACGCCGAGGTGCACGGCGCGGGCGTGGTCGCCGGGACCGGGTGCGAGCTGGTGCTGACCCTCGGCACCGGGCTGGGCAGCGCGCTCTTCGACGGCGGGTTGCTCGCCCCGCACCTGGAGCTGTCGCACGCGCCGGTGCGCTGGAACACCACCTACGACACGTACATCGGGGAGCCGGAACGGCGCCGCCTCGGCGACGCGTTCTGGTCCCGGCGGATCCGGCAGGTGGTGGACGGGCTGCGGCCGGTCTTCCGCTGGGACCGGCTCTATCTGGGCGGGGGCAACTCCCGGCTGATCCGGCCGGAACAACTGGTTCGGATGGGCGACGACGTGGTGGTCGTACCGAACACGGCCGGGATCGTGGGTGGGGTCCGGGCCTGGGACCTGGTGGGCGACCGGTACGACCCGACCTCCTGAACGCAAGTTCCGGTGCCGGAACACTCGCGCTCCGGCCGGTGTTGTGCCAGCGTCGGACAAAGGCTGGTGCGACATGGGGAGGTGGGTCGAGTGGATCTTCTGGCGGAGTACCGGCGGGCGACCATGTTCTTCGAAGCGGGTGACCCTACCGGAGCGGCGCGGCTGCTCGAACCGATCGTCGAGGCGGAACCCGACAACTCCTCGGTCCGGCAGCTGCTGGCCCGGGCGTACTTCCAGTCGGCCCAGCTCAGCCGGGCCGAGGAGCAGCTACGCGAGCTGGTCGACCGGGACCCGAGCGACCACTACGCGCACCACGTGCTCGGCCGTACGCTGGAGCGGATGAACCGGCCGGCCGACGCGCTGCGGCACCTGCGTATCGCGGCGGCCATGCACTCGACCAACGCCGACTACGCGGCGGCGCTGCGTCGGGTGCAGAGCCGGGTCAGCGGCGGTCGCTGACCCTCGGTCAGCACGGGACGGAAAGGGCAGCCCTGATGGGCTGCCCTTCGCCGTCCCCGGGTCCGGCGGCCGGATGTGCCTACCATGGCCTGGTGAAGCTCAAGCTCGATCTCCACGACATCTTCAACAAGGGCCACGACATCGATCGTGCCCTGCGCGGGATCATGGACGAGGCGGTGGCGAAGAAGGCCACCCTCGTGGAGATCATCCCCGGCAAGGGCTCCGGCCAGCTCAAGAAGCGGGTGCTGCGTTTCCTCGACCAGAAGGACGTCAAGCAGCTCTACCACCGCGTCGAGAAGGACTCCAAGAACTTCGGCCGCCTCTTCGTCCACTTCCGCTGGAAGTAACGGCTGCTACGACGTGGGGCCGGCACGGTACCGCGCCGGCCCCACGCCGTCAGGCTGCCTTGCGTACCTGGTAGGCGAGGTGGGTGACCCCGTTGCCCTGGACGACCTTCGTGGGCCCCGCCAACTGGACGGGCGCAATCTTCAGGCCGGAGAAGAGCGGGATGCCGTCGCCGAGCAGGACCGGGACGAGATCGACGTGTACCTCGTCGAGCAGGCCGGCCTCGATGACCTGCGTCGCGATGCTGCCGCCGTTGACGCCGACCTGCTTGTCGCCGGCGAGGGCCTTCGCCCGGTCGATCGCGCTCTCGATGCCGTCCGTGACGAACACGAACGAGTCGCCCTCCCGTTCCCAGCCCTCCGGCACGCTGTGCGTGACGACGACCACGGGTACGTCCATCGGGTGCCGGCCGCCCCAGCCGTTGGTCATGTCGAAGAGCCGCCGGCCTACGACGAGGGCTCCGGTCCGCTCGTTCAGTTCGCGCAGGTGTTCCGCGCTCGCCGCCGAGGTGCGCATCGTCATGTCGGGGTTGGCCGTCGGCGTCTCGACGTCGCCGTTGTCGTACCACTGGAAGAGGTATTCGAACCCACCGTGCGACGCGTCCGCGATGTAGCCGTCCAACGACATGGTCGCTCCGGTCATAACCTTCGTCATCGATCTGCTCCCTGGGGTGCTGAGTCTGCCCTTCACTCATGAGTAGAAGCTGCCGCTTCCCCTTCGACATCTGTCCCCAGGTTTTCTCGAACCCCGGCATTCCTCCCGCGATCTTGCAATTGCGGTTGCCCCTTTGCGAGCTTCCGCCCTTTTCGTCGGAGCCAAAAGTGCAAGATCGCGGGAGGGGTGGGGGTGGGTGGGGTCAGAAGGAGTATGTGCGGGCCACCGCGAGCATGTCGGAGGTGTGGGAGCCGGTTACGCCGAGGTTCCACGGGCGGGGGTGGAAGCCGGGTACGCCGTCCAGGCCGTCGCTGGCGTCCATCGCTCGCAGGTCCACCTTCTCCTGCTTCGGGCGCAGGGTGAGGGTCACCTCGACACCCTCCGGTGGCGGGGCGTGGAACACCAGACCGAAGCCCCACGAACTGCCCGGCTGCACCGGCTTGATCGGCAGCGGTACGCCGGCCGCGCTGGCCTTGACGACCGTCGCCGGGCCGGGATCGGGATCGGGATCGACGTGCAGCGAGAGCACGCGGACCGGCCGCTGCGGGGTCACCCGTACCCGCAAGGTGCGCTCGGTGCCCGCGGTGCTGTCCGAGAGGACCGTGACGGCCGGTGGCGGCAGGTTGACCGCGGGGGCGTCACCGAACTTGAACACGCCGTCGCCGAGCGCGGGGAAGTAGTGGGTGACCGCCCCCTTGTCGTCCACGTACTGGGCGGTCCACGGTTGCGGCTCCGCCTCGTGAGTGATCCACATCCCCTTGCCGGAGTCGGCGTCGAAGCCGTACATCAGGTGGGTGGGCACCGGGTGGGCGGCGTCGAAGCGGTCGACGGCCAGGCCGACCCCGGCGAGGACCACGGCGGCGAGCCCGGCGGCGGCGGCCGGCAGGGCGCCCAGCCGGCGGGCCCGGAGCGCGAGCAGGCCGCGCTGGCCGCCGGCCTGCGGGTGCAGCAGGTCGACCACCGGCAGCGCGACCAGCCCGAGCAGCACCGCGAAGAGCGCGGCGACCCCGCCCATCGCCATGCCGAGCGCCGGGAAGAGCAGCACCACGGTGGGCAGCAGGATCACCACGGCCACCGCGCCGGCCAGGGTCACCGCGACCACCGGCCAGGGGCCGTCCAGCCGGGTGGCCAGCGCCGCCAGGCCGGCGAGCGCACCGGCCAGCGCGGGCAGCGTGGTCAGGTACGCGCCGCCCGGCACCAGCACCGCGAGGAGTACGCCGAACAGCGCCAGCCAGGTCAGCCCGCCGAACGCGAGGGCGGCCGGCCCGATCCGGCGGCGGGTCAGCGCGTACCAGGTGAACAGGATCGCGGCGGCGAGCGCCACCACGGCGAGCCGGTACCAGACCGGCCGGTACGGGTCGAGCAGCTCGGCGTACCCGGGGCGGACCGTGGTGATCGCGGCCCAGAGCAGCCAGGCGCCCAGCGGGGCGAGCACGATCGGCGCCAGGGCGAGCCCGACGCCGGCGGCCAGCCGGCCGGCGGTGGCCCGGCCACGGCGGCGCAGCAGCCAGCCGAGCAGCCCGACCGCGACCAGGGCGGCCAGCGCCAGCGGCAGGACCAGCCAGCCGGGGTAGCGGATCAGGCCGCCCGGCACCGGGAAGTAGGTGGCGTCGTGGTCGGAACCGAGCTTGGTCAGGTCGGTGCGGCCGAACTCGCGGGCCAGGCCGAGCGCGTTGTCGCCGTGCTGCTGGAGGCTGCCCCGGTCCATCGCCGCCGGGACGTCCAGCGGCGTGTGGTAGATCGCGCCACCGTCGATGTACGCCGAGTTCAGGCCGACGAAGTCGTGGTCCAGGAAGGCGGTGAAGTCGGTGTCGTTCGGCAGCGCCCGGTAGATCTCCACCGCGAACGAGGTGCCCACCGGGTACGGGGCGGCCCGGCCGAAGACGTCCACCAGCTTCGCGTTGTTCCGGGACGTCTCGAACATGATCACCGGACCGGTGCTGCCCCGCGCCTCCAGGTTGAGCACCACCCCGCCGTCCCGGGCCAGCGGGTGGCTCGCGGCGAACCCGGAGGCCCCGCACAGGCACGCCTCCTCGGCGTCGGTGAGCACGAAGACGACGTCGTTGCGCGGGCGCGGACCGGCGGTGAGCGCCCGGGCCACCTCCAGGATGGTGGACGTGCCGGCGGCGTCGTCGTTGCCGCCCGGCCCGGACTGCACCGAGTCGTAGTGGGCCACCAGGAAGACCCGCCCGGTCGAACCGGTGCCGGGCAGCCGGGCCACCACGTTGCGTACCCGGGCCAGGGTCGCACCGCCGGCGGCCCCGCTGAGCTGCCCGGCCTCCGGGGCGACGGTGTCCTGCACCTCGGTCTCCAGACCGAGCCCGCGCAGCACGCCCACGAGGTGTTCCCGGACCTGGTCGTTGGCGGCGCTGCCGGCCACGTGCGGCCGGGCCGCGATGACCTTGACGTGCTGGTACGCCCGCTCGGCGCTGAACTGGTCCGCAGGCGCGTCGGTCGGGCGCGGTGCCGGGGTGGCCAGGTCGACCAGGACGCCGGCACCGACCGCGAGCAGGGCGGCGAGCGCGGCGAGCGCGGCGGGCAGTCGGCGGCGCGGCCGGGCCAGCGCCCGGTCGGCGGGGCGGGTCGGGGGTACGCCCACGGGAACTCCTCGGGGTGGTCGGGGTGGCATCATCCTGCCCTTCCGCCGGCCCGTGGTGAACCTCCCACGGCGCGCCCCGCCCACGCCGCCTCCGGTCGTGTTGTGTGCGACCGTTGTCTGATACAGGATCAGCGGGGCACTCGGAAGGAGTCCGACATCACCAGCGAACTCCCGCGTCTCACGGCGGTGACCCGGCCGCAACGGGGGCCCGGCGAGGCCGGTCCTCCCGTGCTGCCCCGGCCCGCCGCGCCGGGCGGCATCGGGCACCCCGCCAACCTGCCACCCGCCGCGCGGCTGCGGGTGCTGCTGGTCGAGGACGACGAGGGCGACGCCTTCCTGGTCGGCGAGCTGCTCGCCGAGACCAACTCGATGATCGATCTGCTGGTCGCCACCAGCCTCAGCGAGGCCCGGCAGCGGGTCGCGGGGGTCGACTGCGTCCTGCTCGACCTGGGCCTGCCCGACGCGCAGGGCCTGGACGGGCTGCGCAAGGTGCTGGAGATGTCGAGCGGGGCCGCGGTCTGCGTGCTCACCGGCCGCTCCGACGAGCACCTGGGCATCGTCGCGGTCGCCGAGGGCGCCCAGGACTACCTGGTCAAGGGGCAGGTCGACGGCGTACTGCTGACCCGCGCGCTGCGCTATGCGGTGGAACGCAAGCGGGCCGACGAGAACGCCCGCCGGCTGCGCGAGGTGGAGCTGCGCCAGGCCGAGTCCGCCCGCCTGGAGCGGGGCCTGCTGCCGCAGCCGCTGATGACCACCGACCGGGTGTCGGTGCACACCTTCTACCGACCCGGCCGGCACGCCGCCCTGATCGGCGGCGACTTCTTCGACGTGGTGCAGACCCGGCCGGACCGGATCGACCTGATCGTCGGCGACGTCTGCGGGCACGGCGTGGACGAGGCCGCCCTCGGCGTCGAGTTGCGGGTCGCCTGGCGGGCGCTGATCCTGGCCGGGGTGCCCGACGACGAGGTGCTGCCCGCCCTGGAACAGGTGCTGATGAGCGAGCGTCGGCTCCAGGAGATCTTCGCCACGGTGGCGACCACCCGGCTCGACCTGGCGGCCGACCGGGCCACCGTGCGACTCGCCGGGCATCCGCCGCCGTTGCTGCTCAGCGGCGGTAAGGTCGCCCCGGTGCCCGCCAAGGGTGGCCTGCTGCTCGGCGTACGACCGCGCCGGCCGGTCGCCTTCGACCTGGAGTTCGACGCCGATGACTGGTCCCTGCTGATGTACACCGACGGCCTGATCGAGGGCCGGGTGGGCGCCGGTGACGAGCGACTCGACGTGCCGGGGCTCACCGACCTGCTCGCCGACCCGGCCAACCAGGCGGTGCCGCTGGCCGAGCTGCCGGCGTGGCTGGTCGGCCGGGCCGAGCGGATGAACGGCGGCCCGCTCGCCGACGACGTCGCCATGCTGCTGGTCAGCCGGGGTGGTGGCCGATGAACGCGTACCGGCAGGGCTGGACCCTGCGTCGCCGGGTGGTCGCGCTGCTCACCGTGGTCCTGGTGCTGCTGCTCGGGCTGGCCGCGGCCGAGGCGCTGGTCGCGGAGAAGAACCGGCAGAACATCGACGTGGTCATGGTCAGGACCGGTCCGCTGCGGGTGCAGGGCCAGGAGCTGCTGAGCGCGCTGCTCGACCAGGAGACCAGCGTCCGCGGGTACGCGGTGAACGGCGACGGCAAGGACCTGAGCCCGTACGAGGCGGGGCTGAAGCGGGAGCGGGATCTCGTCGCCTCGATCCGCGACCTGGCCGGAGACTACCCGGACGTGCTGCGCGCGCTGGCGGTCGTCGAGGAGCGCGCGGCGCAGTGGCGGGCCAGGGTCGCCGAGCCGGTGATCGACACGACCGAGCGCAGCGGCCCGGCCGCCGGGCAGGCGCTGATCACCGACCAGACCCGGCAGCAGTTCGACGGCGTCCGAGGGGCGGTGGACACCCTCCAGGACGAGATCCTGACGGTCCGGGAGCAGGCCGCCGGCCGGGTCAACCGGACCAGCAACGTGCTGGTGGTGCTGCTGATCGCGGCGGCCCTGGTGGTGGCGGTGGCCGGCGGGGTTCTGCTGCTCTCCCTGGACCGGATGCTGATCCGGCCGCTGGCCGCCCTGGTGGGCCAGGTACGGGAGGTCGCCGCCGGCGACTACCGGCACCACATCGAGGGGGCGGGCCCGCCGGAGTTCCGCCGGCTCGCCGACGACATCGACGCCATGCGCCAGAAGATCGCTCAGGAGTTGGACGAGGTCCGTCAGGCCCGCGAGCGCATCGAGTGGGTCAACAGCCAGTTGCAGAAGCAGGCCGAGGAACTCACCCGGTCCAACCGGGACCTGGAGCAGTTCGCCTACGTCGCCTCGCACGACCTCCAGGAGCCGCTGCGCAAGGTGGCCAGCTTCTGCCAGCTCCTTCAGCGGCGGTACGCGGGCCGGCTCGACGAGCGCGCCGACCAGTACATCGCGTTCGCGGTCGACGGCGCGCAGCGGATGCAGCGGCTGATCAACGATCTGCTCGCGTTCTCCCGGATCGGCCGTCTCACCACCGGCTTCACCGAGGTCGACCTGAACAAGGTGATGGGTGACGTGGCCGCGCAGACCGAGGTCGCCCGCCAGTACGCCGACGCCGAGCTGACCTGGGACGAGCTGCCGGTGATCCGCGGCGAGGAGCCGCTGCTGACCAACCTGCTGGCCAACCTGGTCAGCAACTCGATCAAGTTCCGCCGGCCCGACGTGTCGCCCAGGGTGCACGTGTCGGCCCGGCTGGTCGACGACGAGTGGGAGATCGCCTGCCGGGACAACGGCATCGGGATCGAGCCGGAGTTCGCCGACAAGATCTTCGTCATCTTCCAGCGGCTGCACTCCAAGGACGCGTACCCGGGCACCGGCATCGGCCTGGCCATCGTCAAGAAGATCGTGGAGTACCACGGTGGCCGGGTCTGGGTGGACACCGACACCGAGGAGGGCACCGTGATCCGGTGCACCCTCCCCGCGGCCGGCGCGCAACCGACCGGCGACGACGGGTCGACCGGGTCCGACGAGACGACCGGATCCGACGAGACGACCGCGGGCGCCGCCGCGGTGCCCGTCGGTCGGCAGTCGGAACCGGTACGGGACGGGACGCCCGAGGGGGCGGCCGGAGACGCTGCGACGGGTGGCATGAAGGAGACGGTGGGATGACCGTGCCGGCTGACGGCAAGAGCCCGATCGAGGTCCTGCTGGTCGAGGACGACCCGGGCGACGTGCTGATGACCCAGGAGGCGTTCGAGGAGCACAAGCTCCGTAACCGCCTCACCGTGGTCTCGGACGGCGCCGAGGCGTTGGCCTACCTGCGCCGCGAGGGCCAGTACGGGGACGCGGTGACCCCCGACCTGATCCTGCTCGACCTGAACCTGCCGCGCCGGGACGGCCGGGAGGTGCTGGCGGAGATCAAGAAGGACGAGCAGCTCTGCCGGATCCCGGTCGTGGTGCTCACCACCTCGCAGGCCGACGAGGACATCCTGCGCAGCTACCAGCTCCACGCCAACGCCTACGTGACCAAGCCGGTGGACTTCGAGCGCTTCATCTCGGTGGTCCGCCAGATCGACGAGTTCTTCGTCAGCGTGGTCAAGCTGCCGCCGCGTGGCTGACCGGCTGCTGGAGGACGTCGGCGCGCTGCTGCGGGAGGCCGCGGCGGAGGTCGTGGTGCCGATGTTCCGGCGACTCGACGCGGCCGACATCGCCGAGAAGGCGCCCGGCGAGCTGGTCACCGTCGCGGACCGGCGGGCGGAGGAGCTGATCTCCGCCGGGCTGCGGCGGCTGCGCCCCGGCTCGGTGGTGGTCGGTGAGGAGGCGGTCGCCGAGGACCCGGACCTGCTGCGGCACCTGCGCGGCGACGGCGACGTCTGGCTGGTCGACCCGGTCGACGGCACCGCCAACTTCGCCGCCGGGCGGTGCCCGTTCGCCCTGATGGTGGCGCTGCTCAGCGACGGCGTACCGGTGGCCTCCTGGGTGTACGACCCGCTGGACGGGACCATGGCCACGTGCCGCGCGGGCGCGGGCACCCGGCTGGACGGGACACCGGTACGCACCACCGGGTCGGTGCCCGAGGTCGGTGCGCTGCGTGGCACCGCGATGACCCGGTTCCTGCCCCCGGCCACCCGACAGAGCGTGGTGGCGGGCGGCGGACGGATCGGTGAGCTGCTGCCCGGCCAGCACTGCGCCGGCCGGGAGTATCTCGACCTGCTCACCGGCGCGCAGCAGTTCGTTCTCTTCTGGCGCACCCTGCCCTGGGACCACGCGCCCGGCGCCCTGCTCGTACGGGAGGCGGGCGGGGTGGCCCGCCGCTTCGACGGGACCGACTACCACCCGGCCGACGACGGCCGGGGCCTGCTGGTCGCGTCCAGCGCGGAGGTCTGGGACGAGGTCCGGGCGGCACTGCTGGGCGGTTGAGCCGCCCCTCTTCTCGCGGTCCGCCACGCTCTCGGCACGCTGCGTCGATGATCAGTGTCGCCCGAGGTTGGGGGCCTGGCGTGGGGCGCGTGGTCCGGTATCGTGACCGGCGGTCTCCGCCAGCAGGCCGCCGTCCGGGGCCGGCGGAGCCGCCGCCGCGCAGGGGTCAACCGGGGGCCGGCGGTCGACGGAAGGACGCCTTCGTGCCCAGGACCAGGCTCATCCGGCGGCGCGTCCGCCGGCCGTTGCTCGCCCTGCTCGCCGCGGCGGCCCTGCTGCTCGGTGCCGGCCTCGCCCCGGCCGGAGCCGCCGTCGCCGCACCCACCCCGAATGCACCGGACGAGGGTGGCAGCAAGCAGCTACGGCAGGCGCTCGAAGCGGCGGCGAAGGGCCACATCGAGGCCACGGCCCGGCTCAACAACTCCAAGCGCCGGCAGACCGAGCTGAGCGGGCAGCTCAAGCAGCTCGAGCTGCGCCTGGTCGAGCTGAACTCGCAGGTGGGCGAGGTGGCCGCGCAGTCGTACCGGCTGGGTCGGCTGACCCCGGTGTCGGCGCTGCTGGCCAGCTCCGACCCGGGCTCGTTCCTCCAGCGCGCCGCCGAGCTGGACGTGATGGCGCAGCGGGACAGCAAGCGGCTGCACGCCCTGACCGAGGCGAAGACCGAGGCCGCACAGGCCAAGCTGGCCATCGACGCCGAGGTCCGCGAACAGCAGAAGCAGCTCGCCGTGCTGGCGAAGAAGAAGCGGGACGCCGAGATCGCGCTGGCCAAGGTCAGCTCGGGCAGCAGCTCCGGCTTCAGCGGCGGCTCCGCGTCGGCCAAGCCGGCGCCCCGCAACGCCGACGGCTCGTGGCCGTCGGAGTCCTGCTCGGTGGACGACCCGACGCCGGCCGACGGCTGCATCACCCCGCGTACCCTGCACATGCTCCAGCAGGCCAAGGCGGCCGGTTACAAGAGGTACGCCTCCTGCCACCGCAGTGGTGGTGGCGGCGAGCACCCGAAGGGGCGGGCCTGCGACTTCTCCGCCGCGAGCGGTGGCTTCGAGAACGTCTCGGCCACCGGCGGCGACAAGGCGTACGGGGACAGCCTCGCCAGCTACCTCAAGAACAACGCCAGCAAGCTCGGCGTCATGTACGTGATCTGGTACCGGCAGATCTGGATGCCGAACACCGGCTGGCGGTCGTACAGCGGCGGTGGCAGTCCGGCCGCGGACCACACAAACCATGTTCATGTCTCCATGTATTGATGCCCCTGCCGGGCCGGTTGCGTAGCATCGCGACGGTGAGCAGCACATACTCCGAGGTCGTGGTGGAGCCGGCGCCGAGCGTGCCGGCCCCGCGGGCCCTGCCGAACGGGCTCGCCGCGTTCCTGGTCTTCCTCTCCAGCGGGGCGGTGCTGGTGCTGGAGACGATCTCGCTCCGCCTGGTCGGCCCGTACGTCGGGGTGACCCTCCAGGTGACCAGCTCGGTCATCGGCATGGCGCTGGGCGCCATCGCGTACGGGGCGTGGATGGGCGGGTGGCTGGCCGACCGGCGGGACCCGCGCGGCCTGCTCGCCCCGGCCCTGGTGCTGGCCGGCATCGCCACCGCGGTCACCCTCCCCGTCGTCCGGTACGCCGGTGAGGCGCTGCGCGGCGGCGCGGCCAGTGCGGTACTGCTGCTGACCGCGCTGGCGGTGCTGGTGCCGGCGGGGCTGCTCGCCGCGATCACCCCGCTGGTGGTCAAGCTTCAGCTCGCCGACCTGCGCCGCACCGGGCAGGTGGTCGGGCGGCTCTCCGGCATCGGCACCCTGGGCGGCATCACCGCCACCCTGGTCACCGGCTTCGTGCTGGTGGCGGCGCTGCCCAGCACGGTGATCGTGCTCGGACTGGCAGCGGTGCTGGGGGCGACCGGGTTGGTGCTCGGGGCGTATCTGCGCCGGCGGGCGGGGACCGGGCTGCCCGCTCCGGCCCGCGCGAAGGCCGTCCTGGCGGTGGTCGGCCTGGCCGCGGCGGGGCTCTCGGCGGTCGCCCCGAACCCGTGCGACGTGGAGACGGCGTACCACTGTGCGAAGGTGCAGCCGGACCCGCGCTGGACGGAGGGACGCTACCTCTACCTGAACTCGGCGCAGCACTCGTACGTGGACCTGGCCGACCCGACCCACCTGGAGTACGCGTACACCCAGTGGATCGGTCTGGTCGCGGATGCCGCCGCGCCGAAGGGGCAGCGGCTGGACGCCCTGCACCTGGGCGGCGGCGGCTTCACCATGCCGCGTTACCTCGCCGCCACCCGGCCCGACACCGACAACCTGGTCTTCGAGATCGACGGTGGGCTGGTCGACCTGGGCCGGCGGGAGCTGGGCGTGCGCACCGGGCCGCGGCTGCGGGCCAAGGTCGGCGACGCCCGGGTGCTGCTCGGCGCCGAGCCGACCGACAGCCGGGACTTCATCGTCGGTGACGCCTTCGGCCATCTGGTGGTGCCCTGGCACCTGGCCACCCGGGAGATGGCCGCGGAGGTCCGCCGGGTGCTCCGGCCGGGCGGGATCTACGTGCAGAACGTGATCGACATGCCGCCGGACCGGTTCATCCGGGCCGAGTTGGCCACCGTCGCCGCCGAGTTCCGGTACGTCGCGGCGCTCGCCCCGCCCGGCGCGTTCGCCGGACAGCAGGGCGCGAACTTCCTGATCATCGCGTCGGACGCGCCGCTGCCGCTGGCCGCGATCGAGTCCCGCCTGGGCCTGCTGCCGGAGGTGGCCGTGCTGGTGCGCGACGCCGCACTGGCCGGATTCGTCGGCGACGCGCTGGTGCTCACCGACGACTACGCCCCGGTGGACCAGCTGCTGGCGACCGCCTGAACGGGTGACTTTCTGACCGATTCGGACGCATCAGGTGTACGACGGTCGGCCGCGGGCAACAGGACCGACCATGGGTGCATCGGTCCGGGGCGGCGCGCAGCTGCTGGGTGAGCGGTACCGGCTGATCGAGCAGCTCGGTGCGGGCGGCATGTCGGTGGTCTGGCGCGGTTACGACGAGGTGCTCGGCCGCCAGGTGGCGATCAAGGTGCTCGCCTCCCGGCTGGCCAGCGACCGGGCGTTCCGGCACCGTATCCGGGTCGAGGCGCAGGCCGCCGCGCGGCTCTGCCACCCCAACATCACCAACGTGTACGACTACGGCGAGTCCGAGCAGGCCGGGGTGACCGTGCCGTACGTGGTGATGGAGCTGGTCGACGGCGGCCCGCTGAGCAGCCGGCTCGGCCGCGGCGGGCGGCTGACCTGGCGGGAGTCGGTGACCATCGGCGCCGAGGTGGCGTCGGCGCTGGCCACCGCGCACGCCCGGGGAGTGGTCCACCGGGACGTCACCCCGGGCAACGTCATGCTCACCCCGACCGGGGTGAAGGTGGTCGACTTCGGCATCTCGGCGTTGGTGGGGGAGAGCGACAAGGGCCCGGACGGTGCCCTGCTCGGCACCCCCGCGTACCTGGCGCCGGAGCGGCTGGACAACGGCCAGGTCTCCCCGGCCACCGACGTGTACGCGGTCGGCCTGCTGCTGTACCGGATGCTCACCGGGCGGCTGCCCTGGCAGGCCAGCACCACCACCCAGATGCTCCAGGCGCACATGTACCGCGACCCGGACCCGATGCCCCCGGTGGCCGGGCTCCCCGACGAGGTCGAGGAGCTGGTCCGGCGTTGCCTCGCGAAGCGCCCCGAGGACCGCCCCGCGACCGCCGAGGTGGCCCGTACGCTCGCCGAGGCCGCGGGGATCGCCGCGATCATGCCGGTCTCCCCGGCACCCGGCCGGTTCGACCCGGCGCTGGTGGAGAACGCGGGAACCACCATCCTGCCCTGGTCGTCGGAGACGGGCGCGCTGCCCTTCTCCGCCATGCGTACCCGTACCCGGCGGGCCGCCGCCCGGCGGCGCAGGGCGGAGGCCGGGGTGGCCGCCGCCGGACTGGTCGCGGTCACCGCCGCGATGTGGGGGGTGACCTCGAAGAGTCCGGCCAGCGGCGGGGTCGAGCCGACCGAGGCCCGGATGGGGCTGCCGCAGCCGACCCCGTGCGCGGTGGACTACGCGCTGCGCCGTGACTCCGGCAAGGACTTCACCGCCGACCTGACCCTGACCAACACCGGCAGCCGGGAGCTGCGCGACTGGACGATGAGCTTCACCTTTCCCGGCCGGCAGACGGTCACCACGGCCCAGCCGGCGGTACGCCAGCAGGGGCGGACCGTGCTGCTCCAGGTGCCGGCCACGGATGCCGCGCTGGCCCCGGGCGCGTCGAAGAAGTTCGCGCTGACCGGCCGCTACAGCGGTGGCAACCCGCTGCCGATCGAGTTCAAGATCGGCGACAGCACCTGCGGTGTGCAGGTGTCCGGGGTGGCCGGGTCGACGCCGACCACCGCCCCGCCGGCCAAGGCGCCGCCGGCCAAGGCCCCGGCGAAGCCGGCCACCGCGAAGGGCGGCAGCTCGCCGGGCTCCGGCCGGGCCAAACCGGCGAAGCCCGGCAAGGGCAAGGAGGACAAGAAGGGAAAAGGGCAGTAGGGCAACCGAAGGGCGGTGGTCACGGCAAGGGCAAGGGCAAGTGATGCTCACTCCAGCGCGGCGAACCGCTGCACCTGGGTGATGCTGCCCTCCACGACGAGCACGCTGTCGCGTCGCAGCACCGTGTCCGGGCCGGCGTAGCAGAACCGCTCGCCGGGGAGCTTCGCGCCGACCACCATCACGCCGTACCGGTCCACCGGGCTCATGTCGCGCAGCCGCCGCCCCACCATCGCCTCCGGTACGCGCACCTTGGCGATCGCGAAGTCGTCGCCGAACTCGATGAAGTCCAGCATCCGGCTGACGATCAGGTGCGCGACCCGCTCGCCGGTCTCCGCCTCCGGGAAGATCACGTGGTGCGCGCCCACCGAGTCGAGGATCTTCGCGTGTTTCTCCGAGGTGGCCCGGGCCCAGATCTGCGGGATGCCCAGCTCGGTGAGGGCCAGCACGGTCAGCACACTCGCCTCGACCGAGGCGCCGATGGCGACCACCACCCGCCGGAAGTCCGCCACACCGAGCTGGCGCAGCGCGGCGTCCTCGGTGGAATCCGCCTGCACCACCCGGTCCAACCGCGCCGACCAGTGCTGGACCCGACCCGGATCACGGTCGACGGCCAGTACGTCGTGGTCGAGGTGGGTCAGCGAGCCGGCCAGCCGCGAGCCGAACCGGCCGAGACCGATCACCACGATGCCGCTGTCGTCCGTCCTCCTAGCCGACAATGGGTTGCTCCTCCGGATAGCGGTACAGCCGTCGTCGGGTGTTCAACGCGATCGCGGACCCGAGGGTGAGCGGGCCGATCCGGCCGATGTACATGAGCCCGATCAACAGGTAGTGGCCGGGTGCCTTCAGCTCCGCGGTGAGCCCGGTGGTCAGGCCGGTGGTGCTGAACGCGGACGTGACCTCGAAGAGCGCGGCGTAGTAGCGGACGTGCTCGGTCAGCACGATCACCACGACCGTACCGGCGACGACCAGCGCGACGCTGAGCAACGCCACGGTCAACGCCTGCCGCTGGCTGGCGTTGGCGACCCGCCGGCCGCCCACCGTCACGTCCGGCTCGCCGCGCAGCTCGGCCCAGATGACGAAGGCGAGCAGGAAGAAGGTGGAGACCTTGATCCCGCCGGCGGTGCTGGCGCTGCCGCCACCGATGAACATCAGGACGATCAGCAGCGGGTAGCTCTCCTCGGCGAGCCGGTCGACGTGGATGATGTCGAAGCCGCCGGTGCGGGTCAGCGCGATCTGGCTGAACGAGGCCAGCACCTTCCCCGCCGGGTCGAAGCCGCCGATGGTGCGGGGATTGTTCCACTCGACGAACAGCAGGGCGCCGAAGCCGAGTACGAGCAGTGTGACGGACCCCCAGACGGTCAGCTTGGTGGCGATCGCCCACCGGTGCGGTCGCCGCCACTCCCGTACCGCCTCGAAGAGCGCCGGGAAGCCCAACCCGCCGATGATCGCGCCCAGGCTCAGCGGCAGCATCAGCCACGGGTCGCGGGAGAAGGCGACCAGCCCGTCGGGATAGAGGGTGAACCCACCGTTGTTGAATGCCTGGATCGAGTGGAACGAGGCGAACCACAGGGCCCGCCCCGGGGGATAGCCGTAGGACAGCCAGTACCGGGCGGTGACCACGGCGGTCATCACCGCCTCGGCGACGAAGACGGTCGCCGCGATCCGGGTCAGCAACCGGCGGACGTCGGCGGGGCCGAACTCCATGGTCTCGGCCTGCACCAGCAGCCGGTTGCGCAGGCCGAGCTGCCGGGAGACCGCCAGGATCACCAGCGCCGCGATGGTCAGGATGCCGAGGCCGCCGAGTTGGGTGAGCACGGTGATCATCGCCAGCCCGAAGTCGTTCCAGTAGTGCGGGGTGTCGTTGACCGCCAGGCCGGTGACCGAGACGGCCGAGGTGGCGGTGAAGAGCGCGGTGACGAACGGGGTGTACCGGTGCTCGCTGGTGGCCCACGGCAGCATCAGCAGGCCGGTGCCGAACAGGATCGCCGCCAGGAACCCGAACGGCACCAGCCGTACGGGACGACGGAGCAGACGGCGCACCACGTCATTTTCCGCCCGGAGATTCACCAGTAGGACAGGAACCGACCAACTGGCGGTCAACCGCGACCGGTCTGCTGGGCGTACCCATCGACGACAGGAGACGGCGTTGCGACGTACCCTTTCCGCCCTCGGCGTGGCCGGCGCGCTGCTCGCGGCGGCTGTGGTGGTGCCGGCCGTGGCCGCCCAGGCCGATTCGGAGCCCCGCGCCGAGCAGTCCGGCGCGAAGCAGCAGCCGATCGTGATCGGTCACCGCGGCGCCAGCGGCTACCGCCCGGAGCACACGCTGGAGGCGTACCGGTTGGCCATCCGGTTGGGTGCCGACTACATCGAGCCGGACCTGGTCTCGACGAAGGACGGCGTGCTGGTCGCCCGGCACGAGAACGAGATCTCCGGTACGACCGATGTGGCCGCCCACCCCGAGTTCGCCGCCCGGAAGGCGACCAAGGTCATCGACGGGGTCGGCGTCACCGGCTGGTTCACCGAGGACTTCACGCTGGCCGAGCTGAAGACGCTGCGGGCCAAGGAGCGGCTGCCGCAGGTGCGGGTGGCCAACACCGCGTTCGACGGCAAGTTCGAGGTGCCGACCTTCCAGGAGGTCATCGACCTGGCCCGGACCGAGTCGAAGGCCCGGGGCCGCACCATCGGCGTCTACCCGGAGACCAAGCACCCCAGCTACTTCACCTCGATCGGGCTGTCGCTGGAGGAGCCGCTGGTCGCGGTGCTCAAGGCCAACAAGCTGACCCACCGCAACGACCCGGTCTTCATCCAGAGCTTCGAGACGGCCAACCTGCGCAAGCTCGACCGCATGATCGACGTACGGCTGATCCAGCTCATGGACGCCGCCGGCCGCCCGTACGACTTCACCGTCGCCAACGACCCGCGCACCTACGCCGACCTGGCCGCGGCTTCCGGCCTCGCGTGGGTCGCCAAGTACGCCGACGGCGTCGGCCTGAACAAGAACCTGATCGTCCCCCGGGACGCGGCCGGCAAGCTGCTGCCGCCGACCTCGGTGATCCGTGACGCGCACAAGGTGAAGCTGCTGGTGCACGCCTGGACGTTCCGGGCCGAGAACCAGTTCCTCGCGGTCGACCACCGCATCGGCACCGACCCGAACGCCCGTGGCGACATCACGGCCGAGTACGAGCTCTTCTTCGGCCTCGGTCTGGACGGTGCCTTCGCCGACCAGCCGGACACGGCCGTGGCGGCCCGCGCGGGCCTCTGATCGGCGTCGCGCCGGGGCGCTCGGGACCCCGGCGTGACGCTCCGACGACGTGGGGTGTCCGGCGCTGTCCGGGCACCCCACGCCGACGTTTGCGGCTGGCCCCTGACAAGGTCACGCTCGATCCTGGAAACAGTGGCATCCCGTCCCAGCGGAGACCACTACATCCAGGATCGAGCACGATCTCCGCAGCCGGGAGCGCCGACGTGCGTGATTCGTTTACGGCATCAGCTCCACAGGGAGCGAGGACTTACTGTCCGGGGCGTTCGGCGACGTAGGTGCCGCGCCCCGGTTGGCCAGTGATCAGTTCACGATCGTGCAGCAGGGACATTGCGCGGTAGGCCGTGTTCATGTGGACGCCATACGCCTCGGCCAGCTCACGGGTCGAGGGCAGCTTGTCGCCGGGTTTCAGCTCCCCGCTCCTGATCTTCGCGGCGAGTTCGTTGGCGATCTGGCGGTACGGCGCTTCGGCTGTGGGCATGGTGAGGACTCCGATTGGTTCGGCGAGTCCGATCCTGCCCTACCTGCACAAGTAACTGCAATAAGTTGCGACACGTCGAAAAGCGGAGCGCTGCCCGAGGTCGGCCGACCATGACGGTGCGTGCGGGTCAGGAGCATCCGGGTAGTGGCACCTCGGCGGGGCGGCACCGCGATGGCGGGGCGAGACACACCGGCCGGGTCGTCGGTGGTGGCGGGGGCCATCCGGAGTCGGCGGGGTTACGCGCGGATGGCGGGGGTTGTTACGAGAGGCCATCCCCATGCGACCACTTGTGTGTTGGGGCCACATAGCCCGTGGGTGATGTCACTTCTAGCGTGAGCCGACAACTGAGTTCCCCCTGTCCTCACCTGGAGTCGCAATGACGATCCGGCACACGCGACGGGCGTTCCTCTCCGCCGCCACGATGATGGCGGCCGCGATGGCCGCCACGGCCTGTGGCAGCCCGCAGGACACCGCGTCCGGCGGCGGCGACGCCGCACCGGTCAAGGTCGGTCTGGTGTATTCCCAGTCCGGGCCGCTGGCCAGCTACGGCAAGCAGTACATCGAGGGCTTCAAGGCCGGCCTCGACTATGCCACCAAGGGCACCGGCAAGGTCGGTGACCGGAAGATCGAGCTCACCGAGGTCGACGACGCGGGGGACCCGGCGAAGGCGGTCTCCGCGGCCAAGGACCTGATCGGCAAGGGCTACAAGATCATCGGCGGGTCGAGTTCCTCCGGTGTGGCCCTGCAGGTCGCCCCGATCGCTGCCCAGAACAAGGTGCTGAACATCTCCGGGGCGGCCGCCACCGACGCCATCACCGGCGCCAACAGGTACACCTTCCGCTCCGGCCGGCAGTCGTACCAGGACGTGGTGACCGCCAAGTCCTTCATCGGCGACGCCACCGGCAAGAAGGTCGTCGTCTTTGCCCAGGAAGGTGCGTTCGGCGACGCCAACGAGGCCGCGGTCAAGGCCGTGATCGGCGGCGCCGGCGCGACCGTGAGCAGTGTCCGGGCCCCGGCCAGCGCCACCGAGTTCACCCCGTTCGCCAGCCAGATCAAGAACGCCAAGCCGGACCTGCTCTTCGTCGCCTGGGCTGGCACCACCGCCCCGACGATGTGGCAGAACCTCGACCAGCAGGGCGTCCTCGCCTCCACCCAGGTCGTCACCGGCCTGGACCTCCGCGCCTCCTGGCCCACCTTCGGCGCGGCCGGCAGCAAGATCTCCTTCCTGTCGCACTACTTCGAGGGGGCGAGCGACAACGAGGCGGCCAAGGCGCTGAAGGCCAAGGTCGGCACCATCGACCTGTTCCACCCGGACGGCTTCGCCGGCGCTCAGATGGTCGTCCGCGCCGTGCAGGAGGGCGGCGACGACGTCGAAAAGATGATCAAGGCCCTCGAAGGTTGGCAGTTCGACGGCGTCAAGGGCCAGATGACGATCCGGCCCGAGGACCACGCGTTGCTCCAGCCGATGTACCAGGCCAAGCTGTCCGGCAGCGGCACCGAGTACACGGCGACCGCGCAGAAGACCCTGACCGGTGACGAGACCGCGCCGCCGGTCACCCAGATGAAGGGCTGAATTGTGCTCGCCACCCGCGGTCTGACCTGGCGGATCGGTGAGGTCGCCATCGTCGACAGCGTCTACCTCGACCTGGCGCCCGGCGAGTTCCTGGGCGTGATCGGGCCGAACGGCGCCGGCAAGACCTCCCTGTTCAACCTGATCACCGGCCTGCGCCGACCCACCGAGGGGCGGGTCCTGCTGGACGGGGAGGACGTCACCGCCCTCCCGCCGCACCGGCGGGCCCGCCTCGGGCTGGGGCGTACCTTCCAGGCGTCCTCGGTGTTCGGCTCGCTGACGGTGCGGGAGAACGTCCGGCTCGCCGTACAGGCGCACCGGGGTGGCTCGATGAAGCTGTGGCGGCGGGCGGCGGCCGACCGGGAGGTTGCCGCCGCCGCCGACGCGGCGCTCGACCGGGTCGGCCTCGCCCACCGGGGTACGGCGCTCGCCGGCACCCTGGCCCACGGCGAGAAGCGCAAGCTGGAGATCGCCCTGCTGCTTGCCGGGGAGCCCCGGGTGATGCTGCTGGACGAGCCGATGGCCGGGGTGAGCGCCGAGGACGTGCCTGAGCTGGTCGCCGTCATCAAGTCGCTGACCGGCGACAGCGGGCGGTCGGTGCTCATGGTGGAGCACCACATGGACGTGATCCTGGAGCTGGCCGACCGGATCGCCGTGATGCACCACGGCGCGCTGCTGGCCTGCGACACCCCGGACACGGTGATGGCCAACGCCACCGTGCAGGAGGCGTACCTGGGGGAGGCGCTGTGAGCGCGAGGAGTGAGCCGGGTTCGCGAGCCCCGCAGTCGCGAACGGAAGGCAGCACGATGACCGAACCTGTCCTCAGCGTGGAGAACCTGTCGGTGCGGATCGTCGGGCTGCACATCCTCCAGGGGGTGTCGTTCGAGGTCGCGTCGGCCGGGGTCACCGTGCTGCTCGGCCGCAACGGCGTCGGCAAGACCACCACGCTGCGCGCGATCGTCGGGCTCACCCCACGCAACGGCGAGGTGCGCGGCACCGTCCGGATGGGCGCGCGCAGCCTGCTCGCCCGCCCCACCCACCGGCTGGTCCGCGACGGCCTCGGCTACGTGCCGGAGGACCGCTGCGTCTTCGCCGGCCTCACCGTCGCGGAGAACCTGCGCCTCGCCGAACGGCGGGGCACCGCCCCGGCGTACGACAAGGTCTTCGCGCTCTTTCCGGAGCTGGACCGGCGCGGACGGCAACGGGCCGGCTCGCTCTCCGGCGGGCAGCAGCAGATGCTCGCGATCGGCCGGGTGCTGCTCAACGACAACCGGCTGCTGCTGGTCGACGAGCCGACCAAGGGGTTGGCGCCGAAGGTGGTGACCGAGGTGGCCGAGGTGCTGGAACGGGTCGCGGAATCCGTGCCGGTGCTGCTGGTCGAGCAGAACCTGGCGGTGGTGCGGCGGCTGGCCCACGACGCGGTGGTGCTTTCCGCCGGCCGGGTGGCCTGGACCGGAAACGCCCAGGACCTGCTGCTGGAGACCGCGCTGACCAAGTCGCTGCTCGGGGTCGGCTCGGAGGTGAAGGCGTGAGTACGGTGATCCTGCTGGCGCTGACCGGGCTCGGCCTGGCGGCGCTCTACTTCCTGGTCGCCTCCGGCCTGTCCCTGGTCTTCGGCCTGGCCGACGTGCTCAACTTCGCGCACGGCCTGTTCCTCGGCGTCGGGGCGTACGCGACCTGGTGGGCGGCCGGCAACCTGCCCGGGGCCGGCCCGAGCGGGTTCGGGTTCGTGGTGGCGGTCGCCTTCGGTGTGCTAGCCGGGGCAGTGGTGGCGGTGCTGGTCGAGCTGGTGCTGATCCGGCCGCTCTACTCCCGCACCATCGAGCAGGTGCTGGTCACCGTCGGTCTTTCGCTGGCCGGGGTGGCGTTGCTCCAGGCGACCTGGGGCGCCGACGCCCGGCCGTTCCCGCGTCCCGCGTGGACCCGCGAGGTGACCTCGGTCCTCGGCGCGAACGTGCCGAACGCCGGGCTGCTGCTGATCATCGCCGCGGTGCTGGTGCTCGGCGGGCTGCTCGCCTTCCTCCGCTTCACCCGGTACGGCCTGATCATCCGGGCCGGGGTGGAGAACCGGGAGATGGTGACCGCGCTCGGCATCGACGTCCGCAAGGCGTTCACCCTGGTCTTCGCGATCGGCGGGGCGGCCGCCGCGCTGGCCGGCGCGCTCGGCGGGGTCTACTTCGGCACCGTCTCGCCGGGGCAGGGCGGCTCGCTGCTGATCTTCGCGTTCATCGTGGTGGTGATCGGCGGGATGGGTTCGGTGGTCGGGTCCGCGTACGCGGCGGTCGCGGTCGGGCTGCTGCAACAGTTCGTCAACTACTACGGCACGTCCGGGCTGGGTGACCTCTGCGTGGTCGGGCTGCTCGCCGTGGTGCTGCTGCTGCGTCCGCAGGGCCTGGCCGGAAAGGTGGCTCACGCATGACCAACTCGGTGGTGGAGGCGCCGCCGGCGCAGGTGCCCGACGAGTTGACCCCCGGGCACTCCCGCTGGCACGGGCTGCGCCCGTACGCGCCGCTGGCCGCCCTGGTGGTGGCGGCGATCGTGCCGTACTCGACGCTGAACCTGCCCGGCGTCTTCGAGGGACCGCTGAACTCGCCCGGCACCCTGCAACTGCTCGCCGTCTGCCTGGTCTTCGGTGGCCTGGCGGCCGGCTACGACCTGCTCTTCGGGCGGACCGGGATGCTCTCCTTCGGGCACGCCCTCTACTTCGCCGCCGGGGTGTACGGCACCGACGTGCTGATCACCCGGGCCGGGCTGCCGCTGTGGCAGGCCGCGCTGCTCACCGTCACCGGCGGGACGATCCTCGCCGCGCTGCTCGGCGCGGTCGCGCTGCGTACCGTGGGCATCGCGTTCGCCATGGTGACGCTTGCCTTCGCCCAGGTCGGGGCGATTCTGGTGGCCCGGGACTTCGGCGGGCTCACCGGGGGCGAGGAGGGGCTGCCACTGGACGTCGCCGGGCTGCCGTCCGCCCTGGTCGGGGTCGCCAACACGGTGAACCTGTACTGGCTGGCGCTGGCGTACCTGGCCCTGGTGGTCTTCGTGGTGCACCGGGTGAGCGGCTCGCCGACCGGGCGGGTGCTGGCCGGGCTGCGCGACGACGAGCGGCGGATCGGGGTGCTTGGGCTCGACCCGTACCGGTTCAAGCTGGTCGCGTTCACCCTGGCCGGCGGGTTGGCCTCGGCCGGCGGGGTGGTCTACTGCCTGGTCGTGTCGGGGGCGAGCCCGCACGTCACGTCGTCCGAGCTGACGCTGTCGCTGCTGGTCATGGTGGTGCTCGGCGGTCCGGGCACCCGCTGGGGCCCGGTGCTCGGCGGCATCCTCTACATGTACCTGGACCACCGGCTGACCGCCTTCGGCACCAGCGACGTGGTGAACAGCCTTCCGGCGTTCCTCAGCCACCCGCTGTCCCAGCCGCTCTTCGTCCTCGGCACCGTCTTCATCCTGGCCGTCTACTTCTTCCCCGGCGGCCTGGCCAGCCTCAGATCCCGCCTCCACCCCCTCCTGGTCGCCCTCCGCCGCTCCCGCCCCAGCCGTAGTTGATCAAGAGGTTCGCGTCGGGATTCCGCCGTAGGATGACGCGAACTTATTGATCAACCGCAGCATGGGGAGGCGGCAGTGGGAGAGCGTTTCGCGGTGGTCAGTGGGGGCGGGACCGGGATCGGGGCCGCCGTCGCGCGGGGGCTCGTGGATGACGGGTACGACGTGCTGATCGTGGGGCGGCGCGCGGACATGCTGTCGGACGCCGCCGAACGGATCGGGGCGGAGTGCGGTCGGCCGGAGGCGGTCCGCACGGTGACCGCGGACCTGACCGACCCGGCGCAGCTCGCCGGGGTCGTCGAGGCGGTGGGGGAACGGACCGTCGACGCGGTGGTCAACAACGCCGGTGGCTACCTCGGTGGCCCGACCGGCACCCTCGCCGACGTCGCGGCCTGGTGGCGGGCCAACCTGGACGCCAACGTGCTCACCGCCGTCCTGCTCACCGAGGCGCTGCTGCCCGCCCTGCGCCGCCCCGGCGGCCGGGTGCTGCTGATCAGCTCGATCGCCGCCCAGCGGGGCGGGGCCGGGCCGTACTCGGCGGCGAAGGCGGCGCTGCACGGCTGGGCGTACGACCTGGCCGCCCGGCTCGGCCCGGAACAGATCACGGCCAACGTGGTCAGCCCCGGATACGTGGCGGAGACCGAGTTCTTCGGCGACCGGATGACCCCGGAGGGACACGCCAAGCGGGTCGCGGCCACCCTGGTCGGGCGGGCCGGCGTACCGGACGACATCGCGGCGGCCGTGCGCTACCTGGTCAGCCCCGCCGCCGGCTACGTCACCGGCCAGGTCCTCGGCGTCAACGGCGGCTCGGTCCTCGGCCGCTGAACCGAAAGCCGCCTGGCCGAAAGCCGGGTGGACGAACGAGGGAGCGGCGGCCCCCCGTGTGGCCGCCGCCCCCTCGCCGCGAGTCAGCTGTTCAGCAGCTCGTACGCCAGTGCCGGCGCCTTCGTCGCCGCGGCGCCGGTCGGCGCGGTGATCTTCGGGGTGCTGCCGAAGCCGGTGTAGGCGACGGTGTACCGGTACGCCTTCCGCTTGCCGGCCGCGGGGATCTCCAGCACCAGTGAGGTGAGGTGGCCGTCCGGCCCGACCACGGCGGTGAACGGCACCCGCTTCCCGGCCTCGCCGAGCGCCGCGGCCTCGCCGTCTTCCAGCGCCTGCGCCGCGTTGCCGCTGGTCACGTCGATGAACCCGGCGTACTCTCCGGTGCCCTGCTCCGTCACCTCGGTGGCCGCCTCCAGCAGCGGGCCGGCATTGCCCTGGTCCGCGCCGTCGTAGGTCGGCACGCCGTTGCCGTCGGTGAGCTTGGACCGGTCCAGCGCCATCCACTTGTCCGGGAACTTCGGCAGGCCCGGGTGCCCGCTGAACTTCGCCTTCATCCAGAGCTTCTCCTCGACCACCAGGAACGACATCTTGGCGGTGATGCCGTCCTTGTCCGGGGCCATCGCGGTGTTGATCTCGAACGCCTTCGACTCCGGGTCGATCCGGCCGCTCAGGTCGCTGGACGCGTCCTTGCCGCTGAATCGGAAGGGGCCCTCACTGCCGTCCGGCACGGCGTCGAGGAGCTTCTCCTTCGGGCTGCTGGTCGGGCTGGCGGCCGGGCCGCCCCCGGGAGTGGCGGCCGGGTCACTCGTCAACCCGCAGCCGCCGAGCAGGGCCGTGGCGGCCAGCATGGCGGCGACTGTGCCCGCCGTCCGTCGGATGGCGCCCGCGCTGCCCGTTGCCTGTGTCATCACACTTCTCTTTCTCGCTGTGTGGCTGTGCCGACGACGATATTGCGGGCAGCCACGGCGGTACGGCTGCCGTTATGCTGCCGTCCGGCTGCCGGGCACTGCCGCGCGGCGACGCTGGGGGTGTCAGGAGCGGAAACTCGCATGTCAGGAACGTTGCGCTTCGAGATCCTCGGTCCCCAACGGGCCTGGTACGCCGACCGCCCGGTCGAGCTCGGCGCCGGCAAGCAGCGGGCGGTGCTCGCCGTGCTGCTGCTCTCCGCGGGGCGCCCGGTGCCGACGGGGCAGCTCCTTGATGCGGTCTGGCCGGAGGAGCCGCCCGCCAACGGTCCCAACGTCGTGCAGAAGTACGTCGCCGGCCTGCGGCGGGTGCTGGAGCCCGACCGCTCCCCGCGTACGCCGGGGCGGGTGCTGACCCTCACCGACGCCGGATACCTGCTGCGGGTCCCGCCGGAGTCGGTCGACGCGGTCCGCTTCGAGCGCGGGGTGCACCGGGCCGGACAGTGGCACACGGCCGGGCGTACCGCCGACGCGCAGGCGGAGCTGACGGCCGCCCTGGAGCTGTGGCAGGGCGATCCGTTCACCGGGTTCGCCGGGCCGTTCTTCGACACCGCCCGCCAGCGGCTGGTGGAGCTGCGGGCCGTTGCCCTGGAGACCCGCGCCGAGCTGGAACTGGCGAGCGGCCGGCACCGCGAGCTGGTCGGCGAACTGGTCGAGCTGGTGGCCGAGTTCCCGGTCCGGGAGCGGCTGCGGCACCAGCTCATGCTGGCGCTGTACCGCAGCGGGCGGCAGGCGGAGGCGCTCGCCGCGTACCGGGAGTTCACCGAACTGCTCCGCGAGGGGTACGGCATCGAGCCGGGCGAGGTGCTGCGCGCGTTGCACCTGCGCATCCTGCGTTCCGATCCCACGCTGCTGGCCGATCCGCGTACCACCGTCGATCCGGCCGGTGCGCCCGTCCCGGCGCAGCCGGTTCCGGCTCGATCCGTTCCGGCCCAGCCGGTCGCGGCCGTATCCACCGCACCCGCCGCCCCGGTCCCGCCCCCGGCGTACCCGGGGCCGGTCGGGTTCGGCGGCCCGCCGCCCGCGCCGCCGGGGATGATGTGGCCCGGGTGGGTCGTCCCGCCCACGGCGCCGGTCGCGGTGCACCCCGGGCCGTCCCGGGGCGTGCCCCGCTGGCTGAGTGTCGCCGCCACGGTCGCCGGCGCGTTGACCGCGCTGGCCTCCTTCGGCCTGCTCACCTGGCTGGTCGTGCTCGTCTACGCGCTCTGGCGGCGGAGCTGGCCGAACGGGCTCGCCGCGGCCTACTACCTGGCGATGGGCCTGACCTTCGTCATCGTCGTCGGCGGCAGCGAGACGGAGGAGGTGAGCGATACCGAGGGATACCTGATCGTCGCGTGGCTGCTCACCTGGCTGGTCGGTTTCCTGCACGCGATCCTGCTCAACGGTTGGCTGGTCACCTGGCTCAGCGGCCTGCGCGGTCGCCAGCACGGGGCGGAGGACCGCCGGCTCCGCCGGGAGCAGGCCCGGTATCTGCTCTACCACTACCCGGGAGCCCGGTGGGAGCTGCGTATCGGCCGGCCGGACCTGCCCCGGGGTTTCGACGACGGCGGGCTGGTGGACATCAACGCGGTGCCGGACGAGGTGATTTCCGGACTGCCGGGGGTGACGGCCCTACAGGCTCAGCAGATCGCGCTGGACCGACGGCTGCGCGGCCCGTTCACCTCGATGGAGGAGCTGGCCGCCCGCTGCCTGCTTCCGCCCGCGCTCACCGACTCCCTCCGGGACCTGCTGGTCTTCTTCCCGCCGATGGTGGACCCCGCCTCGTCGGTGCCGCGCGACGGTTGACCGGCCTCGGGCCGCGTGACGGTTGGCGGGTACCGGCCGGCCACCTGGTAGAAATGCCGGATGAGCCAGGATCGGGCGGCCGTACGGGAGCAGGCCGAGGCGGTGCTGCGGCGGCTGGCGGGCGCGCACGCCCGGCTCCGCGAGGACCAGTGGCGGGCCATCGAGGCGCTGGTGGTGGACCGGCGGCGGGTGCTCTGCGTGCAGCGCACCGGGTGGGGCAAGTCGGCGGTCTACTTCGTGGCCACCGCGCTGCTCCGCCAAACCGGCGCAGAGCACGAGGCAGCCGGCGCGGGGCGGGTACCGGCCGGCCCGACCGTGATCGTCTCGCCACTGCTGGCGCTGATGCGCAACCAGGTCGAGTCGGCGGGCCGGGCCGGCATCCGGGCCCGGACCATCAACTCGGCCAACCTCGACGAGTGGGACGAGATCACCGCCGAGATCCACGCCGGAGCGGTGGACGTGCTGCTGATCAGCCCGGAACGCCTCAACAACCCGGACTTCCGCGACGGCGTGCTGCCGAAGCTGGCCGCCACCACCGGGCTGCTGGTGGTGGACGAGGCGCACTGCGTCTCCGACTGGGGGCACGATTTCCGGCCCGACTACCGGCGGCTGCGTACCTTCCTCGCCGAGCTGCCCGAGCGGACCCCGGTGCTCGCCACCACCGCCACCGCCAACGCCCGGGTCACCGAGGACGTCGCCGAGCAGCTCGGTGACGCGCTGGTGCTGCGCGGGACCCTGGACCGGGAGTCGCTGCGGCTGGGCGTACTCGATCTGCCGAGCCCGGCCCACCGGCTGGCCTGGCTCGCCGACCACCTCGACGGGCTCCCCGGCTCCGGGATCATCTACACGCTCACCGTGGCGGCGGCCGGTGAGACGGCCGAGTTCCTGCGCGCGCGGGGCTGGCAGGTCGCCGCGTACACCGGGCAGGCCGAGGACGCCGACCGCCGCGCCGCCGAGCAGGACCTGCTGGACAACAAGATCAAGGCGTTGGTCGCGACCAGCGCGCTCGGCATGGGCTTCGACAAGCCCGACCTCGGCTTCGTGGTGCACCTGGGCGCGCCGCCCTCGCCGATCGCCTACTACCAGCAGGTCGGCCGGGCCGGCCGGGCCGTGGAGCACGCCGAGGTGCTGCTCCTGCCGGGTGTCGAGGACGCGGCGATCTGGCGGTACTTCGCCTCGCTCGCCTTCCCGCCCGAGCAGCAGGTCCGGGCCGTGCTCGCCGCGCTGCACACCGACCGGCCGATCTCCACCCAGGCCCTCGAACCGGTCGTAGACCTGCGCCGGGCCCGGCTGGAGCTGATGCTCAAGGTGCTCGACGTGGACGGCGCGGTCCGCCGGGTGCGCGGCGGCTGGCTCGCCACCGGCGAGCCGTGGGTCTATGACGAGGCCCGGTTGCGCCGCGTCGCCCAGGCGCGCACCGCCGAGCAACAGGCCATGCTCCGGTACGCGAGCACGAGCGGCTGCCGGATGCGCTACCTGCGGGAGTGCCTGGACGACGCCGGGGCGGGCGACTGTGGCCGCTGCGACACCTGCGCCGGCCCGCTCCTCACCGCCGAGGTGTCCGACGCCGCGCTCACCGCCGCGCAGAGCTTCCTCGGCCGCCCCGGTGTGCCGATCGCGCCGAAGAAGCTCTGGCCGACCGGCCTGGAGGCGGTGGGCGTACCCCTGAAGGGGCGCATCTCCCCGGCGGAGCAGGCGCTGCCCGGCCGGGCCGTGGGCCGCCTCTCCGACCTGGGCTGGGGTGGGCGGCTGCGCGGCCTGCTCGGGCCGGAGTCGGCGGACGGCCCGGTCCCCGACGACGTCGCGGCGGCGGTGGTCGAGGTGCTCAAGGCGTGGGCGCACGGCGACGACCCGTGGCCGCGTCGCCCGGTCGGCGTGGTCGCCGTCGCCTCCCGCACCCACCCGGCCCTGGTCGGCTCCCTCGCCGAGCGGATCGCCACCGTGGGCCGGTTGCCGCTGCTCGGCCGGGTCGTCCCGGCCGGCCCGTCCGGGGCCGCCGGGCCGCGCGGCAACAGCGCCCAACGGGTACGCGCGCTGCACGACGCCTTCGCCGTGCCGGACGAGCTGGCCGACGCCCTGCCCGGGCTGGACGGGCCGGTGCTGCTCGTCGACGACCTGGTCGACTCCGGCTGGACCATGGCGACGGTGGCCCGGCTGCTGCGCCGCGCCGGTGCCCCGGACGTTCTCCCGCTGGCCCTCGCGGTCGCCGGGTGAACCGTCGGTTTCACCTGGGGAAAAGTTCCCGGGCCGGCTGGACTGCGAGCGTCGCCACGGTCACCGACCGTCGGCGCGTCGGCGTCACCGCCGGCGGTACCGTGTGCTCATGACCGAGCAGCGACCCGTCACCCAGACGTACGCCGTCACCGGGATGACCTGCGAGCACTGCGTACGGGCGGTCACCGAGGAGCTGTCCGCGCTGCCCGGTGTCGACGAGGTCCGGGTCGACCTGGCCGCCGGCACGGCCACGGTCACCAGCGCCGAGCCGCTGCCGATCGAAACCGTCCGGGCCGCCGTCGACGAGGCGGGTTACGAGCTGGCCGCCGGCATTGCCTGAGTCGCCAACCGCCGGCGCGCCGCCGGTCGCCGGCTCCGATCCGGCGGCCCCGGCCGGCCCGCGACCACCGGCCGACCTGCCCGGGGCGGACCTGCCCGGGGCGGACCTGCCGGGGGCGGACCTGCCCGGCTGGGGGCGTCCCGGCGTCGCGGGGGAGGGGCCGACCGGGGTGGACCGGGGCACGCTCCGGCTCGCCCTGGTGGTGGGCGGGCTGGTGCTCGCCGTGCTGCTCGGCTTCGGCCTCGGCCGGGTGAACCCGCCGCCGACCACCGCGTCCGGCGCCGTACCAGGGGCCGCGGCGCACACCCACCCGCCAGGCACCGGCGCCCACTCGCACGACGGGGCCACCGCCACCCAGGCCGGCGGCGCGGACGCCGACGGCCTGTCGATCAGCGCGGCCGGCTACGCGCTCGCCCCGTCGACCGTGGAGTTCACGGTCGGCAGGGCCGGTGCGCTGCGGTTCCAGATCCGGGACGAGCAGCGCCGCCCGGTCACCCGCTTCGCCGTCGTGCACGACAAGCCGATGCACCTCATCGTGGTACGCCGCGACCTCACCGGCTACCAGCACCTGCACCCGACGATGGCGGCCGACGGCACCTGGTCGGTGCCGCTCACCCTGCCCGAGGCGGGCGTCTGGCGGGCGTACGCCGACTTCACCGCGGTTGCCGGCGACGGCCGGCAGACCGCCGTCACGCTCGGCGTCGACCTGGCCGCCCCCGGCGGGTACGCGCCCCGACCGCTGCCCGCCCCGGCCACCTCGACGACGGTCGACGGGTTCACGGTCGACTACCAGGGCACGCCGAAGGCGGGCGAGACGCTGCCGGTGCGTTTCTCGATCCGGAGCGGTGGTGTGCCCGCCGCGCTGGAGACCTACCTCGGCGCGTACGGTCACCTGGTCGCGCTGCGCGAGGGGGACCTCGGCTACCTGCACGTGCACCCCGGGCCGCAGGCCGAGCCGGGCACCGTGACGTTCTGGGTGACGGCGCCGGGGCCGGGGCGCTACCGGATGTTCCTGGACTTCCAGGTGGCCGGTGTGGTGCGTACCGCCGCGTTCACCGTGACGGTGGCCTGAACGGTCAACCGGCCCGGCGGACCGGCCGGCGGGCCAGGTAGCGGAGCAGGTCGCGGATGTGGTGCTTCTCCTCGGCGGGGACGCTCGGATCGGCCAGCCGCTCCAGGATCACCCGGACGTCCGCCTCCACCGGGGTGTCCTCGGCCCGGCGGCGGGGGACCGGACCGGCGTCCGGTAGGCCGAGCGCGCGAAAGGCGGCCGCCACCGGCAGATCGAGTGCGGCGCAGAAGCCGCGCACCTTGGCCAGCTCGGGATAGTCCTGCCAGTCGCCGGCCAGCCAGCGGAACACGGTGGACCGCCCCACGCCGGTGTGCGCCGCCAGGTCGGTCACCGTCCAGCCGCGTTCCTCGCGGGCGTCGTCGATGGCGCGCCGTACGAAGCGCGCGAAGGCCATCTGCGGCGAAACCTCTGCCGAACCCATCCGCCTGGGTCTGTTCCTTCCGCTGGAGCACCGGGCGGTGCGCCTACGAGGGTAGTACGGCGCTACCCGGAAGCAACTGACTGATCGGTCGGAACGGCGGCGGGCGGGATGCCCGTCCCGGGCCCCGCCCTCGGGCGTCCCGGGCCCCGCCCTCGGCGCTGCGGGGCCACGGCCGGACGCCGCCGTCAGGCCGGTGACTCGGCCAGCAGCGTCGCCAACCGGGGCGTGACGCCCCACTGGTCGACCAGCTCCCGGTACTCGGCCCGTTGGTCCTCGGTCGACGCCGTCCCGGTCCGCCGGGCCCGGATCAGCAGGTTGCGCGGGGTGTGCCGGGAGTCGACGAACTCCACCACCTCGGCGCGGTACCCGTGCAGCCGGAGCAGGCCGGCCCGCAGCGCGTCGGTCAGCACGTCCGCGAACCGTTCGCGCAGGATGCCCTGCCGGGTGAGCAGCCCGTACGGTCCCGGTGCCGGCGCGGAGCGCAGTTGGGCCGCCACGTCGTGGTGGCAGCAGGGGGCGGCGAGCACCCAGCGGGCGCGCCACCGGACGGCCCGGGCCAGCGCCTCGTCGGTGGCGGTGTCGCAGGCGTGCAGCGCCAGCACCAGGTCGGGCGCCGGCTCGACCACCGCGTCGGCGATGGTGCCGGCCACGAAGCGCACCCGGCCGGCCCAGCCCAGCCGCTCGGCCAGCTCGGTGTTGCGCTGGCGCTGATCCTCGCGGACATCCACCCCGACCAGCTCCACGTCCAGCCCGCGCTGGGTCAGGTACCGGTACGCGGCGAAGGTCAGGTACGCGTTGCCGCAGCCCAGGTCGACGACCCGGAGCGGCCCGGTCAGGTCGTCCGGCAGGGTGGCGACCAGCGTACGCAGGAACGCGTCCACCTGGCGGCGCTTGGCCGCCGAGCCGCCGATCTCCGCGAAGATCGGGTCGCCCGGGTCGAGAAGGTAGTCCTTCGCCCGGTCGTGACCGCCCGGCTCGGCGGCCGGCCGGCTGGTCGCCGCCCGGTGCACCTGCGCCTCGCCCGACTTGGTCACCCGTAGCTGGAGCGTCGCGCCGGCCGTCTCCACGTGCCAGTTGCCGAACGGCTCGGCGAGCAGCGCGTCGACCGCCGCGTCGGCCTCCGCCCCCGGCGCCACGTTGCGGATGTAGGGCCGGGCGCCGTCGGAAGTGGAGATCTGTAGCCGGGGGCCGGCCTTGAGGACGACCGGCCGCAGCTCGGCGCGGACCACCGAGGGGTGCTGACCGCGCCGCCGGCCGGCGGCGACCGCCCGGGTCAGGGCGGGGTCGAGCAGCAGCGCCCGCACCTCGGTGAGGGCGGCGTCCAACGGTTCCGGCATCGCTCCATCTTCCTCGTCGTCGCCGCGTCGCCGCCGCGTCGCTTGATCCACTCCAGATGCCTGTCAGCATCGCCAGCTGCCGGATGTCGAGCCGAGCAGAATGGGACGGCCCTCGGACCGGGGTCGGTCCGAGGGCCGTGGCCCGTGGCTGTCAGTCGGCGGTCGCCTCGGCCGGCGTACCGGCGGCCGGACCCGAACCACCGCCACCCCGGCGGCGCCGGCGGCGACGCGGCCTGGGCACCGCCTCGCCCTCGACGACGGCGGCCGGCTCGGTGGCACCCTCGGCGGAGATCACCGTGGTCGGCTCGCCGGCGACCACCTCACCGTCCCGCCGGCGGCGCCGGCGGCGGGACGTGCCGGCCTCGGCCGACGCTTCAACGCCGTCGCCCTCGGGCGTCGCCTTTGCCTCGCCCCCGTGGCCCCGGCGGCGCTCGCGGCCCCGGCCGTCACCGTCGCGGCCCCGGCCGTCACCGCGCCGCGCGCCGCGCTCGCCGCGCCGCGACCGGCCCCCGCCGAGGTCCTCCTCGGCCTCCGCCGACAGCCCGGCGCGGGTGCGATCGGCGGTCGGCAGGGTGCCGGTGATCTCCCGGGAGATGTCCAGGTCGGTGTAGATGTGGGCGGAGGTGTGGTACGTCTCCGGCGGCTCGGGCATGTCGAGCCCGAGGGTCTTGTCGATGATCCGCCAGCGGGGCATGTCGTCCCAGTCGACGAAGGTCACCGCGACGCCGCTCGCCCCGGCCCGGCCGGTACGACCGATCCGGTGGGTGTAGGTGTCCTGATCCTCGGGGCAGTCGTAGTTGATCACGTGCGTGACGCCCGTGACGTCGATGCCCCGGGCGGCCACGTCGGTGGCGACCAGCGTGTCGATCTTGCCGGCCCGGAACGCCCGCAGCGCCCGCTCCCGGGCGCCCTGGCCCAGGTCACCGTGCACGGCGGCCACCGCGAAGCCACGGAAATCGAGGTCCTCGGCGACCCGGTCGGCAGCCCGCTTGGTGCGGGTGAAGATCATGGTCAGGCCCCGCCCCTCCGCTTGGAGGATCCGCGCCACGATCTCGACCTTGTTCATCGAGTGGGTGCGGTAGGCCAGCTGCTTGGTCTGCGGCGACGGGCCGGTCTCGGCGGTGTGCCCGGCGTGGATGGTCATCGGCCGGCGCAGGAAGCGCCGGGACAGGGCGACGATCGGGTCCGGCATGGTCGCCGAGAAGAGCATGGTCTGCCGGTCCTCCGGCAGCATCGCCAGGATCTTCTCGACGTCGTCCAGGAAGCCCAGGTCGAGCATCCGGTCGGCCTCGTCGAGCACCAGCGCGTGCACCCGGTCGAGCCGCAGGTGCTTCTGCTTGGCCAGGTCCAGCAGCCGGCCCGGGGTGCCGACCAGAATTTCGACGCCCTTGCGCAGGGCCTCGATCTGCGGCTCGTACGCCACCCCGCCGTAGATCGGCAGCACCCGGACGCCCCGGGTACGGCCGGCGGCGTCCAGGTCCTTGGCGACCTGGAGGCCCAGCTCACGGGTGGGTACGACGACCAGCGCCTGCGGCTGGCCGTCGCCGCCCTCGGACGGCGCGAACACCCGCTCCAGCAGCGGGATGCCGAAGCCGAGGGTCTTGCCGGTGCCGGTGGGCGCCTGACCGATAAGGTCGACGCCGCGCAGCGCGATCGGCAGCGCGTACTCCTGGATCGCGAACGCGTGGGTGATGCCGGCGGCCGCGAGGGCCTCGACGGTTTCCTGACGGGCGCCGAGCGCGGCGAATGTGGGAGCTTCCGGACGGACCGGAACGGTGGTGGCCAGCGGCTGGCCTTGAGTCTGCTCGCTCATGTGGATTTGGGGGTGCCCTCTCGTGGTGCGCCCCTCATGTCCTCAGGGCGCGGTCGGTATGGCGCGGGCCACACGGTCGGGGGCGGTACGCCGAGCCGGACCGGGCCGCACGCGCGCCGGGGGACCGCTGTGATCAGATCGGTGCCCACGGCAACTGTTCCATACTACCTGAACGCTTCTGGGCCGCGCAGATTCCGCTGGCCAGCGCACATCCGGGGCGCTTTCCTGTGGCTTGGGCCACAGGGCGCCGGGGATTCGGGGGCGATCAGGCGGTTTCCGCGCCCGTGTCCGCTCCTGACCCCGCCCGGGAGGACGCGTGACACCGACGACGCCGTCACTGGCGGGCCTCCCGCGGGACGCCCTCCGAAACCGGACACGGGCTGCCATCAAGATCCAGCGCAAGATCCCCGAAAGTGGCCCTTCAGGCACGCGACGAGGCCACGACTTCCCCGAAAATGCCATGTCGGCCGCGCGGGTGACCGTCGTCGGGCTGAACAAATCAGGCCCGGCGGCCGTGGCGGGTCGTCCCCCGCCACGGCGACCCGGCAGGCAATCAGCGGACGGTGAACCCGACCGCGCGGGGCGAGGCCTCCGCGATCTCGACGTAGGCGACCTTGCCGACCGGAACGATGATCCGTCGGCCCTTCTCGTCGGTCAGGGAGAGGGTGCCCTCGCCCTTGGCGACGGCGTCGGTCACGATCCGCTCGATCTCGGCCGGCGACTGCGCGCTCTCCAGGACCAGCTCCCGCGGCGCGTACTGCACGCCGATCTTGACCTCCACAGTGCCTCCTCAACTGGGGCGAAAGAGCCGCCGTGAGAAGGCTATCCGATCTGTCGGGCCGATGTTCAGGCTGACTCACCTTGCAGCGGGAAGCTGGCGATGCCCCGCCAGGACAGGGCGGCGACCAGCGCCTCGGCCTCCGCCTTGGGCACCTGGCGGCCGCTGGCCAGCCAGAACTGCGCCGCCGTCTCCGCCGCGCCGACCAGGCCGGAGGCGAGCAGCTCGGCGTGCGCCCGGCTCACGCCGGTGTCCGAGATGATGGTGTCGGTGATCGCGGCGATCGCGCCCTGCTCGACCCGCTCCACCCGCTGCCGGACGGCCGGGTCGTTGCGCAGGTCCGACTCGAAGACCAGTCGGAACGCCTCGCTCTCGTGGTCGACGAAGTCGAAGTACGCGCGCACCGAGGCGCTGACCCGCTCCTTGTTGTCGTTGGTGCCGCGCATCGCGTCGTGCACCTTGGCCACGATGGCGTCGCAGTGCGTGTCCAGCAGCGCCAGGTAGAGCTCCATCTTGCCCGGGAAGTGCTGGTAGAGGACGGGCTTGGAGACTCCCGCCCGCTCGGCGATGTCGTCCATCGCGGCGGCGTGGTAGCCCTGCGCGACGAACACCTCCTGGGCGGCGGCGAGCAGTTGCTTGCGTCGCGCCGAGCGGGGCAGGCGGGTGGGCCGGCCGGCGGTCTGCGCACCGTTCCCCACAGCGGTCATGGGAACCTCCGAGTTTCATCGTACGAGCCGGCACTTATCACCCGAACCGGTCAGGGTTCGTGAACCCGTCGCGGAATTGGCCCGCCGCTGTAACTTATCGCCACTGTCACCACACGGTAGCCTCAGCGGGGGCGACCAAGGAGCGCACGGTGAGTGAATCAGGCCAACCCGGAGCCGCCACCCCGGGAGAGCACGGCGACGGGACGGGTCAGTACGACGACCTGGCACGTACCGGCAGCGGGTGGGCGCCCCCGGCGACCGGCTGGGCACGGGGCGCGGAGGCACCCGGCGGCTGGCCACGTCCCGATGTCACCACCGGTTGGGGTGCGTCGTCGCCCCGGCACGGCGACCTGCCGGCCCCGCTGCCCGGGCTGCCCGCCGAGGCGCCGTCGGGCCGGGTCAACGGTCGCCACGTCAACGGCGTGCCGCACGCCGGGGAGGAACCGCCTGTGAACCGCCAGGCGTCGGTGAGCGCCCCGCCCCTCGACGAGCCGCGCCGGGAGACCGACGGCGACCGGCTGGTCGTACCGGCTCAGCGGCCGGCCCCGGCGAACGAGCCACCACCCGCCGAGGCGGAGGCCGGGCCGGCCCGGCACTCCTCGGACGAGCCGCCGGGCGGCCGGGCCACCCGCTGGGCGGAGGGGGCCGTCCCGTCGTCCGCGCCGCCGGCCCTCCAGGTGCCACCGGTCGGCGCCGCCGCCTCCGGGTTCGAGGTGCCGCCCGGCCTCCACGCCCCGACCGCCGAGCGGGCCGCCGCCGAGCCGCCGCCGTCGCTGTCGCAGGGCTGGGCCGACCGGGCGTCGGAGCCACCGGCAGAACCGGCGTCGCACGGGTGGGCCGACCGGCCGTCGTCCGGGCCGTCGGCTGAGCCGCCGTCGCTGTCGCAACGGTGGGCCGACCGGGCGTCGTCCGGGCCGTCGGCCGAGCCGCAGTCGCGGTCGCAGGGCTGGGTCGATCGGGCGTCGTCGGAGCCGTCGGCCGAGCCGCCGTCGCGGTCGCAGGGCTGGGCCGAGCGCCCCGCGCCGCCACCCGCGGGGCCGCCCGCCGAGCGGGACACCGGCCCGGTGGCCGAGCGCCGGGGCCCCGCCGAGGAGCCGCGCGCCGCATCGGCCGACGACCGGCGCGTCGGGCCGGGCGGCGAGCGCGGGCCGGTGCCGGCCGAGGAACCGAACTGGAATCCGCCAAGTTGGGGCGGCGGCTGGGCGCCCCGGTGGGCCGGCGAGGACGAGCCCGTCGGCCGCCGCGCGAGCGAGGACGAGCCTGCCGGGCGACGATCGCACGAGGACGAGCCGGCGGGCCGCCGAGCCCATGCGGAGCGCGCCGCCGAGTGGGCGCCTGAGCCGCCGCGCTCGTACGAGGCACCTCGTTCCGAGCCGTCGTACGAGGCACCCCGTTCCGAGGCGGCGTACGAGGCACCCCGTTCCGAGGCGGCGTACGAGGCGTCTCGGGCTGAGGCGGAGCCCCAGGCGGGGCGGGAGACTCGTGAGCGGCCGTCCTGGGCCGGGCCGCCGGTGCCGGTGACCCCGTTCGGCACGCCACCGCACACCACCCCGACCAGTGCTCCGCCGGTCCCCCGTGAGGCGCCCGGCACTCCGGCCACCGGATACGACCCGGCGTCCACCGGTTACGCCCCGCCCGGGGTGCGACCGGGCGAGGCGCGGGACGCCGGGCCGTACCGACCGCGCGGCGTGGCCGACGAGCCGCCCGCCGGTCCGCCCGGCCTGCCCGCGTCCCCTGCCGGTCCCGCCGCCGGCGGGGCGACCCGTTTCGACCGCAACCCCGCGACCACCCCGACGAGCGCGCCGCCCTACGCGGCCCGCCGGGCGGCGCCCGAACCGGTGCCGCCGGCCGCCCAGCCGGCCGAGCCGATCGCCGGTGCCCAGCGGGCCGAGCCGATCGCCGATGCCCAACCGGCCGAGCCCGCGCCGGCGGTGCTGCCGCAGCGCGTTCCCGCCGAACCGGATGTGCCCGGTGTGCCGGAGCCACCCGCCGTGGAACCGTCCGCCGAAACCCCGGAACTCGCCCGCATCGCCACCCACCTGCGCCGCGACGACGAGCCGGCGCCGCCGCGTGAGCGGCCCGAGGGCTTCGACGTCAACGCCATCCTCGACGCCGTCCGCGAGGTCCCCGGCGTGCGGGACGCCGCCCTGCGCCGTACCCCGGCCGGGGCGCACAGCCTCCGGCTCGACCTCGCCGACGGCGCCGACCCGGCCGAGGTGAGCCGGGTGGTGGCCCGGCTGCTCCAGGAACGGATGGGGCTGGCCGCCGCACCGCAGAACCTGCCCGGCGCCCCGGCCGTCCCGCCGCCCCCGGTCCGTCGTCGGCCGGCCCAGCCGCGCGTCGGCGAGCCGCGTGCGGTGGAGGAGCGGCCGGGTGCCGCGCGGACAGCCCTGGGCCGGGCCGGGGAGAACCGGGCTCCGGAGAACCCGGCCACGGAGAACCGGGCCGCGGAGAATCGGGCCGGGGAGGGCCGCTTCAGCCCGCCCGAGGCGCGGACCGGCCGGGTCGCCGAGGCGCCCGAAGGTACGGAACCGGGCGGCGAGCCGCCGCGCCGGCGCCGGCCGGCTTCCGTACACCGGGGTCGGGCGGCCGTGGAGGAGTCGTCGCTCGCCACCGTCCCGGCCTCCGGCGCGGCCACCGGCAGCCCGGCCACCCTCGGCACGTCGTACTCCGGTGGGCAGATGACCACGACGGAGACCGCGCCCTCGCGACCGCTGGACACCGGCGGAGTGCCGGGGCCACGGGTGGTGATCGACCACGTCCAGGTGAGCACCTTCGGCCTCGACGCCACCGTCGAGGTACGCCTGATCGCCGGCGACCGGACGGCGGACGGCCACTCCACCGGGCCGGCGGTCGACGGGTACGTGCTGCGGCTCTGCGCGGTCGCCGCCGCGGCGGCGGTGGACGAGCTGCTCGGCCGGGCGGCCCCGGACGGGGAACGCGGGCGGTGCTTCGTCGAGCACGCCGCCGTGGTGCCGTTCGGCAACTGCGAGGTGGCCACCGTGGTGGTGCTGCTGGTCTGCGACGGCTGGGTCGAGCAGCTCGCCGGGTCCGCCCTGGTCGCGGCCGGGGATCCCCGGCAGGCGGTGGTCCGGGCGACCCTGGCCGCGGTGAACCGCCGGCTGGAGGCGCTGCTCGCCTGAGCGGATGCGGTGCCGGTCGGCCGTGGCGCGGGAACACTGGAGCCATGAAACGCGCCGCCCTCTGGCCGGAACACGTCCTGCCCGCGCCCCACCTGCCACCGCCCTGGCCGGGCCGGGCGGTACGCCTCGACGGCACGGTGACGTACGTGCGGGACACCCCCGCCACCGCCCCCGAGGCCGAGCCGGCGCTCTACGTGCACGGCCTCGGCGGCTCCTCGCAGAACTGGACGGACCTGGCCGGGCTGCTTGCCGACCGGTTGGCGGGCCAGGCGATCGACCTGCCCGGCTTCGGCCGCAGCGAGCCCGGCCGGCGGTACACCATCCCGGCCTTCGCCGACCGGGTGATCCGCTTCATCGAGCACGGCGACCGGGGCCCGGTGCACCTGTTCGGCAACTCGCTGGGCGGGGCGATCTCGGTACGCGTGGCGGCGCTGCGGCCGGACCTGGTGCGGACGCTGACCCTGATCTCCCCGGCGCTGCCGTTCCTGGACTTCCGCCGCTCGTTGCAGGGGCGGATGCTGCCGCTGCTGGCGATCCCCCGGGGGGAGCGGCTGGCCGCCCGGCGGCTGGTGCAGCTCGCCCCCGAGGTGGCGGCCCAGCAGGTGATGGAGGCGTGCATCGCCGACCTGACCCGGATCAGCGAGCAGCGCCGGCGGGAGGCGATCGAGGAGATCCGGATCCGCTACGAGGCCACCCACTACGCCGCCGCGTACCTCCGCACCTTCCGTGGGCTGGTCTCCAGCTTCCTCCGGTCGTACCTGCCGGGCTCGGGTTCGCTGTGGCGGATGGCGGCGGCGGTGCGCGTGCCGACGCTGGTGGTGGGGGGACGGCAGGACCGGCTGGTCGACGTCCGGGTGGCGCCGCAGGCCGCCCGGGTGATCCCGGACAGCCGGCTGTTGATGCTCGACGGGGTGGGTCACGTGGCCCAGTTGGAGGTGCCGCGCACCGTGGCTCGGGCGGTGCTGGCGTTGCTCGCCGAGGCGCGGGAGGGTGTGTCGTCGGACACACCGGAGCGCATGCTAGCCGGATCGGAGGACGGCGCGTTCGAGCGTGACATGGCAGGCTGAGCCGGATGCCCGCCTCCGCTCATCCGCCCCGCAGCAGCGTTCGGCCCGCTTCCGTCCGCCCCGACTCCACCCGGAATCGTCGTCCGTCCGCCCGCCGCCGCTGGCGGCCGATGATCGTGATGTTGGCGTTCCTGGCCGCGGCCGGGATCGCCGTCCCGATGGCGCTGCAACGGCCGTCGGCCCTCGCCGAGGTGCTGGTCGGCGACGACACGACGGCGCAACCGTCGGCGCCGTCGAGCGTTCCGCCGACGCCGTCGAGCGCCCCGGCGACGCCGTCCGCTCCGGCGAGCCCGTCGCCGACGCCGAGCCCGACCACGCCCGCGCCGGTGCTGAGCCTGCCCGGCCCGGTGCCGACCCACGGCGGGGGCAGCTTCGCGTACGACGACCGGGCGGGCGGAGTGCTCGGCCGGGCGGGGGTGCTGCGACGCTTCCGGGTGGCGGTGGAGGACGGTTCCGATGAGGACGTCCACGCCTTCGGCGACGATGTGCAGCGGGCGCTGGCCGGGCCGGGGAGTTGGGTGGACAGCGGCGCGCTCCGGTTGCAGCGGGTCGCACCGGGCGGGCGGTACGACTTCACGATCTACCTGGCCACCCGGGACACCGCCGGCCGGTTGTGTCTGGGCGGTGGCATCAACATCCGCGTGGGCGGGGTGCCGTACACGTCCTGCCGGGTGCCCGGCAAGGTGGTGATCAACCTGGACCGGTGGCGGACCTCGGCGCCGCATCTGGTCGCGGCGGGGATGCCACTCGACACGTACCGGCTCTACGTGATCAACCACGAGGTCGGCCACCAGTTGGGTCACCACCACGAGCGGTGTCCCGGGGCGGGTAGGCCGGCGCCGGTGATGCAGCAGCAGACCCTCTTCCTCGACGGCTGCCGGCCGAACCCGTGGCCGTACCTCGACGGCAGGCGGTACACCGGCCCTTCGGTGTGAAAGACCTGATCGTGGCGATGAGAAGTATTTCGCGGAAGACGCGGTAAAAGCGGCTAAATGCCCGAATTGCATGGCACGCTGGTGCCATGACGTCGTCGTCCCCTTCCGACCCGCCTGTCGACCCCGACCTCCCGGCGACCGGTGACGGCCGTCCGGTTCACCGCCGGCCCGCCGGACGCGGGTCGGGTGAGCCTGCTCGGCTCGACTTCGACCGGCCGCCGGTCCACCCCGGCACCGCCCCGCCGGTCCGCCCCGGGTTGCGCCGGATGCGCCGCCGCCGTCGCCGTACCGTCCTGCTCGTGGTCGCCCTCCTGGCGGCGGGCGGTGCCGGGACCGGGGTGGCCGACCTGGTGCGCCGGCCCACCGACCCGCCGCCGGTGGCGGCGGGCGACCCGCGGCTGGCGCACGGCGTCGGCGCCGGCGGTCGGACGCAGCCCAGCGGGTACCCGACCGAGGGCTCCGGGCGGTTCGCCACCGCCGACAGCCGCTCCCCGGTACGCGGGTACGACGGATCGCTGCGCCGCTACCGGATCGAGGTCGAGCGGGACGCCGGCCAGGACGCGGACGAGTTCGCCGCCACGGTGGACGCGGTGCTGGGCGATCCGCGGAGCTGGATCGCCTCCGACGAACTGCGGGTGCAGCGGGTGACCGACGCGGCCACCGCCGACTTCACCATCTACCTGGCCACCCCGGTCACCTCCGAGCGGATGTGCGCCGAGGGGGGCCTGGCCACCGAGCGGTACACCTCCTGCCGGCTGCCCGGCAAGGTGATCATCAATCTGGCCCGCTGGATGGACGCGGTGCCGGACTACGGCGCCCCGCTGGACGTCTACCGGACGTACGTGATCAACCACGAGGTCGGGCACGAGTTCGGCGAGCTGCACCAGGCCTGCCCCGGGCCGGGCGAGCCCGCCCCGGTGATGCAGCAACAGACGTACGGGTTGGACGGTTGCGTCGCGAACGCCTGGCCGTACCTCGACGGAATCCGCTACGAGGGGGAGCCGACCGACGGCGTCTGAGATATTCCCGCTCCCGCATATCGGGTTGGGTGGCCCTCATCATGGCCGATCGACGCCGCGCCGAGCGACAATGGCGCGGTCACACCGCCGATCCCGGGGAGTCCACCGTGTCGCTGCCCCCGCTCGTCGAGCCCGCCGCCGAGCTGACCGTAGACGAGATCCGTCGCTACTCGCGCCACCTGATCATCCCGGACGTCGGGGTGGCGGGGCAGAAGCGACTGAAGAACGCCCGGGTGCTCTGCGTCGGAGCAGGTGGTCTCGGCTCGCCGGCCCTGCTCTACCTCGCCGCCGCCGGCGTCGGCACCCTCGGCATCATCGACTTCGACACCGTCGACGAGTCCAACCTCCAGCGTCAGGTCATCCACGGCGTATCCGACGTGGGCCGGTCCAAGGCCGAGTCGGCCGCCGCCTCGATCCGCGAGATCAACCCGCTGGTCCAGGTCGAGATCCACAACACCGCGCTGGACCGGGAGAACGTCCGGGAGATCTTCTCCCAGTACGACCTGATCGTCGACGGCACCGACAACTTCGCCACCCGCTACCTGGTCAACGACGCGGCGGTGCTGCTCGGCAAGCCGTACGTCTGGGGCTCGATCTACCGCTTCGACGGCCAGGCGTCAGTGTTCTGGGCCGAGCACGGCCCCTGCTACCGCTGCCTCTACCCGGAGCCGCCGCCGCCCGGCATGGTGCCGTCCTGCGCCGAGGGCGGCGTGCTCGGCGTGCTCTGCGCGTCCATCGGGTCGATCCAGGTCAACGAGGCGATCAAGTTACTCACCGGCATCGGCGAGCCGCTGGTCGGCCGGCTGATGGTCTACGACGCCCTGGAGATGAGCTACCGCAAGATCAAGGTTCGCAAGGACCCGAACTGCGTGCTCTGCGGCGAGAACCCCACGGTCACCGACCTGTTGGAGGACTACGAGGACTTCTGCGGCGCGGTCTCCGTGGAGGCGCAGGTGGCGGTGGTCGACTCGACCATCACCGCGCTGGAGCTGAAGGAGTGGCAGGACGCCGGCAAGGACATCTTCCTGGTCGACGTTCGTGAGCCCGCCGAGTACGACATCGTCCGGATCCCCGGCGCGACGCTCATCCCCAAGGGGGAGATCATCTCCGGCGAGGCGCTCGCCAAGCTCCCGCAGGACCGGCAGATCGTGCTGCACTGCAAGTCCGGCGTCCGCTCCGCCGAGGCGCTCGCCGCGCTGAAGGCGGCCGGCTTCAGGGACGCGGTGCACGTCCAGGGTGGCGTGCTCTCCTGGATCAAGCAGATCGATCCGGCGCTGCCGGCGTACTGAGTCGTCGCCCGAAGGGCCCTCCCGGCTGCCGGGAGGGCCCTTCGGGTATCGCCGGTGGGCCGGTTCACCCCTGGCCGAGCTACCGAGGCGTGGCCGCGTTCCTGCAGGTAGCGTCTCCGTCGTGGTCGATCTGGACGCCGCTATCGGCTTCGTCGTGGCGCATGGGGACGCGGTGGACCGCGCCCGTCTCTCCCGGCTGCGTACCGGTGCCCCGGTGCCGGCCGACCTGCTCGACGCGGCCGAGGTCGGGCAGGTGCCCGGCGGCGGTTGGCCGGCGATGCTCGACGGTGAGGTGGCCTCGGTCGACGCCACCTGCTTCCGGCTGGCCGAGCTGGACGACCTCGGCGCGCTGAGCCGTCCGGCCGCCCGGCGCGCGCTGGACTGGCTGGCCGCCTCGCAGCTCTCCGACGGCGGTTGGGACGAGGACCCGTCGCTGGCCGGGTTCGCCCCCGAGTGGGCCACCCCGGGCGACCCGGAGGCACGGCTCTACCTCACCGCCAACGCCGGGTTCTGGCTGACCGTGGCCGGGCTGGACGCCCGCGCCGCCGGGCCGCTCGACCACCGGGTCGGTGGGGCGTACGCCGGGGTGGTGCAGGCGGCGGCCCAGGGGCTGGCCGCGCAGCTAGCCCCGGACGGGAGCTGGCCGTCCTTCCTGCCGGCCGGCTGGCTGGCCGCGGCCGTGCTGCACCGCCAGCAGATGTACTACGAGTCGGCCCGGATCCAGGCGGTGCTGGCCGACCGGATCCCGCAGCTGTCCGCGGCCGACGTGGCCTGGCTCGCCGCCACGCTGCGCCGGGTCGAGGTGGGCGAGGAACAGTGGCTGCTGGTCTCGGCGCGCAACCGGCTCGCCGAGACCCAGCGCAGCGACGGCGGCTGGGACAGCGACGACGGCCACCAGTTCGACGTGCACACCACGCTGCGCGCGATTCGCGCCTGCCGCCCGGTCGGGCCCGAGGCCCCGCTGCCCGGTGCGCCGCTCGTGTCGCCGCAGCCGGCCGCGCTGCCGGCACCGCCCCGGGTGCCGCCGCAACGCCCGGCGCCGGTCGTGTCCCCGGAGCGCGGCGTATCCCCGGATCCCGCCACGCCCACGGCCTGACCGGCCGGTCTCGGCCGGACCGTCGTCGGCGGTCCGGCCGGCGCCCAGTGACTGGATCAGCGCAGGTGGCCGTCCCCGGTGACCACGTACTTGGTGCTGGTCAGCTCGGGCAGCCCCATCGGGCCCCGGGCGTGCAGCTTCTGGGTGGAGATGCCGATCTCCGCGCCGAAGCCGAATTCGCCGCCGTCGGTGAACCGGGTGGAGGCGTTCACCATCACCGCCGCCGCGTCCACCCGGGCCACGAACTCCCGGGCGGCCGACTGGGAGTCGGTGACGATCGCCTCGGTGTGGCCGGTGCCGTACCGCCTGATGTGGGCGACCGCCGCGTCGAGCGAGTCGACGACGGCGACGGCGATGTCGGCCGAGAGGTATTCGGTGGCGAAGTCCTCCTCGGTGGCCGGGACGACCGCGTCGGAGTGGGCCGCGACCTCCGGGGAGCCGTGCACGGTGACCCCGGCGTCGGCGAAGGCGGCCAGCATCGCGGGCAGGAAGGCGTCCGCGACGCCCGCGTGGACCAGCAGCGACTCGGCGGTGTTGCAGGTGGAGAGGCGCTGGGTCTTGGCGTTGAGGGCGATCGCCACGGCCTTGGCGACGTCGGCGGCGGCGTCCACGTAGACGTGGCAGTTGCCCACCCCGGTCTCGATCACCGGCACGGTCGACTCCTCGACCACGGTCCGGATCAGCGACGCGCCGCCGCGCGGGATCAGCACGTCGACCAGGCCCCGGGCGCGCATCAGCTCCTTGACCGAGTCCCGCGAGGTGGCGTCGAGGAGTTGCACCGCGTCGGCCGGCAGGCCGGCCCCGGCGACCGCGTCGCGGAGCACGGCGACCAGCGCCGCGTTGGAGTGCGCGGCCGAGGAGGAGCCGCGCAGCAGCGCCGCGTTGCCGGACTTGAGGCAGATGCCGGCCGCGTCCACGGTCACGTTGGGCCGGGCCTCGTAGATGATGCCGACCACCCCGAACGGCACCCGGACCTGCCGCAGCTCCAGGCCGTTGGGCAGGGTCGAGCCGCGGACCACCTCGCCGACCGGGTCGGGCAGCGCGGCCATCTGGCGCAGCGCGTCGGCGATGCCGGCCACCCGGCCGGCGTCGAGGGCCAGCCGGTCCAGCACGGCCGCGGTCAGTCCGGCCTCGCGCCCGGCCGCCAGGTCCGTCGCGTTCGCGGCCAGGATCTCCGGGGTACGCGCCACCAGCGCGTCGGCCATCGCGTGAAGCGCGGCGTCCTTCGCCGTACGGGTGGCGACCGCGAGGGCCTCCGCCGCGTCCCGGGCCCGCCGGGCCTGCTCGACGACGCTCATCCTGCACTCCTCAGGCATCAGTGGGACGGGCAGGCGTCCCGGATTCACAGCAGCACCAGGTCGTCGCGGTGGACGACCTCGCGTTCGTAGGCCGGGCCCAGGGCCGCGGCGAGTTCGGAGGTGGAGCGGCCGAGCAGCCCGGGCAGCTCCACCGCGTCGTAGTTGACCAGGCCCCGGGCGACCGGCGCGCCCTCGGCGTCCACCAGGTCGACCGGGTCACCGGCGGTGAACGCGCCGTCGACCGCGATGATCCCGGCCGGGAGCAGTGACTTGCGTCGCCCCACCACCGCCTGCACCGCGCCGGGGTCGAGATGCAGCCGTCCCCGGGGCGCGGTGGCGTGGGCCAGCCAGAACAGCCGGGCGGCCGGGCGGCGGCTGCTCGGGTGGAAGAAGGTGCCGACCGGTTCGCCGCCGAGCGCGTCGGCGGCCAGCGGCGCGGCGGTCAGCACCACGGGGATGCCGAAGCCGGTGGCGATCCGGGCCGCCTCGACCTTGGTGACCATGCCTCCGGTCCCCACCCCGGCCCGGCCCGCGCCGCCGATGTCGACGCCGACCAGGTCGCCCTCGCCGTGGATCTCGGTGATCCGGGTGCTGCCCGGGCGGGCCGGGTTGCCGGTCCAGAGCGCGTCCACGTCCGACAGCAGCACCAGCAGGTCCGCGTCGACCAGCGCGGCGACCAGCGCGGCCAGCCGGTCGTTGTCGCCGAACCGGATCTCCTCGGTGGCCACCGTGTCGTTCTCGTTGACGATCGGCACCGCCCGCAGGTCGAGCAGCTTGCGCAGGGTCCGGTACGCGTTGCGGTAGTGCGCCCGCCGGGTCACGTCGTCGACGGTGAGCAGCACCTGCCCGACGGTCAGCCCGTGCCGGGCGAAGCTGGTCGCGTACCGGCCGATCAGCAGGCCCTGCCCGACGCTGGCCGCGGCCTGCTGGGTGGCCAGGTCGCGCGGGCGTCGGGGCAGGCCGAGCGGGGCGAGGCCGGCGGCGATCGCGCCGGAGGAGACCAGCACCACCTCGCGGCCGGCGCCGGCCAGCGCGCCGAGCGTGTCGACCAGCGCGTCGACCCGGGCGTCGTCCAGGCCGCCCGTCGCCGTGGTCAGCGAGGAGGAACCGATCTTGACCACGATCCGCCGGGCCGAGTTGACTGCTTCGCGCACCCGACCATTCTGCGCGCTGCACTCCACCGGACCTCGGCGCGTTCCCATATCGTGGCCGGTCATGACACCTGACGAGTACGTCGAGGCGGTGCTCGATCTGGTCGAGCGGATTCCGCCGGGCCGGGTGATGTCGTACGGGGCGGTGGCCGACGCGCTGGCCGAGCGTTCGGGGCGGGCCTCGGCCCGGCTGGTCGGCTCGATCATGGCCCGGCACGGCGGCGCGGTGCCCTGGCACCGGGTGGTGAACTCGGCGGGGCGGCTGCCGCCGGGGCACGAGGTGGAGGCGCGGGCCCGGCTGCGGGCCGAGGGCTGTCCGCTGCGGCCGTCCGGGGTGGACATGGCGGCGGCGGCCTGGTCACCGGAGGAGGGGATGTGACTCACGCCATAACGTGAGTAGCATTCGGCACCATGAGCGGGACGGGTTCGGGACCCGCCGGGCGGTTGCCCCGCCGGGTGCACGCCGGCTACGCGCTCGGCTCCCTGGTCACCGGGGCGTTCGGGACCGTGCCCGGGCTGCTCCTGTTGCCGTATCTCACCGACACGCTGGGCGTCGCGGCCGGTGTGGCCGCCGTGCTGGTGCTCCTGCCCAAGGCGTGGGACGTGCTGGTCAACCCGGTCGCCGGGCGGATCTCCGACCGGACCCGCTCCCGCTGGGGCGCGCGCCGGCCGTACCTGCTCGGCGGCGGGCTGGCGCTGGCCGGGCTGTTCGCCGCGATCTTCATGGCGCCGTTCGGGGCCGGCCCGGCCGCCGGGGCGTACGTGGCACTCGCCTTCCTGGCCACCGCGACCGCGTTCGCCTTCTTCCAGGTGCCCTACGTGGCGATGCCGGCCGAGTTGACCGGCGACCCGGCGGAGCGTACCCGGCTGATGAGCTGGCGGATCGCGGTGCTGGCGCTGGCCATCCTGGTCTCCGGCGCGGTGGCCCCGGCGGTGGTGGCCGCCGGCGGCGACGGCGTGCCGGGGCACCGCTGGATGGGCCTCTTCGTGGCCGCGCTGATCGCGGTCGGCACGCTGGGCGTGTTTCTCGGCACCCGCTCCGCGCCGACCGGGACGGTGGGGGAGACGGAGCCGAGCCTGCGCGCCCAACTCGCGGTCGCCGGCCGCAACCGGCCGTTCCGGGCGCTGCTGATCTGTTTCGTGGTGCAGTCCGCCGGGGTGGCGACCGTGCTGGCCGGGGTGAGCTACTTCGCCGACCAGGTGCTGCACGCCCCGCGGACCGGGCCGACCCTGCTCTTCGCCTGCTTCGTCGGGCCGGCGCTGCTGGTCATGCCGATCTGGACCCGGGTCGGCGCGCGGGCCGGCAAGCGGGCGGGGCTGGTCGCCGCGTCGCTGCTCTTCGCGGCCGGCGCGCTGGCCCTGGTCGCCGCACCGGTGCTCCCGGCCGCCGGGGTCTACGCGGTGGTCGCGCTGATCGGCGTCGGCTACGCCGGCCAGCAGGTCTTCGCGCTGGCCATGCTCCCCGACTGCATCGCGTACGACACCGCCCGCACCGGCCGGCGGCAGGCCGGCGTGTTCACCGGGCTCTGGACGGCCGGGGAGACCTTCGGCCTCGCCCTCGGTCCCGGCCTCTACGGCCTGGTCCTCCAGCTCTCCGGGTACGTCTCGTCGTCGACCGGGGTCGCCGCCGCGCAGACCGAGGGTGCCCGCCTGGGCGTCCTTCTCGGTTTCACCGTCCTACCCGCCCTGCTGGTCGCGCTCCCCGTCATCCTGCTCCGCGCCTACCACCTACCCGCCCTACCCGTATCGCCGGCCACGGAAAGGTGGTCGCGAACAAAAGCCGCTGATCAGGATAAGGAAGGCGCCAGAAGTCCATGATGGATGACGAGGGGGCGCTGCCCGGCGAGGGGGTGCCCGCGGCGCGGGTGCTCGACGAGATCCGGGCGTTGCGGGCCGCCGACCGGCCGACGCACGGCGGGCGGCTGTTCGCGTACGTCTACGACCCGGGAGTGGCCGGGCTGGACGAGTTGGCCCGGGCCGCGTACGGGGAGAGCGCGCACGTCAACGGGCTCGACCCGACCGCCTTCCCGTCCCTGCTGGCGATGGAGAACGCCCTGGTCGGGGCGGCTGCCCGGCTGCTCGGCGGCGGCCCGGGCACGAACGCGCCGGACGTGGTGGGCAGCGTCACCGGCGGCGGCACCGAATCGCTGATCCTGGCCGTCAAGGCGGCCCGCGACGCCCGGCCGGACCTCGCCGAGCCACGAATCGTGGTACCGGTCAGCGGCCACGCCGCCTTCGCCAAGGCGGCCCACTACCTGCGGGTGGCGCTCGATCCCGTACCGGTGGACCCGGCCACCCTGCGCCCGGCGGTCGCCGACGTGGCCGCCGCGATCCGGCCGGAGACCGTGCTGGTCGCCTGCTCCGCCCCGGCGTACGCGCACGGCGTCGTCGACCCGGTGACGGAGATCGCGGCGGTGGCGGCGGCGGCCGGGATCCGCTGCCACGTGGACGCCTGCTTCGGTGGGTGGACCCTGCCCTGGCTGCGGCGCCTCGGCGCGCCGGTGCCGCCGTTCGACTTCGCCGTCGACGGGGTCACCTCGATCTCCGTCGACCTGCACAAGTACGCGTACGCCCCGAAGGGGGTGTCGGTGCTGCTGCACCGGGACGCCGGGCTGCGTGCCCCGCAGTACTTCGCGTACGCCGACTGGCCCGGGTACACGATGGTGAACCCGGTGATCGCCTCGACCCGGTCGGGCGGGCCGATCGCCGCCGCGTACGCCACCCTGCGCCACCTGGGCGAGGACGGCTACCTGCGGCTGGCGGCGCTGACCCGGGAGGCGGTGTCCGGGCTGGCCGATGCGGTACGCGCCGTCGACGGGCTGCGGCTGCTGGCCGAGCCGGAGTCCACTGTGGTCTGCTTCACCAGCGACGACCCGGGCCTCGACCTGTTCGTGCTGGTCGACGAGCTGACCGCCCGTGGCTGGCACACCCAGCCCCAGCTCGCGTACGCCGGTCTGCCGGCCAGTGTGCACCTGACGGTGACCGCGGCGGTGGCCCCCCGGGTGGCCGACTTCGCCCCGGCGCTGGCCGACGCGGCGGCGGCGGCCCGCGCCGCCGGTCCGGTGGTGTTGCCGGCGGAACTGCTCGCGCTCGCCGGAAGCCTGACCCCGGAGGCGCTCACCCCCGAACTGGTCGCCGGACTCGCCGCCGGCCTGGGCCTCGGCGCGGACCCCGCCGCTTCGACGACCGACGGCCCCGGCTCGCCCGCACCGGCCGGCGGGACCGGTGCGACCACACCGGCCGGCGGGCCGTTGCCGGACCGGACGGCGGTGGTGAACGCCCTGCTCGACGCCGTGCCGGTGCGGCTGCGGGAGCGGCTGCTGGCCGAGTTCGTCGGCCTGCTCCAGCGGCCGACCTGGTGACGCGGGTCGTCCGTTCGGCCGCCAGGTCAGGCGAATCGGGGCCGGTTCGATCCGGCATTTCCTGGATAGCCTCCGGTTGTGCCGATAACACGGGGGTGTTCGCATGGCATCTGGTTCCCTGCCGGGTGGTGTCCGGAGGGCCGTGGCGGTCCTCGCCGCCGGGGCGCTGCTCGGTCTGACGCCCGTCACGGCCGCCCGGGCGGCATCGTCCGGTGTGGACCGGTCCCCGGACGTGTCCGTGCCCGACACCGGGTGGAGCCCGGACCCGGTTGCCGAGGGCACGCCACGGCTGCCGTCCCGGGACGTCAAGAAGGTCAAGGAAGAGCAGCGGCAACATCGGTCGGTCCGCACCGCCGAGGCGCCCGGGGTGACCGGGTACGCCCGGGACGGGCACCTGCCGAAGGATCTGCCGTTGGCGGCCCAGCCCACCAACAACAGCCCTGCCCCGCTGGTGGACCGGGGGCTGCACGACGCCGCCGGCGTACGCATGTTCAGCTTCGCCGGCAAGATCTGGGATCATCCGGTCGCGCAGGCGCAGTGGGGCCTGTCGAACCTCGCCGCGTACCGGACCACGAAGGACAAGCGGTTCCTCGACCGGGCGATCGCCAACGCGCAGCGCAATGTGGACCGCAGGGTCGAGTCGCAGGACGCCTGGTTCTACCCGTACGACTTCGATCTCAGCCGGTGCGCCGGTCGTGCGCTGCTGCGTGCCCCGTGGTACAGCGGGATGGCGCAGGGGCAGTTGCTCAGTCTCTTCGTGGGGCTGGCGGAGCTGACCGGGGACGAGAAGTGGCGGACCGCCGCCGACAACACCTTCCTGAGCCTGACCCTGGCGCCCAGCACCAAGGCGCCCTGGGGCAGCTGGGTGGATCCGAACGGTTACCTCTGGCTGGAGGAGTACCCGGTGACCGCCGGCACCACCGGTGAACGGGTGCTCAACGGCCACATCTTCGCCCTGTACGGCGTCTACGACTACTGGCGGCTCACCAAGGACGACCGGGCGGTGGCCGTCTTCGACGGGGCGGCCAGCACCGTGCGCCGCTACGTGCCGACCCACTTCCGGGTGACCCGGTGGGCCAGCAACTACTCGATGGGCTGCGCCAGCCCACACCTCAAGTACCACCAGATCCACACCGCGCAGAGCCTGAAGCTCTACGAGATGACCCACTCGGGCACCTTCGCCACCTACGCCTACACGCTGCGGTCGGACTACCCGGTTCCGGCGGTGAACGGCACGGTGTCCTTCTCGGCCGGCACCCACGTCGGCTACAAGTTCAACAGCAAGGGCGGGATAACCGCGCAGAAGACGCTGAAGCTGAGCCGCGCCTCCACCGCCCTCGCCAACTCGCGGACCCGGGTGTACGGCCGGAACATCTACTACCAGATCACCAACGGGGCACTCGCCGGCTATCTGGTGCCCGAGGCGTACGGCCAGCGCGTGCTGCTCGGCAGGGCGGTGGAGCACCGGTACACCCCGACCCGGGTGCTCTCCTTCCAGCCCGGCACCTACACCGGCTACGCGTACAACAGCAAGGGCACGGTCACCGGCTCCAGGCGGATCACCTTCTCGAAGGCGTCCGTGGCGCCGCTCGGGGCGACCGCCTGGGTGAACGGCCGGCTCAGCTACCAGGTCACCGCCGGGGCGTACCTCGGCTACTGGCTGCCGCACACCACCGGTCTCGCCTTTAGTTGAGGCGGCGGAACAGCGCGGCCCGCCCGGGATTCCGGGCGGGCCGCCTTCGGTCCGGGGCTGGTCAGCCGGCCGCCCTGACCGTGAACGACGTGGTGTTGTCGGCCGGGTTGACGTCCTCGACCGGCGCGCAGTAGCAGTAGTTGCCGGTCACCGTGTACGAGCCGGTGCCCAGTACGCCCGCCGGGGTCCCGGTCGGCGCGCTGAGGATGACGTCGACGGTCCGCTCCTCGCCCGGCATGAACCGGCCGCCCGGCACCGTGAACCAGTCCGGGAAGCTCGGCATGTCCTGCGGCTCGATGTGGTGGACGGCGACGCCCGCCGGAAGAGCGGCCTCGACGTCGAGGTGGAACGACGGGGCGTCGTTGCCGTAGCGGACGGTGACCGGCATCCGGCTGCCGGCTGCGAAGGCCTTTGTCGGGAAAGTGACGTGATGGCCCGATGTGAGTGGGCGGCTTCCGAAGGGGAGCCGCGCTCACCCGGGCTTTCGGGGAGTGACGTGGTTGTCCTCCGGCCTCAGATCCGGCCAGTTCCGGTCCTGCGCGTCGTAGTGGACGACCGTCACCGTCGGCGGATCGGCCGCCAGGGCCGGGTCGATCAGAAACCGGAAGGTGTACGTCCGCTGCGCGCCGGACCGCAGGCTGCCCAGGAGACAGGTGTCGGTACCGGACGTCGTCACCATCCGGCATCGCGACAGGTCGCCGCCTGCCAACTCCCCGACGGTGGTGAGGTAGTCGAACCCGACGTGCGCCACGTCCACCGGCCCCTTGTTGGTCACCGTGACCGTGAGTGAAGCGGCCTGCTTTCCGTCGGCGTCCGGCGGGTTGAGGACCAGGTCGCCCGCTACCAGGGTGAGGTCGGTCAGCCGGGGGTCGGTCCCGAACTTCGTCGGCCCGGCGGACTGGTCGAACCGGTCGCCGGTCCAGGCGTACGTCCGCCACTGCTGCTGCGCCCACCACTGGGGTGTGTCGCAGCAGGGCTGGATGCTGCCCACGCGCGCCCGGATCTTCCCGTCGGCCTGCACCGAGAACCCGGTAATGTCCGGGAGTTCGTCGAAGGTGCCGACGACCTGGCCCATCGTGGTGATCCGGCCGGTGGCGTCCCGGTCGAAAGCCACCAACTGCTTCGCCTGCGCCTCACCGATGCGGCAGCCCAGCAGGGCGACGGTCTCGGCCGCGCCGTCACCGTCCAGGTCGCCGTAGCCCGGCTCGCCCAGCAACGCCGGCACGGCTTTCCCGCTGGTCACCGGCCCAGGAACGAGCCGCACCTGCGCCGTCGTGCAGGTCTTCTCGACGTACGACGGCCAGTTCGGCAGGTCGACGCGGGCGGCGAGGAGTTGGGCACGGCTGATCCGACCGTCCGGCGCGCCCGGGGTGGGACTTGCCGTGCTCGGCGTCGCGGACGGGGTCGGCGACGGAGAGGTCGGCGATGGAGTGGTCACCGACGGGGTCGGGTCCGCGCTCTCCGCCGGCACGGGCGCCGGGCCGGAGCGCCCGTCCAGGGCCGCGTTCGCCGCGACCGGGATCGCCACGGCGAGCACCACGGCCGCTGCGGTGGCAACCGCCGTGCGCCGGCGACGGCGACGGACCGTCTCCCGTACGGCGGCCGTTCCGGCCGGCTGGACAGTCGGGGCGTACGCCTCACGGAACGCGGCGAACTCGCCGCTGATCATGATGTCGTCGATCTCAGTCATGGTCGTTCACCTCGTTAGTGGTGGCCAGTTGCGCCGCCAGTGCCGTCCGGCCCCGGTGCAGCCAGGACTTGACCGTGCCCTCCGGCACGCCCTCCTGCTGCGCGATCTGCGTGACGGAGAGATCGGCCAGGTAGTGCAGCACCACGGCCCGGCGCAGGCTCGTCGGCAGCTGCGCCAGGGCGACGGTCAGCGCCACCCGGTCCGGCCCCGGCCCCGGCACGTGCTCCTCCCGCTGGCGTTGCAGCCAGGACTGGGCGGTCCGCAGCCGGCGCCAGCGACTGGCGGCGAGGTTCCAGGCGACCCGGCGTAACCAGGCGACCGGGTCGTCGTATCGGGACACCCGCGACCAGCGGGCGAACGCTCGGCAGAATGCCTCCTGGACCAGGTCCTGCGCCTGCGACAGGTCACCGCAGTAGGCGGCGAGCTGGAGCGTCAACGACCGGAAGTGCGCATGGTAGAAGCCGTCGAAGTCGATTTCGCCGGCTTGCTCCGGCCGCCCCGGCTGTCCGGTCGCGAGCCCGGGTGGCGGCTCGCCGAGCCGCGGCTCCCTCGTCATCGTCATCTGATCCTCCCCGTGCAGGGTCACCGCCGTCGCGGCCCACGCCGGTCACACGCGTCGATGCCGGCTGCGGTTGCGCCGGTGACGACCTCCGCCGCTGTGGTTGACTGTCATGTCGGGGACACACAAGGGAGGCTTGAGGTGCAGTTGCCGGCGGTGCTCGGCGAGCCGATCCGGTTCGTGCTGAACTGGGGCCGCCGCTACTCGCTCTGGGTGTTCAACTTCGGGCTGGCCTGCTGCGCCATCGAGTTCATCGCCACCAGCATGGGGCGGCACGACTTCATGCGGCTCGGGGTGATCCCGTTCGCCCACGGCCCCCGGCAGGCCGACCTCATGGTGGTCTCCGGCACGGTCACCGACAAGATGGCGCCGGCGATCAAGCGGCTCTACGACCAGATGCCCGAGCCGAAGTACGTCATCTCCTTCGGCGCCTGCTCCAACTGCGGCGGCCCGTACTGGGACTCGTACTCGGTGACAAAGGGGGTCGACCAGCTCATCCCGGTCGACGTCTACGTGCCCGGCTGCCCGCCCCGCCCGGAGGCGCTGCTGCACGGCATCCTCCGCCTCCAGGAGAAGATCGCCGCCGAGGAGTCCGGTCTCGGCGGCGTACCCCGCCCCGACCGGCTCGCCCCGCCGGTCGACCCGCGGCCCGCCGAGAGCACGCCCCGCCCGGTGGAGTCACTCACCGCGCCACCCGTACGCCCGCCGGCCGGCTGAGGCCACCCGCCGCGCGAGCCCGGACTCACCGCTCGAAGTCCAGCACCACCTTGATGTCCCCGCCCGACGACGTGTACGCCTCGGTGTACGACGAGACCGGCACCCGGCGGGTGATCAGCGAGGTCAACCAGGACTGGTCGGCCCGGGCGAGCGCCTCGGCGGCCAGCTCCCAGTGCCGCCGGTTGGCGTTCACCGAGCCGAAGACCACGTTGTTCTCCAGCACCAGCTCCCGGTTGAGCGCGCCCGCGTCGAAGTCGATGGTCCGGCCGCCGCTGGAGACCCCGGTCAGGCAGACGATGCCGGTCGGCCCGGCCTTGCACATGGTGTCCAGCACCACCGAGGGCGCCCCGGTGCACTCCACCACCACGTCCGGCGCGAAATCCAGCTCGCTCACCGGCGAGGCGTGGTACGTCGCGCCGAGCGCCCGGACCAGCTCCGGTTTCGGCCCGGTCGTGGCCCGGTCCAGCACGTGCACGGAGAGCCCGCGCTGGGTGGCCAGCAGCGCGGCCAGCAGGCCGATCGGGCCGGCCCCGGTGACCAGTACGCTCTGCGGCTTCCACTCGGCCCGGGTGCCGATCCGCTCGATGTGGTCCCACGCCTTCGCCACCACGCTGGTCGGCTCCAGCAGCATCCCGACCGGGGCGAGCACCGGGTCGAGGCCGACGGCGAACTTCGGCTGCACCCGCCAGCGGTCCCGGGCGAAGCCGGGCAACGCCTTGATGCCGTGCTCGGTGTAGAGGCCGTTGCGGCACATGTCCCACTCGTCGACCGCGCAGTTCGGGCAGGGCACCGGGTCGGGATGCCGGACGATGCCGGCCACCAGGGAGCCGGGGTGCAGGGTCCCGGTCGGGTCCTCCAGCACCCGGCCGAGCGACTCGTGCCCGAGCACCAGCCGTTCCTGACCGGGCGGCGCCTCGCCGTACGCGCCGGCGATGATCTCGTGATCGGTGCCGCAGATCCCCACCGCGAGCGCCTCCACCAGGATCGCGCCCTCCTCCGGGGCCGGCTCGGGCCAGTCCTCGATCAGCCGGAGCGAGTCGGGCACCTCGGGAGTCACAGTCACAGCGCGCACGCTGCTCATCTTTCCGCGCCGGAACGTCGTCCGCCCGGCAAAGCGGCGTATCCCGCCGGGGGAGCGCGGGCGGCCCGGCGCGGGTGGTGGCCGGCGGCCATAGGATCAGCGGCATGACTCCGGAAGAGATCGGCCGGCGGTTGGTCGCGCTGCTCGCGCCCGTCGAGGCCACCGCGTCGGTCTCCGGCGGTCAGCGGTACGCCCGCGCCACGGTCGACGTACCCGTGGCGAGCTGGCGGGACGCGGTGCGCACGGCCCGCGACGACGCCGAGCTGCACGGCGACTACTTCGACTGGCTGTCGGCGGTCGACGAGCTGACCGAGGGCTTCGACGTGGTGGTCCACCTCTGGTCGACGCGGCACCGGCACGGGCTGCTGCTGCGGACCCGGGTGCCCCGCGAGACGCCGGTCGTGGCGTCCATCGTCGACCTCTTCCCCGGCGCCGCCTGGCACGAACGCGAGACGTACGAGATGTTCGGCGTCTCGTTCGACGGGCACGGCGAGCTGCGCCCGCTGCTGCTTCCCCCGGAGTTCGAGGGGCATCCGCTGCGTAAGGAGTTCGTGCTCGCCTCCCGGGTGGCCAAGCCGTGGCCGGGCGCGAAGGAGCCGGGGGAGTCGGAGGCCGGCGGCGGTCGCCGGCCGATGCGGCCACCGGGCGTGCCGGCGCCGGGGGAGTGGGGGAGCACGCCCACGCCCGCCGGCGCGGCCGGGGCGGGCGAGGGCCCCCGCGGGGGTACGCCGGCCCGGCCGGCCCGGGAACGCCCCGCACGTCCCGCTCCCGGCGAGCGGCCGACCGGCCCGCCCCGGCAGGAGCCCGCCCCCGAGGAGGGTGACGCCTGATGCCCGTCTGGTTGGAGCTGGTCCTGCGGGTGGCGGGCGTGCTGGTCGCCTTCCTCGTCCTGCCGCTGATCGTCGGGCAGACCGAGCACAAGGTCATGGCGCACATGCAGGGCCGGCTCGGCCCGATGTACGCGGGCGGCTTCCACGGCTGGGCGCAGCTGGTCGCCGACGGGCTCAAGTTCGTGCAGAAGGAGGACGTCACCCCGCGGGACGCGGACCGGCCGGTGTTCCGGCTGGCACCCGCGGTGGCCCTGGTGCCGTACCTGCTCGCCCTGCTGGTGATCCCGCTCGGCCCGGGCGACCTGGTCGGGCAGCCGCTGGACATCGGCCTGTTCTTCGTGCTGGCGGTGGTCGGCATCGGGGTGCTGGCGGTGCTCATGTCGGCCTGGGCCTCGGCCAACAAGTACAGCCTCCTCGGCGGGCTGCGCGGCGCCGCCCAGCTGCTCGGCTACGAACTGCCGCTGGTGCTGGCCGCCGCCTCGGTGGCGATGGCGGCCGGGACGCTCAGCCTGCCCGGGATCGTCGAGGCGTGGCGACCGTGGTGGCTGCTCTGGCAGGCGCCCGCGATGGTGATCTTCTTCGTCGCCGGGCTGGCCGAGATCCGGCGACCCCCGTTCGACATGCCGGTGGCCGACTCCGAGCTGGTCTTCGGCTACATGACCGAGTACACCGGCCTGCGGTTCGCGTTCTTCCTGCTCGCCGAGTACGTCGGCATCGTGGTGATCGCCGCGCTGACCACCGTGCTGTTCCTCGGGGGCTGGCAGGGTCCGTTCGCGGACGCCCAGCTCGGCTGGCTGTGGACGCTGCTCAAGGTCTTCGCCGTCGCGTTCGTGATCATCTGGCTCCGGGTGTCGTACCCCCGGCTGCGCGAGGACCAGCTCCAGCGTCTCTGCTGGCTGGTGCTGGTCCCGCTGGCCCTCGCGCAGCTGGTCCTCACCGCCGCCGTCCGCCTCGCGCTGTGAGGAAGGGCCCTTCTCAACGCGTCGGGTAGGAAAATTCGGAGTGCAGCGGCGTGTGGGCGGGGTCGACGCGCTCGGCGGGCGGCGGGGGTGGGGGCGGGGTGCCGTCGCCGAACGGACGGCCGCCGAGCGCCTCCCGGCCGTGCGGGGTGAGCCAGTTCGACAGGTCCGGACCGAGCGGCACCACACCGGTCGGGTTGATGTCCCGGTGCACCTCGTAGTAGTGCCGCTTGATGTGGTCGAAGTCGACCGTGTCGCCGAAGCCGGGGGTCTGGAACAGGTCCCGGGCGTACGCCCAGAGCACCGGCATCTCGGTGAGCTTCTGCCGGTTGCACTTGAAGTGGCCGTGGTAGACCGGGTCGAAGCGGACCAGCGTGGTGAACAGCCGCACGTCCGCCTCGGTGATCGTGTCGCCGACCAGGTAGCGCTGCCCGGCCAGCCGTTCGCTCAGCCGGTCCAGCCGGTCGAAGAGCCGGTGGTACGCCTTCTCGTACGCCTGCTGGCTGCCGGCGAAACCGCACCGGTAGACGCCGTTGTTCACGTCCGCGAAGACCACGGCGTTGACCTCGTCGATCTCGGCGCGCAGCCGCTCCGGGTAGAGGTCGGGCGCCCCCTCACGGTGGTAGGCGGTCCACTCCGTGGACAGGTCCAGGCTCATCGGCGCGTAGTCGTTGGTGACCACCTGGCCGGTCGGCACGTCCACGATCGCCGGCACGGTGATGCCCCGCTCGTACCCGGGGAAGCGCTTGAAGTACGCCTCGGCCAGCCGCTCGATGCCGAGCACCGGGTCCCGCCCGCCCGGGTCGAGGTCGAAGGTCCAGCTCCGCCGGTCGTGGGTCGGGCCGGCCACCGCCATCGAGATGGCGTCCTCCAGCCCGAGCAGCCGGCGGACGATGATCAACCGGCTGGCCCACGGGCAGGCCCGGCTCACCGCGAGCCGATACCGGCCGGGCTCCACCGGCCAGCCGCTCCGCCCGTCGGCGGTGATCCGGGTGGCGATGTAGCGCTGGTCCCGGGTGAACTCGCCGCCCGGCTCGACGTACTTGCCGCCGGTACGGTCCAGGATCTCGTCGCCGCTCTCGGTCAAGACGGTGCCTCCTGTCGCTGTCGCTTCGTCCCATCATGGCCGTTGGCGGCCGGTCCGGCAGGCCCGGCGCGGCGATCGGGGGCTAGGCTGCCGCGGTGACCGATGTGGAGGCAGCGGCGCGACGCTTCATCGCCGACGTGTGGAACGCGACCCGCGAGGAGACCGCGTACGAGCTGGTCGCCGAGGACTGCCCGGGGTTGGGCGGGACCGGGCCGGCGGCCACGCTGGCCTGGCACCGGGACCGGCGGGCGGCCTTCCCGGACCTGCGCTACAAGATCGTGGACGTGGTGGCCTCCGGTGACCGGGTGGCCCTGCACTGGCGTGCCGCCGGCACCCAGGCCGGGCAGTTCGGCCCGGTGCCGCCGACCGGCCAGGTGGTCAGCTACTCGGGGGCGACCTTCCTGCGCTTCGACGACAACGGTCGGATCGTGGACGTGTGGAGCGTCAACGAGCTGTTCCAGGTCCTCCAGCAGCTCGGCGTCGAGATGATCCCGCCACCGCCGGGGCTCACCGCGACCGGCGAGTGATCCGGCCCGGAGCCCCGGAAGCCGCCCCGGAGCCGTCGGAGCGCCGCAATGCGCCGGGTGGTGGTCGCGCGCGCCGGGGGCACAGGGCAGGATGGGCGGCATGAGCGAGCGGAGCGAGCGAATCAGCCAGCTCAGCGCGGGGGTGCCGCACGGCGTCGGTGAGCGAAGCGAGGCGACGGCGTGAGCGAGCGAGGCGGCGTGCCCGGCCAGGGGCTGGTGAAGGGGCTGGCGGTCACGCTGAAGACGATGACCCGCCGTTCGACCACCCAGCAGTACCCGGACGTGGCTCCCGAGCTGCCGCCGCGTTCCCGCGGGGTGATCGCGCTGTTGGCCGAGAACTGCACGGTCTGCATGCTCTGCGCCCGGGAGTGCCCGGACTGGTGCATCTACATCGACTCGCACAAGGAGGAGGTGGTGGTGCCCGGTGCCGCCCGCCCCCGCCAGCGTAACGTCCTCGACCGGTTCGACATCGACTTCTCGCTCTGCATGTACTGCGGCATCTGTGTCGAGGTCTGCCCGTTCGACGCGCTCTACTGGTCCCCCGAGTTCGAGTACGCCGAGTACGACATCAAGGACCTGCTGCACAACAAGGACCACCTGGGCGAGTGGATGGTCACCGTACCGCCGCCGCCGGCCCACGACCCGCAGGGCGACCCCTCCAAGGAGGAGACCACGGCCGCCCGCAAGGCCGCCGCCCCCGCCGCGCGTCCGGCCCCTTCCCCGGTACGCCCGGAGCCCGACGCCGGGCAGGGCGGAGGCGCGACCACATGACCGGTGCGGACGTGCTGCTGCTCGCCCTGGGCGCGGTGGCGGTGGGTGCCGGCGCGCTGGTGGTGGGCACCCGGCACCTGGTCCGGGCCGGCCTCTGGCTGGTGGTCTGCCTGGGCGCGCTGGCCGGCGACTATCTGGTGCTCACCGCCGAGTTGGTGGCCTGGGTGCAGGTGCTGATCTACGTCGGCGCGGTGGTGGTGCTGCTGCTGTTCGCGGTGATGCTGACCCGGGCCCCGATCGGCGCCTCGGACGACCTGGACCGGCCCGGCTGGCCGGCCGCGCTGATCGGCGGCGGCAGTGGGCTGGGCCTGGCCGTGCTGCTGGTCGACGCGTTCCGCTGGTCCCGGGTCGAGCTGCCCGCCGCCGGCACCGCCGAACGCCTGGGCGAACAGGTCTTCCGTTCCTGGGTGCTGCCGTTCGAGGTGCTCTCCGTGCTGCTGCTCGCCGCGCTGGTCGGCGCGATCGTGCTCTCCCGTACGGACATCGGCCGGCCCGGCGCGGCGGCGGCCGGTCCGGCCCGATCGGGATCGTCCGGCGTGACGGTTCCGGCCGTCGACGAGGGCGGGCGCCCGTGAGGCCGGTCGTCCCGTACGTCACCGCCGCGCTGCTGTTCGGTCTCGGCGTCTACGGCGTGCTGCGGCGCCGCAACGCCGTCCTGGTGCTGATGGCCGTCGAGCTGATGCTGAACGCGGTCAACCTGATCCTGGTCACCGCGGACACCACGGTCCGGGCCCAGCTGCCCCACGCCGGCCAGGTGTTCGCGCTCTTCGTGATCGTGCTCGCCGCCGCCGAGATCGGCGTCGGGCTGGCCATCGTGCTCCAGCTCTACCGGCTGCGGGCCAGCGTCGCCGTGGACGACGTGCCGCTGACCGAGCCGCAGCCGGCGGCCAGGACGGGTGACGAGGTGTCGCGGTGAGTGACGGGACCATGGTGACCGGCGCGACCACCTGGCTCGCGCCGCTGCTGCCGGCCGTACCGCTGGCCGCCGGCCTGGGCGGGCTGCTGCTGCCGCCGTCCCCGCGCGACCACGCGCTCGGCGAGACCCGGGCCCGGCGGGCGGCGATCGCCCTCGGCGTCGCCGGCGCGGCCGTGACACTGCTGATCGCGATCCTGCTGCTGACCCGGATCGACCACCCGGTCGAGGCCGGTACGACCTGGGTCGACCTGGGCGGGCTCCGGGTCACCCTCGGCTACCGGCTGGACGGGGTGGCGGTGCTGGTCGCCACCGCGGTGGCCGCGGTGGCCCTGGCCGTGCAGGTCTACTCGATCGACTACCTGAAGCGCGGTCCGCACGACGACGTCGACGTGGACCACCGCTACCCCCCGTACGCGGCGCAGATCAGCCTCTTCACCGCCGCGATGCTGACCGTGGTGGTCTCCGGCGACCTGATCCTGCTGCTGGTCGGCTGGGAGGTGATGGGCATCTGCTCGTACCTGCTCATCGCCCACGACCGGCGGCTGCCCGAGGCGCCGGGGGCCGCGGTGAAGGCGTTCCTGGTGACCCGGGTCGGTGACGTCGGCTTCCTGCTCGGCATCGCGCTGCTCGGCGTCGGCGCCGGCAGCTTCCGGATCGCGGACGTGCTGGCCCACGACTATCCGACCGGTACGCTCACCGCCGCCTGCCTGCTGCTGCTCGCCGGGGTGGCCGGCAAGAGCGCCCAGTTCCCGCTGCACACCTGGCTGCCGGACGCGATGGCCGGGCCCACACCCATCTCCGCGCTGATCCACGCCGCCACCATGGTCGCCGCCGGGGTGTACGCGGTGGCCCGGCTCTACCCGCTCTTCGAGCGCGCCCCGGCCGCGCTGGCCGTGCTCGGGGTGATGGCCGCGGTCACCCTGCTGCTCGGCGCGTTCGCCGCCACCGCGCAGGACGACATCAAGCGGGTGCTGGCCTGGTCGACGGTCTCCCAGATCGGCTACATGACCGGGGCGCTCGCCGTCGGCGCGCCCACGGCGGCGCTGTTCCACCTGCTCACGCACGCCGCGTTCAAGGCGCTGCTCTTCCTCGCGGCCGGCGCGGTGATCCACGCCGTCGGCACCACCCTGATGTCCCGGATGGGTGGCCTGCGCTCCGGTATGCCGGTCACCTTCTGGTGCATGCTGGTCGGCCTGGGCGCGTTGGCCGGGGTGCCGCCGCTGTCCGGCTTCTGGAGCAAGGACGGCGTGCTCGCCGCCGCCGAGTCCGCCGCGCTCGACGGCGCCGGCCCGGGCTACGCCTGGGTGGGCTGGCTGGTGTGGCTGGCCGGGCTGCTCGGCGTCGCGATCACCGCCTGGTACGCGACCCGCCTGCTGCTGCGCACCTTCTTCGGCGCCGCGCGCAGCCCGTTGGTCCGCCCGCACGATCCACCGGGGCTGATGCGCTGGCCGGTGCTGCTGCTGGCGGTGCCGGCCGCGCTGCTCGGCCTGGCCGCCTTCTGGGCGCCCTTCACCGATCGGATCTTCGCGCCGATCACCGAGGCGGAGCTGACCGATTTCGGCGTCTCCCTGGTCCACGTCGGCACCGCCCTGGTGCTGGCGTTGGTGCTGCTGCTGGCCGGGGTGGCGGTGGCGTGGTTCGGCTGGCGCCGCGACCCGGCCGCCGACCCGGCCCGCTTCCTGGGCCCGCTGCGGCCGGTCTTCGCCCGGGCGTTCCGGCTCGACGACGTCCAGCACGCCCTCGTGGTACGCCCGACGACCGCGCTCGCCGGGGCGGTGCGGGCCGGGGACGAGCGGGGGGTCGACGGCCTGGTGGAGGGGAGCGGCCACGCCGCCGTGGGGCTGGGCGGCGGGCTGGCCGCGCTGCACCGGGCGGCCCTGCCCCGCGCGGCGGCCGGCGTGCTGGCCGGCGCGCTGCTGATCGGCCTCGCGGTCGCCCTGATCGGAGTGGCCTCATGACGTTCGGGCAGTTCCTGCTGGTGGCGGTCGTCGCGCTGCCCGCCGTGGGCGCGGTCGCGGTGGCCGCCACCCCGGGCGACCGGGCCGGCCGCCTGGTCGGCACGGCCGCGGCGGCGCTGACCCTGCTCGCCACCCTGCCGCTGCTCGGCGGCGCCCACGGCTGGGTGCGCTACGGGCCGGCTCCCGCCGTACGCCCCTGGCACGAGGTCGACCTGCCCTGGGTGTCCGGCCTGGATCTGCGCTTCCACCTCGGGGTGGACGGCATCTCCTGGCCGCTGGTGGTGCTCACCGCCCTGCTCACGCTGCTCTGCTGCGGATACACGCTGTGGCGGGTGCCCGAGGGCGGCGGCAGCGGGCGGGCCCTGGTGGCGCTGCTGCTGGTGGTCGAGGTGGGCATCCTGGGCACCTTCCTCGCCCTCGACCTGGTGCTCTTCTTCCTGTTCTTCGAGGTCGTCCTGCTCCCGATGTACGCGGTGATCGCCGGTTGGGGCGGCGACGACCGGCGGCGGGCGGCCCGCAAGTTCGCCCTCTACACCCTGTTCGGCTCGGTGCTGCTGCTGGTCGGCGTCTACCTGGTGGTCGCCGCCGCGGGCACCGCCGACCTGGTCACGCTGACCGGTGGGTCCGGGCTGTCCCGGGGTACCCAGCTCGCCGCGTTCACCCTGCTGGCGCTCGCCTTCGCGGTGAAGAGCCCGCTCTGGCCGTTGCACTCCTGGCTGCCCGACGCGCACACCCAGGCGCCCACCGTGGGCAGCGTGATCCTCGCCGGGGTGCTGCTCAAGATGGGCACGTACGGCCTGATCCGGGTGGCGGTCGGGGTGGCTCCGGAGGGCGCCCGCTGGGCGGCCCCGGTGCTCGGGGTGCTGGCCGTCGCGGCGATCCTGGTCGGTGGCCTGGTCTGCCTCGCGCAGGACGAGCTGAAGCGGCTGATCGCGTACTCCAGCGTCGGGCACATGGGCTTCGTGCTGCTCGGGGTCGCCACGCTCACCGCCACCGGTCTCCAGGCGGCCCTGATCGGCAATATCGCGCACGGCGTGATCACCGGGCTGCTCTTCTTCCTGGCCGGGGCGATCAAGGACCGTACCCACACCGGAGCGCTCGCCGAGCTGTCCGGGCTGCGGGAGACCGCACCCCGGCTGGCCGGGCTGCTCGGCTTCGCGGCGGTCGCCTCGCTCGGGCTGCCCGGGCTGGCCGGCTTCTGGGGCGAGGCGTTCGCCGTCGTCGCCGCCGTACGCCGGGGCGGCCCGCTCTGGACCACGCTCGCGGTGCTGGCCGCGCTGGGCGGGGCACTGGCCGCCGCGTACCTCCTGCGGCTGCTGCGCCGGGTCACCCACGGCCGGCCCAGTCCGACGGTCGGGCGGGTCGCGCCCGGGCTGGCCGGGGCGGAGTTGACCGCCTGGGCGCCGCTGGTGCTGCTGGCCCTCGCCGTCGGCCTGGCCCCGACCCTCGTCCTGTCGTACGCCTCCGGACCGGTCGACGCCCTGCTGGAGGTTTTCAGATGAGTCTCGTGCAGAGCGTGGACCATGTGGCGCTGCTGCCGGCGTACCTGGCCGCCGGCACGGCCGTACTCGTGCTCCTGGCCGACCTCCTGGTGGCCCGCGTCGCCGTCACCGTGGCGGTGGCCGCCACCGGCGCGACGGCCACCGCGCTCGGCGCGGCCCTGGCCGGTACGGGCGGCGAGCGGCGCACCTTCTGCGTCGGCGCCGACTGCTCCTACGTCTTCGGCGGCCGGGCCGCCCTGGTCGGGGCGCTCTTCGCCCTGCTCACCCTCGGCGTGCTGGCGCTCTCGGGTCCGCTGTTGCGGGCCGGCCGGGTCCCGGTGGGGGAATACTGCTTCCTGCTCGCCTGTGCGATGACCGGCGGCGTGGTGCTCGGCGCGGCCGGTGACCTGATCACCCTGGTCGTGGCGCTGGAGACGCTCACCCTGCCGCTCTACGTGCTGGTCGGGCTGCGCCGGGGCAGCCTGGCCGGCGCCGAGGCGGCGGTCACCTTCTTCGTGGTCAGCGTGGTGGCCACGGCGGTGACCCTGCTCGGCGCGGCGCTGCTCTACGCGGTGACCGGTGCCCTGCACCTGGACCGGCTCGGCGTAACCCTGGCCGCCGACGCGGGGCTGCGCGGCCTGCCGCTCACCACGGTCGCGGTGGCGCTGGTGGTGGCCGGGCTGGCGTTCAAGGTCGCCGCCGTGCCGTTCCACGCCTGGGCCCCGGCGACGTACGACGGCGCGCCGCTGCCGGTGGCCGCGTACCTGTCGACGGCGTCGAAGCTGGGCGGGGTGGTGGCCCTGCTCGCGGTGGTGCAGCGGGCGCTGCCGGGCACCGTGACCGGGCCGGTGCTGGCCGGGCTGGCGGTGCTCACCATGACCGTCGGCAACCTGGTGGCGCTGCGCCAGCGGCGTACGGTCCGGCTGCTCGCCTGGTCCTCGGTGGCCCAGGCCGGCTACATTCTCGCCCCGCTGGGCGCGCTCGCGCTGGCCGCCGGCCGCACCGCCGACGCCCGTGCCGGGGCGTACGCGGCGGCCGTCGCGTACGCCGTCTTCTTCGTACTGCTGGAACTGGCCGCCTTCGCGGCGCTGGTGGCGCTGCGGCCGGCGGACGGCGACGGCGGCACCCTGGCCGACCTGCGCGGCGCGGCCCGGCGGCACCCGTGGGTGGGTGGCGCGTTCGCGCTCGCGTTGGTCGGGCTGGCCGGACTGCCGCCCGGCCTGGCCGGCCTGTTCGCCAAGGTGACCGTGGTCCGCGCCCTGCTGACCGGGCACTCGGGCTGGCTTGCCCTGCTGGTGGCGCTGAACGCGGTGCTCGGCCTGGCCTACTACCTGCGCCTGGCCGCCACCCTGTACGCGACGCCCGGCCCGGCCACGGCCCGCCCGGCGCGGGTGGTGGTCGTGGCCCTCGGGACCGCCACCGCCCTGGCCGTGGTGGTCGGCTTCGCCCCGCAGATCGTCCTGGATCTGGCCGCCCGCTGATCGGCGTTTTGTCCCTCCGTGCGTGGATGGCACAGCCGGCTCACAGAAATTCCCAGCCAACTTTCAGCCATGGGCAGGATGGTTGACGGGTACCGGTGTTGTTGAACCGGTCAGCGGCCCCCGCGCGGGTCCGCGCACCGAAGGAGCGATCGTGCATCACAACCGTCTGAAGACCGCAGCGCTGCTCGGCCTGTTGACCTCGCTGATCCTCGCGGTCGGCTACTGGTTCGGCGGGAGTGGCGGCCTCGTCATCGCCGTCGTCGTCTCGTTGCTGATGAACGGCGTCACCTACTTCTACTCCGACAAGCTCGCGCTGCGCTCGATGGGGGCGCAACCGGTCAGCGAGGCGCAGTTCCCCGAGCTGTACCGGATGGTCCGTGAGCTGTCGACCCAGGCGGGCCAGCCGATGCCCCGCCTCTATGTCAGCCCCACGTCGCAGCCCAACGCGTTCGCCACCGGGCGTAACCCGCAGCACGCGGCGGTCTGCGTCACCCAGGGCATCGTCGAGATCCTCGACTACCGCGAGCTGCGCGGGGTGATCGGGCACGAGCTGTCCCACGTCTACAACCGGGACATTCTCATCTCCAGCGTGGCGGCCGGGCTGGCCGGCATCATCACCATGCTGGCGAACCTCGCCTTCTTCATCCCGCTGGGCTCCTCCGACGACGAGGACGGCCCGAACCCGGCGGTGCTGTTGCTCACCCTGATCCTCGGCCCGATCGCGGCCACCCTGATCCAGTTGGCGATCAGCCGCAGCCGCGAGTACCAGGCCGACCAGTCCGGTGCCGAGCTGAGCCGGGATCCGCTGGCCCTGGCCAGCGCCCTGCGGAAGATCCACATGGGTACCCAGATGCGCCCGCTGCCCGCGCAGGGCCAGCTCACCAGCACCGCCCACCTGATGATCGACAACCCGTTCAAGCGGGGCGGCGGCATCGCGGCCATGTTCGCCACCCACCCGCCGATGGAGCAGCGGGTGGCCCGGCTGGAGCAGATGGCCCGCAACGCCGGCCCGGTGCAGTTCCAGCGCTGAGCCACCTCGTCTCCGCCCGTGTCCGACAGCCGGACGCGGGCGGAGCCGTCTTCCGCCCGGTGTGAGCGAGCCGACCATCTCCAGCCCGACCTGGGGCGTTAGGGTCGGAAGGGATTCCACCCGTTACCTGTCTCCTCGGAGGTGCACCCGTGCGCGCTCTGCGCCAGTATCTGGGCGTCTGGCGGATCCCCGGCGCGCCGATGCTGCTGATCCTCGGCATCATCGGCCGGCTCGGGATCGGGATGACCCCGCTGGCGCTGCTGCTCGTGGTCCAGGGGGTGACCAACCGGTACTCGCTCGCCGCGGTCGCCGGCGGCATCTACGCGCTCTCCGGCGCCGCGCTCAGCCCGGTCGCCGGGCGCGTCGCCGACCGGGTCGGCCCCACCCCGGTGCTGCTGGTCACCGCCGTCGCCCACCCGCTCGCCCTCTTCGGGCTGCTCTGGGCGAGCCGGTCCGAGGCCGTCAACCTCACCCTGATCTACCTGGCCGCCGGGGTCGCCGGGGCCACCTACCCGCCGCTGACCGCCGCCATCCGGGGAGCCTGGAACGACCTGACCACCGCCGCCGCCGGCCGGGCCCACCTGCGCAACACCGCGCTCGCCGCGGAGACCTCGCTCTTCGAGGTCGTCTTCGTGCTCGGCCCGCTGCTGGTGGCCGGTTTCGTCCTGTTCGCCGACGCCGCCGCCGCGCTGGTCGGGTCGGCGGTGGTCACCCTGGTCGGGACCACCGCCGTCGCGCTCGGCCAGGTGATGCGGAGCTGGCGACCGCACCCCCGCGAGCACCACGCCAGGGGGCTCGGCCCGCTGCGGGTCGGTGGCTTCCCGGCCCTGCTGCTCTGCGTCGCCAGCCTCGGCATCGCGTTCGGGGCCGCCGGGGTGACCGTCCCGGCGTTCGCCGGGAAGGCCGCCGCCGACGACCCGGAGAGCCTCGCCGGCGTGCTGCTCGCCGTCTGGGGCATCGGCAGCGCCGTCGGGGGCTTCTGGTTCGGCGTACGCCGGCCGGCGGCCAACATGACCCGCCAGTTCGCCTGGTTGCTCGGTGCCGTCGCGGCCAGCTTCGCCGTGTTCGCGGTGATGCCGACCCCGTCGGCGCTCGGCGTGGCGCTGGTGCTCGGTGGGGCCACCATCGCCCCCGCGCTGACCCTGGAGAACACCCTGGTCGGCCGGATCGCCCCGGCCGGCATGCTGAACGAGGCGTACACCTGGGTGGTCACCATGTCGGTGGCGGCGAGCGCCGCCGGCGGCGCGGTGGCCGGGCTGATCGTCGACCACACCGGCGGCGTGCCCTGGGCCTTCCTGTTCGCCGGGGCGGCGGTCGCCGTCGGGGCCGCGGTCGCCGCGCTGCCCGCCGGCCCCATCGCCCGTGCCGAGGCCACCGCGGTACGCGTCGAACAGCCGGTCGCCGCCTGACGGCTCACCCCTCGCCCGGTAGCAGCACCCGCTCCACCCCGGGCAGGTTCTCGACCGCCTGCTTGATCCGGACCGGGTCCTCGGAGCGGGCCAGCAACCAGCCGTAGGTGTACTGGCCCGTCCGGTCCGGCCGCGTCGAGACCGTCTCGCCCCAGTTGCACTTGATCTGTGCGGTGTGGCGCAGTTCCCGCAGCGTGCCGACCAGCACGTCGAGCTGCGCCGGGGTGGAGTCACGCCTGAGGACGATGCGGACCGTCGCCGGGGCCTCCGTCCCCCAACCGCAGGGGTCCGGCGACGGCGTCCCGGTGCCGGCCGGGCCCGCCGCCGTGCCGGTGGCGCCGCCGGTCGCCCCGGGCCGCGCGGTCACCGCCGGCCCGGCCAGGCCGGGCAGCAGGGCCGCGCTGCCACCGACCGCCACCGCGGTCGCCCCGACCAGGACCGCAGCCCGTCTGCGGGTACGCGCCCGGCCCCGGGCCCGGATCTGCGCCGGGGGAGCCAGCCGCAGGCCGGTCAGGTCCTGTTCCAGATCCACCAGCGCCTCACGAATGTGCGACATGGGATTCCTCCTTCTCGTCGTCGTCCAGCAGGATGGCGAGCGCGGCCCGCGCCCGGGAGAGGTACGCCTTCACGGTCCCGACCGGCATCCCAGTGACACGGGCGATCTCCGCGACCGGCAGGTCCTGGAGGTGGTACAGCACGACGACCCGCCGCTGCGCCTCCGGCAGCCGGCGCAGCGCGGCCAGCAGCGCCACCCGGTCCGGGTTCGGCCCGGGCACCGGGGTCTCCCGGCCCAGCCGCGACCGGGCCGCCCACCACCGCCGCAGGCTGCGCCACCGGTTGGCGGTCAGCCGCCAGGCCACCGTCCGCACCCAGCCCTCCGGGTCCTCGTACGACCCGACGGTCGACCAGCGCTGCCAGGCCCGGGCGTACGCCTCCTGCACGGCGTCCTGCGCCTCGGCCAGGTCGCCGCAGAGCGCGTAGACGTGGTGGACGACCCGCCGGGCGGTCGCCGTGTAGAAGGCGTCGAATTCGTCGGGCCTCGTCATGCCCACCTCCCCGTGTCCGGCTCTCCACCACCAGACACCCCGCAGGGCGCCGCGCGGTTACTCGGGGATCAAGGCGAGCCGTGGCGGGTACGCACCGACATGTTCGTCTTCTTCTCGAACCGGATCGGCTGCCTCGGCTCGATCCTGGCCAGCGCCATCCTGACGGTGATTCTGCTGCTGATCTTCGCGCGCTGAGCCGGGCCGACCGCACGGTTGACGTGATATTACGGTGAACGTAATATCCTGTCATGCGGGAGCCCACCTTTCTCATCCTCACCGCCCTGGCCGCGCGGTCGCTGCACGGCTACGGGATCATCCAGGCGGTCGACGAACTGTCCGCCGGCGACGTCAAGCTGGGTGCCGGCACCCTCTACGGCGCACTCGACCGTCTCGCCGAGCAGGGCCTGATCGAAGTCGATCGCGAGGAGGCCGTCGACGGGCGGCTGCGCCGCTACTACCGACTCAGCGACCACGGCGCGGTCGCACTGCGCGCCCAGGTGGAGCGACTACGCCGACATGCCACGGCAGCCGAGACCCAGCTGAACAAGCGACCCGGCCAAGCCCTCGGCTTCGGGACGGTGACCGCATGACCACCGCCGCCTGGCCGACGTCGACGCGGTCATCGCGATCTGGGAGGCGCTGGCCGCACCAGCCTGGGACGGTCCGCCCGTCTGGAGCCACGGTGACCTGCTGGCGGGCAACGTGCTGGTCAAGGACGGCCGGCTCTGCGGTCTGATCCGGGTTCGACGACGCGACCTGGGCGCGCGGCAAGGGTTGGGCGCTGACCTTCATCAGCGCCCTGACCTACTACCGGGACACCAACCCGACGATGTACGCCGCAGCCCAGCGGGCGGTAGGAGTGGTTCTTTCCGACCGCGCCTGACCCCGGAGGCGCTGTTGCTCCACGACCAAACCCGCTCTTCACCCGGGTCCTGATGCCGATCCGTCACGCACGTTCCCGAGGCCGGGTACGCGCCGTGATCGTGCGTACCCGGCTCGGTCAACTATCCAGATGGAGGCGTGACTGGCTCGACCAGTGACCTCTTACCTGTAGTTGGTGAACTGAAGGGCGACGCCGAAGTCCTCGCCCTTCAGCAGCGCGATGACGGCCTGAAGGTCGTCCTTCTTCTTGCCGGTGACCCGCAGCTGGTCGCCCTGGATCTGGGCCTGGACGCCCTTCGGGCCCTCCTCACGGATCTTCTTGCTGATCGCCTTGGCCTTGTCCGAGTCGATGCCCTGAATCACCTTGGCGTCGACCTTGAAGATCTTGCCCGACGATCGCGGGTCGCCGGCGTCCAGCGACTTGAGCGAGATGTTCCGCTTGACCAGCTTCTCCTTGAACACTTCCAGGGCGGCCCGGACGCGCTCCTCGGTCTCCGCCTGGAGGCTGATCGCCTCCTCGCCCGACCAGGAGATCTCCGCGCCGGTGCCGCGGAAGTCGAACCGCGTCGCGAGCTCCTTCTCCGCCTGGCGGAGGGCGTTGTCGACCTCCTGCCGGTCGACCTTGCTCACGATGTCGAACGACGGGTTCGCTGCCATGCTCATGCTCCTGCTGTCCGGCGGTCTGTCCTGTTCCGTCCCCCGCTGACCAGCGGTGGGACCCCCTGACGGTACCCGGTTGCGTGAGTCCTGGGGGCAACCGCTATCCTTGCTTCCGCTGCCGCGTTCCACGCGGTGGCACGCCCTGGCGGGTTGCCCGAGCGGCCAATGGGAGCGGACTGTAAATCCGTCGCGAAAGCTACAGAGGTTCGAATCCTCTACCCGCCACCAGGTGCGATAACGGCCCCTGACCAGCAGAAATGCTGATCGGGGGCCGTTGTCGTTTGTCTGGCGGAGTCCGGCTGCGTCCAGCCATTCACGGCTGGTTGTGGGCAGATCGTGGGCGGGTCGATCTTGCCCTCTGAGGGCTCTTCTGAGGCTCTGAACGCTGGGGTTGGTGGGGCTTGCCTGGCCTGGCGCGGGCCGTGCGTGTGGCGACCGGCTGAGGGCTTCGCGGTGGGCGTGGCCGGCTGCGGGTGATGGGCCGGGGGCAAGCCAGTCCCGGGGTTGGACTGGCGCGGCAGTCGGAAGCCCCGACCGACGACCAGGCCGACCCCTTCGGCTTCCGTACGGCATGGCCGTGATGGTGCCGGCTCGTTGCCTCGGCGGGTTGGGGGCGGCGGTCCCGGCGGCAGTCGGTGGCTCTCCGCCCCGGCGCCGAAGGCAGCCGGGGCGGCTTGCCGCCGGCCGGCTCACCGCCCCGCGCCGCGCGGAGCGCGGCGCCTTGATCCAGAACAGAGGAAATCGGCAGTAGCGTGGGGAGAGGGGGACCAGGGGAATAAGACATCTCGCTTACAAGCTCTGTGCATCTCGTCCGCGCTCGTCCAGGGCGCGTCGAGAGGTCGGGATAGAGTGCGTCGCCGCTCGTGTCCGCCCGTCGCCGTCCGGTTCCGTTGCTGTCATCGCTAGCACGTCGAACCGAGTCCGCCGGCTGCTCAGTGCTCCGCGCAGGAGCCTCGAAACCCGCCTGGTCATTGCAGTCACACCATTCTTCGAGCATGGTGAATCGATGAGGCGATCCGAGCCGTACGGCGAACACCTTGAGGTTCTACTCGCTCTGATTACCTACATGGGCCTCACCGGCTGGCGCAGCCGGGCACCCCATGGCCTTGCCCGAGACCAGGCCTCGACGAGGCGAAGGTAGCCGCTGCCCTCGCTAGGTTCCCTGGCTTGTTCCGTAAGGGAGATCTCCACGAGACAGAGGCCGGACCGCAGCATTCGTACACGCTGCATGCGCGGTACGCGCTGCGTCGGCCTCGTCGTCACCGCGTTGTGAAGCAGGCCACGCGTGGGTTCGACGGCCGACCGTCGTCGCCGAGCGACCCCACGCCAGCACAGGACGGTAGGGGGGAGGAGTTAGACGCCGACACCCTTCGCGCGCTGCTGGACTTCGTATCGCAGGAAGCGCGAGCCGAGCGAGAGATGCGCCATCAGCGTTTGTCGCAGGTCTGGGTGCTCCTGGGTGTCGGCGTCGCCGCTGTCGCCAGCGTGGTTGCGGCAGTCATACAGGCGGCGTCCTAGCCGTGGTCTGCTCATTACGAGTCCGCTGCCGGGTGCTCGTCCACCGCCTGGTGCTCGTGCCCGACATGGCGGCTCGGTCCGCGATTGTCCGCTGATGTTCGCCGTGGCTGCTCAGGGCGACACGGACCTCGCTAGCAGAGATCAAGGCCAGGTCCGTGCATTTCCGCTGGAAGTAAGGGCCCTGGTTTTCTGACCTCCGGGCTGCCGCCGACAGGGCTCCTGCCCTGTCGAAACGCCTTCCGTCGCTTTCCGGCCTCTTCCGCCGCTACTCGCGCTCGGTTGTGCCGGATCTGTGCCGAGCGATCATCCGGAAAGTCGGGAAGGACGAGTCCCTGCGGCGATGAGGGATTCTGGCGGGGTGAGCGCTGTCCGGGTCACCCACCCCGGCCCCCCATCACAACGACGCGTTGATCTGGTCGAGACCCTGCTGTGCGAGCTCACGGACCTCTTCCCGGGCCGCGTCAAGCGCGAGGGGCATGAGGAAACCCTTGAGGGCGGCGAGCACCCGGCGGACTCGCCGTGGTTCTGGGTCCCGCTGCTGCACCTCGGCCAGCACCTCGTTCGCAGCCGCCTCAATATCCAGCTGGTCGTCGGGGTCGAGGCCGAAGGCCGGGAGCTGCTTGAGGATTGCGGCGACGGCTTCCGCAAGCGGCTCGAAACCCGGCGCAACCGCCGGGGTGGTCTGGTTCTGCGTCACGTCGCGGTTGCCCCACGCCCACTGCCCGCCCTGAGCGTTCCCGTGGATCACCGGGCCGTGGTAGTTCGTCGGCCCGTAGCCGCGCTGGTCCCGCAGGTATTGCGACACGTTGCCCTCCCAGTCGGTGACGCAGTCGATGCCCTCGCTCGTGATCTCGGCCCGGACCGGGCCGCGGAGCTGGTCGACATTGACACCTTTGATCAACCGTTTGTCGGCGAGGTACTCGGCCGCGTCCTCGATCTCGATGTCCGAGAAGCGGGTGCCTTCCCAGAGCGCCTCGTCGTCATCGCCGAACTCGCCGGTGATCGGCATGTGAACCTGAGCGATGCGCTGCCGGTAGAACCATCGCAGAAGGCCAGTCCGGCACGCCCCCGCGCGCAGTGCCGGGTCAGCGCGCCGACGCCGACGCTCCAAGACGTCGGCGATCCCGTACGACGTGAGGAGAGCGCAGGGGTTGCCCATCCCCGATGCCTTGTCGTTCAGGAGGCCCTGGTCCCGGCAGAACCGAAGCAGCGTGTACGCACCGTCCCGATTCAGGCCCACGCCTTCGGCGAACTCCATGATCGGAATGTTTTCCGTGACGCTTCCGTGTGCCTTCTCGTAAACCCAGTCCATGAGTTGATCACGAAATGCGACAGCGTTGGGCATGGCTGATCTTCCTGACGCTAGGTGACAGACCATCGGAGATGGTACGGAGCAGCACTGACAAATCTGCCGTCACCCATTCGCGCCTCACGCTGCAGCCTTAAGGCCTTGCGCCGCGTCCGTTGGCCTGGGCCGACATGCACTTCGCACACTCCGACCCAGGCCCTCTCGCCATCGCCTCAAGTCCTACGCCTGATGGACTGCGCCGGCCGAGCCGGTGCCAACCTGTCAGAGTTGGTCGCGGAGCGACGAGAGCCGCACCCCGTCGCGAGCTCGCCCCCAGTTGCGCCAGCCATTCACCTCATACCCTGAGAGCGCTCGGGCGGCACCTGACGGCGTCTCGAATGGCCGGCCGTCCTCCAGTTCGAGCCAGCCGTCGGCTGTCACAACGGCCCGGTGCATGGACTGGCGGCGTTTCCACACCAGTTCCTCGCCTACCTTCAGCAGGCCCGCCTTCAGCAGGGGTGCAAGTTCGCCGGGCGCGTTGGTACGACGCTCCGGCCTGGCCTGCACCGGTTCATCAGTCAACCCCAGCTCCCGTCGCAGCACGCTGTTCGGGGTGTCCACGAACGGCTGCGCTTTCCGCTGGAGCAGCTCGTAGACTTCATCATCGATCCGAATCGTTGGCATCACGTCGACCTCCTTGACTGCCCGACGCATCACATTGTGAGTGTGTCACAGCCAGACAGTCAAGGCCAGCGGTCAGAGTGCGGGCATCGAGCACCCGCCTGCCGGCCGGAGGCTGGCGACAGGAGCTGCTGCAACGCGCGCCCAGCGCACCCCCGGGACCAGCCCGGCACCCCGGCTGTGCCCACACGGCCCATAGACGTCGTCGGTCACCTCGTGTAACAAGGCGAGATAGGCTCTGAGGCCTACAAGAACGAAAACATGGCCCCTTCCGCGCCCTCGGAGGATCCTTTGCCCGTCCCGCCAGCCGTCGAGGAATTGGTTGAGCGATTCCTTGGCCGTCGTGCCGAATTCGAATCACCGAGCTATTTGGAGGCGCGAGTACGGGTCGACTTCCTCAACCCCTTCTTCCAAGCCCTGGGTTGGGACGTCACCAACCATCAGAATGTCCCAGAATGCAGCCGCGAGGTTATCACCGAGGCGCGGCTTAGAGTGGGAGCCCAAACAAAGGCTCCTGACTACCTATTCCAGGCATTCGGGGAACCTGCGTTCATCGTAGAGGCGAAGAAGCCTTCGGTGCGCCTTCGCGATGATCCGGCACCGGCACTGCAGTTAAGGCGCTACGGGTGGAACTCGGGGCAAATCGCTGTTGGTCTACTAACTGACTTTCAGGAACTGTCGATATACGACTGTCGAGTGCCGCCGGCCGCTGGCGACAGAGCTTCGGTCGCCCTGCTGGAGTACCTTACGGTCGAGGACTACGTAAAGCGCTGGGACTATGTTGAGGAGCGTTTCAGCAGGGACGCCGTAGCTGCGGGTTCCATTCCCGCATTCTTTGGGCGGACATCCACAGCCCGCGGCTGGCAGCGGGTTGACAAGGCTTTCCTTTCCGAACTCGAAGAGTGGCGTGTACTCCTAGCTGGCGAGCTCGCCGCCCTCAACCCGCTCTCCTCCGAGGAACTGAATTTTGCGGTCCAACTAACAATCGACCGCCTCGTTTTCCTGCGGGTTTGTGAGGACCGGGGCCTGGAGCCGTACGGCCAACTGCTTTCTGATGTCAACGAAGAAAACAGCTACCGACAGTTGCTCAACAGGTTCAGGCGTGCCGACGAGAAATACAACAGCGGCCTTTTCCATCTCAGGAAAGAGCACCGCCAAGATACCCCTGACACCCTTACACCGCAGCTCAAGATCGGCTCCGAGATTCTCCGACGTTTCGTACGTCGCCTCTACTGGCCAGAAGGCCCCTACGATTTCGCCGTGCTGCCACCCGACATCTTAGGGCAAGTCTACGAACAGTTCCTCGGCAAGGTGATTACCCTTTCGGGCAGAGCCGCAGTAGTCGAAGATAAGCCGGAGGTTCGCAAGGCCGGCGGGGTTTTCTACACTCCGACAGGTGTAGTTCGAGACATCGTAAGCGCTGCGATGAAGGAACCTCTGACAGGTGCCTCACCGGAGAAGCTGTCGAAGTCAGGTTTTTACGTCTGTGACCCGTCGTGCGGATCGGGAAGCTTTCTAATTGAAGTCTACCAATACCTTCTTGACTGGCACCTTGAGTACTATGTGAAAAGTGGCCCGGAGAGGTACACGCGGACTCGACCCGCACGGCTTGAGAAGACAGCACGAGGCGAGTGGCGTCTAACCTCCTCCGAGCGCAAGCGGATCCTTTTGGCCCATGTGTACGGGGTCGATATCGACCCTCAAGCGGTCGAGGTCACCAAACTTGCATTGCTGCTGAAGGTCCTAGAAGGCGAAACTGAGCGCTCAGTCGACTCGCAGCTGGAACTCTTCCACGAACGGGCACTACCGAATCTCGACGACAATATCAAGTGTGGAAACAGCCTGGTAGGGACGTCCTTTCACGCTAGCCAGGCGCTGATTCCATCTCCGGAAATCGAACGTCGCATCAATGCATTCGACTGGGACCTAGAGTTTCCAGCAGTCGCCAACGGGCGAGGCTTCGATGTGATCGTCGGGAACCCGCCATGGCTAATGGCTGGCTACTACGTAGCCGATACCGTTCCGTACCTCAAGGACAACTTCCTGAGCGCCACAGGGAAATTCGACCTCTACTACGTATTCGTCGAGCAAGCCCTACGGCTCCTTGCCAAGAATGGCAGGCTCGGCTTCATAATTCCCAACAAGTTTTTCCATACGTCCGCAGCCAAGAGTCTTCGAGAGCTCCTTACAACATCGGGCCTACACACCGTCAAAGACTTTGGCCTGGAGAAGATCTTCGAGCGTGCCACCAATTACTCCTGCGTCATTTTTGTAAGCAAGAAAGAGGCAAGGTCCGACGTAACGTATTCGCGCCTGACTGCCAATTTACTGGAAACTGAGAGTTTTAACGTTCCGCGAAGTGATCTCGGAAGCCGCACCTGGAGTTTCCAGGATGCACAAGGCAAAGAGGTGCTCCAGAAATTGGCTATAGGCGGCGCTCCCCTCGAACAGATCACCGAGCGCTTTGGTGCTGGTGTTCAAACCGGCTCAGATAAGCTGCTGACCTTTACACCGGAGCAGGCTGCCGCAGAGGGCATTGAGAGCGAGTTGCTCACTCCGCTCCTTCGAGGGAGAGACGTCCGAGGATTCCAAATCCTACCTGGCGCAAAGCTGGCGCTATTTCCGTACCGGAATGCAGGCGACGAATTCGAGTTAATGAGCGAGGAGGAGTTGAGGAACTTCCCCAACGCCTGGGCCTATCTGTCGCGGCACAAGGCGGCTCTCGGGACCCGAGTCTGGTTCAACAAGTCTGCTGCTGAGCTTTCTGGGAAGTGGTACGGCTTGATGTACGTCGAACGAGCTCGGTTCTTTCAAACGTCACATCTCCTGACACCCTGCCTTAGCGACGTCGCAAACTTCGCCAGAGGGAACGGCGACCTATTCGCAACTGGCACGGCAGGCGTCGCTGGCGTAGCTCCCCGGCCGGGAACTGTAGACGTTCGCTATCTGCTGGCGCTGTTGAATTCTAAAGCTCTCTCCGTATTCGCGACTGAAAACTCGCCAGCTTTCCAGGGCGGCTATCGCAAGTTCAGTTCGCCCTACCTGAAGGCACTTCCAGTGCCTCTTATCGAGGGGAAGGCGGCTCGGTCCGTCCGCGATCGCATGATTGAACAAGGAGAGGAAATTGAGCTCGCACTTTCGCGGATGAGGAAAGCCACCACTCCGCATGAAAGGACGGTCTTGGCGCGGAAGATCGCCGGAGCCCGCGCAGCCATTGACATCGCGGTTTTTAGCCTCTTCGGGCTGAACGCCGCCGATAGGCGATGGGTTGAAAAGAAGTACGGGGCCGGCTTAGAGCGTGTTTGAGAAGGCCTGTTGTGGACGGCGTGGTGGCATGACTTCCGCCGGCGAGATGGGCAGTGTGGTCCGTTGTCTGCACGCCGTGGCTACCCGTCCGACCTGACCGATGCCCAGTGGGCGCTGATCGAGCCGCTGCTTCCGGAGCCGAACACAGACGGCCGCCGGGAGAAGCATCCGCGGCGGGAGATCGTCAACGCGATCCTGTACGTGGTGCGGTCGGGGTGCCCGTGGCGGTACCTGCCTGCTGACCTGCCGCCCTGGCAGACGGTGTACTGGTACTTCACACGATGGGAAGAAGCCGGCGTCACCGAGAAACTCCTGGCCACGCTGCGGATCAAGGCGCGGGTGCAGCAGGGCCGTGACCTGCAACCGTCGGCGGGGATCATCGACTCCCAGAGCGTGAAGGGCGCCGACACGGTCGGCCGGGACAGCCGGGGCTACGACGCGGGCAAGAAGGTCAACCGCAAGCGGTTCATCGTCACCGACACTCTGGGCCTGCTGGTCAGCGTGACGGTGCTCGCCGCGAGCTGGCAGGACCGCGACGGCGCCAAGACCGCCCTGCTCAGTGCCTACATGCTCACCCCGGTCCGGCACGTCTTCGCCGATCAAGGCTTCGCCGGCCGCTTGGTCGACTGGGCCCGCGACACCCTGCGCACCACGCTGGAGATCGTCCGCAAACCCGCCGGCCAGCGCGGCTTCGCCGTTCACCCACGCCGCTGGGTCGTGGAACGCACCCTGGCCTGGCTCACCGTCTCCCGCCGGCTGGCCCGCGACTACGAACGGCACCCCTCCGTCTCAGAAGCCCTCATCCGCTGGGCCGCCATCGCCGGCATGACCCGCCGCATCACCCGCGGCCAACCCGCACGCCGTCAAGCCCGCCGCACCTTCACCTGGACCTGATCAACCCGATCTCAAACACGCTCTTAGGGACAAGCGGACGATCGATGTCGGAGCCGTAGTAGGTGCGATTTCGCACGGCGCCAAGGCGGGCCCGATGACTGTCAAGCGGGCCTTGACGGATCGCTTGGTGGGGCGCGGGCCCTGCCGACGAGGCTGTGGTGGGGATGCGGCGCGTGGACCCCGGGCAGGCCCCTGGCCTGCCGGCAACGCCGGCCCGAGGGGTCGCAGAGGCTCCGGGGTCAAGGGCGGCCCGCAGGGCCGTCGCGTAGCGACGCGAGCGCCCTTGACCTTGGAGGGGTGGCCCCGCACACTCCGCGTCGCATCCCCACCACGGCCGGCGGTGACTCGTCCTACGGCGCGGTGGCGTGACGGCCGCCGCGCCCTGCCGGCTGCCGGCCCACCACCTCACCCGTCAACGGTCTGTCGGTCTACGGCGGCCCTCCGGGCTTCCCGCTGTCCGCGCCAGTCGCCGGGCATCCGGCGTGACGGCCGCAGAGCGCCAGCGGCAGCGGCCGGCGCGCGCCCTGGCGGCGGCGCGTGCGGCCCGTCAAGGGCCGCCTTGAAGACGTATCGAAGGTGCGAACGGGCGCTACTGCTTTGTGTGAAGCAGTCGGTAGGTTCTGACGACCGTTGCGACGGCTCCGTTCGTTCGGGTGGCGCTCTGTTGTTCGACCAGGGTTGTACCCACCTCGACAGCGAAAAGGGCCGCAAGCTCCGGGTCTGCGGCGACTTCGCGCTGTCGTGTTTCCGTGTCGGATCTCTCGTCTGATCCGCTCTCGTTTCGGCGGGGAGTCGCATAGGTGCCGCGACCGTGCTCGGTGGCGACCAAGCGCTCGTCGCGCAGAACCGCTATGGCTTGGCGGACTGTGCCGCGGCTTGCCCGGAACTCGGCGGTGAGCACGCTCTCGGTTGGTAGAAGGGTTCCGGGCGAGATGGTGCCGCTCTCGATGCGTTCCCTCAGTTCGTCGGCGATGACGCGATAGCGGGGCTGTCCGTAGTGCGGGGTGGGCACCTGCTCACCGTACCTGGCACTTGTCTTACCAAGTGCCAACCAAGTGACCCGTTTCGACGACTAGACAACTCATCCACTTGTAGATACGTTTCCTGATGTGCGGCCATGGTGACGGCTCGTATCAGGGGTGGTGCCGTGTCGGCCCTGGTCGCACCTGACGCGCGGCGTCCTGTCGGACCGGTTGCGGTAGCCGCGCGGACAAGTTGGCTCGGCGATTACCCGACCCGTCCGGCGTCGGACGGTGCGCCGTGCCTTCATCCGGGCCGGTGGCCGGCTGCATTCCCCCGTGGTCGGCCACCGGTCCCCGTCTACCTGTGGAGGTGCGATGTCTGGCTCTCATCGTCGGTGCCGCTGGTTCTCGTCCTGGTGGTCTCGGAGGCGTCCGCTGCCTAGGACCGCCAGGAGCAACATGCCACCGGCTCCACGCCCGGTGCCCGTCCCGGCCTCTCCGTCGTGGTCGGTGGGGCCGACGCGGCAACTGCCCGTGCTGCGGAACGCACCGCTGATGACCCTTGGGCAGATCTATCGGGGCAATGGTGGGCGGTGGCCACGATGACGCGTACGAGCAAGCCGGCCGGCGTCACCAGCCACCCGAACTGGTGCGCCCCGGACCGCTGTGGCCACCTGGTGCCGCCGCTGATGACGCACATGGCGCGCCGTCATCGCGGCCCGATGTACCGGTTCGGCGACACCAGGGCCGGCGGCGTCGTGGTCACGTACCTCATCGGTGCCGACGACCGAGCGCCGCTGATCGCGATGCACGCGACGTGCCGGGCCGGGAACGCCTGGGCTGAACTGTCGCTGGCGCAGGCCGCCCAACTGGTCGAGCGGCTTCGGGGTCTGCTTGCCCAGGCCGGCGGCCATGCCGGGAGCGACGATGAGTAAGCGCCGGGGTGCGGCTGAGAGCAGGCCGTCGGCCGCGCCGGCCACGTGCCCGAAGTGGTGCCGGGGCTGCGGGCCGAATGATCCGATGCACCGAGGCATGACCGCCACCATCGGGCGGGAGCGCACCGGATGGATCAGCCTCCAACTGCTGCTCGACCGGTTCGCGCGTCGGGACCTGGCCGTGAAGCTCGACGCGACCAGGAACGGTGCTACCCAATCGATCCTGCTCTCCCGGGTCCAGCTGGACCGGCTCATCTACGAACTGACCTATGCCCGGCTGATGATGATGACCAAAGGTCGGCCTCTGGAGAGCGACGATGAGCACCACTGACCGGCGGCTCACCAGCCTAAGGCCCTCGCTGAGCAGGCAGCAGACGAAGCGGCCCGCGGCGGCCATCACCCCGGTACCCGAGCGGCCGGCCGGGGGGACCACCTGGCAGACGTTGGAACGTCTAGGGGGTACGGTGACCGGTGTGCATGGCCGGGACTGGCGCCCTCGTTACCTGCAACTCGCGGAGGAGTTGCGGGCGAAGATCATGAGCGGGGAGCTGGCCCCCGGCACGCTGATGCCGAGCGAGACGGAGCTAGCCGAGTCGTCCGGCCTGTCTCGCACCAGCGTGCGCAACGCGATCCGGCAGCTCCGGGAATGGGGCCTGGTCCGCGCGGAGCAGGGGCGCGGCACCTATGTGCGGGCACCCCGCCAGCGGGTACGCCGTCGCAACGCCGAGCGCTACCAGTGGGAGAAGGACCGGGTCCTGCTCGACGAGGCCGAGCGGTTGAAGACCGGCGCCATCGAGCACGACACCGGCCTGACCGTCGATGACCTCAAGTTCCACGCCGAGTACACCCGCGTGGAAGCGGATGCGGACATGGCGGCGGCGCTGCGGGTCGAGCCAGGTACCCCGCTGCTGCGCAGGGTCTACTGGACCTCCTCCCGGCACGAGAACGCGCCGTTGACCATGTCGTACTCCTACCTGCCCTATGACCTGGTGGCCGCGAACCCGGACCTGCTCGACGCGGGCAAGGAGCCCTGGCCTGGGGGCACGCAGCATCAGCTCTATACGCTCGGCATCGAGCTGGACCGGATCGAAGACGAGATCCGTGCCCGTCCGCCGTCACCGGATGAGGCCGAGCTGTTGGACATCGACCCGGGCGTCTCCGTGCTCACTGTGCGCAAGACCTCGATCGACACCACCGGCCGGGTCGTCGAGGTCGCCGACGTGGTGATGCCGGGTGACCGGACGGAGCTTGTCTACTCGCACCACTTGCTAAGGTGGAAAACTTGACTCAGCTCGTCTCAGTGATCACTCCGGTTCACACGCCCAGCATCCCGTATCTGGCGGACACCTACGCGTCGCTGGTGAAGCAGGAGATGCCCGGTGGCTGGGACTGGCAGTGGCTCGTCCAGGAGGACGGGCAGACCGGCGCCCTGGTCGACGTGCTGCCCGACGATCCCCGGATCAGTGTCGGCTCCGGCCGCGCCGGCGGGCCTGGTGTTGCCCGTACCCTCGCCCTTTCCCGAGTTTCCGGAGAACTCATCAAGGTCCTGGACGCTGACGACCAGTTGACCCCCGGCGCGCTCGCCCGGGACATCGCCGCGTTCGACGCGCACCCGCAGATCGGCTGGACCACCTCGCGGGTACTCGACCTGCTGCCCGACGGGTCGACCGCCGGATGGGACAAGGACCCGGCCGGCGGCCTCATCGCCCGCGGTGCCGTCCTGTCGTTCTGGCAGGCCAACGACTACCGGGCATCCGTGCATCCGGCGACCCTGTGCCTGCGGCGGGATCTCGTCTTTGCCCTGGGCGGCTGGATGGCCCTGCCCGCCTCCGAGGATACCGGCCTGCTGCTCGCCGCAAACGCGGTCAGCGAGGGCTACTTCACCCGCGAATACGGCCTGCTCTACCGCAAGTGGCCCGGTCAGGTCACCGGCCACGCAGCACACCGGGAACCAGCCGAGTATCAGGCGCGCATGAGGATCGTCGAGGCCAGAGCCAACGCCCTAGCCTCAATGCTCCCGCACGGCCTACCGCTCACGCCTCTGGCGTAGCCTCGTGCCCCGGCATCCCGTGGGTACGCCGCCGCTGCTTCATCTCTGCCTCGTAGATGTGCCGCCGTCCGCCGGCCAAGCGTTCCCGGGCGCCCCGCTCAATCTCCTGGAACGCCGCGTAGTAGCCGTCGTCGAACTCCTCCACGATTTGGAACGTCCACCGCCCGGGTAGCACGTTGCGCCCCAACAGCTCGTGCTCGACCCGGTCGGCCACCTCGTCGTGCCCCGCCTCGCGGAGCAGCATTACCACCCGGTCAAGGGTCAGGTCCGCCCCGCCGACGAGCTGGTGGGCCGAATACAGGTGCCCCCGTACCCGGTGGATCGTCTCCAGCGCTTTACTCAGCTCACCCAAGGCTTCAACGGTCTTATCGTCGAGTCCACGCGGACGGGCATGCCCTTCATCAACGCTCGCAACCTGCTTCCCTTCAGTCATGTCGGGCTCTTACCCAGGGAGTGGTAGCCCTACCCGTTCTCCCTGGGTAAGTCCATGACTAGGGTTTAGCCGGCTACGGAAATCAGCTGAAGCGTAGCCATCAAAACCATTGCAATGCAGACGACAGTGGCCCGCGAAACCTTCAGCGACACGTTCAAAGAAAGCATACTTCTCTCTCTTCAAAAGGGGGAGGGTCCATTGCTGCGCAGCTTGCCAAAAACGTACCTCAGGTCCGCCCACAATGCAAATCCCCAAACGCTACACCAAACCTCGGTAATTGCGCTACACGGTGTCGCGCATTTATTTGTCGTCGCATTAAGGGTCTTTCATATCCATCCTTTGCAGGCAAATCACTAGAAGTCCCCATGAGGCCAGGCGAAACAGGTTGTTGACTTGTCTGCCAAGTGCCGTCTACCTTGGAGTCTCACTTGGCAGACATGCCAACAAGCTGGAGGTTGAGCGATGGCTCTGCGAGGCGGCACGCGGTTCGGCGTGCGGTTCGAGGACGTGTTTCCGGCGGGGTGCGCGTTGGTGCCCGAGTCCCTGGGTGAGGTCGAGGACTACGACGAGAAGACCGGCCGGCGTAGCCCGGCGAAGGACAAGGTGACCGGCCAGCGGGTGTGGCAGGTCCGGGTGATGGACCTTGACCCTGAGCTGGGGAAGCGGTCGCGGGAGACGACGGTGAAGATCTCCGCCGACTACCAGCCGGTGCCGCCCACGGGTGCGTCGTTCGAGGCGGTGGAGTTCGACGGCATGACCGTCACGCCCTACGTGACCAACAACAACCGGATGGCGTACTCGCTGCGCGCGACCGGGCTGCGTGCCCCGGCGGGCGTGGCCAAGAAGGCGGCGGCGTAGCCACTTCGAGTGGGGGCGGGGCTGTCAGGTCTTGGCGGACGGCAGCCCCGCCCTCTGTCTCTTCCCCCTGCTCTGGCGAGAGAGGTAGCGACGTGTCCAAGGGTATGCCTGCCTTCGGGCGGGTGCTGATGGCGGCTGTGCGGGGTGCGCGATGATCCGCCGGCCGCGTGGTGAGGTCGTGATGACCACGGCCGGGGATTTGATGGTGATCCGGCCACGCCGGCTGGAACTGCCGCTTTGGCTGATCGCGTTCGGCCTGGTGCTGCGGTGGCTGTGCCGGGGGCTGTGGTGGTGCCTTCGCCACCCGGTCACCGTCGGCCTGGTGCTGGCCGGCGTGCTGCTCTACCGGGAGTTCGGCCGGTCCGGGCTGATCGTGCCGCTGGTCCTGACCGGCTTCGTGTCGGCGGTATGGCGGTGGAAGCACGAGGCGTCCTGGTGGGCCTGGTGCGCGGGTCCGCTGCTCGGTCGGTTCCGTCAGGTGTTCGTCTACCGACGGGCCTGGCGAGAGGCCATGACTCTGTGCGGGCTGACCCGCACGTATGACCATCGCGTCGTCCTGCCGCAGTTGCTGCGGGTGCGGTCGGATCAGGCGCTGGACGTACTGACCGTCCGCATGGTGCGTGGCCAGACGCCGGAGGAGTTCCAGCGGGTCACCGCAAACCTGGCGTACGCCTTCGGCCGTCGACACGCCCGGGTCTACTCGGAGCGCCCGGGGGAGCCGCCGGTGCGTACCGGCTACTGGGCGCTGGTGCTGTCGGCGGTGGACCGGCTGCGGTACCGCGACCGGCCCTCGCTGGTCTACCTGGTGGTGGTCCGTACGGATGCGCTGCGGACGGTCGTGAAGCCGTTCGACGTGCCGTCGGTGCCGGACTTCACCGCGCTGCCGCTGGCCCGTCGCGAGGATCTGCGGCACTGGTGCCTGCACCTGCTCGCCACGCATGTGCTGATCGGGGGTGCCACCCGGTCCGGTAAGGGGTCGGTGCTGTGGTCGTTGGTGCGGGCACTGGCCGGCGGGATCACCTCAGGGCTGGTGCGGTTGTGGGTGATCGACCCCAAGGGTGGCATGGAGTTCGCCATGGGCCGGCCGCTGTTCGCCCGGTTCGCCTGCAAGTCCTTCGAGGCGATGGCGGACCTGCTCGACGAGGCCGTGGCGGTGATGCGGGAGCGGCAAACCCGCCTGGCCGGCGCGGTGCGGGTGCACACCCCGACCGAGGCTGACCCCCTGGTCGTGGTCGTCATCGACGAGATGGCCGCGCTGACCGCGTACCTCCAAGACGTCGAGCTGCGTAAGCGCATCGCGTCCTCGCTGGGGCTGCTGCTGTCGCAGGGTGCCGGGGTCGGCGTCCTGGTGGTGGCCGCGCTGCAGGACCCGCGTAAGGAGGTGCTGCCGTTCCGCGACCTGTTCCCGACCCGCATCGCGCTCGGGCTGACCGAGGCGGCTCAGGTCGACCTCGTGTTGGGCGACGGTGCCCGTAACCGGGGCGCCCTGGCCGATCAGATGCCCCGGTGGGCGAAGGGCGTCGGGTACGTGATCCTCGACGGCACGCCGGAACCGGCCCGGGTCCGCTTCTCGTACGTCTCCGACGACCACATCCGGGAGCTGGCCGCCGACTACCCGGCCCCGGCTGACGCGGCGGACATCCTCGCCCAGGTCGGCCGGGAGACCGCCGACGAGCCGACCCGGCCGGCGCTGCCTCGGCCACCTCGTGGGCCGCTGCTGCCGGACTCGCTGCTCACCTTCCTCGACCGCGACAGCGACGGGGGTGAGCCGCGGTGACTGCTCCGACCTTCTACCGGCTCCGCGCTCCGAACCCCGACGGCGCGACCAGCACCGCCGTGTCCGTGCGCGTCGACCCCGACCGGCCGGACCCGTACCCGGTTTATCTCGCTGTCGGTGGCGGCCGGCGCCGCATGCACCTGACCCCCGACGAGGCGTGGGCGCTGTGGCGCTGCCTCTCCGAAGCGGTCGCCTCCCTCGGCGAGCCGCCCGACCACATTCGTACCCGCGTCGCCCCGGCCCGGAGGTAACCCCGATGTCCCTCAAGCGCTTCTTCCTCGGCACCCACCGACTCAAGCCGCTGCACATCGACCTGAACGGCTCCCCGGACCGGCTCGCCGCTGCCCTGCACGGCCTGGCCCACATGGTCCACCGCCGCCACGACCTCGACGGGCAGCGCATCCGCATCACCATCGTCGTCCGTGACCGGCTGGACGACCGATGAACGCCTGCATCCTCACCACCGCCGACCAGCCGAACTGCACCCTGCCCGGGGTCGTGGAAGTCGTCGACCTGTCCGGCCAGCGGGCCTGGGGCTGTCCCACCCACGCAATCCGCGCACTCCGGGCCGTCGAGGGCGCACGCATCGCCCGTGACCTGCGTCAGGAAGGAGAGCAGCCGTGATCCGCGCTCGTGCCGAGTCCGGCGCCCGCCTGCTGATCCTGCTCGCGGTCGGGATCATGGCCGGTGCCGCTGCCTTCACCCACGTCCACGATCTGACCGTCGCGCACGGCCAGCCCGACTGGATCGGCTGGGCCAACGCGGTGGCGGTCGAGCTGATGGCCATCTACCTCGGGCTGGAGATCCGCGCCCGGCGTCGAGCTGGTCGACCGGTCGGCCTGGTCGGCGTGCTCCTGGTCGCGTTCGCCTTGCTCTCCCTCGCCGCCCAGGTCGCGGAAGCCGAACCGTCCATCTGGGGCTGGATCGTCGCGGCCGTGCCGTCGCTGGCCTTCCTCGCCCTGGTCAAGGTCGTCCTGTCCAGCGCATCGGCCACCCCGCCGGCACCCGAGCCGAGCCAGCCACAGGCCGACTGGTACGACGAGCCGGAACAGGTCGAGCCCGCGCCGCCGGCTCCCGTGGTGCCGACGACCCCGGCCGCGGTGCTGCCTCCGCTCGGCGTCGCACAGCCCAGCCGGCCGCAGGTCGTGGGGATCATCCGATGACGGCTCCGACCCTGCCCGGCCTCGCCCCTGCCGCCCCGGCCCCGGTTGCTCCTCGGCCGGGGTCGCGGGCGGCCCGCATGGCGCTGCCCCGCTCGGTCGACGTGCTCAAGCAGATCGCCACCGAGTACGGCGTCTGCATCCGGCCGCTGGCCATGCGCCGCACCGACCTCGACACTGGCCTGACCGAAGTCATCGACCTGCCCTGCGGCGCGACGCGCGAGGACAAGTGTCCGCCGTGCGCCAAGAAGAACCGCCGGCTGCGGCAGGCCCAGATCCGCGAGGGTTGGCACCGCGACGACGAGCCCCTACCCGGCCCGGAACCCGCGACCGAGGCGCAGAAGTCGCTGATCCTCTTCCGGGCACACCTGGAGTTCTCGCGTGACGAGGCGGTACGCGCCGCCCAGTGGGACCAGGCCGCCGACATCGACGAGGCGATCCGCGAGGTGGAAGAGGCCATCGCCGCTGAGGGCCTGCGCGGGCGCGTCGGCCCACCCCACACGGGCGTCGACGAGGACCAGGACGACGAGCCCGGTCGCCGGCGCAAGCGCTCCACCAAGCGCCGTCAGGATGCCCCCGACCTGCCCCGACGCAAGGTCGAGCGGCGTACCGTCGGCAAGACCTACACCGCCCCGGACGGCTCGACCTACCGGCCGTCGATGTGGCTCACGCTCACGCTCGACTCGTACGGCCCGGTCCGCCCGGACGGCACCCCGGTCAACCGTCGACCGGTACGACTACCGCCGGGCGGCCTGGGACGCCGTGCACTTCCCCCGGCTGCTCGACCGGTTCTGGCAGAACCTGCGCCGCTGCGAGGGTTGGAACGTCCAGTACGCCGGCTGCGTCGAGCCGCAACGCCGACTCGCCCCACACGCGCACTTCGCCATCCGGGGCACCATCCCCCGGGATGTCTTGCGCACCGTGGCGGCAGCGACCTACCACCAGGTGTGGTGGCCGGCGGTCGACGTCCAGCGGTACGCCCTCGACCGGCTCCCCGTCTGGGACGAGCAGGCAGCGGCGTGGGTCGACCCGGATACCCGCGAGCCGCTGACCACCTGGACGGAAGCCCTCGACGCCATCGACGACGACCCGAAAGCCGAGCCGGTACACGTCGTCCGCTTCGGCGCTCAGGTCGACGCCCGCGGCGTCATGCCCGGCACCGAGGACGCTGAACGGACCATCCGGTACGTCACGAAATACATCACCAAGCACACCGGGGACTGCCACAAGGCGACCACCGACCGGCAACGCATGCACCTCGACCGGCTCTGGCAGCAACTCCAGGTAACGCCCTGCACCGACCGGTGCGCCAACTGGCTGCTCTACGGCGTCCAGCCGCGCAAGGCACACGCCAAGCTCAAGCCCGGCCGCTGCAAGGGCAAGGTCCACCAGCGAGACACCCTCGGCATTGGCGGCCGGCGCATCCTCATCTCCCGCGACTGGTCCGGCAAGACCCTCGCCGACCACAAGCACGACGTACGGGCCTGGGTCCGGGCCCTGCTTGGCGCCACCACCGACAGCGCCACAGCCGGCGGCATCGGGCAGCTCGTCGACGATCAGGGCGACACCGCCGAGCGGGTCCGGCACGCCTGGGAACTCGCCCGGCCCGACGACCCCGACGTGGGGCCGCTGTCTCACCGGCTCATGCGCTCGATCAGCGAACGCGCCCGCTGGCGGGCCGAACTGCTCGCCGCCAAGGACCGGGCCGCCCAGGGGTCACCAGATCTTTCGGCAACTCAGCACGAGGCACAGGACATGGGGGAGGAGGCGCATTGAACGAGGAGCTTTTGACCGTGCCGGAAGTGCTCGCCGAGCTGCGCGTACCGCGCTCGACCTGGTTCTACTGGCGGCAGACCGGCAAGGGGCCACGGGTGATCAAGCTTCCGAACGGGCAGCTACGGGTTCGCCGGTCGGCGCTCGGGCGGTGGCTCGGTGAGCTGGAGTAGGACGCGGCATGAAGAGCTACGAGGTCCAGATCTGGGAGATCACCAAGCGCGCCGACCGGAAGGCTCGGCCCTGGCGGGTCCGCTGGGCAGTGGCTGGCCAGCGCTTTGAGGAAATGTTCCGTACCAAGGCCCTGGCGCACTCGTTCCGCGCCGAGCTGGTCCAGGCGGCCAACGCGGGGGAGCCCTTCGACCCGGCAACCGGTCGCCCGGTGTCCGAGGCGAGGACCAAGAACCCCACCACCTGGTACGCGCACAGCCGCGCGTACGTCGAGATGAAGTGGCCACGGGCGGCGGCCAAGACCCGGCGGTCGATCGTCGAGGCGCTGACCTCCATCACGGTGACCCTGGCCCGGCCCACCAAACGGGGTCGACCGGATGCCGCTCTGCTCCGTGAGGCGCTGTACCTCTACGGGCTCAACCCGCGTCGCTGGTCCGAAGAGATCCCGGCCGAACACGCGGCGGCGCTGGCCTGGCTGGAAACCGCGTCCCTGCCGGTCGTCGAGCTGGACTCACCCGCGATGGTCCGCCGGGTCCTCGACAGCCTGTGCGTACGCCTCGACGGCAAGCCCGCGGCTGCCTCCACGGTCCAGCGCAAGCGGGCCACCTTCTACAACGTGCTCGGGTACGCCGTCGAGCTGGAGTTGATCGACTCCAACCCGGTCGACCGGGTGCAGTGGACTGCCCCGGAGGTCGCCCAGTCCATCGACCGGCGGGTGGTGGCGAGCCCGACCCAGGTCGCCGCGCTGCTGGAGGCGGTGAAATCTCTCGGCAAACGGGCCGACAAGGTCACCGCGTTCTTCGGCTGCCTCTACTACGCGGGCATGCGCCCCTCGGAAGCGGCCGACCTCCGACGGGACGACTGCGACCTGCCCGGCCGGTGCGTCGGCTGTGGGGCCGACTTCGACGACCTGGCGGCGGTCAAGCCGTCTGGGACCTGCGATCACGAGAAGATCGAATACCGCTGGGGTCGCCTGGTGCTCGCCGGCACTTCGCCCCGCGCCGGCTCGCACTGGACCGATCATGGCGGCTCGCACGAGCGGCGCGGCCTCAAGCACCGGGGGCGGCAGGAAACTCGGACCGTTCCGATCCCGCCCCGGCTGGTCGAGCTGCTGTGCGCGCACGTCGAGAATCACGGCGTTGGCCCGGATGGTCGGTTCTTCCGGGGCCTCCACGGCGGGCCGCTCTCCGAGTCGGTCTACGACCGGTGGTGGAAGCTCGCCCGGGAGAAAGCGCTGACCGAGGCTCAGGCGGCCTCGCCGCTGGCCCGTCGTCCCTATGACCTACGTCACGCCGCAGCTTCGCTCTGGCTGAATGCCGGCGTCCCGCCGACCGAGGTCGCCCGGCGCCTGGGCCACGGCGTCGCCGTTCTGCTCCGCGTCTACGCCAACTGCATCGACGGGGGAGACGACACCATGAACGACAAGATCGGCGATGCGCTCGGATGAACACGAACAGCCGTTGTGGGAGGATCTGGTCATGTCCGTTTCTCGAAGGGAACATGCCGCGTAGACGGCCTGCGGAGCTTCGGCTTCGATCTTCCGCATCCTGGTTGGTGTCCGCGCCTTGGAGCCCGGGCTACAGCTTCTCGGTGATTCCTGGGTTATCCGGCCGAGGGTTGTCTGTGATCGCTCGGCTCGAACGCGGTCGGCTGCTGCCCGGTGCGACGGCTGAGCTGTTGCTGCTCTGGGAGGAGATGGTGCGGCATCCAGCTCACCGCGTCCGTGATCTTGAGTACCTGGCGGGCGACAAGATGTATGCCCAACCCCTCGCACCCTTCGAAGTGCGGGCGTTGCTCGAACTTGTGTGTTGTGTGCTCCCGAAGCGGGATGCTCGTAGGTTCCGGCGGCGGTTGGCCACCTTGGATGAGATGTGGTGATCTTCGGATGGAGCGGCTTCCGCCCGGCATGTCTGAGGGCGGTGGGCAGATGGTGGGCGGTCGGCCGGTCGGCACTGGGTGGTGGGACAGAAGCAGCAGCTCAGTGATGCTGAAAGGCCCGTGATCGCGGACGCCCTGTAAATCCGTCGCGAAAGCTACAGAGGTTCGAATCCTCTACCCGCCACCAGGTGCAACAACGGCCCCGTGAGCTGCGGAAACGCACTCCGGGGCCGTTCTCGTTCCAGTCCATCGCAGTGCTCGTCGGCGGCTACGGGGACATGACGAACTTCGGGGACCCGACCTCCCTCTGTCGATCAGACCCAGACTCACCGCATCAAGCGTCCGCGTCTCCGGGCGCCGCAGCACGTCGGGCTCCTGCTCGGACTCGCGTCGGGCAGTGGGTTGTGGTTGGGCTGGTCCGACAGGGTCGCGTCGCTGCTCCTCGCCGCCGGACTGTTCCTGTTTCACGGGCCGGCCGCTGTCGCCGCCTGGCGGGAGAGGGAATCCAGGCCGCCGAAGCCTGCGGAAGAGGTTCTGCGCTGGTACCCGAAGTGGTGGGCCTGACCGCGCACTTCTCGCCCGGTTCGTGATCGAACTCTCGCTAAACTCCCGCCGGTCAGTCGGCCGTGGTGTGGCACTCCACGTGTCGGTCACGGCGTCTGCCGAGGGCGGGTGCCGGCCGGGGCCGGCATCACGACGCCGACGCCACGACGAGCCGCTGATGGCCGGGACGCCGGGGCGACAGTGATCCGGGGCGGTGCACGGAACCAGGGCGCGCGGAGCGACGGATTGCCGACACCGAAAGTGCGGCTTTCGGGCGCATACATGTATGGTGACCTATGGCCGGGTGTGCGAGGTGGCGACCACCCGTGCCCGGTCTGCCCGCGAGTGGTCACCGACGGTGAGCAGATGATCGGTTTGCGGATAACGTCGGAATCCGCAGTGGATGAAGGGCTTCGTCGACTCATCACGGCCCTGATCTGGCCGGGTGTGCCGAGGGCCGTGGGCCGAACGGCGAAACCTGCCCTGCGCCCGTGCCGCGCCGCGTCCCGCCGCTTTCCTGCTTGCCGGCCCTGTGGCACGATCGTGAAGTCTCACCATCCCCTTGTCATCTTCGACAGGAGCAATCATGTCTGGTCGTAGACTGGGCCGACTGTTTGGCTCGCTCCTCCTCTTCTCCGCCATGGCCGGTGTCGCCCTCGCCAACGGAGGCGTGGCCGATCTCCGCTTGCTGGACTTCGTCTGGGTCTGACGGTCGTTCGGGCCGGTCGCCGGGCCGGCGGCCGTTTCAGGGCGCCACCCGCCGGGTTGGGAGTGGGATGAGCGGGCGAGGCACGCCGAGGCGCAGGTCGTCGGAGGACGCCTGGATCGTCACAGCACCGCTCGTCCTGCTCGCCGTCGCGTGCGCGACACTCACCGGCCTGATCGTTAAGCCGCCCATCGGTGGCTGGTTGCCGGCCGCGGTGCTGCTGGCCCTCATGATCGTGGCCAGCGCCCCGGTCGTCGGCTTGGTCGTCCGCCGGCAGTCGCTGGGCATGACGCTCACCGAGCTGCCGCTGGTGCTGGCGTTCTACTTCCTGCCACCGCTGACGGTCGTCCTTATCTACACCCTGTCGTCGCTGGTCACCCATCTGCGGCACCGGTTGGCGGCACCCAAGCTCTGGTTCAACGTCGCCCGCGCGGCTGCCGGTACGTCCCTGGGTGTCCTCGTCCTGCACGCGCTGCCGCCGTCCCGGGACGTCGGTCCCGCCACCTGGCTCGGCCTGTGCCTCGCCGTCAGCATGGTGATCCTGGTCAGCCTCACCTCGATCGCCGCGGTGCAGGCTCTGCTGCTGGGCTGGCATGCCGGCCGGGAGACCCTTCGCGCGCTGCCCTCGGCGACGATCACCATCGGCATCAACGTCTCGGCCGGCCTGATCGTGCTGACCCTGCTCAAGGCGTCCTGGTGGTCGCTGGTGCCACTCGCGGTGCTGGCCACCGGGCTCGTGGTGGTCTACCGGTCGTACGCCGAGTTCTTCCAGCAGCACCGCACCCTCACCGGGATGTACGAGCTGAGCCGCGCCATCTCGGCCAGCGGCCAGGACGGCACGCTCGCCGACGCCCTCCTCGGCCGGGTCCGCGCGCTCATGCAGGCCGAGTACGCCACCCTCTGGCTGCCCGCCCAGGGCCGGCACCCGGAGACCCTGCTCACCGCCCGGGTCGATGACCCGGGGCTGCTGGACACCGGACCCACCCCACCCGAACTGCGGCGGAAGGCGGTCGGCGCGGCCCGCCCGGTCACCGTCGGACGCGGAGTGTGCAGCGATCCCGAGTTCCGCGCCAGCCTGGCCGAGGAGGGGGTCAAGGACACGATCATCGTCCCGCTCCACTCCGGCCGGGTCGCGATCGGGACGCTCGAGGTCACCAATCGGCTCGTCGACCCCTCGCATTTCACCCAGCGGGACGTGGCGGTCCTGGAGACGGTCGCCGCGCACGCCGCCGCGGCCCTGGAGAACTCCCGGCTGGTCGACCGCCTCCGCCACGACGCGGAGCACGACGCGCTGACCAAGCTGCCCAACCGGCGGCGGCTGACCGCCGCGGTGGCCGAGGCGGTCAAGATCGGGGCGCCGGGCGAGGTGGTGGCGCTGCTGCTGTTCGACGTCGACCGGCTGCGCCAGGTCAACGAGTCGCTCGGCCACGCGGCCGGTGACAAGATCCTCGTCGAGGTCGCCGAACGGTTGCGCGCCTGTGCGCCCTCCTCGGCGCTCGTCGGCCGGGCCGGCGGCGACGAGTTCCTGGTGACGCTGCGGCTGGAGAGCGCCGAGACGGCGCTGGAGCTGGCCGGGCGGCTCCGCGAGCAGATCCGCGACGAGATGGTCTTCGACGCGCTCACCCTGGACGTGGACACCGCCGTCGGGGTGGCCGTACACCCGGATCATGGCAGCGACGCGGTGTCCCTGCTCCAGCGGGTGGACCTGGCCGCGACGGCGGCGAAGTCGGTCCCCGGCAGCGTCCAGCTCTACAGCCCGGCACTGGAGTCCCGGTCGCTGCGCCGGCTGGGCCTGGCCGGCGACCTGCGCCGGGCCCTGGACGACGGCGCGCTGGAGGTCTACTTCCAGCCCAAGGTGACGCTGCGGGACCGGCGTCTGGTCGGGGTGGAGTGCCTGGCCCGCTGGGAGCACCCGGCACACGGCACGGTGGCCCCCGACGACTTCGTCGCGGTGGCCGAGCACACCGGCCAGTTGGGTCGGCTCACCGAGTTCGTGCTCCGGGAGAGCCTGCGGCGCAGCCGGGACTGGAGCCATGGCGAGCACTCGCTCGCCGTCTCCGTCAACCTCGCCGGCCGTACGCTCATCGACCAGCACTTCCCGGCCCTGGTGCGGGAGTTGCTCGACGAGTACGGCGTACCGCCGCAGCGGCTCACCCTGGAGATCACCGAGTCGGGCGTGCTGGACGGCACGGAACGCCCGATACCCACCCTGCGGCGCCTGCGTGACCTCGGCGTCCGGCTCTCGGTGGACGACTTCGGCACCGGCAACTCCTCCCTGGCCCAGTTGCGTCGGCTGCCGGTGAACGAGGTGAAGGTCGACCGGTCGTTCGTGCAGGGGATGGCGACCGATCCGGGCGACCTGGCCATTGTGAACGCCGTGGTGACGCTCTCCCAGCAGTTCGGGCTGGCCGTGGTGGCCGAGGGCGTGGAGAGCGAGCTGACCCTGGAGCTGCTCCAGGACATCGGCTGTGAGATCGGCCAGGGCTTCCTGTTCAGCCGGCCGCTGCCGTACGAGCGGCTGGAGGCCTGGTTCGGTGCCCAGGTCGACCCGGAGGCGATCATCGCCGGCGAGCTGCCTCGCCTGCGTGTGGTGCCCTGAGCTGCGCGGACGCGGTAACGGGGGATCCGATTTCACCTCGGCGGCGAGGTCGTGTACTGTTTCCCCTGCGCGACACCCCACGGGGTGATCGGGTAGGCCCCCTTAGCTCAGTCGGCAGAGCGTCTCCATGGTAAGGAGAAGGTCTACGGTTCGATTCCGTAAGGGGGCTCAGAGGGTCCGGCTGGACCCGCCACGGCGGTGTAGCTCAGATGGCAGAGCAAGCGGCTCATAATCGCTGTGTCGCCGGTTCAAGTCCGGCCACCGCTACTCTCGTCCTCCGGGTCACCCGGTGGTCGGTGGGTTGGGCGCCGCAGGCGCCCACTTTGCATGTCTGCGCAGTAACGGCGTAGGCTCATGCGCTGTAGTTGTTACCCGTTAGCGAGGAAGGCACTCCGCCGTGGCGAAGGCGACCGATGTCCGGCCGAAGATCACTTTGGCGTGTGTGGAGTGCAAGGAGCGCAACTACATCACGCGCAAGAACCGTCGTAACGACCCGGACCGCATCGAGCTGAAGAAGTTCTGCCCGCGCGACGGCCGGCACACGGTCCACCGCGAGACCCGCTGACCTCGGCCGGCCCCGCGGGCCCGGTTCCGCACACTTTCGAACGCCGATCCGCACGGACGGTGGCTGCCGAGCCGCCAGCCCGTACGGGTCGGCGTTTGTGCTTTCCGTGTAGGTTCGCGGCATGTCCCTGGACCCGTCCTTCGTCGGCCGGACGTATCCGCCGACCGCCCCCTATCAGGTGGGCCGAGAAAAGATCCGCGAGTTCGCCACCGCCATCGGCGCCACCGACCCGGCTCACCACGACCCGGAGGCCGCGCGGGCGCTCGGGCACTCCGACGTGGTCGCCCCGCCGACCTTCCCGGTGATCGTGACCATGGCCGCCAGCCGGCAGATCGTCGAGGACCCGGCGCTCGGTGTCGACTACAGCCGGGTCGTCCACGGCGACCAGCGCTTCGCGTACACCCGGCCGGTGGTGGCCGGTGACGAGTTGGTCTGCGTCAACACCATCGAGGAGATCACCAACCGGGGCGGGCACGGCTTCCTGACCACCCGTACCGACGTGACCACCGCCGCCGGCGAGCCGGTGGTGGCCGTCTGGTCCAAGATCGTCGTACGCGGGGAGGCCTGACGTGGAGCTGCCCACCCAGACGTTCCGGGTGACCCGTGCGGACCTGGTCCGCTACGCGGGTGCCTCGGGCGACTTCAACCCGATCCACTGGAGCGACCGCACCGCTACCAAGGTGGGGCTGCCCGGGGTCATCGCCCACGGCATGTTCACCATGGCGCTGGTCGGCCGGGCGGTCGCCGCCTGGGCCGGTTCCCCCGACGCGGTGGTCGATTTCGGCGTGCGGTTCACCCGCCCGGTGGTCGTGCCCGACACCGACGAGGGCACCGAGATCGTGGTCAGCGCGGTGGTCAAGGAGGTCACCGAGGCGGGCCTGACCAGGCTCGACGTCACCGCGACCTGCCACGGGGAGAAGGTCCTGTCGCAGGCCCGGGCGACCGTCCGGACGCCTCGCTGACCGGCCTGTCGACGCGCGAGGGGTAGACCGGTTGGGAAAGTCGCCCGACTACCCGTACACTGGTCCGCCGTGGGGCAAGTGACCCCTGCCCGGCACTGCGTGTTCGGGTTGGGGTGAGTTGTCGCACAGGGGTGTAGCTCAATTGGCAGAGCAGCGGTCTCCAAAACCGCAGGCTGCAGGTTCAAGTCCTGTCACCCCTGCGCCTCAGGCCTGACCGTTCCGTGGGTCGCGTCGCCGTATGGCGGCGCCCGGCCCGTGGTGGTGGCATCGGCGGGGTGGTTCCGAGGCATTCGGGCCCTCCCGGTCGGTCCGCCGGCCGCGGCCCGTCGCGGGACGGTTGGTCCGGCCGGCGTGACCGCACGCCGCGCACGCCCCATCGGCGTGCGACCCGAGATCCCGCACGGAGGGCGAAGTGGCCGAGAACAAGCGGCGCGGCGAGGACGCCGGCGACGAGCGTCTGCCTGAGGACGCGGTCGTCGACGACACGGCCGAAGACGACGCCACGAGCGAGGACGAGCCGGTCACCCGGGGTGGCACCGCCACCCGCGAGAGGGCCCGTGCCGATTCGACCGAGGGCCGGAAGACCCGTAAGGACACCGAGCGGATCGGGCTCTTCGCCCGTATCGCGCGGTTCTTCCGCGAGGTCGTGGCCGAGCTGCGTAAGGTCATCTGGCCGACCCGCAAGGAGCTGCTGACCTACACGGCCGTGGTGGTCACCTTCGTCGCGGTGATGCTGGCGATCGTGGCCGGCCTGGACTACGGCTTCGCGAAGGCGGTGCTGTGGGTCTTCGGCAACCCCAGCTGACCGGCGACCAGCCATAGTGACGGAAGTGAGCGAGCGTGCCTGAGTACGACGAGACCGCCGAGACCCCGGGCGAGCAGTCCACGGTGGCGACGGCGGCCAACAACGAGTCGGTCGAGGCCGCCAGCGAGCCGGAATTCCCGACCACCGAGCCCGCCCCGGACGAGGACTTCGACCCGGTCGCCGAGCTGCGCCAGAAGCTGCGCTACGCCCCCGGCGACTGGTACGTGGTGCACTCGTACGCCGGCTACGAGAACAAGGTCAAGACCAACCTCGAGACCCGGATCACCTCCCTCGACATGGAGGACTTCATCTACCAGGTCGAGGTGCCGACCCGGGAAGAGGTCGAGGTCAAGAACGGTAAGCGGTCGCAGATCCAGGCGAAGGTCTTCCCGGGCTACATCCTGGTCCGGATGGAGCTGACCGCCGAGTCCTACTCCTGCGTCCGGAACACCCCGGGGGTCACCGGCTTCGTCGGCGCGACCGACCGGGCCGACCGGCCGGCGCCGCTGAGCCTCGACGAGGTGCTGAAGTGGCTGGCCCCGGCGGTCGAGGCCGTGGAGAAGAAGGCGAAGCCCGAGGTCAGGGTCCTCGACTTCGAGGTCGGCGACTCGGTCACCGTCACCGACGGTGCCTTCGCTTCGCTGCCGGCGACGATCAGCGAGATCAACGCCGACCAGCAGAAGCTCAAGGTGCTGGTGTCGATCTTCGGCCGGGAGACGCCGGTCGAGCTGAACTTCAACCAGGTCGCCAAGATCTGACGTACGCCTCGCGCCGGCGGTGGGCTTCCGGCCCGCCGCCGGTGCGTCGTTCTGCCGTCCCGCCGGACCTCGGCCGAGGGCGGCACGACGGCTGCGCTACCCTAGAACGTCGGCTGTCCGCACCGCGCTGACCGTGCGCGCCCGCGGGCCGGCGAAAATCCCAGTTCCAAGCCCCAGGAAGAGACATGCCTCCGAAGAAGAAGCTCGTCAAGACGTTCACGCTTCAGCTGCCGGCGGGCCAGGCCACCCCGGCGCCGCCGGTCGGCCCCGCGCTCGGCCAGCACGGCGTGAACATCATGGAGTTCTGCAAGTCCTACAACGCGCAGACCGAGTCGCAGCGGGGCGACATCGTCCCCGCCGAGATCAGCGTCTACGAGGACCGCACCTTCACCTTCGTGCTGAAGACCCCGCCCGCCGCCCGGCTGCTGATCAAGGCCGCCGGTGTGCAGAAGGGCTCGGGCGTCCCGCACAAGGAGAAGGTCGGCACGGTGACCCGCGCCCAGGTACGCGAGATCGCCGAGAAGAAGATGTCGGACCTCAACGCCAACGACCTCGACCAGGCTGAGAAGATCATCGCCGGCACCGCCCGGTCGATGGGCCTGAACGTCGCCGACTGACCTCGGTCAGCGCTCCATCCGATCAGTTCGTGGGAGGGCCGCGGACGTCGCGGGCCCGCCAAAGACCACAGGAGTAACAAGTCATGCAGCGCAGCAAGAACTACCGCAAGGCCGCCGACGTCATCGACCGGTCGAAGCTCTACTCGCCCGCCGAGGCCGTCAAGCTGGCCAAGGAGACCACCAACGTCAAGTTCGACGCCACGGTCGAGGTCGCCATGCGCCTCGGCGTCGACCCCCGCAAGGCGGACCAGATGGTCCGTGGCACGGTCAACCTGCCGCACGGCACCGGTAAGACCGCCCGCGTGATCGTCTTCGCCGCCGGGGCGAAGGCCGAGGAGGCCGCCGCCGCGGGTGCGGACGAGGTGGGCACCGACGAGCTGGTCGCCCGTATCCAGGGCGGTTGGCTCGACTTCGACGCGGCGATCGCCACGCCGGACCAGATGGCCAAGATCGGCCGGATCGCGCGGATCCTGGGCCCGCGCGGCCTGATGCCGAACCCGAAGACCGGCACGGTGACCATGGACGTCGCCAAGGCCGTCTCGGACATCAAGGGCGGCAAGATCACCTTCCGGGTGGACAAGCACTCGAACCTCCACCTGATCATCGGCAAGGCCTCGTTCTCCGAGACTCAGCTGATCGACAACTACGCGGCGGTGCTGGACGAGGTGCTGCGCTCGAAGCCGTCCGCGGCCAAGGGCAAGTACCTGAAGAAGGTCACCCTCACCACCACCATGGGCCCGGGCGTCCCGGTCGACCCGAACGCGGTGAAGAACCTGAGCGAGGCCTCGGCCGAGGCCTGAGCACAACTGCCCTGACAGGGCCCCGCCACCCACGTGGCGGGGCCCTGTTCGTCTGTCGGCTGTGGCAGGCTTGCCGCATGCGGCTGGAGAACGTCTGGTTGCGCTATCACCGGCGCGGCCCGTGGGTGTTGCGGCAGACCGAGGTGCGGATCGGTCCGGGCGAGGCCGCGGTGGTGCTCGGGCGCAACGGGGCGGGCAAGTCGACGCTGCTCCAACTCACCGCGGGCGGGCTCCGGCCGACCCGCGGCCGGGTGGTCGACCGGCCCGCCGCCGTCGGCTGGGTGCCGGAGCGTTTCCCCGCCGACCAGCCGTTCACCGTGGCGCAGTACCTCGCCGCGATGGGCCGGGTCGCCGGTCTCTCCGGTCCGGCGACGGACCGGGCGGTGCGGCACTGGGTCGACCGGCTCGGTCTGGCCCGGTTCTGGGAGGTCCGGTTGCCCCGGTTGTCGAAGGGCACCGCCCAGAAGGTCGGCCTGGCCCAGGCGCTGCTGCGGCGGCCCGGCCTGCTCGTCCTCGACGAGCCCTGGGAGGGTCTGGACGCCGCCGCCCGCGAGCTGGTGCCGGTGTTCATCGACGAGGTGCTGGCCGACGGCGGCACGGTCCTGGTCAGCGACCACCGTGGTGAGACCGTCCGGCTGCCCGGCGCCCGGCGGTGGACGGTCGCCGACGGCACGGTGACCGAGCAGGCGTCGTCGGGCGACACGGCCATGGCGGTGGTCGAACTGGCGGTCCCGGCCGCCGGGGTCGCCGCCGCCGTCGCCCGGTTGCGCGCCGACGGGCACCACGTCCTCCGGGTACGCGAGCACGCCGCCCCGCCTCCCGCCACGCGACCCGATCCCGGGCCGCCCCCCGACGCCACCCCGCGACCCGTCGCGGCACCGCCGACCGACGCCGCCTCACCTCCCGCCGTGGCGCCGCTGGCCGATGCCGCCTCGCCTCCCGCGGCGCGATCCGCGGTGCCGCCGGCCGATGCCGTTTCGTCTCCCGCGAACGGCCCATGGCCCGGCATCGGGTCTGCGCAGGCGGCCGGCCCCAGGCCGGGTGGTGGCCCGACGGTCGACGCCCCGATCCCGGTCGAGCCGGCTCCGGCTCCGCCGGACGCCGGGGTGCTGGCCGGGCGGGACCTGACCGGTCCGGCTCGGGAGGTGACCCGGTGACCGCGCTGGTCCGGCTGCGGCTGGCGGGCTTCCTGCGTACCGGGCACGCGCTGGCACCGGTGCTGGCCGGCCTGCTGGCCCTCGGCGTCCTCTACGGCGGCGGCCGGGCCCAGCCGGCGGAGGCGTACGGCGTCTCGGCGGTTGTGCTCTTCCCGCTGCTGGCGTGGCAGACGAAGATCCTGCTGGACGTGGAGCCGGACGTGCAGCGCCGGCTGGCGCGGGTGGTGGTCGGCCCGGCCCGCGAGCAGGTTGCCGGCCTGGTCGCGGCCGCGGTGGCCGGGCTCGGCACGGTGGTCCTGGCGGTGGTCTTCCCGTGGCTGGTCGGCGGGGTGACCGGCCAGAATCCGCCCGGCGGTCGGTCGGTGCCCGCCGGGATCGCCCTCGGCATCTGGGCCCACCTGCTCGCCCTGCCCGCCGCGGTGGCGCTGGGCGCACTGGCCAGCCGGGTGATCACCCGCAGCGCCGGGTACGGCGTCGCGGTGTTGACGATCGGTGCGGTCGGCGCCCTGGTTCTGGGGCTGAGCGGCTCGGTGGCGCCGTGGCTGGCGCCGCCGGTGATGCCGACCGCGCGGGCGCTGACGGGCGAGCTGGCGGTCCCGACCGGCCTGCTGCTGACCGGCTGGGCGCTGGCCTGGGCGGCGGTGGCGCTCGCCGGCTACGCCCAGGGGCGCCGTACCCGCGCCTGAGGCTGCTCGGGTCGGCGACCGAAGGGTGACCCATGGCACTCCAGCGCCGATTTGGTGCTACCCGGTCACGTCGCGTACCCTTGCCAGGTAGTTCCACCCAGAGACCGCTGGTCACCGTGCCCCGGCACGGTCGAAGGTTCCGCGATGACGGGCGACCCGCGCAGGGCGGCAAGCGAAAATCGGCGCTGTACGTGGTCCGCCGACCGCGTCCGTTGTGCCGGCCCTCGCCCCGTGCGCCCTGCGCCGGGGCTTTTCTCGTTGTTGTGATGCCTCCGCGCCGTCGCGAGCGTCCGCTCGTTGCGGCGTACCAGCTCCGAGTAACGAGAGAGGAGGGACATGGCGGACAAGCCGATCCGGGCTGACAAGGCCACGGCCGTCGCCGAGCTGACCGAGAGCTTCCGCAACGCGGGGGCCACCGTGCTGACCGAGTACCGCGGGCTCACGGTTTCCCAGCTCACCCAGCTGCGGCGCTCGCTCGGCAAGGAGACCAGCTACACGGTCGCGAAGAACACGCTGGCCAAGCGTGCGGCGACCGAGGCGGGCATCTCCGGCCTCGACGAGCTGTTCACCGGTCCTACCGCGCTGACTTTCGTTTCGGGCGACGTCGTCGAGGCGGCGAAGGGGCTTCGCGAATTCGCGAAGGCCAACCCGAAGCTCGTCATCAAGGGCGGTGTCTTCGAGGGCAAGGCCATTTCCGCGGCCGAGGTCACGAAGCTCGCCGACCTGGAGTCCCGCGAGGTGCTGCTGGCGAAGCTGGCCGGCGCCATGAAGGGCAACCTGAGCAAGGCCGCGGCCCTGTTCCAGGCTCCGCTCGCCAAGACCGCGCGTCTGGCGGCCGCCCTGCAGGACAAGCGCGAGAAGGAGGGCGCCGAGGCGGCCTGAGGCCCCGCGGCGCACCCACGTTCTTAGTTAAACCATTCAGGAAAGGACGCCAGACATGGCGAAGCTCAGCACCGACGAGCTGCTCGACGCGTTCAAGGAGATGACGCTGATCGAGCTCTCCGAGTTCGTGAAGCAGTTCGAGGAGACCTTCGAGGTCACCGCCGCCGCCCCGGTCGCCGTGGCCGCGGGTGCCCCGGCCGCCGCCGCCGCGGAGGCCGAGCCGGAGAAGGACGAGTTCGACGTCGTCCTCGACGCCGACGGTGGCAAGAAGATCCAGGTCATCAAGGTCGTGCGCGAGCTGACCGGCCTGGGCCTGAAGGAGGCCAAGGACCTGGTCGAGGCCGCGCCGAAGGCGGTCCTGGAGAAGGTCAACAAGGAGACCGCCGACAAGGCCAAGGCCAAGCTCGAGGGCGAGGGCGCCAAGGTCACCCTCAAGTGACCTTGAGGTCGACCTGACGCGCGTCCGGCTCACGTGAGCCGGGGCACACCGCGTCGTGGCGGGCGGTGATCCGGGATCCCGGATCACCGCCCGCTGTGGGTTCGGGTGCTCGGTGTAAGCGGCGTGAGCAGGGCGTTCAGCGCCTGCGGTGGGGCCTGGAGGCGACGGCTGTCGGTAGTCCGTCGGGGGGAAAGCAACCTCAACCGGTAACCGGCCCTTGACGCGACACCAGGCTGACAGGCACGCTGACACCAGCAAGACCTTCCGCGCTTGCAACGGCCACCTCTCGGGTAATGGCAGCGGCAGCACCATGGCCCGCGGCACCCGAGCGGCCCGGCAGGAACGTCGCGTTCCGAGCGGCCCGGTAGACCCGGTTTTCAGGGTCCCGAGGCAAAGTTCCGCGACGACCTGCGGGGTGGGCTGGACAGCGGTTAGCCTCTCGGCTACACTGCTAGTTTGCGCTGCCTTCCGAATCGACCCCTGCTCGGAAATGTCCGATTACGGCTATTTCTGGTGGGGTCATTGGAGTGCACGCGTACCAGCCGTTATGCAGCACCGGTCCTCGGAAGGACGCATCTTGGCAGCTTCCCGCCCTGCGAAGACCAGTCGTACGTCGAGCGCTTTCGCGCCCCGCCGAGTTTCTTTCGGCAGGATCACCGAACACCTCGAGGTCCCCAACCTCCTTGCCATCCAGAACGAGTCCTTCGACTGGCTCGTCGGCAACGAGGCTTGGCAGGGCCGGTCGGCGGACGACCCGCACGCACGCTCGGGTCTCGCGGAGATCCTCGACGAGATCAGTCCCATTGAGGACTTTTCCGGCACCATGTCGCTCTCCTTCTCGGCTCCGCGCTTCGACGAGGTCAAGGCCTCGATCGAGGAGTGCAAGGAGAAGGACCTGACCTACTGCGCCCCGCTGTTCGTGACGGCGGAGTTCACCAACAACACCACCGGCGAGATCAAGAGCCAGACGGTGTTCATGGGTGACTTCCCGATGATGACGCCGAAGGGCACCTTCATCATCAACGGCACCGAGCGCGTCGTGGTCAGCCAGCTCGTCCGCTCGCCGGGCGTCTACTTCGACAAGCAGCCGGACAAGACCTCCGACCGCGACCTCTCCAGCGTCAAGGTCATCCCGAGCCGGGGTGCCTGGCTGGAGTTCGACATCGACAAGCGCGACACGGTCGGCGTCCGTATCGACCGCAAGCGCCGGCAGGCCGTCACCGTCCTGCTCAAGGCCATCGGGTGGTCGGCGGAGCAGATCCGCGAGAAGTTCGGCTGGTCCGAGCTGATGATGACCACGCTGGAGAAGGACCACATCGCCGGCCAGGACGAGGCGCTGCTCGACATCTACCGGAAGCTCCGCCCTGGCGAGCCGCCGACCCGCGAGAACGCCCAGACCCTGCTCGACAACCTCTTCTTCAACCCGAAGCGGTACGACGTCGCCAAGGTCGGGCGCTACAAGTTCAACAAGAAGCTCGAGCTGGGCGTGCCGATCACCACCGGCACGCTCACCGAGGACGACATCGTCGCCACCGTCGAGTACCTCTGCCGGCTGCACGCCGGTGAGGAGGGCTACGAGGCCGACGACATCGACCACTTCGGCAACCGTCGCCTGCGTACCGTGGGCGAGCTCATCCAGAACCAGGTCCGCGTCGGCCTGTCCCGGATGGAGCGCGTCGTCCGCGAGCGGATGACCACCCAGGACGTCGAGGCGATCACCCCGCAGACCCTGATCAACATCCGCCCGGTGGTGGCGGCGATCAAGGAGTTCTTCGGCACCTCGCAGCTGTCCCAGTTCATGGACCAGACCAACCCGCTGGCGGGCCTGACCCACCGGCGCCGGCTGAGCGCGCTCGGCCCGGGTGGTCTGTCCCGGGAGCGGGCCGGCTTCGAGGTCCGCGACGTGCACCCGTCCCACTACGGCCGGATGTGCCCGATCGAGACGCCGGAAGGCCCGAACATCGGTCTGATCGGCGCGCTGTCCACCTTCGCCCGGGTCAACCCGTTCGGCTTCATCGAGACGCCGTACCGGAAGGTCGTCAACGGTCGGGTCACCGACCAGATCGACTACCTGACCGCGGACGAGGAGGACCGGTTCGTCAAGGCGCAGGCCAACGCCCCGCTGAAGTCCGACGGGTCGTTCGCCGAGGACCGCGTCCTGGTCCGCCGTAAGGGCGGCGAGACCGAGGACGTGCCGCCGGAGGCCGTGGACTACATGGACGTCTCGCCGCGGCAGATGACCTCCGTGGCGACCGCGATGATCCCGTTCCTCGAGCACGACGACGCCAACCGCGCGCTCATGGGCGCGAACATGCAGCGCCAGGCGGTGCCGCTGGTCAAGGCGGAGTCCCCGCTGGTCGGTACGGGCATGGAGTACCGCGCGGCCGTCGACGCCGGTGACGTCGTCGTGGCCGAGGTCGGTGGCGTGATCGAGGACCTCTGCGCCGACTACATCACCGTCCACCAGGACGACGGCCACCGCCGGACGTACCTGCTGCACAAGTTCCGCCGCTCCAACGCCGGCTCCTGCGTCAACCAGAAGCCGGTCGTCTTCGAGGGCGACCGCGTCGAGGCCGGCCAGGTCATCGCCGACGGTCCGTGCACCGACGAGGGCGAGATGGCGCTCGGGCGCAACCTGCTCGTGGCGTTCATGACCTGGGAGGGGCACAACTACGAGGACGCGATCATCCTGTCGCAGCGCCTCGTGCAGCAGGACGTGCTCACCTCGATCCACATCGAGGAGCACGAGGTCGACGCCCGGGACACCAAGCTCGGCCCGGAGGAGATCACCCGCGACATCCCGAACGTCAGCGAGGAGATGCTCGCCGACCTCGACGAGCGCGGCATCATCCGGATCGGCGCCGAGGTCGTCCCTGGCGACATCCTGGTCGGCAAGGTCACTCCGAAGGGTGAGACCGAGCTGACCCCCGAGGAGCGGCTGCTCCGCGCGATCTTCGGCGAGAAGGCGCGCGAGGTCCGGGACACCTCGCTGAAGGTGCCGCACGGCGAGACCGGCACGGTCATCGGCGTGCGTACCTTCTCCCGCGAGGACGGCGACGAGCTGCCTCCGGGCGTGAACGAGCTGGTCCGGGTCTACGTGGCCCAGAAGCGCAAGATCCAGGACGGTGACAAGCTCGCGGGCCGCCACGGCAACAAGGGCGTCATCTCCAAGATCCTGCCGATCGAGGACATGCCGTTCCTGGAGGACGGCACCCCGGTCGACATCGTGCTGAACCCGCTCGGTGTGCCGTCCCGGATGAACATCGGCCAGGTCCTGGAGACCCACCTCGGGTGGGTGGCCAAGACCGGCTGGAGCGTCGACGGCGACGACGCCGAGTGGAAGCGCCAGCTCCGCTCGATCGAGGCGCACGAGTCCGAGCCGGACACCAACGTGGCCACCCCGGTTTTCGACGGTGCCCGCGAGGAGGAGATCTCCGGTCTGCTCGCGTCGACCCTGCCCAACCGGGACGGCAAGCAGCTGATCGGCTCCTCCGGCAAGGCGCAGCTCTTCGACGGTCGCTCCGGTGAGCCGTTGCCGGACCCGATCGCGGTCGGCTACATCTACATCCTGAAGCTCAACCACCTGGTCGACGACAAGATCCACGCCCGGTCGACCGGCCCGTACTCGATGATCACGCAGCAGCCGCTGGGTGGTAAGGCGCAGTTCGGTGGCCAGCGCTTCGGCGAGATGGAGTGCTGGGCGATGCAGGCGTACGGCGCCGCGTACGCCCTGCAGGAGCTGCTGACCATCAAGTCCGACGACGTCCTGGGCCGGGTGAAGGTCTACGAGGCGATCGTCAAGGGCGAGAACATCCCCGAGCCGGGCATCCCGGAGTCGTTCAAGGTGCTGCTCAAGGAGCTGCAGTCGCTGTGCCTCAACGTCGAGGTGCTGTCCAGCGACGGTGTGGCCCTGGAGATGCGCGAGACCGACGACGAGGTGTTCCGGGCCGCGGAGGAGCTGGGCATCGACCTGTCCCGGCGCGAGCCGAGCTCGGTCGAAGAGGTCTGAGGTGAGTGGTCGGGAGCCGGTCCGCCGGCTCCCGACCCCGCCGGTTAGCTAGGCAGTACAGACGACGACATAGGGGACATAGTGCTCGACGTCAACTTCTTCGACGAGCTGCGCATCGGCCTCGCCACCGCCGACGACATCCGTCAGTGGTCCCACGGCGAGGTCAAGAAGCCCGAGACCATCAACTACCGCACCCTGAAGCCGGAGAAGGACGGGCTCTTCTGCGAGAAGATCTTCGGTCCGCAGCGGGACTGGGAGTGCTACTGCGGTAAGTACAAGCGGGTCCGCTTCAAGGGCATCATCTGCGAGCGCTGCGGCGTCGAGGTGACCCGCTCCAAGGTTCGCCGGGAGCGGATGGGCCACATCGAGCTGGCCGCTCCGGTGACCCACATCTGGTACTTCAAGGGCGTGCCGAGCCGGCTGGGCTACCTGCTGGACCTCGCCCCGAAGGACCTCGAAAAGATCATCTACTTCGCCTCGTACGTCGTGACGAGCGTGGACGCCGAGGCGCGTCACCGTGACCTCTCGACCATCGAGAACGAGATCCTGGCCGAGAAGCGGCAGGCCGAGAACAGCCGCGACTCGGAGATCGAGAAGCGGGCCGCCAAGCTCGAGGCCGACCTGGCCGAGCTGGAGGCCGAGGGCGCGAAGGCGGACGTCCGGCGCAAGGTCAAGGAGGGCGGAGAGCGCGAGATGCGCCAGATCCGCGACCGGGCCCAGCGCGAGATCGACCGCCTCGACGAGGTCCTCGACACCTTCCGCAAGCTGGAGCCGAAGCAGCTGGTCACCGACGAGCTGCTCTACCGCGAGCTGCGGGACCGTTTCGGCGAGTACTTCACCGGTGCGATGGGTGCCGAGGCCATCAAGGCGCTGGTGCAGAACATGGACCTCGAGGCCGAGGCCGAGAGCCTGCGCGAGACCATCCGCTCCGGCAAGGGCCAGCGGAAGATCCGGGCGCTCAAGCGGCTGAAGGTCGTCGCGGCGTTCCAGAACACCCGCAACTCGCCGCTCGGCATGGTGCTGGACTGCGTCCCGGTCATCCCGCCGGACCTGCGTCCGATGGTGCAGCTCGACGGTGGCCGCTTCGCGACCTCCGACCTGAACGACCTGTACCGCCGGGTGATCAACCGGAACAACCGCCTCAAGCGACTGATCGACCTCGGCGCGCCCGAGATCATCGTCAACAACGAGAAGCGGATGCTCCAGGAGGCCGTCGACGCGCTGTTCGACAACGGCCGCCGTGGTCGGCCGGTCACCGGTCCGGGCAACCGCCCGCTGAAGTCGCTCTCCGACATGCTCAAGGGCAAGCAGGGCCGGTTCCGCCAGAACCTGCTGGGCAAGCGCGTCGACTACTCCGGCCGTTCGGTCATCGTGGTCGGCCCGAAGCTCAAGCTGCACCAGTGCGGCCTGCCCAAGCAGATGGCGCTGGAGCTGTTCAAGCCGTTCGTGATGAAGCGGCTGGTCGACCTCAACCACGCGCAGAACATCAAGTCCGCCAAGCGGATGGTCGAGCGGCAGCGGCCGGTCGTGTGGGACGTGCTGGAGGAGGTCATCGGCGAGCACCCGGTGCTGCTGAACCGGGCGCCGACCCTGCACCGGCTGGGTATCCAGGCCTTCGAGCCGCAGCTGGTCGAGGGCAAGGCCATCCAGATCCACCCGCTGGTCTGCACCGCGTTCAACGCCGACTTCGACGGTGACCAGATGGCGGTCCACGTGCCGCTCTCCGCCGAGGCCCAGGCCGAGGCGCGGATCCTGATGCTGTCGTCGAACAACATCCTCAAGCCGGCCGACGGCAAGCCGGTCACCATGCCCACCCAGGACATGGTCATCGGTCTCTACCACCTCACCCACCTCACCCCGGGTGGGGTGGGCGAGGGCCGGGCGTTCAGCTCGGACGCCGAGGCCCGGATGGCGTACGACAACGGCGAGCTGCACCTGCAGGCCCCGGTCAGGATCCGGCTGCGCGGCATCGTCGGGGTCGACAACGGCGCCGGCGCCGAGCCGTGGGTCGCGCCCGAGGGCTGGGTCGAGGGCGAGCCGGTGACGGTGGAGACCACCCTGGGCCGGGTCCTGTTCAACGAGACGCTGCCGCAGGGCTACCGCTTCGTGAACTACGAGATCCGCAAGGGCCAGCTCTCCGCGATCGTCAACGACCTCGCCGAGCGCTTCCCGAAGGTGGCCCTCGCGGCCACCCTGGACGGGCTCAAGGAGGCCGGTTTCCACTGGGCCACCTGGTCCGGCGTCACCATCGGCATGGAGGACGTCATCGCTCCGCCGCGGAAGCGGGAGATCCTGGAGCGGTACGAGAAGGAAGCCGACCGGATCGACAAGCAGTACCAGCGTGGTCTGATGACCGCCGAGGAGCGCCGCGGCGAGCTCATCGAGATCTGGACCAAGGCGACAAACGAGGTCGCCAAGGAGATGGACACCGCGCTGCCGCAGGAGAACCCGCTGTGGAAGATGATCAACTCGGGTGCCCGCGGTAACCTGCTCCAGCTCCGGCAGATCGCGGCGATCCGTGGTCTGGTGGCCAACCCGAAGGGTGAGATCATCCCGCGGCCCATCAAGGCCTCGTACCGGGAGGGTCTGTCCGTGCTGGAGTACTTCATCTCCACGCACGGCGCCCGGAAGGGTCTCGCGGACACCGCCCTGCGTACCGCCGACTCGGGTTACCTGACCCGGCGTCTGGTGGACGTCTCGCAGGACGTCATCATCCGCGAGGAGGACTGCGGCACCGACCGGGCCATCCCGATGCAGATCGGTCAGCGGCTCGACGGCACTCTCGTCGTGCACGAGCACGCCGAGACCAGCGTGCACGCCCGTACCCTGGCCGACGACATCAAGGGGCCGGACGGCAACCTGGTGGCCGAGCGGGGTCAGGACATCAACTCGATCGGCGTCGACCGGATCGTCGCGGCCGGGGTGGAGACCGTCCGGGTGCGCAGCGTGCTCACCTGCGAGTCGAAGCTGGGCGTCTGCGGTGCGTGCTACGGCCGCTCGCTGCCGACCGGCAAGACCGTGGACGTCGGCGAGGCGGTCGGCATCATCGCCGCCCAGTCGATCGGTGAGCCGGGTACGCAGCTGACGATGCGTACCTTCCACACCGGTGGTGTCGCGGGTGAGGACATCACCCAGGGTCTGCCCCGTGTCCAGGAGATCTTCGAGGCCCGGATCCCGAAGGGTAAGGCGCCCATCGCCGACACCCCGGGTCGGATCCGGATCGAGGACGGCGAGCGGTCGCGGAAGATCATCGTGGTGCCGGACGACGGCAGCGACGAGATCGTCTACGACAAGATCTCCAAGCGGGTCCGGCTGCGGGCTCACGACGGCGACCACGTCGAGGTCGGCGAGAAGCTCACCGAGGGCACCATCGACCCGCACGAGCTGCTGCGCATCCTCGGCCCGCGCGCGGTCCAGGTCCACCTGACCCAGGAGGTCCAGGAGGTCTACCGTTCGCAGGGTGTGCTCATCCACGACAAGCACATCGAGATCATCATCCGCCAGATGCTGAAGCGGGTGACGGTCATCGACTCCGGCTCGACCGAGTTCCTGCCGGGCGTGCTGGTCGACCGGGCGCTCTTCGAGTCGGAGAACCGCCGACTCGTCTCCGAGGGCGGCGAGCCCGCCGCGGGTCGCCCGGTGCTGATGGGTATCACCAAGGCATCGCTGGCCACGGACTCCTGGCTGTCGGCGGCCTCCTTCCAGGAGACCACCCGGGTGCTGACGGACGCGGCGATCCACGCCCGCAGCGACTCGCTGATCGGCCTCAAGGAGAACGTGATCATCGGTAAGCTCATCCCGGCCGGTACGGGCATCAGCAAGTACCGCAACATCCGGGTCGAGCCGACCGAGGAGGCGAAGGCCAAGGTCTACTCGATGACCGGCTACCCGGAGACCGACTACGGCTTCGGGCCGGCCAGCGGCCAGGCGGTGCCGCTGGACGACTTCGACTTCGGGTCGTACCGCTAAGCAACAGCAACGACGAGGCCCCCGGCACCCGCCGGGGGCCTCGTCGCGTCACGGACGGTGGGCGAGGCCGTCGGTGGTCGACACGTGACGGTCAGGGCCGACGTTGTCGGGGCATGATGGGGGCATGACGACCGCGCCCGGGCAGGTGCCCGTCGCCCAGCAGGGGCCGCGCCATCCGTTCGACCCCGAGCCGGTCCGCTCGACGAAGGCCCGTGCGGTCTTCGCCCTGGGGCTGATCGGGGCGTTCACCGGGCTCTTCATCGGCGGGGTGGTGCCGTCGACCATCGCCCTGTGGCTCGCCCGGCAGGCCCGCCGGGAGGCGTACGCCTCGGGTGGGTTCCTGACCGGCGGGGACTGGCTGCGGCGCGGGGAGCAGTTGGCCTGGACCGGCCTGGTCCTGTTCGCGGTCGCGGTGGTCGCGGCCGTGGTGATCGGGGTGGTCCGGCTGGCGGACGCTCCCTTCGGGCACGACTACGCCCCGAACGTCGACTGACCCCGCGGGGGAAGCCGCCCGCGCCCGGCCTCGCCGTCGGGACCCACGACGGTAGCCTGGCCGGTGTCCGCCGCGCGGCGGGCGAGCCACGTCGACAGGAGGCGCTCGTGACGGAACCGGCCCCGCCGCCGGGAGACGATCCGACCCGGTCCGTCACCGGCCCGGACCCCGCCGGGTCGACGCCGGGCAGCGCCCCCGCCGGCCCGTGGGCCACGCCGGGCGGCGCGCACCCGGCACACCCGTCAGGCAACGAGCCCGCCGGGCCCTGGGCCGCGCCGGGGGCCGGGCCGGACGGGGGGCCGAGCGCGCCGCCGGGGATCGCCGGCATGGGGTACGCCCCGCCACCGGTCACCCCGCAGCCCCCGCCGTCCGGGCAGCCCTGGCCGCCGGCCGGCCCGTACCCGCCCGTGGGGCCGGTGTTTCCGGGCGCCTCGCCGGGGCACTCGCCGCCCGGTGTCCCGTCCGGGTACCCGGGGTATTCCGGGCCGGCGCAGCCGGGGCCGTATCCCGGACCGCAGCCGGCCTACGGCGGAGGGTGGGCGGCGCCCGGGGCGTACCCGGGGGGCCAGCCCGCGTCCGGCGGCGGGTGGGCGGCTCCGGGGAGCGCGCCGGCGGGCGGCGGTTGGGCCCCGACGCCGCCGGCCGCTGGCGCCCGACCGGGAGCGGTGCCGGCGCCCCCGCGCGAGGCGCCGCGCCCGCCGCGGCGGGTCGATCCGGTGCCCGGTACCCCGTTCGGCGTGGTCCACCTCGACGTGCCCCCGGTGACCTCGGGGCTCGCCGTCGGGTCGCTGGTGAGCGGGATCGCCTCGATCCTGGTGTCGGTGCTGGTCTTCTGCTTCGGCCTGTCCGGGCCGAGGGCCGGCGGCGCGTGGGCGGCCGGGGCGTTCACCGTGCTCGGTGCGCTCGCCGGCGGCGCCGCGATCGTGGCCGGCCTGCTGGCCCGCCGGCAGATCCGGCGGCCGGCGCCGCCGCCGGCGGTCCGGTTCACCGGGAACGGCCTGGCGGTGACGGGCCTCAGCTGCGGGGGAGTCGGGCTGCTGCTCAGTCTGGTCGGGCTGGCGCTGGCGCTGGCGTTGCAATTCGGGTGACCAAGGTCACCCGAATGGGTGGTACGGCGCCGGGGGCGACCCGCGGCACCTCCCGGTTCCGCGGCCCCGGCGGAACCGGGGCCGCCGGGTCGACCGGTGGGGAAGCCGGTACACTGGTGCTGTAGGTGCCCATCAGGGGCGGGCAGGCAAGACGTGATCGGCCGGTGGACCGCGAGGCGGTTCTCCCGGGCCGCTCGGTTTTGACCTGCGCGGCTGTGGTAGGTACTCTTTCCCCTTGTGCCCGGGCGAGCCCGGGCAATGCGTGCGTGCGCTGGAGCCGGTCCGCCGGTGATCGCGCGGTCGCACGATCAAAGCCAAAGATCCGGCACGTGGAACGTTGTGTGCCGGTGACACACACCGGGTACGACGTGTCAGCGGCGTACCCGGACCGTGATCCGGGCGACACGCCCGACCGCGGGTGCTGGGACCGTCGTCAGGCGGTGCCGGTTGGAATGTAGGAGAGCCGTCCAACAGGCCGGCTAGAGCAGAAGGCGCGGTCGCTTAGCGGCGGCCGAAGGGAGCGGAGAAACCCGGTGCCCACGATCCAGCAGCTGGTCCGCAAGGGCCGCCAGGCAAAGACGAGCAAGACCAAGACCCCGGCGCTGAAGGGTTCCCCTCAGCGGCGCGGCGTGTGCACGCGCGTGTACACCACCACCCCGAAGAAGCCGAACTCGGCGCTGCGCAAGGTCGCTCGTGTCAAGCTCAGCAGCCAGATCGAGGTGACCGCGTACATCCCGGGCGTCGGCCACAACCTGCAGGAGCACTCGATCGTGCTCGTCCGCGGCGGCCGGGTGAAGGACCTCCCCGGTGTGCGGTACAAGATCGTCCGCGGTTCGCTGGACACCCAGGGTGTCCGCAACCGCAAGCAGGCGCGCAGCCGCTACGGCGCCAAGAAGGAGAAGAGCTGACATGCCGCGTAAGGGACCCGCTCCGCGGCGGCCGCTGGTCGCTGACCCGGTGTACAACTCGCCGCTGGTCACCCAGTTGGTGAACAAGATCCTGCTGCGCGGCAAGCGTCAGCTCGCCGAGCGCATCGTGTACGCGGCCCTCGAGGGCTGCCGCGAGAAGTCCGGCACCGACCCGGTCGTCACCCTGAAGCGGGCGATGGACAACGTCAAGCCGACCCTCGAGGTGCGCAGCCGCCGCGTCGGTGGCGCCACCTACCAGGTCCCGGTCGAGGTCCGTCCGGCCCGGGCGACCACCCTGGGTCTGCGCTGGCTGGTCACCTACTCCCGCGCCCGGCGCGAGAAGACCATGGTCGAGCGGCTGATGAACGAGCTGCTGGACGCGAGCAACGGCCTCGGTGCCGCCGTCAAGCGGCGCGAGGACACCCACAAGATGGCCGAGTCCAACAAGGCCTTCGCGCACTACCGCTGGTAACACCCAGGTTCCGGCGCCCACAAGGCGCCGGAACCGCCGCCAGTTGTGTCGAGACGACGATAAGTAGGGATTGAAGTGGCCGCCGCAGACGCGCTCGCCAACGTACGCAACATCGGCATCATGGCGCACATCGATGCCGGTAAGACCACTACCACCGAGCGGATCCTGTTCTACACCGGTATCACCTACAAGATCGGTGAAGTCCACGAGGGCGCTGCCGTCATGGACTGGATGGAGCAGGAGCAGGAGCGCGGTATCACCATCACTTCCGCCGCCACGAAGTGCGAGTGGAAGGGCCACACGATCCAGATCATCGACACGCCCGGCCACGTCGACTTCACGGTCGAGGTGGAGCGGTCGCTGCGGGTGCTGGACGGTGCGGTCGCGGTCTACGACGGCGTCGCCGGCGTGGAGCCGCAGACGGAGAACGTGTGGCGCCAGGCGGACAAGTACAACGTCCCCCGGATGTGCTTCGTCAACAAGCTCGACCGGACCGGTGCCGACTTCTTCCGCTGCGTGCAGATGATGATCGACCGGCTCAACGCGACCCCGCTGGTCCTCCAGATCCCGATCGGCGCCGAGGCCAACTTCATCGGTGTGGTCGACCTGATCGAGATGCGCGCCCTCACCTGGCGCGGCGAGACCCAGAAGGGTGAGGACTACGCGGTCGAGGAGATCCCGGCCGACCTCGCCGACTCCGCCGCCGAGTGGCGCGAGAAGCTGATGGAGACCCTCGCCGACGTCGACGACACGGTGATGGAGAAGTACCTGGAGGGTGAGGAGATCTCCGTCGAGGAGATCAAGGCCGCCATCCGCCGGGCCACCATCGCCGGCAAGGCCAACCCCGTCTTCACCGGCACCGCCTTCAAGAACAAGGGCATCCAGCCCATGCTCGACGCGGTCGTCGCGTACCTGCCGTCGCCGCTGGACATCCCGGCCATCGAGGGCACCGCGACCGACGGCGAGACCCCGATGCAGCGGAAGCCGTCGGTCTCGGAGCCGTTCGCGGCGCTGGCCTTCAAGATCCAGACCGACAAGCACCTGGGCAAGCTCACCTACGTGCGGGTCTACTCGGGCACGATCGAGTCCGGCATGCAGGTGGTCAACTCCACCAAGGACCGCAAGGAACGGATCGGCAAGATCTACCAGATGCACGCCAACAAGCGGGAGGAGCGCAACTCCGCCAAGGCTGGCGACATCATCGCGGTCCAGGGTCTGAAGCAGACCACCACCGGTGACACCCTGTGCGACCCGGCGAACCCGGTCATCCTGGAGTCGATGACCTTCCCGGAGCCGGTCATCGAGGTCGCCATCGAGCCGAAGACCAAGGCCGACCAGGAGAAGCTCAGCACCGCCATCCAGCGGCTGGCCGAGGAGGACCCGACCTTCCGCGTCAAGCTGGACGAGGAGACCGGCCAGACCGTCATCTCCGGCATGGGCGAGCTGCACCTGGACATCCTGGTCGACCGGATGCGCCGCGAGTTCAACGTCGAGGCGAACATCGGCAAGCCGCAGGTGGCGTACCGCGAGACCATCCGCCGCAAGGTGGAGAAGATCGAGTACACCCACAAGAAGCAGACCGGTGGTTCCGGCCAGTACGCCCGCGTGATCGTGAGCATCGAGCCGCTGCCGCTGGACAACGACTCGCCGACCTACGAGTTCGCGAACGCCGTCACCGGTGGCCGTATCCCCCGGGAGTTCATCCCCTCGGTGGACGCGGGTGCCCAGGACGCGATGCAGTACGGCATTCTCGCCGGCTTCCCGCTGGTGGGTGTCAAGCTGACGCTGCTGGACGGCCAGTACCACGAGGTCGACTCGTCGGAAATGGCATTCAAGATCGCCGGCTCGATGGTGATGAAGGAGGCGGCCCGCAAGGCCGACCCCGCGCTGCTCGAGCCGATGATGGCTGTTGAGGTCACCACTCCGGAGGAGAACATGGGTGACGTCATCGGCGACCTCAACTCCCGGCGCGGCATCATCCAGGCGATGGAGGAGCGTCACGGCGCCCGCATCGTCCGGGCCCTGGTGCCGCTGTCGGAGATGTTCGGCTACGTCGGCGACCTGCGGTCGAAGACCCAGGGCCGGGCTAGCTACAGCATGCAGTTCGACTCCTACGCCGAGGTTCCGGCCTCGGTGGCCAAGGAGATCATCGCCAAGGCGACCGGTGAGTGACGCTCGCCTGAGCTGATCCGATGATCCGGGGCCGGCCGCGGGAGGAATCTCCCGCCCGCGGCCACCTCGGTCGGGTTGTGTGAATCCGGGCCTGTAGGCTTCATCGCCGCAGAACCCACAAAGGCTCTCCGGCCGTCAGGCCGGAAAGGCTGTCGACAGAGTCCTAAGCGCCGACCCGGCGCACCGGGGCGAACGAACCAAGAAAGTCCACAGGAGGACACCAGTGGCGAAGGCGAAGTTCGAGCGGACTAAGCCGCACGTCAACATCGGCACCATTGGTCACATCGACCACGGTAAGACGACGCTGACGGCGGCCATCACCAAGGTCCTGCACGACCAGTACCCGGACCTGAACCCGTACACGCCGTTCGACGAGATCGACAAGGCGCCGGAGGAGAAGGCTCGTGGTATCACGATCTCCATCGCGCACGTCGAGTACCAGACCGAGAACCGGCACTACGCGCACGTCGACTGCCCCGGTCACGCCGACTACATCAAGAACATGATCACCGGTGCCGCGCAGATGGACGGCGCGATCCTGGTGGTGGCGGCGACCGACGGCCCGATGCCGCAGACCCGCGAGCACGTGCTGCTGGCCCGTCAGGTCGGTGTGCCGTACATCGTCGTGGCGCTCAACAAGAGCGACATGGTCGACGACGAGGAGCTCCTGGAGCTCGTCGAGCTCGAGGTCCGCGAGCTGCTCTCCTCGCAGGAGTACCCGGGTGACGACCTGCCGGTCGTCCGGGTCTCGGCGCTGAAGGCCCTCGAGGGCGACCCGGAGTGGACCGGCAAGCTCCTGGACCTGATGAACGCCGTCGACACCGCGATCCCGCAGCCGGAGCGCGAGACCGAGAAGCCGTTCCTCATGCCCATCGAGGACGTCTTCACGATCACCGGCCGTGGCACCGTGGTGACCGGCCGCGCCGAGCGTGGCATCCTCAAGCCGAACGAGGAGGTGGAGATCGTCGGCATCCGCGAGAAGTCGATGAAGACCACCTGCACCGGCATCGAGATGTTCCGCAAGCTGCTGGACGAGGCGCGGGCCGGTGAGAACGTCGGTCTGCTCCTGCGCGGTATCAAGCGCGAGGACGTCGAGCGCGGCATGGTCGTCATCAAGCCGGGCACCACGACCCCGCACACGGAGTTCGAGGCGACGGTCTACATCCTCTCCAAGGAGGAGGGTGGCCGCCACACCCCGTTCTTCCAGAACTACCGTCCGCAGTTCTACTTCCGGACCACGGACGTCACCGGCGTCGTCACGCTGCCCGAGGGCACCGAGATGGTCATGCCGGGCGACAACACCACGATGACCGTGAAGCTGATCCAGCCCATCGCGATGGAGGAGAACCTCAAGTTCGCGATCCGGGAGGGTGGCCGTACGGTCGGCGCGGGTCGCGTCACCAAGATCGTCAAGTGAGCTGGGTAACCCCGATTAGCGTCGCCGTCGGTCGTACGGCATACTAGTCAGGTTGCGTAACGACGGTCAGTCGCCTGCGTCCGGTGATGCTGGACCTCCGGGTGACCGACGGTCTCGCGTAGGGTGGTTGGCTGCCCCTGGCGGTCAACCACCCTCGCGCGGCGTTCAGGTCGCGGAAACGCGATCGGCGCCATGACCCACCGCGTGGTCGGAATACCGCTTCGGAGTCCCGGGGCGGAGCCCGGCCCACGGGCGCGACACGCCCGACCGCGGGGGTCGGCGGAAGTGGGCCTGTGCCAGCCGGTGCAGGCGCCCGCAACACAGCGGCATCGAGAGAAGGAACAGAAGCCACCATGGCGGGACAGAAGATCCGCATCCGGCTCAAGGCCTATGACCACGAGGTCGTCGACTCCTCGGCTCGGAAGATCGTCGAGACGGTGACGCGTACCGGGGCGCAGGTCGCTGGCCCGGTGCCGCTGCCCACGGAGATCAACCGTTTCTGCGTTATCCGCTCGCCGCACAAGTACAAGGACTCGCGCGAGCACTTCGAGATGCGTACGCACAAGCGTCTGATCGACATCATCGACCCGACCCCGAAGACGGTCGACTCGCTCATGCGCCTCGACCTGCCGGCTGGCGTCGACATCGAGATCAAGCTGTAGGGACCGGACAAATGGACAGGCAAGTCAAGGGGATCCTGGGCGCAAAGCTCGGCATGACCCAGGTCTGGGACAACAACCGCGTTGTTCCGGTGACCGTGGTTCAGGCCGGCCCGTGCGTCGTGAGCCAGGTTCGTAGCGCCGACAAGGACGGTTACTCCGCGGTCCAGCTGGCGTACGGGGCCATCAATCCGCGCAAGGTCAAGAAGCCGGTCGCCGGGCACTACGCCAAGGCGGATGTCGCGCCGCGCCGGCACATCGTCGAGCTGCGCACCAGCGACGCCGCGGACTACTCGCCGGGCCAGGAGGTCACGGTCGAGGAGTTCCCCGCGGGCGTCGTGATCGACGTCACCGGCAAGACCAAGGGCAAGGGCTACGCCGGCCCGATGAAGCGGCACGGCTTCCACGGTCTGCGCGCCAGCCACGGTGTCGAGCGCAAGCACCGCTCGCCGGGCTCCATCGGCGCCTGCGCGACCCCGGGCCGCGTCTTCAAGGGCACCCGGATGGCCGGTCGGATGGGTGGCGTGCGCTACACCGTCCAGAACCTGACCGTCCAGGCGGTCGACACCGAGAACAACCTCCTGCTCGTCCGTGGCGCCATTCCCGGCCCCAAGGGCGCGCTGGTCCTGGTCCGCACCGCGGCCAAGACCAAGGCGAAGAAGGGCGGTGTGGCCAAGTGACCACCGTTGACGTCCTCAGCGTCGAAGGCACCAAGAGCGGCTCCGTCGAGCTGCCGGCCGACATCTTCGACGCCCAGGCCAACATCGCGCTGATGCACCAGGTCGTGGTGGCTCAGCTCGCGGCGGCCCGGCAGGGCACGCACAAGACGAAGACCCGCGGCGAGGTCTCCGGTGGAGGCAAGAAGCCGTACAAGCAGAAGGGCACCGGTCGTGCCCGCCAGGGCTCGACCCGCGCGCCGCAGTTCGCCGGCGGTGGCGTGGTCCACGGCCCGGTGCCGCGCGACTACAGCCAGCGCACCCCGAAGAAGATGAAGGCCGCCGCCCTGCGTGGCGCCCTCTCCGACCGGGCCCGCGCCGGCCAGGTGCACGTCGTCGAGGCGTTCGTCTCCGGCGAGAAGCCGTCGACCAAGGCCGCCCTGGCCACGCTGGCGAAGCTGACCGACGCCCGGCGCGTCCTGGTCGTGCTGGGCAGCACCGACGAGCTGAACTGGGTGTCGCTGCGCAACGAGCCGCGGGTGCACCTGATCGAGGCCGGCCAGCTCAACACGTACGACGTGCTGGTGGCCGACGACGTGGTCTTCACCAAGGAGGCCCTGGACGAGTTCCTGGGCGTTCCCGCCGAGACCACCGAGGAGGGTGGCAAGTGAGCACGATCGCCGATCCGCGCGACATCATCGTCGCGCCGGTCGTCTCGGAGAAGAGCTACAGCGAGCTGAACCGCAACTGGTACACGTTCCTGGTGCACCCGGACGCGAACAAGACCGCGATCAAGATCGCCATCGAGCAGATCTTCAACGTCCGCGTCCTGACGGTCAACACGCTCAACCGCGAGGGCAAGCGCAAGCGGACCAAGACCGGGTTCGGAAAGCGCAAGGACACCAAGCGGGCGATGGTGAAGCTGGCTGACGGTGACCGTATCGAGGCCTTCGGCGGCCCGGTCAGCTGAGGGGTGTAGACAATGGCTATCCGTAAGTACAAGCCGACGACGCCGGGCCGGCGTGGCTCGAGCGTCGCCGACTTCGCCGAGATCACCCGGTCGACGCCTGAGAAGTCGCTGCTGGCTCCGCTGCCGAAGAAGGGCGGTCGCAACGCCCACGGCCGGATCACCACGCGGCACCACGGCGGCGGTCACAAGCGCCAGTACCGTCTGATCGACTTCAAGCGGGTCGACAAGGACGGCGTGCCGGCGAAGGTCGCCCACATCGAGTACGACCCGAACCGCACCGCGCGTATCGCGCTGCTGCACTACGCCGACGGCGAGAAGCGTTACATCATCGCGCCGAAGGACCTGAAGCAGGGCGACGCGGTCGAGTCGGGCCCGGGCGCCGACATCAAGCCGGGCAACAACCTGCCGCTGCGCAACATCCCGGTCGGTACCACGATCCACAACGTGGAGCTGCGTCCGGGCGGTGGCGCCAAGCTGGCCCGTTCGGCCGGCGTCGGCATCCAGCTGCTCGGCCGTGAGGGCGCGTACGCGACCCTCCGCATGCCGTCCGGTGAGATCCGGCGGGTCGACGTGCGCTGCCGCGCCAGCATCGGCGAGATCGGCAACGCCGACCAGTCGAACATCAACTGGGGTAAGGCCGGCCGGATGCGGTGGAAGGGCAAGCGCCCGACCGTCCGTGGTGTCGCGATGAACCCGGTCGACCACCCGCACGGTGGTGGTGAGGGTAAGACCTCCGGTGGTCGCCACCCGGTCAACCCGCAGGGTAAGCCCGAGGGCCGCACCCGTCGTAAGGGCCAGCCGAGCGACCGGCTGATCGTCCGCCGCCGCTACGCCACCCGCAAGCGCGGCTAACAGGAGAGCTGACAGATGCCTCGCAGCCTGAAGAAGGGCCCGTTCGTCGACGACCACCTGCTCAAGAAGGTGGAGACGCAGAACGACAAGGGCTCGAAGAACGTCATCAAGACCTGGTCGCGGCGCTCGACGATCATTCCCGAGATGCTCGGGCACACGATCGCCGTGCACGACGGACGCAAGCACGTCCCGGTGTTCGTGACCGAGGCCATGGTCGGGCACAAGCTCGGCGAGTTCGCGCTGACCCGTACGTTCAAGGGTCACGAGAAGGACGACCGGAAGAGCCGCCGGCGCTGACGCCGCGGGCATACGGATAGAGGAACAAGGGGTTACAGCGATGCCAGGAAAGGGCGACGCTCCGGTGCTTCCGGGCGCGCGGGCGGTTGCGCGGCACGTGCGCATCTCGCCGATGAAGGCGCGCCGGGTGGTCAACCTCGTCCGCGGCCTGCCCGCGAAGGAGGCGCTCACGGTGCTGCAGTTCGCGCCGCAGGCTGCGAGCGAGCAGGTTTACAAGGTGCTCGCGAGCGCGATCGCCAACGCGGAGAACAACGAGCGGCTGGACCCCGACGCGCTGCTCGTCAGCGAGGCGTTCGTCGACGAGGGCCCGACCATGAAGCGGTTCCAGCCGCGGGCGCAGGGCCGGGCGTACCGGATCCGCAAGCGCACCTGCCACATCACCGTGGCGGTCGAGGCGGTGGCGCCGGCCGCGCCGAAGAAGCCGGCGAAGAAGGCCGAGACGGCGAAGAAGGCCGAGCCTGCGACGCAAGCCGGGGCTGCTGAGGGGCAGAGCACGACGGAGGGTGCCGAGTAATGGGTCAGAAGGTTCACCCGACCGGGTTCCGGCTCGGCATCTCGACCGACTGGAAGTCCCGCTGGTTCGCGGACAAGCTCTACAAGGACTACATCGGCGAGGACGTCAAGATCCGCCGGATGATGTCCAAGGGCCTGGAGCGCGCTGGCATCTCCAAGGTCGACATCGAGCGCACCCGCGACCGGGTCCGCGTCGACATCCACACCGCCCGGCCGGGCATCGTCATCGGCCGTAAGGGTGCGGAGGCCGACCGGATCCGGGGCGAGCTGGAGAAGCTCACCGGCAAGCAGGTTCAGCTGAACATCATCGAGGTGAAGAGCCCCGAGTCGGACGCGCAGCTGGTCGCCCAGGGCGTCGCCGAGCAGTTGTCCAGCCGGGTCAGCTTCCGTCGGGCCATGCGCAAGGCGATGCAGTCCGCGATGAAGAACCCGGTCTGCAAGGGCATCCGGGTGCAGGTCTCGGGCCGTCTCGGCGGCGCCGAGATGAGCCGGACCGAGTTCTACCGCGAGGGCCGGGTTCCGCTGCACACGCTGCGGGCCAACATCGAGTACGGCTTCTTCGAGGCCCGTACCACCTTCGGCCGGATCGGCGTGAAGGTCTGGATCTACAAGGGCGACGCCGTCCCGGGCCGGGAGGCTCCGGCCGAGGCCGGCCCGTCCCGCCCGCGTCGTGACCGCGGCGACCGCCCCGAGCGGCCGCGCCGTGGCCGGTCGGGTTCGTCCGGCACGACCGCCGGTGGCACCGAGGCCGGCCGGGCTGCCGCGACCACCATCGCGCAGCAGGCCGAGACGCCGAGCGGCGAGCCGGTGGACGCCGGTGCTGTCGCTGCGACCGCGTCCGAGCCGGCCGCTACCCAGCCGGCAGAAACGCAGCAGGAGGGCTGACAGATGCTGATGCCGCGCAAGCCCCCGAAGGGCTTCCGCAAGCCGCACCACCCGGACCGCCACGGCGCGTCCAAGGGCGGTAACCGGGTGGTGTTCGGCGAGTTCGGGATCCAGGCTCTCGAGCCGGCGTACGTGACCAACCGCCAGATCGAGTCGGCGCGTATCGCGATGACCCGGCACATCAAGCGTGGTGGCAAGGTCTGGATCACGATCTTCCCGGACCAGGCGCTCACCAAGAAGCCGGCGGAAACCCGCATGGGTTCCGGTAAGGGTTCGCCCGAGTGGTGGGTCGCCAACGTCAAGCCGGGGCGGGTTCTCTTCGAGATGTCCTTCCCGAACGAGCAGATCGCGCGAGAGGCGATGCGTCGCGCGATCCACAAGCTCCCGATGAAGTGCCGCATTGTTACGCGCGAAGTGGGTGAATCCTGATGGCAGCGGGCGTCAAGGCCTCCGAGCTGCGTGAGCTCTCCGAGGAGGAGCTGGTCACGAAGCTGCGTGAGGCGAAGGCGGAGCTGTTCAACCTCCGCGTGCAGGCCGCAACCGGGCAGCTTGACAACAACCGGCGGCTGCAGGTCATCCGTCGGGAGATCGCCCGGATCTACACGATCATGCGTGAGCGTGAGCTGGGTCTCTCGGCCGCGCCGACTGAGGTGACTGCATCATGAGTGAGAACACCACCGCCGCCACCGCGCGGGCCCGCCGCAAGGTGCGTGAGGGCCTCGTGGTCAGCGACAAGATGGAAAAGACCGTCGTGGTCGAGGTCGAGGACCGGGTCAAGCACGCGCTGTACGGCAAGATCATGCGCCGGACCAGCAAGCTGAAGGTGCATGACGAGCAGAACTCGGCCGGCATCGGCGACCGGGTCCTGATCATGGAGACCCGGCCGCTGTCCGCCACCAAGCGGTGGCGGCTCGTGGAGATCCTCGAGAAGGCCAAGTAGCGAAGGCTCGAGCTCGGCCGGCATCGGTCGGGCGCAGGTTCCGCCAGGCTCCGGCCGCCCGCGCGGCGGCCGGAGAACCGGCAGACATAGGAGATAGACGTGATTCAGCAGGAGTCGCGACTGCGCGTCGCCGACAACACGGGTGCCCGGGAGATCCTGTGCATCCGCGTTCTCGGTGGCTCCGGTCGGCGCTACGCGAGCATCGGCGACGTCATCGTGGCCACGGTCAAGGACGCGATCCCCGGTGCCGGTGTGAAGAAGGGCGACGTCGTCAAGGCCGTCGTCGTTCGCACCGCCAAGGAGCGGCGGCGGCCGGACGGCTCGTACATCCGCTTCGACGAGAACGCCGCCGTCATCATCAAGGACGGTGGGGACCCGCGCGGTACCCGTATCTTCGGCCCGGTGGGTCGTGAGCTGCGGGACAAGCGGTTCATGAAGATCATCTCTCTCGCGCCGGAGGTGTTGTGACCGTGAAGGTCAAGAAGGGCGACACGGTCGTCGTCATCGCCGGCAAGGACAAGGGCGCCAAGGGCAAGGTCATCGCGGCCTACCCGCGGCAGGACAAGGTCCTGGTCGAGGGCGTGAACCGGGTCAAGAAGCACACCCGCATCAGCACCACCCAGCGTGGCGCCAAGACCGGTGGCATCGTCACCCAGGAGGCCCCGATCCACGTCTCGAACGTGATGGTCCTGGACTCCGACGGCAAGCCGACCCGCGTCGGTTACCGGATCGACGACAATGGCCAGAAGGTCCGCATCGCGCGTAGCACCGGTAAGGACCTGTGATGACCACGGCTACCGAAACCAAGACCATGCCGCGCCTCAAGGAGCGGTACCGCAGCGAGATCGTGGCCGAGCTGCAGAAGCAGCACAACTACGGCAACCCCATGCAGGTGCCGCGGTTGGTCAAGATCGTCGTCAACATGGGTGTCGGCGAGGCCGCCCGGGACGCCAAGCTGATCGACGGTGCGGTCCGCGACCTGGCCACCATTACCGGCCAGAAGCCGCAGGTGCGGCGGGCGACCAAGTCCATCGCGCAGTTCAAGCTCCGTGAGGGCATGCCGATCGGCGCGAAGGTCACCCTGCGGGGCGACCGGATGTGGGAGTTCCTGGACCGGCTGCTCTCCATCGCGCTGCCGCGTATCCGCGACTTCCGCGGCCTGGACGGGCGCAAGCTCGACGGGCACGGCAACTACACGTTCGGTCTGACCGAGCAGTCGGTGTTCCACGAGATCGACCAGGACAAGATCGATCGCCAGCGGGGCATGGACATCACGGTCGTCACGACCGCCACGACCGACGACGAGGGCCGGGCGCTGCTCAAGCTCCTGGGCTTCCCGTTCAAGGAGAACTGAGATGGCGAAGAAGGCGCTGATCCTCAAGGCGGCCGCGAAGCCGAAGTTCTCGGTTCGCGCGTACACCCGCTGCCAGCGGTGCGGGCGTCCGAAGGCGGTCTACCGCAAGTTCGGTCTCTGCCGGGTGTGCATCCGGGAGATGGCCCACCGCGGTGAGCTGCCCGGCGTGTCCAAGGCTTCCTGGTAATAGCCCGGCGCGCTTCGCGCGTCAGCTGAACTGTCTCTTCGCCGTAGGCCCCGGGCCTGGCCCGGGGAACCGCGGCGAGAAAGGTTGACGAATTTCATGACGATGACCGACCCGATCGCAGACATGCTCACGCGTCTGCGTAACGCCAACCAGGCGTACCACGACCGGGTGACGATGCCGTACTCGAAGATCAAGGCGAACATCGCCGAGGTCCTCAAGGCCGAGGGTTACATCGCCACCTGGTCGGTCGAGGAGCCCGAGGAGGGCGCCGTCGGCAAGCGACTGGTCGTCGAGCTGAAGTACGGCCAGAACCGGGAGCGGAGCCTGGCCGGCATCAAGCGCGTGTCCAAGCCCGGTCTGCGGGTTTACGCCAAGTCGGACGGGCTCCCGCGGGTGCTCGGCGGGCTGGGCGTGGCGATCATTTCGACGTCCCAGGGGCTGCTCACCGACCGGCAGGCCCGCAAGCGGAGCGTTGGCGGGGAAGTCCTCGCCTTCGTCTGGTAACGGGAGACAGGTAGAAATGTCGCGTATTGGACGTAAGTCGATCCCGGTGCCAGCCGGCGTCGATATCACGATCGACGGCCAGACCGTGAAGGTCAAGGGCCCCAAGGGCGAGCTGAGCCACGTGCTGGCCGAGCCGATCACGGCGGAGCGGGGCGAGGACGGCGCGCTGCACGTCAACCGGCCGAACGACGAGCGCAAGGCCAAGGAGCTGCACGGCCTGAGCCGTACGCTGGTGGCCAACATGATCGTCGGGGTGACCGAGGGCTACCGCAAGAGCCTGGAGATCGCCGGCACCGGTTACCGCGTCACGGCCAAGGGCAAGGACCTGGAGTTCGCGCTCGGGTTCTCGCACCCGGTCCTCGTGCCGGCGCCGGACGGCATCACCTTCACGGTCGAGAAGCCGACGCTGTTCCACGTGGCCGGCATCGACAAGCAGCAGGTCGGCGAGGTCGCCGCCAACATCCGGAAGATCCGCCCGCCGGAGCCGTACAAGGGCAAGGGCGTGAAGTACCAGGGCGAGGTCATCCGCCGCAAGGCTGGAAAGGCAGGTAAGAAGTGAGCGCCACGCTGCTCAAGCGCCGCCGCGGCGTCGCCGCCAAGCGTGCCGTCGGGCGTGCGCGTCGGCACTTCCGGGTCCGCAAGAACATCAGCGGCACCACCGAGCGTCCCCGCCTGGTCGTCACCCGCTCGCTGCGGCACATCGTCGCCCAGATCGTGGACGACACCAAGGGTCACACCCTGGCGTCGGCCTCGACCATGGACGCGTCGCTGCGCGGTGCCGAGGGCGACAAGAGCGCCCTGGCCGGCAAGGTCGGCGCCCTGCTCGCCGAGCGGGCCAAGGCCGCCGGCGTCTCGAAGGTCGTCTTCGACCGCGGTGGCAACCGGTACGCGGGGCGGGTCGCCGCGCTTGCCGACGCCGCCCGCGAAGCCGGGCTCGAGTTCTAGAAACCCCGTCACGAGAGAGAAGGAAGGCTGCTGATGCCAGGTCAACAGCGCCGTGGCGGCGGGTCCGGTGGCAACGAGGGTGGTCGCCGCGACAACCGCCGTGAGGGCGGCCGCGGAAACGCGCCCGTCGAGAAGACCCCGCACCTCGAGCGGGTCGTCGCGATCAACCGCGTCGCCAAGGTCGTGAAGGGTGGTCGTCGCTTCAGCTTCACCGCCCTGGTGATCGTGGGCGACGGCGACGGCACCGTCGGCGTGGGCTACGGAAAGGCCAAGGAGGTGCCCGCGGCGATCGCCAAGGGCGTCGAGGAGGCCAAGAAGCACTTCTTCAAGGTGCCGCGGATCGGTGCCTCGATCCCGCACCCGGTGCAGGGCGAGGACGCGGCCGGCGTGGTGCTGCTCAAGCCGGCCTCGGCCGGTACGGGCGTCATCGCCGGTGGTCCGGTGCGTGCCGTCCTGGAGTGCGCGGGCATCCACGACGTGCTCTCCAAGAGCCTCGGCTCGTCCAACCCGATCAACATCGTGCACGCCACGGTGGCGGCCCTGAAGGCGCTTGAGTCGCCGGAGGCGGTCGCGGCCCGTCGTGGTCTGCCGGTCGAGGACGTCGCGCCGGCCGCGATGCTGGCGTCCCGGGCGGGGGTGGCGTCCTGATGGCACGCCTGAAGGTCACCCAGGTCCGGTCCGAGATCGGGACCAAGAAGAACCAGCGTGACTCGCTGCGTTCCCTCGGTCTCAAGCGGATCAACGACGTGGTGGTCAAGGAGGACCGGCCGGAGATCCGCGGCATGATCTTCACGGTCAACCACCTCGTGAAGGTCGAGGAGGTCGAGTAATGACGATCAAGGTCCACCACCTGCGCCCGGCGCCGGGGGCCAAGACCGAGAAGACCCGCGTGGGTCGCGGTGAGGGCTCCAAGGGCAAGACTGCCGGTCGCGGTACCAAGGGTTCCAAGGCCCGGAAGAACATCTCGCCGGCGTTCGAGGGTGGGCAGATGCCCATCCACATGCGCCTGCCGAAGATGAAGGGCTTCAAGAACAAGTTCAAGGTCGTCTTCCAGGTTGTCAACCTGGACCGGCTCGCCGAGCTCTTCCCGAACGGCGGCCAGGTCGGCCCGATCGAGATGGTCGAGGCCGGTGCGGTCCGCAAGGGCCAGCCGGTCAAGGTGCTCGGCACCGGCGACCTCGGCGGCGTGGCTCTCCAGGTGTCGGCGCACGCGTTCAGCGCGTCGGCCAAGGAGAAGATCACCGCTGCCGGTGGCTCCGTCACCGAGCTGTAGGGCATGATCCGTGGCGCCCGCTCAGTCGTCCAAGGCTGGGCGGGCGCCTCGGTCTCCCCGGCGGATGTGCGCCGGGTAACATCGGATTCGTTTTATGTAGCCGGGCACATCTGCCCGGACCGGGATCGGGCTGTTAGAGTCCCTTCCCAGCTATGGATATCGGGCACCTGCCCGGCACCCACCCCACCCCGCCAGGGATCATCACCGGCGGCCCGCCTCGCGCAGGAGGAAGAAGTTGCTGTCCGCCTTTCTCAGTGCGTTCCGTACGCCTGACCTGCGCAAGAAGCTGCTGTTCACAGTAGGCATCATTGCGGTCTACCGGCTCGGCGCCACGCTGCCCAGCCCGGGCGTCTCGTACGGCAACGTGCAGAAGTGCCTCGACGCCATCCAGGGTGGCGGCACCGGCGTGCTGAACCTGCTGGATCTCTTCTCCGGCGGTGCGCTGCTGCAGCTCTCGGTCTTCGCGCTGGGCATCATGCCCTACATCACCGCGTCGATCATCCTGCAGCTGCTGACGGTGGTCATCCCGCGGCTGGAGCAGCTCCGCAAGGAGGGCCAGGCCGGCCAGGCGAAGATCACCCAGTACACCCGGTACCTGACGCTGGGTCTGGGCATCCTGCAGTCCTCCGCGTTCGTGGCGCTGGCCCGCTCCGGGCAGCTCTTCCAGAACCGCTGCGACCAGTGGCCGATCGTCCCCCGGGACACCGGCATCCCGGACTGGCTGACCCTGGGCATCCTGGTCATGACCATGACCGCCGGCACCGGTGTGGTGATGTGGCTCGGTGAGCTGATCACCGACCGCGGCGTCGGCAACGGCATGTCCGTCCTGATCTTCACCTCCATCGCCGCCCGGCTCCCCAGCGAGGGCTGGAAGATCAAGACCACCAAGGGCTGGGGGATGTTCCTCCTCGTCATCGCCCTGGTCCTGCTGGTCATCTGCGCGGTCACCTTCATCGAGCAGGCCCAGCGCCGGATCCCGGTGCAGTACGCCAAGCGCATGATCGGCCGGCGGATGTACGGCGGCACCTCCACCTACATCCCGCTGAAGGTCAACCAGGCCGGTGTGATCCCGGTCATCTTCGCCTCGTCGCTGCTCTACCTGCCGCAGCTCGCGCTCCAGTTCTTCGACCAGAACAACCCGGGCAAGACCCAGGCCTGGATCCAGAACCACATCGTGAAGGCGAGCGCGCCGGAGCACATCGCGATCTACTTCCTGCTGATCATCTTCTTCACGTACTTCTACGTGTCGATCACGTTCAACCCGACCGAGGTCGCGGACAACATGAAGAAGTACGGCGGCTTCGTGCCGGGCATCCGCCCCGGCAAGCCGACCGCCGAGTACCTCGACTTCATCCTCAGCCGGATCACCCTGCCGGGCGCGCTCTACCTGGGCATCATCGCGATCCTGCCGAACTTCTTCTTCATCTGGCTCGACAACCAGCAGTTCCAGAACTTCCCGTTCGGCGGCACCGCTGTGCTCATCATGGTCGGCGTCGGTCTGGAGACCGTGAAGCAGATCGAGAGCCAACTGATGCAGCGGAACTACGAAGGGTTCCTGCGGTAGATGCGACTCGTTCTGGTTGGCCCGCCGGGGGCGGGCAAGGGCACACAGGCGGAGTTCATCGCCGCCCACCTGTCGGTGCCGAAGATCTCGACCGGGGACATCTTCCGGGCGAACGTCTCGCAGGGCACGCAGTTGGGGGTCGAGGCCAAGCGGTACATGGACGCCGGCAAGCTGGTCCCGGACGAGGTCACCATCAACATGGTGCGGGACCGGCTCGCCGAGCCGGACGCCGGCGAGGGCTTCCTTCTCGACGGCTTTCCGCGTACGACGCCCCAGGCCGCCGCGCTGGACAAGCTCCTCGCCGACCTCGGCACCGCGCTGGACCTGGTCCTCGAGCTGGTCGTCGACGACGACGAGGTCATCCGGCGGCTCTCCGGCCGGCGTACGTGCCGTGGCTGCGGCAAGATCTGGCACGTCGAGTTCGACGCCACCACGCGGGAGGGCGTCTGCGACCGCTGCGGCGGCGAGCTGTTCCAGCGGGACGACGACAAGCCGGAGACCATCGCCGCCCGGCTCCGGGAGTACGCCGAGAAGACCGCGCCGCTGGTCGACTACTACGGCGCCCAGGGCAAGCTGGTCGGCATCGACGCGACCGGGCCGGTGGAGGACGTCACCGTCCGCGCCATCGACGCGCTGCGGTCGTACGGCGGCTGACGTCGCGCCGGTCCTCCGGCGGTTAGAGTGCGAACAGCGGGGTACGTGCGGCGTGCCCCGCTGGCCCGCGCAACGAAAGGTAATGCCTCCATGCGTCGTCCCCAGCTGGACATCCAGCTGAAGACCCCCGACCAGATCGAGCTGATGCGGGCCGCCGGTCTGGTGGTCGCCCGCGCGCTGCGGCTGATGCGGGAGGCGGTCGCCCCCGGCGTGAGCACCGCCGACCTGGACGCGATCGCCGAGGCCACCATCCGCGAGGCCGGCGCGGTCCCGTCGTTCAAGGGCTACCACGGCTACCCGGCGTCGATCTGCGCCTCCGTGAACGAGCAGGTGGTGCACGCCATCCCGTCGTCGAAGCAGGTGCTCAGCGAGGGTGACCTGATCTCGATCGACTGCGGCGCGGTGCTGAACGGGTGGCACGGCGACGCCGCCATCACCGTCGGGGTCGGCGAGACCGACCCGGCCCTGCTCAAGATGGCCGCGGTCGCCGAGGATTCGATGTGGGCCGGGATCGCCGCCGCCGCCCGGGGCGCGGCCAGCGGGAAGGGCCGGCTCACCGACATCTCGCACGCGGTGGAGCACGCGGTCCGCAAGGGGGGCCGGTACGGCATCGTCGACGGGTACGGCGGGCACGGCATCGGCACCGAGATGCACCAGGACCCGCACGTGCTCAACCACGGCCGCCCGGGCAAGGGACCCCGGCTGGTGCGGGGCATGGCGCTGGCCATCGAGCCGATGATCACGATGGGTTCGCCGCGTACCGTCGAGCTGTCCGACGGCTGGACGGTGGTGACCCGGGACGGGTCGATGGCGGTGCACGTCGAGCACACGATGGCTCTGCTGGACGACGGCGTGTGGGTGCTGACCGCCGAGGACGGCGGCCGGGCACGCCTGGGCGGCCTGGTCACCTCCCGGCAGCCGGCGGACTCCCCGGCGGTCTGATCGCCGGGGATCGGCCCCTTGGCGGCCCGTGGCGCGTCGGTGGCATGCTGGCCCCCATGGAAGGGCGGGACAGGATGCGGGCGGCTGACGTCGACCGGCAGGCGACGGCGGAGCGGCTCCGGGTGGCCCTGGAGGAGGGCCGACTCGACCTGCACGAGTACGACGAGCGACTGGGCCGGGCGTATGGTGCGAAAACGTACGCCGAACTGGACGAGGTCGTGGCGGACCTGCCGGGAGTGAGGCCGGCGGAGCGTTCCGCCGTGGTGCCCGCGCCGGCGCCGGCGGCACCCGTTCCGGTGGCGGGGGGTGAGGCGGCGGACGGTGAGGCGGCGCTCGCCGAGCCCGGACGCCGGTCCGACTCGCTGCTCAGGATCTGGTCGCCGTGGTTGCGGGTCGCCGGGATCCTCACCGCGATCTGGCTGATCTCGTCGATCGGCTACGGGCATGTCGTCTACTACTGGCCGGCCTGGGCGATCGGGCCGTGGGGAGTGCTCCTGCTGCTGAAGACGGTGGGCGTGCACGACGGCGATCGGCGGCACCCGACCGATCGCTCCCGGCGGGAGCGGCGGGAGCGGCGGCGGGGTCACTGACCGCCGCGCTGTGGCCAGTGTCACAGCACGGCCGGCCGGGCGGGACGAATTTCGTCCGACCGGGGATCGCATGGGTGGTCGGTTTGGCGACCGCCCGCAGGCGGGCGTACACTTTCTGATCGGCGCACAGCGTCCACTCCTGCATGCCCACCCTGCGCTTCGGTGGGATCCGGGAGCCGCGGCTGGCGCGGGTTTCCTGATCATGGTCAGTTCACCCGTGAAAGACGTTGTGGGCCGTCCGGAGCAACCGACGTCAGGACAGCGGAGGACATGCCGAAAAAAGACGGAGCCATCGAGATCGAGGGTCGGGTCATCGAGCCCCTGCCGAACGCCATGTTCCGGGTGGAGCTCGCGAACGGCCACAAGGTGCTGGCTCACATCAGCGGCAAGATGCGACAGCACTACATCCGCATCCTGCCGGAGGACCGGGTCGTCGTCGAACTCTCGCCGTACGACCTGACCCGCGGGCGCATCGTCTACCGCTACAAGTAAGCCTGACGACGGCCGGGGCTTCCCGTGTCCGTCTTCGACGTCCGGCGTCGCGCATCGTCGTGTCTCCGGGCCCAGATGGGAAAGTAAGGCAACCGTGAAGGTCAAGCCGAGCGTCAAGAGGATCTGCAACAAGTGCCGGGTGATCCGCCGGCACGGCCGGGTCATGGTCATTTGTTCGGACCCGCGCCACAAGCAGCGCCAGGGCTGAACCAGTCCCACCGGTCGTGACGGCCGGTCGGATCGGCCCGGGTCGCAGATCCCGACAACACTGCATCAGCTCGCCCCAGCCGCGAACGGTACGCAGCGCGTACCCCCTCGTGGTTGACCCCCGGTCGGAGGCCGGGGCCCGCTCGGGCAGCGACCGATCCCGGTCGCCGGCGCGGAACGCGTCGGAAGGACGGGACGGTCGGTAGCGGGGTGGGACGGGTCCACACCTCCGCCACAACATCACGAGGAGTACGCCCGCACATGGCACGTCTAGTCGGCGTGGATCTCCCCCGCGACAAGCGGATGGAGATCGCGCTCACCTACATCTTCGGGGTCGGTCGCACCCGCGCCCTGGAGACTCTGGCCGCCACCGGCATCTCGCCGGACAAGCGCGCTCGCGACCTCACGGACGAGGAGCTCGTGCAGCTCCGCGACCACATCGAGGCCAACTACAAGGTTGAAGGCGACCTGCGCCGCGAGGTCGCCGCTGACATCCGCCGCAAGGTCGAGATCGGCTGCTACGCCGGCATCCGGCACCGCCGCGGTCTTCCCGTGCGTGGCCAGCGGACGCGGACCAACGCCCGCACCCGCAAGGGCCCGAAGCGGACCGTGGCCGGCAAGAAGAAGCCCGGCAAGAAGTAATTAGGAGCGCACAGACTTATGCCACCGAAGGCTCGTGCCGGAGCCGCTGTCAAGAAGGTCCGGCGCAAGGAACGCAAGAACGTCGCCCACGGGCAGGCGCACATCAAGAGCACCTTCAACAACACCATCGTGTCCATCACGGACCCGACCGGTGCGGTCATCTCCTGGGCCTCCGCGGGCCAGGTGGGCTTCAAGGGCTCCCGCAAGTCGACTCCGTTCGCCGCGCAGCTGGCCGCCGAGGCCGCCGCGCGTCGGGCCATGGAGCACGGCATGCGCAAGGTCGACGTGTTCGTCAAGGGCCCCGGCTCCGGCCGGGAGACCGCCATCCGCTCGCTGCAGGCCGTGGGCCTCGAGGTCGGCCAGATCTCCGACGTCACCCCGCAGCCGCACAACGGATGCCGTCCGCCGAAGCGTCGCCGGGTCTGAGAGGTTAGAGAGAGATGGCTCGTTACACCGGTGCTGACTGCCGCCGTTGCCGGCGGGAGAAGATGAAGCTGTTCCTCAAGGGCAGCAAGTGCGATGGCCCGAAGTGCCCGTTCGAGTCCCGGCCGTTCCCGCCCGGGCAGCACGGCCGCGGCCGCACCAAGGAGACGGAGTACCTGCTCCAGCTCCGTGAGAAGCAGAAGGCTCGCCGGGTCTACGGCGTGCTGGAGAAGCAGTTCCGCGGTTACTACGAGGAGGCCGTGGCCAAGCAGGCCAAGACCGGTGAGGTCCTCCTGCAGATCCTCGAGTCGCGGCTGGACAACGTGGTCTACCGGGCTGGCTACGCCAAGTCCCGGGACATGGCCCGTCAGCTGGTCAAGCACGGTCACTTCACGGTGAACGGCAAGAAGGTCGACATCCCGTCGTTCCGGGTCAAGGAGCACGACATCATCGAGGTGCGTGCGAAGAGCAAGGAACTCACCCCGTTCCTGGTGGCGCAGGGTGAGGCCGGCTCGCGGACCGTCCCGGCGTGGCTGGAGGCCATCCCGAGCCAGATGAAGATCCTCGTGCACTCGCTCCCGGCCCGCCAGGTGATCGACACCCAGGTCCAGGAGCAGCTGATCGTCGAGCTCTACTCGAAGTAAGGGCTCGTTGCGGTGGTCCGCCCCGACCGGGGCGGGCCACCGGAACAGTTTGTGTCGTGGGCGTCATATGGCGGGCGCCCCGGAAGAGAAGAGAAAAGATGCTCATCAGCCAGCGACCGACCCTCTCCGAGGAGTCGATCAACGAGACCCGGTCCCGGTTCACCATCGAGCCGCTGGAGCCGGGCTTCGGCTACACCCTGGGCAACTCGCTGCGGCGTACGCTGCTGTCGTCCATCCCGGGTGCGGCCGTCACCTCGATCAAGATCGACGGCGTGCTGCACGAGTTCACCACGATCCCCGGGGTCAAGGAGGACGTGGTCGAGCTCGTCATGAACATCAAGGAGCTGTGCGTCAGCTCCGAGCACGACGAGCCGGTCAGCATGTACCTGCGCAAGCAGGGCCCGGGCGACGTGACCGCCGGTGACATCCAGCCCCCGGCCGGTGTCTCGGTGCACAACCCGGACCTGAAGCTCGCCACCCTGAACGGCAAGGGCCGGCTCGACATGGAGCTGACCGTCGAGCGGGGTCGGGGCTACGTCACGGCGGCGCAGAACAAGCAGGCGGGCGCGGAGATCGGCCGGATCCCGGTCGACTCGATCTACTCGCCCGTGCTAAAGGTGACGTACCGCGTCGAGGCGACCCGCGTCGAGCAGCGGACCGACTTCGACCGGCTGATCATCGACGTCGAGACCAAGCCGTCGATGGGTCCGCGTACCGCGCTGGCCTCGGCCGGTTCGACGCTGGTGGAGCTGTTCGGGCTGGCCCGGGAGCTGGACGAGACCGCCGAGGGCATCGACATCGGGCCGTCCCCGCAGGACGCCCAGCTGGCGGCGGACCTGGCTCTGCCGATCGAGGAGCTGGACCTCACCGTCCGCTCCTACAACTGCCTCAAGCGCGAGGGCATCAACTCCGTTGGTGAGCTGATCGGGCGTACCGAGGCGGACCTCCTCGACATCCGGAACTTCGGTCAGAAGTCGATCGACGAGGTCAAGATGAAGCTCGCCGGGATGGGCCTGGGGCTGAAGGACTCGGCTCCGAACTTCGACCCGGCGCACGTCGTGGACGCCTTCGGCGAGGCCGACTACGACACCGACGACTACCGCGAGACCGAGCAGCTCTAAGTCCGGCTGCCGCCACATCTGAGGAGCACCAACAATGCCCACGCCCACCAAGGGCCCCCGCCTCGGCGGCAGCCCCGCGCACGAGCGGCTGATGCTGGCCAACCTGGCCATGTCGCTGTTCCAGCACGGCAAGATCCAGACCACCGAGACGAAGGCCCGGCGGCTGCGTCCGCTGGCCGAGCAGCTGATCACCAAGGCCAAGCGTGGCGACCTCGCCTCGCGTCGGCGGGTGCTGGCCGTCGTCAAGGACAAGGACGTGGTCTACACCCTGTTCGACCAGATCGCGCCCCGGTACGCCAACCGCAACGGTGGCTACACCCGGATCGTGAAGACCGGTCCGCGCAAGGGTGACGCCGCTCCGATGGCGATCATCGAGCTGGTGGAGGAGCTTCAGGTCGCCGAGCCGAAGGCGAACAAGAAGACCGCCGCCCGCAAGGCCGCGCAGCAGGACAAGGTCGAGGCCCTGGCCCCGGCCGAGGAGACCCCGGCGTCGGCCCCGGCCGACCAGGACTCCGAGCCGCCGGTGCACGCCTCCGGCGACACCACCCAGGCGCGCGAGGACGACGACGAGGCCAACGAGAACAAGGCCTGAGCTGAGGCAGCATCGTCGGGCCCGGCACCCCTTCCTGGGGTGTCGGGCCCGACGGCGTGAACGGGAGGTACGAGGTGGACGAGCGGACCCGGCTGCGGCTGGACGTCTCGTACGACGGCACCGATTTCTCCGGCTGGGCGGCCCAGCCCACCCGGCGTACGGTCGCCGGGGTGCTCGTCGAGACGCTGGACCTGGTGCTCGGCGCGGGCACCGCGACCGGGCTGACCGTGGCCGGCCGGACCGACGCCGGCGTGCACGCCACCGGTCAGGTCTGCCACCTCGACCTGCCGACCGAGGTCTGGCGGGAGCACGACGGACGGCTGCTGCGCCGGCTGGCCCGGCTGCTCCCGCCCGACGTGCGGGTACGCGCGATGACCGAGGTGCCCGCCGACTTCGACGCCCGCTTCTCGGCCACCTTCCGCCGCTACGAGTACCGGGTCACCGACGCCCCGTGGGGCGCCGAGCCGCTGCGCCGGAAGGACACCCTGGCCTGGCCGAGGCCGCTCGACCTGGCGGCGCTGAACGCCGCGGCGGCCGGCCTGGTGGGGGAGCACGACTTCGCCGCGTACTGCCGGCGCAAGGAGAACGCGACCACGCTGCGCGAGGTGACCCGGCTGGACTGGCGGCGGGACCCGGACGGGATCCTGGTCGCCACGGTGCAGGCCGACGCGTTCTGCCAGAACATGGTGCGCAGCCTGGTCGGCGCGATGCTGGTCGCCGGGGACGGACGCCGTCCCGTCGCCTGGCCGGCCGGCCTGCTGACCCAACGGGAGCGGTCCAGTGAGGTCACCGTGGCGCCGGCGCACGGGCTGGCCCTGGTCGAGGTCGGCTACCCGGCGGATCCCAGCGAGTACGCCCGCCGCGCCGTGCTCACCCGCCGGCTCCGCGTCCCGGTCGCCGAGGGCTGACCGGCACCGGAGCGCCGGTGGCGGGCGGAGGTCCAGCGGACCGGGCCAGGCCCGCACCGTCCCACCGCGGCCGGTGTGGGCCTCGCCTCGTCGTCAGTTTCCGGACGAGTTCCGGCCGCTGGTGGCGGACTGGCTGGCGGTGTTGTCCGTCGGGCCCGCGGTGGGCTGGCTGGCCACCCCGCCGTTCGCCCGGCGCTCCAGCACGCCGCGGTTCAGGTAGACCTCGATCATGTCGTACAGGATCTCGCGGGTCGTCGCGTCGCTGGAGCTGATCTGCTCCCCGTCGGCGCGGGTGACCAGGCAGTAGGCGATGTAGTGGCCGCGTACCTGCCAGCCGACCCGGGCGGCGGCCTTGGTCACCGCCTCGGTGTCGCCGCCGGCCGCCATGCCCTGGAACCGGCCCTGCCGCTCGTCGAGCAGTTGCCGGATCCGGTCCCGGGCCCGTTGGGCGCTGGCCGTGTCGGTGAGGTTGAACAGCCCGGCGGTGAGCAGGTGATCGCCGTCGGGGGAGCGGAGGGTGGCCCGGATCACCTGGTTGCAGCCGAGCCGGGCCAGCAGGTCGCCGATCTCGCCGGTCGCCGCGACCGTGCAGTTGGCGCTGGCCTGCGTCTTGAGCACCTGGTAGGCCGTCCGGCCGTCGCCCGCCACCAGTTCCTTGCCGGGGAAGACCTCCTTGACGGTGAGCGCCAACTGGTCGGTGTCCCGGGAGTCGAGGTCCCTTCCTTCGGCCACGGCGGACTGCTCGACCACGGGTTGGTCGCTCGATTGGGCGGCCGGCGGGGTCTTGGTCTGGTCCTGGAGCAGGGTGGCGGCGGCCAATCCGCAGAGCGCGAGCAGCACCAGCACGGCGGCACCGCCGATCAGCACCTGCCAGGCCCGGCCGCCGCCGCGCCTGCGGCCGGCACGGTGGGGCTCGGCGAGGTCCAGCGGATCGGTGGCCCCGAGGGCCGGATCCGGGTGCGCCGACACGGGGGGCGCCGAAACCGGAGGCGGCGGGGCGGCGGCCGGGGGATACGCGGTGGGCATCGGGGGCGGCGCGGGCATCGGGGGTGGTGGCGGTACGTCCGTCCGGGGCATGGCCGGGGCGGCTGCCGACCGGGGCGCTGCGGCTGCCGGTCGGGGTGGCGCCGGGGTGACGTTGACGGCAGGTCGGCTGGGCCGGACCGGTGGGGGCAGCGACGGCGTGGGGAAGCGGGACGGTGAGGGGCCCGCGGGCGGAGGCACCGGTGCGCCGGGCACGGACGGGTCCGACCCGGGCCTCGGGTGATCCAGGAAGGGGTCCTCATCGGAGTCGTACCGATACACCATGTGGGTTACAGTAGGGCCGAGTATCCCTTTAGGGGGTAATATCGGGAAATTCCAGCGGGGTGGTGTCGCGGGCCTCCCGGCGCGCTGACGCCTTGTCGCGTGCCGTCCGGTGCGGCGCTACCCGGCCTGGGGCGGTGTGGCGATGGCCCACCTCCCGGTCGGTGCGACAATGCCCGGCGTGACCGGCGACCACTACTTCACCGCTGAACCCGCGACCGCCGCCCGGCCGCGCGAGGTCGAGTTCTCCGTCGCCGGGCGGGACTACACCCTCGCCTCGGCCTCCGGCGTCTTCTCCGCCGACCGTCTCGATCCCGGCACGGCGGTGCTGCTGCGCAAGGCCGAACTGCCGGGGGCCGACGCCACCGGCCCGCTGCTCGACGTCGGCTGCGGTTTCGGGCCGATCACCTGCGTACTGGCCACCTGTGCGCCGTCCGCCACGGTGTGGGCGGTCGACGTCAACGAGCGGGCCCGCGGCCTCACCGCCGCCAACGCCGCCCGGGTGGGTGCCGCCGAGCGGGTGCGGGTGGCCGCACCGGACGGCGTACCGGCAGACGTCTCCTTCGCCCAGATCTGGTCCAACCCGCCGATCCACATCGGCAAGGCGGAGCTGCACGGGCTGCTGCTGCGCTGGCTGCCCCGGCTCGCCCCGGACGGGGTGGCCTGGCTGGTCGTGGCCCGGCACCTCGGCGGCGACTCGCTGCACCGCTGGCTGGTCGAGCAGGGCTGGCAGGTGGAGCGGCACGCCAGCCAGAAGGGGTACCGGGTGCTGCGGGTCACCCGGTAATCGGGTGTCGCCCATGCCGGCCCCTCGGGCAGGATGCCCGCGTGGGATACGTGGACGTGGCAGGGGTCGGGCACATTCTCCCGGACGGCCGGGAGCTCTTCGCCGAGGTGTCGTTCCGGGTCGGTGAGGGTGCCAAGGTGGCGCTGGTCGGGCCGAACGGCGCCGGCAAGACGACGCTGCTGCGGATGGTCGCCGGTGACCTGGCGGTGAAGACCGGCGCGATCGCCCGCTCCGGCGGACTCGGCGTGATGCGGCAGTTCATCGGCATGATCGGGGACGACTCGACGCTCGCCGACCTGGCGCTCGCGCTCGCCCCGCCGGCACTGCGCGACGCCGGCCGCCGACTCGCCGAGACCGAGGCGGCCATGCGGACGGCCGAGGTCCGCGGCAAGTACAGCACCGCCGCCGGCAAGGCCCAGCTCGCGTACGCGGACGCCCTGGCCGCCTGGGGCGAGGTCGGCGGGTACGACGTCGAGGTGCTCTTCGACACCGTCGCCACCATCGTCCTCGACCTGCCGTGGGACGCCGCCCGGGAGCGCCCGGTACGGACCCTCTCCGGCGGCCAGCAGAAGCGCTTCGCCCTCGAACTGCTGCTCCGCGGGCCCGACGAGGTGCTCCTGCTCGACGAGCCGGACAACTTCCTCGACGTGCCCGGCAAGCGCTGGCTGGAGGCGCGGCTGCGTGAGTCCGGCAAGTCGGTGCTCTACGTCTCGCACGACCGGGAGCTGCTGGCGCAGACCGCCGACCGGGTGGTCGCCGTCGAGGGCGGCAGCGCCTGGGTGCACCCGGGCGGCTTCGCGAGCTGGCACGAGGCGCGGGTGGCCCGGCACGCCCGCCTCGACGAACTCCGCAAGCGCTGGGACGAGGAGCACCAGAAGCTGCGCGAGCTGATGCTTATGTACAAGCAGAAGGCCGCGTACAACTCCGACATGGCCTCGCGTTACCAGTCGGCGCAGACCCGGTTGCGCAAGTTCGAGGAGGCCGGGCCGCCGCCCGTACCCCCGAAGGACCAGGACATCCGGATGCGGCTGACCGGCGGGCGGACCGGCAAGCGAGCGGTGATCGCCGAGCAGCTCGAGCTCGACGGCCTGACCTATCCCTTCGACCTGGAGATCTGGTACGGCGACCGGGTCGCCGTGCTGGGCGCGAACGGGACCGGCAAGTCGCACTTCCTGCGCCTGCTGGCCCGCGGGGGCACCGACCCGGACCCGGCCAACACCCCGGTCGACGGTGCGGCGGCGCTCGCGCCCGTCGCGCACGACGGGGTGGTACGCCTCGGCGCCCGGGTCCGGCCCGGCCACTTCTCACAGACCCACGACCGGCCGGAGCTGATGGCGAAGACGCTTGTCGACATCCTGTGGCGGGGCGACGAGCACCGGGCCGGGATGGACCGCCACGCGGCCATGGCGGCGCTGTCCCGGTACGAGCTGGCCGGGCAGGGCGACCAGCGCTTCGGCACCCTCTCCGGCGGGCAGCAGGCCCGCTTCCTGGTGCTGCTGCTGGAGCTTTCCGGCGCGACCCTGCTGCTGCTCGACGAGCCCACCGACAACCTCGACCTGGCCTCGGCCGAGGCGCTCGAAGCGGGGCTGGCCGCGTTCGAGGGCACGGTGATCGCGGTCACCCATGACCGCTGGTTCACCCGCTCCTTCGACCGGTTTGTGCTGTTCCGGGGTGACGGCGAGGTGGTCGAGCCCCCCGAGCCGGTCTGGGACGTGGCCTGACCCGCTCGGCTGTTCGGTCCCAGGGATCGGCGGTGTCCGGCCGGCATAGGGTGATCTCGTGAGTGAGATGACATACCGCCGGCTGGGCGACTCCGGGCTCGTGGTGTCCGTGGTCGGCATCGGCTGCAACAACTTCGGCCGCAAGCTCGACCTCGACGGCACCCGGGCGGTGGTCGACGCCGCGCTCGACGCCGGGATCAACTTCTTCGACACCGCCGACATCTACGGTGAACCGCAGGGCGGCTCCGAGGAACTGCTCGGGCAGGCGCTCAAGGGCCGCCGGGACGACGTGGTGATCGCCACCAAGTTCGGCATGGACATGCACGGCCTGAACGGACCGGACCACGGGGCCCGGGGGGCCCGCCGGTACATCGCCCGGGCGGTCGAGGCGTCCCTGCGCCGGCTCGACACCGACCACATCGACCTGTACCAGATGCACGAGCCCGACCCGGGCACCCCGATCGACGAAACACTCGCTGCCTTGGACGACCTGGTCCGCGCCGGCAAGGTCCGCTACCTCGGCAACTCGAACTTCGCCGGCTGGCAGATCGCCGACGCCGACTGGACCGCGTCCTCCCAGGGCCGCACCCGCTTCATCTCCGCGCAGAACCACTACAGCCTGCTGGAGCGGAGCGTGGAGGCCGAGGTCATCCCCGCCTGCGAGCGGTTCGGCCTGGGCATGCTGCCGTTCTTCCCGCTGGCCAACGGCCTGCTCACCGGCAAGTACCACCGGGGCGAGGCGCCGCCCGCCGGCAGCCGGCTCTCCGGCGGCGGCCGGTACGCCGAGCGGCTCGCCGCCGCCGACTGGGACACCATCGAGGCGATCGAGAGGTACGCGGCCGAGCGTGGAGTATCGATGCTCCAGGTGGCCTTCGGCGGGCTCGCCGCCCGGCCGGCGGTGACCTCGGTGATCGCGGGCGCGACCACACCCGAGCAGGTACGCGCCAACGCCGAGGCGGGCACCTGGCAGCCCACTGACGAGGACCTCGACGCCCTCGACGCCCTCCTCTGACCACACCCGGCACCGCTGCCCCGGCACCGCGTGACGGTGCCGGGGCAGCGTGAACGACAGCGTCGCACCACACCGGGCGATCACCCGCTGTCCGCATCCTCCACGCCCGACGGTGGAAGGGAGAAACGCCACCCTCTCTTGGCGGATCCACGACGCACGTCGTACGGTGGGCCGCAAGTGACCCACGGGAGCCCGGTGCACCGGGCTGAGAGGGGGGCTGCAGCCCCCGACCGTCGAACCTGATCCGGGTAATGCCGGCGCAGGGAGGAGCGTTGCCGTGCCGTCCCTGGGACGACTGCATCTGATCACCGACACCCGGCCGGGATGCGACCCGCTCGCCGTGCTGCGCGCCGCCCTGCCGGTCGCCCGCGCCGAACTGGTCGTACAGGTCCGGGTGGCGGACGACGCCACCGACCGTGAGGCGTACGAGCTGGCCCGCCGGGTGGTCGCGCTGTGTCGGCCGTACGGGGCTGCCTGCCTGGTCAACGACCGGCTGCACGTGGCGCTCGCGGTGGACGCGGCCGGCGGCCACGTCGGCGCGGACGACCTGCCCGTGGCGGCCGCCCGTCACGTGCTCGGCACCGCCGCCGTGCTCGGTGTGACCGCGCGGGAGCCGCGAGGCGCCGCCGAGGCGGTCGCCGCCGGGGCCAGCTACCTGGGCGTGGGCCCCTGCCACGCCACCGCCACCAAGGCCGGACTGCCCGACCCGATCGGCCCGCCCGGGGTACGCGCCGTCGCCGAGGCGGTGGACGTACCGGTGATCGCGATCGGCGGGGTGACCGCCGCGCGCGTGCCGGCGCTGCGGGCCGCCGGGGCGTACGGGGCGGCGGTGGTCGGCGCGCTCTCCCAGGCCGTCGACCCGGCCCGGGCCACCGCGGAACTGCTCGGGGCACTGGCGTGCTGACCCGGCCGGACGTCGCCATCGTGGGGGCGGGACCGGTCGGGTTGGCGATCGCGTGGCGGTGCGCGCGGCGTGGGCTGCGGGTGGTCGTCCACGATCCGGCACCGGGTTCCGGGGCGGCCCACGTGGCGGCCGGGATGCTGGCGCCGGTGGCCGAGGCGTACTTCGGGGAGCACGAGTTGACCGCGCTGCTCGTTGAGTCCGCCGCCCGCTGGCCGGCCTTCGCGGCCGAGCTGGCCGGGGCCGCCGGCACCGACATCGGGTACCGCACCGACGGCACGCTGGTCGTCGGGCTGACCGCCGACGACCTGGCCGAGGCGCGCCGGCTCTGGGCGTACCAGCAGGGGTTGGGGCTGCCGATCACGCCGCTGCGCCCCTCGGAGCTGCGGGACCGCGAGCCGGCGCTGACCCCCCGGGTGCGCGGCGGCGCGCTCGCCCCCGGCGACCACCAGGTCGACCCGCGCCGGCTGCTGCCCGCGCTGCGGGCGGCGGCCGAGCGGGCCGGCGCGGCGTTGCGCCCCGCCCCGGTCGCCCGACTCTCCGACGTGTTCGCCCGGGTCACCGTGGTCGCCGCCGGCTGTGGTGCGGCGGCGCTCACCGGGCTGCCGGTCCGGCCGGTGAAGGGGCAGGTGCTCCGGCTCCGCGCGCCCGGTCGCGGCGCGCCGGGCTTCCGGCACGTGATCCGGGGGTACGCCGACGGCGAGTCGGTCTACCTGGTGCCCCGGGACGGCGGCGAGGTGGTGGTCGGGGCGACCGTCGAGGAACGCGGCGACACCGAGGTGACCGCCGGCGCGGTGCTCCGGCTGCTGCGCGCCGCCGTCGAACTGGTCCCCGAGTTGGCCGAGTACGACCTGGTGGAGGCGTCCGCCGGGCTGCGCCCCGGTACGCCGGACAACGCGCCGATCATCGGGCCGCTGCCCGGCCGGCCGGGCGTGCTCGCCGCCACCGGCCACCACCGGCACGGCATCGTGCTCACCCCGGTCACCGCCGACCTGGTCACCGAACTGATCGTCACCGGTGAGCCGGACCCGCTGCTGGCCCCGTTCGGCCCGGACCGGTTCGTACCCGAGAAGGAGCGCGGATGGAACTGATCGTCAACGGTGCCGGGCGGACCGTGCCCGGCGGAGCGACCGTGGCCGACGTGGTCCGGCAGGTCACCGACCAGCGGCGCGGTCTCGCGGTCGCGGTCAACGGCGAGGTCGTGCCGCGCGGTGGCTGGGCGGCGACCACGCTGCGCGACGGCGACCGGGTCGAGGTGCTCACCGCCGCGCAGGGCGGGTGAGCGGCGTGGCGTTCGAGATCGGCGGGACCACGTTCGGCTCCCGGCTCATCCTCGGCACCGGCGGCGCCGCCAACCTGCGCGTGCTGGAGCAGGCGATCCGCGCCTCCGGCACCGAGCTGGTCACGCTCGCGCTGCGCCGGGTGGACACCGCGCCGGGGACCGCCGGCGGCCTGCTCGACCTGCTCGACCGGTGCGGCGTACGGGTGCTGCCGAACACGGCCGGCTGCCACACCGCGTCCGAGGCGGTGAAGGTGGCCCGCCTGGCCCGGGAGGCGTTCGACACCGACTGGGTGAAGCTGGAGGTGATCGGCGACGAGCGCACCCTGCTGCCCGACGGGGTGGAGCTGCTGCGCGCCGCCGAGGAGCTGGTGGCGGACGGGTTCACCGTGCTGCCGTACACGTCGGACGATCCGGTCCTGGCCCGGCGGCTGGCCGACGCGGGTTGCGCGGCGGTGATGCCGGCCGGCGCCCCGATCGGCTCCGGCCTGGGGGTGAGCAACCCGCACCACATCCGGCTGATCCGGCAGGGCGTGGACGTGCCGGTGATCCTCGACGCCGGCATCGGCACCGCCTCGGACGCCGCGCTCGCCATGGAGTTGGGCTGCGACGCGGTGCTACTGGCCAGCGCGGTCACCCGGGCCGCCGACCCGGAGGCGATGGCCACCGCCATGCGCCACGCGGTGCGGGCCGGCCGCCTCGCGTACCGGGCGGGCCGCATCCCCCACCGCTTCCACGCCCTGGCCTCCACCCCCGACGCCGGAAGGCCGGACCTGTGACCGCGTCGCCGGGTGCCGCCCTCGCGGATCTTGGCAGGAACCGGCCCCTGGAGGGGCCGCGATCTTCCAAGATTCCGTCCGGTGTGGTGGTGCTGACGGATCGGCGGGTGGCGCGATGGCCACTGGTCGAGGTGGTCGCGGCGGCCGTGCGTGGGGGAGTGCGCTGGGTGGTGCTGCGGGAGAAGGACCTGCCGCGCGCCGAGCGGGCCGCGCTCGCCGCCGAGCTGCGGGCGATCCTGGCCGAGGCAGGCGGCACCCTGGTCGTCGCCGGTCCGGACCCGCTCGGCGGTGACGCCGTCCACCTGCCCGCCGCCGGCCCGTACCCGCCGCCGCGCGTCGGACTGGTCGGGCGCTCCTGCCACGACGCCACCGAGCTGGCGCGACTCACCGCGGAGGACTACACCGTCCTCTCGCCCGTCTATCCCACGAGGACCAAACCCGGCTACGGCCCACCCCTGCTCCCGAGCGGGCTGGCCGCGCTGACGCAGGTCAGCCCGGTGCCGACCCTGGCACTCGGCGGCATCGAGACACCAACCCAGGTGAGGGCCTGCGTCGAGGCGGGAGCCGTCGGAGTCGCGGTGCTCGGCGCGGTCATGCGGGCCCCCGATCCCACCGCGGCCGCCACCACGCTGACCAACGCTTTCACGGAGGCGGTCACCCTGCCACCGGGCAGCCGGCAGGTGCCTGCGGCGATCCCCGCAACGGCGACCGGGGGAGAGGCATGACCCCGACGACGATCCTCACCATCGCCGGATCCGACTCCGGCGCAGGGGCGGGCATCCAGGCCGACCTCAAGGTCTTCGCCGCCCTCGGGGCGTACGGCACCAGCGTGCTCACCGCGATCACCGCGCAGAACACCGGGGGCGTCGACGCCGTCCTGCCGTTGCCTCCGCGAACCGTCCGGGAACAGCTCGACAGCGTGCTCGGCGACTTCGCCGTACGCGCGGTGAAGACCGGCATGCTCGGCACCCCGGCGGTCGCCGACGTGATCGCCGAGGCGGCGGAGGCGGGCCGGCTGCCCCGGCTCGTCGTCGACCCGGTGCTGGTCTCCACCAGCGGGCACCGGCTCGGCGTGGTGGAGGCGGTCCGGCGGCTGCTGCCGTACGCCGAGGTGGCGACGCCGAACCGCGCGGAGGCCGCGGCCCTCACCGGACGCCCGGTGACCACGGTGGAGGAGACGGTCGCGGCGGCCGAGGCACTGGCGGCCGCCGGTCCGGCGCACGTGGTGGTGACCGGCGGCGACGCGGACGCGGCGGGCGAGTCGGTGGACGTGCTGGTCGGCGGCGGGGCGACCACGCTGCTGCGCGCGCCCCGGGTGCCGACCCGGCACAACCACGGGACCGGCTGTTCGTTCTCGGCGGCGATCGCCGTCCGGCTGGCGGCCGGCGATCCGGTGCCGGTCGCGGTCGCCACCGCCAAGGAGTACGTCACCCGCGCGCTGGCCGGCGCGCGGGACTGGGAGCTGGGCGCGGGACCCGGCCCGCTGGACCACTTCGGCTGGTCCGCATGAGGCGACAGGAGGCTGTCATGCAGGCACGACGCAAGGTCTACGTCGAGGGGTCACGGCCGGACATCCGGGTGCCGTTCGCCGAGGTGGCGCTGACCGGGGACAATCCGCCGGTACGGCTCTACGACACCGCCGGCCCCGGCTCCGATCCGGTGGTGGGGCTGCCGCCGCTGCGCGGACCGTGGATCGCCGACCGGGGTGACGTCGCCCCGGTACGTGGCGCGGGCACCCCGCTGGCCGGCGTTGACGGGAAACGCCCGACCCAGCTCGGGTACGCGCGGGCCGGGCTGGTCACGCCCGAGATGGAGTTCGTGGCGATCCGGGAGGGCGTGCCGCCGGAGTTCGTGCGGGACGAGATCGCCACCGGGCGGGCAGTGCTGCCGCTCAACGTCAACCACCCCGAGTGCGAGCCGGCGATCATCGGCCGGGCGTTCCTGGTCAAGGTCAACGCCAACATCGGCACCTCGGCGGTCAGCTCCTCGGTCGCCGAGGAGGTGGAGAAGCTGACCTGGGCCACCCGTTGGGGCGCGGACACCGTGATGGACCTGTCGACGGGGAAGCGGATCCACGAGACCCGCGAGTCGATCGTGCGGAACTCGCCGGTGCCGATCGGCACCGTGCCGATCTACCAGGCGCTGGAGAAGGTCGGCGGCGACCCGGTGAAGCTGAGCTGGGAGGTGTTCCGGGAGACGGTCGTCGAGCAGGCCGAGCAGGGCGTCGACTACATGACCGTGCACGCCGGGGTGCGGCTGCCGTACGTGCCCCTCGCCGTGGACCGGGTGACCGGCATCGTCTCCCGGGGCGGATCGATCATGGCGGCCTGGTGCCTGGCGCACCACGAGGAGAACTTCCTCTACACGAACTTCCGCGAGCTGTGCTCGCTCTTCGCGAAGTACGACGTGACGTTCTCGCTCGGCGACGGGTTGCGCCCCGGGTCGATCGCGGACGCCAACGACGAGGCCCAGTTCGCCGAGCTGCGTACCCTCGGCGAGTTGACGAAGATCGCCTGGGAGTACGACGTCCAGGTGATGATCGAGGGCCCCGGGCACGTGCCGATGCACAAGATCAAGGAGAACGTGGACCGCCAGCAGGAGTGGTGCCACGAGGCGCCCTTCTACACGCTCGGGCCGCTGACCACGGACATCGCGCCCGCGTACGACCACATCACCTCGGCGATCGGCGCCGCGATGATCGGCATGTTCGGCACCGCGATGCTCTGCTACGTCACTCCGAAGGAACACCTCGGGCTGCCGGACCGGGACGACGTGAAGGCGGGCGTGATCGCGTACAAGATCGCGGCGCACGCGGCGGACCTGGCCAAGGGGCACCCCGGGGCGCAGGCCTGGGACGACGCGCTGTCCAAGGCCCGGTTCGAGTTCCGCTGGGAGGACCAGTTCAACCTCGCGCTCGACCCGGAGACCGCGCGGTCGTACCACGACGCGACGCTCCCGGCCGAGCCGGCGAAGACCGCGCACTTCTGCTCGATGTGCGGGCCGAAGTTCTGCTCCATGAAGATCACCCAGGACCTGAAGGAGTACGCGGCGCGCGGCATGGCGGACAAGTCCACCGAGTTCCGTTCCGCCGGCGCCCGGGTCTACCTGCCACTGTCCTGAGCCGCACCGGGCCGGGCCGCCCACCTGGTCGGCCCGGCCGGCGGATCACTCGCGGTGGTGGCGGCCGGTGCGCAGCGTACGGGTCCGGTCCCCGTCGGCGTCCGAGGCGAGCCCGGCGACCCAGTCGACGTACTCCTCGTCCTGCGCCGCCAGCGCCTCCGACTCGGGGGCGGGCCGGCCGGCCTCGTCCAGCCCGCCGTCCTTGGCCCGGTTACGCCGGAACAGGCCACGCCGGAGCTTCGACTTCCCGCCGCCCGGCTCCGCCTCCTCGACGGGGCCGGCCGCGACAGGCTCGTCGGGGTCGGCGTGCTGGCCGCCCGCCTGAGGTGGGTTCGGGACGACGGGTGTGGCACGCCGGGCGTTCGCGAAGGCGTCCCAGCGGGCGTCCCGGCCCAGGTCCGGCAGGGCGCGGTGCCGGGGATGCGGCGCCGGCTCGACCGGGGACTTTTCGGTCGGTGTGCCGTTCCGGTCCGAACTGCCCGTCGGGTCGCTCGCGACGTCGCCGGTCGATCCGGTGTTGTCGTACGGGGAGCCCGGCTGGCTCGGCGCGGGGACGGCCGGCCCGCTCGGCGCGGGCGTCGCCGGTCGGCTCGGCGCGGGCGCGGGCGGCCAGGCCGGCGGGGCGTTGCTCGTTCCGTCCGTGACATCCTCGAAGATCGGGAAACGCGGGCGCGGTGACACCGGAGCCTCGAACGAGGTGGGGTGGCCGTCCGCGATCGGCGCGTCGTCGGAGAAGAAGTAGTTCCGCGTCCCCCGGCCACCGTCGGCTGCGGGATCCGGCGTGGCGCCGGCCGGCTTACCGCCCAGGTCCGGGGTGCCCGAGCCGGTCACCTGGTCGAGGCCGTCGGCCGGCCGGGGCGCCGGCAGTGCCGAGCGCGCCGGGCCGGCGACCGGAGGCGCGTCTGCGCTCGCCTGGTTCGGAGCGGTCTGGTCTGCGCTTGCCTGTTTCGGGGTGGGCTGGTTTGCGCTCGTCTGGTCCGGGGGAGCCTGGGTTGTGGCCTCCCGGTCCGGGCCTGCCTGGTCCGGGAGCGCCTGGTCTGCGGTCGCCTGGGTCGGGGTTTCCTGGGCCGGGGTTGCCTGGGTGGGGATCGGCTCGACGGGAGCCGGCCCGACCGGCGTTGCTTCGGCCGGTGTCGCCGTGGCCGGGCCGGTGCGAGCCCTGCGACCGCGCTTGGACCGCCCGCCCGGGCGCGGGTCGGTCGAGGCGGTCTCGGCGTCACCCGCCACCGGTGCTTCCGCTGCCGGCGGGTTCGCCGGCGCGATAACCGGTGCGGGCGGAGACGCGACGCCGACCGGTTGCGCTGACGGCACCGGAACCGGCAGGTTTTCCGAACCCGAACCCGATGGGGAATCGGAATCGGAACTGGCAGCCGAGCCCGAGCCCGAAGCCGAGCCCGGACCCGGACCGGAACCCGACCTCGAACCGGAGGCCGAGCCCGGACCAGAGGCGGCGGCCGGAGCCGGGGCGGGGCCCAAGGCAGAGGCCCCTTCGTGCGGCTCGACGGGCGGTTGCGGGGCCGGGCGGCTGGCGGCGAGCACGTCGATGGCGGAGGTACGTCGTCCCGAGGGCAGCAGCCCCGGCACCGTCAGGTTCCGGGCGAGGTCGTCGGCGTCCCGCCCGGCGTCCCGCCCGGCGACCGGCTCGTCGATGCCGGCCGTGTCGGCCGTGCTCGGCGGAGCATCCGGTTCCGGCACGGCTGGGGTGGCGGGCCCGGCCACCGGCTCCGGCTGGTCGGCCTGGGCGTGCTCGGCAGCGGCGCGCTCACCAGAGGCGGGCCCGCTGGAGGCATGCCCCACGGCGGCGGGCTCACTGGAGGTGTGCTCCACAGGGACGGGCTCACCGGAGGTGCGTTCCACATCTGCGGCCTCGGTGAAGGCGTGCTCCGCGGCGGCGGACCCGTCGGGCGTCGGGTGGCCGGCGAAGGAGATGTGATCGGTGGCGGTCAGGCCGGCGTCGGCGGTGGCGTGGTCGAGGGCTGTCCGGGCGGCACGGGGCATGCGGGTCGGCACGGGCGCCGGCGTGAGACCCGAGGGGACCGGCCAGTCCCAGTGGGCGGGGGCCGCGGCCCCTGTCGGGCTCGCCTCCCGGGCGGCCCCGGGGCGGCTCGGTTCGCCGCCCGTACGGTCGGCAGCGAAGTGCGGAGGGTGGGCGGCCGAGCCCGGCTCGCCGGGGGCGGCGGGCGGTGGCGGCAGGGGCTGGAGGATGTCGGTGGGTTCGAGCGCGGCGGTCTCCGCCTCCGCGATCGGCCGACGCAGCACCGTGGTGGCCGCCGAGCCGAGCGCGCCGGCGGCGACCGCGATCAGTGCCGCGTAGTAGGGCGCGAGCTGGTAGCGGTCGGCCGCGCTGCCCGGGCCCGCCGTCAGGTACGCGAAGGCCAGCAGCACCGGACCGGCCGCCCCGGCCGCCCCGCCGACCAGCGGAGGGTGACCACGTCGGCGGGCCAGCGCGCCGACCGCCGCGCCCGCCAGCAGGGCGACCAGGGGCAGCAGCAGCAAGGCCAGGCGCTGGGCGGTCTCGGTATCCAGCCAGGACGGTTCGAGGACGCCGAGGCGTACGGTGACCAGCGGGCCGGTCGAGGACACCGACGGTGCGGCGGAGATCAGCGCGAGCAGCCAGACGGTCACCGCGGTGAGCGCGATGTTCCACCCGAAGGGCGGCTTGAGCAGGACGACGATCGCGGTGCCGGCCCCGATGAGCGCGCCGAGGATCGCGCAGATGCCGACCGCCCACACCGGGTCGACGGTGCCGCCGAGTTCAGCGGCCCGGGCCGGCTGCATGCAGAGCGGTGCGACCACGATCGCGCCCAGCGCGGCGGCGCCGGCGACGCTGAGTTGTACGGCGGTCCCACCCTGGACCCCGTCCCGGCGGGCGAGGCGTTCGGTGCCGACGGCACCGGCCACCGTGGCGACCGCCGCGAACCAGCCGACCCAGGCGAGCTGGGCGGGCCACTGGTTGACCGCGCTGTCGGTGAACACGCCGTCGAGGCGTACGACGCCGAACCCGTACGCGATGCCGAGCTGACCGGCCCCGGCCAGCACGCTCACCCCGAGCGCCGTGAGCAGCAGTCTGCTCCACGTCCGAAAGGCCATGTCGGGCACGTTACGGCCCGGTGACCCCGATCGCCACCAATGGCAGCGCGGCGCGGCGCGTCGGCCTGACTACCGCGCGTGGCTACTTCAGCTCGACCAGGCGGGCCAGGTAGGTCGTGTCACCGACGTTGGTCAGCATGTGCACCGCGCCCGGGTCGCGGTAGACCACGCCGCCGGTCGGCTCGTCGGCGTCGATCGTGGTGCCGTCGATGGTCTGCACGACGTTCTTGGCCCCCTGGATCGCGATCACCAGGTAGGGGTGGTCGTGCCGGTGCAGCGGCTGCCGCTCGCCCGGCTCCAGGCGGATGTGCCAGACGCGTACCTTGTCGTTCTCGTAGACGATCTCCTGGCCCACGGGGCCGAGTTCGAGGTCGGCGGAGAGGTCGGTCATCGGGTCCCGTCCAGTTGGGGGAGCACCTCGGCGGCGATGAGCTCCAGGTGGTCGAGGTCGGCGAAGTCGATCAGGCGCAGGTGGGCCCGGGTGGCGCCGACCGCGGCGAACTCGCCGAGCCGGTCGACGAGCTGCGCGGGGGAGCCGACCACCGGGTCCTCCGGCGGCAGAGCGCTCTTGACGTGCAGCGGCGCGGCCCGCCGCCGCGCCTCCGCGTCGGTACGCCCGATCGCCACCACGACGCCGGTGGAGAACACCAGCGGAGCACGCCCCGATCCGGTACGCCCGACCCGGTCGCACGCCTCCCGCACCCGCTGGTACGCGTCGGCCGTCTCGGCGACACCCTTGAACGGCACGTTGAACTCGTCGGCGTACCGGGCGGCCAGCTCGGGGGTGCGCTTCGGGCCCCGCCCGCCGATGATCAACGGCGGGCCGGGCCGCTGCACCGGCTTGGGCAGCGCGGGCGCGTCGACGAGCTGGTGGTGCTCGCCCTTGAAGCTGTACGTCTCGCCCGACGGGGTGCCCCACAGCCCGGTGATGATCTGCAACTGCTCGGTGAGCCGGTCGAACCGCTCGCCGACCGGCGGGAAGGGGATGCCGTACGCGGTGTGCTCCCGCTCGTACCAGCCGGCGCCGATGCCCAGCTCGACCCGGCCGCCGCTCATCTGGTCCACCTGGGCCACCTGCACGGCCAGCGGACCGGGCAGCCGGAAGGTGGCCGAGGTGACCAGGGTGCCGAGCCGGATCCGGGAGGTCTCCCGGGCCAGCGCGGCGAGCGTCAGCCAGGCGTCGGTGGGGCCGGGGAGCCCCGGGTCGTCGCCCATGGACCGGTAGTGGTCGGCCCGGAAGAAGCCTTCGAAGCCGGTCTCCTCGACCCGCCGGGCGAACCGGAGCTGGTCGTCGTAGCTGGCCCCGCGGTGCGGCTCGGTGAACACCGTCACGCGCATGGTCAGCGCCCCCCGGCCCGAGCCGGCGTCCCCGCCGGTACGTCGTCCGGGGCGTCCCGTTCCATGAGCAGCTCGTGCAGGTCGGCGCTGATCCGGGCGACGTCGGCCAGGTGCGCGTTGCGACCCAGGGTGCGCGGGCGGGGCACGTCGACCTCGACCACCTTGCGGATCCGGCCGGGACGCGGGCTGAGCACGACCACCCGGTCGGCGAGCAGCACCGCCTCGTCGATCGAGTGGGTGACGAAGACGATGGTCGCCCTCGTCTCCATGTGCACCCGCTGGAGTTCGCCGGAGAGTTCCTCCCGGGTGAGCGCGTCGAGCGCCGAGAAGGGCTCGTCCATCAGCATCACGCGCGGTGCGCCGATCAGCGACCGGCAGAGCGAGACGCGCTGCTGCATGCCGCCGGAGAGCTCGTGCGGCAGGCGCTTCTCGAAGCCGCCCAGCCCGGCCATCGCCAGCAGCTCACGGGCCCGGTCGCGGTGCTTCGCCCGGCTCCAGCCGAAGATCTCGACCGGAAGCAGGACGTTGTCCAGCACCGAGCGCCAGGGCAGCAGCGCCGGCCGCTGGAACAGCATGGCGATGTCGCGGCGCGGTTTCGTGATCGGCGTGCCGTCGACGGTGATCTCACCCCCGGTGACCGGGAGTAGGCCGGCGATCATCCGGAGCAGGGTCGACTTGCCGCAGCCGGAACGGCCGAGGACGGCGACGAATTCGCCCTCCGCCACATCGAGGTCGAGGTTGCGGACCGCCTCGACCCGCCCGGAGCGGCCGTCGAAGGTGCGGGACACCCCGGAAAGTCGGATCATCGCCCGCCAGCTCCTTCCACGTCGTGAACGAGAGCCGGGCTAGCGTAACGGGTCGCTCCCTATAGCACCGTCGGGGGTGGAGCGGCGTCCGCTTTCCGTCGAACAACTTCGTTTCCTTTCCGCAACCCGTACGCCCGACGGTGTCCATCGGCCTTCTCGTACGCTGTTGCGCGCGAAGAGTCCCCTCACGACGGTCCTGTCGGCGTTCCCTCCTGCCGACCCCGTCGGACCCACGACCCGTCCAGCCGAACACGGCCTGGTCGGAAAGGACATGGTGCACAGATGAGAAGGCTGACCCGTACGGTCGCCGCCGCCGCGCTGGCCGCCACCCTCGCCCTGGTCTCCGGCTGCAGCAGCGGCTCGGACAAGTCCGCGGACACCAAGGGCGCGAGTGGCGCGCTGGAGAAGGTGACCTACCTCACCTCGTTCGGCAACTTCGGCCGCGACTCGTACGCCTGGGTGGCGAAGGAGAAGGGCTTCTTCAAGGAGGCCGGCTTCGACGTCGACATCAAGCCCGGGCAGGGCACCGGCGCGGTCATCCAGACCATCACCGGCGGCCAGGCCGACTTCGGCCCGATCGACCTGACCGGTGGCCTCCTCCAGATGGGTAACGGCCAGGCCAAGGACTTCGTCGCGGTGGCCGCGATCCAGCAGCGGACCATGGCCGCCATCGTCTCGGTCGAGGGCAAGAACATCGCCACGCCGAAGGACCTGGAGGGCAAGAAGCTCGCCGACACCCCGGGCTCCGTCGTGCGCAACCTCTTCCCGACGTACGCCCAGCTGGCCGGCATCGACGGCAGCAAGGTGACCTGGGTCAACGGTGAGGCGCAGGCCCTGATGGGCATGCTCGGCTCCGGCTCGGTCGACGGCATCGGCCAGTTCGTGGTCGGTCAGCCCACGGTCGCGGCGGTGACCAAGAAGACGCCGGTGGTGCTGCCCTACAGCAATGTCATGCAGGACCTCTACGGCAACGCGCTGATCACCTCCGCGAAGATCGCGAAGGAGAAGCCGGAGATGGTGAAGAAGTTCACCGCGGCGCTGCTCAAGGGCCTCGAGTACGCCCTGGCCAACCCGCAGGAGGCGGCCGAGATCCTGAAGAAGAACGTGGACGCGACCGTGCCGGCCGCCGCCGCCGCCGAGCTTGAGCTGATGGCCGCGTACGTCCGGTCCAGCAACTCCGGCACCGCGATCGGCACCCTGGACAGCGGCCGGGTCGCCAAGAGCATCGCCCTGCTCCAGGGCGCGGGCGCGCTCAAGAACGACCTCACCCCCGACCAGATCATCGACTTCAACCTCGCGCCGAAGGCCTGACCGGTCGGCTCGGACATCGGGGGTGCGGCCCGCCGTTCCGGTGGGGCGCACCCCCTTCGCGTGCCGGTCGTCCGGCCGGCCGAGAGAGGAGGACACGTTGACGCAGTTGACCGGGGCCCCCGCCGGTGCGCCGGCCGCGGCTCCGTCGCAGGCCGCGCCCGCGCCGGGCCGGCCCAGGGTACGCCCGGGGGTCGTCGGGCTGCCGGCGCTCGGGTTGGTTATCGCGGTCACGGCCTGGTGGCTGGTCACCTCGGGCCTGGAGCTGGTTCCCTCGGCGGCGCTGCCGCCGCCGCAGGCGGTGTGGGCCGCGCTGACCGGGACGTCCCACGTGCTGTTGCCGGCGCTGCTGAGCACCACCTGGATGACGCTGGCCGGCTTCCTGCTGTCGGCGGTCGCCGGCGTGCTGATCGGGATGGCCCTGGCCGGCTCCCGGCGGGTGGAGCGGATGTTCGCGCCGCTGCTGGTGGCGGTCAACGCGGTGCCGAAGATCGCGTTCGGGCCGCTGCTGGTGGTCGCGGTGGGCTGGGGCCAGAAGCCGATCCTGACCATGGTGTTCCTGCTGTGCTTCTTCCCGATCGTGCTCTCCACCGCGACCGGGCTGACCACCACCCCGGCCGAGCTGGCCGAGTTGGCCCGGTCGCTGAACGCGTCGTGGTGGCAGTCGTTCCGCAAGGTGCGTCTCCCGGCCGCCCTGCCGCAGATCTTCGTCGGGCTGAAGGTGGCGATGCCGCTCGCCGCGATCGGCGCGGTGATCGGGGAGTTCTACTCGGACCGGCCGGGGCTGGGCTACCAGATCCTCCAGTACAACGGCATGGGCGACTTCCCGACGGCGTGGGCGGCGATCATGCTGGTCGCGCTGATGAGCATCCTGCTCTACGCGGCCCTCACCCTCGTCGAGCGCCTCGCCCTCCCCTGGGTCAAGGCCACCACCTCGGCCAGGTGACCAAGGTGTGGCCCGACCGCAACCGCCGGAGGGATCAAGCCTGATCGCCCGGAGCAGGTTGTGGTCGGGCCACACCAGCAGGAGCAACCCCTAGCCGGCGAGCCGCCAGCGACCACCCCGTGCCACCAGCGGGGTCAGCGCCTGCGGCATCAGGCCGGAGTGGTTGTCCGGGGTCATCCGGATCGGGCCGGAGAGCCCGTCGAGCTGCGAGGTCTCCAGGACGTCGCGCAGGGCGTCCCGGCCCGCCTTGCCCGGCGCGCCGCCGGCGCGCAGTTCGGCGTCCGCGATGAGCTGGACCGCGTCGGCGGCGAACGACGAGGAGCCGTGGTAGCCGCCGAAGCGAGCGGTGTAGTCCTGGAACCACTGCCGGCGTGCGGCCTTGGCCGGGGTGGTGGCGATGACGTCGTCGATCACCATGGTCTGCGTGAAGATCAGGGTGGCCCGTTCGGTCGACTTGGCCGAGGCACCGAGGAACAGGTCACCGGCCGCCGCGGCGTCGAAGAAGAGCGAGCCGGCGAAGCCGCCCTGCCGGGCGCTGGCGGCCGCCAGCGAGGCCTGCTCGGACGGGGTCCAGACGATCAGCGCCTCGGGCTTCTTCGCGACCAGGTCGGCGACCTGACCGCTGACGTCGGTGTCGGTCGGGCGGATGGTCTCGGCGCTGAGCAGCTTGATCTTGGCCTTGCCGAGCTCGCCCTCCAGCGCGGCGAGTCCCTCCTTGCCGTAGGGGTCGTCGCTGTGCAGCACGGCGACCCTGCGCACCTTGCCCCGGCGCAGTTCGGCGGTGAGGGCGGCGGCGCTGTCGGTCGCGTTCGGAGCCAGCTTGAACATGTAGCGGCGTTCGGCGATCGGCTCGGTGACGGCGGCGGAGGCAGCGAGCGCGATGGTCGGAACGCGCTTCTCGCCGATCGTCTTGGTGGCATTGACCGCGCATTCGTTGCAGCCGCCCATGATGACGGCGCTGACACTTGAGTCACCGCTGAAATCGCTGATGTTACGCAGGGACTCGGCGGCGTCGGAGCGGTTGTCCTTCACCCTGAGTTCGACCTTCCGGGCACCCAGGGCGCCGGAGGCGTTCAACTGCTCGACCTTCAGTTCCAGCGCCCGTTGGTACACCTTGCCGACGGGCGCGGAGGCGCCGGAGAGTTCGAGGTCCGCGGCGATCACGATCGGGCTCGTGTCCTCCTGCGCGCCGCCGAACTGGCATCCGGTGAGCGTGGTGGCCAGCACGGCCGATGCGAGCGCCGCGATGCTCGCGGAGCGGATGGGGCTCAACTCAGTCCTCCAGGTGCGGCGCGGGCGTACGCCCGGTCACCGCCGCTTGACCGTCCTCATTGGAGTGACGGGATTGGTATGCCGTACGGTGTGCGCGAAGCCTGCAAAACCTTGCCAATGCCGGGCCCTGCGGTCAAGCGCGGATGTCGGGAGTAGCTTCGGGACACGCATCCCACATATTGGGGACGCGGATTATCGATGCACGATCACTGCGCAGATACGGCCGGCCACGCTGTGGTGACATGCCCAGTTCAGGAGCCTGGGGAAATGAAGGTATTAGTTGACCGGAGCGCGGGTTGAGCCACCACCGACCGTTTCCTGCCCCACCGCGGCTTCCCAAACGGGATCTTCTCTGATGAAATTCCGGCCGTGCCGCGCGTGGCGCCGGCCGCCGTACCAGGCACGGGTCGGCGGGGCGGGCGCGGAAGATACGACGGAGGCGATGTCGTGAGCACCGGACCTACGACCCTGCCCGAGAGCCCCGACGCCGGTCAGCGGAAGCGGCGACGGGGACTGCCTCGGCTTCGTGATGCGCGCATCCGGTCCAAGCTCGCCCTGATCCTGGTCGTTCCGGTCGCGGCTGTCATCGCACTGGCGACCATCCGACTCGTGTCGGTCGGCCAGGGCGCATACGAGGCGACCCAGATCCGGTCGCTGACCGCGTTGTCGATCGACGTCTCGGCGCTGACCCAGGACCTGCACAAGGAGCGGATGTCGGCGTCCGCGTTCCTGGCCGTGCCGAACAGCAAGCCGGACGACTACAACCTCCGGGTACGGCGCACCGACGAGCGGATCGCGGCGTACAAGACCGAGCGGGAGCAGCTCGGCGACGTGCCGGCCTCGGTCCGGGACCGGCTCAAGGTGATCGACGACCACCTGGCCACGCTGAACGGCACCCGGCAGGAGGTGCTGGACCGGCAGCAGATGCCGGTGGCCGAGGCGAGCCTGCGCTACGGCATCGTCCTCAACGACCTCGTCGCGTACGGCGACACGCTGGCCCAGCAGCCCGGCGCGGAGAGCATCGCCGACGCCCGCCGCGCGGTGGCCGCGTTCGCCCACGCCAAGGCGGAGGTCGCCGAGGAGCAGGCGGTCGCCTTCACCGCCCTCTCCAACGGGCAGATCGACGAGGAGCAGTTCTCCTCCTTCCTGGCCACCCTGACCGCCCAGCAGGAGGCGTTGCTCTCCTTCTCGCGGTCCGCCGATCCGGCCCAGCGGTCCCTGGTGGACAGGACGGTCTCCGGCGACGCGGTGCAACTCGCCGACCGGGTGGCGAACGACCTGTCCCGCTCGATCGGGCAGAACTCGCTGGTCGACCGGGACGCCGCCGCCGCGGCCATCGGCGCGGTCAACGACCTGATGCGGTGGGCCGAGGTCCAGCTCCAGGAGCGGCTGCTGACGGCGGCCGACACGGTGCGCGCGGACGTCATCCGGCAGGCGGTCGTGGAGAGCCTGCTCGTCCTGCTCACGCTGGCCATCGCCGTGACGCTGGCCGTGGTGCTCGCGCGCTCGCTGAACGAGTCGCTGCGCCGGCTGCGTGAGGGCGCCCTGGCGGTAGCGAACCACGACCTGCCGGACGCGGTGAGCCGGCTGCAGAACGTCAACGCGATCGGCGACGGCGGGGTGGACGAGATCGTCCAGCAGGTCCGGGACCCGATCAAGCTGTCCAACCGCGACGAGGTCGGCCAGGTGGCGGCGGCCTTCAACGTGGTCCACCGGGAGGCGGTCCGGGTGGCGGCCGAGCAGGCCGCGCTGCGGACCAGCGTCTCGGCCATGTTCCTCAACCTGGCCCGGCGCTCGCAGAACCTGGTCGACCGCATGATCGGTGAGCTGGACGCGATCGAGCGTGGCGAGGAGGACCCGAAGCGGCTCGCCCAGCTCTTCGAGCTCGACCACCTGGCCACCCGAATGCGCCGCAACGACGAGAACCTGCTGGTCCTGGCCGGTGCCGACTCGGCCGTGCCGCGCCGCGACGACGCGCTCCTGGTCGACGTGCTGCGGGCCGCCCAGTCCGAGGTGGAGCTCTACAACCGGATCGAGTTCGGCACCGTCGACACCGACATCTCGGTGGCCGCGCACGCGGTCAACGACGTGGTCCGCCTGGTCGCCGAACTGCTCGACAACGCCACCCGGTTCTCGCCGCCGAACACGACGGTGGTCGCCGACGGCCGGCGGATCCGGGACTACGTGCTGATCCAGGTCGAGGACCGTGGCCTCGGTCTGAGCGACGAGCAGCTCGACTCGCTGAACCGGCGGCTGGCCGCCCCGCCCACGGTCGACGTGGCCGCGTTCCGGCTGATGGGTCTCGCCGTGGTGAGCCGGCTCGCCTCCCGCTACGGCATCCGGGTGGAGCTGCGGCGCAACGTCGAGGGCGGCACCGTCGCCCAGGTGACCCTGCCGAACTCCGCCGTGGTGCTGCCGGCGAACCGGGGCCAGGCGTCGCTGCCCCGACCGCGCCAGCCGCTCGCCGTCGAGCAGGCCCCGGCGAGCCAGCTCGGCTCCGCCGCCGACCCGCTGGCCGGCGCGTCGCGGGGCGGCACCGCGACCCTCACCGACCAGTGGCGCGCCGCCACGCCGCCGCCCGCCCGCTGGCAGGCCGAGGCGCGGGACACCGGCCCGGCCGTGCAGATGGGTGGTGCGACCGGCGCGCTGCCGAGCGTACCGACGCCCGCCCCGGCCGCGCCCGCGCCGTCCGCCCCCGTCTCCGGCACCGGCTGGTCGGCGGGTGGACCCACCGTCTCGTACCCCGCGCTCGACCCGCTGCCGAGGCGGAGTCCGGGCACCGAGGCCACCGCACCGGCCCCCGCCGCGGTGACCCCGCAGGCGTACCCGGTCGCGCCGACGTACCAGCCGGTCTCGGCGGCGCCGCCGGCCGCGCCGGTGGTGGCCCGGCCGGAGCAGCCGGCCGAGGCACCCATCTTCCGGGAGATGGAGGCGGTCTGGTTCCGTTCGCACGGCAACGACGAGACCACGATCTTCACCCGGCCACAGTTCGACGACGAGCCGGCGCCCGCCGCGGCGCGGCCGGTCGCCGCGGCTTCGCCGCCGCCCCCGCTGCCGACCCGTACCCCGGGTGCCCAGGCGTCGGGGCTGACCACGCCGCCGCCGTACACGCCGCCGGCGGTGCCGCCCGCCGCCGCCGTACCCCCGTCGCCGCCTCCGTCGGCGGCGGCGAGCGACACGAGCGCCTGGCGGACGGCGGCCGACGAGGGCTGGTCTCGGGCCAGCCAGGCAGCGGAGCCCTCCAACGGCGGCACCACCCGCTCGGGGCTGCCGAAGCGCGTGCCGCAGGCCCAGCTCGTGCCCGGCGGCGTCGAGCCCAAGGGCGGCCGGTCCCGGGCCCGGCGCACCCCCGACGAAGTACGCGGCCTGCTGTCGGCCTACCACCGCGGTGTGCAGCGGGGCCGGACGGCGGGCGCAGACCTGAACAGCACCTCGACCAAGGAGACGAACCGATGAACAGGCCAGCGGCCATGCAGGACATGGGTTGGCTGCTCACCAACTTCGCCGACAGCGTGGCGGGCATCGCCCACGTGGTGGCGGTGTCCGCGGACGGGCTGCTGCTCGCCTCCTCCCGCGACCTCCCGGGGGACCGGGCCGACCAGCTCGCCGCGATCACCTCGGGCGTGGTGAGCCTGACCGAGGGCGCCGCGCGGATGTTCAGCGCCGGCGGCGTGCTCCAGACGGTCATCGAGATGGACAGCGGATACCTCTTCCTCATGTCCATCAGTGACGGCTCGTCGATGGCGGTGCTGGCCGCCCGTAGCTGTGACGTCGGCCAGGTGGGTTACGAGATGGCGCTGCTGGTGGAACGGGTCGGCCAGGCCCTGGTTCCGCTGCCGAGGGACGCCGTCCGGTCCTGACCGGCGGTGGGACATGACGTTGTGACGCGGAGCCGGCCCGGCTCCGTACGGAAGGGGAGGTGATCGCGAGATGGAACCACGGCGGGATCCGCGTGGGGCGCTGGTGCGACCGTACGCGGTCACCCGTGGCCGCACCGAGCCGTTGCAGAACATCGCGCTCGAGGCGGTGCTGTCGTGCACTTTCACCCAGTCGGCCGAGGCGCGGTTCGCCGGGCACGACAAATACCGCATCGCCACGGTCTGCGAAGGCCGGGCACAGTCGCTGGCGGAGATCGCCGCGTACACCCGGATGCCGCTGGGGGTCACCCGGGTATTGGTCGCCGACATGGTGGCCGAGGGCCTGCTGACGCTACACACTGCCGCTCCCGCAACGGGTTTCCAGGAGCGGATGAACCTGCTTGGAAGGGTGCTAAGTGGACTTCGCGAACTATGACCCCGCGGGGGCGGACCGCAGCCGGGAGATCATCTCCGCGAAGATCGTGGTCGCGGGTGGCTTCGGGGTGGGCAAGACCACACTGGTCGGTGCGATCTCCGAGATCACTCCGCTGACCACCGAGGCGCTCATGACGGCGGCCGGTGTGGGCATCGACGATCCGTCGAAGGTGCCCGGCAAGGAGACCACCACGGTCGCCATGGACTTCGGCCGGATCACCATGGCCCAGGACCTGATCCTCTATCTGTTCGGTACGCCGGGACAGACCCGCTTCTGGTTCATGTGGGACGAGATCATCCGGGGGGCGGTGGGCGCGGCCGTGCTGGTGGACACCCGGCGGATCACCGACGCGTTCGCCCCGCTGGACTACTTCGAGAACCGCAAGCTGCCGTACGTGGTGGCGCTGAACCGGTTCGACGGCGCTCCGCTGTACGAGGTGGAGGAGGTCCGCGAGTCGCTGGCGATCTCGCCGGACGTGCCGCTGGTGTGGTGCGACGCCCGGAACCGCGAGTCGGTCAAGCAGGTGCTGGTGACCGTCGTCGAGCACGCCATGCTCCGCCTCCAGGCCGAGCACGAGCGCGGCTACCCGGCCTCGGTTGGCTGACGCCGGGGACTGTTCAGTCCACCCGGAGCCGGTAGCCGCGCCGGACCACGGTCTGCACCACGCGGGGGGCGCGCAGTCCGACCCGTAGCCGGGCCACCGCCATCTCCACGGCGTGCTCGTCCGCGCCCCGCGGCAGCGTACGCAGCAGGGCGGTGCGGGACAGCACGGTGCCGGGCGACGCGGCGAGCGCCCGCAGCACCGCCATCGGGGAGGGTGCGAGCGATCGCAGCTCCCCGTCCACCACCGCCGCGTGCCCGCGCAGGGTCAGCAGGTGCCCGCCGGCCGTCACGGTCACCGTCCGGCGGGGCAGCTCGTCGACGATCGTCCGGACCAGCGCGTCGAGCCGCGCCCGGCGCGGGGCGCTCACCGGCACGCCCCGGCTGACCAGGGGCTCGGCGGTGACCGCGCCGACGCAGCTGGCCAGCACGTCGCCCCGCAGCGCCTCCAGCACCGTCTCGGTGCGGTCCCCGGCCGCCCGGAGCAGCGCCTCCGCCGCCGGGGCGGAGGTGAACGTGACCGCGTCGACCAGTCGCCCCGCGACCAGGTCGATCAGCCGGTGCAGGGGCGCCGGGTCGGTGGGCGGCGCCCACCGGTAGACCGGTACCTCGATCACCGTCGCGCCGGCCGCCGCCAGCGTCCCGGTGCACCCGGGTCGGCGCTCGCCGTGCAGTTGCACCGCGACGACCCGGCCGGCCACCCCGCGGCGTACCAGGTGGTCGACCACCTCGCGGCAGCTCTCCGAGTCGGGGGACCAGTGCGCCCGCAGGCCGGCGGCCCGGATCACGCCGGTCGCCCTCGGGCCGCGGGCCACCACGTACGACCGGCCCAGCGCACCGCGCAGCGGCCCGCCGAGTCCCCAGCCCTCGGCCGCCTCCAACCAGCCGCGCATCCCGATGCCGGTGTTGGCCACCAGGACGTCCGGCGGGCTGTCCAGGCAGGCCCGGGTGGCCTCACGCAGCTCGGTGTCGTCGGCCAGCGGCACGATCCGCAGGGCCGGGGCCAGCACCACCCGCGCACCGCGCCGCTGGAGCAGCGCGGCCAGCTCGTCGTGTCGCCGCTCGGCGGTGATCCCGATGGTGAAGCCGGCCAGTTCCTCCCGCATCACTCCTCCAGCAGTGGGTGGCGGTCCACCGGCGCGCCATGCCCGGTCGCGTGGCCGCGCGTGCACGGTCTGTCATGTCGGGAAAGCGTGCCGGCGGGTGATTTCCGGCCCGGGTCCCACCTGTTTCGGTCCGGTCAAGAGCGCACAACCGAGGGTGGTGACGGGTCGGGCCGGGCGGTTTAGAATGTGGGACGAGAATCCTGAATATTGGGAGACGCGATGAGTGTGGCGGATGCGTTCGACGCGGTGGCGGGCAGCTACGACGAGGCCCGACGCCGGCTGGTGCCCTGCTTCGACGCCTTCTACGGGACGGCGGTCGAGGTGGCCGCGCCGCCACTGCGCGCGGCGCTCGCCGCGGGGCGTACCCCGGAGGTGCTGGACCTGGGCGCGGGCACCGGCCTGCTCTCCCTGCTGCTCGCGGCCGCCGTCCCGGGCATCCGGCTGACCCTGGTCGACGCCGCGCCGGGCATGCTCGCCGTGGCCACCGGCCACCTGGCCGCCCGGGGGGTGCCGCACCGGACGGTGCTCGCCGACCTGGCCGACCCCCTGCCCGCCGGGCGGTACGACGCGGTGGTCTCCGCCCTGGCCATCCATCACCTGGCCGACGACGGCAAGCGGGCGCTCTACCGGCGGGCGGCCGAGGCGCTGGTGCCCGACGGGGTGTTCGTCAACGCCGAGCAGGTGGCGGGCCCCACCCCGGCGCTCGACCGGCGCTACGACGAGGCCTGGACGGCCCGGATCGCCGAGTTGGGCTCGGACGCCGAGGAGATCGCCGCCGCCCGGGAGCGGATGCGGCACGACCGGCCGGCGACGGTGACCGACCAGTGCCGCTGGCTCGCCGACGCCGGCCTGGTCGACGTGGACTGCTTCTTCAAGGAGTGGCGCTTCGCCGTCTTCGGTGGCCGCCGCCGCTGACCGGCGCCCGCGATCGCCGGCCGAGGGGCGACCCGTCCCCGGTGTCGTGGATTGTCCGGTTAGCCGACCCCCGCGAACGGGGATGACTGATGGTCATACCAGTGGGTAGTCTCACCGGCATGACCGCCAAGGTGACGCTTTCGTTCTCCGACGAGACGATCGAGGAGGCGCGCCGGTTCGCCAAGCGGGAGGGGCTCTCCCTCTCCGCCTGGATGGACCAGGCCGCGCGGGAGAAGGCACTGCGCGAGGTCTTCACCGCGCACGCCGCCGCCGTCGGTCGCGCCGGGCTGGATCTGGAGGCCGCCGCCCTGGCCGACGCCCAGGAGGCCGCGATGGTCGACGACGCCCTCTTCGGCGGCGGGCGGCCGCGTGCTGCGTAGGGGCGAGGTCTGGCGCGTCTCGGGCGCCCGGGATCGGCTCGGACTGGTGATCAGCTCCGATGTCTACAACTCCACCGACGTGCCGATCGTGATCGTGGCCGAGGTGGTCGAGGAATCGCTGCTGCGCGACTCGCCCCTGGCCGTGCCGATGGGCGCATACGTGGTCATGCCCGACCGGCTCTCCTCGCCGATGAAGAAGTGGTTCACCGAGTGCGTGGACGTGGCCGACACCGAGACCATGCAGCGGGTGGGTCGGGCGCTGCGCATCCTCCAGGAGCTCTGACCGGTCCGGGTGGGTGACAGACCCCGTTTTGACCTGCCGCTGGGCGGCCGGGTATCGTTGCCTGCTGTTGTACGACATTCAGAGGCGTGCCGCATCAGGTACGCTTGGTCGTTCGTGCGCGCTGGTTCGGCTGGGACGCCCCGGTCACCTCGGCGCGCGACCCCAGACCGACGACGAGACAAGGTAGACCTGTGCGTACGTACAGCCCGAAGCCGGGTGAGATCGAGCGTCAGTGGCACGTCATCGACGCCTCTGATGTCGTGCTGGGCCGCCTGGCGACCCACGCCGCCACGCTGCTGCGTGGCAAGCACAAGCCGACTTTCGCGCCGCACGTCGACACGGGCGACTTCGTCGTCATCGTGAACGCGGGCAAGGTCGCGCTGACCGGCAACAAGCGCCAGCAGAAGATCGCTTACCGCCACTCCGGTTACCCGGGTGGTCTGAAGCAGGTCGGCTACGACGAGCTGCTGACCAAGCGTCCCGAGCGGGCCATCGAGCTGGCCGTGAAGGGGATGCTCCCGCACAACAAGCTCGGCCGTCAGATTCTCAAGAAGCTGAAGGTCTACGCCGGTGCCGAGCACCCGCACGGCGCGCAGCAGCCGGTGCCGTTCGAGATCAAGCAGATCGCGCAGTGAGCGCGGGCGAAGGAAGCAGCATGACCGACATCACCGCCACCGAGGTTGCCCCCGAGGCCACCGAGGCGCCGGCGCCCGTCGCCCGCGCGCCTCGCGGCGACCGCCCGATCCAGACCGTGGGTCGGCGCAAGGAGGCCATCGTCCGGGTCCGCATCGTCCCCGGCAGCGGCAAGATCACCTGCAACGGCCGCGACCTCGAGGCCTACTTCCCGAGCAAGGTGCACCAGCAGCTCATCAAGGACCCGCTGGTGACCGCCGAGAAGCCCGAGGCGTTCGACGTGATCGCCAACCTCCGTGGCGGCGGCACCACCGGCCAGGCCGGTGCGCTGCGCCTCGCCATCGCCCGGGCGCTGATCGTGAGCGAGCCGGACGACCGCCCGGCCCTGAAGAAGGCCGGCTTCCTGACCCGTGACGCCCGGGTCAAGGAGAGCAAGAAGTACGGCCTCAAGAAGGCCCGTAAGGCTCCTCAGTACTCGAAGCGCTGATCATCAGCAGCGCCTTGTACTTCTGACGGACGGCCGGGTCCGCCTCCTCTGCGGGAGGTGGGCCCGGCCGTCCGCCTTTCCTCTCCTCGCAACGGCAGTTCCATCGGAGGTTGGCGGGTATGGGCCGGTTGTTCGGCACGGACGGCGTACGCGGGCGGGCGAACGCGGATCTCACCCCGGAGTTGGCGCTCGCGGTGGCGGTCGCCGCCGCGCACACGCTGGCCGAGACGGACAAGAGCCATCCGCCGCTCGCCGTGGTCGGTCGGGACACCCGGGCCAGCGGCGAGATGCTGGAGGCCGCCGTGGTGGCCGGGCTCACCAGCGCCGGCGCCAACGTGGTACGGGTCGGCGTGCTGCCCACGCCCGCGGTGGCGTTCCTCACCGCCGAGGCCAAGGCCGACCTGGGGGTCATGCTCTCCGCCTCGCACAACCCGATGCCGGACAACGGGATCAAGCTCTTCGCCGCCGGCGGACACAAGCTGCCCGACGAGATCGAGATGCGGATCGAGGCGGCCGTCGAGGCGAACGCCACCACCGCCTGGGATCGCCCGGTCGGCGCCGGCGTGGGCCGGGTGCACGACCTGCTCGACGGCGCCGACCACTACGTCCAGCACCTGGTCGGCACCGTGCCGCACCGGCTCGACGGGATCAAGGTGGTGGTCGACTGCGCCAACGGCGCGGCGGCCGAGGTGGCCCCGGCGGCCTACCAGGAGGCCGGCGCCGAGGTGATCGCGATCTGCGCCGAGCCGGACGGGCTCAACATCAACGACGACTGCGGCTCCAACCACCTCGACGCGCTGCGGGCCGCCGTCGTGGAGCACGGCGCGCACCTGGGCATCGCCCACGACGGGGACGCCGACCGCTGCGTCGCGGTGACCGCCGACGGCGTCGAGGTCGACGGCGACCAGGTGATGGCGATTCTCGCCCTGGCCATGCGCGAGGCCGGCGAGCTGACCGAGGACACCCTGGTCGCCACCGTGATGAGCAACCTCGGCCTGCGCCTGGCCATGTCCGCGCAGGGCATCCGGCTGGTCGAGACCAAGGTCGGCGACCGGTACGTGCTGGAGGAGCTGCGCGCGTCCGGCCTCGCCCTCGGCGGCGAGCAGAGCGGCCACATCGTCATGCCGGCGTACGCCACCACCGGCGACGGCGTGCTCACCGGGCTGCACCTGATGTCCCGGATGGCGGCCACCGGCAAGTCGCTCGCCGAGTTGGCCTCCGTGGTGACCAAGCTGCCCCAGGTGCTGATCAACGTGCCGGTGGGCGACCGGACCGTGGGCTCGGCCGCGCCGGCCGTCCGGTCCGAGGTGGAGCGGGCCGAGGCCGAGCTGGGCGAGACCGGTCGGGTGCTGCTGCGCCCCTCCGGCACCGAGCCGCTGGTCCGGGTCATGGTCGAGGCGGCCACCGAGGCCACCGCCCGTTCCGTCGCCGAGCGGATCGCCGAGCAGGTACGCACCGCCAGCCCGGCCGGCTGACGACTGTTCCGGCCCGGCCCGGCCCGGTCTGCGGGTCGGGCCGGTCTGCCGGCGAGCCCGGTTTTGGCGTTCCCGGCTTCAAGCGAGAGCTGGGCGATGCGCCCGGCAGCCCCGGCCTCAGCGTTGTGCCACCCGGCGCAGGAAACGATCGGCCAGGTCGACGACCTGGTCGGCGTCCAGCTCCAGCGCCGGGCCGGCCACCGTCACCTCGGCCAGCGCCACCCCGGGCACCTCGGTGTCGCGCCAGCCGCCGACGAACCACGCCTTCTCGTCCTCGGCGAGGGCCAGGTTGGCGGCGTTGAGCGCCTCCGCCGGATGCGGCAACCAGAGCCGGAACTGGTGGGTGTGCGGCGGCATCGGATGCACCCGCGCGCCGGGAAGGGTGGCCAGGGCCGCGGCCACCACCTTCGCGTGCGCCACGTAGCCGGGTAGCCGGGGCAGTTCGTGCGTCAGACCGGCGAGCGCGGCGAGGGCGGCCGGCCACTGCTGGAACAGGTTGCCGCCGTAGCGGTGCCGCCAGGCGCGGGCGTACCGCACCAGCTCGGTGGACCCGGCGAGCGCCGCCCCCGAGTGGCCGCCGAGGGACTTGTAGAACGAGACGTACGTGCTGTCGGCCAGGGCGGCGATCTCGGCCGGCGACTGTCCCAGGTGGACGGCCGACTCCCAGAGCCGGGCGCCGTCCAGGTGTATCCGGGCACCCCGCCGCCGGGCCGCGCCGACCGCCGCGACCAGCTCGTCCCAACCCGGCAGGACGAAGCCGGCGTCCCGCAGCGGCAGTTCCAGCAGCAGCGTGCCGATCGGCTCGTCGAGCGCGGCGATCTCCTCGGCCGTCGGGTTGCGCGGAGCGCTCGTGGTCAGCACCGCGCGCAGGCCGCCGAGAACGGCGTACGCGTCCCGCTCGTGCAGCAGTGGGTGGCTGAGCGGGTGCAGGCCGACCGCGTCCAGGCCGGTCAGCTCGGCGCCGTACCGCATGGCGACCTGCTGGGCCATGGTGCCGGTGGGGAAGAAGGCGACGGCCTCGGTGCCGAGCAGCTCGCCGATCCGACGTTCCAGTTCCTCGACCGGGCCGCCCTCGCCGTAGAAGTCCGGTAGCAGGTCGTCGGCCGCCACCGCCCGGATCGCCGCGAGCTGCTCCACCACCGAGGCCGGCCGGACGCCGGAGAGCACGGTGTCGCAGCCGCGCTGCGCGGTGTCCCGGCGGAGCCGGTCGGCGTACGGCTCGGTCATGGTTCCATCCTCAGCCGGCGCAGCCGGGTAACCGCCTCGGTCAGCACCTCGGGCCGCTTGCAGAAGGCGAACCGGACCAGCCGCCGCCCCGCCTCCGCGTGGTCGTAGAACACCTGCGTCGGCACCGCCACCACGCCGCAGCGCTCCGGCAGCGACCGGCAGAACTCCACCCCGTCCCGGCCGCCGAGCGGGGTGACGTCGGCGGTCACGAAGTACGTGCCCTCCGGGGTGAGCACGTCGAACCCGGCGTCGGTGAGCCCGGCGACGAGCTGGTCGCGCCGGCGCCGCATGCCGTCGGCGAAGTCGGCGAAGTACGCGTCCGGCAGCCCGAGCGCCACCGCGACGGCCGGTTGCAGCGGCCCGGCGTTGACGAAGGTGAGGAACTGCTTCACCCGCAGCACCGCGGAGACCAGCGGCGCGGGTCCGCTCACCCAGCCGACCTTCCAGCCCGTGCAGGAGAAGGTCTTGCCGGCCGAGGAGATCCGCAGCGTCCGCTCCCGCATGCCGGGGAGCGTCGCCAGCGGCACGTGCGCGGCGGCGGCGTCGGTGAAGACCAGGTGTTCGTACACCTCGTCGGTGACCGCGTACGCGTCGTGCTCCTGACAGAGCTCGGCGACCAGGGCCAGCTCGTCGGGGGTGAAGACCTTGCCGGTCGGGTTGTGCGGGGAGTTCAGCAGCACCAGCCGGGTACGCGGCCCGAACGCGGCGCGCAGCTCGGCCGGGTCGACGGCGTACCGGCCGTCGGCGGCGGGCCGCAGGGTGACCGGCCGGCGGACCGCGCCCGCGAGGGCGATCGAGGCGGCGTACGAGTCGTAGTACGGCTCGAAGCAGACCACCTCGTCACCCGGCTCGCACAGGGCGAGGATGCTGGCGGCGATCGCCTCGGTGGCGCCCGCGGTCACCACGATCTCGCCGTCCGGGTCGTATTCCAGGCCCCAGAACCGGCGCTGGTGGGTCGCGACGGCCGCGCGCAACGCGGGAAGACCCGGCCCCGGCGGGTACTGGTTGTGCCCGGAGCGCAGCGCGTCGGCGGCCGCCGCGAGCATCTCCGGCGGGCCGTCGGTGTCCGGGAAGCCCTGCCCGAGGTTGACCGCGCCGGTGCGTACGGCGAGCGCGGACATCTCGGCGAAGACGGTGGTGCCGAACGGCCGCATCCGGGCCACCAGCGCATCGGTCGTCGTCACGCGGCCAGCCTACGGCCCGCCGTTGACGCCGCAAGACCGTCGTGTCCCCGCCGCCGGCGTCACCAGCCGAAGCAGGTCGCCGCGTTCTCGCCCGAGTTCTGCGAGACGACCTTTCCGTTGATGGTGATTTTGCAGCTCACCTCGCCCGACTGGGTCGGCGACGCGATGATCTGCACCCGCTCGCGGTCGTTGGCGGTGAACGCCATCCGCCACGGCGTCTGCACATCCTCGACCTGGAAGAAGTCGCCGTTGGCGTCGTAGAACTGGATGTACGCCGAGTCGCCGCCGGTCACCTCGTAGGTGACCGTCAGGCTGCCGGGCCCACCCGACGGCGTGGTGGCCGGGTTGTTCGGCGGCACCGAGGCGACCTCCTCGTCGGGTACGCCGTAGCCGGGTTCGTACGGCTCGCTGGAACTCACCTGCTCGTCGTAGAAGCTGCCGAGCACGCCCAGCCCGACGCAACCGCAGAAGACGAGTGCCAGGACGGCGATCACGATGCCCACCACGATCGCCGCGGTCCGGCCGCCGTTCGCCGGGGGCGGCGGCCCGGGATACGCGTACGGCGGTGGGTAGCTGGCGGGCGGCCAGGCCGGCGTGGGGTGACCGGGCCAGGGGTGCCCGGGTGGCGGCGTGGCGCCCGGTGCCGGCACCGGCCCTCCGAGCGGACCCGCCGGGCCGGTCGGGGCGGGGTGCCCGGTGGGGGCTGGGTAGCCGGTCGGGGCGGGCGCGCCCGGCAGGCCGGCGACACCCGGCACACCCGTCGTGCCCGGCAGGCCGGTGGCGCCGGGCGGGCCGGTGGTGCCCGACTCGTCGACGGGCGACCAGGGCATCGGCGAGGGGGCCCAGGGCGTCGGGGCGGCCAGTGGGTCCGGCGGCGTCCAGGGCGCGGGCGTCGGGACGGCCGGCGACGCGGTGGGATCGGTCGGGCTCCCGCCGGGCTGCGGATCGGGGGACGGCGTTGCCTCGGACATCAGCTCAGCTCGCAGGGGACGGGCGCGGAGACGACCGCGAGAGGGATGGGCGCGTCCGGCGTCGGGCGGCCGGTCGGACCAGGGACCTCAATGTAAGGGACGGTGGCTCGTCCGGCGCGCTCCGTGCCGTACGCACTGCCGCCCGCCTTGGGAGGTTTATCCGATCCGCGCACTCCGTCCACCTGTTCGCTCAAATTCAGTGATCGTTTACCCGGCTTCCGAGCACCCGTGGTGAGCGAAACTGGGTTAGGCTGCGGACCATGTGTGGAATCGTGGGTTACGCCGGCGCGCGCCCGGCACTCGGCATCGTGCTCGACGGACTGCGGCGGCTGGAGTACCGGGGCTACGACTCGGCCGGCGTGGCCGTCGTCTGCGACGACGAGCTGCTGATCGAGAAGAAGGCCGGCAAGCTGGCCAACCTGGAGAAGGTCCTCGCCGAGCGGGCCGCCAGCGACCCGGACTCCTGCGCCGCCAGCCCGATCGGCATCGGCGACGGCACCACCGGCATCGGCCACACCCGGTGGGCCACCCACGGCGGGCCGACCGACCGCAACGCCCACCCGCACCTGTCCCCCGACGGCCGGGTCGCGGTGATCCACAACGGCATCATCGAGAACTTCGCCAAGCTCCGCGCCGAGCTGGAGGACGACGGCGTCGAGTTCGCCAGCGACACCGACACCGAGTGCGCCGCGCACCTGCTCGCCCGCGCGCTGGCCGGCCTGCGCGCGGCCGGTGAGGTCGACAGCCCGCAGCTGCTCGCCTCCGCCATGCGGCTGGTCTGCCAGCGGCTGGAGGGCGCCTTCACGCTGCTCGCCGTCGACGCCGGGATCCCCGGCGCGGTGGTCGGCGCCCGGCGCAACTCGCCCCTGGTGGTCGGTCGCGGGGACGGCGAGAACTACCTGGCCAGCGACGTGGCCGCGTTCATCGAGCACACCCGCGACGCGGTCGAGCTGGGCCAGGACCAGATCGTCCTGATCACCCCGGACAACATCGAGATCACCGACTTCGCCGGCCAGACCGCCACCGGCAAGGACTTCCACATCGACTGGGACTCCTCGGCCGCGGAGAAGGGCGGCTACGACTGGTTCATGCTCAAGGAGATCGAGGAGCAGCCGCAGGCGATCGCCGACACGCTGCTCGGCCGGCTCACCGAGACCGGTGAGATCGCCCTCGACGAGGTCCGCCTCAGCGAGCAGGACCTGCGCGACGTCGACAAGATCTTCATCGTCGCCTGCGGCACGGCGTACCACTCCGGCCTGGTCGCCAAGTACGCCATCGAGCACTGGACCCGGATCCCCTGCGAGGTGGAGCTGGCCAGCGAGTTCCGCTACCGCGACCCGGTGCTGGACCGCTCCACGCTGATCGTGGTGATCTCGCAGTCCGGCGAGACCATGGACACCCTGATGGCCCTGCGCCACGCCAAGGAGCAGAAGGCTCGGGTGCTGGCCATCTGCAACACCAACGGATCCACCATCCCGCGCGAGTCCGACGCCGTGCTCTACACCCACGGTGGCCCGGAGATCGCGGTCGCCTCCACCAAGGCGTTCCTCACCCAGCTCGTCGCCTGCTATCTGATCGGCCTGCACCTGGCCCAGGTGCGCGGGATCAAGTTCGCCGACGAGGTGGGCGCGGTCGTCGCCCAGCTCCAGGAAATGCCGGGCAAGCTGCGCGAGCTGCTCGACCGGATCGAGCCGGTCCGCGAACTCGCCCGCGAGCTGAAGTCGGAACCGACCGTGCTCTTCATCGGCCGGCACGTCGGCTACCCGGTGGCGCTGGAGGGCGCGCTGAAGCTCAAGGAGCTGGCGTACATGCACGCCGAGGGCTTCGCCGCCGGCGAGCTGAAGCACGGCCCGATCGCGCTGATCGACAAGGGCACCCCGGTGATCTGCATCGTGCCGTCGCCGATCGGCCGGGGCATGCTGCACGACAAGGTCGTCTCCAACATCCAGGAGGTGCGGGCCCGGGGCGCCCGCACCATCGTGATCGCGGAGGAGGGGGACGAGGCCGTCGTCCGCTACGCCGACCACCTGATCTACGTGCCGCGTACGCCCACGCTGCTGGCGCCGCTGGTGACCACGGTGCCGCTCCAGGTGCTGGCCGCCGAGATCGCCGCCGGCCGTGGGCACGACGTCGACCAGCCGCGCAACCTGGCCAAGTCGGTCACCGTCGAGTAGCCCGACCCGACCCGGCCCCTCCGCCCGACGGTGGAGGGGCCGGGTCGTCTCCCCACCCGCCGCGCTCATCGGCCCAGCACGATCCGGGCCATGCCGTCCAGCGCCGGGTTGCCCGGTTCCCAGTAGCCGGTGTGGCCGTACCGGCCGCTGGGGAAGCGTCGCCCGCCGAAGCCCGGGTCGCTCGGGTCGCGCCCGAACCACAGCTCGTGGTCGCGCCCGTCCAGCATCGCCGCCGCCGGACCGAGTGGCGTACCGGCCAGGACCGCCCGGCGGGCCAGCTCCTCCGGTGGCCGGGCCAGCCGGATCACGTCGTCCGGCGCGGTGCTGGCCCAGACCTGCCCGGGCGGCACCCGCAGCTCGCCCGCGTGCTCGACGCCCACACCGGGGGAGCCGACGAAGACCAGCGCGTCGGCGCTCAGTCCGTGGTCGCGGGCCGTGGTGCCGACCACCAGCGAGCCGTAGCTGTGGCCGAGCACGGTCTGCCGGGCGGGCGGACCCTCGTGCGAGGCCCGCAGACCCTCCTGGAACCGGTGCAGCGCCGGCCCGGCGTCCTCGGCCTGGCGGGAGCGGGCCGCCTCGGGCAGGAAGTCCGGCGCGTCGTAGTCCAGCCAGAGCACCGCCGCCGTCTCCTCGCCCGGCCCGAGCGCCGCGCAGCGCTCCAGCACCCGGGCGGCCCGGCCCAGCTCGCCCGGCGCGTCGGCGAGGTCCGCGGTCATCCCCGGGACGTACGTCAGCACCGCGCCGGCCCGGTCAGGGTTGCCCAGCGCCACCACCGTGCGCCCGTCCCCGCCGGGATCCAGCCCGACCAGATAGGCCCGGGGCACCCCCGGCGCGGCCAGCCGCCGGCCCAGCGTGTCGAGGCCGCGCAGGGCCGCCTCCACCCGGGCGAGCCGGAGCACCCGGGCCAGCTCGGGCGGCCCCGGCGGCAGCGGCTTCAGCAACCGTCGGAGTCGGGTCGCCAGCTCCTCACGTCGCGTGGCCAGCAGCAGCCGGTTGGCCTGGTCCCGGGCCGCCACCGGCACCCCGTCGAGTCGGCCGACCAGGGCCGGCTCGTGCCCGATCAGCCAGCGGCGCTGGGCCGGGGTGAGCCCGGCCCACCAGCGGCCGACCTCGGCCGGGCCGGTACCGGGCGACGGCCGCCCGGCGGGCGGGACGCTCACCCAGCCGGTGACCGCCGCCGTGGTCAACTCGCCGAGCCTGGCGGCGGCCTCCCGGTCGGCCGCGCCGGCCAGCGCCAGCGCGCCGCGTATCTCGGCCGCCACCTGGGTCAGCGCCGGCCCGAGCCGGTCGGCGGGACGGGGGTGGGCCGGATCGGGCCGAACCGCCCCCGCCCGGTCCACCAGGAGACCCCCCGCGGCGGCGTGCGCCACCGCGGCGCCGAGCCGGGCCTTCGCCGCGCCCAGCCGGGTGGCGAACTCGGCGAGCACCTGGTCGACCTCGATCAGCGCGGGCAGCACGTCGGTCAGCGCGTCGCGCAGCCCACCTACCTGCGCCCGGGCGGCGGTGGCGGCGGAACCGGACCAGCCGGGACGAAGGGCGGCGACCCGGGCGTCGAGCCCGTCGGCCCGTCGCCGGATCGGACCGGCGAGCCCGCGCCAGGCCACCCCGGCCGCGACCCAGGCACCCGGATCCGCCGCCCAGAGCTGGGCGTAGCCGGCCGTCGTGCCGGGGGTGCCCGCTCGGGCGCCGCTCATCGCGGTATCCCGGTCAGCCGTCGGGCGGCCCGCCCGTCGGCCGCCTCGTAGCCGTCGGCGGCGGCCCGGACCGCCTCGGCGGTGGTCGCCACCCGGGCGGCGAGCGCTCCGCACCAGCGGTGCGTCGCCGCCTCCAGCTCGGCCAGCGCCACCCCGGCACACCAGCCGTCGGCCGGCACCGCCAGCCCGGGAACGCCGGCCAGCGACCGCGCCAGCCGGTACGCGTCGTCGCCCAGCCCCCGTGCGACCCCGCGCAGCAGCTCCGGCTCGACGGCGAACGGCTCCTCGGTCATCGGTGTCTCCCCCCTGGCGCAGGCCGCCGACGGCTGATGCCGGCAGCGAACGGAGGCCCGCGCCGGAGCGCCGGGCGGATCGGGCAACCGGGACGCTAGGTGACTGCTGGCAGCCGGCACCGGCCCTGTGGACAACCGGCGGTCGTCGTACCCGTGGTTGTCCACAGGCGTTGTCCACCGCGCAGCCGGCGGCTAATCTCCGCCCGGAACCGTCGGTAGGGTGAGTTCGTGATCGTGGCTGTCGGCACCGACGTCGTGCTGGTGGACCGGTTCGCCCGGGCCCTGGCGCGCACGCCGCTGCTCGCCGACCGCCTCTTCACCGAGGCCGAGCGGTTCACCCGCTCGGGCAACCCGCGCTCGCCCGAGTCCCTGGCCGCCCGTTTCGCGGCGAAGGAGGCGGTGGCCAAGGCGCTCGGCGCGCCGGCCGGGCTGAGCTGGCACGACTGCGAGATCGTGCCGGATCCGGACGGCCGACCCTGGCTGACCGTCTCCGGCACGGTGGCCGCCGCCGCGGCCGAACGTGGGATCAACCGCTGGCACCTGTCGTTGTCGCACGACGGCGGCATCGCGTCGGCGATGGTGGTCGCGGAACGCTGAGCTGACCGGGCGGGCCGGCCGGCCCGCCCACGACGAACGGACGGGACGGGGTGGCATGAGACCGGTGTGGCGGGTCGCGGACGTACGCGCGGCGGAGGCCGGCCTGATGGCCACCCTTCCGCCCGGGACGCTGATGCAGCGGGCCGCCGCCGGCCTGGCCCGCCGCTGTGCGCTGCTGCTCGCCGACCGGGGCGGTGTCTACGGCGCCCGGGTGCTGCTGCTGGTCGGCTCCGGCGACAACGGCGGCGACACCCTGTACGCGGGCGCGCGGCTGGCCCGGCGGGGCGCGACGGTGTCCGCCCTGCTGCTCACCCCCGGCCGGGCGCACGCCGAGGGGCTGGCCGCGCTGCGGGCCGCCGGCGGGCGCCTCGTCGACCGGCCCCCGGCCCCGGTGGACCTGGTGCTCGACGGCATCGTCGGGATCGGCGGCACCGGCGGGCTGCGGGAGACCGCCGATCAGCTCGCCGCGAGCCTGGCCGAGCGCTGCGGGCGGGACGGTACCCGGGCCACCGTGGTGGCGGTGGACGTGCCGAGCGGCGTGGCGGTGGACACCGGACACGTGCCGCTGACCGCCGCCGGCCGGCCCTGCGCGGTACGCGCCGACGTGACGGTCGCCTTCGGGGCGCTGAAGCCGGCCCTGATGGTCGGCCCGGCCGCCGCGCTCGCCGGACACGTCGAGCTGGTCGACATCGGGCTGGAACCGTGGCTGCGCGGCACCCCGGCGCTGCGCGTCACCGAGTGGTCGGACGTGGTCGACTGGTTGCCCCGGCCGGGCCCGACCGCGGAGAAGTACAGCCGGGGCGTGGTGGGGGTGGCGACCGGCTCGGCCACGTACCCGGGTGCCGCCGTGCTCTCGGTCGAAGGCGCGCTGGCCGGCCCGACCGGCATGGTCCGGTACGCGGGCAGCGCCCGTGCCGAGGTGCTGCACCAGCACCCGTCGGTGATCGCCACCGGCCGGGTCGCCGACACCGGCCGGGTGCAGGCCTGGGTCTGCGGCTCGGGGCTGGGCACCGGCGAGGAGTCCGCCATCGAGCTGCGCGCGGTGCTCAGCGCCCCGGTGCCGGTGGTGCTCGACGCCGACGCGCTCACCCTGCTGGTCGACGGCAAGATGGCCGACCGGCTGCGCGGCCGGGACGCGCCGATCGTGGTGACCCCGCACGACCGGGAGTACGCCCGGCTCTGCGGGGAGACCCCGGGCACGGACCGGGTGGGGGCCGCGCTGCGGCTGGCCGCCTGGATGAACGCGGTGGTGCTGCTCAAGGGCGACCGAACGATCATCGGCACCCCGGACGGCCGGGCGTACGTCAACCCGACCGGCACCGCCGTGCTGGCCACCGGGGGCACCGGCGACGTGCTGGCCGGGCTGCTCGGCTCGCTGCTCGCCGCCGGGCTGCCGGCCGAGCGGGCAGCCGCCGCGGCGGCGTACCTGCACGGGCTGGCCGGTCGGGAGGCGGCCCGGGGCGGCCCGGTGACCGCCCCCGACGTGGCGGCCGCCCTCCGTCCGGTGCTGGCCCGCCTGGGCTGACGGGGGTGGCCAGGCCCGTCGCCCCGCGCCAACGGTGGGCGGAACGCACGGCTCCCGGCCGTGGTGATCAGCGGCGGAAGTAGGCTGGGGTCATGTGGCAGTCGGAGGTGCGCGTCGACCTGGACGCGATCCGGGAGAACGTGGCCCAGCTCAAGACGGGCACCAGCGCCGAGCTGATGGCGGTGGTGAAGGCCGACGGGTACGGCCATGGCATGGTTCCGGCCGCCCGCGCCGCGCTCGACGCCGGCGCGGACTGGCTCGGGGTCTGCACCCTCGACGAGGCGCTCACCCTGCGCCGGGAGGGGATCACCGTGCCCGTGCTGGCCTGGCTGCTCGCCCCCGGGCTGCCGCTGCACGAGGGGGTCGCGGTCGGCGTCGACCTGGGCTGCGCCAGCCTCACCCAGCTCGACGAGCTGATCGAGGCGGGCCGCCGGGCGGACCGCCCGGCCCAGGTGCACCTGAAGATCGACACCGGCCTGTCACGCGGCGGGGCGACCGTCGCCGACTGGCCCACCCTGCTGGAGGCCGCCGCGAAGGCCCAGGCCGACGGCCTGGTCGAGGTGGTCGGGGTGTGGAGCCACTTCGCGTACGCGGACTCGCCCGGCCACCCCACCATCGACCGGCAGGTCGCCGTCTTCGAGGAGGGGGTGGCCATGGCCGAGAAGGCGGGGCTGCACCCCCGCTACCGGCACCTGGCCAACTCGGCCGCCACGCTGACCCGTCCGGACGCCCACTTCGACCTGGTCCGCCCCGGTCTGGCCATCTACGGCCTCTCCCCGGTGGCCGGCGAGCGGTTCGGTCTGCGTCCGGCGATGACCGCCCGGGCCCGGGTGATGTTGACCAAGCGGGTTCCGGCCGGCACCGGCGTGTCGTACGGCCACACGTACGTCACCGAACGGGAGGCCAACCTGGCCGTGGTCCCGCTCGGGTACGCCGACGGGGTGCCCCGGCACGCCTCCAGCACCGGTCCGGTGCAGCTCGGCGGGAAACGGCGGATCATCTCCGGTCGGGTCTGCATGGACCAGTTCGTGCTGGACTGCGGCGACGACGAGGTGGCGGCCGGGGACGTCGCGACGCTCTTCGGCAGCGGCGCGGACGGTGAGCCCACCGCCGACGACTGGGCCGAGGCGGTCGGCACGATCAACTACGAGATCGTGACCCGCTTCGGTGGGGTCCGGGTGCCCCGCGTCTACGACGGCGAGCGACAGCAGCCGTCGCCGGTGCGGGGCGCGCGGCCGTGAATCACCGCTTCGGCGTCCCCCGGCCGCGCACCGCCGCCGGCCGGGTCGCCGGGGTGGTCGGCGCCGCCGTCGGCGTCGCCGCCGCCGGGCTCGCCGCGGGCGTGGTGAGCGAGCGGATCCTGATCCGCCGCCTCAAGCACGACCCCGCGGACCCGTACGCCCACGAGGTCTTCGACGAGCAGCGGTACGACGAGGCGTTCCGGCTGGAGATGCCGGACGGCACCGACATCCACGTGGAGGTGGTCGAGCCGACCCGGCCGGTCGAGGGGCACCCGACCGTGGTGCTGGTGCACGGCTTCTGCCTGGACATGGGGACGTTCCACTTCCAGCGCGAGATGCTCGCCGGGCGCGGCGACTACCGGATCGTCGCGTACGACCAGCCGGGGCACGGCCGCTCCGGCAAACTGGAGACCGGCGACTACGACCTGGCCGCGCTGGGCCGGACCCTGCGCCGGGTGATCGACGAGGTGGCTCCGGAGGGGCCGCTGGTGCTGGTCGGTCACTCCATGGGCGGCATGACGATCATGGCGTTGGCCGAGCTGTATCCGGAGCTGTTCGGCGACCGGGTGGTCGGCACCGTGCTGATGGCCACCTCGGGCGGCGTGATCGCCGAGACCAAGCTGGTGGCGCCCGCGCTGCTCGGCCGGGTCGGCGCGCCGGTGCTCTACATGATGAGCAACGCCACCCGGTACGGCGGCACGGTGATCGACAAGGCCCGGAAGTCGACGTCCAACGTCGCCTGGCTGCTGACCCGCAGGTACGGCTTCGGCACCCGGAAGCCCAGCCCGGCCCTGGTGTCGTACGTCGAGACGATGAACTCGCGGACCTCCGCCGACACGGTCACCCGCTACCTGCGCACGCTGGCCACCCACTCCCGGTTCCCGGCGCTGGCCGCGCTGGCCGGCACGCCGGTGCTGGTGATCGTGGGGGACAAGGACATGATCACCCCGGTGAACCACTCCGAGGAGATCGTCCGACGGCTGCCGCACGCCGAGTTCGTGAAGATCCACGACAGCGGGCACGTCCTGATGCTGGAGCACGCCGACGAGGTCAACGCGGCGTTGGAAGGGTTCCTGGAGGAGCTGTGACCGTCGTCGTGGAGCTGAAGACGGTCGACGACACCCACGAGTTCGGCCGCCGGCTCGCCCGGGTGCTGCACGCCGGCGACCTGCTGCTGCTCAGCGGCCCGCTGGGCGCGGGGAAGACCGCGCTGACCCAGGGCATCGGCGCCGGCCTCGGCGTACGCGGCGACATCACCTCGCCGACCTTCGTGATCGCCCGGGTGCACCGCCCGGATCCGGCCCGGGGCGGGCGGGTGGCCCTGGTGCACGCCGACGCGTACCGGCTGGGGGAGTCCGCCGACCCGCGTGCCGAGATCGACGACCTGGACCTGGACGCCTCGGTGGACGAGGCGGTCACCGTGGTCGAGTGGGGCGAGGGGATGGTCGAGCAGCTGGTCGACGCGCACCTGCGGGTCCGCATCGACCGCCGGGACGACAACACCCGGGTGGTCACCTGCGAGCCGGTCGGCGGCGACTGGGCGCGGCGCCTCGCCACCCTCGACTGACGACTGTCGTACCCGGCGCCTACAGTGCCCGGGACCGATCTCGACCGGCGGAAGGTTGCCGATGCCCGACGACGCCCCCACCCTCGACCTGCTGACGCTCCTGCCCGACGCGTGGCAGGCGGTGCTCACCCCGCACCTCGACCCGGCCCGCACCGCGGCGTTGGCCGAGTTCGTCGCCGGGGAATACGCGACCGCCACGGTCTTCCCTCCGGTCGAGGACCTGTTCTCCGCCTACCGGCTGTGCGGGCCGGCGGAGTGCCGGGTGCTGATCCTCGGGCAGGATCCGTACCACAAGGCGGGGCAGGCGCACGGGCTGAGCTTCAGCGTGCGCGAGGGGGTGTCGGTGCCGCCGTCGTTGCGCAACGTCTTCAAGGAGTTGGGTGAGGACCTGGGCGTGCCGAAGCCGCGCAGCGGCAACCTGACCGGCTGGGCGGCGCAGGGCGTGCTGCTGCTCAACTCGGTGCTCACCGTCCGGCAGGCCAGCCCGGGCTCGCACGCCAACCAGGGCTGGGAGGAGTTCACCGACGCCACCATCCGGGCGTTGGACGCCCTCGACCAGCGGGTGGTCTTCCTGCTCTGGGGTGGTTACGCCCGCAAGAAGGCCGCCCTGGTCAGCAACCCGCGGCACGTGGTGCTGGAGGCCGGTCACCCCAGCCCGATGAACCCGCGTGGCTTCCTGGGCAGCCGCCCGTTCAGCGCGGCGAACAAGGCCCTCGCCGACGCCGGGCTGCCCACCATCGACTGGGAGCGCTCAGCCGGCTGACGCCAGCCGCTGCCGGTGCCGGCGCAGCAGGTCGGCGGCGCGCGGGTCAGTCACCTCGACCCGCGCCAGCGGCTCGACCCAATAGCTGCGCCCACCGTGCCGCACCTCGACCGGCTCGGGCAGCTCGTCGCACATCCGCGCCCACAGCTCGCCGTACCGGGTCCGCCAGCGGTGCTCGCCGGGCTCCTCGGGTTCGAGCCGCAGGTTGCCCCACTCCGCCCAGCGGGCGTTCCACCGCTGCCCGTACGCCCGCTCCAGCCAGGCGGTCAGGAGGCCCGAGTCGCGCCACCGCACCGCGACCTCCACCGCGTCGACCGGGAGCGGCGCGCCCTGGAGCAGCGACGCCGTGCTCCCGGTCAGCACGTACGGCAGTCCGCCCAGCGCGTCGAGCATCCGAGCCAGCCCCAACTCGTCGATCCGCTCGTTGACCGGCCGCGCAACCAGCGCGTCGAGCGCCGCGTCCAGATGACCGTCGAGCGGCTCCACCCCGATCGTGAGCTGTACGTCCATTGCGGCGAGCAGCCGTTCCAGCACCGGCAGGCTCGGGGACCGGTCGCCCCGTTCGATCCGCGCGACCGCTGCCTGGCTGACGCCGGCCCGCTCCGCCAGTTGTCGTTGGTTGAGTTCGTTCAGCTCGCGCTGGTGGCGGACCGCCGCGCCGATCTGGCTGACGAGGCGTGATTCAGGCACCTCAGCATGGTGATGCAGAGAATGAGAAGGCTGATACCTCCTGGTCATATTGATGACTCAGCGGTATCAACCTCCTACCGAGTCGTAGGAGGTCATCCCGTCACGAGGCGTGACCGAAGTCCCGGCTAGGCTGGCATACCGTGCTCGTACTCGTGGTGGACTCCTCGACGCCCGCGGTGACCGCGGCCCTGGTCGAGGTCTCGGCGGACGGTGTCGTGGCCCGGGCGCAGCGGTGCACGGTCGACGCCCGGGCCCACGGGGAGCTGCTCGCCCCGCAGGTCGACGCGGTGCTGGCCGACACCGACGCCCGCCCCGGCGACCTCGGCGCGATCGTCGCCGGGCTTGGCCCGGGGCCGTTCACCGGGCTGCGGGTCGGCCTGGTCACCGCCGCCACCATGGGGCAGGTGCTGGGCATCCCCACGTACGGTGTCTGCTCGCTGGACGGGATCGGCCACCCGGCGGTCGCCGGCGAACCGGTCCTGGCCGCCAGCGACGCGCGGCGGCGGGAGGTCTACTGGGCGGTCTACGACGGCGCCGGCCAGCGGATCGCCGGCCCGAACGTGGACGCCCCCGCGGTCGCCGCGGAGCGCGCCCGCGACCTGGCCGTCACCGTGGCGGTCGGTGACGGCGCACACCGGTACGCGGACGTCCTCGGCCTGCCGCTGCGGGTCGAACCGCGCTACCCGGACGCGACGGCGCTGGCCCGGCTCGCCGCCGAGCGGATCCGCGCGGGCGCACCCGGCGAGCCGCTCACCCCGCTCTACCTGCGTCGCCCGGACGCCGTCGCGGCCACCGGCCACAAGCCGGTCCTGCCATGACGGGCGCGCGACTGGAGCGCTTCCGCTGGTGGCACATCGACCAGGTGCTGCCCATCGAGGCGGACCTCTTCGGCGTCGAGCGGTGGTCCCCGGCGATGTTCTGGAACGAGTTGGCGAGCGGGCACTTCTACCTGGTCGCCATCGACGACGACGGGACCGTGCTCGGCTACGCCGGGCTGCTGGTGGCACCGCCCGACGAGGCGTGGGTGCAGAACATCGCGGTCCGCCGCGACGCGCAGCGCCGGGGGATCGGCCGGGCGCTGCTGGAGGCGCTGCTCGCCGAGGCGGCCCGGCGCGAAATCCGCAGCACGCTGTTGGAGGTCGCCGCGGACAACGCCCCGGCGCAGCGTCTCTACGCCACGTACGGCTTCGAGCCGATCGGCGTGCGCCGCGGCTACTACCAACCGAGCAACACCGACGCGCTGGTCATGCAGCGCAACGAGGACTGACGAGCATGGCTGACGAACCACTGATCCTCGGCATCGAGACCTCCTGCGACGAGACCGGGGTCGGCATCGTCCGTGGGCACACCCTGCTCGCCGACGCGCTGGCCTCCAGCGTCGAGGAGCACGCCCGGTTCGGCGGCGTGGTGCCCGAGGTGGCCAGCCGAGCCCACCTGGAGGCGATCGTGCCGACCATGGACCGGGCGCTGAAGCAGGCCGGGGTGACGCTCGCGGACATCGACGCGATCGCCGTCACCTCCGGTCCCGGCCTGGCCGGCGCGCTGCTCGTCGGGGTCGCCGCCGCGAAGGGGTACGCGGTCGCCGCCGAGAAGCCGGTGTACGGCGTCAACCACCTCGCCGCGCACGTCGCCGTGGACACCCTGGAACACGGCCCGCTGCCCGAGCCGGCGATCGCCCTGCTGGTCTCCGGCGGGCACTCGTCGCTGCTGCGCGTCGACGACCTGGCCCGGGGCGTCACCCCGCTCGGCTCGACCATCGACGACGCCGCCGGTGAGGCGTTCGACAAGGTGGCCCGGCTGCTCGGGTTGCCGTTCCCGGGCGGCCCGTGGATCGACCGGGAGGCGCGGGCCGGCGATCCGGCGGCCATCGCCTTCCCGCGCGGGCTGACCGCGCCGAAGGACCTGGCCGCCCACCGCTACGACTTCTCGTTCTCCGGGCTGAAGACCGCGGTGGCGCGCTGGGTGGAGGCCCGGCAGCGGGCCGGCGAGCCGGTTCCGGTCGCCGACGTGGCCGCGTCCTTCCAGGAGGCGGTCTGCGACGTGCTGGTCGGCAAGGCCCTGGACTCCTGCCGCAGCAGCGGGATCGACACGCTGGTGATCGGCGGTGGGGTGGCGGCCAACTCGCGGCTGCGGGCGATGGCCGAGCACCGGGCGGCGAGGCACGGCATCCGGGTGCGTACGCCCCGCCCGGGGCTGTGCACCGACAACGGCGCGATGGTGGCCGCGCTGGGTTCGCACCTGGTCGCCTCGGGCGTCGCCCCGAGCCGCCTCGACCTGCCGGCCGACTCGGCGATGCCGCTGACCGTGGTCAGCGTCTGAGCGGGAGGGGACCGCTGTGATCGTCCGGATGTGGGAGGCGAAGGCCGAGCCGTACGGCTTCGCCGACCTGATCACCTGGGTCTGCGAGACCGTGCTGCCCGAGTTCGAGCACGATCCGCTGCACCTGTCCAGCGAGGTGTTCTCCTCCACCGATTTCCGACTCGTGGTCATCTCGAAGTGGCGGAGCAGCCCGCGGGACCTGCCGGACCCGCCGCCGACCCTGGTCGCCCGCCCGCCGCACGCCTGGGACTTCACCCAGGTCGACCGCTGACGCGCTGTCGGGGCGGGCCGGCGGCCGGCCGGGTGGGTCAGGCGCGCAGGGTGGGTGCGGGGTTGGGCCGGTTGCGGATCGACGGGTCGGTGCCGATCTGGAAGGACGGCACATACTCCAGTCGCCCGTCCGCCTTGTGCACCACCGGCACCGAGCCGGCCGTGGCGTACGACATGTCGCCGTCCACCAGGAACTCCCGTGCGCCGATCTCGAAGACGAAGAAGTTGTCGTTCTCCACGATCCTGCGGTCGTCCAGGCAGTAGGTGCCGAACGGCCAGTCGGGCTCGGTGGCCCGACGGACGATCTCGCGGGCCTGCTCGTAGGTGACAGCCATGACGGGGGATCCTAACCGGGCGGCCGGACGAACTGGGTGAGCCCGCCAGGCATGGGGATGTTGTCCAGCCGGACGAACTGGGTGCTGTGTCCGTTGGCGAAGTAGTTGGCCACGTCACGCCCGGCGTTCTGTCCGTCGATGAAGCGCACCTTGCCGCCGACGTTCTCCACATTGAACACGTGGCCACCGCCGTTGTTCCAGCGGATGGCGACCACGCCCCGTGAACCGGGGCCGAAGTTCTGGAACGCCTGCTCGATGTCGGCCCTGCCGCCCGGGGCGAACCTCCGTCCCCAGGTCTGCTCGATGTCGGCAATGGACCGGCCGCCCCACTGGTGAAACTGTTGCGGCAGGGCGGTCGCCTCGACGTCGATGCCCCGCCGCCGCAGCTCGTACGTCTGCACACAGTGCGTGCAGTTCGCCGAGTAGTCCGGGTTCGGCGGGTTGAATTTCGGGTTGACCCGCTTGAGGTCGTGGGCGATCTGCTTCTCGATCTTGCGTGCGGCCCGCTTCTCGCCCACCTTCCGGACCAGTTTGAGCAGCCGCTTGGCCTGCTCCAGGATGTGCTTGAGCACGGTGCGGACCTGCTGCACGATCATCCGGATCAGCCGTTGGCAGATCATCCGGGTGGCCGCCACGAAGCCGGGCACGGTAGCGGTGGAGGCACCGAGGGTGGCGACCGCGGCGGCGATCGCCATGGTCACCTGGACCAGCAGGATGATCAGCTGGACGATGAAGGCGATCTTCATGGCCAACGTCATCGCCGCGAAGATCATCAGAACGGCGCCGATGAGCTGCGCCGCGATGGCGTCCTCCAGCAGCCGTAGCTGCGGCCCGTCGTCACGCGTCCACCACTGCTTGAACGCGTTGACGGTGTCGCCCGAGTTGTGCTGCCAGACCGCCGCCGCCGCGCCGTCCGCCTGCATCGCCGCGGACTGCAACGTCATCCCGAAGGACAACCAGTGCTGGCCGGCGGCGAAGAGCAGTTCCTCATCCGCCTCCGGCCACTCCAGACCGATCCAACTCAGCGGCTCGGTCAGCTCGGCGGGCAGTTCGAGACCCACGCTCAGGCCCCCAGCCGCCCGTGCAGGGCCGCGAAGAGCTGGTCCGCCTGCTGGTCCGTGTCGACCACCTGCTGCGCCCAGTCGGCCAGCCCCTCCGCGGCGGTGAGCAGCAACTGCACGTGCGAGCCGTACGCCTCCAGGGCGTGCGACAGCACCTCGGTGTACGCGGCGCCGAAGACCGAGCCGGGCTCGTCCGCACCCCACGGGTTCTCGCTGGTGACCGTGGCCTCCAGCGCGCCGAGGCCGCTCTCCAACTCCACGCCGACCCCGGCAATGGTCTGTGCCGCACCGGCCAGCACCTCCGGCTCGGTGTGCATCGGCTGGGTCATCGCGCCGCCGTCCCGTCCATCCTGCCGAGCCGGTCGGCGACCTGTTGGGCGGCGGCGGCCATGTCGTCCAGCCGGCGTTGCGCGTTGAAGCCGAGGTCGTTCAGGAGCGGCCCCAGGCCCTGGGGCAGGGTGGGCGGCTGCGCGGCCAGTTGCTCCTGAAGCTGCGCCTGCACCTGCGCCCGGGCGTCGCCGAACGCCGCCCGGATCGCCGCCGACAGGTCGGCCGATGGTAGCCGCATGGCGCGCGGATCGAGGTCGAGGGCGAGCAGGTCGCCCGTCCCGTCGACCTCGACGTGTACCAGGCCGTCCGCCGCATACGCGGCACCCCGAACGCTGGTGAATCGGCCCATCAGGCCGTCCGGTCGGTCGTGCTGGTCGGTCACGCGCCGCTCCGTTCCGGTCGACTAAGGCAGGCGCCCAGGGCGCGCCCCCGGCGAAGCCTAGCGGCTGGCGGAACGGTTCATGGTTCGGGCATCACCGACCACTGTGGAGGTGCCCGGCACCGCTCGCGAACGGCGGGAATTGGCTGGCGGGGCCCGGTGCCGAACACCTAGCGTCGGGGTGTCATGCGCTTCTCACCGGCCGGCGATCCCGGCACCCCCGACGCCCGGTCCGCCACCCGTTACCTGGTCTGGCTGGCCGGTCGGCACCCGCTGATCTTCGGCGCCGGCCTCGCGCTCGGCGTCGTCTGGATGGTGGCGCAGGCGTTGATGCCGGCCGCCGTCGGGCGGGCCGTCGACGCCGGCCTCGCCCACCGTGATCCGGACGCCCTGCTGCGCTGGGGGCTCGTGCTGCTGGGGCTGGGCGTCCTCCAGGCCGTCGCCGGCATCCTCCGGCACCGCTGCGCGGTGCACAACTGGCTCGGGGCCGCGTACCGGACCGTGCAGGTCGCGGTGGACGCCACCAACCGGCTCGGCGCCGCACTGCCCCGCCGGGTCACCGCGGGTGAGGTGGTCAGCATCGGTACGGCCGACATCGAGCACATCGGCAGTGCCATCGACATCACCGCCCGGGGCACCGGATCGGTGGTGGCGATCGTCATCGTGGCGGTGGTCCTGCTCACCGCATCCCAGCCGCTCGGACTGGTCGTCGTGCTCGGCGTGCCGCTGCTGATGGGGCTGGTGGCGCTGCTGATCCGGCCGCTGCACCGGCAGCAGGCGGCGTACCGGGACTCGACCGGCCGGCTCACCGCCCGTGCCGCCGACATCGTCTCCGGGCTGCGGGTGCTGCGCGGCGTGGGCGGGGAGCCGATGCTGGGCGCCCGCTACCGGGAGCAGTCCCAGGCGCTGCGCGCCGACGGCCTACGGGTGGCCCGGGTGGAGTCGCTGCTCCAGGCGGCGCAGATCCTGTTGCCCGGGGTCTTCGTGGTGCTGGTGACCTGGCTGGGGGCCCGGTTCGCGCTGGCCGGCGAGATCAGCGCCGGTCAGCTCGTCGCGTTCTACGGGTACACCGCCTTCCTGGTCGGCCCGCTGCGCAACCTCACCGAGGCGGCCGACAAGCTGACCCGGGGGCACGTCGCCGCCCGTCGGGTGGTCCGGCTGCTCCGCCTCGCCCCGGAGTTCACCGACCCGGCCCGCCCGGTGCCGGTGCCCGACGGGCCGGGCGAGCTGGTGGACGTCCGCTCGGGGCTGGTGCTGCGGCCGGGTCGGCTCACCGCGCTCGCGGCCAGCGCCCCCGAGGACGCGGCCGAGATCGCCGACCGGCTCGGCCGGTACGTTGACGGGGACGTGACGCTGCACGGCGTACCGCTGCGCGACGTGGCACTGGCGACGGTGCGTGAGCGGATCCTGGTGGTCGACAACGACGCGCAGCTCTTCGCCGGCCCGCTCCGGACGGAGCTGGACCCGCACGACCGGGGCGACCGGGCCACGGTCGCGGCGGCGCTGGTCGCGGCCGGCGCGACCGACATCGTCGACGGGCTGCCCGACGGGCTGGACAGCCGGGTGGCCGAACGCGGCCGGGAGTTCTCCGGCGGGCAGCGGCAGCGGCTCCGGCTGGCCCGGGCCCTCGTCGCGGACCCGGAGACGCTGATCCTGGTCGAGCCGACCAGCGCGGTGGACGCGCACACCGAGGCGCGGATCGCGGAGCGGTTGGGCGCCGCGCGCGGCGGCCGGACCACGCTCGTCTGCACCACCAGTCCGCTGGTGCTCGGCCGGGCCGAGCACGTGGTGTTCGTGGAGGACGGCAAGGTGGTCGCGGAGGGCCGCCACGAGGAACTGCTCGCCGCCGAGCCCCGCTACGCGGCGACGGTGAGCCGGGAGGAGGACCGGTGAGCGCCGCCCTGCCCGTGGCCGACGCCGGCCAGGTCCGCCGGTACGCGCGCACCCTGATCCGCCGGCACCCACGCGGTCTGGCCGCCGCGCTCGGCCTGCACGCGCTCGCCGCGGCGGCCGGCCTGGTCGCGCCCCGGCTCCTCGGCGACCTGGTGGAGGGGATCTCGCGCGGTGTCGGCACCGTCACCGTCGACCGGATCGCGCTGGCCATCGCCGGTTTCGTGGTCGCCCAGTCGGTGCTGGTCCGCTTCGCCCACCTGGCGTCGGCCCGGCTCGGCGAGCGGGTCCTCGCCGAGCTGCGCGAGGAGTTCGTCGAGCGGGTGCTCGCCCTGCCGCTGGCCACGGTGGAGCGCGCCGGCACCGGCGACCTGCTCACCCGTACCTCCCGGGACGTCTCCGCGCTCTCCCGGACGGTGCGGTTCGCCGCGCCGGAGACGCTGATCTCGGCGGTCACCGTGCTGCTGATCCTCGGCGCGTTGCTGCTGACCGGCCCGCTGCTGGTGCTGCCCGCGCTGCTCGCGGTGCCGGTGCTGGTCGCCGGCACCCGCTGGTACCTGCGCCGCGCGCCCGAGGGCTACCTGCGGGAGAACGCCGCGTACTCGGACATCACCGACGGGATCAGCGAGGTGGTGGAGGGGTCCCGCACCACGGAGGCGCTGCGGCAGGAGGCCCGCCGCCGGGCCCGCACCGACGGCGACATCCGCCGGTCGTACGCGGCCGAGCGGTACACCCTCTACCTGCGTACGGTCTTCTGGCCGGTGGCCGAGTTCGGGTACGTCGTACCGGTGGTGGCCACCCTGCTCATCGGCGGCTGGTTCCACCTCAAGGGCTGGGCGACCCTGGGGCAGGTCACCGCCGCCACCCTGTACGCCCAGCAACTGGTGGACCCGGTCGACCGGCTCCTCGCCTGGCTGGACGAGCTACAGGTGGGCGGTGCCTCGCTGGCCCGGCTGCTCGGGGTGGCGGCCGACCCCGCCGCCGATCCGGCCGACGCCCCGGCACCGCCCGCCGGTCGGGGGCCGGGGCGGGGCGACGGCCGGCTGGCCGCCCACGACGTCCGGTACGCCTACCGGGACGGGCACGACGTGCTGCACGGGGTGACCCTGGTGCCCCGCCCGGGGGAGAAACTGGCCATGGTGGGCCCGTCCGGCGCGGGGAAGTCCACGCTGGGGCGGCTGCTGGCCGGGGTGCATCCGCCCCGCTCCGGCTCGGTCACCGTGGACGGCCGTCCGCTCACCGGGCTGCCGCTGGCCGAGCTGCGCGGCCACGTCGCGCTGGTCAGCCAGGAGCACCACGTCTTCATCGGCACCCTGGCCGAGAACGTGGCGATGGTCCGCCCCGACGCGGAACCGGCCCAGGTACGCGCCGCGCTGTCCGCCGTCGACGCGCTGGGCTGGGCGGAGGCGTTGCCGGACGGGCTGGACACGCTGGTCGGGGCGGGCGGGCATCCGCTCTCCCCGGCCCAGGCGCAGCAGCTCGCCCTGGCCCGACTGGTGCTCGCCGACCCGCACACGCTGGTGCTGGACGAGGCCACCTCGCTGATCGATCCGCGCGCCGCCCGGGCGCTGGAACGCTCCCTGGCCGCCGTGCTGGCCGGGCGGACGGTCATCGCCATCGCGCACCGGCTCTTCTCCGCGCACGACGCCGACCGGGTGGCGGTGGTGGAGGGCGGCCGGATCACCGAGCTGGGCTCGCACGACGAGCTGGTCGCCGCCGACGGCTCGTACGCCGCACTCTGGCGCTCCTGGCACGGCTGAACCCGGTCGGCGTCAGGTGCGGCGCAGGAGGCGCCAGGTGGCGAAGCCGCCGGTGGCCAGCGCGAGGAGGAAGACCGCCCACACCACGGTGGTGCTGACCTCGGCACCTCCGCCGGTGCCGACGTTCGCCGCGGCGGCGGCGACCAGCGAGTCGCTCTGCGCCGGGGGCAGCGCGGCGGGCGGGAGCTGCTGCCAGCGGACCAGCCCGGTGCTCTCCAGCATCGCCATGTGGTCGCCGACGAACCTGTTCGCCTCGTCGGCCAGCTTGCGGACGATCGGGTCCCGGGTGCTGGCCCGGACCGCCCCGATCACCGGGAAGATCTTGCCGTGGGCGACCCGGAGCCGGGTCACGAAGATCTGGTCGAACCGCGCGCCGGTGGCGTTCTGCATCTCGGTCAGCCACCCCTTCTGCTCGGCGGTCGGCTCCGTCGGCAGGCTGGTGCCCAGCTTGTTCGCGGCGTCCACGACGAGTTGGTCCAGTACGCCGTGCTGCCGGGAGATCTCCGCGCCGATCTCGCGTACCCGGGTGGACCGGCCCTTCTCGGCGGCCAGCTGACCGGCCGGCATCTCCCAGAGCCCGGCCAGCCGTACGCCGTTGAGCAGGGTCATGTCGGCGGCGTTGAGCTGCGAGGCGGGCGCCGCGTACGCCGTACCGGGTAGCACCCCGAGCCCCGCGACCAGCGTGACGAGCAGCAGCATCATCCGGTGCGCCAGCCGGCGGCGGGCGGGTTCCAGCGGTGCCATCGTTGCGGTGCCTCCTCGGTCCGACCGGTACGCGGATGTCGCGGACGGCCGCCCACCGGCCGCCCGTCCGGCCAGGGGTACGGATCACGGCACCGATCAGTTCATCGGCCGGGTCACCGGGGCGAACCCGTCAACCGACGTCGAGGGGGTCGGCGAGGAGGCGTTCGAAGGCCAGTTCGGCGGCCCCGATCAGCGCCGCGTCCTCGCCCAGCTTCGGGGTACGCAGCCGGACGTGCTCCAGGCAGGCGGGCAGCCCGTTGGAGTTGAGCCGGCTGCGGACCTGGGCGGCGGCGGCCAGGTAGAGGTCGCGCATGGTGCCGCCGAAGATGATCATCTCGGGGTTGAAGATGTTGACCAGGTTGGCCACCCCGAAGCCGAGCCAGTCGCCGGCCTGCCGTACGGCCGTCTGGGCGCGGGCGTCGCCCCGGTCGGCGGCGTCGAAGACGGCCAGCAGCGCGTCCCGGCCCCGGGCGTCGGAGCGGCCGGCGGCCCGCAGCAGCGCGTGCTCGCCGATCTCGGTCTCCCAGCAGCCTCGGCGTCCGCAGTCGCAGGGCAGCCCGTCGCGGACCACCACCATGTGGCCGACCTCGCCGCTGTACCCGCCGTGCCCGGTGAGCCGCCGCCCGCCGGCGATGATGCCGGCCCCGACGCCGACGTCCCCGTACAGGTAGATGACGTTGTCGCAGCCGGCCGCGACGCCCCGGGCGTGCTCGGCGAAGGCCGCCACGTCCGCCACGTTGCCCACGGTGATCGGTACGTCGGCGCCCAGTTCGGCGGCGAGCGCCGCGCCGATCGGCTCGTCCACCCAGCCGGTGGTCGGGCTCAGCCGGACCAGGCCGTCCTCGCGGCGGACCATGCCGCAGACCGCTAGCCCGGCACCGACGCAGATCGCGTCCGGCGGCACCGACTGGTGCATCTCCTTGACCGCGCCGGCCAGCACCGGCGCGGCCTCCTCGGCGACCAGGTTCCGGGGCCGGTCCAGCTCCCGGCGGTCGAGCACCTCACCGCCGAGACCGACCCGCGCGGCCCGCAGCCGGTCCACCTCCACGCTGTACGCGTACGCGTAGATCCGCTCCGACTCGGGCCGGACGACCAGCGACGGTCGCCCGGCCCGGCCGGTCTCCTTCGGCGTCCCCTCGCTGACCAGACCGGCGCCGGCCAGGTCGGCGGTCAGCGCGCCGATGGTGCTGCGGTTCAGCCCGAGGGCGGTGGTCAGCTCGGCGCGGGTGGTGGCGCCGTGCACGTGCACGTACCGCAGCAGTGCGCCCAGGTTCTGCCGGCGGATCTCGTCCTGGCTCGGTCCTGCACGCATTGCCACAGCCATTTCCGTAAGCGGGTCAGCGGGTGCCCGTGGCGGCGGCCCGCCGCCGGGACAGCGCGTCGATGGCGGCGGCCCCGAGCAGGACGACGCCGGTGACCACGTATTTGACGCCCGAGCTGTATCCCATCAGGCCCATCCCGTTGTCAATGACGGCGATCACCGCGCCGCCGAGCACCGCGTCGAGCACCCGGCCCTTGCCGCCGAAGAGACTGGTGCCGCCGATGACCGCCGCGCCGACGGCGTAGAGCAGGACGCTGCTGCCGCCGGTGTTGGGATCGACCGAGTTGAGCCGACTGGCCGCCACGATGCCGCCGACGGCCGCCATGCCGGAGCAGATCACGAAGACCGAGATCCGGATCCGGTCGACGTTGATGCCGGCGCGGCGGGCCGCCTCCCGGTTGCCGCCGACGGCGTAGACGTGCCGGCCGTAGCTGGTGCGCTGGAGCACGAAGGCCCAGACGATCAGCAGCACCGCGATGATCGGCACCACGATCGGCACGCCCTTGAGCGAGGCGAACAGGACGTTGCGGCTGCGCTCCAGGTTGAGGATGTAGACCGCGACACCGAGGATCAGCGCCAGCGCGCCGATCCGGGTGAGGACCACCGCGATCGGGTCGGTCAGCAGGCCGCGGGCGGTGCGCTGCCAGTGCCGGCGCAACTGCACCGCCGCGTAGCCGGCGACGGCCAGCGCGGCGAGCAGCCAGCCGACGACGGGCGGCAGGTTGCGGTTGGCGATGGCCAGCAGCACGTCGTCGCGGATCGAGATGTTCGCGCCCTCCTTCATGAGCATCAGCGCGATGCCCTGGAAGGCGAGGAACGCGGCGAGGGTCACCACGAAGGAGGGGATGCCGACCTTCGCCACCAGGAGACCGAGGAGCAGGCCGATGACCAGCCCGGTGGCGATGGCGGCGAGGACCGCGACGTACCAGGGATAGCCGAGCACGGTCACCACGTTGGCCAGGATCGCGGCGCAGACCCCGCTCGCGAAGCCGGCGGAGAGGTCGATCTCGCCGAGCAGCAGGACGAAGACCAGCCCCATCGCGATCAGGGTGATCGCCGCGCCCTGGGTGAAGAGGTTGGCGAAGTTGCCGGCGGTGAGGAAGACCGGGCGCGCGATCGAGAAGCCGATGCAGAGCGCGACGAGCATGCCGACGGCGGGGAGCGCACCGATGTCGCCGCCGCGTACCCGGGCCCAGTAGTTGTGGAGGTGGCTGCCGACGGTGGGCGCCGGTGTGACCGCGGCGGGCCCTTCCTTCTTGACGGCGGTGGTGGTCATCGGACGGCTCCTGGGGTGGGGTCGGCGGGCTCGGCGCCGTTGCCGTTGCTGCCCGGGGCCGGGTCGGCGGGGAGGCCGAGGCTGCCGGAGCGGCCGGCGGTGATCAGCTCGACCACCTGCGAGTGGGTGATGTCGGTGGTCTTCACCTGGGCGACCATCTGGCCGAGGTAGAGCGCGGCGATGCGGTCGGAGACGGCGAAGACGTCGTTCATGTTGTGCGAGATCAGCACCACCGCCAGGCCGTTGTCGGCCAGCCGGCGGACCAACTCCAGCACCTGGGCGGTCTGCGCGACGCCGAGCGCGGCGGTCGGCTCGTCCAGGATGACCAGCTTGCTGTTCCAGAGCACCGCCTTGGCGATGGCCACGGTCTGGCGCTGGCCGCCGGAGAGGCTGGAGACGTGCTGGCGCAGCGACTTCACCGTACGCACGCTGAGCCCGGCCAGCGTCTCCGCGGCCAGCTGCTCCATGGTCGGCTCGTCGAGCACGATCCCGGTGCGCTTCTCCCGGCCGAGGAACATGTTCTGCACGATGTCGAGGTTGTCGCAGAGCGCGAGATCCTGGTAGACGACCTCGATGCCGAGCGCGGCGGCGTCCCGGGGGCCGTGGATGCTCACCGGCTGGCCGTCGTAGAGGAACTCACCGGCATCCGTGGGGTAGATGCCGCTGACGCACTTGACCAGGGTCGACTTGCCGGCACCGTTGTCGCCGACCAGCGCGGTCACCTCGCCCGCGTGGGCGGTGAAGGCGACGTCGCGCAGCACCTGGACGGGACCGAAGCTCTTGTCGATCCCGCGTAGCTCCAGCAGGGGGGTTGCGGACACGGGGGTCTCCTTCGGACGGAGGGGAGATCTCGGATCCCGTCCGGCGACGCGCCGCCCGGCACGGATGTCCCGTGCCGGGCGGCGCCGCCTGATGCGGGTACGGAAGGGTCAGCTGATACCGGCGTCGGCGCAGAGCTTGGCGTACGCGTCCTTGCAGAGCTCGTCCTTGGTCACGTAGCCGTCGTCGACGACGTCCTTGACGTTCTCCTTGTAGATCGCCTTCGGCTCCAGCAGCACGGCCGGCACGTCCCGGCCACCCTCCGGGTCCTTGACCGTCTGGCCGGTGTTCTTCTTCTCGCCCTTGGCGAGCCCGATGGCCAGCTCGGCGGCGGCGTCCGCCTCCTTCTTGACCGCCTTGTAGACGGTCATGCACTGGTCACCGACGAGGATGTTCTGCAGGCCCTCGACGGTGGCGTCCTGGCCGGTCACCGGGACCTTGCCGTTGAGCTTGTTCTTCTTCAGCACCGAGATGGCCGCGTTGCCGAGGCCGTCGTTGGCGGAGAGCACCCCGTCGATCTTGCCGCCGGCCTTGGTGAGCTGCTGCTCGAAGATCGTGGCGGCCTGGGCGTTGTCCCAGCCCGGCACGGAGTCGTCGGCGGCCTTGGTGTACTCCTTCGAGTCGAACTTCGGCTTGAGCACCGAGTCGTACCCGTTCTTGAACAGGGTGGCGTTGTTGTCGGTCGGCGAGCCGTTGAGGTAGGCGATCGCCGGGTTCTTGACGCCCTTGTCGGTCAGGCACTTGACCAGGCCCTCGCCCTGGAGCTTGCCGACCGCCTCGTTGTCGAAGCTGACGTAGTACTGGGCGGAGCCGCCGAGGGTGAGGCGGTCGTAGTCGATGGTGGCCACACCCTGGGACTTCGCCTTGTCCAGCACGGCCTTGCCGGTGCCGGAGTCCAGGTTGACGATCATCAGAACGGTGACGCCGTTGGTGATCATCTGGTCGGCGATGGTCCCGAACGCGTTCTTGTCGTCCTGGGCGTTCTGGATGTCGGAATCGACGCCGGCGGCCTTGAACGCCGCCTCCAGGTACTTGCGGTCCGCGGTCTCCCAGCGGGCCGACGACTTGCTGTCCGGGAGGATCACGCCGATCTTCGGCTTCTTGTCGGTCGAACCACCGGCCTGGTCGGAGCCGCCGTTGTCACCACAGGCGGCCATGCTGCCAGTGGCCAGGAGGCCGACGGCGGCGAAGGTGAGGAAGCCCTTGCGCATGTGCACGGGTCCTTTCCGAGGGTGGGGGAGTTTGTGGTCGGTGCTTTTGTTGTGTCCGGCAACGTATTCCCCCCGTTGTTGCGCACGCAAGACTGCCGAGGTCGGAAGTTTGTTGGCGGCGGTAACAATTCAGCAACGCCACTGCCGCCCGGCCGTCATTCGCGTGAGAGCGCTCCCCGCCGTGAGGTGCGGGAACGCCCCCCGGTAGTCCGGAATGGATCAGTCGGCCGCGATGGGCGCGGTGACGGCATCGGTCAGGGCGACCAGATCCGCCGGGGCGAGTTGCAGTTGCAATCCCCGGCGGCCCGCCGAGACGTAGACGGTCGGGTGGTCCAGCGCCGACGCGTCGACCACCGTGGGCAGCCGCTTGCGCTGGCCGAGCGGGCTGATCCCGCCCCGGACGTAGCCGGTGACCCGCTCGGCCACGGTCCGGTCCGCCATGGTGGCCCGCTTGCCGCCGATCGCGGCGGCGAGCGCCTTGAGATCCAGCTCCCCGGTGACCGGTACGACCGCCACGGTGAGCCCGCCGTCGACCTCGGTGACCAGCGACTTGAACACCCGCTCCGGCGGCACCCCGAGGGCCGCCGCGACCAGCGCGCCGTAGTTCGGCGCGTCCGGGGAGACGTCGTACGGGTGGGTGCTGTGCGTGATCCTGCGCCTCGCCAGCAGCGCCGTCGCCGGAGTGCCCTGTCCCGCCATGCCCGACAAGTTAGCCCGGCGCCGGCCGGCGGGCGAGCCGAAAACCCCGCTCAGCCCGGCAGCGGCCGGCAGACCAGCACGGTCGGCGCGCCGGCCACCCGGGTCAGCACCAGGCTGGCCGCCGCGTCGCCGCCCAGTCTCAGGTCCCGGCGCAGCCGTTCCGGCTCCAACGCCGAGCCGCGCTTGAGGATCTCCACCCGTCCCACCCGGCGCTCCCGAAGCAGGGCGCGCAGCCGCTTCAACGAGAACGGCAGCACGTCGGTGACCTCCAGGCAGCGGGCGAACGGCGTGGCCACGGGCGTGTCGGCGTAGAGGTAGGCGATGCTCGGATCGGCCAGCGTCGCGCCCAGTTCCGTGGCCAGCTCGGCGACCAGGTGCGCGCGGACCACGGCCGGATCCGGGTCGTACAGGAAGCGCCGGACGGCTCCGACGGGCGCCTCGGCGTCGCCGCTGCCGGTCAGCACGTGCGTGGTGTCGCCGCTGCCGGTCAGCATCTCCGCGCTGTCGCCCCTCAACAGGGTGGCGCGGCGGGGGACCTCGGCCAGTGCGCCGCACCAGAGGGCGGCCTCGACCAGGTCGCCGGCCACGCTGACCCACTCCGCCTCGGCGCCGGCCGGGATCAACGCGTGGTCCAGCCCCGGGGCCACCTTGACCACGGTGCGCTGAACCCGATCGGCCAGCCCGGTGACGAAGTCCCAGGGTGGCGAGTAGGCGTTCGGGTCGAATATCCGCCGGCCGGTGCCGGCCGCCCGGCGCGCCGGATCGCAGAAGACCGCCTCGACCCGGGTGACGTCGAACGCCGTCGCGTCCCCGCACTCCACGGTGAACAACTCGGCCAGCCCGGCCGCCTCGGCGTTCCCGGCGGCCATCGCGGCGGTCACCGGGTCGGCCTCCACCCCGTACACCCGGATGCCGGCGCGGGCGGCGGCGAGCGCGTCCGCGCCGAGGCCGCACCCCAGGTCGGCCAGGGTGCCCACGCCGGCGGCGCGCAGCCGCGCGGCCCGCCGGTCGGCGACCACCCGGCGGGTGGCCTGCTCCAGCCCGGGCCGGGTGAGAAACATGCCGGCCGCCTCCGGCCCGAACTTGCCGGCGGCGCGGCGGCGCAGCTCAGCCTGGGTGAGCGCGGCGGCGGCCAGCCCGGCCGGGAACCCGGCCGAGCGGAGCCGGGCCGCCGCGGTCAGCGGATCGCCGCCGGCGACCTCGGCCGCCGCCGCGAGCGCGGCCGACCCTTCGGGGGTACGCAGCGCCGCGAGCTGATCCAGATCCACCCGGCCATTGTCCCGGCCCTACCCGGCGACCCACCGCCGACCTGGCGGCTTCTGCGGGCGGGACACCGCGACACCGCCGACCCGGGTACCCGGCGGGGCCGGATGGCGCGACTTCGCCGATGTGGCGGGTTCTGGCGGGCGGGATGGCGCGATGTCGCCGACTTGGCGGTCTGGCGGGGCGGGCATCGCGATGTCGGCGGTGTGGCGCGGGCAGAGTGGCCCGGGATGGCGCGATATCGCCGACCTGGCGAGGGCGGCGAGCCGGGTCACCCGGACGGTGGTGTCAGCGGGTGGCGGTGGCGGCGACGAAGGCTCGCCAACTCGACGGGGTGAAGGCGAGCACCGGCCCGGTCGGGTCCTTGCTGTCGCGGACGGCGACCACACCGGGCAGGTTGTCGGCGACCTCCACGCAGGCGCCGCCGTTGGCGTTGCTGCGGGACGCCTTGCGCCAGGTGGCGCGGGTCAGGTCCATGATTTCGCCACTTCCTCGATGAGTTGAGTGGACTGTCGGCGGGGCAGCGCCTCGCCGGTCACAGTCTCCCAGCTTCGGCCGAGGGCGGCAACGTCGTTCGGGCCGTCCACGGTCTGCCCCCGGAGCTGGTTGTCCAGGTGGGCCAGTTCCGCGCCGCTGCCGAGTCGGGCCAGGATGAACGGGCCGTGGAGCCCGATGTGCCAGGGGGCGTCGGCCGGCACGATCCGGACCTGCACGTGCGGCTCGGTGCCGACGGCGAGCAGGTGCGTCAACTGCTCGCGCATGACGGCCCGGTCGCCGACCTGCCGGCGCAGCGTCTGTTCCTCCAGCACCGCGACGAACTGCGGTCGCCGGTCGCCGGTCAGCACGGCCTGCCGGGCGAGCCGGGCCGCCACCCGCGCCTCGACCTCGTCGGCGGTCAGCTCCCCGCCCAGGGCGAGCATGGCCCGCGCGTACCCCTCGGTCTGGAGCAGGCCGGGGATCACGGTGGGGTCGTACCAGCGCAGCGTGATCGCCTCCCGCTCGATCTCCTCCCACGGGCGGAACCAGTCCGGCGCGGCGTGGAACCGGATCAACTCCAGCATGGTGACGAAGAGCCCACCGGTCTCCAGCACCGCGTCGACCCGGGCCAGATAGTCCGGCTTGACCGGCTTGTCGCCGATCTCGATGGCGCTCACGTGCGACGACGAGTAGTTGATCAGCTTGCCGAAGTCCTCCTGGTTGAGCCCGCGTGCCTGGCGGGCCCGGCGTAGCTGGCCACGCAGGAACGTCAGCGTCGGTATCTGGGTCACCCGGTCGTCCTTCCTCCCGTCGGCGGTACGGAGCCGGAGGTTAGAGATTCGGCCAGGTTGTGACGAGACGGTTGCGGCGTGTTGCGGTGACGAGTGGCGGAACAGTGGCGGAGCGACCGCGACACGGCGGCGATCCGTTGGCACTCTCCTTGACGGAGTGCTAGCCGAGGAATAACCTGCGATTAGCACTCTCACCCTGAGGGTGCCAACGCCCGGGCCCAGGTGTCCGGGGGTTGAACGCCAGGCGGACCGGCACCCGCGACGACGGCCCCGCCCGGTGGCATGTGGCAGATTGACGCCGGTCGGCATGTCGACCGGCAACGAAACCAGTACCCCAGGAGGGTATGCCCGTGACTACCGCGACCAAGGTTGCGATCAAGCCGCTCGAGGACCGGATCGTGGTCCAGGCGAACGAGGCTGAGACCACCACGGCGTCGGGCATCGTGATCCCCGACACCGCCAAGGAGAAGCCGCAGGAGGGCACCGTCCTCGCTGTCGGCCCGGGCCGGATCGACGACAAGGGTAACCGCGTGCCGCTCGACGTGAAGGTCGGCGACACCGTTCTGTACTCGAAGTACGGCGGCACCGAGGTCAAGTACGCCGGCGAGGAGTACCTGGTGCTCTCCGCCCGCGACGTCCTCGCGATCATCGAGAAGTAAGCAACCGATCAGTGTCGTTGCCCCGGTCCGGCTCGCCGGGCCGGGGCAACGTCGCTTCGAAGGGATACTGATGGCGAAGATCCTGAGCTTCTCGGACGACGCCCGGCACCTGCTGGAGCACGGCGTCAACGCCCTCGCCGACGCGGTCAAGGTCACCCTCGGCCCGCGCGGGCGCAACGTCGTCCTGGACAAGAAATTCGGTGTGCCCACGATCACCAACGATGGCGTGACCATCGCCAAGGAGATCGAGCTCACCAACCCGTACGAGAACCTCGGCGCGCAGCTGGTCAAGGAGGTGGCGACCAAGACCAACGACGTCGCCGGCGACGGGACCACCACCGCGACCGTGCTGGCCCAGGCGATGGTCCGCGAGGGTCTGCGCAACGTGGCCGCCGGGGCCAACCCGACCGGCCTCAAGCGGGGCATCGACGCGGCCGCCCGCAAGGTCTCCGAGTCCCTGCTCGGCAAGGCCGTCGAGGTCGCCGACAAGGAGTCGATCGCGCACGTCGCGACGATCTCCGCGCAGGACGCCACCATCGGCGAGCTGATCGCCGAGGCGATGGAGAAGGTCGGCCGCGACGGCGTCATCACCGTCGAGGAGGGCTCCGCGCTCGTCACCGAGCTGGACGTGACCGAGGGTCTCCAGTTCGACAAGGGCTTCATCTCGCCGAACTTCGTCACCGACGTGGAGGGGCAGGAGGCGGTCCTGGAGGACCCGTACATCCTGATCACCACGCAGAAGATCTCGGCGATCGAGGAGCTGCTGCCGCTGCTGGAGAAGGTTCTCCAGAACAACAAGCCGCTGCTGATCGTCGCCGAGGACGTCGAGGGCCAGGCGCTGTCGACGCTGGTGGTCAACGCGATCCGCAAGACCCTCAAGGTCTGCGCGGTCAAGGCCCCCGGCTTCGGTGACCGCCGCAAGGCGATGCTCCAGGACATGGCGATCCTGACCGGCGCCGAGCTGGTCGCCCCGGAACTGGGCTACAAGCTCGACCAGGTCGGCCTGGAGGTGCTCGGCACCGCCCGCCGCGTGGTGGTGGACAAGGAGAACACCACCATCGTCGACGGCGCCGGCCAGGCGAGCGAGGTCGCCGACCGGGTCGCCCAGATCCGCAAGGAGATCGAGGCCTCGGACTCCGAATGGGACCGGGAGAAGCTGGCCGAGCGGCTGGCGAAGCTCTCCGGCGGCATCGCCGTGATCAAGGTCGGCGCGGCCACCGAGGTCGAGATGAAGGAGCGCAAGCACCGCATCGAGGACGCCATCGCCGCGACCAAGGCCGCGGTCGAGGAGGGTACGGTCCCGGGTGGCGGCGCTGCCCTGGCCCAGATCCTGCCGGTGCTCGACGACGACCTGGGCCTGACCGGTGACGAGAAGGTCGGCGTCTCGATCGTGCGCAAGGCGCTGGTCGAGCCGCTGCGCTGGATCGCCCAGAACGCCGGCCACGACGGTTACGTGGTGGTGCAGAAGGTCGTCGGCCAGGAGTGGGGCAACGGCCTCGACGCCGCCGTCGGCGAGTACGTCGACCTGGTCAAGTCCGGCATCCTCGACCCGGTGAAGGTGACCCGCAACGCGGTCACCAACGCCGCCTCGATCGCCGGCCTGCTGCTCACCACCGAGAGCCTGGTGGTGGAGAAGCCGGAGAAGGCCGAGCCGGCCGCCGCGGGTGGCCACGGCCACGGGCACGGTCACGGCCACCAGCACGGCCCGGGCTTCTGATCCCAGGCCGTAACGGCAGTCGACCAGGGCACACCGCCTCGTGGGGCGGTGTGCCCTGGTCGGTATTGATTACGGAACGCTGACGTGGATGGCGGGCGGCCCCGCCGATCGACAACACTGATCGGCGTGAGCAGCCCCTCCCGCGGCCACGCCGCGCTGGCCGGGATCACCGCCGCGGCCGTGGCCATCGGCGCAGCCGAACCGGTGGCCGTCCTCACCGGCCCCCGCTCGGCACCCCTGATCGCGGTCGGCGGGCTCGTCGTCGACCTGGTGCCCGAGCCGCTCAAGCAGTTCGCCATCGCGCTCTTCGGCACGTACGACAAGATCGCCCTGCTGGTCGGGACGGCGGTGCTGCTGGCCGCGTGCGCCGCGTCGCTCGGCGTGCTGGCGGTCCGGCGGCTGGCGATCGGCCTGGCCGGCATCGCCGCGTTCGCCGTCCTCGGGGTGGCCGCCGCGCTGACCCGGGCCGGCGCGGACGCCTTCGACGCGCTGCCCTCGCTGGTCGGTGCCGGGCTGGGCGCGCTGACGCTCTGGCTGCTGCTGGCCGGGCCGCTGTCGCCCGACCTCTGGGCCTGGTCGCCGCCCTCGGGGCACGATCCGGAAGAGGAGCGATCCGAGGTCGACGCCGACGGTCGGCGGCGGTTCCTGCGCGGCGTGGGCGCGCTGGCCGGCGCGGCGGCGGTGGCCGGGCTGGGTGGGCACTGGCTGGCCGGTCGGCGGGGCGTGTCGGCGGCCCGCCGGGCGGTCGTCCTGCCCACGCCGTCCACCGCCGCCCCGGCGGTGCCGGCCGGCGCGGACCTGCCGCTGGCCCAGCTCGCCCGCTATGTCACCCCGAACAGTGGTTTCTACCGGATCGACACCGCCCTGGTGGTGCCGCAGGTGGACCCGGCGACCTGGCGGTTGCGTATCCACGGCCGGGTCCGGAACCCGATCGAGCTGAGCTTCGCCGACCTGCTCGCCCGGCCGATGGTCGAGCGGTACGTGACCCTGGCCTGCGTCTCCAACGAGGTGGGCGGGGACCTGATCGGCAACGCGCGCTGGCTGGGCGTACCGATCAAGGATCTGCTGGACGAGGCGGACCCGGAGGAGGGCGCGGACCAGGTGGTCGGGCGCTCAGTCGACGGCTGGACCTGCGGTACCCCGACGGCGGTGCTGCGGGACGGGCGGGACGCGCTGCTCGCGGTCGGGATGAACGGCGAGCCGCTGCCGGTCGAGCACGGCTTCCCGGTACGCATGGTCGTCCCCGGGCTCTACGGCTACGTCTCGGCGTGCAAGTGGGTGACCGAGCTGGAGCTGACCAGCTTCGCCGACTTCGACGCGTACTGGGTGCCGCGCGGGTGGGCGGCGCAGGGGCCGATCAAGACCCAGTCCCGGATCGACACGCCCCGCCCGCGCAACCGGCTCACGGCCGGCCCGGTCATGGTCGCCGGGGTCGCCTGGGCGCAGCACCGGGGCATCCGCAGGGTCGAGGTACGCGTCGACGGCGGTCCCTGGCAGGAGGCGACGCTCGCCCCGACGGTCTCGGTGGACACCTGGGTGCAGTGGTCGTGGCGTTGGGACGCAGGCCCGGGCGAGCACACCCTCCAGGTGCGGGCCACCGACGCGGACGGGGCGACACAGCCGGAGGAGCAGCGTCCGGTCGCGCCGGACGGGGCCACCGGCTGGCACACGGTCCGGGTGACGGTGGGCTGAGCCGGTCATGGCGGGTTGAGCCGCCAGGACGAGCGGGCACCGCCGGGCGGCCCGGCCGCGCCCGTGACGAGCGGGCGTCGCCGTGCGGGGGACCGGCCCCGGTGGTGGGCGACGGCCGGCGGCGGCCGGTCAGGCGATCTTGCGCTGCTCCGGCACGGTGGACTTGTGCGGCGGACCGAGGCGGGACTCCAGTCGGGCCACGTCGACCCGGGACTGCCGGCGGTCGGCCAGGTCCTCCCAGCCGAGGGCGAGCAGCCGGAGCCGTTCCGACTCGCTGAACCCGCCCCACACGCCGTACGGCTCGCGGACCGACAGGGCATGGGCGGCGCACTCGGCCCGTACCGGGCAGGTCCGGCAGACGGCCTTGGCGCCGGACTCGCGGCGTTGGCGCGACGAGCCGCGCTCACCGTCCGGGTGGAAAAACTGCGCGCTGTCCCGCCCACGGCAGGCACCGAGCCGCTGCCAGTCCCACAGGTCGACAATGGGTCCAGGCAGCCTGCGTACGTTCGACATCAGCACCCCTCCTCCCGCGCGGCGCGGGACACCGCTTCCGGGCTGGCCCCTCGGTACCCGGGCCGTCCCGCGCTCACACATGTGTGATCGAAAACCCCGGACAACTCGCGGCATATGCCCCCTCTGTCGGAAAAGTTCGGATGATTGCCCGGAACCTCCTCCCTGGCCGACCCCGTCGTGGTCTGCTCTGAGGCGGAGAGGAGACCACTGTGCGTAGCGTTCTCGTGTGCGTTCGGACACCACTCGCGGCCCAGCACCTGACCTCCGCGGCGGCGCGGCTCGGGCTGGCCGGTGCCGTCCGGACGGCGGTCTCCGATCCCGAGGTGATGCTGCGGCTCGCCGAGCGCCCGGTCGACGTGGTGCTCGCCGACACCGCCCTCACCCGGCCGGACAGCGCGGGCTTCGTCCGCCGGGTGCTCGCCCGCGCGCCCCAGGCCGCGGTGCTGCTGCTCGGCACCGAGGAGTCGGAGGCGGCGGCGGCCACCATCAGCGCCGGCGCGCGAGGGCTCATCCAGGGTGCCGACCACGATCTGACCAGCGCGGTCGCGAAGGCGTTGCTGCTGCTCGCCGCCCCAGGGCGATCGGCCCGACACCGGGTGACCGACCCCGCGCGGGACGCCGCCGCCGTCGGCGGGTCCGCCCGACCGACCACGCCGGGGCGTACCCAGGGCGGGCCGGCACCGGCCTGGCCGGCGGGCCCGGCGGAGGGCGCGCCCACGATGGTCCCGGCACAGCGCGGCGACGACCCGGCCGAACCGGCCGGCGGCGAGCCGGAGCCGGCCCCGGCCGGCGGCCCGCAGCGCGCGAGCGCCCGCAGCGCGGTCGGGCTGACCGAGCGGGAACTTCAGGTGCTGCTCGGCATGGCCGAGGGCAAGAGCAACGCGGAGATCGGGCGGGAACTGTTCGTCTCCGAGGACACCGTCAAGACGCACGCCCGCCGGCTCTTCCGCAAGCTGGGCGCCCGCGACCGGGCGCACGCCGTGGCGGCGGGCTTCCGTGCCGGCCTGGTCGCCTGAGCCGGCCGGACCCACGGCGCGTCAGTCCTCGGCGGGGGCGTCGTCCTCGGTGCCCTCGGTCAGGGTGTCGTGCACACCGTCCGCGTAACCCCGGGCGTAGTCCCAGCTCACGTAGTGGTCCGGGTCCGGGTCGTACGCCGGCTCATGGACCCGGGGGCGACCGGAGTCGAGCAGGTGGCGCAGGTTGCCCCGGAGCAGGTCCCAGTCGAAGTAGTGCGGCTCGCGGCAGTCCTCACACTCGATGACCAGCCCGCGGACCCCGATCGGCTGGAGCAGGGCCTGATAGATCTCCAGGTCGGCGAGATCCTCCAGGACGTCCTGCCGCTCGACCTCGGTCAGCGGGTCGAGTGGGTCGTCCGCGCGCGGGTCGTGCAGGCCGGCAGCCGGATCGGCCGGGTCGCCGTTGAACGGGTCGATGGGCTCGTCGTGCACCCCCTCACCGTAGACCCCGGCACACCGGAAAGTCCGCCCCTGGGGCACCTGTGGCGGGGCCTACGCCCCGGCCCGCCGCTGCCCGGGCCGGCACAGCACAGTGGGTACGATGAAGCCACGCGCCGTTACGCGGGCGCCCGCCGGTGCCCGCGCGCGCCGCCTCGCCGAAATCCGCCCGACCAGCTCAGGGGAGCAATCGTGGAGAATTCGCCCAGCACCGACCTTCCCGCCGGCGTCGACGGCGGCGAGCTGGCCGGTCACCTGCCCGAGCTGCCGGCCGGCTCGGCGCGGGTGGTGCCGCTCGGGCTGACCTTCGACGACGTGCTGCTCCAGCCCGGCGAGTCGGACGTCGTGCCCAGCCGGGTCAACACCCGCACCCGGCTCAGCCGCAACATCGAGCTGAACGTCCCGCTGCTGTCCAGCGCGATGGACACCGTCACCGAGGGGCGGATGGCGATCGCCATGGCCCGCCAGGGCGGCATCGGCGTGCTGCACCGTAACCTCTCGGTGGAGGACCAGGCGCTCCAGGTCGACCTGGTGAAGCGCTCCGAGTCGGGCATGATCACCAACCCGGTGACCGCCAGCCCGGACGACACCCTCCGCGACGTCGACGCGCTCTGCGGGCGCTACCGCATCTCCGGTGTGCCGGTGGTCGACGGTCAGGGCCAGCTCGTCGGCATCGTGACCAACCGCGACATGCGCTTCGTCTCCGACCCGGCCACCCCGGTCCGCGAGATCATGACCCGGACCCCGCTGGTCACCGCCCCGGTCGGGGTGAGCAAGGACGACGCGCTCGACCTGCTGCGCCGGCACAAGGTGGAGAAGCTGCCGATCGTCGACGACGCGGGCAAGCTGCGCGGGCTGATCACCGTCAAGGACTTCACCAAGAGCGAGCAGTACCCGAACGCCACCAAGGACTCCGCCGGCCGGCTCCGGGTCGCCGCCGCGATCGGCGTGGGCGAGGACGCGTACAAGCGGGCCCGCACCCTGGTCGACGCGGGCGTCGACGTGCTGATCGTGGACACCGCGCACGGCCACCAGCGGGCCGTGCTGGAGATGGTCGCCCGGCTCAAGAAGGACGTCGCGATCGACATCGTCGGCGGCAACATCGCCACGTACGCGGGCGCGAAGGCGTTGGTCGACGCGGGCGCGGACGGCGTCAAGGTGGGGGTCGGCCCGGGGGCCATCTGCACCACCCGGATCGTCGCCGGGGTGGGCGTGCCGCAGATCACGGCGATCATGGAGGCCGCCCGGGCGGCCCGCCCGGCCGGCGTGCCGGTGATCGGTGACGGTGGCATCCAGTATTCCGGCGACATCGCCAAGGCCCTGGTGGCCGGTGCCGACACGGTGATGCTCGGCAGCCTGCTGGCCGGCTGCGAGGAGAGCCCCGGCGAGCTGATCTTCATCAACGGCAAGCAGTACAAGGCGTACCGGGGGATGGGCTCGCTCGGTGCCATGCAGTCCCGCGGCCAGGCCAAGTCGTACTCGAAGGACCGGTACTTCCAGCAGGACGTGACCAGCGACGAGAAGCTGGTCCCGGAGGGCGTCGAGGGCCAGGTGCCCTACCGGGGCCCGCTGGCCCAGGTCGCCCACCAGCTCGTCGGCGGGCTGCGGCTGGCGATGGGGTACGCCGGCGCCGAGAGCATCCCGGAGTTGCACGAGCGCGGCCAGCTCATCCGGATCACCGCGGCCGGGCTCAAGGAGAGCCACCCGCACGACATCCAGATGACCGTCGAGGCGCCCAACTACCACACCCGCTGACCTTCACCCCCAAACACCTGGAGTCCCCCATGCGTGACGTGGTCGAGATCGGGCTGGGCAAGACCGCGCAGCGCGGCTACCACCTGGACGACATCGCCATCGTGCCGAGCCGCCGTACCCGGGACGTCGACGACGTCTCCACCGCGTGGCAGCTCGACGCGTACCAGTTCGGCATCCCCTGCGTCGGGCACCCGTCCGACGCGACGATGAGCCCCTCCTCGGCCGTGCGGCTCGGCCAGCTCGGCGGCCTCGGCGTGCTCAACGTCGAGGGCCTCTGGACCCGGTACGAGAACCCGACCAAGGTGCTGGAGGAACTGGCCGGCCTGGACGAGGACGCCCGGGCGACCCGGCGGCTCCAGGAGGTCTACGCCGAGCCGATCCGTCCCGACCTGATCGCCGAGCGGGTCCGCGAGCTGCGGGCCGGGGGCGGCACGGTGGCCGTCCGGGTCTCCCCGCAGCACACCCTCGCGCTCGCCCCGGTGATCCTCGACGCGGGCGTGGACATCCTGGTCATCCAGGGCACCATCGTCTCCGCCGAGCACGTCTCCACCACCGACGAGCCGCTGAACCTCAAGGAGTTCATCGCCGACCTCGACCTGCCGGTCATCGCCGGCGGCTGCACCGACTACAAGACCGCGCTGCACCTGATGCGGACCGGCGCGGCCGGCGTGATCGTCGGCGTCGGCGGCGACGGCTGGTCGACCACCGAGTCGGTGCTCGGCATCCGGGTGCCGATGGCCACCGCCATCGCCGACGCCGCCGCGGCCCGCCGCGACTACCTGGACGAGACCGGCGGCCGGTACGTGCACCTGATCGCCGACGGCGACATCCAGACCTCCGGCGACATCGCCAAGGCGCTCGGCTGCGGCGCCGACGCGGTGATGCTCGGCGAGCCGCTCTCGCTCTGCGAGGAGGCACCGGCCGGCGGCGCCTGGTGGCACTCGGCGGCCAGCCACCCGTCCCTGCCCCGGGGCGCGTTCGAGGTGGCCGGGGAGCCGCTCGGCTCGATGGAGAAGCTGCTCTTCGGCCCGGCCGACGAGCCGGACGGCCAGCTCAACCTCTTCGGCGGCCTGCGCCGGGCGATGGCCAAGTGCGGCTACCGCGATCTCAAGGAGTTCCAGAAGGTCGGCCTGGTCCTCGACCGCTGACCCGGCACGATCGACCGACGGCGCGGGTGGGCGATTCCGGTCCCACCCGCGCCGTCGCGCCTCTAGGCTCGGCGGGTGACGAGCGGCCGGCGGTGGTACGCGGCGGCGCTCGCCGTCGCGCTGCTGGTCGCCGGGTGCACCCGGGACGACGACGGGCGGTTCCGGCCCGGGGCGGCCGACGTCGGCGACCCGTACGTGCCGGGGGCCGGCAACGGCGGCTACGACGTCGACCACTACGCGCTGCGGGTCCGCTACGACCCGCCCAGCGGGCGGCTCACCGGCCAGGCCACGGTCACCGCCACCGCCACCGCCGGCCTGTCCCGGTTCCACCTCGACCTCGCCGGCCTCACCGTCGACCGGGTACGCGTCGACGACGCCCCGGCGAAACACCGGCGCGACGGCAGCGAACTGGTGGTCACCCCGGCGCGCGGCCTGCCGGCGGGGAAGCGGTTCACCGCCGAGGTGGCGTACGGCGGGGTGCCGCGACCGCTCACCGGCGAACTCGGTGACGGTGGCTTCCAGGCCACCGGAGACGGGGCGATCGCGCTCGGCCAGCCCGAGTCGGCGAGCACCTGGTTCCCGGTCAACGACCACCCCTCCGACAAGGCCACCTACGACATCGAGGTGACCGTCCCGGACGGGCTCGCCGCGCTGAGCAACGGGGTGCCCAAGGGACAGACCAGTCAGGACGGCTGGACCACCTGGCGCTGGTCCGAGGGCGCGCCGATGGCCAGCTACCTGGCCACCCTGGTGATCGGCGACTACCGGGTGTCGACCGGTACGCACGCCGGGAAGCCGCTGGTCACCGCGGTTGCCGCCGGGCTGCCGGCGGACGGGCCGGCCGCCGCCGCGCTGGCGCGTACCGGCGAGATCGCCGACTTCCTGGCCGAGCGCTTCGGGCCGTACCCGTTCGACGCGTACGGCGGGATCGCGGTCGCCGACGAGCGCATCCGGTACGCGCTGGAGACGCAGACCCGCCCGGTCTACGGGCCGGGCTTCTTCCGGGGCGACCGGCCGAACACCGAGGTGGTCGCGCACGAGCTGGCCCACCAGTGGTTCGGCGACAGCGTATCGCTGGCCCGGTGGTGCGACATCTGGCTCAACGAGGGCTTCGCCACGTACGCGGAATGGCTCTGGAACGAGCACGACGGCGTCCGCAGCGTGGCGCGGGCCTTCGCCGACCGCTACGCGGTGACCGACTGGACGAAGCCGTCGGTGGACCCGGGCCGGGCGGCGATGTTCGGCGACGCCGTCTACCAGCGCGGCGCGCTGACCGTGCACGCGCTGCGCCGCGCGGTCGGCGACGAGACCTTCTTCCGCATCCTGCGCGGCTGGTTGGCCGAGCGGCGGGACGGCACCGCCACCACCGAGGACTTCGTCGGGTACGCCGAGCGGGTCGCCGGCCGTCCGCTGCGCCCGCTCTTCGACGCCTGGTTGGTCGGCGCCACCGCGCCCGCACTGCCGTGACGCGGGCGTAATTGTCGCTCGGTAGGCTGCCGCGGGCGGAGCGGCCGGCCGGGCCGCGACGGTCGTGCCCGAGGAGGGGTCGAGGCGATGGCGCTGGCGCTGCGGGGCGGACGACGACGGCTGGGGCTGCTGCTCTCCGGCACGCTGCTGATCGCCGGCTGCGGCTCAGCCGGCGCGGAGCGGACCGACGCGACAACGGCGCAGCCCACGCGGACCAGCTCGCGGAGCTTCGGGCCCGGCGCGGCCGGCGCGGGCGACCCCTACTTCCCGAGCTACGGCAACGGCGGCTACGACGTCGCCCACTACACCGTCCAGGTCCGCTACGACCCCGCGAAGAACCGGCTCACCGGCACCACCACCCTGCGGGCCACCGCCACCGAGGACCTCTCCTCGTTCAACCTGGACCTGGCCGGGCTGACCGTGCGGTCGGTCACCGTGAACGGAACCCGGGCCAGCCACGCGCGCACCGACAACGAACTGGCCATCACCCCGGCCACCGGCCTCACCGCCGGCAACGGCTTCGTCGCCGAGATCCGGTACGACGGCGAGCCGGCCGCGCTGGACAACGACGTGCTCGGCAAGGGCGGCTGGCTGCACACCTCGGACGGCGCGATCGCGCTCGGCCAGCCCGAGTCGGCGAGCACCTGGTTCCCGGTCAACGACCACCCCTCCGACAAGGCCACCTACGACTTCGAGATCACCGTGCCGAAGGGGCTCACCGCGGTCAGCAACGGCGTCCCGAAGGGCCGGACCACCAAGGGGGACTGGACCACCTGGAGCTGGTCCGAGGGCGCGCCGATGGCCAGCTACCTGAGCACCGTGGTGATCGGGAAGTTCCGGGTGACCACCGGGGAGCACAAGGGACGGCCGGTGTACAGCGCGGTCACCACGAAGGTGGCCGGGGGCGCCCCGGACCGGTCGATCGCCCGGACCACCGAGGTCGCCGACTACCTGGAGAGCGTCTTCGGGCCGTACCCGTTCGACGCGTACGGCGGTGTGGTGGTCGCCGACGACCGGATCCGGTACGCGCTGGAGACGCAGAGCCGCCCGGTCTACGCGGCCAGCTTCTTCCGGCAGGGCGAGAACACCGGGGTGGTCGCGCACGAGCTGGCCCACCAGTGGTTCGGCAACAGCGTGACGCTGCAGAAGTGGCAGGACATCTGGCTCAACGAGGGCCTGGCCACGTACGCCGAGTGGCTCTGGGCCGAGCACAGCGGGCAGTCCACCGTGCAGCACACCTTCGACCAGCAGTACGCCAGCGCGCCGGGGCAGGTATGGCGTACGCCGCCGGGCAAACCGGGGGTGGCGAACCTGTTCAGCCGGTCGGTGTACGACCGGGGCGGGATGACCGTGCACGCGTTGCGGGTGGCCGTCGGGGACAGCGCCTTCTTCGACATCCTGCGGACCTGGGCGGCGGAGAAGAAGAACGGCAACGCCACCACGGCCGAGTTCGTGGACCTCGCGGAGCGGGTCTCGCACAAGAAGCTCCGCAAGCTCTTCGACGCCTGGCTCTACGACACCGACCGGCCGCCCGCCCCGAAGCCGCTGTGACTCAGGTTTTCACGCGCAGCTTCGGGTTGGCGGCCAGGAAACTGTCGGCGGTGCCGCCGCGCACGGCGGCGAGGAACTGCCGGCCGACCGGCAGGAGCTGCTCGCCCCGGTAGGAGCCGCCGCTGCCGACCGCGTCGCCGGGGAGACCGACCAGGACGAAGGCGTCCGCGGAGAGCCCGCCCAGGGCGTACGCGAATTCCACCAGCCGGCGCCCGCCACCGACGTACACCAGGGTGTCGCCGAGGGCATCCGTCACCTGTTCGACCCGGGCCGGGTCCCGGGCCAGCCCCTGGTCGAGGATCTTCCGGGCCAGCGCCCGGATCAGTTGCTGCTGGTGGCGTTGCCGGGTGTAGTCGCCGCCGGCCGTGTAGCGCTGCCGCGCGTAGTCCAGCGCCTGCCAGCCGGTCAGCCGCCGGTTGCCCTTCTCGTAGACCATCTGCGGCCCGGTGTAGGTGCCGCCGGTCAGGGTCCGGAGCCGCCCGTCGGGACGGCGGTGGATGGACACGACCCGCTGGTCGACGTAGAGGTCCACGCCGCCGAGGGTGTCGACCAGCTTGTCGAACCCGCCGAAGGTGATCACCGCGCCGGCGTCGATGCGCAGCCCGGTGTACCGGCTGACCGTGGTGCGCAGCAGCTCGTATCCCTGCGCGGCGCTCGGGTGGGCCCGGTCGCCGGGCACCCGGCTGCCGTAGCTCATCGCGTGGGTCAGCTTGGTCCGGCCGCCCGGGTAGCCGGCCTTCGGGTAGGCCGGGATGTCCACCACCAGGTCGCGGGGCAGGGAGAAGAGGTACGCCCGGTCCAGCCCGGCCGGCACGTGCAGCACCAGCACCGCGTCGGCGTGCGGCTCCCAACCCGGCACGCTGACCCGGGTGTCCACCCCGACCAGCAGCAGGTTCAGCGGGCCGGTGAGGTCGGCGCCCGGCGGCGGGGTGGGGCTGGCCGGGGTCGGGGTCGGCGTATCGGCGGGCGAGGTGGGGGTGGCCGGGTCGGCGACCGGGCCCGGGGAGGCGGCGGGGGACGGGCGGGCGGCCAGCCGGGTGGCCACCACCACGCCACCGCCGACCAGCAGTACGGCCACCAGGGCGGCCAGCCCCAGCAGCCACCGTCGTCTCGGCCTCGCGCCGGTCATCGTGGGCCCCTTCCCCCGGTGTCGCTCGGCCGCGTCACGGGGGTGCCGGTGGTCGCCCACCTGGTTCCCCGCTTGGTCGAGCGCTCTGCATGATCCGTGAAAATCTCTCGCTGGCGCTATGGCTACTCGTCGGTAATGATGCGTTCATGCGGTACGACGTGGTCGTCGTCGGGTCCGGTTTCGGTGGCAGCGTCACCGCGCTCCGCCTGGCCGAGAAGGGCTACACCGTCGGCGTCCTGGAGGCCGGCCGGCGCTTCGCCGACGACGAGTTCCCGGAGACGTCCTGGCGGGTCCGGCGTTTCCTGTGGGCCCCGAAGCTCGGCTGCTACGGCCTCCAGCGGATCGACCTGCTGCGCTCGGCCGGCCGGAAGGCGGGCGGCGGGGTCCTGGTGCTCTCCGGGGCGGGGGTGGGCGGCGGCTCCCTGGTCTACGCGAACACCCTCTACGAGCCCCTCGACGCGTTCTACGCAGACCCGCAGTGGCGGGACATCACCGACTGGCGTGACGAACTGGCCCGCCACTACGACCAGGCGAAGCGGATGCTCGGCGTCACCACGTACCCGATGGTCACCGGGGCGGACCGGGCGATGCGGGCGGTGGCCGAGCGGATGGGGGTCGGGCGGACCTTCCACGCCACGCCGGTCGGCGTCCACATCGGCCGGCCCGGCGGGCGGGTGACCGACCCGTACTTCGGCGGGGCCGGGCCGGACCGCGTCGGCTGCACCCACTGCGGCGCCTGCATGACCGGCTGCCGGTACGGCGCGAAGAACACCCTGGTCAAGAACTACCTGTGGCTCGCCGAGCGGCTCGGTGTCCAGGTGCATCCGCTGACCACGGTGACCGCGGTCCGGCCGGCCCTCGGCGGCGGGTACGCGGTGCACACCGAGCGCACCGGCGCCTGGCTGCGCAAGCACCGGCAGGTGATCCACGCCGACCAGGTGGTCTTCGCGGCCGGTGCGCTCGGCACCCAGCGGCTGCTGCACGAGATGCGGGCCACCGGGGCGCTGCCCGGGTTGTCGCCCCGCCTCGGCGAGCTGACCCGGACCAATTCGGAGGCGATCCTGGGTGCCTCGGTCGGGGCGCGGCAGGCCCGGCAACGCGGGCTCGACTTCACCGAGGGAGTGGCGATCACCAGCTCGTTCCACCCCGACCCGCAGACCCACATCGAGCCGGTCCGGTACGGCAAGGGCTCCAACGCGATGGGCCTGCTCCAGTCGCTGCTGGTCGACGGCGGTCCGCGCCGGGCCCGGCGCTGGCTGGGCGGCGTCCTCCGGCAGCCCGGTCTGGCCGCCCGGATGCTCTCCGTCCGCGGCTGGTCCGAGCGGACCGTGATCGCCCTGGTCATGCAGTCGGCGGACAACTCGCTCACCACCCGGTTCCGGCGGGGCTGGTTCGGCCGGCGGCTGGTCTCCGGCCCCGGGCCCGGCGTGCCCAACCCGACCTGGATCCCGGCCGGCAACCAGGCCGCCCGGCTGCTCGCCGAGGAGATCGGCGGTACGCCCGGCGGCGCGCTCACCGAGCCGTTCAACATCCCGATGACCGCGCACATCCTCGGTGGGGCGGTGATCGGGGCCACCCCGGAGCACGGGGTGATCGACCCGTACCACCGGGTCCACGGGCACCCGGGGCTGCACGTGGTGGACGGCGCGGCGGTGTCGGCCAACCTCGGGGTCAACCCGTCGCTGACCATCACCGCACAGGCCGAGCGGGCCATGTCGTTCTGGCCCAACAAGGGCGAGGCGGATCCGCGCCCGCCGCTCGGCTCGGCGTACCAGCGCCTGTCCCCAGTCCCCCCGCACAACCCGGCGGTGCCGGCGCACGCCCCCGCCGCCCTGCGGTGAGGAAGTCCCTGTTAACGACCTCACGGCGGGACCCGGCCGGGGCGTGCCCGGACCGGCGGTGACTGTCGGTAGGCTTGCTGCGCATGAGCACCCCTCGCCCCGTCCTCGTGGTGGACTTCGGAGCCCAGTACGCCCAGCTCATCGCCCGCCGCGTACGTGAGGCGAGGGTCTACTCGGAAATCGTCCCGCATTCCATGCCGGTGTCCGAGATGCTGGCGAAGAACCCGGCCGCGATCATCCTCTCCGGCGGCCCGGCCAGCGTCTACGCCCCGGACGCCCCGCAGGTCGACGCGGGGATGTTCGACGCCGGGGTGCCGGTCTTCGGCATCTGCTACGGCTTCCAGGCGATGGCCCAGGCGCTGGGTGGCACGGTGGCCAGGACCGGCAACCGGGAATACGGCGGCACCCCGCTGCACGCCCGCCCGGAGGCCGGCGTGCTGCTCCGCGACCTCCCGGACGACCTGCCGGTCTGGATGAGCCACGGCGACTGCGTCACCGAGGCGCCGGCCGGCTTCACGGTCACCGCCGAGTCGGCCGGTGCGCCGGTCGCCGCGTTCGAGGACCTGACCGGTCGGCGGGCCGGCGTGCAGTTCCACCCCGAGGTCGGGCACACCGCGCACGGCCAGGAGATGCTCACCCGTTTCCTCCATGACATCGCCGGCATCGAGCCGACCTGGACGCCCGAGAACATCATCGACGAGCAGGTCGCCCGGATCCGCGAGCAGGTCGGCGACAAGGAGGTCATCTGCGGCCTGAGCGGCGGCGTGGACTCCGCGGTCGCCGCCGCGCTGGTGCACCGGGCGGTCGGCGACCAGCTCACCTGCGTCTTCGTCGACCACGGTCTGCTCCGTGCCGGGGAGGCCGAGCAGGTGGAGAAGGACTACGTCGCGGCCACCGGCATCAGGCTCAAGGTGGTCGACGCCCGGGAGCGGTTCCTCGGTGCCCTGGCCGGGGTGACCGACCCCGAGCAGAAGCGCAAGATCATCGGACGGGAGTTCATCCGGGTCTTCGAGGCCGCCGCGCGGGAGATCGCCTCGCACGGCGACGTCGAGTTCCTGGTGCAGGGCACCCTCTACCCGGACGTGGTCGAGTCCGGCGGCGGCACCGGCACCGCCAACATCAAGAGCCACCACAACGTCGGCGGCCTGCCGGAGGATCTCAAGTTCGACCTGGTCGAGCCGCTGCGTACGCTCTTCAAGGACGAGGTCCGCACGCTCGGCCTCCAGTTGGGGCTGCCCGAGGCGATGGTCTGGCGGCACCCGTTCCCCGGCCCGGGGCTGGCCATCCGGATCATCGGCGCGGTCGACGAGGAGCGGCTCGCGGTGCTCCGCAAGGCCGACCTGATCGCCCGCCAGGAGCTGTCCGCCGCCGGCCTGGACCGGGATGTCTGGCAGTTCCCGGTGGTGCTCCTGGCCGACGTGCGCAGCGTCGGCGTGCAGGGCGACGGGCGCAGCTACGGGCATCCCGTGGTGCTGCGCCCGGTCTCCAGCGAGGATGCGATGACCGCCGACTGGTCCCGGCTGCCCTACGACGTGCTCGCCCGGATCTCCACCCGGATCACCAACGAGGTGGCCGAGGTCAACCGGGTGGTCCTGGACGTGACGAGCAAGCCGCCGGGCACCATCGAGTGGGAGTGACCCCGGCTCAGGCCGTCGGCGGCGTCGGCGGCTGAGTCACCGGTCCGGGCTGCGGCATCGGCGTGGCCTGGGGCGCGGGGCCCGCGTGGGTGGGGGCGGCGGTCGGCGGGACCGGGGGCCAGCCCGGGGCGGTGCCAGGCGGGTGCGGCCAGGCGGGAGCGCCGTTCGGTTCCTCCGGCATCAGGAACCACATGACCAGGTACGCCAGCGCGGCGAGCCCGCCGGTGAACAGGGTGGCGACGGCGAAGCCGACCCGGACCAGGGTGGGATCGACCGCGAAGTAGCGGCCGAGTCCGCTGGACACACCGGCGACCATGCGGTCCGTGACGGGCCGGCGGAGTTGCTTGTACGGGGCCTGAGGGGTGCTCTGGTAGGTCATGACCCAACGGTCCCGCGTCGGGCGGCCGGGAGCCTCGGTGACCGCCCGGACTCCTACCCTGACCGATCCCTGAGACGCCAGCCGAGAGTCAGGAATCCGACTCTTTTCGATGCCGGTAACCGCATCGGGGGAGAATTTTCTCCCGTGACCACCTCGCTGGAGCCGCTGCGCAGGATCGCGGCATACGCAGTTTGTGCCGATTCAGACGACCGAGTGTTGCTGGTTCGCGCATCGGAGCGCTCCGGCACCCCCGGCACCTGGTCCCTCCCCGGCGGGGCGGTCGACCACGGTGAGGACCCGAACCACACCGTCGTCCGGGAGACCGCGGCGGAGACCGGCCTCTCGGTCGCCGTCTCCGGCCTCCAGGACGTGATCGCCGACATGCGGGCGCTGCCCGAGCGCGGCATCACCATCCACACCGACCGCCTGCTCTACACGGTCTCGGTGCGCGGCGGGACGCTCACCGAGCGGGTGGGCCGCCCGACCGACCTGGCCCGCTGGGTCACCCTCGACGAGGCGCGGGAGCTGCCGCTGCGGTCGTTCACCGCGCGCGCCCTGGGCCTGCCCTCCTCCAGCGACGACATCGTCCCGGAGGAGGTCCCCGAGTTCCCCTCGTTCTACGCGGTCCCCGGCCCCGACGGGCTGCACCGGGCGCAGCGTTTCGCCGCGTACGCGGTGGTGACCGACCCGGAGGAGCGGGTGCTGCTCACCCGGGTCTCCGACGGGTACCCGGGCGCCGGCTGCTGGCACCTGCCGGGCGGCGGCACCGACTACGGCGAGCAGCCGGGCGCCGCGTTGATCCGCGAGCTGGTCGAGGAGACCGGGCAGACCGGCCGCCTGGTCGAGCTGCTCGGCGTCGCCAGCCACCGGGACGCCGCCTCGCTCGGCCCCGAGGGCTACCCGATCGACTGGCACGGCGTACGCGCCTTCTACCGGGTGGTCGTCGACCAGCCGGCCCCGCCCACGGTGGCGGACGTCGGGGGCTCCACCTGTGAGGCCCGCTGGTTCCGTCGGGAGGAGCTGGGTGCCCTCCCCACCGACCGCCTCACCGAGGTGACGGCCGAAGCCGTCCACGCCGCCCAGCTCATCTGACCCCCCCGCCCCGCCCCGCACCGCACCCTCGCCGGTTTTCGGCGATCATGAAGTTATTGCCACGACACGCCGCCCCGGCGGGCAATAGGTTCATGATCGACGTGATGGGCGGGGCGGCGCGGGATGACGAGGGGTGCGGGGTGGAGGAGCGGCGGCGGATCGGCGCGTACGGGGTGTTGCGGGACGACCACCGACGGGTGCTGCTCGTCCGGGGCTCCGCCGACGCCGACTTTCCGGGCGTCTGGCAGCTCCCCGGCGGCGGCGTCGACCACGCCGAGCACCCCGAGACCGCGGTGGTACGCGAGTTCGCCGAGGAGACCGGGCTGACCGCCCAGGTGACCGGGCTGCGCGGCGCGGTCGCCGACGTGACCCGCTACCCCGAGCTCGGCGTCGCCCTGCACACCGACCGGATCATCTTCGACGTCACGGCCGCCGAGGGGACGCTCCGGGACGAGCCGGACGGCACCACCGATCTGGCCCGCTGGTGCACTCCCGACGAGGCCCGGCACCTGCCGCTGCTGCCGTTCACCGCCGACGTGCTCGGCCTGCCCGTCGACCCGCTGCCCGAGCACACCGCCCGCCCGGACCGGGCGCCGTTCGGGCCGCTGCCCGCCGATCGCCGGCAGCGCTTCGCCGCGTACGGGCTGGTCACCGATCCGGCGGGGCGGGTGCTGCTCACCATGATCGCCGACGGGTATCCGGGGGCCGGGAAGTGGCACCTGCCCGGCGGTGGCACCGATCACGGCGAGCAGCCGGCGGCCGGGCTGCTGCGCGAGCTGGTGGAGGAGGCCGGGCAGCTCGGCCGGGTGGTCGATCTGCTGGCCGTGGACAACCTGCACAATCCCGCCGCGCTCGGCCCGGAGGGACGACCGTTGGACTGGCACGGCGTACGGGTGATCTACCGGGTGCGCGTCGACGTCCCGACCGAGGCGGTGGTGACCGAACTCGCGGGCGGCTCGACCGCCCGGGCTGCCTGGTTCGCTCCGGAGCAGGTCGGCGGCCTGCCGATGACCGACGTGGCGGCCCTGGCCACCGGCTGGCGGGGCAGGTGACGGGCGCTCGACCGAACGAGGTGGGGTGCCTCCGGTACAGTCGGAAGTTCAGGATTCGCCGATGGAAACGGGCGATGACGCCCGTGATGGGAAGACCTGAGCGGTTCGCGCGGTTAAGGGAGTTATAAGTACCGCAGGCGGCTATCGCCAAGCCCCTGCCCCCTGTGCAATGGTGTACTCCGCAAACGGGCTGCCGGGCCAGAAAGGGTCCGGCACGAGACAGCCGGACACCCGCCAAACTGGCGGCCAGCCGATCCGGTGATGGAGGAAACGTGCCGAGAGCCCCATGGCGCCGGCGTCGTACGACTGACAGTCCGCGCCCCGCAGGGCGTGGCTGGGCGGGCGGGTTGCGCCGCAGCAGCACGTTCGCCCGCCAGGTGCTGCTGGTCCGGGTGGGCCGCCGAAACGAGGCAGCCGCGACCGACCTGGTCGCCCCCGACCACCGCCGGACCGATCGCCAGCGCCTTCGCTACGGTCGACTCGACCCGGAGGTCGAGGCGGTGATGCCGGTCAGCCCGGCCCTCGCCCCCGCGGCGACGGCCGACGAGGCGCCGGCAACGTCGATCCCCCTGCTGCCGGGTGAGCGCACCGCCGCTCGTCGAGCCAAGTTCGCCCTGGTCAACGCCTGCACCCTGAGCAGCGTGATGCTCGGCATGCTGGCGATCTTCCTGGCCATGGGGAGCGAGGTACGCACCGCGGCGCTCTGTCTGATCGCCTGCGTCGCGTTCGACGGGCTGGACGGCGCGTTGGCCCGCAAGCTCGGGGTGGCCAGCCCGTTCGGCGCCCAGATGGACTCGCTGGCCGACATGTGCTCGTTCGGCCTCGCCGCCCCGGTGGTGGTCTACGCCTCACTGGCCGGCTCGGTCCGGCCGGCGGCCGCCGCGGTCGCCTGCGCCCTGGTCGCGGCCTGCGCCGCGATCCGGCTCGCCCGGTTCAACGTCTCGCCGAAGGACGGCCGGTTCTTCTGCGGCGTACCGACCACCATGGCGGCGGCCGTGCTGGCCCTGACCGTGGCGATCGGTGTGCCGGTCTCCGGCCGGGTGATGGTCGGCGGGGTGGCGCTGCTCGCCTTCGCCATGGTCTCCAGCTTCCCGTACGCGAAGCTCGCCCGGCTGGTGAAGCTGCCGCCGTGGCTCTGGCTGGCCCCGGTGCTCGGCGCGCTGGTCGACATCCGGCTCACCTTCGCCCTCGTGGTGGTGGGCTACCTGGTCAGCGGCCCGGTGCTGTGGCTGCACCAGCGCCGCACCGCCTGACTTCCGCAACGAAAGAAGGGGCGCCGCGACGAGCGGCGCCCCTTCTTCGTGTCCGGGATCAGCTCCAGCGGGCGATCACGGTCGAGCCGCCGACCACCTTGTCGCCGGGCCCGACCAGCGGCTCGGCGGCGTCCGCCGGCAGGTAGACGTCGGTGCGCGAGCCGAACCGGATCAGGCCGAAGCGCTCGCCCCTGGCCAGCAGCGCGCCGACCGGCGCCCGCTGCACGATCCGCCGGGCGATCAAGCCGGTACGCTGCGCGACCACCACCGTGCCGTGTTCGGTGTCGAGCACCGTGTACGCCGCGACGTTGTGCTCGGCGTCCGGTTTCATCGCGTTGACGAACCCGCCGTCCGCGACGAAGTAGTCGACCACCTTGCCGGCCACCGGGGAGCGGTTGACGTGCACGTCCAGCACGGAGAGGAAGACCGCGATCCGCAGCCACTCGCCGTCGCCGAAGCGGTCGTCGTGCAGCCGCTGCACCGAGAGGACCTGGCCGTCCGCCGCGGCGACCACGGCCGCCGGGTCCTCCGGGACGTCCCGCTCCGGGTCCCGGAAGAACGCGGCCACCGGCGCGGCGGCCAGCGCCGGCAGCAGCCAGAGCTTCGACTTCGGCCGGGTAACCCGGGTGAGCGCGGCCAGGCCGAGGCTGATCCCGGCCGCCGCCACGCCGTTGGAGTCGATGTGCATGCCCCGGGTGAGCGGCACGCTCGACGGCCGGTAGGCCGGCGAGAGCCGGGCGGCGAGCGCGACGGCCGCCGGGGTGAAGCGGAGGTGATGCACCCGGACCGGCGGAGAGTTGCGCAGCACCAGGTCATTGCGGACGCCGTGCAGCAGGCCCTGCCGGTCCAGCTCGGCCCCGGCACCCTCGGTGCGGAAGAGCGGCACGGCCACGCTCAGCACGGCGCCCTCGGTGAGGTACTTCGACAGCCCGTCGACGGCCGTCCGGGTCTCGTCGGTGGTGCCGGTGAACGGCTCGGCGGCGATGACCACCTCGGCGCTGTCCGCCTCGGCGAGGGTGTCGGCGACCCGTACCCGGTCGGCCACCCAGGGGCCCTGGGCCGCCACGTGCTCGCGCAGCGCGGCCGCGGCGCAGCCCTCCGCCGGCACGACGGTGAGCCGGTCACCGGGGAGCAGCGCGTCGATCGCCGCGGCCAGCACCGCGGACTCCGGGGTCGCGCCGACCAGCAGGCCGGCCTTCGGGTCGTTACGGCGGGCGAACTCGGCGACGAGGGTACGGGCGGCGCGCTCGCCGACGCGGACCGGGCCGGGCAGGCCGGGGGTGCGTGCGGCGGGGGACTGGGTCATGTCGGGCGGGCTCCTGACGAGGTAGCGACGGGACGCGGCGGGACCGCCACGGCGACCTGGCCGGCCGGGGCCGCGGACGGGCCCCTGCGACCGGGAGCGCCGGCTGCGGCTACGGCCATCCGGCTCGGCGCGTCTGGCGTCGCGCCGCGACCCGGACGGCCGGGCGCCACGGGGTGGGCCGGCCGGCGGAGGCGGGATCTCCGCCAGCCAGCATATGCGCCGCCGCCGGCGCCCCGCATCGTCGCGGTCAGCCCGTTGAGCGCTCGTCGCGGCCGGGCTCGTCCCCGTCGGTACGCGGGCCGCCGGCCGGCCACTGCGGAGAGTCGACGGCGGGCAGCTCGCGGGTCGACGGTTCGGCCCCGACGTCCCGACCGTCCCCGAGCGGGGCCAACTCGCGCGTCGGGCCCTCCGGGCTGCCGGCCGGGGTCAAGTCGTCGGTCGACAGCGCCTCGACCGGCGACCCGTACGCCGGCTCGGCGGGGCGGTCCTGGCGCGCCTCGAGGGGCACGTCGGTCACCGCGTCGCTGTGCCGCCCGGACCGGAGCGCGCCGACCAGGCTCAGCAGCCCGACCAGGATGAGCGCGCCGGCCAGGAACCAGCCCACCGGGGGCAGGGTGAGCCCGAGGATCCGGGCGAGCAGCCACCAGACGGAGAGGGCCAGGAAGACCAGCCCGAACGCGAAGGACACGATGTCGGTGCGGTGGGCCTTCACCGGGTCACCTCCAGGTCTCCGGCGTTCATGTGGATGAGCAGTCGCAGGGTGCCCCCGCCCCGGCCGTCCGGACCGAGGTCGGTGCTCTCCCACTTCGGGCCGTTGAGGCCGCTGGAACGCTTGCCGAAGACGGTGGCGTCCCCGGCGTTCACATCGGCCACCGTGGTGACGTCGACCTTCGGCGGTACGACCACGGACAGTTTGCCGAAGTTGATCTCCACGGTGATCTCCGTGTCCTTCTCGGCGAAGTCCACCGCCCGCAGGTCGAGCACCGCGTCCCCGAAGTTGTTCTTGTAGCGGACGGCCAGGGCCTGGTAGTCGGGGGGTGCCCAGGTGACGCGGCCGTCGATCCCGCGTACCCGGTCGTAGGACTCGGCCACGGTGGCGATGCCGAGCGCGGTCGCGGCGACCAGGCCGAGCGCGATCAGCCAGCGGGCCCGACCGAACCAGGTACCCACCAGCAGGCCGAGCCCGATGGTGGCCAGCGCCGCGGCGAAGTACCCGGCCGCACCGACCGGGAAGACGCCGAGCAGGTCGAGCACGGCCACCGCACCCAGCGCCAGGAAGATCAGCGAGAAGGTGATCGCGCCGAGTGCCGAGCGCTCCTTCGGCCGCTTCGGTGCCCGTGGCGGCCGTGCGGGGGCCGGTGGCGTCGGCGGGTGGTACGCCCCGGCGTACGGCCCGCGCGGGGCGAAGGGCGGCCGGTACCCGCCGGGCGGCAGCGGCGCGCCCACCGGCGACGGGGGCGGCACGGATCCGGGCGGCCCGAGCGGGGTACCCCCGGTCGTCGGCGTGCCCGGCCAGGTCGGCGTGTCGTGTCCCCACGTCCCGCTGGTCCCACCCGGGACGGTGGTCGATTCCGCGGCCGGCCAGGGCTGCCCGGCGGCGGTCTCCGCGGCCGTCGGCTCACCCGCCGGGGCGGCGCCGGCCTCGCGCTGGGCCGGCGGACCGGCGGCCCAGGCCGCCTCGGTGGTGCCCGGCGTCGACCACGCCGGTTGGGCGCTGCCGCCCGGCGTCGGCCAGGCCGGTGGCCCGGTCCAGCCCGGCTGGGCGGCGCTGCCCGGCGTCGTCGGCCAGGCCGGTTGGGCGGGGCTGCCGGGGTGGGGCCCGGCCCAGGTCGCCGCTCCGGCCGTGCCCCACGTCGGCCCGGCTCCGGGCGCGGTGGGACCGGCCGCCGGCCAGCCCGTCGGCGGCACCGGACCCGGGGGCGGGCCGGGCGCGGGCTGCCGCTGCGCCGCGTTGCGCGGTTGGCGGTTGAGCAGCAGCGCGCCACCGATGAGGATCACCGCGCCGAGCAGCACCGCCCGGAGGGCGTTGGTGACGATGTAGCCGAAGCCGACCGCGACCACGATGCTGAGCACGATCACGGTGACCGGGGACATGCTCGACCGGCCCCGGCCGAGCATCGACTCCACCGGCGAGGCGGTGTCCCCCTCGCCGGGGATGATCAGCCAGGCGGTGAGGTAGACCAGGATGCCGATGCCCCCGAAGAAGCCCAGCACGGCGAGGACCACCCGCCACAGCACCGGGTCGGTGTTGGTGGCCCGGCCGATGGCGGCGCAGACGCCGGCCAGGTAGCGGCCGTCGCGCGGGCGGACCAGCCCGTACCGGGAGGTGAAGCCGCCGGGCGGCGGGGCGTACCCGGGTTGCGGCGGGCCGAACGGCGCGGACCCGGCGGTCGACGCGCCCGGCGGCGGCCCGGTCGGTGGGGGTGGCGGTGGCCAGTCCGACGGCGCCCCGGGCTGGGGCGGACGGGCAGCTTCCTCGGTCATACCTTTGATCCTGCTGCCCCCTCCGCCCGAGCGTCCTCCGGACCCGACCCTGACGCCACCCTGAGATCTCGGGGCCCGAATGTCGGGGGCGTCCCCATGGTCGCCGGCGGTCCGGCCGTGTGACGATCGAAGCGGCGCCGGCGCCGGCCGGCCACCGCCACGACCGCCCGACCCCGGGAGCCTCCGATCAGCAGCACCGTGACCCCGCACCCCCCACGGCTCTACCGGGCCACCGAGCACCGGCTGGCCGCCGGGGTGGCCGCCGGCATCGCCGAGCACCTCGGCATCTCGGTGCTCCGCGTCCGGATCGCCTTCATGGTGCTGCTCGGGCTGAACGGTCTCGGGCTGCTGCTGTACGCCGCCTTCTGGGCGGTCGTCCCGCCCCGCCCGGGCGACACCGCCGTCCCGCCCCGCCGCGACCTCGCCCAGCTCCTGCCCTTCGTGGCGATCGGGCTGGGCGTGCTGCTGGTCCAGATGATGGCCTTCCACTCCGTCGGCGCCGCCGGCACCGCCGGCTGGCTGGTCGCGATCATCGCGGTCGGCGCCGGCGTGATCTGGCACCAGTCCGCGCCCGAGCGTCGCCAGCAGTGGAGCGGGTCGATGGCGGTGCCCTGGCTGGGCGCGGTGGTGGAGGAGAGCGACCGGCGGGCGTTCGTGCTCCGCTTCGTCGGCGGCGGCGTGCTCGTCGCCGTCGGCATCATCGGCGTGGCCGCGGTCTACTCGCCGGCGCAGAACTTCGACGCCGTGCTCAACGGTGTGATCTTCGCGCTGGTCGGGCTGGCCGGCGTCGGCGTCGTGACGGGGCCGATGCTCTGGCGTACCTGGAACCAGCTGCGCTCGGAGCGCGAGGGGCGGATCCGCGAGCAGGAACGCGCCGAGTTGGCCGCGATGGTGCACGACCAGGTGCTGCACACCCTCGCCCTGATCCAGCGCAACGCCAGCGACGTCAAGACCGTGCAGCGGCTGGCCCGCGGCCAGGAACGGTCGCTGCGGAACTGGCTCTACAAGCCGACCGCCTCGCCGACGGAGCGCTTCGCCGCCGCGCTGGAGCAGGCCGCCGCCGAGGTGGAGGACACCTTCGCCATCACCGTCGAGGCGGTGGTGGTGGGCGACCGGGAGACCGACGAGCGGGTGGGCGCGCTCGTCGCCGCCGCCCGGGAGGCGTTGGTCAACGCGGCCCGGCACGCCGGGGTCAGCACGGTGTCGCTCTACGCCGAGGTGGAGCCGGAGCAGGTCAGCGTCTTCGTACGGGACCGGGGCAAGGGCTTCGACCCGGATACGGTGGAGGATCACCGGCACGGCGTCCGGGGCTCGATCATCGGGCGGATGAAGCGGCACGGCGGCCGGGCGGAGATCCGGTCCGGGCCGGGGGAGGGGACCGAGGTCCGGCTGATCCTGCCGATCAGCGGCTCCGGCTCCACGGCGGAAAGGGACAGATGACCATGGCCGAGCAGGGACCGGTCGAGGGAGCGGCACCCCGGGACGGGCGGCTGCGGGTGTTCCTCGTCGACGACCACGCCATGTTCCGGGCCGGCGTACGCGCCGAGCTGGGCGGGCATGTCGAGGTGGTCGGCGAGGCCAGCACGGTGGCCGAGGCGGTCAGCCGGATCGCGGCGACCCAGCCCGACGTGGTGCTGCTCGACGTGCACATGCCGGACGGCGGCGGCCGGGCGGTGCTGGAGGCGATGCGGCGTACCCACCCGCAGGTGCGGTTCCTGGCGTTGAGCGTCTCCGACGCGGCCGAGGACGTGATCGGGCTGATCCGGGCCGGCGCCCGGGGTTACGTCACCAAGACCATCTCGCCGGACGAGCTGACCGACGCCATCCGCCGGGTGGCCGAGGGGGACGCGGTGTTCAGTCCCCGGCTGGCCGGGTTCGTGCTGGACGCGTTCGCGGCCCGGCCGGACGCGCCGGTCGCCGACCCGGAGTTGGACCAGCTCACCAACCGCGAGCGCGAGGTGCTCCGGCTGCTGGCCCGGGGGTACGCGTACAAGGAGATCGCCAAGGAGCTGTACATCTCGATCAAGACGGTCGAGACGCACGTCTCCAACGTGCTGCGCAAGCTCCAGATGTCCAACCGGTACGAGCTGTCCCGCTGGGCGGCCGACCGCCGGCTGGTCTGACCGCCCGGCCCCGCTTTGCCGTACCACCCGGTACCTGCCGACCGGTTCCGATCACTCGGTGCGCAGCACGGTGAACGCCTCGGCCAGCCGGCCGGCGGGTAGCCCGGCGTTGCCGGCGATCATGCCGAGCAGGTCGTGCACCCACGCCGTCACGTCCATCTGCGCGGTCTGCGAGCGGTGCGCCCGCATCGCGGCGATCTTCCGGTCGACCCGGTCGGTCACGTCGACGGCGTGGTCCGGCGCGGGGCCGCCCGCGTACCAGATCTCCCGGACCACCCAGGGTTCGAGTCCTTCGGCGAGCAGCTCGGGGAAGGCGAAGCGGTTGCGCGAGTCGGGGTAGACCGCGCAGGTGGCGGCCTCGCCGACGGCCAGGTGGTCGGGGTGGCTCGGGCCGGTGAGGAGCTCCCAGCGGCGCAGTGGGGAACTGGTGAGCACCCGGTCCGGCCGGAACCGGCGGATCGCGGCGGTGATGTCGCGGCGTAGCTCCGGGCCGGAGGCGAGCAGGCCGTCGGGGTATCCGTCGAGGAAGTCGATCCGGTGTACGCCGACGGCGGCGGCCGCCGCCCGCTGCTCCGCCTCGCGCCGGGCGGGCATCTCCTCGCGAGGAGTGTCGTCGAACCCGCCGGAGTCCCCCCGGGTCACGACCAGATACGCCACCTCGATACCCTCGTCCACCCAGCCAGCGATGGTGCCCGCACAGCCGAAGTCGACATCATCCGGATGGGCAAATACGGCCAGCGTCCGGCGGATGTCGGGGAGCGCCGGAGAGGAGGCGGGGAAGGTCACAGCCACCGAGCCTACGCGGGGGTCTGGCGCGGTGTGACTGTGTCTTTCCTGTTCAGAGTGGTATGACCGGCACGTTTCATGATCTTTTCTCAAGTATCGGCAACGTGGCGGCCAACTAACGGCTTGATAACGGCACCTTCACGGAACGGGCCGGTGGGTGTCACAGTGGCAGCACCTCACCCCCGGTGTGGGCAACTCGTCGGGCCCGCCGATCACGCGACGTCGATCATCTTTGACGTTGGGTGGCGTCGGCCCCTGCGTGATGTCCTCGCCTGGGTGTGGTGCCCGGCGGATCGGTACCCCTGGGGTGTCCCGATTTCCTCTGCGGTAAGCCGGCGACCTGTGGTTCGGGTCGGCGGTTGGTGTCACCCCCCAAGACGTGCGTGAAGTTCACGACGGAACCAGGTTAGAAAGAGGAGGCCCCTCGGAATGAGAGTCTCGAAGCGGGCGAGCGGCGCGCTCGCCGTGGGTGCGGCGTTCGCGCTCGTCGCGTCCGGCTGCTCCAGCGGCAACGGCGACGGTGGCGACGCCAGCGCCAGCAACGATGGCGCGATCATCATCGGCGGCACCCAGCCGGAGAACCCCCTGGTTCCGGCGAACACCACCGAGACCGGTGGCGGCAGGATCATCGACTACCTGTGGACCGGTCTGGTCGAGTACCCGAACAACGGTGGCGCTCCCCAGAACGCCCTTGCCGAGTCGATCGAGACCAAGGACTCCAAGGTCTTCACGATCAAGATCAAGCAGAACACCAAGTTCCACGACGGCAGCACCGTCAAGGCCGAGAGCTTCGTCAAGGCCTGGAACTGGGCTGCGTACGGCCCGAACGGCGCGCAGAACGCCAGCTTCTTCGCGGACATCCAGGGCTTCGACGACGTCTTCACCGAGGACCCGGACGGCCCGGACGGCCCGCAGAAGGCCCCGGAGCCCAAGGCCAAGGAGATGTCCGGCCTCAAGGTCGTCGACGACTGGACCTTCGAGGTCACCCTCAACGCGCCGACCGCGGTCTTCCCGACCAAGCTCGGCTACAGCGCCTTCGTGCCGCTGCCGGACGCCTTCTTCACCCAGGAAGCGGACGCCTTCGGCAAGAAGCCGATCGGTAACGGCCCGGTCAAGTTCGTCTCGTGGCAGGACGACGTCGAGATCAAGCTCACCCGCTTCGACGACTACAACCTGCGCGACAAGATGAAGATCAAGGACGTCACCGTCAAGATCTACCAGGACGACACGGCCGAGTACAACGACCTGGTCTCCAACAACATCGACTTCATGCAGCAGGTCCCGGTCTCCTCGCTGGCCGGCGACAAGTGGAAGGCCGACCTGGGCGACCGGGCCATCCCCTCCACCACCCCGTCGACGGGCATCATCGCCTTCCCGATCTACGACAAGCGCTTCCAGAACCCGAAGCTGCGCGCGGCGATCTCGCACGCCATCGACCGGCAGGCGATCACCGACAAGATCTTCTTCGGTAACCGGAAGCCGGCCGACAGCTGGGCCAACCCGCTGACCCCGGGCGCCGTGCCGGGCAACTGCACCGCCTGCAAGTTCGACGTGGACCTGGCCAAGCAGCTCTACGCCGAGTCCGGTGGCTTCCAGGGCAAGCTGACCCTGTCGTACAACGCGGACGCCAGCCACAAGGCGTGGATGGAGGCCGTCGCCCAGCAGATCAAGACCAACCTGGGCATCGACGCCGTCGCCGTCGGCGTGCCGACCTTCGCGGTCTTCCGGGCCAACATCAACGCCCACAAGATGACCGGCGCCTACCGTGCCGGCTGGCAGCAGGACTACCCGGACGTCGAGAACTGGATCATGCCGCTCTACGTGACCGGTGGTTCCTCGAACGACGGTCTGTACAGCAACAAGGAGGTCGACGCCCTCGCCAAGGAGGCCCTCGCGGCCCCCAGCCTCGAGGAGTCGCACAAGAAGTTCGCTGAGGCTGTCAAGCTCATCGACCAGGACGTCCCGTCGATGCCGATCTACTTCGGTGGCCAGCAGTCCGGCCACTCGGAGAAGATCAAGAAGATGGAGCTGACCAACGTCGGCGAGCTCGACATCACCTCGGTCGAGCTCTGATCCGAACGGTCTGACCCCGGGTCGGGCTCGCCTACCGGTGAGCCCGACCCGGGGCCGTTCCGCGAGGGGGTGTACAACAAACCCCTCGCACGTTTGTCACCACCGTGTCGGCCGTCCGACGCGCCCCCTGTCTGGAGGACCACCCCATGGGCCGTTATCTCTTGAGACGGCTGCTGCAACTTGTGCCGGTGTTCATCGGCACGACGTTCCTGATCTACTGGCTCGTCTGGTCGGTGCCCGGCGACCCCTTCGCCGGCAAGTGTGGCGACCGCGGTTGCCCCGACAACTACCGGGCGATGATGACCGAGAAGTACCATCTCGACCAGTCGATTTGGGTGCAGTACGCCAGCTACATGAAGAACCTTTTCCAGGGTGACTTCGGCTCCACGTTCAGTGGCCGGCCGATCAGCGACATCATCGCGACGTCGTACCCGAACACCCTGAAGCTGGCGGTGGTCGCGCTCGCCATCGAGGCCGTCATCGGTCTCGGCGCGGGCGTACTGACCGGTCTCCGGCGCAACGGCTTCCTGGACAACCTGGTCCTGGTCTCCACCCTCTTCCTGATCGCGCTGCCCGTCTTCGTCATCGGCTTCGTGCTTCAGTGGTTCTTCGGCGTCAAGTGGGGCATCGTCACCCCCACCGTCTCCTCGGAGATGCGATTCACCGAGCTGATCCTGCCGGGCTTCGTGCTGGGCAGCGCCTCGATGGCGTACATCGCCCGGGTGGCGCGCACCAGCATCGCGGAGAACCGCCGCGCCGACTACGTCCGCACCGCCATCGCCAAGGGTCTGCCCATGCGCCGGGTGGTGGGCGTGCACCTGCTGCGCAACTCGCTCATTCCGGTCGTCACCCTGCTCGGCACCGACCTCGGCGCCCTGATGGGTGGCGCGATCGTGACCGAGGGCATCTTCGGCATCAACGGCATCGGTCGCCAGGTCCTCCGGTCGATCGTCACCAAGGAGAGCGCTACCGTTGTCGGCATCGTGGTGGTGCTGGTGGTCGTCTATCTCCTGATGAACCTGCTGGTGGACCTGCTCTACGCCGCCCTGGACCCGAGGATTCGCTATGAGTGACCCGAGTGCCGCTTCGCTTGTCAGCACCCCCCGCATCGAGGCGCCGACCGAGAGCGGATCCCCCACCAACCCCGAGAGCGCGCAGAAGCAGCAGCAGCCGCGCGGCCTGCTCGGCGACGCCTGGCTCGACCTGCGCCGGAAGCCGCTGTTCTGGATCTCCGCCTCGTTCATCGTGCTGTTCGTGGTGATGGCCGCGTTCCCGTCGCTGTTCACCTCCGGCGACGCGGTGAACGGCGAGCTGTCCCACAGCCTGGTGAAGCCGTCGTCGGACGCCTGGTTCGGCTACGACCAGCAGGGTCGGGACGTGTTCGCCCGGACGATCTACGGTGCCCGCGCCTCGATCGTGGTGGCGCTGCTCTCCACCATCGGCACGCTGCTGATCGGCGGCGCGATGGGCATGATCGCCGGTTACCGCGGCGGCTGGGTGGACGCGCTGCTCTCCCGGATCGCGGACATCTTCTTCGGCCTGCCCTTCGTGCTCGGCTCGATCGTCATCCTGACCACCTTCAACGGCTCGGGCACGGACAACAGCGAGTGGACGATCATGGCCCTGGTGATCATGTCGCTGACCGTGCTGAGCTGGCCGGTCGTGATGCGGCTGATGCGCTCCTCGGTGCTGGCCACCAAGGAGGCCGACTACATCGTCGCGGCCCGGGCGCTGGGCGCCGGCACCGGTCGGATCATCTTCAAGCACCTGCTGCCCAACTGCCTCGCACCGCTGCTGGTCTACGGCACGATCATGGTCGGCTCCTTCATCGGCGCCGAGGCCACGCTGTCCTTCCTGGGCATCGGCCTGAAGACCCCCGTCGTGTCCTGGGGCATCATGATCAGTGAGGCGCAGAACTTGATCCGAGTCTCGCCCTATCTGCTGTTCTTCCCCGCCGCGTTCCTCGTCGCCGCCGTGCTGAGCTTCGTCATGCTCGGCGAGACGGTGCGCGAGGCCCTCGACCCGAAGCTCCGATAGGGGAACTGAGTTGTCCGACATTCTCGTGTCCGAGCAGTCCGCGCCGGGCGCCGCCGGCCGCCCCACGGGCCGGCTGCTCGAAGTCGACGACCTGCGGGTGGAGTTCCGTACCCGGGACGGCGTCGCCAAGGTCATCAACGGGGTGACGTACCACGTCGACGCGGGGGAGACCCTCGCCGTGCTCGGCGAGTCCGGCTCCGGCAAGAGCGTCACCGCGCAGACCATCATGGGCATCCTCGACACCCCGCCCGGCTTCGTCACCGGTGGCCAGGTCCGCTTCCACGGCAAGGACATGCTCACGATGTCCCCCGAGCAGCGGCGGCGGATCCGGGGCGAAGGCATTGCGATGATCTTCCAGGACTCGCTCTCCGCCCTCAACCCGGTTTTCACCGTCGGTTTCCAGATCGCCGAGCAGTTCCGCATCCGGCGCGGCATGAGCCGCGCGGACGCCAAGAAGCGCGCGATCGAGATGCTCGACCAGGTGAAGATCCCGAACGCCAAGGGCCGGTACAGCAACTACCCGCACCAGTTCTCGGGCGGTATGCGGCAGCGCGCCATGATCGCGATGTCGCTGGCGCTGGACCCCGAGGTGCTGATCGCCGACGAACCGACCACCGCGCTGGACGTGACGGTGCAGGCCCAGATCATGGACCTGCTCGGCGAACTCCAGCGGGAGCGGCGGATGGGCATGATCCTGATCACCCACGACCTCGGCGTGGTCGCCGACGTCGCGGACCGGATCGCGGTCATGTACGCCGGCCGGATCGTCGAGGAAGCCGACGTGTACGACCTGTACGCCAAGCCGGCGCACCCGTACACCCTCGGCCTGCTCAACTCGATCCCGCGGATGGACGAGAAGGGGCAGGAGCTCCGTACCATCAAGGGCCTTCCGCCAAACCTGATGAACATCCCGTCGGGCTGCGCGTTCAACCCCCGCTGCCCGATGGCGCAGCCGGTGTGCCGGGAGAAGCAGCCCCGGCTGCTGCAGCTCGGCCGCGGCCGGGCCAGCGCCTGCCACTTCGCGGAGGAGCTCGTGAACCGTGACTGAGAACATCATCGAGGTCCGTGACCTGGTCAAGCACTACCCGGTCACCCGGGGCATCGTGTTCAAGAAGACCATCGGTCACGTCAAGGCGGTCGACGGCGTCTCCTTCGAGCTGAAGGCCGGCGAGACCCTGGGCGTGGTGGGCGAATCGGGCTGCGGCAAGTCGACGCTGGCCCGGGTCCTGATGAACCTGGAGCGGCCGACCGCCGGCCAGGTGCTCTACAAGGGGCAGGACATCTCCAAGCTCTCCGGGGCGGCGCTGCGGCGCCTGCGCCGGCAGATCCAGCTGGTGATGCAGGACCCGTACACCTCGCTCAACCCCCGGATGACGGTCGGTGACCTGGTCGGCGAGCCGTTCGAGATCCACCCCGAGGTGGCTCCGAAGGGCTCCCGCCGGACCAAGGTCAAGGAACTGCTCGACCTGGTCGGCCTGAACCCGGAGCACATCAACCGGTACCCGCACCAGTTCTCCGGCGGCCAGCGGCAGCGCATCGGCATCGCCCGGGCGCTCGCCCTGCGGCCCGAGGTCATCGTCTGCGACGAGCCGGTGTCGGCCCTGGACGTGTCGATCCAGGCCCAGGTGATGAACCTGCTGGAGAAGCTCCAGGCCGAGTTCGGGCTGTCGTACATCTTCATCGCGCACGACCTGTCGGTGGTGCGCCACCTCTCCGACCGGGTCGCGGTGATGTACCTGGGCAAGGTCGTGGAGATCGGCACCGAGGACGAGATCTACGAGCGGCCGACGCACCCGTACACCCAGGCGCTGCTGTCGGCGGTGCCGGTGCCGGACCCGACGGTGCGGGAGAGCAAGGCGATCATCCGGCTCACCGGTGACGTCCCCTCCCCGGTGAGCCCGCCCTCGGGCTGCCGGTTCCGCACCCGGTGCTGGAAGGCACAGGCGGCGTGCGCCCAGGAGCTGCCGCTGCTCCAGATCCGGCGGGGCTCGGACCACCCGAGCGCCTGCCACTTCGCCGAGCAGCGGGAGATCGTGGCCACCCACGAGGCGTGAGCCGTTCGAACCGCCTGCCGGAGTCGCCCGACTGCCGGCAGGCGGTTCGTCGTATCCGGGCACGGCCGCGCGGTGGCCGTCCGCCGCTCATCGCCGTACGCCCGCCCGCCGGCGGGGCGGACACCCCGGCGGTTCGGCCTCACAGGGGTCCGCGGCCGGCGCGCAGCAGCAGCAGCGCGAGCTGGGTGCCGTCCGCGCCGAGCGCCTGGCGGAACCGCTCCAGGATCTCCCGCTCCCGGGAGAGCACGAGCCGGGTCCCGCCGGACGCCATCCGGGTGGCGCCGACCTCCTGGGACAGCGCGGCGCGTTCCTGCCAGAGCGCGACGATGGTGCTGTCGATCTCGTCGATCCGTTCCCGGATGGCCACGATCCGCTCGGCCGCGGCCGAGTCGTCGGTGCCGGTCCGGGCCGCCGCGGCTTCGGTCGGGTTCGTCTCGTTCGGCTGGTCGGGCCGCGCCAGGCCACCGCTGGACTCCACCACGTCAGTCATCATCGTCGTACCCTTCGGGTCTCGGGCCCGGTGCCCGGATCCCGGGACGAAAAAGCCCCGGGCTCCAGGAGCCCGGGGCTTTCGCAGGTCTTGTGATCAGGCGCGACCTACGGCTGCCGGACTCCCGGTGCCGTAGTAAAAGTAGAAGCGCTGACCGAACACGCCATCGAGTATGCCGACCGGCGGGCGGGGCGCGCAACAGATCCCGCCAACTGGTGGGACGCGGCGCCTCGGTGACGGCTTCGTCTCGTCCCGCCCGGCGCGGACGGGAAGTGTCCGGCCGGCGGCATAGACTCGCCGTGCGATGCATCCTCTCTTCGACATTCCCGCGTCCCCGTCCGCGCCGGAGTCCCGGCCCACCCCGCCGCACCGGCCCGGTGGCGACAGTTCCGGTTCGGCGGGTGGTCATGATCCGGCCTCCGCGTCGCCGGGCGGCGCTCCGGACCGGATGAGGGCTGGTGCGTCGCCACGCGCCGGTGGGGCACCATCGGCGGCCCGGTCGGATCCGCAGGCCCTCCTCGCCGGGCTGAACGGCCCGCAGCGGGACGCGGTCACCCACGCCGGGTCCCCCCTGCTGATCGTGGCCGGCGCCGGCTCCGGCAAGACCCGCGTGCTGACCAACCGGATCGCGTACCTGCTCGGCGCGCGGGGCGTGCACCCGGGCGAGATCATCGCGATCACGTTCACCAACAAGGCCGCCGGTGAGATGAAGGACCGGGTGGCCGCGCTGGTCGGCCCGCGTGCCCGGCTGATGTGGGTGTCGACCTTCCACTCGGCCTGCGTCCGCATCCTGCGCGCCGAGCACGAGCACGCCGGTCTGAAGTCCACCTTCTCGATCTACGACGCGGACGACTCCCGGCGGCTGATGCAACTGGTCGCCCGGGAGCTGGACCTCGATCCCAAGCGCTACCCGGCGCGGGGGCTGGCGGCCCAGGTCTCCAACCTGAAGAACGAGCTGGTCGACCCGGAGGAGTTCGCGACCCGGGCCAAGGGGCCCAACGAGCGGGCACTGTCGGAGGCGTACACGCTCTACCAGCGGCGGCTGCGCGAGGCACACGCACTGGACTTCGACGACCTGATCATGGCAACGGTGCACCTGCTCCAGTCGCACCCGCACGTCGCGGAGAGCTACCGGCGTCGGTTCCGGCACGTCCTCGTCGACGAGTACCAGGACACCAACCACGCCCAGTACGTGCTGATCAAGGAGTTGGTCTCCGGCACCGACGGGGTCGAGCCGGCGGAGCTGTGCGTGGTCGGCGACGCCGATCAGTCGATCTACGCGTTCCGGGGCGCGACCATCCGCAACATCCTGGAGTTCGAGCGCGACTTCACCGACGCCCGGACGATCCTGCTGGAGCAGAACTACCGCTCCACCCAGACCATCCTCAACGCCGCCAACGCGGTGATCGACCGGAACACCTCCCGCAAGCCCAAGCGGCTCTGGAGCGACGCCGGGGCCGGCGAGCAGATCGTCGGCTACGTGGCCGACACCGAGCACGCCGAGGCGGACTGGGTGGCCCGGGAGATCGACCGGCTGGTGGACGCCGGTGACACCCGCCCGGGCGACGTGGCCGTCTTCTACCGCACCAACGCCATGTCCCGCGTCTTCGAGGAGGTGTTCATCCGGGTCGGCCTGCCGTACAAGGTGGTCGGCGGGGTGCGCTTCTACGAGCGCAAGGAGGTCCGCGACGCGCTGGCCTACCTGCGCGCGGTGGTCAACGACGACGACACGGTCAGCCTGCGCCGGATCCTCAACACCCCGCGCCGGGGCATCGGCGAGCGGGCCGAGGCGTGCGTCGAGGCGCTGTCCAGCCGCGACCGGGTCTCCTTCGGTGCGGCGCTGCGCCGGGCCAAGGACGCGCCCGGGATCTCCTCCCGCGCCGCCAACGGCATCGCCGAGTTCGTCGCCCTCCTCGACTCGGCCCGCGAGCTGGCCGAGACCGGCACCCCGGAGGACGTGCTGGAGGCCCTGCTGACCCGCTCGGGCTACCTCACCGAGCTGGAGGAGAGCCTCGACCCGCAGGACGCCGGCCGGGTGGACAACCTCCAGGAACTGGTCAGCGTCGCCCGCGAATACACCGAGCGGATCGAGGCGCTGGGCGAGGAGGGGGAGCGGGCCACCGTGGCCGGTTTCCTGGAGCAGGTGGCGCTGGTCGCCGACGCCGACCAGATCCCCGCCGACGACCCCGACCACCAGGGCGTGGTCACCCTGATGACGCTGCACACGGCCAAGGGCCTGGAGTTCCCGGTGGTCTTCCTGAGCGGCCTGGAGGACGGCGTCTTCCCGCACCTGCGCTCGCTCGGCGACAACCGCGAGCTGGAGGAGGAGCGGCGGCTGGCGTACGTGGGGATCACCCGGGCCCGGCAGCGCCTCTACCTGTCCCGGGCGGTCACCCGATCGGCCTGGGGGCAGCCGGCGTACAACCCACCGTCGCGGTTCCTGGAGGAGCTGCCGCCGGCGCTGGTCCGCTGGGAGCGCACCGAGGGCTCGTACACCTCGTGGGCCGGCGGGGGTGGGGGTGTCGGCGGCCGCGCGGACCGCGCGCCCGGCGGCTTCACCGGGGGTACGCCCAAGGCGACCCAGTTGGCGAAGCGGCTCGGGGTGGACGCCAGCCGGCTGTCCACCGCCAGTGAGCTGAAGCAGACGCCGAAGGTGTCGGTGGGGGACCGGGTGAACCACCAGCGCTACGGGCTCGGCCGGGTGCTGGCGGTGGAGGGGCACGGCCCCGGTGCCCGGGCGCAGATCGACTTCGGCGACCAGACCCTGTGGCTGGTGCTCCGGCACGCCCCGATCGACAAACTCTGAACGGCCCCGGCCGGCGAGGCCCGGCGTGGTGCCGGGCCGGGCCTCGCCTCGTGCCGTGGCCGTCAGCAGGCCACGTCGATGCCCCGGGCACGCAGGAACGGTGCCGGGTCGATCTGGTTCCACATCGCGCCCTGGTGCACCTCGAAGTGCAGGTGTGGACCGGTGGCGTCGCCGGTGGCGCCCTCGTATCCGATGACCTGGCCGGCGGTCACCTTGTCGCCGACGCTGACGATCAGGCGGCTCTGGTGCGCGTAGTGGGTCAGGTAGCCGTTGTTGTGGTCGATGAAGACCGAGTTGCCGTACCCGTCGCCGGCGTCGCCAGCCTTGACCACGGTGCCCGCCGCGGCGGCGTGGATCGGCGTGCCGTTCGGCATCGCGAAGTCGATGCCGGCGTGCAGGGTGCCCCATCGCGGCCCGTAGCAGGAGGTGATCTCGGCACCGGCCATCGGGATGACCCACGCGGGCTTCGGCGCGGCGGTCTTCTTGGGCTTCGGCTGGGCGGTGGCGGTCTTCGTCGGCCTCGGCTTGGGGCTCGCCGTGGTCGGGCTCGGCGACGGGCTGGCCGGGGTGGCGGACGGGCTGGCCGGAACGGCGGACGGGGTGACCGGGGCGGTCGACTCACGGACGGAGCGGTCGGCCCGGGCGGCGGCCTCGGCCCGGGCCTGGGCGTCGAAGTCGACGGCGGCCGGGGTCGGTGCCGGGGCGCGGTGGTCGGCGGTGGCGACGGAGACGCCGCCGAGGCCGAGGCCGACCAGCGCGACCGCGCCGATGACGAGGTAGGTGCCACGCCGGCCCGTACGCGTGCGCAGGCGGTGCCGGCCGGGGGTGTCCGGGGCGTTCTCGTTCTGGCTGAAGCTGTCTTCCTGCACGGGGACCTTCATCAGTCGAGGGGCAAGTGACCTCGAAATACTGGTGTCGGCGCGGTCCGTGACCGGTGCCGACTCCGGGTGACTGGCGAGGCCGGCGGGGCAGGCTGCCCGGCTCGTGCCATCACGAGCCGTTTGGGAGCAAAAAGGATCATGACGGGCCGTGACGACAGTCACAGTTGCTGGTGTGATCCAGCAGACTTTGCCGCAACGAAAACCGCCCGGATCGGCTGATCCGGGCGGTCAATGGGCGATACGCAGCGTCAGGACGCGGCTACCTCGCTGTATAACGCCTCAGTCTCGAGCTGAATGTCCACTCCGCGTTCCCCTAGCCACGGCACCGGGTCCAACGGCTGCCCGTTGACATGGATCTCCAGGTGCAGGTGCGAGCCGTAGGAGTGGCCGGTGTTCCCGACCAGGCCGAGCTGGTCGCCCGCCTTGACCTGCTGGCCCTCCTGGACGTTGACCTCGGAGGAGTGGCCGTAGATGGCCTCGCTGCCGTCGGCGTGCTGGACGATCACCGCGTAGCCGTAGCCGCCGAACCAGCCGGCCTTGGTGACCGTGCCGGCGTGGATCGCGACGTACGGGGTGCCCTCCGGGGCGACCAGGTCGACGCCGCTGTGCAGCTTGCCCCAGCGCATCCCGTAGGGCGAGTTGAAGTCGTATCCGTGCAGGGGGAGCAGCCAGGGGTCCTGCTCGCCGGCCGTTTGACTGTCCGCCCGGCCGGACCGGGAGGCGCGGTCGGCGTTGTCGCCCCGGGCCGCCGCGTCCTGGCTGGTGACCGATGCCTGCTTGAGCTCGTCGAGGACCGACGGGTTGACGCTCTTGGCGTCGGGGAGGGCGTTCGCGCCGAGGGCGACGATGCCGGCTCCCACGAAAGCGGTGGTGACCACCGCGGCGTAGCGGCTACGCGGGGGGGTGGGTACGCGGCGACGACCGCGATATCGATCGGGCTCAGACGACAGGCGCTGGCGCACGCACACCCTCCGTTGTCGGGGATCCGATGCGACCGCCAACCGTTCGGTGAACCTCCGTCGAACGTCCGGCGAGCGCGTCGTCACCCGTCCGTGGACCTGATGACAACCGTGGACACGTTAGCCAACCGCCACTCCTGTCACAAGCTGAAGCGCCGAATTGGTGTTTTGTTATGTCCGTTTACATCCGTTCTTGTCATAGCTCGTGCCGCCGGTCGGATGGCCTGGCAACCAGCCGTTCGTAGCGCACAGTGACCGTTCGGCGGAGGTGTCCGACTTCCGGCGTGCGAGGGTGAACGCTAGGGCGTGTCTCCTGGATCTCGTCGAGCCGTCGGGCGTCGTCCGGGTCCGCCGCGGGCGGGCAGGATCCGAGAGATACGCCCTAGGGGTGCGGCCCGGGTTTCCGGCCCCCGGCCGGCCGGGTTACCGTTCGTTCAGGTGACAGTGCCGGAGCCGGTGAAAGGTGTGCGCTGATGAGCTCTCGTATCCGGGTCGTCGTCGCGAAGCCCGGCCTGGACGGCCACGACCGCGGCGCGAAGGTCGTCGCGCGTGCGCTGCGCGACGCCGGCATGGAGGTCATCTACACGGGCCTGCACCAGACGCCGGAGCAGATCGTGGAGACCGCGATCCAGGAGGACGCCGACGCGGTCGGCCTCTCCGTGCTGTCCGGCGCGCACATGACCCTCTTCAAGCGGGTGCTCGAACTGCTCGCCGAGCGCGACGCGGCCGACATCGTCGTCTTCGGCGGCGGCATCATCCCGGACGCCGACATCCCCGAGCTGGAGCGGCTCGGCGTCGCGAAGGTCTTCACCCCGGGCGCCACCACCCAGTCCATCGTCGAGTGGGTTCGGGGGAACGTCGCCCAGCCGGTCGGCTGACCGGCGCGCCCGCGCTCTGATCGACGCCGAACAGCGCGAGTGGCGGTGTCCCCGTTTCGGGACGCCGCCACTTCTCGTATCCGGGGCGCAGCAGAATGCGGACAGGGGGAGGGGCCGGACGCACCCCTCACACGCCCGGCCCCTCTATGCACGATGCCCCGCCGCCACCCCTCGACCGACAGGGCATCGGCCGTCTCCCGCCGTCGCGCCTGACCAGCGCTCCGACATCAGACTCAACGACGCCCCAAGCAGGGGGTTACGCCCGTCTCCCAACATCCCCCGGACGGCTGACGTACGGCATCCGGAAGTCTCGGCCGGAGCAGGGTTCGCGCAGTCTCGCGGGACGTGTCGCCACCCGCCGCGGTGCCGCCGGTCGCGTCCCCCAGCAGGCGCGGACCGGGTGCCCGCGGGCGGGGTTCGCGGGGCCCGGGGCGGCCGGTTCGCGGGACCGTGCGGCCGGAATCGAGGTCGTATCGTGTGCCTGCCCAGTACCGCGTCCCGCGGTCGACGACCCCGCCGGAGCCCGCCGTGACCCAGCCGCCCCACCCGCAGCCGAACCCCGCCGACGGATGGACGCCGCCGCCGGGCCAGCCCACCTGGCCCACGCCACCGCAGCAGCCCGCGCCCGGCTGGTCGGGGCAACCGCAGCCCGGCATGGCGGGTTGGCCGGCGCAGCAGCCGGGCCCGGGTTGGCCCGCGCAACCGCAGCCCGGGGCGGGCTGGCCGGTGCCGCCGCAGCAGCCGGGTCCCGGCTGGTCGGGGCAACCGCAGCCGGGGGCGGGCTGGCCGGTGCACCCGGGTGCCCCGGCCCCGCTGCCGCCGACGCCGACGACGAAGCGGATCCCGGCGGACCTGCCGTTCGTGGTCCGGCCGAGCCTGCGCAAGCGGGCGCTGCTCCTCGGCGTCATCACCCTGTTCGTCGGCCTGGTGATGGCCTGTCCGTTGGGACTGGCCCTGTCGGCCGACGGCGATGCCGCCGTGTTGCTCGTCATCCCGGTGATCATGCTGTTCTTCGCGTTGCTGATGGGCCTGCAACTCTGGCTCATCTCCTCCGGCGGCCCGGTGCTGGCGGTCGGTCCGGACGGTCTGTGGATCAAGACCCGGCCGACCCGGGGGCAGGCGATCTGGCTGCCCTGGGCGGCGATCGACCGGATCTATCTGCGGCGCTGGGCGCTGGAGAAGATGCTCTGCGTCAAGCCGCGTGATCCGCGTGCCGCCTCCGGGCTGGGCGCCTTCACCGCGCTGGACTCCGGGATGCAGCAGGCGTTCTTCGGCACCGGCTTCACCGCCACGGCCAACTTCGCCGACCGTTCGGAGGACGAGATCATGCGGGCCGTCGTCGGGTACGCGGCCGGCCGTTGCCGGGTGGGCTGACCCGGCGTACGGGTGCTGTGCATTACCACACACCGTGCACCCGCTCGGTTGCCGCCGGTTCGCACCTCGTTAGGCTGCGGCAAATGGCCTGTCTCATCTGACGACAGGCGTCAAACTGATTTTCCAACGCTGGTGGCGGCGCGACGGCGCGCCGCGGAGACGGGACGGGACGCGCAATCGTGGACCTGTACGAGTACCAGGGGCGGGACCTGTTCGAGCGGCACGGGTTGCCCGTGCTCGCCGGCGGCGTCGCCACTACCCCGGAGGAGGCCCGCGCGATCGCCGAACGCCTCGGCGGCCGGGTGGTCGTCAAGGCGCAGGTGAAGGTCGGTGGCCGTGGCAAGGCCGGCGGCGTCAAGCTGGCCGAGGGCGCGGAGGAGACGGTGGCCCGCGCCACCGACATCCTCGGCATGGACATCAAGGGTCACACGGTCCACAAGGTCATGATCACCGTGACCGCGGACGTGGCCGAGGAGTACTACTTCTCGTATCTGCTCGACCGGGCGAACCGCACCTTCCTCTGCATCGCCAGCGTTGCCGGTGGTATGGACATCGAGCAGGTTGCCGCCGAGACCCCGGAGAAGGTGGTCAAGGCCCCGATCGACGCCAACGTCGGCGTGGACGAGGCGAAGGCGCGTGAGATCGTGACCGCCGCCGCCTTCCCGGCCGAGGTGGCCGACCAGGTCGTCGACGTCGCGGTGAAGCTGTGGCAGGCGTTCGTCGCCGAGGACGCCACGCTGGTCGAGGTGAACCCGCTGGCCAAGACCAGGGACGGCAAGCTGCTGCTGCTGGACGCCAAGGTCAGCCTCGACGAGAACGCCGCGTTCCGGCACCCGGACCACGAGGCCCTGGTCGACCAGGCGTCGGTCGACCCGCTGGAGCAGGCCGCCAAGGAGAAGGACCTCAACTACGTCAAGCTCGACGGCGAGGTCGGCATCATCGGCAACGGCGCGGGTCTGGTCATGTCCACCCTCGACGTGGTGGCGTACGCGGGCGAGCGGCACGGCGGCGTCAAGCCGGCCAACTTCCTCGACATCGGCGGTGGCGCGAGCGCCGCGGTGATGGCGAACGGTCTGGAGATCGTCCTCTCCGACCCCTCGGTCAGGAGCGTCTTCGTCAACGTCTTCGGCGGCATCACCGCCTGCGACGAGGTCGCCAACGGCATCGTGCAGGCGTTGGCGCTGCTGGAGCAGCGGGGCGAGCAGGTCACCAAGCCGCTCGTCGTCCGCCTCGACGGCAACAACGCCGAGGCCGGTCGGGCGATCCTCGACGGCGCGAACAACCCGCTGGTCCAGCGGGTCGACACCATGGACGGCGCGGCCGAGCGGGCCGCCGAGCTGGCGGCTGCGGGGGTCTGATCATGGCTATCTGGCTGACCAAGGACTCCAAGGTCATCGTGCAGGGGATGACCGGTTCCGAGGGTTCCAAGCACACCCGGCGGATGCTGGCCGCCGGCACCAACGTCGTCGGCGGCACCAACCCGCGTAAGGCGGGCCAGACCGTCGACTTCGACGGCACGGCGCTGCCGGTCTTCGCCACCGTCGCGGACGCCATGAAGGAGACCGGGGCCGACGTCACGGTCATCTTCGTGCCGCCGCAGTTCACCAAGGCCGCGGTGATCGAGGCGATCGACGCCGGCATCGAGCTGGCCGTGGTGATCACCGAGGGCGTGCCGGTGCACGACACCGCCGCGTTCTGGGCGTACAACGTTGCCAAGGGCGAGCGGACCCGGATCATCGGCCCGAACTGCCCGGGTATCGCGTCCCCGGGCGCCTCCAACGCCGGCATCATCCCGGCCGACATCACCGACAGCGGCCGGATCGGCCTGGTCAGCAAGAGCGGCACGCTGACCTACCAGATGATGTACGAGCTGCGCGACATCGGCTTCTCGACCTGCGTCGGCATCGGCGGTGACCCGATCATCGGCACCACCCACATCGACGCCCTGGCCGCGTTCGAGGCGGACCCGGACACCGACGCCATCGTGATGATCGGTGAGATCGGCGGCGACGCCGAGGAGCGGGCGGCCGAGTTCATCAAGGCCAACGTCACCAAGCCGGTGGTCGGCTACATCGCCGGCTTCACCGCCCCGCCCGGCAAGACCATGGGCCACGCCGGCGCGATCATCTCCGGCTCGGCGGGCACCGCCGAGGCGAAGAAGACGGCGCTGGAGGCGGTCGGCGTCAAGGTCGGCAAGACCCCGACCGAGACCGCCAAGCTGATGCGGGAGATCATGTCCGGCCGCTGAGCGGCCGTGTGACGTGTCGAGGGGGTCGACCGGGATCCGGTCGGCCCCCTCGCTGTCTCAGCGGTACCAGTACGGGTAGTAGTAGCCGCCCCGGGCCCGGAGGATCGCGCTGACGATGATGTTGATGACCCCGAGCGCGATCGCCAGCCAGCCGAGCAGCTGGGACCGCCCGAAACGGCGCGCGTCCCGGAGCGACAGGTAGCCGAAGACGATGCCGAGGATGCCGCAGCACAGCAGGCCGAGGACGATCCCCAGCACGCCCCAGAGGGTGGTCCGGTCCCGGCCGGCGGCCGACCGCCGTGGCGGCGGATACGGAGCGTTCACGGTTTCCTCCGAGCGCTCGGTGCCGCGACGAGAAGGTCGCGTCCTGCGCCGAGGCTAAACCGGATCGGCGCCGCCAACCGGGTGGATCACGGAACTCGCCGCGGCACGGGGCGGTATCGGACTGCCGTCGCCCGCGCGGCATGCCAGAGTAGAGCCAATGTCATCCGTCACCCCTGACCAGCCTCGCCGTACCGTCGCCGGTGTCGCCGCCGACGCCCGGCCGACCGGCCGTGTCCGGCCCCGGGTGCCCGCACCCCGGTCGGGGGAGGCGCCGCGCGGCCGGGCCCCGCTGCCGGTCGCCGCCGGGGTGGCGGCCGGCTGGGCCGCCGTGACGTCGTGGCTGCCGGTGACCCTGGTGCTCGGTCTGGCCCAGCTCAGCGCGGACGCCGGCTCGCTGCCCGGCGCGCTCCGCGCCGGCCTCGCCGGCTGGCTGCTCGGTCACGGAGTGCCGCTGGAGACCTCCGCCGGGCCGCTCGGCCTGGCGCCGCTCGCCCTGACCGCGCTCGCCGTCTGGCGGCTCACCCGGGCCGGCGTGCACGCCACCCGGGCCATCGGCGCCCGCGGCGGTCGCTCACCCCGGCAGGCGCTCACCGTCGCGGTCGCCGTCGGCATCGGGTACGCGCTGCTCGGCGCCCTCGCCGCGGTCGCGGTCAGCGCCGGTGGCCCGCGCGTGTCCCCGGTCCGGGCCGGGCTGGCCTTCGCGCTGCTGGGCACGCTCGCCGCACTGGTCGGCGCGGTGCGTACCACCGGCGTTTCGGTGCTGCTGGCCCGGCGGTCGGCGCCGCCACTGCGGGACGGGGTGCGCACCGGCCTGGTCGCCGGGCTGCTGTTGCTGGGCGCGGGTGCCGGGGCGTCCGGGCTCGCCGTGGCGACCGGTGGCGGCGACGCGGCCGACATGATCGGGGCGTACCGGACCGGGGTGGCCGGTCAGGCGGGGATCACCCTGGTCAGCCTCGCCTACGCGCCGAACGCCACCATCTGGTCGACCAGTTACCTGCTCGGTCCCGGGTTCGCCGTCGGCACCGGCACGGCCGTACGCACCAGCGAGGTCTCCCTCGGCGCGCTGCCGGCCGTACCGCTGCTGGCCGGACTGCCGCGGGGGCCGGTCGGCGGGCTCGGCGGGGGACTGCTCGCGGTGCCGGTGCTGGCCGGGATGGCCGCCGGCTGGCTGCTGGCCCGGCGGCTGGCGCGGGTCGCGGCCGAGGAACGGGCCAGGGTCGACTGGCGGGCGCTGCTGGTCCCGGCGGCGCTCGCCGGCCCGGTCGCCGGGGTGCTGCTCGGCGTGGCAGCCGCGCTCTCCGGCGGGCCGCTCGGCGGCGGCCGGTTGGCCGAGATCGGCCCGGTGTGGTGGCAGGTGGCCGGGGTGGCCACGGCGGTCGTCGCCGCCGGCGCGCTGCTCGGTGCCGCCGCCACCAGGATTCTCACCCGCGAGGCCACTCCCCGGCGGAGACGGACGGGGGCGGAGACGGCGAGGGGCGCCCCGGATGCTCCGGGGCGCCCCTGAGGACCGCATGGATCAGGGGCCGGTCGGCAGGCTGAAGTTGGCAACCATCCCCAGGATGAACAGCAGGATGCCCAGACCGGCGCCGATGCTGCCGCAGATCAGACCGGTCTTCGCCTGACCGTCGTTGTTGGCCAGCCCCTGCGCGGCCTTCTGCCGGCCGAGGTAGCCGGTGACCGCGCCGGCGATGCCGACCGGGACACCGATGTACAGGCAGCAGACCAGCGGGATCGACGCGATACCGAGGATCATCGACACCAGGCCCAGCGTGTTCTGCTGGCCCTGCGGCTGCGGGTAGCCGGCGTTCGGGTACGACGGCGCGGCACCGTACGGCTGCTGCTGCGCGTACGGGTCCTGGTAGGGCTGCTGTCCGTACGGCTGGCCGGAGGTGGGCTGCTGCCCGTACTGGGGAGCCGCCGGCGGCTGGGCGTACGGATCGTGGGGCTGCTGCGGGGCGGTCGGGTCCTGCGGCTGCTGGCCGTACGGATCCTGACCGGGGTAACCGGGCTGCATTGCGGGGTGCTCCAAACTGGGGTCGACGGTCTGGTCGGTTCTGCCGATCATCATGCCGCCCAGCACCGGGACGTCACGGGCCCGGAACCAAGGTCACGATGCCGACGCCGGGCCGGGCGTACGCCTGGCACCGGGAGACGGCAGCGTATCGTGCCGGCGCCACCCCGAGATCACCCGCGGACGCCGCCGCCCGGCAATTGGACGCTCCGACCTGCCCGATAGGGTGGCCGGGTGACCGAGCCCGCGTCCGTCGCCCGCCTCGTCGTCCTCGTCTCCGGCTCCGGCAGCAACCTCCAGGAGCTGCTGGACGCCACCGCCGACCCGGGATACGGCGCGCGGGTGGTGGCCGTGGGCGCCGACCGCGACGGGATCGCCGGCCTGGACCGGGCCGTCGCGGCCGGGGTGCCGACCTTCGTCGAGCGGCTGAAGGACCATCCGTCCCGCGAGGACTGGGACGCCGCGCTCACCGCCCGCGTCGCGGAGCACCGGCCCGACCTGGTGATCAGCGCCGGTTTCCTGAAGCTGGTCGGCCCGCGCTTCCTGGCCGCGTTCGACGACCGCTACCTGAACACCCACAACACCCTGCTGCCGGCGTTCCCCGGCATCCACGGCCCCCGGGACGCCCTCGCCTACGGCGTGAAGGTCACCGGTGCCACCCTGTTCTTCGTCGACGCCGGGATGGACACCGGCCCGATCGTCGCCCAGGTCGCCGTTCCGGTGCTCGACGACGACGACGAGGAGACGCTTACCGAGCGCATCAAGGAGGCCGAGCGGCGCCAGCTCGTGGAGCAGGTCGGTCGGCTGGTCCGTGAAGGTTGGACGATCACCGGCAGAAAGGTCACGGTTCCGTGAGCACCATTGAGGACGCGCGCCGCCCGATCCGGCGGGCGCTGGTCAGCGTCTACGACAAGACCGGCCTGGTCGAACTGGCCCGGGCCCTGCACGAGGCCGGGGTGGAGATCGTCTCGACCGGCAGCACAGCGGCGACGATCTCCGGCGCGGGCGTGCCGGTGACCCCGGTCGAGCAGGTGACCGGCTTCCCGGAGATCCTCGACGGGCGGGTGAAGACCCTGCACCCGAAGATCCATGGTGGCCTCCTCGCCGACCTGCGCAAGGACGCACACGTCGCCCAACTCGCCGAGCACGGCATCGCCGGCATCGACCTGCTGGTCTCCAACCTCTACCCGTTCCAGGCCACGGTCGCCTCCGGCGCGAGCCAGGACGAGTGCGTCGAGCAGATCGACATCGGCGGTCCGGCGATGGTCCGGGCCGCGGCCAAGAACCACGCCTCGGTCGCCGTGGTGACCGATCCGGCGGCGTATCCGGCCCTGCTGGCCGCGCTCACCGAGGGCGGCTTCACCCTGGCCCAGCGCCGGGCGCTCGCCGCCCGGGCGTTCGCCGACATCGCCGAGTACGACGTGGCCGTCGCCGAGTGGTTCGCGGCCGGCCTGGCGGAGGCGGCGGACGGGTGGCCGGAGTTCGCGGGCCTGGCGCTGCGCCGGCAGGCCGTGCTGCGCTACGGCGAGAATCCGCACCAGGCCGCCGCCCTCTACGCCGACCCGGCCAGCCCGGCCGGCCTGGCCCAGGCGGAGCAGCTGCACGGCAAGGAGATGTCGTACAACAACTACGTCGACGCGGACGCCGCGTGGCGGGCCGCGAACGACTTCCCCGGGCAGCCGGCGGTGGCGATCATCAAGCACGCCAACCCGTGCGGCATCGCGGTCGGGGCGGATGTGGCCGAGGCGCACCGCCGGGCGCACGCCTGTGACCCGGTCTCCGCGTACGGCGGGGTGATCGCGGTCAACCGGCCGGTCTCGGTCGAGCTGGCCCGGCAGGTCGCGGAGATCTTCACCGAGGTGCTGGTGGCTCCGGGCTTCGAGCCCGGCGCTGTCGAGATCCTTCAGGCGAAGAAGAACATCCGGCTGCTGCACGCCCCGGAGTTCGACCCGCTGCCGGCGGAGTGGCGGCAGGTCACCGGTGGCGTGCTGGTGCAGCTGCGGGACCGGGTCGACGCCGAGGGCGACGACCCGGCCAACTGGCGGCTGGCCGCCGGCGAGGCCGCCGACGAGGCGACCCTGCGTGACCTCGGGTTCGCCTGGCGCGCGGTCCGTGCGGTGAAGAGCAACGCGATTCTGCTGGCGAAGGACGGTGCCACCGTCGGCGTCGGGATGGGCCAGGTGAACCGGGTCGACTCGGCGCGGCTCGCGGTCAGCCGGGCGGGCGCCGACCGGGCCCGTGGGTCGGTCTGCGCCTCGGACGCCTTCTTCCCGTTCGCCGACGGCCCGAAGATCCTCATCGAGGCCGGGGTCCGGGCGATCGTCCAGCCGGGCGGGTCGATCCGCGACGACGAGACCATCGCCGCCTGCAAGGAGGCCGGCGTGACGATGTACCTCACCGGCACCCGGCACTTCTTCCACTGAGCGGTCCCGACGGGGGCGCGGCCGACGGCCGCGCCCCCGTCGCACGTGCTGTCGCCCCCAGCCGGGGCGCTGTCACGTCGGGGGCGCTGACCAGCCGTAGGGACGACGCGCTGCCATTGCTCGTCCCGGAATGTTGTTGCTAGCGTGGCCTCGGCAGCAAAGCGATCGACCCTTCCCGTTCTCCTCGCGGTCGGCTCCCGCCCGTGGCCCTCGCGCCGCGCGCCGGAGCGGCTCCCTCCTACCGACAGGTCCGCCCCATGCGCGTGCTCGAACGGTTGACCGCCGTCGTCGCGCTGGCGCTCGTCCTGGTCGGTCTGGGTGCGCCCACCCGCGCGGAGACCCCTGGGCCCGGCGCGGTGGTCACCGCCACGCCGGTCCGTCCCGCCCCTCCCCCCGGCGACCCCCGAGTCGTCGTGGCGTGCCTCGCGCACCTCGACGCTCCGTCGGACGCGCGGACGGAACTTTCCGGCGTAAACCGTGGTGACCACCGCGCCGGCGTCGTACTCACCGACGGACCGGACGATCTCCTCCCGGCCGTGCCCGTGCGTGTCGGTGGCCCGCCCGACCAGGCCGTGGCCCCGCCCCGCTACCGGTCGCCGGCCGTGCCGCTGCCGCCGCGCGGCACCCTGCCCACCCGGGCCCCGCCGCCCGCCGGCTGATCCTTTCCGCGCGGCCTGCCGCGCGTGCCGCCCGCGGCGGCCTCGGCCACCGACCCGGCCGCCTTCTGACGCACGCCCGCGCCACCAACCGGCAGCGGCTGGGCTCCGGCCTACCGCTGACCGTGGCGTTCGACCTGTCCCAGCTCTGATCGCCGAAGGCCGGCCGGCCCTCGGCCGCGACCACGGGCCCCGCCCCCATTCCTCCGGGGGCGGGGCCCGTCTCGCGTCTACCCCGCACCGTCGGGCGGCCGTCGGCCGGGGGCGGGCTACCTCACCGTCCCCTGTCGAGCTGGCATCACAAACGAATCGCGGCGCTTGTGATGCGTCTGCGACATCAGCTCGAAAGGCGACGAGGAATCTGTCCTCCGCGCTGCGACGAGAGCAGCAGGGACCGCCGCAGCGGCCGACCCGGACGGGACGACCGCTGCGGGTGCCAGGTCAGGCGGTGGGGCGCACCTCGGCGAAGTGGCAGGCCGAGGGGTGCGGGTCCGCCGCGCGCAGCACCGCGAACGGCTCCCGGGTGGCGCAGATGTCCTGCGCCTTCCAGCAGCGGGTGCGGAACCGGCAGCCCGTCGGCGGGTCGGCCGGGCTCGGCACGTCGCCGGTCAGTCGGATGATCTTCCGATCGGCCCGGGCGTCCGGGTCGGGCACCGGCACCGCCGAGAGCAGCGCCTGGGTGTACGGGTGCGTCGCCCGTTCGTAGATCTCGTCCTCGGTGCCGATCTCCACGACCTTGCCCAGGTACATCACCGCGACCCGGTCGGAGATGTGCCGGACCACCGACAGGTCGTGCGCGATGAAGATGTACGACAGCCCGAACTCGTCCTGGAGCTGCTCCAGCAGGTTGATCACCTGGGCCTGGATCGACACGTCCAGGGCGGACACCGGCTCGTCGCAGACGATGATCTCGGGCCGCAGGGCGAGCGCCCGGGCGATGCCGATGCGCTGCCGCTGGCCGCCGGAGAACTGGTGCGGGTAGCGGTTGACGTGCTCGGGGTTGAGCCCCACCACGTCCAGCAGCTCCTGCACCCGTCGCCGCTTGCTGCCCTTCGGCGCCGCCTCGGGGTGGATGTCGAAGGGCTCGCCGATGATGTCGCCGACCGTCATCCGGGGGTTGAGCGAGGTGTACGGGTCCTGCATCACCATCTGCATGTTGCGGCGCATCCGGCGCAGCTCCGCGCCGGAGGACCTGAACAGGTCCTTCCCCTCCAGCGAGGCCCGCCCGGCGGTCGGCTTCTCCAGTCGCATCAGCAGCCGGGCCAGGGTGGACTTGCCGCAGCCGGACTCGCCGACCACGCCGAGCGTCTCGCCGCGGCGCAGCTCGAAGCTGACCCCGTCGACCGCCTTGACCGCGCCGACCTGCTTCTTGAACAGCACGCCCTGGGTGATCGGGAAATGCTTGACCAGGTTGTCGACGGAGAGGATCGTCTCGCCGCGGACCTTGGTCGGGCTAGCGATCGGTGTCATCACGGACCTCCTGGGCGAAGTGGCACGCGCTGGTCCGGCCCGCGCCGAGGGCCAGCTCGGGTGGCACCTCGTCCACGCAGACCTGCTGCGCGTACGGGCACCGGGGGTGGAACGGGCAGCCGGAGGGGATGCGCATCAGGTTCGGCGGCAGTCCCTTGATCGTCGACAACGCCTGGCCGCGTACGTCGAGCCGTGGGATCGACGCCAGCAGTCCCTTGGTGTACGGGTGGGCCGGCGTCCGGTACAGCGAGCGCACGTCGGCGTGCTCGACGATCCGGCCGGCGTACATGACGGCGATCCGGTCCGCGACCCCGGCGACCACGCCGAGGTCGTGGGTGATCAGGATCATCGCCATGTTCAGGTCGCGACGCAGGTCGGCCAGCAGGTCCATGATCTGGGCCTGCACGGTGACGTCCAGCGCGGTGGTCGGCTCGTCGGCGATGAGCACCTTCGGGTTCAGGGCGAGCGCCATGGCGATCATGACGCGCTGCCGCATGCCGCCGGAGAACTGGTGCGGGTAGTCGCCGAGCCGCCTCGCCGCGGCCGGGATCTTGACCAGGTCCATCAGCTCGACGGCGCGGCGGCGGGCGTCGGCGCGGGACATCCCCTCGCGCTGGCGGAGCGTCTCACCGATCTGCCAGCCGACCGGGAAGACCGGGTTCAGCGCGGAGAGGGCGTCCTGGAAGATCATCGCGATCTCCTTGCCGCGCACCTGTCGGCGCTGCTCCTCCGACCGGGTCAGCAGGTCCTGGCCCTGGTAGAGGATCTGGCCGGAGCGGATGTGCGCCGGCGGGGTGTCGAGGATGCCCATGATCGCCTGGGCGGTCACGGACTTCCCGGAGCCGGACTCGCCGAGCACGGCCAGGGTCTCGCCCGGGTCGAGGTGGTAGGACACCCCGTTGATCACCTTGGCCACGCCCTCGTGGGTGCGGAACTCGATGTGCAGGTCCCGTACCTCGAGCAGGTGACCACCCGGCGGGGTGGGCGTGGCCGGCACCGGCCGGACAGCGGACTGGGTCATGGGTCTCACCGCAGCTTCGGGTCGAAGGCGTCGCGGATCGCGTCGCCGAGCATGATGAAGGCGAGGACGGTCAGCGCGAGGAAGGCGGAGGGTACGACCAGCGGGGTCGCCGCCTCGCGCATGTGCACCCGGCCGGCGTCGATGTCGATGCCCCACGAGATGGTCGGGGCCTTGAGACCGATGCCGAGGAAGCTCAGCGTCGCCTCGGCGGCGATGAACGAGCCGAGCGCGATGGTGAGCACCACGATCGCCGGCGCGAGCGCGTTCGGCAGGATGTGCCGGAACATGATCCGACCGTTGCCGGCGCCGAGCATCCGGGCCGCGGCGACGTAGTCCTGCTCCTTGGCCGTGATCACCGAGGCGCGGACCACCCGGGCCGCGGTGGTCCAGCCCAGCGCCGCCAGTACGAAGATCACCGCGGCGATCCGGACCGTGGAGCTGTCGCTGTGCACCCGCTTGAGCAGCACGATCGCGGCGAGCAGCAGCGGGATGCCGAGCACGATGTCGATCACGCGGGAGAGCGCCGCGTCGACCCAGCCGCCGAAGTAGCCGGCGAACATCCCGACGGTCAGCGCGATCAGGCCGGTGAAGAGCGCGGAGAGCGCGCCGACGAGCAGCGAGGCGCGGGCCCCGTAGACCGCCCGGGAGTACGTGTCGCAGCCCTGGAAGTCGTACCCGAAGATGGCCCCGCCGGACGGTCCGGTGTGCTGCCGGGAGAGCACGCAGTCGCGCGGGTCGTTGCTGGTGAACAGCGATGGGAAGGCGGCCATCGCGGCGACCAGCACGACCAGGGTCAGGCTGATCCAGAAGATCGGATTGCGACGCAGGTCGCGCCAGGCGTCCCCGGCCAGGCTCCGCGCCTTCTGTGGCGCGTCGGCCTGCTTCTCGGCCACTGTCTGGATGTCACTCATAGCGGATCCTCGGGTCGAGTACGGCGTACAGGACGTCCACCACCAGGTTGGAGACGAGGTAGACCACGACCAGCACGCTGACGATGCCCACCACCAGGGGGCCGTCCTCGGTGCGGATGCCGCGGAAGAGGTTGAAGCCGACACCGGGGATGTTGAACACGCCCTCGGTGATGATCGCGCCGCTCATCAGGTTGCCCAGCTCGACACCGAGAAAGGTGATCACCGGGATGAGCGAGTTGCGCAGCACGTGCACGCTGACGATCCGGCGCTTGACCAGGCCCTTCGACCGGGCGGTACGCACATAGTCGGCGCGCAGGTTCTCCGCCACCGAGGTCCGGGTAAGTCGCAGCGCGGTGGCCAGCGAGAGCGAGCCGAGCACGATGCCGGGCAGCAGCAGCGCGTACAGGCTCGGTTCGGCGCCGGCGGTCGGCGGGAAGAGCTGCCACTTCACGCCGAGCAGGAACTGGGCCAGCGGGGCGAGCACGATGGTGGGGATGCCGAGCACCAGCAGGGTGAGCACCAGCGTCGAGTTGTCGAAGATGCTGGCCCGCCGGATGCCGGCGATCACGCCCGCGGTGACGCCGATGACGACCGTGACGACCATGGCGATCAGCGCGAGCCGGATGGTGACCGGCCAGGCGGTGGCGAGGATGTCGCCGATCTGCCGGCCGGTCAGCGACTGCCCGAGGTCGCCCTGGAGCAGGTTCTTGAGGTAGTCGAAGTAGCGGTAGAAGAAGCCACCCACGCCGGTGGCGTCGAGGTGGTACTTCTCGGTCAGATATGCCCGCTGGGCCGCGGTGACGGGTCGTTCCCCCGCGAGCGCCTGGATGGGGTCGCCCTGGCCGGCGAACATCAGCGCGTAGACGATCAGCGTGGTCCCGAAGAACGCGAGAACCATCTGGAGCAGTCGCCGCAGAATGAAGCGGAACATCCTGAAGTCTCTCTGGAGGGGGCGGAAGGTACGCCGCTCGCGCGGGTCGGGCCACCCGGCGTGGGTGGCCCGACCCGGCGTACGGGTGTTACTTGACGGCCTCGATCTTCAGCAGGTTGACCCGGTCGAACAGGTCCACCTCGACGTTCTTGACCTTGGTGGAGTGGCCGTAGTTGTTCTGGCCGAACCGGAGCGGGATCACCGGCATGTCCTTGGCCAGGAGGTCCTCCGCCGCCTGGTACTTCTTGATCGCCTCGTCCTCGGTCGGGGCGCTGGCGCCCTCGGCGAGCAGCTTGTCGAACTTCGGGTTGCTGTAGCCGTAGTAGTTCGACGAGCCGTTGGTGCTGTACAGCGGGCCGAGGTAGTTCTCCATGGACGGGTAGTCCATGACCCAGCCCATCCGGAACAGGCCGACCGGCTGCTTCTGCTTGAGCTTGGTCAGCAGGTCCGCGAACTTCGGCTCGGCGGTGCCGACGCACTCCACGCCCAGGTTGGCCTTGAGCTGGTTGCAGGTGGCGTCGATCCAGTCCTTGTGGCCACCGTCGCCGTTGTACGACAGCTCGATCTTCTTCGGGCCGCCCGCGGCGTCGTACAGGGCCTTGGCCTTGGCCGGGTCGAACTCACCGGACGCGCCGATGGTGTTCTCCCGGTAGCCGGCGACCACCGGCGAGACGAACGAGCGGGCCGGCTGCTGCGAGCCCTTGAAGATCGACTTGGTGATCTCGTCCCGGTCGATCGCCATCGAGATGGCCTTGCGCACGTCGGGGTTGCTGAACTCCTTCTGGAAGGTCGGGAAGGCCAGCACCTGGAGCGAGGAGGCCGGGCTCTGCTGGAACCGGTCGCCGAGGTCGGCGGCGGCGGTCGACAGGTTCTCGGTCGGGATGCTCTTGATCACGTCGAGGTTGTCCGACAGCACGTCCGCGTACGCGGCGGTCGGCTGCTGGTAGATCCGGAACTCGACGCCGGCCACCTTCGGCTGCTGGCCGGGGAAGGCGTCGTACTTCTCGACCTCGACCTTGGCGTCGTGCTGCCAGGTGCCCTTCATCTTGAACGGGCCCTGGCCGATCGGCGCCTGCTCGTAGCCCTCGGCGAGCACGCCAGGGGCGGAGAAGGCCGCCTTGGGCAGCGGGTAGAAGGCCGTGTAGCCGAGCATGGCCTTGAAGTCGACGTACGGCTCGGAGAGCGTCACGGTGAAGGTCAGGTCGTCGACCTTCTTCAGCCCGCTCAGCGTCTTGGCCTTCGGAGTCTCGCCCTGGAGGTCGTCGTAGCCGGCGATCTTCTCGAAGAAGTAGCTGGAGTTCTGGCCGTTGGGGCCGTACGCGCCGTAGTTCCAGGCGTCGATGTAGTTGTCGGCGGTGACCGCCTCGCCGTTGTGGAAGGTGTAGCCGGGCTTCAGCTTGATCGTCCAGACCTTGTTGTCCGACGACGTCACCGAGTCGGCCGCCACCTCGTACGGCTTGTTCGCCTCGTCGTAGTCGACGAGCGGGCTGAACAGCGCGGCCAGCACCTGCGAGCCGCTCGTCTCGTTGGTGTTGGTCGGCACCAGGTGCTGCGGCTCGGCGATCTCGATCCGGACGGCCGCGTTGGGGTCGCTCTTGCCGCCGCTGCCGCCGCCCGAGCCGCAGGCCACCAGGCCCAGGGTCACCGCGAGCGGGAGAGCGGTCCAGGCGGCGAGCCTACGAACACGCATTGAGTCTCCTCATCTCCTCACGCTGCGCAGTCAGGCCCGGCGTTGGGTAACGCTGCGCAACGATCGGCAACGGTAGGTCGTCGCGGGCCGTTTCGGCAACGAGACCGTTGCGATGTGGTAACGGAGTGCGCCCCCCGGTCTTGGCCCAGAGGCGGACCTCTGTTATAGGGGTGTAGGTGAAAGAGCTGCTCATTGCCGCTTTTGGGGATTGGCGGGACGCGCCCGAGGGCCGCCCTCGACGCCTTCGCGCGCTTGCCGGCCGGCCGTCCGCTGCGCCCCGGTTGATCATCTGGTGTCCGTCTCACCATGTGGCGCGATACACACTTCTGTGACAGTGAGTGACGAACAACACGTCACAGAGGGTCACCGTTTGCTGTCGTCGTTCGGGCGGCCGTGCGACGTGAGACGATCCAGGCGTGACGGCGATCATCCTGGACGGCAAGGCGACGGCGGCGGAGATCAAGGACGAGCTGCGGACGCGGGTCAAGGCGCTGGCGGAGCGCGGGACCATCCCGGGGCTGGGCACGGTCCTGGTCGGCGCCGACCCCGGCTCCCAGGCGTACGTCAACGGCAAGCACCGCGACTGCGCCGAGGTGGGCATCGCCTCGATCCGTCGCGAGCTGCCCGCCGACGCCACCCAGGAGCAGTTGGACGCCGTCCTCGCCGAGCTGAACGCCGACCCGGCCTGCCACGGCTACATCGTCCAGCTGCCGCTGCCGGCCCACCTGGACACCCAGCGGGCGCTGGAGATGATCGACCCCGAGAAGGACGCCGACGGCCTGCACCCGGTCAACCTGGGCCGCCTGGTGCTCGGCTACGACGCCCCGCTGCCCTGCACCCCGCGCGGCATCGTCGAACTGCTCCGCCGGCACGACGTCGCGCTGCGCGGCGCCAAGGTGGCCCTGATCGGCCGGGGCAACACCGTCGGCCGGCCGCTCGGCCTGCTGCTCACCCGGCGCAGCGAGAACGCCACCGTGACGCTGTGCCACACCGGCACGCTGGACCTGGCCGAGCAGACCCGGGCCGCCGACATCGTCATCGTCGCGGCCGGCGTGCCGGGCCTGCTCACCGCCGACATGATCACGCCTGGCGCGACGGTCGTCGATGTCGGCATCACCCGGGTGATCGGCGCGGACGGCAAGGGCCGCTACACCGGCGACGTCGACCCCGAGGTGGCCGAGGTGGCCGGCAAGCTGGTGCCGATGCCGGGCGGCGTCGGGCCGATGACCCGGGCCATGCTCCTGACCAATGTGGTGGAGCGCGCCGAGCGGCAGATGTGACCGACCACCCAACCGCGTCATAACCGTCCGCCCCTGGCCCGATCGGTGCCAGGATGGCTGATACGGTCCGGAAAACCGACTGGTAGCAGGGAGTGGGACGACCATGGGTAAGAAGGTCACTGTCGTCGGGGCCGGCTTCTACGGCTCCACCACCGCGCAGCGCCTGGCCGAGTACGACGTCTTCGACACCGTCGTGATCACCGACATCGTCGAGGGCAAGCCGGCGGGTCTCGCGCTGGACCTCAACCAGTCGCGCCCGGTCGAGGGCTTCGAGACCAAGGTCGTCGGCGTCACCACCGGCGCGAACGGCGAGGGCTACGAGGCCATCGAGGGCTCGGACGTCGTGGTCATCACCGCCGGCCTGCCGCGTAAGCCGGGGATGAGCCGGATGGACCTGCTGGAGACCAACGCCAAGATCGTCCGTCAGGTCTCCGAGAACGTCGCCAAGTACGCCCCGAACGCCGTCGTCATCGTGGTGTCCAACCCGCTGGACGAGATGACCGCGCTGGCCCAGATCGCCACCCAGTTCCCGCGCAACCGGGTGCTCGGCCAGGCCGGCATGCTGGACACGGCCCGGTTCACCAACTTCGTCGCCGAGGCGCTGAGCGTGCCGGTGAAGTCGGTGAAGACGCTGACCCTGGGCTCGCACGGCGACACCATGGTCCCGGTCCCGTCGAAGAGCACCGTGGACGGCAAGCCGCTGCGTGAGGTCATGCCGGCCGAGCAGATCGAGGAGCTGGTCGTCAAGACCCGCAACGGGGGCGCCGAGGTCGTCGCGCTGCTCAAGACCGGCTCCGCGTACTACGCCCCGTCGGCCGCCGCCGCCCGGATGGCCAGGGCCGTGGCCGAGGACTCCGGCGAGGTCATGCCGGTCTGCGCCTGGGTCGACGGCGAGTACGGCATCTCCGGCGTCTACCTGGGCGTCGAGGCCGCGATCGGCGCCGAGGGCGTCAAGCGGGTCGTCGAGACCGACCTGGACGCCGACGAGCTGGCCAGCCTGAAGGAGGCCGCCGAGGCGGTCCGCGCCAAGCAGTCCGACATCGCCAACATGTGATCTCCGCTCCGCCCGAAGCGCCCCGCGACCACTCGTCGCGGGGCGCTTTCGCGTCCGGCCCCCATGGTCAATCGGCCTCGCCGGCGCGGCTTCGGGCGCCGTCGATCAGGACGCCCAGGCCGTCGAGGACCCGGGCCAGTCCGAACTCGTACGCGCGATCCGGGCTGTAGGCGGCGTTCTGGGCGGCTCCCGCCGCGGCGCCCACCCGGACGGCGGTGGGGTACCGCTGCTCGTCGAGGACCCGGCCGAGCAGCGGGGCGTTCGCCGCCCACCACTCCTCGTCGCTCCACGCGGTCTCCCGGCGCGTGAGTCGTGCCTCGGCCGCCGCGCGGGCCGCGGCCCGGACGAAGTCGAGGACGTAGGTCAACGCCGCGTCCCGTCCGACGTCATCGAGGCCGGTGCCGTCGAAGGCGCGCAGCTCGTACTCGTACTTGGCCATCATGCCCGGGCCTAGCGGCGGCCGGCCGGTGGCGACCTCGGCGGCCCAGGGGTGGGCGGTGAACAGCTCCCGGTTGTCCCCGGCGAGCGCCGCCACCCGTACCCGCCAGGGCTCGCCGGACCGGTCGGGCCGGGGCATCCGGGCGTAGCTGGCGTCCAGCATCAGGTCGAGTAACTCGGCCTTGCCCGGAACGTACGTGTAGAGGCTCATCGGCGCCACGCCGACCGCCTGGGCGACCGCCCGCATGGTCAGCGCGTCCAGCCCGTCGGTGTCCGCCAGGTCGATCGCGGCCAGGACGATGTCGTCCAGCGAGCGGCCCGGGCGCGGACCCCGCCGGGGGCCCTCGTCGGGCTGCCGCCAGAGCAGTCGCAGGGTGCGGGCCGGATCGCCGGCTCCGCTGCGGTGGTTGGGCACCCGCCGATCCTCTCAGGCGAAAATGCCGTACGCAGTACGATGTACAATGTACGGAGTATTCGCCCCCGACTCCAGGGAGTCCCACGTGCAGATCACCGCCTCCGCCGTCTCGCTCAACGTCGCCGACGTGGCGGCCTCGGCCGCGTTCGTCCAGCGGCACTTCGGTTTCCGGCAGGAGATGGAGGCCGACGGGTTCGTCTCGCTGGCCCGCGAGGGCGTCGGCTTCAACCTGGTCTTCCTGCGTACCGGGTTGGCCCTCCTCCAGCCCGAGGACCTGCGCGGGCAGCGGGCCGAGGGCCTGATCGTCGCCTTCGTGGTGGACGACGTCGACGCCGAGTGCGCCCGGCTCCAGGCCGCCGGCGTGGCGATCACGACCCCGCTCCAGACCGAGCCCTGGGGGGAGCGGTTCTTCCAGGTGACCGACCCGAACGGGGTGATCTTCCAGCTGGTCCAGTGGGTGCACGCCCCGGCCGAGGCCGGCTGATCCGGCCCGCGCCGTTTCCCGTGGTGCCGGCGACCGGGCGGTGACCGTGATAGACCCGACCGTGTGCGTCGCCGGCATCCGGGAAGGGTGAGGGTGGCTGGGGAGCGCCGGTCAGTTTCCAGTACGCTCGTACTGCTTGAGCACGTGTCCCCCGAGAGGAGCGCCGGCCGATGGCGAAGATCAAGGTAAACAACCCGGTCGTGGAACTCGACGGCGACGAGATGACCCGGATCATCTGGAAGCAGATCCGGGAGCAGCTGATCCTGCCGTACCTCGACGTCGACCTGCACTACTACGACCTGTCGATCCAGTACCGCGACGAGACCGACGACCAGGTCACCATCGACGCCGCCAACGCCATCAAGGAGCACGGCGTCGGCGTCAAGTGCGCCACCATCACCCCGGACGAGGCCCGGGTGGAGGAGTTCGGCCTGAAGAAGATGTGGCGGTCGCCGAACGGCACCATCCGCAACATCCTCGGCGGCGTCGTCTTCCGCGAGCCGATCATCATGTCGAACGTGCCACGGCTCGTTCCCGGCTGGACCAAGCCGATCATCATCGGCCGGCACGCGCACGGCGACCAGTACAAGGCCACCGACTTCGTCGTCCCCGGCCCGGGCACGGTGACCATCACCTACACCCCGGCCGACGGCGGCGCCCCGATGGAGATGGAGGTCGCCAACTTCCCGGGCGGCGGCGTCGCCATGGGCATGTACAACTTCGACGAGTCGATCCGGGACTTCGCCCGCGCCTCGATGCGCTACGGCCTGGACCGCGGCTACCCGGTCTACCTGTCGACCAAGAACACCATCCTCAAGGCGTACGACGGCCGGTTCAAGGACATCTTCGCCGAGGTGTTCGAGAACGAGTTCAAGTCAGAGTTCGAGGCCGCCGGCATCACCTACGAGCACCGGCTGATCGACGACATGGTCGCCGCCGCGCTCAAGTGGGAGGGTGGCTTCGTCTGGGCCTGCAAGAACTACGACGGTGACGTGCAGTCCGACACCGTCGCCCAGGGCTTCGGCTCGCTCGGCCTGATGACCTCCGTGCTGATGACCCCGGACGGCCGTACCGTCGAGGCCGAGGCCGCGCACGGCACGGTCACCCGGCACTACCGGCAGTACCAGAAGGGCGAGAAGACCTCGACCAACCCGATCGCGTCGATCTACGCCTGGACCCGGGGCCTGGCCCACCGGGGCAAGCTGGACGGCACCCCGGCGGTCACCGAGTTCGCCAACACGCTGGAGCAGGTCATCATCTCCACCGTCGAGGGTGGCCAGATGACCAAGGACCTCGCGCTGCTCATCTCGCGCGACGCCCCGTGGCTGACCACCGACGAGTTCATGAACGCGCTCGACGAGAACCTGGCCCGCAAGCTCGCGGCCTGATCCCGCCCACGCGTACGCACGGAGCCCGTCGGCCGGTGTCGGCGGGCTCCGTCGTCTCCGTCGGCCGCGTCACCGCAGGTGGAACGCCTCGTTGAACAGGGTGGACGGGGCGCAAGTCCCGCCCAGGAAGGTTGACCGCGTCGCCTCGCGGCATGAGTGCCGACCAGCCAGCCTTCCCGGCTGTCGCGCACAGCCAGCCGTCCCTTCCCTTGCGGGGGGCCCTGTCCCGGGCCCCCCGCGCCCTGTTCCCGGGCGTTTTGAGGCACCGGGCCTACGAGGCGGCGCGGAGCAGTTCGGCGGCGCGTTCGGGGGCGATGTCGTTGATGAACGCGCCCATGGCCGACTCGGATCCGGCCAGGTACTTCAGCTTGTCCCGGGCCCGCCGGACGCTGAACAGCCGCAGGTGCAGGTGCCCCAACTCGCGGTCGATCCGCACCGGCGCCTGGTACCAGGCCGCGACGTACGGCATCGGCAGGTCGAACAGCCCGTCGAAGCGGCGCAGCACGTCCAGGTAGAGCGGCCCGAAGGCGTCCCGCTCGGCGTCGTCCAGCGCCGGGATGTCCGGCACCGGCCGGTGCGGGGCCACGTGCACCTCGAACGGCCACCGGGCCGCCGCCGGCACGTACGCCGTCCAGTGCCCGTTGCTCGCCACCACCCGGTCCCCGGCGGCACGCTCGGCGGCGAGCACGTCCGCGTACAGGTTGCCGCCCGTGCGCTCGGCGTGCCGGCGGGCGGCGGCGAGCATCACGCGGGTCCGGGGCGTCACGAACGGGTACGCGTAGATCTGGCCGTGCGGGTGGTGCAGCGTCACGCCGATCTCCACGCCCCGGTTCTCGAACGGGAAGACCTGCTCCACCCCGGGCAGCCGGTTGAGGGTGCTGGTCCGGTCGGCGAGCGCGTCCAGCACGGTCCGCACCCGCCGTGGCGAGAGGCCGGCGAACGAGGCGTGGTGGTCGTCGGTGAAGCAGACCACCTCGCACCGGCCGTGCCCCGGGCGTGCCGGGGTGAACGGGGTGATCTCGGCCGGCTCCGCGGCGACCCGTTGGCTCAGCGACGGGAAGCGGTTCTCGAAGACGGCCACGTCGTAGTCGGGGGCGGGGATCTCGCTGAGCCGCCCGTCCCGGGACGGGCAGAGCGGGCACTGGTCGGCCGGAGGCAGGAAGGTGCGGGTCTGCCGGTGCACCGCCACCGCCACCCACTCGTCGGTGAGCGGGTCGTACCGGAGCTGGGACGCCTGCGGCGGCGGGGGCAGCTCGCGGCGGTCCGGCTGGTCACGGACCGCGTCGTCCCGCTCGTCGAAGTAGATCAACTCGCGGCCGTCGGCCAGCTCGATCCGCGTACGCCTCACTGCGCCCCCTCGGTGCCCGGCACGACCACCAGCTCGCCCACCCGCTCCGCCAGCGCCCGGCGCGCGTCCGGCGCCAGCCGGTCGTCGGTGACCAGCACGTCCGCGGCGTCCAGTCCGACGATCGAGGAGATGCCGACCGTGCCCCACTTGGTGTGGTCGGCGAGCACCACCAGCCGGTCGGCCGCGGCCACCAGGGCCCGGTTCGTGTCGGCCTCCATGAGGTTCGGGGTGGTGAACCCGGCGCGTTCGCTGATCCCGTGCACGCCGAGGAAGAGCAGGTCGAGGTGGAGCGCCCCGAGCGCGGCCACGGCCAGCGGGCCGACCAGCGCGTCCGAGGGGGTACGCACACCACCGGTGAGCACCACGGTCTGGTCCGGCCGGCCGCCGACGTGCAGGATCTCGGCCACCGGCAGTGAGTTCGTCACCACGGTCAGCCCCGGCACGTCGACCAGCCGGCGGGCCAGCTCGGCGGTGGTCGTGCCGGCGGAGAGGGCGATCGCGGCGCCGGGGCGGACGAGCCGCGCGGCGCGGTCGGCGATCGCCGCCTTCTCAGCGGACTGCCGGACCGACTTGGCGCGGAACCCGGGCTCGTCGGTCGAGCCGGGGCCGGCGACGGTCGCCCCGCCGTGCACCTTGGCCAGCACGCCCCGCTCGTGCAGCGTCTCCAGGTCACGCCGGATGGTCATGTCGGAGACGCCGAACTCGGCGGCCAGTTCGGTGACCCGTACGCCCCCGGCGGCACGGACCCGTTCCAGGATGGCCGCCTGCCGCTGCCGCGCCAGCATCCGCCGTCACCTCCGCTACCACGACCACGTCTCCACGCGGTCGAACGTGTTCCAACAAAGGCGAACACTAGCGCCCAGGCAGACGCGACGGAAGGAAGGGGGTGCGGGGCAGGTCCCCGCGGTCCGGACCGAAGGGCGGGGGACGATCAGGCGGACTGGAGGCGGGGCTCCACCCAGCCGCTCTCGGTCAGGTGCTCCATCACCCGCTGGACCGCCTCCTCGACGGACATGTCGGTGGTGTCCACCACCAGGTCGGCGTCGGTCGGCTCCTCGTACGGGTCGTCGATGCCGGTCATCCCGGTGAGCAGGCCGGCGCGGGCCCGCGCGTACAGGCCCTTGCGGTCGCGCTGCTCGCACACCTCCAGCGGGGTCGCGACGTGGACCAGCAGGAAGCCCGCCCCGGCGGCGTGCGCCATCTCCCGGGCGATGGCCCGGGCCGCCGCGTACGGGGCGATCGGGCAGCAGATGCCGACTCCCCGGTGCCGGGCGATCTCGGCGGCCACCCAACCGATCCGGCGTACGTTGGCGTCCCGGTCGGCCTTGCTGAAGCCCAGCCCGGCGGAGAGTTCCCGGCGCACCACGTCGCCGTCGAGCAGGGTGATGCTTCGGTCGCCGCCCTCGCGCAGCAGGTCGGCCAGGCCCCGGGCGATGGTCGACTTGCCGGAGCCGGAAAGGCCGGTCAGGAAGACCACCAGGCCCCGGTGCCGGCGCGGCGGACGGGCCCGGGCCAGCTCCTTGGCCACCGCCGGCGGGGTGTGCCACTCGGGCAGCGGGAAGCCCCGGTCGAGCAGGTCGTCGACCTCGTCCTGGCTGAGCGCCAGCCGTCGGTTGCGCGGCGGAATGTCCTCCCGCCAGCGCCACTGCCCGTCCCGGTTGTCGTACGCCAGCTCCCGGGGCACCAGCACCCGCAGCCCGGCCCCGGAGAGCATCCCCTCGGTGGAGAGCAGGTGGGTCACCCCGTACGCGGCGGCGACCCGGGCCCGGAGCAGGGCGTCGCTGATCTCGTCGGGCCGCCTGGCCAGCGGCACCGCCACCAGGGTCGCCGGGGGCATCCGGTCGCGGGCGGCGAACACGGTGCGGACCAGCGCCTCGGACGGCAGCCCGCCGGCGCCCTCGTCGCCCACCGGGATCATCACCAGCAGGTGTGCGCCCAACGTGCGAGCGGCGTGCGCGATCTGCGCGAGCTGTGGCCGGTGCAGCGGCCGGTCGGCGAAGACGCCGAGCACCCGACCCGGCGGCAGCAGCGCCTTGACCTCCTCGGGGCTGCGCCGCAGCCGCTGGAACGGCCCGTGGCCGCCGTCGCCGAGCCGGCGTACCGCGCCGCCGACGCCCACCATTCCCTCGCGGACCGGCCAGACGTCGGTCACGTCCATCGCGGCCACCGGGGCGCCCTCGCCGTCGGTGAGCACCAGCGCCCGGCGCAGCGGCTCGTCCAGCTCCAGCGCGTGAACGATCGCCGTTGGCACCTGGAGGGTCACCGGCACCGGCCACAACGTGCCGTCGGCCAGCCGGCCGCGCCGGTTCAGCGCGGCCAGGTCGGCCCGGGTCATGAAACCGGTCAGCGGGGTGTACGCCCCGGTCAGCAGTAACTCCAGATCGGCCAGCTCACCGGTGCGAGGCGCGTACGCCGGCGCGTCCCGCAGCACGTCCTCGGGCAGCACCCACCCGTTGCTCATCAATCCCCCAACTCACCGGCCGGCACACAGTTTCGCAGCCGGCCGGGCTCCGGTCGAGAGCGCCACTCCACCTCGCGGCCACCACCCGTTGGCGCGGCCGTCGCCGGTCCCGGTCGCCGGGCGGCGGACGGCGAGGCGGCGCCGAACGACCCCGTCCAGCGTACGCACCCGGTGGAGGCGCTGGTCAGCCCGTTCCGATCGGTCCCGGCCGGGATCTGCCGCGGCCAATCGCCCCGGTCCCTCGGGAGCGCGTCGAGGGCGCCGGGGCGACCGCCGTCGTGGCCGAGCCACCCGGACGGCTGGTTGGAACCGGCTGGTCGGTCAGCCCGACCTGAAGATCCGGACCAGCCGCGGTCCGCCCCGACCGGTCGGCGTGTGCCGGCCCGCGTCGACCGCCCCCGACCGGCGCGTGCCGACCCGTCCGGGCGGAATCAGGGGCATCCCCGAGCGTTTCCTGATACCCAGGCCGGCCTCCACTTCCTACGCTGAGCGTCGTGACACTGCTCGCGACCGAGTCGCTGACCAAGACGTACGGAGGCCGGGTCACCGCGTTGGCCGACCTCACGGTGTCGGTCGAGCCGGGGATCATCGGGCTGGTCGGTGCCAACGGCGCCGGCAAGTCGACCCTGATCAAGATCCTGCTGGGCCTGCTCGCCCCGACCAGTGGCCGGGTCTCCGTGCTCGGCCTCGACCCCACCACCGACCCGGCGGCGGTCCGCGCCCGGGTCGGCTACATGCCCGAACACGATGCCCTCCCGCCCGACCTCTCCGCCGCCGAACTGGTCACCCACCTGGGTCGGATCAGCGGCCTGCCGCGGACGGCCGCGCGGGAGCGGGCCTCCGAGGCGCTGCGCCACGTCGGCCTGCACGAGGAGCGGCACCGGGCCGTCGGTGGCTACTCCACCGGCATGAAGCAGCGGGTGAAGCTGGCCCAGGCACTGGTGCACGACCCCGACCTGCTGCTGCTCGACGAGCCCACCAACGGCCTCGACCCGGCCGGCCGGGACGCCATGCTCGCCCTGATCCACCGGATCGGCACTGAGTTCGGCATCTCCGTGGTGGTCTGCTCGCACCTGCTCGGCGAGGTGGAACGGATCTGCGACACCCTGGTCGCCATCGACGGCGGCCGGCTGCTGCGCGCCGACCGGGTCGCCGCGATGACCTCCGCCACCGACGTGCTCGCCGTCGAGGTCAGCGAGGGTACGGAGGATCTGGCCGCCCGGCTCGCCGCGCTGAACCTGCCGGTGTCCCGGGAGGGCCGGCTGCTGCTCGTCCCGCTCGCCGACGACGCCACGTACGACCTGATCCTCGGCGCGGTCGCCGAGCTGGACCTGCCGCTGCACCGGCTCGACCAGCGGCGGCACCGGGTGGCCGAACTCTTCGCCACGAGGGAGCCCAGCCATGTCTGAGCCGACCGGCGTCATCCACGACATCGGATACCAGCGTTACACCGGCCCCCGGCTGGGCCGCCGGCACGTCTTCGGCGCGCTCTACCTGCACGGGCTGCGGACCGCGTTCGGCCTCGGCCGGTCCGCCAAGGCGAAGATCTTCCCCTGGCTGGTGGTCGGCATCGTGGTGGTGGTCGCCGCCGGGCTGACCGCGGTACGCACCCAGACCGGCCAGGTCGTCATGACGTACGCCCAGTTCGCCGACGCGATGAGCTGGCTGGTCATCTTCTTCGTCGCGGTGGTCGGGCCGGAGCTGGTCTCCCGCGACCTGCGCAGCGGGGTGCTGCCGCTCTACTTCTCCCGGCCGCTGCCCCGCGGCGACTACGCGCTGGCCAAGCTCGGCGCGCTGGCCTCCGCGCTCTGGCTGCTGCTCGGCGCGCCGCAGCTGGTGATGTTCCTCGGCGCGGCGTTCACCACCAAGACCGGGATGCGCGGGGTCTGGGACGAGCTGCTCGACCTGCTGCCCGGCCTGCTCTACGCGGCCCTGTGGGCGGTGGTCTTCGCCTCGGTCGGGCTGCTCATCGCCTCGCTCACCGGCAAGCGGGCGTTCGCGGCCGGCGGCATCGTGGCGGCGTTCCTGATGACCACCCCGATCGTCGGCACCCTGTCGATCATGCCGTCCCGGGCGGTCAACGAGCTGGCCATGCTCGGCTCGCCGTCCACCCTGGTCCAGGCCGTCGGCGTCTACACCCTGGGCGACCGGCTGGTTCCCGGCGCACGAGCGGAACAGATGATCGGCGGTTTCGGCCCGGTCTACCTGGCCGTGGCCGTCCTGCTGGTGGCCGGCTGCGTCGCCCTGCTGTTGCTGCGATACCGGAAGGTGGCCGCCCGATGACCACGATCAGCGTCGGCCCGCAGGCGGCGGCCCCGACCACGCCCGCGTCCACCCTCGACCTCGCCGGGGTCTCCCGCTGGTACGGCAACGTGGTGGCGGTCAACGACGTCACCATGCGGCTCGGGCCCGGGGTGACCGGCCTGCTCGGGCCGAACGGCGCGGGGAAGACCACCCTGCTGCACATGATGGCCGGTTTCCTCGCCCCGTCCCGGGGCGCGGTCACCCTCGACGGGGAGCCGACCTGGCGCAACCCGGGCGTCTACCGTCACCTCGGCCTGGTCAGCGAGCGGGAGGCGGTGCACGCCTTCCTCTCCGCGTACGAGTTCGTGCTGGCCAGCGCGAAGCTGCACCGGCTGCCCGACCCGGAGGCGGCGGCCCGCCGGGCCATCGACCTGGTCGAGATGGCGGACGCGCAGGACCGGCGGATCGGCACGTACTCCAAGGGCATGCGGCAGCGCACCCGGGTGGCCGCCGCGCTGGTCCACGACCCGCAGGTGCTGCTGCTCGACGAGCCGTTCAACGGCATGGACCCGCGGCAGCGGCTGCACATGATGGATCTGCTGCACCGCCTCGGCGACGCTGGCCGGACCATCCTGTTCAGCTCGCACATCCTGGAGGAGGTCGAGCAGGTCTCCGGCACCGTGCAGGTGATGGTCGCCGGCCGGCTCGCCGCCTCCGGCGACTACCGGACCATCCGCCGGCTGATGACCAACCGGCCGCACGTCTTCGCGGTGCGCTCCACCGACGACCGGGCGCTCGCGGTCGCGCTGATCGCCGAGCAGTCGGTGACCGGGGTGGAGCTGGGCCGTGACGGGCTCACCGTCCGGGCCGGCGACTACGGCGCCTTCACCCGGGCGCTGCCCAAGATCGCGTTGGCCCGGGGCGTCCGGGTCCGGTCGCTGACGCCCGAGGACGAATCCCTGGAGAGCGTCTTCTCCTACCTGGTCGGGAGCTGACCGGTGAGTGCGAGGAGTGAACGAGCGCAGCGAGTGAGCCCCGCAGTCACGAACGAAAGAGGCTGAGATGTCGACCGTTACCTGGATCACCGCCCGCGGACTCTTCGGCCGGCGCCGGTTCCTGCTGCTGCTTCCGCTGCCCGCGCTGCTGTTGGTGCTCGCGATCGTCTCCCGCAGCCTGGGCGTCCACCCGAGCGAGTGGGGGCCGCCGGTGCTGGTCGGGCTCGGGCTGGCCGTGGTGCTGCCGGTGGTCGCGCTGATCGTCGGCACCGGCGTGCTCGGCGCCGAGATCGACGACGGCACGGTGGTGCACATCCTCACCAAGCCGCTGCCGCGTTGGCAGATCGTGCTGCCGAAGCTGGCGGTGGCGACCGGGGTCAGCGCCGCCACCGTCGCCGTCCCGCTCTACGTCGCGGGCGTGCTCGCCGACTCGGTACGCCTCGGACTGGCGCTCGCCGCCGCGTCGGCGCTGGGCGCGCTGGCGTACTCGGCGTTCTTCCTGGCGCTCAGCCTGCTGACCCGGCGGCCCGTGCTGCTCGGCCTGGTCTACGTGCTGATCTGGGAGGGCCTGCTCGGCCGGTTCGTGGACGGCACCAGGGTGCTCTCCATCCAGCAGTGGGTGATCGCCTTCGCCGACCGGATGGCCCCCACCGACCTGCTCGGCACCACCGTCTCGGTGCCGGTGGCGGTGGTCCTGACCGCCCTGGTGGCGGTCGGCTCCACCATCCTCGCCATCGACCGTCTCCGCTCCTTCTCGGTGGCCGGCGAGACCAGCTGATCCTCCGCCGCCGCCCCACCCTCCCCGGGGCGGCGGCGGACCTCGGGTGGGCGTCCGGGGTCAGAAGGCGCAGGCGATGACGAGTTCGGTGGTGCGGTCGGGGAGCAGGTCCAGTTTGGCGATCCGGCCCGCCGCCCGGACATCGCCGGCGACCAGGGTGAGCTGGTCGAGCAGGGCCGCCGGGCCGAGCGCCTCGGCCAGCGGCACGTCCGCCTTCATCGACAGCTTTCGCTCCGACTTGGCCCGGCGCACCTGACCCAGGGCGTCGGCGGCCAGCCGCAGCAGCTCCGGGTCACCGGGACCCTGCACCGCCCGGCCCACCTCGTACGTGGTGGGCCACGGCGCGCGGTGCACCGAGCCGAACCGCCACCAGGACCAGACCTCCTCGGTGACGAAGGGCAGCACCGGGGCGAAGAGCCGCAACTGCACCGAGAGCGCCGTGGCCAGGGCCGCCCGGGCCGAGTCGGCACCCGGCCCGGAGCCGTACGCGCGCTCCTTCACCAGCTCGATGTAGTCGTCGCAGAACCGCCAGAAGAACGCCTCGGCCGCCATCAGCGCGGCGGTGTGGTCGTACCCGTCGAACGCGGCCGTCGCCGCCCCGACCACGCCGGAGAGTTCGGCGAGCATGGCGGTGTCCAGCGGCTCGGTCGCCGGGGCGCGCAACGCGTCGGCGGCGCCCAGCCCGAGCGCGAACTTCGAGGCGTTGAGCAGCTTGGTGGCGAGCCGCCGCCCCACCTTGATCTGCGCCGGGTCGAACGCCAGGTCCATCCCGGGCTTGCCGCTCGCGGCCCAGTAGCGGACCGCGTCCGAGCCGTGCTGCACCAGCAGGTCCAACGGGGTGACCACGTTCCCCTTGGACTTGGACATCTTCTTCCGGTCCGGGTCGAGGATCCAGCCGGAGAGCACCGTGTCCCGCCAGGGCAGCACCCCGTGCTCAAGGTGGGACCGGACCACCGTGGCGAACAGCCAGGTACGGATGATCTCCTGCCCCTGCGGGCGCAGGTCCATCGGGAACACCAGGCGGAACAGCTCCGGGTCGGTCTCCCAACCGCCGACGATCTGTGGGGTCAGCGACGAGGTGGCCCAGGTGTCCAGCACGTCCGGGTCGCCGACGAAGCCGCCCGGCAGCCCGCGCTGCGCCTCCTGGTAACCGGGCGGCGGCTCGGCGGACGGGTCGACCGGGAGTATCGACTCGTCGGGTGTGAGAGGGTGGGACCAGTCCGGCTCGCCAGCGTCGTCGAGCCGGTACCACACCGGCACCGGCACGCCGAAGAAGCGCTGCCGGCTGACCAGCCAGTCCCCGGTCAGGCCGCCCACCCAGTGCTCGTAGCGGTGTCGCATGTGCCCCGGCACCCAGCGCAGCTCCCGGCCCCGGGCCAGCAGCTCCTCGCGCAGGTCGGCGTCCCGGCCACCGTTGCGCAGGTACCACTGCCGGGTCGAGACGATCTCCAGCGGGCGGTCGCCGCGTTCGTAGAACTTCACCGGGTGGGTGATCGGGCGCGGCTCGCCGACCAGGTCGCCCGCGTCGGCCAGCAGCTCGACCATCGTCCGCCGGGCGCCGTTCACGGTCTGCCCGGCCAGCGCGGCGTAGGGCTCCGCCGGCACCCCGGCGGGCGGCTCGGGCAGCAGCCGCCCGTCCCGGCCGATCACCACGCGGGTGTCGAGCCGCAGCTCCCGCCACCAGGTCACGTCGGTCAGGTCACCGAACGTGCAGACCATCGCGATGCCCGTGCCCTTGGCCGGGTCCGCCAGCGGGTGTGCGCGCACCGGCACCTCGACCCCGAAGACCGGGGTACGCGCCGACGCGCCGACCAGGTCCGCGTACCGCTCGTCGTCCGGGTGGCAGACCAGCGCCACGCAGGCCGGCAGCAACTCCGGCCGGGTGGTGTCGATCAGCACCTCCCGCCCGCCCGGCCCGTGGAACCGCAGCCGGTGGTACGCGCCGGGCCGTTCCCGGTCCTCCAGCTCGGCCTGCGCCACGGCGGTGGCGAACCCGACGTCCCAGAGGGTCGGCGCCTCCGCCTGGTACGCCTCGCCCCGGGCCAGGTTGCGCAGGAACGCCCGCTGGCTGGTCGCCCGGGCCGTCCGCCCGATCGTGGTGTACGTCAGCGACCAGTCCACCGACAGCCCGAGCCGCCGCCACAGCGTCTCGAAGACCTGCTCGTCCTCTGCCGTCAGCCGCTCGCACAACTCGATGAAGTTGAGCCGCGAGATCCGGACCGGGTCCTTCCGGGCCGCCTCGCTCACCGGCGTGGCCGGTGGCTGCCATTCCGGGTCGTACGGCAGGGCCGGGTCGGGGCGCACCCCGTAGACGTTCTGCACCCGCCGCTCGGTGGGCAGGCCGTTGTCGTCCCAGCCCATCGGGTAGAACACCGTCCGGCCGCGCATCCGCTGGAAGCGGGCCACCGTGTCGGTGTGCGTGTACGAGAAGACATGCCCCATGTGCAGCTCGCCGGATACGGTCGGCGGCGGGGTGTCGATCGCGTACACGTCCGAGCGCTGCTGCTTCGCGCGGTCGAACGTGTACGTGCCCTCCTCCTGCCAGCGGCGCGCCCAGGTCTCCTCGATGCCGTCCAGGGTCGGACGCTCGGGGACGCCGGCACGGGCCGTTCTCGCCGTATCCGTCATCAGGCGATCGTAGGCAGCCGGCCTGGGCGACTCCACGAATTTCGGTGCCGTGCCGGCGGTCAGATCAGCGAGTCGCGCCACTGGCGGTGCAGGGCGGCGTACCGGCCCCCGGCGGCGGCCAGCTCGGCCGGCGGGCCGTCCTCCACGATCCGCCCGCCGTCGAGCACCAGCACCCGGTCGGCGATCTCCACGGTGGAGAGCCGGTGCGCGATCACCAGCGCGGTGCGGTCCCGCAGGACGCTGCCGAGCGCCCGCTGCACCAGGCGCTCGGTCGGCACGTCCAGCGACGAGGTCGCCTCGTCCAGGATGAGCACCCGCGGGTCGGCCAGGAACGCCCGCGCGAACGCGACGAGCTGCCGCTGCCCGGCGGAGAGCCGGCCGCCGCGCCGGCGTACGTCGGTGGCGTACCCGTCGGGGAGCGCGGCGATGAACTCGTGCGCGCCGATGGCCCGGGCGGCGGCCTCCACGGTCGCGTCGTCGGCGTCCGGGCGGCCGAACCGGATGTTCTCCGCCACCGAGCCGCTGAACAGGTGGTTCTCCTGGGTCACCAGTACGACCGCCCGGCGCAGCTCGGCGTCGGCGAGGTCCCGCAGGTCGACCCCGTCCAGGCTGATCGTGCCGCCGTCCGGGTCGTGGAACCGGGCGAGCAGCTTGGCGATGGTGGACTTGCCCGCGCCGGTCGGCCCGATCAGCGCCACGGTCTGCCCGGCCGGGACGGCCAGCTCCAGGTCCACCAGGATCGGGGTCTCCGGCCGGTAGCCGAAGCCGACCGACCGGAAGGCGACGCTGCCCCGCCCCCGGCCGGTGGGCAGCGGCACCGGCCGCTCCGGCTCGGCCACCGCCGGCCGCTCGTCGAGCACCCCGGCCAGCTTCTCCAGCGCGGCGGTCGCCGACTGCAACGCGTTGTAGAACTGGCTGAACTCCTCCATCGGCTCGAAGAACCGGCGCAGGTAGAGCAGGAAGGCGGCGAGCACCCCGACCTCGGTCCGGCCGCCCAGCACCCGCCAGCCCCCGTAGCCGAGCACCAGGGCGGCGGTCAGGTTGCCGATCATCCGGATGCCCGGCGAGTAGACCGCGATCAACCGGAACGCGTCCAGGCTGGCCTGCCGGTAGTCGTCGTTCACCGCGGCGAAGATGCGCTGGTTGCGCGGCTCCCGCCGGTACGCCTGGACCGCGCGGATGCCGCGCAGCGACTCGACGAAGTGGACGATGACCAGCGCCACCGCCTCCCGGGTGCGCCGGTACGCCCCGGCGGACGCGCGGGCGAACCACCGGGACAGCCAGAACAGGAACGGGAAGGCGAGCAGGGTGGCCGCGGCGAGCGGCAGGTCCAGCCAGAGCAGGATGCCGGCCACCGACAGCACCGACAGCGCGGCCAGCACCAGCTTGTCGATCCCGCCGTCGACCAGTTCGGCGATCGAGTCCAGGTCGCTGGTCAGCCGGGACACCATCCGCCCCGAGGTGTAGCGCTGGTGGAAGGCGACGTCGAGGCGGAGGAAGTGGCCGTACACCCGTCGGCGGAGGTCGAGCAGGACGGCCTGGCCGATCCGGGCGGCGAGGGTGAGGAAGGCACGTCGGGCCGCGTACTCGGTGCCGGTGGCGACGACGAAGGCGGCGGCGACGGCGACCAGCGGGCCGGGGTCGCCGGCCCGCAGCGGCGCGATGCCCCGGTCGATGCCGAGCATCACCAGGTACGGCCCGGCCATCGCGGCGGCGTTCTGGGCCAGCAGCAGCGCCACGGCGAGCGCGAGCCGGGCCCGGTGCGGGCGCAGCAGTTCGCCGAGCAGTACGCGGCTGCGGGCCCGGAGCCGGGCGATCGCCTCCGGCGCGGCGTCCTCGGCCCGGCTGCGGTCGGCGTCCGGGTCGCTGGCCCGTCCGCGCCACCGGACGAGGTCGACCTCGTCGCCGCGGCGCGGTCGGGGCACGCGGCGCGGGCCGCCCGCCCGGCTCACGAACGCACCAGGCCGACGCTGTCCGGCCACTGCCCGGTCGCGGAGCCGGGCTCGCCACACCGCTCCGGCTCCGCCGACAGCACCGCCCGGTACGCCGGCACCTCGGCCAGCAGTTCGCGGTGGGTGCCGACGGCGACGATCCGACCGCCGTCGAGCAGGGCCACCCGGTCGGCCAGCGCCACGGTCGACGGGCGGTGCACCACCAGCAGGGCCGTGGTGTCCCGCAGCACCCGGCGCAGCGCCGCCTCGACCAGCGCCTCGGTGTGCACGTCCAAGGCGGAGAGCGGGTCGTCGAGCACGAGCAGGGCGGGCCGGCCGAGCACCGCGCGGGCCAGCGCCAGCCGTTGCCGCTGCCCGCCGGAGAGGGAGAGTCCCTGCTCGCCGACCCGGGTGGCCAGTCCCCACGGCAGGTCGTACGCGAACTCGGCCCGGGCGAGCGCGAGCGCCGCCCGTACCTCGTCCTCGTCGGCGTCCGGGCGACCCAGGGTGAGGTTCTCCCACACCGACATGGAGAACAGGGTCGGCTCCTCGAAGGCCATCCCGACCAGCCGGCGCAGCGAGCCGAGCCGCAGGTCCCGCAGGTCGTGCCCGTCCAGGCTGATCCGGCCGCCGGTCACCTCGTGCAGCCGGGGGACCAGCGAGAGTAGCGTGCTCTTGCCGCAGCCGGTGGCACCCACCAGGGCCAGCGTCTCGCCCGGTTCGACGGTCAGCTCGATCTCGCGCAGCACCGGCGCGGCCGTCCCGGGGTAGCGGAACGTCACCCGTTCGAAGCGCAGCCGGCCGCGTACGTCGGCGCGGTTCAGCGGCCGGGCGTGCGGGGCGTCCACGATGGTCGGCGGGGTGTCCAGCACCTCCTGGATCCGGTCGGCGGCGGTCGCCGCCTCCTGCCCGTTCGCGATGATCCAGCCGAGCGACTGCACCGGCCAGATCAGCATGAGTTGCAGACTGACGAAGGCGACCAGCCCGCCGATGGTGAGCCCGCCCCGGGCGGCGGATGCCACCCCCGCCACCAGCACCACCCCGAGGGTCAGGTTGGGGACCAGGTCGAACATCGCCGAGGTACGCGCCAGCAGCCGTGCCTTGCCGACCCCGGTGTCGTGCAGCCGGCGGGCGCCGTCGGCGAACCGGGCGGCCAGTTCCGGCCCCCGCCCGTACGCCCGCATGGTGCGCAGCCCCTGCGCGGTCTCCTCGACCAGCGTGGCCACGTCCCCCTGCTGGTCCTGCATCCGCCGGGACGCGGCGTGGTAGTGGCGGGCGAAGCGGCGGCTGATCAGGAACAGCGGCACCGCGCTGGCCGCCACCAGCAGCCCGAGCCACGGGTGCAGCCGGATCAGCAGCACCACCACGGCGGCGTAGGTGACCAGGTTGAGCACGAGGAAGAGCAGGCCGAAGGAGAGGAACCGGCGGATCACCGACAGGTCGCTGGTGATCCGGGAGAGGAGCTGGCCGGACTGCCAGCGGTCGTGGCAGCCGGCCGGGAGGCGTTGCAGGTGGGCGTAGAGGTCGGCGCGGATCGCCGCCTCCATGCCGACCGAGGACGAGGACTGCGTCCACCGGCGGATGAAGATCAGCACCGCCTCGGCCAGGCCGAGCAGGAGGGCGAGGCCGCCGAGCCGGACCAGCCCGGCCACGTCGTGCCGGGCCACCGGCCCGTCCACCACCCGCTGCACCACGAGGGGTACGGCCAGGCTCGCCGCCGTGGCGGCCAGGGCGGCCAGCAGCAGCCAGGCGAACTCGGTCGCGTACGGGCGCAGGTAGGAGCGCAGCCGCCAGAGGTTGCGCAGCGGGTGGGGACGGGCGTCGTGACGCGCCGGGGGGTTGCCGTCGCACTGCGCGGGCACTACCCGACGGTAGCGGGAATTGCGAACGGCGTTTCTGTCAACTTGCCGTCAGCCGTCCCTCATGACCGAGCAGCCACCTCTTCACGTCCAGGCCCCAGCGGTAGCCGCCGAGCGTGCCGTCGGTGCGCAGCACCCGGTGGCACGGGACGAAGAGGGCGGCGGCGTTGCGGGCGCAGGCCGCGGCGGCGGCGCGTACCGCGGCCGGCCGCCCGGCCAACTCGGCGTAACCGGTGTACGTCACCGGCTCGCCCGGCTTCACCTCCCGCAGCACCCGCCAGGCGTGCGCCATGAAGACGCCCCCGGTGTGCTGCTCGACCGGGACCGGGTCGATCGCGGTCAGGTCGCCGGCCAGGTAGGCGCGGACGGCGGTGGTCACCGGGCCGAGGTCGGCCCGGTCCCGCAGCGCACCGCGCAGGCTCGGGTGCATCAGCGGAACCAGGTCGGCCGGCTCGGCGGTGAAGCCGGCCGCGCGTACCGTCCCGTCCGGTCCGGCGAGCACGCTCAGCGGGCCGGCGGGGGTGTCGATGAGGGTGCTGTCCAGGGTGGTCATGCCGCTCTCCAGAGTCTGATCACCGCGTACGACCGCCAGGGGCGCCAGCGGTCCGCGTACGCGTCAAGGGTCTTCGGGTCGTCGGGCCGGCCGAGCGCGGCGGCGCCCCGGCGTACGCCCAGGTCGGTGGGGAGGAAGACGTCGGGGTCGCCGAGGGCCCGCATGGCCACGTAGCCGGCGGTCCACGGCCCGATCCCGGGCAGCGCGGTCAGCCGCCGTACCGCCTCCTCCCGATCCCCACCCGGTTCGAGGTCGAGCGAGCCGTCCGCGACGGCCCGCGCCACCGCCCGGATCGTCTCCCGCCGCGCCCCCGGCATCCGAAACCCGTCATCCGGAACCGAGGCCACCTCCTCCGCCCCCGGAAACGCCCCCAGTTCGTGTTGATCAAGAAGTTCGCCTCCGGCGGGGGCCGTCTCCTCGACGGGACCTTCTTGATCAAAGCGGAGCTGCTGGACGGCCGACAACAGGTGGGTGAGGGTGGTGCGGGCGGATCGGAGGGAGATCTGCTGGGTGGTGATGGCGCGGACGGCCATTTCGAAGCCGTCGACGGCGTGCGGGAGGCGGACGCCCGGTTCGGCCCGGACCGCCGGGGCGAGGGCGGGGTCCTGGGCCAGGGCGGCGTCGACCGCGAGCGGGTCGGCGTCCAGGTCGAGCAGGCGCCGGCAGCGGGCCACCGCGGGCGCCAGGTCGCGCATGTCGGCCAGGCGCAGCGTGGCGACCACGTGCCCGTCGGCCGGCGTCAGCGCGACCGTGCCGGGGCCGTGCGGCAGCCGCAACCCCCGGCGGTACGTCCCGTCGCGTACCTCCTCGACGCCGGGCAGGGCCCGCAGGGCGAGGAAGTCCAGCAGCGCCACCGCGTGCAACGGCGGCCGGTACGCCAGCCGCAACGTGATGGTGCCCGCCCCGCCGGCCACGGGCTGCCGGCCCCGGGTGACCCGCAGCTCGGACGGCGTCGCCCCGTACACCTCGCGGACCGTGTCGTTGAACTGCCGGACGCTGCCGAAGCCGGCGGCGAACGCGACCTCGGCCAGGCCGAGCCCGGTGGTCTCGATGAGGATCCGGGCGGACTGGGCGCGCTGGGCCCGGGCCAGCGCGAGCGGCCCGGCGCCCAGTTCGGCGCGGAGCATCCGGTGCAGGTGCCGCTCGGTGTAGCCGAGCCGGGCCGCCAACCCCGGTACGCCGTCCCGGTCGACGACCCCGTCGGCGATCAGCCGCATCGCCCGCCCGACCACGTCCGCCCGGACGTCCCACTGGGGCGAGCCCGGGGCGGCGTCGGGGCGGCAGCGGCGACAGGCCCGTAGGCCGGCGCCCTGCGCGGCGGCGGCGGACGGGAAGAACCGGACGTTCTGCCGCTTCGGCGTCATCGCCGGGCAGGACGGCCGGCAGTAGATCCCGGTCGACGTCACGCCGGTGTAGAACCAGCCGTCGAAACGCTGGTCACGGCTGTCGACAGCGCGGTAGCACCGCTCGAAGTCCAACTCCACGCCATCGATACTGCCTCGCAGGTCCAGCCCTCGGCTGGCGGGATTCGGACCTGGCCGTACGCCTGCTTCCGTCCTCGCCGAGATCGCTGCGGATTCGCGGAAAGAGCGGCCATTTCACGCCCGGTGGGCCGTCCTCGCGTGAAGCGGCCCCACCGGCACGGGCGAATGGTGACCGGCCGGGCCGGGCGCAGGCCCCGTTGGCTGCGCCCGGCCCCGACAGGTGTGGGCGTCAGCGCTGCGGGCTGGGCTGGGGCGACGGCACGGCGGGGCTGGGTGAGACCGGCGGCGAGGACGGGCTGGGTGAGGCCCCCGGCATGCGCGGGCTGGGTGAGGCCCCCGGCATGCGCGGGCTGGGTGAGGCCGTCTCCGGGGACGGGCTGGGGGAAGCCGCCGGCATGGGCAGGCGCCCGTCCGGCAGGCGGCCGGGGACGGTGGATGAGGCGATCGGGACCGGAGAGCGGTAACTCTCCCGGGGGCTGGGCCGAGCGCTGGGGTCGAACGACACGCTGGGCGACGGCGTGGGCCGGGCGCTGGGCGCGGCCGGGCGCGGGGCGTCCGAGCGGGTCGACGCGATCGCGAACGGCGTGGCCACGAGGACGGCGGCGATCGTCCCCGCCGCGCTCAGCGCCATCGTGGTGCGCCGTCGGTTCCGGACCCGGCGTTCCGCCGGGGTCAACTGGTCCTGCACTGGTGGTGCCTCCTCGGCAAGGTCGGAGAGGGTGGCGCGGATGAGGTTCTCGAACGGGGTGGTCACCGCCGTACCTCCAGAAGTTCGACGTCCGGCAGGAGCTGGCGCAATCGGGTCACCGCCCGGTGGGTCCGGCTGCGTACGGTGCCGATCGTGCAACCGAGGACCTCGGCCACCCGGGCCTCGGGCAGGTCCTCGTAGTAACGCAGCACCAGCACCGTGCGCTGGGCCGGCGGCAGCCGCCGCAACGCCGCCCGCATCGCCAGGCGTACGTCGGTGCCGCCGCTCGGATCCGGCTGGATCGGCCCGTCGCCGGTGAGCGCCGTCTCCCGCCGCCGGCGCAGCCGACGCCACCAGCTCACCTGCTCCCGGTACATCACCGTGCGCAGGTAGCCCTCCGGGTCGGTGTGCCGCAGCGTCCGCCACTTCGGGATGGTTTTGGCCAGCGCCGACTGGAACAGGTCCTCGGCGGCGTGCCGGTCGCCGGTGAGCAGGTACGCGACCCGCATCAGCGCCGGCGTACGGCCGGCCACGAACTCGGCCAGCCGGGCCCGGTCGTCCTCGTCCACGCACCCTCCCGCGTTTTTCTTCCACCGATACAGACGCCCCAGCTCAGGCCCGCTATCCCTTGGGCGGCAACGGATTCCGGCGCGGAAAGTGTCGGTAGTGGCCGGTACCGTCCGGCCACCAACACAGGAGAAGGTGCGGGGGAATGGCGAGCGTGGCCGGGCGAGGTGCCCGCTGATGCGGTCGGGGCAGGTGCGGCTGGACCGCGCGGTGGTGCAGGGCTTCTACGACCGGATGCGGGTGGTGGCGCCGGCCGCGTACGGCGCGATCGAGCGGGACCGGGCCGACGACCCGGGGCGGGCCTTCGCCGAGACCGCCTGCGGCCGGCTCGCGGGTTCGCTCGACGCGGCCGGGTTGCGGGCGCTCGGCATGTGGGCACACCACTGGTGCATGCGCTTCTACGACGACGACACCCGGGTCGGCCTGCGGCTGGTACGGGAGATCGCCGGCCGGGGCGGGCTGGGCTGGACGGCCGACGAGGTGCGCTGGCTGCTCGACCAGTCCCACGCGGCCGGCTCCGCCGCCGCGCACCGGCTCACCCTCCCGCTCGCCGCCGCGGCGGAGTTGCCACCGGGCACGCTGCCCGAGTGGCGCGACGAGACGCCGGAGTGGCCGCGCCTGCTGGCCGGCTGACCGGTGCACGTTTTCTCTCGCTGATGAGGCTTGGCGCGCTCGACGCTCGGCAGTGCGGGATGATCCTGCCCGACGCCCGGCAGCGCCGGATGATCTCGACCAGCACCCATCGGAAGGACGAGCATGCCCGCCAGCGAACCGACCATCGTCGCCGCCAGCACCGGCTTCGCCAGCCGGCACCGCGGCCCGTACGACGCGCAACCCGGGCCGGTCTTCGACCTGATGGCCGAGCTGGCGGAGGCCGGCGACGCGCCGAGGATCTGCTACCTGAACCAGGCCGTCGGTGACCAGCCCACCTCGTACACCGTGTTCTACGGCGCGTTCGCCGGCACCCGGTTCCGCCCGTCCCACCTGGCCCTGTTCCCGATGCCCAACGTCGAGGACGTCCGTGCCCACCTGCTCGCCCAGGACATCATCTGGGTCGGCGGCGGCAGCGTCGCCAACCTCTGCGCGGTCTGGCGGGTGCACGGCCTCCAGGACATCCTGCACGAGTGCTGGCAGGCCGGCGTGGTGCTGGGCGGGGTCTCGGCCGGGTCGATCTGCTGGCACCTGGGCGGCGCCACCGACAGCTACGGCCCGACCCTGCGGCCGTTCACCGAGGGGCTGGGCTGGCTCCCGTACGGCAACGGCGTGCACTACGACGGCGAGGCGCAGCGCCGACCGCTGATGCACAGGCTGGTCGGCGACGGCACGCTGCCGACCAGCTACTGCACGGACGACGGGGTGGGGCTGGTCTACCGGGGCACCGCGCTGGCCGAGGCGGTGGCCGACCGGGAGGGCGTCGCCGCGTACCAGGTGACCCGGGAGGCGGACGGCAGCGTGCGGGAGACCCGGATCGAACCCCGGCTGCTGACCGCTCAGTCCCGCTGACCCGGTGGTGACCGCGGTCCCTTTTCGGTGCCGGCGACGGGGCTGCCTGTCCAAGGCGCGCGGTGAACCGCGTAAGCTGGCTCGTCGTGAGTCTCACCATCGGCATCGTGGGCCTGCCCAACGTCGGCAAGAGCACCCTGTTCAACGCGCTGACCAAGAACGACGTGCTCGCGGCGAACTACCCGTTCGCCACCATCGAGCCGAACGTCGGCGTGGTCGGGCTGCCCGACGAGCGGCTGGACAAGCTCGCCGAGATCTTCTCCTCGCAGAAGGTGCTGCCGGCGCCGGTCTCGTTCGTCGACATCGCCGGCCTGGTCCGGGGCGCCTCCAAGGGGCAGGGCCGGGGCAACGCGTTCCTGGCGAACATCCGCGACGCCACGGCGATCTGCCAGGTGGTGCGCGCCTTCTCCGACCCGAACGTGGTGCACGTCGACGGCAAGGTCTCCCCGGCCGACGACATCGAGACGATCAACACCGAGCTGATCCTGGCGGACCTCCAGACCCTGGAGAAGGCGCTGCCCCGGCTGGAGAAGGAGGCCAAGCTCCGCAAGGACCGGGCCGCCGCCGTCGAGGCCGCCAAGAAGGCCGTCGACGTCCTGGACAGCGGCACCACCCTGTACGCGGGCGCGGCCGCCGCCAAGATCGAGCTGGAGCACCTGCGCGAGCTGCACCTGCTCACCACCAAGCCGTTCCTCTACGTCTTCAATGTCGACGAGGCCGAGCTGGGCAACGCCGAGTTCCTCGACGAGCTGCGCGCCCTGGTCGCCCCGGCCGAGGCGGTCTTCATGGACGCCAAGATCGAGTCCGAGCTGGTGGACCTGCCCGAGGAGGAGGCCCGCGAGCTGCTGGAGTCGATCGGGCAGTCCGAGCCGGGCCTGGACCAGCTCGTCCGGGTCGGCTTCCGTACCCTCGGGCTCCAGACGTACCTGACGGCGGGCCCCAAGGAGGCGCGGGCCTGGACCGTCCCGGTCGGCGCGACCGCGCCGGAGGCCGCAGGGGTCATCCACAGCGACTTCCAGCGCGGCTTCATCAAGGCCGAGGTGGTCTCCTACGCCGACCTGGTCGAGGCCGGATCGATGGCGGCGGCGAAGGCCGCCGGCAAGGTCCGGATCGAGGGCAAGGAGTACGTCATGCATGACGGCGACGTCGTGGAGTTCCGCTTCAACGTCTGACTCCGGCGAAGATGCTCGCCTGACCAACCGCCTGCGAGGCAACCTTTCCGGGTCACGGCCGGTACTACCTGGTGACCGACTGGGTAGGAGGGCGGCACGTGATCACACCGGAGGGCTTCGACGACTTCGTCGTCACCCGATCACCGCGGCTGTTACGTACCGCGTTCCTGCTCACCCGCGACTGGGTGTCGGCCGAGGACCTGTTGCAGACCGCGCTGGCGCGGGCCTGGGAGGCGTGGCGGCGCATCGACGGTGACCCGGAGCCGTACGTGCGGCGGATCATCGTCAACGCGTACGCGTCGTCGTGGCGGCGTCGGTGGCGGGGTGAGCTGCCCACGGCCGACCTTCCCGAGACGGTCGTCGAGGCCGACCCGCACGCCGGTCTCGACGACCGGGACCGCCTGTGGCGGGCGCTGGGCCGGCTGCCCCGGCGGCAGCGTGCCGTGCTCGTGCTGCGCTATTTCGAAGACCTTTCCGAGGTCGAGATCGCCGGGGTCCTCGGCTGCTCGGTCGGCACGGTCAAGAGCCAGGCCAGCCGGGCGGTGGCCAAGCTCCGCCTCGACGGGACGCTGACGCCGGAAGGGATGCCGCGATGAACCTGACAGACCTCAAGCAGGTGTTCGACGAGCGCTCCGGCGACCCGGTCGAGCACGTCGTGCACCACCTGCGGCTGCACGGCGTACGCGCCAAGGTGGTCGCCCGCCGCCGCCGACGCGTCGCGACCTGGACCGCCTGCGCGATCGTCGCCGTGGCCGGCGTCGCGGCGGCCGCCGTCGTGCCCGGGCTGCGCCCCGACGTCACCCCCACCCCGGCGGACAGCCCGTCGCCGGTACGCACGATCGAGGGCTTCCCGGAGTACGCCGACGGAGCGCGCATCGTGGCCGCGAAGTCCGCCGCGCTGCCGCAGCGGCGCATCGAGTTGACGATCGTGCCGACCACTCTCGATCTTGTCGTCTTCAGCCGCTGCGACGGCACGGGGGAGAAGGGCACGCTCAAGGGAACGCTGACCGCCAACGGCCATGGCTTTGTCTCGGGAGGCTGCACCACCGGTACCTTCCGGTCGCAAGGCTGGGGCGGGATGGACGTCTCGGTTGGCAAGCCGGCCACCTTTGTCATGACGATCACCGGGGCACGGCAGCCCGACGAGACGGGCGGCGATGACATCCCGATCCCGGACACCGGCACGTTCGGACTCGCGATCGGTGAGCGGATCCCGTTCGACCGCTATCCGCTGCCACCCCGGCCGTCAGGAACGCTCGATCCACTGCCCGAGGTGCTACCCGCCGGCTGCACCGAGGCGCTGTGCCCGGACGCCGTCATCATCAGATCCGACCCCGCCGACCCGGCCCGCCCAGTACGACGGACCCTGACCTGGCAGACGATGCGCGGGATCGACATGGTCGCCCAGACGCCCGGGCTCCTCCATCTGCGCGTCAACGGCGTGGAGATCACGACAGGCGAGTGGTGGGACTACGCGATGAGCGGTAGCGGGATGTACGGCGACAAGGACGGTGACTGGAAGCGCTTCGGCCTCGGCCTGCGCCCCGGCGACTCGGCGGCGATCGAGATCGTGCCCGAGCACATCACCGGCGCCTGGCAGGTCGTCTTCTCGCCGGACCGAGCGGGTGGGGGCGGGTAGCGCCATGCGTGGTGCCGCACCGGCGGCCCGGGTCCGCAGCTCAAGCGTCTTCGTGTGAGCATGGGCGCGTGACTCTCACCCGGCTTGCCGCGCTCGATGACGCGCCGGTCCTGGCGGAGTTGCTCCGTCGCAACCGCGACTTCCTCGCACCCTGGGAGCCGGTCCGGGGCGAGGACTACTTCACTGCGGACGGCCAGCGTGCCGTCCTTGAGGCCGATCTTGCGCAGCACGCCCAGGGAACGAAGTTGCCGCACGTCATTCTGGATTCCGGCAGCGTGATCGGCCGCATCACGTTGAACGGCATCGTGCGGGGCCCGTTCCAGTCGTGCAGCCTGGGCTACTGGGTGAGCGCCGGCCACAACGGCCGAGGCTTCGCGACCCGGGCGGTCCGGGAGATCGTGCGGGTGGCCTTCGAGGAGTTGGGGCTGCACCGGGTACAGGCGGAGACGTTGCTGCACAACGTCAGGTCGCGGCGCGTGCTGAAGCGCAACGGGTTCCTGCCCATCGGCCTCGCGCCGGCGTACCTCAACATCGCCGGCGAATGGCAGGACATGGACCTGTTCCAAGTGGTGAACGACGCCTGGTCGGCGGGCTGATCCTCCTGCTCTGAGGTGTCTCCTCAGGCTGGGCGGGTCAGCTCGACCTCGTCGGCCGCCAGCACCTCGACCCCGCCCGCCGGATCGTGGACCTCCAGCACCGGTACGCCCTCGTCGAGTTGCAAGGCCCGGCGTTCACCGCCGCTCGGCATCCGTGCGATGACTGACGAGCCAGGGGCGAGTTCGACCTGACGCCGTTGCGGCGTTTCGCGGACTTGGGTCCCGTGGCCACGGCTGGTGGTCACCAACCCTTCTGACCGGAGCATTGCGATGGCCATGCGGACAGCGTCCCGGCCTATCCCGAATTCCTGCGCCAGGCGGAATTCGCTACCGACGTTTGCCCCGGCCGCCAACTCTCCGGACTCGATGCGCTGCCGTAGGAGGTCGGCGAGCTGCACATACACCGGCGTGTGCGAGTACGGATCGATGGACATGCGGAAAGCCTTATGGCCCTATTGGCAAAATCTGGTGTGGCCCTGTGGCAACAAGTGCTTGTGCACAAAGGCCCTTATGCCTAGAGTTCCAGTCACAGCCCGTGCTCGGGTGAAAACGCTCGAACGTGCGGCTGTGGCGGACCAGCCCTGCTGCCGTACCGCTGATTGGAGCTGCGGTGGTGGGGCGGGGTGGTCGGCCCGCGCGCGGCGGGCGGGTCGCCCACCCCTTCCATTCCTGGACCAGAGAGGCGGAACGACGATGCGTGGCTTCCTGCGCGGGCTGCGGCGGAACCAGCGGCCGGGACGTGCTGGACCAACCAGCTACCGATCCTCGACCTACGTCCCGCTGGCGCCCTGGCAGGTACGCCAGCGGCGGTTCCGGCCGACCCGGGTCGGCCGGCGCGGGCTCGACCCGGAGGAGGTGCAGGAATTCCTCGACCGGGTGGCCGACGATCTCGCCGCCGCCTACCGGGCGCTGGGCGTCAGCCGGCAGGAGACGGCCCGGATCAAGGACGCGCTGAAGCGCTGGCAGACCGAGCAGGCGCGGCGAACCGACGCCGGGCGGCACCGCTGATGGTCGAGCGGGAGCGGTTCGTCATCCACCTGCCGGTGGCCGCCACGGACCTGGCCGGCGCGGTACGCCTGGCCCGGGTGGTCGCCCGCTGGGCCGGCCTGCTCTCCGCGGCCGACCCGGGCGAGACCACCGTCTCGGCCGAGGACGAGCAGGGCGTACGCCATCGGGTCTTCTGCGATCTGCGGCTGCCCGGCGGCCGGCGCTGCCTGCTCCGGGCCGACCACGACGGGCCGTGTACCCGCCGGCTGACCCGCTGAGCGTCGTCAGCCGGCGCGGAGAGCGTCGTCGACGCCGGTCTCGCGGCGGCCGAGGTGGGCGGGGTCGCGGCCGGAGAGCACGTCCACCGCCGCCTTCACCGAGGCGCCGTACTCGCGGGTCGAGCCGATCCGCCACTTGGCGTACCGCCGGACGGTGTCGTCGCCCACGCCGTTGGCCTCGATGCCGAAGTGCCGGCACAGCGCCACGGCGCGGGGGAGGTGGAAGGACTGGGTCACCACCGTCAGGCGGTCCACCCCGAAGATCCGTTTGGCCCGCGCGCACGAGTCGTACGTGTCGAAGCCGGCGTAGTCCAGCACCACCTTGCCCGTCGGCACGCCCTGGTCGACCAACCAGCGTCGCATCGCCTCGGGCTCGTTGTAGTCGGCGTGCATGTTGTCGCCGGACACCAGGATCGCGCGGACCTTGCCGGCGGCGAACAGCCGCTGGGCGAGTTCCAGCCGGGCGGTGAGGAACGCCGACGGGGTGCCGTCCGCGTCCACCTTGGTGCCCAGGACCAGGGCGACGGGCGCCTCCGGCACGTCGGTCTCGGTGAAGATGTGGCCCTCGGCGCCGCTGCGCAGCCACGCCACGCTGGCCACGCTGCCCACGGTGGCCAGCACCGCGCAGGCGGCGACCGCGATCAGCGCCCAACGGACCCGGCGAACGTTCCACCACCGTTTGACGACCCCGGACCACCCCCGCATGCCCACGAGTATCCCAGGCGGGTGCATCCGCTGGTCGTCCCGTCACGGGTCGATGCCGGACCGCCGAGCATGGGCAGCACCATGAGCGCCTGTTGCCAGCGCCGGGGTCAGGAGATGTGGTGGAGGATCACGTTGTGCACGTGGTGGCTCTTCTGGTCGCCCCGGAACTCGACCTCGTAGGTCTGCGACCCGACGTGGATCGCGATCGCCCCGGTGGAGAAGAACGAACCGCCCCACGACTTGTTGCTGACCACGCTGACGCTGGTGATCTTCGAGTACGGGATGCTGGTGATGGCGTACCGCTTGCCGACGAAGGAACGGTCCTGGATGATCACACGGCGGTCGGTCAGGCCGATGAATCCGGTGCCCGTCCCGACCGCGTCGTAGACGGCGATGATCTGCTCACCGGCCAGGAGCCCGCTCTGGATCTGCTGGAACTGTTCCTTGCGGTCGTACGTGGGGGTGGTCATGCCCACGACGTTAGGCGGGGCGTGCCAGCCGCTCAGGGCTGGGTGACGGCGCGGACCGCGTCCTCGATGCGGGCGGCCAGCAGGACCTCGCCCTCGGTCAGCGGCTCCCCGTCGCCGTGGCCCACCCGGATCTGCGTACGGTCGGCGCGACGGCTGATCTCGGGACGCAGGCGCAGCGCGTCGGCGACCACCTTGACCCGCTCGGTCAACGCGGCGTGCTGGGTGTCGTCCAAGACGAGCGTGCGGCGGATCTCCTCGCCCTCGCGGGTCCATCCGGACAGCAGAGTGAGGGCGTCGCTGAGATAGTCGTGCTTGGCCCGGCCGCTGAACAGCACGCGCTTCACCGTACCTCCCAGGCGTCGTTGCCGGCTTGTGGCCAAATCGTCGCCGTCCCGTGTCCTAGTCGACGGTCTCTAGTCTGTCGCCGCACAGATGGTGTGTCCACGCCCACATTTCCGGGTTCTGCTGTCCTGACGGCGCGCTCAGGTACCCAAACCGCCGATTGATCTGGCACCCTGGACGCCCGTGCGGACCGAACGGGCTAGCGGCAGCGGGCAGGACGACCGGCGTGAGCCGAAGGTGGTCGTCGGCGCGGCCATCATCGTCGACGGCAGGGTGCTGGCCTGTGCCCGCTCCGCGCCACCCGAGGTGGCCGGCCGCTGGGAGTTCCCGGGCGGCAAGGTGGAGCCGGGGGAGACCGACACGGTCGCGCTGGCCCGCGAGTGCGTCGAGGAACTCGGCGTACGCGTGGAGATCGGCGCGCGGGTCGGCCGCGACGTACGAATGGCCCACGGCCGTTCCGTCCTCCGGGTGTACGTGGCCCGCCTCCTCCACGGTGACCAGCCGAAGGCCCTGGAGCACTCCGAGCTGCGTTGGCTCTCCGCCGCCGAGCTGGACACCGTGCCCTGGCTGCCCGCCGACGTGCCGATCGTCGCCGCCCTGCGTCCCCTGCTCGCCGCGTCCTGAGTGGGGAAGCACCGGGCCCGGACCGGGAACGTCGGGCCCTGAGCAGGGAGAACGGACACCGGGGCGGAAACGGGACGGGGGCCTGCGGCATGTGCCGCGGCCCCCGTCGTCGTTCGTGTCGTGCTCAGTGCTTCGGCTCGTCCTGCTGCGGGTGAGCGAAGTTGAGGTGCTGCGGCGGCAGCGGGAACTTGACGTCGTCACCGAACGGCGACGGCGCCGCGGCCCGGTCGAGGGTCAGCTCGGTCAGCGGCAGCTTGCCGTTGGCGTCGACGGCGGGAGCCGTCGGGTGCGGCACCTCGCGGTGCCAGTTGACGCCCTGCTGCGCCTGCGTCTCGGACCGCGCGTCGTGCGAGCCGCCGGCGTGCGAGTGCACCGGCTGTTCGCCGCTGGCGGTCGCGGTGCCGCTGTGATGCCCGCTGGTCACGCTGGTCTGAGGCACCTGACCCCTCCGGAATATCTTGCTACCAAGCCACACGAGGGGATCGTACCTGCGGTCCACGACCCGTTCCTTCATGGGGATGATCCCGTTGTCGGTGATCTTGATGTGCTCGGGGCAGACCTCCGTGCAGCACTTGGTGATGTTGCAGAAGCCGAGTCCCATCTCGGCCTGCGCGTACTCCTTGCGGTCCGGCTTCGCGTCGAGCGGGTGCATGTCCAGCTCGGCCGCCCGGATGAAGAACCGGGGACCGGAGAACGCCGGCTTGTTCTCCTCGTGGTCGCGGATCACGTGGCAGACGTTCTGGCACAGGAAGCATTCGATGCACTTGCGGAACTCCTGCGAGCGCTCGACGTCCACCTGCTGCATCCGGTACTCGCCGGGGGCCACGCCGGCCGGCGGCGCGAACGCCGGGGTCTCCCGGGCCTTCTCGTAGTTGAACGAGACGTCGGTGACCAGGTCCCGGATGACCGGGAACGTCCGCAGCGGGGTGACCGTGACGGTCTCGTCCTCCTCGAACGTCGACATCCGGGTCATGCAGCTCAGCCGCGGCTTGCCGTTGATCTCCATGGAGCAGGAGCCGCACTTGCCGGCCTTGCAGTTCCACCGGCAGGCCAGGTCCGGCGCCTCCGTGTTCTGCAGCCGGTGGATGACGTCGAGAACGACCTCGCCCTCGTTGACCTCGACGGAGTAGTCCTGCAGGTCGCCGCCGGTCTCGTCGCCCCGCCAGATGCGGAACTGCCTCTTGGTCCCCATTACTTGCTCGCCTCCTCAGCGAGGGCGTCGAACTCGGCGAGTTCCTCGTCGGTCAGGTACTTGGCCAGCTCCGCCCGGTCGAAGAGGGCGATCAGCTCCGGGCGCATCTTCGGCAGCGGCTTGTGCGCCAGGTGGACCTTGTCGCCGTCGAGCGAGCAGACCAGGTTCACCCGCCGCCACTTCGGCTCCATCTTCGGGAAGTCCTCCCGGGTGTGCCCGCCGCGCGACTCCTGCCGCTCCAGCGCGGCCTTCGCCGTGCACTCCGAGACCACCAGCATGTTGCGCAGGTCCAGCGCCAGGTGCCAGCCCGGGTTGTAGCGCCGGCCGCCGGCCGCGCTCACTTTGGCCACCCGCTCCCGCAGCTCCGCGAGCCTGCCCATCGCGTCCTCAAGCTCGCTTTGCCGGCGGATGATTCCTACTAGGTCTCCCATCACCGCCTGGAGGTCCCGCTGGAGGGCGTACGGGCTCTCACCGGTGTCGCGTTGCAGCGGCGCCAGCGCCGTCTCCACCGCGGCCTCCACCGCCGCCACCGGCACCGCCGGGCGCGAGGTGAGCTGTTCGGCGTACGAGGCGGCGTGACCGCCCGCCCGCTTGCCGAAGACCAGCAGGTCGGAGAGCGAGTTGCCGCCCAGCCGGTTGGAGCCGTGCATACCGCCGGAGACCTCACCGGCGGCGAAGAGCCCGCGTACGGTGCCCGCCGCCGCGCCGGAGTCCGGGTCCACCTCGACGCCGCCCATCACGTAGTGGCAGGTCGGGCCGACCTCCATCGGCTCCTTGGTGATGTCGACGTCGGCCAGTTCCTTGAACTGGTGGTACATCGACGGCAGGCGGCGGCGGATCTCCTCGGCCGGCAGCCGCGAGGCGATGTCCAGGTAGACGCCGCCGGCCGGCGTACCCCGACCGGCCTTGACCTCGCTGTTGATCGCGCGGGCGACCTCGTCGCGGGGGAGCAGTTCAGGCGGACGCCGGTTGTTGTCCGGGTCGGTGTACCAGCGGTCCGCCTCGGCCTCGTTGTCCGCGTACTGCTTGCGGAACACGTCCGGCACGTAGTCGAACATGAACCGCTTGCCGTCGGAGTTCTTCAGCACGCCGCCGTCGCCGCGGACCGACTCGGTGACCAGGATGCCCTTCACCGAGGGCGGCCAGACCATGCCGGTCGGGTGGAACTGGAGGAACTCCATGTTGATCAGCGTCGCCCCGGCGCGCAGCGCCAGCGCGTGACCGTCACCGGTGTACTCCCAGGAGTTCGAGGTGACCTTGTAGGAGCGACCCACGCCGCCGGTGGCCAGCACCACGGCCGGCGCCTCGAAGAGGATGAACTCCCCGGACTCCCGGTAGTAGCCGAACGCGCCGGCGACCCGGTCGCCGTCGAGCAGCAGCTCGGTGATGGTGGTCTCGGCGAAGACCTTGATCCGCGCCTCGTAGTTGCCGAACTCCTGCATGTCCTCCTGCTGGAGGGAGACGATCTTCTGCTGGAGGGTGCGGATCAGCTCCAGCCCGGTCCGGTCGCCGACGTGCGCGAGCCGCGGGTACTCGTGACCGCCGAAGTTGCGCTGGGAGATCTTCCCGTCCTTCGTACGGTCGAACAGCGCGCCGTACGTCTCCAGCTCCCAGATCCGCTGCGGCGACTCCTTCGCGTGCAGCTCGGCCATCCGGAAGTTGTTGAGGAACTTGCCGCCGCGCATCGTGTCGCGGTAGTGCACCTGCCAGTTGTCCCGGGAGTTCACGTTCCCCATCGCGGCCGCGGCGCCACCCTCGGCCATCACGGTGTGCGCCTTGCCGAACAGCGACTTCGAGATGATCGCGGTCTTCTTGCCGGCCAGCCGGGCCTCGATCGCCGCGCGCAGGCCGGCACCGCCGGCCCCGATCACGACGACGTCGTAGTGGTGTCGTTCGATTCGCGTTTCAGTCATGTGAGGGCCTTCAGTTGATGAACCGCAGGTCGTTGAACCAGCCGGCCGCGACCGCCATGACGTAGAAGTCGGTGAGGGCCAGGGTGCCGAGGGTGATCCAGGCGAGCTGCATGTGCCGGACGTTGAGCCAGGAGACGAAGGTCCAGGCCTTGTAGCGCACCGGGTGCTTCGAGAAGTGCTTGAGCCGGCCGCCGATGATGTGCCGGCACGAGTGGCAGGAGATGGTGTACGCCCAGAGCATCACGACGTTCCCGATCAGGACCAGGTTGCCGAGCCCGAAGCCGAACCCCTTGGGGGAGTGGAAGGCGTAGACGGCGTCGTACGTGTTGATGATCGAGATGATCGCGGCGGCGTAGAAGAAGTAGCGGTGCAGGTTCTGCCCGAGCAGCGGGAACCGGGTCTCCCCGCCGTACGCCTGGTGCCCGTCCGGGACCGCGCAGGCCGGCGGCGAGAGCCAGAACGACCGGTAGTAGGCCTTGCGGTAGTAGTAGCAGGTCAGCCGGAACAGCAGCAGGAACGGCAGGGTGAACGCCGCGTCCGGGATGATCCACCAGCCGGGCAGGTAGGTGCCCACGTGGGCCGAGCCCTCGACGCACCGGTCGGTCACGCACGGGGAGTAGAACGGCGTCAGGTAGTGGAACTCCCCGACCCAGTACCACTTGTGCATGAAGACCCGGACCGTCGCGTAGATGATCCAGGCGCTGAGGCCGACGACGGTGATCAGTGGCGCGAACCACCAGCGGTCGGTCCGCAACGTCTTCGCCGCGATCGCGGCGCGTGCTCGCGCCCCACGCGGCCTCGTTGCCGTTGATGTCATTCCAGTCGTCTCCCTGACGGCGCCCTCGCGGGGGCGGCGGATCACCTTCCGTTACCGGCCAGTGGACCGGCGAGACCGCGTCCACTGCCACGTCTTGCGCACACCAACGACCACGCCGTCAAACCGGCGCAGCTAAATGACACACGTTACGCCGATCTTCGCGGCGTGGCCGCGCAACGCAGTGTCCCGTGTGTCCAGCAGGTTGGAAAGACCCGAAGCAAGATCAATATCTTGAAACGGCGGGTTCGGTCAGCCCGACGCGCCACCGGTGAAGTTCCACGACGCCAGCCGCAGCGGCGGCGCCTCCCACCAGGAGCCGTCGACCCGGTCCGGCTGGCGGACCGGCTGCCGGCCCAGACCGAGCACCCGGCCGGGCCCCAGCGCGCGCGGGTACGACTCGGTGAAGCGGAAGTCGCGGACCGCCCGGGTGGGCACCCCGTCCTCGACCAGCCAGACCCCGTTCCGGGTCAGCCCGGTGATGACCAGGCGCTTCGGGTCGAGCACCCGGGTGTACCAGAAGTCGCTGACCAGCAGCCCACGCTTCACCCCGGCGACCAGCGCCGCAGTGTCCGCGTCGGCCACCGCCCCGGCCGCCGTCCCGTCGCCGCCCGGCCCGACCGGCGACGGGCTGTCGCCACCGACCGCACGGGCGGCGGCCGGGAGCAGGCGGAGGTTGTGCGGGATCGGGCCGAAGGTGGACGCGCCGGGCATCCCGTGACCGGTGGAGGCGGCCCCCGCCTCGGCGCCGCTGCGTCGGTCGTGCGCCACCGCCACGGTGGTGCCTTCGTCCACCAGGGTCAGCGCGCCCCGGGAGGTGCCCTCCATGTCGTACGGCAGGGCGGAGGCGTGCGGCGGATCGTCGACCAGGGTCACCGACGGATCGAACTGGGCGGTGCCGAGTTCGACGAAGGACTGCCGCTCGGCGTGCCGCTTGCCGTTGAAGCCGAACCAGGCGAGGTTCTGCAGCAGGTCGGCGACCGCGGCCGGTTCGAGCACCACGTCGTACCGCCCCGGCGGCAGCTCGACCGGATCCGTCGCGGCCCGCGCCTTCGCCGCCGCCCGCGCGCCGAGCACCCCGCCGTCCAGCTCGCCGAGCCGGTCGGCGCAGCGCCGGGCCACCCCGTCGGCCCCGCCCGTACGCGCGATGCCGTCCATCGCCGCCTCGGCCATCCGCCCCACCGCCGAGTGCCCGGCCGAGTTGGCGAACGCCCCCGACCGGTACGCCGTCCGGCAGTAGCCGGCCGTCTCCAGCCCGCCGGCCGCGTCCACGAAGGCGCGTACCCGGGCGGCCCGCTCGTCGGGAGACGCGTACGCGGTGGCCTCGTCGAGGGCCGTCCCCGGCGGGACCGGCGACGGCGGGGTGAGCCCCGGCCAGGCCGGATCGGGCGGGGCGAGCCGGGCCGCCGCCAGGGTCCGCTCGACCAGGGCGGTCAGCCCGTCGCGGTCGACCAGGCTGCCGCTGCCGGCCGCCGTCCGCCCACCGGCGTGCAGCCGCAGCCGCACCGCCGTGCCCGACTCGGCGACGTTCTGATGGATGAACGAGTTCGCGAACCGGGTCAGTGCCAGGTCGGCCCGGGTCACCGTGACCTCGGCCTGCGCGTCCGGCCCGGCGAGCCGGCGGACCAGCTCGACGACCTGACCGGCGATCTCCAGCTCACTCATGCCCTTACCCCCACCCGGACGTTGCGGAAGCGGGCGGGGGCGGCCGGGTGACCGGTGTGCCCGACCTGGCCCGGCTGACCCTTGCCGCAGTTCGGCGTGCCCCACGGCACGATCTCGGAGGAGAGCATGTCCATCGAGCGCCAGAAGACCGGCCCGATGCCGGTGTAGGTGGGGTTGCGCAGCATCCGCCCCCGCCGGCCCTTCCGCACCTCCCAGCCGACCTCGCAACCGAACTGGAAGTTGAGTCGCTTGTCGTCGATCGACCAGGAGCGGTTGATGTCCATCAGCACCCCGTCGTCGGTGGCCTCGATGATCTCGTCGAGGGTGTGCGGGCCCGGTTCCAGGCCCACGTTGGTCATCCGCACCATCGGCAGTCGGGCCCAGCCGTCCGCCCGTACGCTGCCGCCGTAGCCGAGACCGGCGACGGCGGCCGAGTCCCGGCCGGCGAGCACCCCCACCCAGCGTCCCGCGCGGACCGCGTCCCGCTTGACCGCCGGTGAGCCCTCGTCGTCGAAGCCGAAGCTGCCCAGCGCGCCCGGGATGGTCGGGTCGATGGTGACGTTCATCAGCTCGGAGCCGTAACGCAGCGCCCCGAGCCGGGTCAGATCCAACCAGGACGTCCCGGCGAAGGCGGCCTCCCAGCCGAGGATCCGGTCCAACTCGATGGCGTGCCCGACCGATTCGTGGATCTGCAGGGCGAGCTGCTCGCCGCCGAGGATCAGGTCGGTCTCGCCGGCCGGGCACTCCGCCGCGGTGAGCAGCTCCCGGGACTCCTCGGCGACCCGGGCGGCGTGCGCGGCCAGGTCGAGCGAGGTGACCAGCTCCCAGCCGGTGGTGCCGTACTGCCCGCGGTAGCTCGGGTAGGACCGGCGCTGGGTCTCGCCGTCGCCGATCGAGGTGGCCGAGATGCCGCCACCGCACTCGCGGATGCGCTGGTCGATCCGGTGCCCCTCGCTGGAGACGAACCACTTCGTGGTGTCCCAGATCTGGTAGAGGCCCTCGGCCAGGTCGGCGCCGTGCGCGCGCATCGTCTCGGTGGCGCGGACCAGCAGGTCACCCTTGTCGGAGAGCGGGACGCCGAGCGGGTCCACCTCGCACCCCGAGGCCCAGCTCGCGACGGTCGCCTCGACGGGGACCAGGTCGATCGGCGGGCCGGGGACGCGCGCGCTCGCGGTGGCGATCGCCGCGGCGCGCCGGCCGGCGTCGCGGGCTTCCGACAGCTCGGGTACGGCGTGAAAGCCCCAGCTCGACCCGACCAGCGCCCGGACGCCCAGCCCGATGCTCTCGTCCTGGGTCAGCTCCTCGATGTCGCCGTTGCGGGCCGACATCGACTCGTAGCGGCGGTGCATCACCCGGACGTCCGCGTACCGTGCTCCCGCGTCGAGGGCGGCCTGGACGGCGTCGGACGCCGCATCGAATTCGCTCATGCCGGGTCCCGCTTCGCTCGCTGGCGCTCGCTCATGCGCCGACCCTAGGCGAGCGGACCGACATCCGTCAGGAGACGAGATCCTCCGGCCGGATCGTGGCGCGTACGGGCTCACTCAACTCCAGCACCTCGCCGGGCTTGGTCACCGACAGCTCCCGGGCGGACATCTTCACCTGAGTCCTCCGGCCATGGCCACACCCGACGTGCGGCGGCGGGCTGAGGGCTGGTCAAGCCCGAAACCCACTCGTTACGCTCAGCCCACTGACATCCCACGTTTTGTAGCTTATTTTCGCCTCCAGAACTTTGTTGTAAGTTCTCTTCATCACTGAGGGGGAGGCGGTCGTGGGCAGGTCGGAGTCGGCGCCGTCCGGGGAACCGGACCGCCATGAGGTCCCGGAGCAGCGCTCGGGTGAGGGTCCCTATCTGCGGGTGAAGGATCTGCGGGTGCGGTTCGACACCGAGGACGGTGTGGTCCGGGCGGTGGACGGGGTGTCGTTCTCGGTGGCGCGGGGGCGCACGTTGGGGATCGTCGGTGAGTCGGGCTCGGGTAAGAGTGTGACGTCGCTGGCGATTCTGGGTCTGCACAACGCCAAGCGCACGAGCATCACGGGGGAGATCTCCGTCGGGGGCCGTCAGTTGGTCGGGCTTCCGGAGGAGGAGGTGCGGCGGCTGCGGGGTCGGGACATGGCGATGGTCTTTCAGGATCCGTTGTCGGCGTTGCATCCGTACTACACGGTGGGTCGGCAGATCGCTGAGGCGTTTCGGGTGCATCACCCGGGGGCGGGGAGGCGGGAGGCGCGGCGGCGGGCGGTGGACATGTTGGGTCGGGTGGGGATTCCGCAGCCGGGGCGGCGGTTCGATCAGTATCCGCATGAGTTTTCGGGTGGGATGCGGCAGCGGGCGATGATCGCGATGGCGTTGGTGAACGATCCGGATCTGTTGATCGCGGATGAGCCGACGACGGCGTTGGATGTGACGGTGCAGGCGCAGATTCTGGATTTGTTGGCGGATCTGCAGGCGGAGTTCCGGTCGGCGATTGTTTTGATCACGCATGACCTGGGTGTGGTGTCTCAGGTGGCTGATGACGTGTTGGTGATGTATGGGGGGCGGGCGGTCGAGCACGGTGGTGTGGAGCAGGTGTTGCGTCGGCCGCAGCATCCGTACACGTGGGGGTTGTTGTCGAGTGTGCCGTCGTTGCGTGGTGACGCGGGCGCGGATCTGGTGCCGATTCGGGGTAATCCGCCGTCGTTGATCAATTTGCCGTCGGGGTGTGCGTTCCATCCGCGTTGCCGGTACGCCGGCCGCAACGGCGACCGCTCGGCCACGGTGGTGCCGGAGCTGCGCGCGGCCGGGGAGGCGGGCCACCTGGTCGCCTGCCATCTGCCCGCCGAGGAACGCACCAGGCTCTACCGGCAGGACATCGCCCAGGTGGGAGTCGCGCAATGACCGAGCCACTGCTCAGGGTGCGTGGGCTGACCAAGCATTTCCCGGTCCGTGAGGGCTTTCGGGCCAAGAGTGCCGTGCGGGCGGTCGACGGCCTGGATTTCGAGGTACGTCCGGGTGAGACGTTGGGCCTGGTCGGGGAGTCCGGGTGCGGCAAGACCACCACCGGACGGATGCTGGTACGCCTGCTCGAACCCACCGCCGGGACGATCGAGTTCGCCGGCCGGGACATCACCCACGCCCGCCGTGGCGAGTTACGGCCGCTGCGGCAGGACCTCCAGATCATCTTCCAGGACCCGTACGCCTCGCTGAACCCCCGCCACACCGTCGGCCGGATCGTCGCCATGCCACTGCAGGTCAACCGGATCAACCCACCCGGCGGCACCCGCAAACGCGTCCAGGAACTCCTCGAACTCGTCGGCCTGAACCCCGAGCACTACAACCGCTACCCCCACGAGTTCTCCGGCGGGCAACGCCAACGCATCGGCATCGCCCGCGCCCTCGCGCTGCGCCCCAAACTCATCGTCGCCGACGAACCCGTCTCCGCCCTCGACGTCTCCATCCAGGCCCAGGTCATCAACCTGCTACGCGACCTGCAACGCGACCTCGACCTGGCCTTCGTGTTCATCGCCCACGACCTCGCCGTCGTCCGCCACTTCTGCCACCGCGTCGCCGTCATGTACCTCGGCAAAATCGTCGAGATCGGCGACCGCGACGACATCTACACCCGACCCCAACACCCGTACACCCGCGCCCTGCTCTCCGCCATCCCCGACGTCACCACCCTCGGCCCGGCCGGACGGATCCGCCTCACCGGCGACGTACCCACCCCACTCAACCCACCCTCGGGCTGCCGCTTCCGCACCCGCTGCTGGAAAGCCCAGGACAACTGCGCCACCGACGAACCCACCCTGATCACCCGCGACGGCGGCAACCAACTCACCGCCTGCCACTACCCCGAACAGGGGCCGCTCGGCGTCGGGACCAGCGAATCCGTGGAGGTGTCGCAGTGAGCGCGAGGAGCGAGCCGGTGTTGCGAGCCCCGCAGTCGCGAATTGAGGTGTCGCAGTGAGCGCGAGGAGCGAGCCGGTGTTGCGAGCCCCGCAGTCGCGAATTGAGGTGTCGCAGTGAGCGCGAGGAGCGAGCCGGTGTTGCGAGCCCCGCAGTCGCGAATTGAGGTGTCGCAGTGAGCCTGTCTCCGGTTGAGGGCGCGGCGCGGGCCGAGATCGAGCCGGCCGCCGACACCGTCAAGCCCGACGAGCGGGGGATCGTCGGGAGGTCTCCCGGCCAACTCGCCTGGGCCCGGCTGCGCCGGGACCGTACGGCCATGGTCAGCGGCGTGGTGCTGCTGTTCTTCATCGTGCTGGCCCTCGCCGCGCCGCTGGTCTCCAAGCTGTACGGGGTCGGCCCGAACGAGCAGTTCCAGCAGCTTCTGGACGGCAACGGCATGCCGCTGGGATACGTAGGCGGCATCACCGGCGACCACTGGTTCGGGCTGGAACCCCGGCTGGGCCGGGACATCTTCGTCCGGATGGTGTACGGCATGCGGACCTCGCTGTTCATCGCGTTCGCCGCCGCCCTGGTCACCACCGCCATCGGTGTGGCGGCCGGCATCCTCGCCGGGTTCCTGGGCGGGATCGTCGACACGGTGATCAGCTGGATCACCGATGTGGCGCTGGCCCTGCCGTTCCTCATCTTCGCCCTGGCTGTGGTGCCGACCGTCGGGCTGCGCTTCTACGGCCCCCGCGAGGAGGTGCCGCCGGCGTTCCAGGTGGCCGTCCTCATCGGCATCTTCGCCGCGTTCGGCTGGACGAGTACCGCGCGGCTGGTCCGCGGTCAGGTGATATCGCTGCGCGAACGGGAGTTCGTGGAGGCCGCCCGGGCCAGCGGGGCCGGGCTGGGGCACATGCTCTTCCGGCAGCTCCTGCCGAACCTCTGGGCGCCGATCCTGGTCGCGTTCTCGCTGGCGGTGCCGCAGTACATCACCGGCGAGGCGGCACTGTCCTTCCTCGGCATCGGCATCCTCGAACCGACCGCCGACTTCGGTCGGATGATCTTCCAGAGCATCCCGTACCTGCAGACCGACCCGGCGTACGTCTTCTTCCCCGGCGTCACGATCTTCATCCTCGTGCTCGCCTTCAACCTGCTCGGCGACGCGCTGCGTGACGCGCTCGACCCGAAGTCGTCCCGGTAGGGGTGTCGTGATGAGCGCGAGGAGTGCAGCGGAGCGGAGCCCCGCAGTCGCGAATGAAGGAAGACTCTGATGACCCGATTCCTGGTACGCCGGCTGCTCACCGCCGTGCTCACCCTCTTCGCGGTGAGCGTGCTCAGCTTCCTGATGTTCTTCGGGCTGCCCCGCGACCCGGTCAGCGGCATGTGCCCGAAGAACTGCAACGCCGAACGGCTGGAGCGGGTCCGGCAGGAGCTGGGCCTGCGTGACCCGCTGCCCGAGCAGTACGCCAACTATATGAAGGGCATCGTCACCGGGCGCGATCTGGGCAGCTCCCAGGGCGGCCGGTGCGACGCGCCCTGTCTCGGCTACTCGTACGTCAACAGCGAGGCCGTCACGGACACGCTCAGCCGGGTGCTCCCGGTGACGCTGAGCATCGTCCTCCCGGCGGCCGTCCTCTGGTTGATTGTCGGCGTCGGGCTCGGCATGATCTCCGCGCTGAGACGGGGCACGCTGCTGGACCGGCTGGCGATCGGCTTCTCGCTGGCGGGTGCGTCGATGCAGCTCTACTTCGTCGGCGCGGTGCTGCTGCTGGTCTTCACCTACAACCTGCGGATCACCCCGACCCCGGGCTACACCTCGATCTTCGAGAATCCGGTGAAGTGGGCCAGCGGTCTCGTCCTCGCCTGGGTGTGCCTGGCCTTCCTCTTCTCCGCGATCTACGCCCGGCTGTCCCGGGCGCAGATGCTGGAGACGCTGTCGGAGGACTTCGTCCGGACCGCGCGGGCCAAGGGCCTGGCCAAACCCAAGGTGTACGGGCGGCACGCGCTGCGCGCGGCGATCACCCCGATCGTGACCATCGCCGGCCTGGACGTGGGCAGCGCGCTCGGCGGCACGGTGATCACCGAGACCACCTTCGGCATCCAGGGCCTCGGCCGGACCGCCGTGGACGCCGTCCGGTCGGGTGATCTGCCGACCATCATGGCCACCGTGCTGATCTCGGCGGTCTTCATCGTGGTCGCCAACATCGTGGTGGACATGCTCTACGCGGCCATCGACCCGCGGGTCCGGTTGCGATAGCGCAACGGCACCCGACAGGGCATGGAGAAATCCACCGCTCTCTGTTACACACGCCGTAGTTTTTCTACGTCGCCTGACGATGCTCCGGACGTGGAGCCTGACGGGGCACCAGATAAGGGAGGAGGGCGCGAGATGCGCCTGAAGAGGGCAGCCGCCGCCGGCGGAGCGCTCGCACTGCTCGTGGTGATGGGGGCGTGCAGCGAGAACAAGGGCACCGGCGGCGACACCGGCGCCGACCGGGTGCAGAGCGGTTCGATCGCCACCGACCCGAAGGAGTCGATGGGGCCCGCTCCCGAGGTCCCCGGCGCCAGCAAGGGTGGCACCTTCCGGGTGATCCGGGAGACCAAGATCTCGCACCTGGACCCGCAGCGGGTCTACTCGTTCGCCGGCCTGATGAACGCCCCGCTCTACAGCCGCTTCCTGACCACCTTCAAGGACGACGGCTCGGGCAAGGTGACCCTGGTCGGTGACCTCGCCGAGACCCCGGGCACGGACGTCAACAAGGACTGCAAGGTCTGGGAATTCAAGATCAAGGACGGGGTGAAGTTCGAGGACGGCAGCCCGATCACCTCGAAGGAGATCGCGTACGGCATCGCCCGCTCCTTCGACCCCGACCTGACCGGCGGCCCGACCTACCTCCAGGAGTGGCTCGCCGACTCCCCGCAGTACGACACCAAGTGGGACTTCAAGGCGAACAAGACCTCGCTACCGCCGGGCCTGACCGCGCCGGACGCGAAGACGCTGAAGTTCGAGTTCGCCAAGCCGCACTGCGACCTGCCGTTCGCCGCGTCGCTGCCGTACACCGCCCCGCTCAAGGCGGAGAAGGACACCGGGGTCAACCTGGACAACCAGCCGTTCTCCTCCGGACCATACAAGATCACCAAGAACACCGCCGGTGTCGAGCTGGTGATGGAGCGGAACGAGAACTGGGACCCGAACACCGACCCGGTGCGGCACGCGTACCCGGACAAGGTCGTCTGGACCTTCGGCCCGGACGCCGAGGCGGGCGCCAACCGGGTGATCGCCGACAACGGTGACGACCAGACGGCGCTGGCCTGGAACGGTGTGCCCTCGGCGCTGGTCGCCCGGGTGGCCGGCGACGCGGCGCTGAAGGGCCGCTCGGTGCAGGGCCAGACCCCGAGCATGTGGCGGCTCACCATCAACACCGGCCGGGTCACCGACCTGTCGGTCCGGCAGGCGTTGAACTACGCCATCGACCGGGACGGATTCATCAAGGTGTACGGCGGTGAGGCGACCGCCAAGGCGGTCACCACCCTGATGCCGCCGTCGACCATCGGCTGGCAGAACTACGACGCCTACCCGGCCGGCCCGACGGGCAACCCCGACAAGGCCAAGGAACTGCTCGCCGGCAAGACCCCCGAGCTGGTGCTCGGCATCGGCGACGACAACCCGGAGTACGGTACCCAGCTCAAGAGCAACCTGGAGAAGGCCGGCTTCAAGATCACCTTGAAGAGCATCCCGGCCGACGCCAAGCTCGACGAGACGAAGAAGAAGGACAACCCCTGGGACCTCTACCTCGACCAGTGGGCCGCCGACTGGCCCAGCGGGGCGGCGATCCTGCCGGTGCTCTTCGACGGCCGCACCATCAAGCCGGAGAGCAACAGCAACACCTCCTTCGTCAACAGCGACGACATCAACAAGGAGTTCGACCGGGTGCTCGCAATGCCCGCCGGTGAGCAGGGCGGGGAGTGGGCCAAGCTCGACAAGCGAATCATGACCGAGCTGGCCCCGGCCGTGCCGCTCTTCGTCGAGCAGGGCTACTACCTGCACGGCTCCAAGACGGGCGGGATCTACCTGTCCAGCATCTTCGGCTACCCGGCCCTCACCAACGCCTACGTGAAGCAGTGACGGCCTGAGCGCAGGGGCCCCTTCTCCACGCCTCGGCGTGGAGAAGGGGCCCTTACAGATTCCGGCGGAGGAAGTCGAGTTCCAGCTTGAGCAGGCGTTCGGCGGTGCCGCCGGCGGCCATGTGGGTGGCCCCGGTCAGTGGCAGCACCGCGTGCGGCCGGCCGGCAGCCAGCAGCGCCGCCGAGAGCCGCAGCGTGTGCGCGGCCACCACGTTGTCGTCGACCAGGCCGTGCACCAGCAGCATCGGCCGGGCCTGCGCCGGGTCGCCGACCGGCTCGGCGGCCAGTTCGACCAGCGAATGGTGGGCGTAGACGTCCATGCCGTCCTCCGGCAGGCCCAGGTAGCGCTCGCTGTACGCGGTGTCGTACAGCGTCCAGTCGGTGACCGGGGCGCCGACGATCGCGCAGCGGAACAGCTCCGGGTGGCGCAGCACCGCCAGCCCGGCCAGCCAGCCGCCGAACGACCAGCCCCGCACCGCCACCCGCGCCAGGTCCAGGTCCGGGTGCTTGCCGGCGAGCGCGGTCAGCGCGTCCACCTGGTCGGTCAGGATCACGTCGGCCAGCCGGCGGTGGATCGCCTTCTCGAACGACGGGGCGACGCCCGGGGTGCCCCGGTTGTCGATGGTCACCACCGCGAAGCCCTGGTCGGCCCACCACTGCCGCTCCAACCAGGCCGCCCGCGCGGCGACCACCTCCTGGTGCCCCGGCCCGCCGTAGACGTCCAGCAGCACCGGCAGCTTCGTACCCTTGACGTGCTCGGACGGGTAGAGCACCGCGCTCGGCAGCCGCCGGTCGGTCACCCGCACCATCATCGGGCGCGGCGCGTACGGCGGGGTGGCGGCCAGCGAGCGCAGCTCGCCCACCTCCTGGTCGCCGTGCCACACCGACCAGCGGGTGCCCGGCTGCTCCAGCGAGGCGGTGCCGACCACCAGAGTGGAGCCGCCGATCGCGCCGGTGTGCCAGCCTGGGTCGCTGCCCATCCGGCGGGCGTCCACCCCACCGCCGATCACCGTCCGGATCCGGTAGAGGTGGCGCTGGCTCGGCTCGCCCTCGCTCGCCTCCACCAGCAGGTCCGCCGGGGCGCTGCCGGCGGCGGGGAGCCGCCCCACCACCCGGCGCACGTACAGCGAGGGCGGGGTGAGCAGGGTGCCGTCGGCGAAGAGGCAGCGGGCATCGTAGCCGTCGTGGGCCAGCTCGCCGCCGACCAGAACCCGGCCGTCGGGCAGGTGCGCCGGGGTGCCGGGGATCGGTTCCACCCAGCGCGGGTCGGCCAGCTCGGCGTGCACCTGCGTCTCCCCGGTACGCGGGTCCACCGCGAGGACCAGGCCGTGCTGCTGCGAGCGGCGTAGCACGGTGATCAGCGGCCCGCCGTCCGCCCAGCCGACCGAGGTCAGGTACGGGTAGGTCTCGCGGTCCCAGTGCACGTCGACCCAGCCGCCGTCGAGGTCGAGCAGGTGCAGGCTGACCTGCGCGTTCGGCCCGCCCGCCCGGGGGTACGCGACGGTCGTCGGCGGGCTCGCCGGGTCGGCCGGGTCGTGCAGGTGCCAGTGCGGCAGCCGGGACTCGTCCACCCGGGCGGCCAGCACCGTGCGCCCGTCCGGGGCCCACCAGTAGCCGCGGTACCGGCCGAACTCCTCCGCCGCGATGTGCTCGGCGAGCCCCCAGGTCACCCCGCTGTCCTCGCCGGCGAGGAGGTTGTCCGCGCCGTCCGGCTCGACCACCCGGAGCTGGCCCCGGCGGACCCCCTCGGCGGCGTCGGTGACGTAGGCCAGCCGTTCGCCGGTGGGGTCGGGGCGCGGGTCGATCACCGGGCCGACCGAGGCCACCTCGACCACGTCGCCGTGCACCAGGTCGGCCCGGAACAGCCGGCCGGCCAGCGCGAACGCGGCGACCCGGCCGGCCGTGTCCAGGGCGTACGAGCCGATGCCGGCGGCGCTGAGCCGCAGCCGCTCGCGCAGCGCCCGTTCGCCCGGCGCCAGCGCGGCCGGCTCGCCGTCCGACCCGAGCAGCACCGCCGGATCCGCGACCAGCCGTTCCTCGCCCGAGCCGACGTCCAGCAGCCAGAGCGCGTCGGCCGGGTCCTCCGGTCCCGCCGAGCGCAGGAAGATCACCCGGGAGCCGTCGTCCGCGACTGAGACAGCGCGCGGCGCCCCGTGGCTGAACCGACGGGTACGGGCGGCCAGCTCGGGAAAGTCCACAACTCGGATCGTAAGGGCGGCTCGGGCGTGATGTGGCCGACCTGGGCGGACGCGTAAGCATCGCCGGGGGAGGACCGCCGGTTAGAGTGACGGTCGTGACGACGCTGCCCGACCGACGCCTCCTGCTGGTCCACGCGCACCCCGATGACGAGTCCATCGGCACCGGCTCGACGATGGCGCACTACGCCGCCACCGGCGCCCACGTCACCCTGGTGACCTGCACGCTGGGCGAGGAAGGCGAGATCCACGTACCGGAGCTGGCCCAGCTCGTCGCGGCCGAGGCCGACCAGCTCGGCGGGTACCGGATCGGCGAGCTGGCCGCGGCCTGCGCCGCGCTCGGCGTCACCGACCACCGCTTCCTCGGTGGCGCGGGCCGCTACCGGGACTCCGGCATGATGGGCCTGGCCACCAACGAGCACCCCCGCGCCTTCTGGCAGGCCGACCTCGACGAGGCCGCCGGGCACCTGCTGGAGATCATGCGCGAGGTCCGCCCGCAGGTCATGATCACGTACGACGACAACGGCTTCTACGGCCACCCCGACCACATTCAGGCGCACCGGGTGGCGATGCGCGCCGTCGAGTTGGCCACCGCCGAGGGGATCGCCCCGGCGAAGGTCTACTGGACGGCGATGCCGCGCAGCGTGCTGGATGCCGGCCTGAACGCCTTCACCGAGGCCTCCGACAACCCGTTCGCCGGCATCGACAGCGTCGACGACCTGCCGTTCGGCACGCCCGACCCGGAGATCGCCGCGCGGATCGACGCCACCGACCAGCACGCCGCCAAGGAGGCGGCGATGCGGGCACACGCCACGCAGATCCCGGCCACCTCCTGGCTCTACTCGATCGCCGGCAACTTCGGCGCCGAGTTCATGGGCGTGGAATATTTCACCCTCGCGGTCGGCGACAAGGGGCCGGGCAACGGCCCGTACGGCTGGGAGGACGACCTCTTCGCCGGGCTGTCGCTGGACGGACCGGACCGGTCTCCGGTCGCGGCGGCCGGCCTCCGGTGACGCTGCCGGCCGTACCGATGTCGGTCGCCCCCGAGCCACCGCCCGCCGAGCCGCCCGCGCGGTCGGGGCTGGCCGACGCCGCCCTGCGGATCGCCGGCGGGCTCGTCGCGGTCTGGGCGGGCGTGCTCGCCGCGGTGCTGGAGCTGATCTTCGCCACCTGGGCCTGGGAGGTCGTCAAGGGTCGGCCGGGCGGCCTGCCGAGGACGGCGGTCGGCACCGCGCTCGCGGTCGGCGGGATCGTCGCGGTGGTGGTGCTGACGGTCCTGGTGGGCTGGTTCGCCAACGCCGCCGCCGGTACGCGCTGGGCGGTGGTGCTGCCCGCCCTGCCCTGGTTCGTGGTGATCGTCGCGGGCAGCGTCAAGACCACCGAGGGTGATCTCGTGCTCACCGGCGACAACCTGGTCGGCCTCGGCATGATCCTGGCGGGCGCGATCACCTTCGCGGTGCTGGGCTTCCGGCAGGTCGTGGTGCCGCCGGCCGACCGCTGAGGTGCTGACGCCGCACAGGTCGCGGTGGTACATATTCCTGCCAGGAGTCCGCTGTCGGGGCGGGCGGTGATGGTGGGAGGCGTGCGATGAGGGAGCGGTGGGGTGCGGTCGGCGTGCTGGCGGCGGCGCTGTTCGTGGTGAACGTGGCGGCCCGGCTGGTCATCAGGTTCGGCTTCCCCGACGACGACACCGTGGCTGACCGCGTCACGCTGGCGATGTTCCTGGCCATCGGGCTGATCCTCGCCGTGCTGGCGTTCCGCTGGGGCGGCGAACGGTCGGCGGGTCGCCTGATCGGCGACCTGGCCGCCGCGGTCGGGGTGGCACTGGCGCTGACCCTGTTCGTCGGCCCGCTGCTGGTCGGCAGGAGCCCGTTCGTCGACGGTGCCGGGACGTTCTTCGCCCAGATCTGGCTCTACCTGGCGGCCACCGGGGCCGGCGTGCTGGTGGGCTACCTGACGCTCACCGCGCTCGGCCGGGACTTCCGTTCCCGACAGCTCAAGCGGTACGCCGAGCAGAAGGCCGCCAAGCCGCGCAAGGTGGTCCGCCGCTGAGGTGTGGCGCCCGGGGCGGCGAGGTGGCGGGTCAGGCCGGGGCGACCCGGGTCAGGTACGTGTGGTGGGTGGTGAAGCCGAGCCCCCGGTAGAGCGCCACGGCCGGGGTGTTGCGCTGCTCGACCTGGAGGAAGGCGTGCGTGGCGCCCTCCGTCACGCCCCAGTCGACCAGCGACCGGATCACCCGGCCGGCCAGCCCCTGCCGGCGCGCCTCGGGCAGCACCTCGACCAGGGTCAGGCCGAGCCACCGCCGCTCACCGGTGACCGTGCCCCGGCCCACCGCGAGCAGTCGGCCGTCGGCGTACAGGTGGGCGAAGCGGACCCGGTCCACGGCGGTGAGCACGTGCCGTGCGGCGTCCGGCAGGTCGCCCTTGCGCCCGGCCGCGACGGCGAGCCAGTCCTCCGTCGGCCTGCCGGTCAGGGTGGCCGGCGGCAGGTCGGCGCGGCCTGGCGGGAGCGCGGCCAGCGGGGCGGTCTGCACCAGCACCGGCGGCCGGGCGTCCCAGCCCCGGGCGTCCAGCTCCGTGCCGACCGGCGCGGCCAGCGGCAGCGGGGTGTTCACGAGGGCGGGCTGGCCGTGGTCGGCGTACCAGCGCTCCACGGCGTCCAGCGCGGCGGGCAGCGGTCGGTCCGGGTCGCCGACCGGCAGCGCCGAGTTGGCCCGGCCGGTCCAGCCCTCGGCGGCGCGCAGCAGCCAGTCGCCGAGCCGGGCGCGGACCGGCGCGGGCCACGCCTCGTCGGCGGCCAACTCCAGGGCGACCACGGCGCCGGCCGTCGGTCGGCGGGCCGGCGGCACCCGTTTCGCCCGGTGCACCTCCCCCACCGGGACCCGTAGCCGACCCCTGTCGGTGGCCAGGGTGATGTGGGTCTCGCTCAGCTCGACCAGCTCGCCGAGGGCGTCGGAGAACAGGGGCCGGCCTTCGCGAATCCCCACAATCCGGCGGACCACGATCCGGTGTCCTACATCCTGCTGTCGGAGCACGATCGACCTCCTCCCCGGCGAGATACTAGGCTCTTACCGTCGCAGGTGATCGCGACGAGTCTTGCGGAGGAGAAGACCGGTGACCTACATCATCGCCGAGCCGTGCGTGGACGTGCTCGACAAGGCATGCATCGAGGAGTGCCCGGTCGACTGCATCTACGAGGGCAACCGGATGCTCTACATCCACCCCGACGAGTGCGTCGACTGTGGTGCCTGTGAGCCGGTCTGCCCGGTCGAGGCGATCTTCTACGAGGATGACGTTCCGGAGCAGTGGAAGGACTACACCGGGGCGAACTACGAGTTCTTCGAGGACCTCGGCTCGCCCGGCGGCGCCTCCAAGATCGGCAAGGTGGAGAAGGACGCGACGTTCGTCGCGGCCCAGCCGCCGCGCGGAGAGGGCCACTGAACCGGCCCGCGCCGGTCTCGTCGCGGCTGCCCGACTTCACCTGGGACACCCTGGACGCCGCGGCCGCGACGGCCGCGGCGCACCCGGACGGTCTCATCAACCTCTCGATGGGCACGCCGGTCGACCCGGTGCCCCCGGTGATCCGGCAGGCCCTCGCGGAGGCGTCGAACGCCCCCGGCTATCCGCTCACCGCGGGCACCCCCGCGCTGCGGGACGCCATCGCGGCCTGGGTGGCCCGGGCCTGCGGGGCGGGCGTCGACGGGCTCGGCGTGCTGCCCACGATCGGGTCCAAGGAGCTGGTCGGCTGGCTGCCCACCCTGCTCGGCGCCGGCCCCGGCGACGTGGTCGTGGTGCCGTCGATCGCCTACCCGACGTACGAGGACGGGGCCCGGCTGGCCGGTGCCACCACCGTACGCACCGACTCGCTGACCGCGGTCGGCCCCACCCCCCGGGTACGGCTGGTCTGGGTCAACTCGCCCGGCAACCCGACCGGGCGGGTGCTGCCCGCCACCCACCTGCGCAAGGTGGTCGACTGGGCGCGCGAGCGCGGCGCGGTGGTCGCCAGCGACGAGTGCTACCTGCCGCTGGGCTGGGACGCCGAGCCGGTCTCGATCCTCTCGCCCGAGGTCTGCGGCGGGTCGTACGAGGGCGTGCTGGCGGTGCACTCGCTCTCCAAGCGCTCCAACCTGGCCGGCTACCGGGCCGGGTTCGTGGCCGGCGACCCGGCGCTGGTGGCCGAGCTGCTCAAGATCCGTAAGCACGCCGGCATGATCGTGCCCGCCCCGGTGCAGGCGGCGATGGTCGCCGCGCTGGGTGACCAGGCGCACGCCGACGAGCAGCGGGAGCGGTACCGCGCCCGGCGTGAGCGGCTGCGTGCCGCGTTCTCCGGCGCCGGTTTCACCATCGAGCACTCCGAGGCCGGGCTCTACCTCTGGATGACCCGCGACGAGGACTGCTGGAACACCGTCGACTGGCTGGCCCGGCGGGGCATCCTGGTCGCCGCCGGGATCTTCTACGGTCCGGCCGGTGCCCGGCACGTCCGGGTCGCGCTGACCGAGTCCGACGAGCACGTCGCGGCGGTCGCCGGTCGGCTCGCCCAACCCTGATCGTCGCCGCCTCGGATCAGTCCTTGATCCGCTCGAACACCCGCAGCAGGGTGTCCCGGCTGTGCTTCTCCAGGAACTCGCTGGCCATCAGCTCCTGCACCTGCACCACCCGGCCGTCGAAGAGGGTCAGCGTCGCCTTCAGCGGCACCTCCCGCCGCACCTCGACCGAGGTGATCTCCTCGTACGGCAGGTACGGGTACCGGGCGGCCACCTCGCCCACCGGCTCCGCGCCGACCAGCGCCGTGAGCCGCTTCTCGCCCTCGCTGGACTTGCCCGGGTCGGGGATCAGGACCAGGCCGTTGTCCAGCACGAGCACGTCGTGCTCCCGGCCGTCGATCTTGATGTTGGCCAGCCCGCCGATCAGGTCGGCGTTGCGCGCGGACGCCCGGGCCTGCACCACCGTCGCCTGCGCCGGGTCGACGCCGCGCTCGGCGAGGCGGGCCAGCGCCTCGTCCAGAGTCTCCGGGGACACCGCCAGCTTGGCGATCTCGGCCAGGTCCCACGGCTCGCCGGCCGGGCCGACCAGACGGGCCGGCCCGGACCAGGAGAGCTGCCACCGGGCCCGCCCCGAGCGGATCGACGCGTTGTCGAGCAGCGTCTCCATCGGCCCGGCGAAGGCGGTCGCCGCCTCCTGGCTGGTGGCGTCGGGAAAGAACTGTGCGGCGAACTCGCCGAGCCGGCCGGCGCGGACCAGATCCAGCACCGTGGGCAGGCCCGACGTCGCCGTACCGGTGAACCGGCCGGCCGCCCGGTAGATGCCGTCCGCCCGCTGCTGGGTGGACGCGGCCATCCACTCGGCGACGAACTCGGGCCACGGCAGGATCCGGCGCGAGCCGTGCTCGACCACCAGGCTCTGGAGCTGCCGGCCGGCGCCGGCCACGTCGGCGAGCACGATAGAGGCCGGCCGGTCGTCCGGCCGTGCCTCCGTCGCCGCCGGCGTCTCGACCATCGCGGCGACCCGTACGCCGATCGGCGGGTGGGTGTCCCAGCGGGACGGCTTCCGCTCGGGCGCGTTCTCGCGCAGCTCGTCGATCTCGTTCCGGCGCGCGTCGAGCAACTGGGCGAAGCCGCCGAACAGGTCGTCCGGCAGGAGCCCGGCCGACCAGCCCGCCTCGACGTACTGGCGCATGTAGAACGCCCAGGCCGCGTCGAGCGCGGGCAGCGTACGCAGCGCGGAGGTCGCCGCCTCGTGGCCGGCGAGCCGCACCGACGCCCGGTCGGCCTCCAGCTCCTGCCGGCGCGACGCCGCGTTGTCGACCATCAGGTAGAGCAACGCGTAGCCCTTGAAGACCCACCCGATCGGGTTGCGCGGGCTGATCCGCTCGACGGTCTCCTCGATGGCCAGCCGACCCCGGTAGGCGACCCCGCCGAGCCGGGTGTGCCGGCCGGAGTAGTGGCCCAGTTCGTGCGCGAGCACCGAGCGCAACTGGTCGACCCGCAGGCCCTGGAGCAGCGGCAGCCCGACGTAGAGGGTGCGCCGGCCGCCGAGCAGGCCGAGCAGCCGGCTCTGCTCGCTGACCGCCGCGTTGACGTCCGGCAGCAGGCGGATCTCGTCGGGCGCGCGGGTGCCGACCGCGGCGGCCAGCTCCCGTACGGTGGCCCAGAGCTGCGGCGCCTCCCGCTCGCCCAGGATCGGGCCGGGCAGCGGCTCGTTCTTCGTGCGGATCGCCTTCCAGAGCCCGACGGCGACCGCGCCCAGCGCGACGACCAGCGGGAGCAGCACCTTGCCGGTCAGCAGGCCGCTGGTGTGGCTGAACAGCCAGACGCCGAGCGCGGCGACGGCGGCGAGCTGGAGCAGCGCGACGACGTAGAAACCGATCAACATGACCACCGAGGCGAGTGCCCGGTACGTCGCGGACATGTGTTTCCTTCCCCGTGAGAGGCGCCCGCCTTCTCTGCCGGGCGGGCCGCCGGGGGACCGTACGACGTGAGCGTCGCTCGGACAACCCCGTTCCGTCCCCGTCGGCCCGGGCAGGTCCCGGCGGCCCCGCACGGCGGGCGAGCGGGACCGTGCCGGCAACCGGGGCGATATCCTCGGCGCGGTGGCGGAGCGGCGACGCCGACGTACGAGCGGACCGAGGTGACGGTGGGCGCAGCCAACGGGCAGGTGCGGGCGGCGGTGGTCGGCACCGGCCTGATCGGCGGCTCGCTGCTGCTCCGGCTGCGGGACGCCGGTCTCGACGTCGCCGGCTGGGATCCGGACCCGGCGACCCGCCGGCACGTCGCCGAGCGGGGGGTCGTCGCCCCGGACGCGCTGGAGGAGGCGGTCGCCGGCCGGGACGTGGTCTTCCTCTGCGGCCCCCTGCCCACCCTGCCCGCGACGCTGACCCGGGTGGCCGGCGTCACCGACGACCGGTGCGTGCTCACCGACGTGGGCAGCACCAAGGCGGACGTGGCCACCGCCGCCACCGCGCAGGGGCTCGGGCACCGGTTCGTGCCCGGCCACCCGATGGCCGGCGCCGACCGGGCCGGCCTCGCCGCCGCCTCCCCGGCCCTGCTCGACGGGGCAGCGTGGGTGCTCTGCCCGGCCCCGAGCGGGATGGCCGCGTTCCGCCGGCTCGCCACGCTGCTCATCGACGTCTTCCACGCCCAGGTGGTGCCGATGTCCGCGCCGGAGCACGACACCGCCGCGGCGCTCGCCTCGCATGTGCCGCACCTGCTCGCCGGCGCGTTGGCCGGGGCCGTGCAGCGGGCCGCGCTGCGCGACGCGGTGCTCGCGCTCGCCGCCGGCAGCTTCACCGACGGCACCCGGGTGGCCGGCGGCCCGCCGGTCCGGACGGCGAACATGCTGCTCGGCAACCGCGACCGGGTACTGGCCGAGCTGGGGGCGGTCCGGAACGTCCTCGACGAACTCACCGACGCGCTGGAGGCCGGGGACGCCGAGGCGCTCACCGCTCGGCTCGACGAGGCCCGGGCGGCCCGGGCCGCGCTGGGTGCCCGCGCGTACACCACCCATCGGTGTGAGTTTCCGGCCGAGCTGGAGCACGCGGGGGAGTTGGCGTATCTCCGCGAACTGGGGGCGGCCGGTGGGCACCTCACCGGCTGCCGGGTCGAGGCCGGCGCGGTCACCTACACGGCGCACCTGCCGGCCGGCCCGCCACTAGGGTGAGGAACATGGCGGACGCACCGGTCGTGGCGGTACGCGGCGAGGCGTACCGGGAGGTCGCTCCGGAGCTGGCCCGGTTCACGGTCACCGCGTCCGCCCGGGACCGGGACCGGGAGGCCACGCTGACCCGGTTGGCCGAGCGGGCCGCCGCCGTGCGGGTGCTGCTGGACGCGGCCGGGCCGGTCGTGGAACGGCGGGAGACCGGCCAGCTCCGGGTCTGGCCGGAGACGAAGCGGTCGGGCGAGCGGGTGGTGGCGTACCACGGCAGCGTCACCACGGCGGTGACCGTCGCCGACTTCACCGCGCTCGGCGAGCTGATGCTCCGCCTGGCCGACCAGGACCAGGTCGAGGTGGCCGGTCCGTCGTGGTCGTTGCGGCCGGACAGCCCGGCGTACCGGGAGGCGCGGCACGCCGCCATCGCGGACGCCCTGGCCCGCGCCCGGGAGTACGCGGAGGCGCTCGGCGCCCGGGTGACCGCCCTGGTCGAGCTGGCCGACACCGGCCTGACCGCCGCCCCGCCGATGCTGGCGAAGGCGGCCTTCGCGCGGGCCGGCGACGCCCCGCCCGAGCTGGAGCTGGATCCGCAGCCGCAACCGGTGCAGGCGGCGGTCGAGGCCCGGTTCACCATCAGCGAGCCGGTGCTCGGCTGATGCCACCGGCACAGGTGCTCCCGGTCGGCGAGCTGGTGGACCGGGCGCGGGCCCTGGCCGACGCCGGTCCGCGGCAGCTGCTCGGCATCGCCGGCGCGCCCGGCGCGGGCAAGTCCACCCTGGCCGAGCGGATCGTCGCCGAGGTCGGCCCGGCCGCCCGGCTGGTGCCGATGGACGGTTTCCACCTGGCCCAGTCCGAACTGGTCCGGCTGGGCCGGGCCGACCGCAAGGGTGCCCCGGACACCTTCGACGCCAACGGTTTCGTCGCCGTTCTGCGCCGGCTGCACCGGCTGGAGCCGACCTCGGTGTGGGCGCCGGCGTTCCGCCGCGACCTGGAGGAGCCGATCGCCGGGGCGATCGAGGTGCCGCCCGAGGTTCGGCTGGTGGTGACCGAGGGCAACTACCTGCTGCTGCGCGACGACCCGTGGGAGGAGGTGCGCCCCCTGCTGCACCAGGCCTGGTTCCTCGACCTGGACGTCGAGCTGCGGCTGCGCCGGCTGACCGCCCGGCACGAGGCGTACGGCAAGACCCCGGAGCAGGCGCGTGCCTGGGCGCTGGGCAGCGACGAGGCGAACGCGGCCCGGGTCGCCGGCACGGCCGACCGGGCGGACCTGGTGGTCCGGCTAGCCGACCCCCTGCCGGGGTGACGGCACGGTCCGGCGGAGCAGCCGGGCCACCGCCGCCCGTTCCCGGAGGAACTCGATCGCGTCCGGGTAGCCGCTGTGGTTGCGGATCGGCGGATCGGCCACCTCGCCGCCGCTGGGGTGCAGGGCCTCCGGGTCGGCGACCGGCACATCCCGTTCCCCGGCGCTCACCTGCCAGCCCAGCGGGTCGGTGTCGCGCCAGAAGTTGGTCCAGTTGATGTCGCCGCCGGGCCGGGTCAGCGCCCGGGTGAGCACCCGCAACCGCGCCGGCCCGAAGTACGCCGGGAAGACCCGGCCGTAGAGCCGGGTGAACTGGCAGCCGTACGAGAAGAACCAGATCCGCTGCCGCCACCGCCGGGAGAGCTGGAGCAGCGTGGCGGCGCAGATGACGGTGCCCTGGCTGTGTCCGGAGAGGATCACCCCGTCCATCCGGCGGGGATCGTGCTGGGTGAGCGCGAGCAGGCCGGCGACCCGGGTCTGGAGTTCCGGCACGGCGCGTTCGGCGTAGCTGGGCGGGGCGAGCGGGTGCGCGGCGCGTGGCCAGAACGTGCCGATGTCCCAGATGACGCCGACCGTGCGGCGTACCGCGTCGCTGCGGTAGACCAGCAGGCCGAGCACGGCGACCACCAGGGGAAGCCAGCCCAGCACCCGGTCCCCGAGGTCGGCGGTCCAGCCGACGAGCACCTCCCAGCCGGACGGGGACCGCGGGCCGGGGCGACTGCCGGCGAGGGCCGCCGCGCAGCAGCAGGCCACCAGCACCGCCGAGCCCGCGGCGTAGCAGCCGACCAGCCGGATCGCGTGTTCGCCGACGAGCCGGTGCAGTGCCCGGAAGGTGCTGACGTCGTGGGCGCGGCGCAGGTCGTGCGCGGAGAGGCCGGCGCCCGCCGCGGTGAGGGCGGCGTACTCGGCCCGGCGCAGGGAGCGGAGGACGAGGCCGGCCCGGATCAGCACGCCGGCGAGCGCGAGCAGGCCGATCACGCAGGCCAGCCCGGCCCACGACACCGCTGGCGGGGGTGTCACCCGGGTGGGCCCGGCCGGCCCGGCCCGGCTGTCGAGCAGGCCGCTGACCCAGTGGAGCAGGCCGGCGCAGTAGGCGACCGCCATCATCCAGCCGAAGCCGGCGACGACCGCCGGGCCCCGCCCGCCCCAGGCGAGGCCGCCGTCCGCGTCCGGCCGCTCGGCCGCAGGCCGGGTACGTGGCAGCAGCAGCCCGGTCGCCGCGACGGCGATGGCCGGCACGGCGAGCATCCAGGGCCGTACCCCGTCAGGTGCCGGCGGCAGGCCGGGCAGCCCCCGCTCGATCCACACCAGCCCGAGCGGCAGCAGTACGCCCCCGGCCACCGGAGCGGCCAGCGCCCGCCGCCCGGTACGGGTCACCGCGCCGATCGCCACCAGCAGCAGCGCCTGGTACGTGGCGAGCCAGGCGACCATCGTGTCGTACCCGGGCAGCGACCGGTCGGCCTGGCAGCCGACGAGCCCCGGGTCGCGGACGCAGCCGGTCGGCGGCCGGAATTCGGACAGTGGCCGTCCGGCGGGCCCGTCGGGGAGCAGCAGGAGCATGAAGGTGCCGAGCAGCCCCAGCCCGGTGAGCAGCGCGACGGTCGTGCTCCAGTGACCGAGCGGGGTGTGCCCCTGCCGCCGGGTGAGCCAGGGCCGGCCCAGCGCGACCACGGCGATCGCCACGACCGCCGCGAGCACGACGACGGTCGGCCAGGCGACGAAGGCCCGGAAGCCCCGGGGCGGGTCCATGATGATCACCGCGGCGACCGGCACCGCCGCGGCGACCACCGCCCCGACGCAGAGGTGCAGGACGCCGCTGCGGCGCAACTGGCCCTCGCCGCACCAGAAGGTCGGATCCTGGAGCGGGTTCTCCGGCGGCTCAGGCTGCTCCGTCACGGGCTCGACCGCCGGGTCCGGGCCCTGGGGCGACGACGGGAGGTGGGGGTCGGCGGGCATCTCCGCCTCGTACTGGTAGGTACGCCACGCGACCGCGCCGAGCACCACGAGCGTGAGCAGTGGCAGCAGCAGGCCGACGGCGAGCGCCCGGGTGTCCTGCCGCCACCAGTCGTTGGCGAGGAAGTCCCACGGGCCGGGCAGGTGGTCAAGGCAGTCCTGGCCGACGCACTGCCAGCCGATCAGGTCCACGCCGACCCCGGTCACCGTGATCACCAGGGTGCCGGTGAGGCTCAGGGCGAACAGCCGGACGAGCCAGGCCGCGATGCCGGAGCGGCTGCTCCAGCGTTCCTCGCCCGGGTCGGACGGGATGCCGGTGCGGGCGTAGAGCGCCACGTTGGCCAGGGTGAAGGGGAGCAGCAGCGTCCACAACGCGCGCTCGACGTCCCGGGCGGTACGCGCGCCCGAGGTCAGCTGCCCCCAGCTGTACGCCTCGACCGTGATCGGGTCGTCGGGACCGGCGGCGGTGGAGCGGTAGAAGCCGGTGACCGCACCGCCGGCGACGAGCCGGGGCGTTGGCCCGTCGCCGCCCGGGGCGGGGCGCAGGCCGAGGAGTTGGTCGGGCGGGGTGTTCGACACCCCGTGCACCCGCAGTTCGAGCACCCGTTCCACCATCGACGCTCCCTGGGTGAGCCGGCACTACCCAGAGTGCATCGTCCGACGCGGATCCGCACCCCACCGACGATGCCTGTTTTTGCAGGTCAGGTGGCCTCTTCCAGGGTGCGTACCGGTCGAGCGGGATTGCCCACGGCCACCACATTGGGCGGCAGGTCCTTTGTCACCACGGCGCCCGCGCCGACCACGGTGTTCTCGCCGACGGTGACGCCGGCCAGCACGACGGCACCGCCGCCGAGCCAGACGTTGTCGCCGATGGTGATCGGTTTGGCCGCCTCCCACTTGTCCCGCCGGGCCGCCGGCTCGATCGGATGGGTGGCCGTGAGGAGCTGCACGTTCGGTCCGATCTGGACGTCGGCGCCGATGGTGATCCGGGCGACGTCGAGGAAGACCGCGTTGAAGTTGACGAAGCTGCGCGGCCCGATGTGGGTCTGCCAGCCGTAGTCGCAGTGGAACGGCGGCCGTACCCAGGCGTCCTCGCCGAGCGAGCCGAGCAGCTCGCGTAGCGCGGCGAGCCGGCCCTGCGGGTCGTCGGCGGAGCTGGTGTTGAAGCGTTCGGTGAGCCGGGCCGCCCGCTCCAGATCGGCGATGATCTCGGGGTCGTCGGCGATGTACAACTCGCCGGCGAGCATGCGTTCCCTCATGATGGTCACCGGCAGATCATGCCCCGTCCGCACCGCGACGGGTGCCGGATCGGCGGCGGACCCGGCCGGGGCGTCCACCCCAGCCCGGGTCCGGTCGCTCGTGCCGCCCGGTTACCGGCCGGTCCGGTCAGTCGTTGGCGTGCAGGGCCGCGTTCAGCTCGATGCCCCGGCCGGTCCGCGGCTTCGCCTCCAGCGCACCGGTGACCGAGTTGCGCCAGAAGAGCAGCCCGTTCACGCCGGAGAGCTCGCGGGCCTTGACCACCCGGCCGTCCGGCAGGGTGATCTTCGAGGCGGCGGTGAGGTAGCAGCCGGCCTCCACCACGCAGTCGTCGCCGAGCGAGATGCCCACGCCGGCGTTCGCGCCGATCAGGCTCCGCTCGCCGATGCGGACCCGCTCGGTGCCGCCGCCGGAGAGGGTGCCCATGATCGAGGCGCCGCCGCCGATGTCGGAGCCGTCGCCGACCACCACGCCCTGCACGATCCGGCCCTCGACCATTGAGGTGCCCAGCGTGCCGGCGTTGAAGTTGACGAAGCCCTCGTGCATCACGGTGGTGCCGGAGGCCAGATGGGCGCCGAGCCGGACCCGGTCCGCGTCGGCGATCCGTACGCCGGAGGGGATCACGTAGTCGGTCATCCGGGGGAACTTGTCCACCCCGTGGACGGCGAGGTGGCGGCCGGCGGCGCGCTCGATGACGCGCAGCTCGTCCACCCGCTCCGGCGGGCACGGCCCGGCCGAGGTCCAGGCCACGTTGGCCAGCTTGCCGAAGATGCCGTCGAGGTTGAGCTGGTTGGGCCGGACCAGGCGGTGGGAGAGCAGGTGCAACCGGAGGTACGCGTCGGCGGCGTCCTTGATCGGGTCGTCCAGCGAGCCGATCACGGTGACCACCTGGACCGTACGCAGGCCGGGCAGCGCCCGTCCGCCGACCGCGCCGGGCGGCAGGTCGAGTACGTCGGCCTGGTCCTCTCCGGGGACGAGCGGCAGCTCGCCGAGCCCGAGCTTGCCGGTCGGGTACCAGGTGTCGAGCACCAGGTCGTCAGCGGTGGTCGTGGCCAGACCGATGCCCCAGGCCGAATCGGACGTCACAGCTCTACCTCTCGTTCGCGACTACGCCGGCTGCTGCTCGCGACCGCGGGGCCAGCGAGCTCGCTCCGCGCGCCCGCCGCCGGGCTCGCAAGCTCACTCCGCGCGCTCACCAGTGCTGACGGTACCGTGCGAGGCATGCAGAACCCGCTGACCCCCGAGGTCCTGGCTGATCCGGTGGCGCTCACCCGCGCCCTGGTCGACATAGAGTCCGTCTCCCGCAACGAGAAGGCGATCGCCGACTGTGTCGAGGAGGTGCTGCGGGGCGTACCGCACCTGACCACGTACCGGCACGGGAACACGGTGATGGCCCGCACCGACCTCGGCCGGTCGCAGCGGGTGGTGCTCGCCGGCCACCTGGACACCGTCCCGCTCAACAACAACTTCCCGTCGACCATGCGCGGCGACCTGATGTACGGCTGCGGCACCTCCGACATGAAATCCGGGGTGGCCTTCGCGCTGCACCTGGCGGTGACCCTGCCTGACCCGCGCTACGACGTCACGTACTTCTTCTACGAGGCCGAGGAGATCGAGTCGCAGTACAACGGCCTGACGCTCGTCTCCGAGGCCCACCCGGAGTGGCTCCAGGCCGACTTCGCCGTGCTGCTGGAACCGACCTACGGGATCGTCGAGGCCGGCTGCCAGGGCACCATGCGGGCGATCGTGTCGACCACCGGCGTACGGGCCCACTCGGCGCGCTCCTGGCGTGGTGTGAACGCCATCCACGCGGCCGGGGAGGTGCTGCGGCGGCTGACGGCGTACGAGGCGCGGCGGGTCACCATCGACGGCTGCGACTACCGGGAAGGCATGAACGCGGTCCGCATCCACGGCGGGGTCGCCGGCAACGTGGTGCCGGACCGGTGCGAGATCGAGGTCAACTACCGGTTCGCCCCGGACCGTACGCCGGAGCAGGCCGAGGCGCACCTGCGGGAGGTCTTCGCCGGCTTCGAGTTGGCCGTGACCGACCTGGCGGCCGGCGCGCTGCCCGGGTTGACGGCCGCGCCGGCGCGGGAGTTCCTGGCCGCGGTGGGCGCGGCCCCGATCGGCAAGCTGGGCTGGACCGACGTGGCCCGGTTCGCGGCCCTGGGCATTCCGGCGCTGAACTTCGGCCCGGGCGACCCGAACCTGGCCCACCATCCGGACGAGCACGTCGAGCTGACCAAGATCCGTGACGGCGCGGCCACCCTGCACCGCTGGCTGGCCCCCGCCTGAGCCCGGATACGCGACCGGGGGGCCCGCGTCGGTGACGCGGACCCCCCGAGGTCGGACCGACTGGGTTCAGACGGTCGTGGTCAGCGAGGTGTCCGGCTCGGCGGACTCGCCGGTGAGGTCGGTGTGGTGGGCTTCCATCATGCGGGCACGGCGGCGCTCGGCCACCACGTCGCGGATCCGCCGCTGCATCTGCCGGCGGATCCGGATCATCTCGGTGTTGCTGATCAACGCTGGCTCCTCCCCCGAAAGCTCGCGCCGGGGCATACCCCGTATGTGAATAGTAAGACGTACGGGCGACCGAATTAGTTGCCCAAGATCGCCAAGAATTTCTCCGGCTCGCCGGCCTCCGCACCCGACCGGCGTGGCTCCACTACGGTGGCCCCATGAGCCACAGCAGCGGGCGGCAGCCCGGCCGCGGCCCGCGCGGTGAGCGGCACCGGGGTGCCGTCACACTGCGCAACCGGGCCATCCCGACCAGCACCGCCGACCAGCGGCTGCTGGACTCCCGGGGCCGGGGCGACTGGAAGACCAAGGACGCCTGGCGGGCGCTGCGCATCCTGTCGGAGTTCGTCGAGGGCTTCGACACCCTGGCCGACCTGCCGCCGGCGGTCAGCGTCTTCGGCTCGGCCCGCAGCAGGCCGGAGAGCCCCGAGTGCCGGATGGCCGAGGAACTGGGCGGCGCGCTGGCCCGGGCCGGGTACGCGGTGATCACCGGCGGCGGCCCGGGGGTGATGGAGGCGGCCAACCGGGGCGCCGGCGAGGCGGGCGGGCTCTCCGTCGGGCTCGGCATCGAGCTGCCGTTCGAACAGGGCCTCAACGACTGGGTCGACCTGGCCATCGACTTCCGATACTTCTTCGCCCGCAAGACCATGTTCGTCAAGTACGCGCAGGCGTTCGTCGTGCTGCCCGGTGGCTTCGGCACCATGGACGAGCTGTTCGAGGCGCTGACCCTGGTGCAGACCGGCAAGGTCACCCGCTTCCCGGTGGTGCTGATGGGCGTCGACTACTGGCGGGGCCTGATCGACTGGCTGCGGGACACCATGGCGGCCGAGGGCAAGATCGGCCCGTCCGACCTGGAGCTGATCTGCCTCACCGACGACGTCGACCAGGCGGTCCGGCACATCGTGGAGGCCGAGGCGGTGCTCTCCGCCGAGCAGGAGGCGATCCGCGAGGAGGCGGTCGCCCGGGTCGCCGCCGATCAGCGGGCCGCCGCCGAGGCCGCGCCCGAGGGGCCGGCGGGAGACGAACCCGGGTCGCGCCCGACGGGGCGGGGCTGACCGGTGGCCGCGATCTGCGTGTTTTGCGCGTCGTCCCGTACCCTCGGCCAGCGCTGGCTGGACCTGGCGGCCGAGACCGGCGCGGAGCTGGCCCGGCGTGGGCACACCCTGGTCAGCGGCGGCGGCTGCGTCGGCATGATGGGCGCGGTGACGGACGGCGCGCGGTCCGCCGGTGGCTACACCGTCGGGGTGATCCCGCAGACCCTGGTCGACCTGGAGGTCGCCGACCTGGCCGCCGACGAACTGCTGGTCACCGACGGGATGGCCAGCCGCAAGACGCTGATGATCGAGAAGTCGGACGCCTTCATCACCCTGCCCGGCGGGCTCGGCACCCTCGACGAGCTGTTCGAGGTGTGGACCACCGCCACCCTGGCCCTGCACGCCAAGCCCATGGTGCTGGTCGACGCGGACGGCTTCTACCGGCCACTGCTGGACTGGCTGCGCACCCTCGCCGACCGTCGCTTCCTCAAGCCCGCCGGCCTCGATCTCCTCCTGGTCGCCGACACCGTCCCCGCCGCCCTCGACCTCCTCGACACCCACCTCACCTGAGCCACGTGTCGTACGGGCATGGTGGGATGAGGTGATGGCGTACCGGTTGGTGCGCCGGTCCGCCGGGGTGGCGACGGGGGTCTCCCGCACCGGCGGGGCGGGGCAGGGGGTCGGTCCTGAAGCGACCGGAGCGGAGCCGCGATCCGGGGGGTCGACGGGCGATTCCGCGTACCCGCCGCGTCGGCCGGATGCCGGGCAGGCCGAGGTGGTCGCGCACACCGCCGGGCCGATGCTGGTCGTCGGCGGTCCGGGCACCGGCAAGACCAGCACGCTGATCGAGGCGGTCGCCGCGCGGGTGGCCGAGGGCGTCGACCCGGAGCGCATCCTGGTGCTCGCCTTCGGTCGGCGTGGCGCCACCGACCTGCGTCACCGGATCGAGGCGCGGCTCGCCGGGGCCGACCAGCCGCACCGGAGCGGGCGGGCGGCCAGCGGTCCGTCCGAGGCGAGCGGCCCCGCGACCCGAGCCGCCCGGGTGGTCCGCGAGCCGCTGGTCCGCACCTTCCCGGCGTACGCCTTCGGGCTGCTCCGCCGGGCCGCCGCCGAACGGGGTGAGCCGTCGCCCCGGCTGCTCACCGGGCCCGAGCAGGATCTGATCATCCGCGAGCTGCTCGACGTGGTCGGCGAGGAGCCGGGTGACGACCCGGTCGGCTGGCCCGAGGACCTGCGGCCGGCCCTGCGGACCAGGGCGTTCGCGCAGCAGCTCCGCGACCTGCTGATGCGCGCAGCCGAGCGCGGCGTCGGCCCGGTCGAGCTGGCCCGGCTGGGGGAGAAACTGGGCCGCGCCGACTGGCCGGCCGCCGCCCGTTTCCTGCGGGAGTACGTCGCCGTCCTCGCCCTGCGCGACGTGAGCAACCGTGGCTCGATCGCGTACGACCCGGCCGAGCTGGTCCGGGCCGCCACCGGCATGCTGCTCGACGACCCGGAACTGCTGGCCGCCGAGCGCCGCCGGCTGGCCCACGTCTACGTCGACGAGCTCGCCGACACCGACCCGGCCCAGCTCGACCTGCTCGCCGTCATCGCCGGCGGAGGCAGGCCCCTGGTCGCGTTCGCCGACCCGGACTCCTCGACGTACGCCTTCCGGGGCGCCGACCCGGCGGGCGTGACCAGCTTCCCGCACCGGTTCCGTACCGCCTCCGGGGCGCCCGCCGCGCAGGTCGTGCTGACCACGTCGTACCGGGCCGGCCCGGAGCTGCTGGCGGCGACCGCCCGGCTGGCCCGCCGGCTGCGCGGGCCGGCGGCGCACCGGCGGCTGCACCCGCTGCCCGACGCGCCGCCCGGCACGGTCGAGGTACGCACCTTCCGCTCGGCGACCAGCGAGTCCGCCTGGCTGGCCCACGCCCTGCGTGAGGCGCACCTGCTCGACGGGGTGCCCTGGTCCCGGATGGCGGTGCTGGTCCGCTCCACCGGCCGGCAGTTGCCGTCGTTGCGGCGGGCCCTGCACACCGCCGGCGTGCCGACCGTGGTGCACGGCGAGGACCTGCCGCTGCACCTCCAGCCCGGGGTGGCTCCGCTGCTGCTCCTGCTCCGCTGCGCGCTGGACCCCGACCGGCTGGACGAGGAGGCCGCGGTCGCCCTGCTGCACTCGCCGCTGGGCGGCGCCGACCCGCTCGCCGAGCGCCGGCTGCGCCAGGGGCTGCGCGCGCTCGCGCTGGCCGCCGGCGACCGCCGCCCCTCCGGCGAGCTGATCGTCGAGGCGCTGCGCGACCCGGCCGAACTGGCCGCCATCGAGCGGCGCTGGGCGGCCCCCGCCCAGGCCGTCGCCCACCTGCTGGCGACCGCCCGGCAGGCCGCGGCCACCCCGGGGGCCACCGCCGAGCAGGTGCTCTGGGCGGTGTGGCGGGAGAGCGGCCTGGCCGAGCGCTGGTCGGGGGCGATCACCCGGGGCCGGGAGGCCACCGGCGAGCACGAGACCGCCCAACGCTGGCGCGCCGAGGCCGCCGACCGGGACCTCGACGCGGTGCTGGTGCTCTTCGACGCGGCGGCGCGGTTCACCGACCGGCTGCCCGGCGCGCGTACCGAGGTCTTCCTCGACCACGTGCTCGGGCAGGACCTGCCGGCGGACACCCTGGCCGCCAGCGCCGACCGGGGCGACGCGGTACGCCTGCTCACCGCGCACGCCGCCAAGGGCCTGGAATGGGACCTGGTCGCGGTCGCCGGGGTGCAGGAGGGCGTCTGGCCGGACCTGCGGCTGCGCGGCAGTCTGCTCGGCTCCGAGCGGCTGGTCGACGTGCTCGCCGGCCGGGCCGACGGCACCGGCGTCCGGGCCAGCCTGGTCGGGCAGACCTCGGCGCTGCTCGACGAGGAGCGCCGGCTGTTCCACGTCGCGGTCAGCCGGACCCGGCACCGGCTGCTGGTCACGGCGGTCGCCTCGGCGGCGGTGGGCGGCGACGACCACGAGGAGCAGCCCAGCCGCTTCCTGCACGAGCTGGGCGGCACCGAGCCGCCCGGGGCCGGCGACGGCTCGACCCCGGCCGGACCCGACCCGAAGCCGCGACCGACCGGTCCCGACCAGCCGGCCCACCCGGCGGCGGACGGGCCGGTGCCGACCCGCGACGAGGCACCGCGGGACGAGCCGCCGGCCGTCCTGCCGGTCAGCCTGCCGCCGCGCGGGCTCACCCTGTCCGCGCTGGTGGCGGAGCTGCGTACCGCGGTCACCGACCCGGCGGCGCCGCCCACCCGGCGGCGCGCGGCGGCGGTCGAGCTGGCCCGGCTGGCCACCGCCGGGGTGCCCGGCGCGCACCCGGACGACTGGTGGGGGCTGCGCGGCCTCTCCGACGACCGCCCGCTGGTCGACGAGGGCGAGCCGGTCCGGGTCACCCCGTCGGCGATGGAGAGCGCGCTCCGGTGCAGCCTGCGCTGGCTGTTGGAACGGCACGGCGGCAGCGCCCCGGCCAGCGCCGCGCAGGGGGTCGGCAACCTGGTGCACGCCGCCGCGATGCTGGCCGAGGACGCCAGCGTCGACCGGGCCACCCTGCTGGAGTACGTGGCCGCCCGGTTCGACGCGATCGAGCTGGCCGCCCGCTGGATGGTCGGCCCGGAACGCACCCGCGCCGAGGCGATGGTGGACAAGCTGCTGCGCTGGCTGGCCGGCAACCCGCGTCGGCTGCTGGCCATCGAGCACGAGTTCGCGGTGCGCCTCGACGACCCGCACCGGCCGGTCGAGCTGACCGGCCGGGTCGACCGGCTGGAGGTGGACGCCGAGGGGCGGCTCGTGGTGATCGACCTGAAGACCGGCAAGTCCACCGCGGTCACCGAACGGGAGGTGGCCGAGCACCCGCAGCTCGGCGCGTACCAGGCGGCGGTGGAGGCGGGGGCGTTCGCCGAGTTCGGCGAGGAGGCCGGGGGCGCCGCGCTGGTGCAGCTCGGCACGGGCGCCAAGGACGCCAAGGAGCAGACCCAGGCCGCCGCCGGGGAGGGGCCGGAGGCCGGCTGGGCCACCGCGCTGGTCCGGCGTACCGCCGATACGATGGCCGCCGCCACCTTCGCCGCGGTCGCCAACTCGAAGTGCCGGGTCTGCCCGGTCCGGACGAGCTGCCCGGTGTCCGGGCAGGGCCGACAGGTGGTCGAGCCGTGACGAGCCAACCGACCCTGTTCGGCGCCGCCGCCACCCCGGCCCCCCGGACCGCCGACGCCGGCCCGCGCTACACCCCGGTCGAGCTGGCGAAACTGCTCCGGCTGCCGGCGCCGACCCGGGAGCAGGCGGCGATCATCGCGGCGCCGGTGGAGCCGCTGCTGGTCGTCGCGGGCGCCGGGTCCGGCAAGACCGAGACGATGGCCGCCCGGGTGGTCTGGCTGGTCGCCAACCAGTACGTGCGACCCGAGCAGGTACTCGGCCTCACCTTCACCCGCAAGGCCGCCGGTGAGCTGGCGCACCGGGTGCGTACCCGGCTCGACCAGCTCATCCGCCGGCTGGGCCGGCAGGGTCGGGACCCGCACGACGACCCGCTGGCCGGCGAGCCGACCGTCTCCACCTACCACTCGTACGCCGGCCGGATCGTCACCGAGCACGGGCTGCGCGCCGGGTACGAGCCGACCACCCGGCTGCTCACCGAGGCGTCCCGCTGGCAGCTCGTCGACCTGCTGGTGCGCAACTACGACGGCGACATGTCCGAGGTGGACCGGATGCCCAGCACGGTCACCGACGCCGTGCTGGCCCTCGCCGGGGAGCTGGACGAGCACCTGGTCGACCCGGACGAGCTGGCCGCCTGGACCGGCCGCTTCTTCGCCGACGTGCAGTCCCGCCCCGGTCGGGTCTACGCGGACGTGAAGAAGGCGTTGCAGGTCCAGCGGACCCGGCTGAAGCTGCTGCCGCTGGTCCGGGCGTACGCCCGGCGCAAGGACGACTTCGAGGCGATGGACTTCGCCGACCAGCTCGCCCGGGCCGCGCGGGTGGCCCGGGACCATCCCGGCGTCGGGGTGATCGAGCGGGACCGGTTCCGGGTGGTGCTGCTCGACGAATACCAGGACACCAGCCACGCCCAGGTGGTGCTGCTCAACGCGCTCTTCGGCGGCGGCCACCCGGTCACCGCCGTCGGCGACCCCTGCCAGTCCATCTACGGCTGGCGCGGCGCCAGCGCCGGCACGCTGGACCGGTTCCCCACCGACTTCGCGCGCGCCGACGGCACCCCGGCCCCGGCGCTCGGCCTCACCACGAGCTGGCGCAACCGGCCGGAGATCCTCGGCGTCGCCAACGCGCTCTCGGTGCCGCTGCGGGCGGCCGGCGCCCGGGTACCGGAACTGCGTGCGGCGCTGAGCGTCAAGGACCCGATCCCGCACCGCAGCCCGCGCGGGCAGGCCGCCGGCACCGTGCACTGCGCGCTCCTGGAGACGTACGCCGACGAGGCCGAGTGGATCGCGGAGAGCGTGCTCGCCGCCTGGCGCGGGGCGGCCGGGATGCCGAACGCGCTGCCCGAGCACATTCCGGTGCCGTACCGCCCCACCACCGCCGTGCTGGTCCGGCTGCGCAGCCAGATCCCCGCCATCGAGTCCGCGCTGCGCGCCCGGGGCCTGCCGGTCGAGGTGGTCGGGCTGGGCGGCCTGCTGGACACCCCCGAGGTCCGGGACGTGGTCTGCACGCTGCGGGTGCTCGCCGACCCCACCGACGGGGCGGCGCTGCTGCGCCTGCTCACCGGGGCGCGCTGGCGGATCGGCCCGCGCGACCTGGTCGCCCTGCACCGGCGGGCGAAGGGCATCGCGAGGGCCCGCCGGGAGCTGGCCGGCGACGGGGGGCCGGAGATCACCGTGGACGCCCTCGACGAGGCCACCCTCGTCGAGGCGCTCGCCGACCTGGGGCCGGCGCAGGCGTACTCGGCGGAGGGGTACGCGCGGCTGCGTTCGTACGGGATGGAGCTGGCGCTGCTGCGTTACCGGCTGGACCAGTCCCTGCCGGAGCTGATCGCGGACATCGAGCGGACCATCGGCCTGGACGTGGAGGTGGCGGTCCGGGCCGGCCGGGACGGCACCGGCGACGCCGGTCTGGCCCGTGGGCACCTGGACGCGCTCGGCGACGTCGCGGCCCGGTTCAGCGGCGAGACGCCCGGCGCGACCCTGGCCGGCTTCCTCGCCTACCTGGCGGCCGCCGAGGACGAGGAGCGCGGCCTGACGCCCGGCGAGGTCGAGGTGGTGGAGGGCGCGGTGCAGATCCTCACCGCGCACGCCGCCAAGGGCCTGGAGTGGGACGTGGTGGCGGCGGCCGGGCTGACCCGGGGCGTCTGGCCGGGGCCGGTGCGCAACTCCGACCACTGGCTCGGCGGGTTGGGCGTGCTGCCGTTCCCGCTGCGTGGCGACGCCGACGGGCTGCCCGAGCTGGGCCTGGCCGAGGCGGAGGACCAGCGCGGGGTGGCTCGGGCGGTGGAGGATTTCACCGACGCCTGGCGGGCGCACGACGAGCGGGAGGAACGCCGGCTGGCGTACGTGGCGGTGACCCGGCCCCGGCGGCTGCTGCTCTGCTCGGGTTACTGGTGGGGGGACGGGACGAAGCGGTTCCGCGGCCCCTCGGTGTTCCTGCGCGAGGTGCACGACGCCTGTCTGGACGGCGCGGCCGGGCATCTGGTCGACGAGTGGGCGCCCGAGCCGGCCGGGGACGCGGTGAACCCGACCACCGAGGTGGTGCTCCGAACGGAATGGCCGGCCGACCCGCTCGGCGCCCGTCGGCCGGCGCTGGCGGGGGCCGCCGCGCTGGTCCGCCGCCACCTCGCCGACCCGGAGGCGGCCCACCGGGAGGTGTCCGGGGACGACGATGCCCGGGAGGACGACCCCGAGGTGGCCCGGTGGCGGCGGGAGGCCGACCTGCTGCTGGCCGAGCAGGCGGAGCTGGCCCGTCGGGCCGAGGCGGTCGAGATCGAACTGCCGGGGCACATGTCGGTGACCCAGCTGGTGGCGCTGCGCCGCGACCCGGTGGCCCTGGCCCGGGCGCTGCGCCGGCCGCTGCCCGCCGAACCCAACCCGTACGCCCGGCGCGGCACCGCCTTCCACACCTGGTTGGAGCAGCGCTTCGGCGGTGACCGGCTGCTGGACGTGGACGAGCTGCCCGGCGCGGCGGACGACGACGCCGCGCCGGACGAGGCGCTCACCGAGCTTCAGGAGCGTTTCCTGGCCAGTGAGTGGGCCGAGCGGGTGCCGGTGGAGGTCGAGGTGCCGTTCGCCACCGTGCTCGCCGGCGTGGTGGTCCGGGGCCGGATGGACGCTGTCTTCGCCCGCCCCGGTGGCCGGTACGACGTGGTCGACTGGAAGACCGGCCGGCAGCCCACCGGGCGGGAAGCCGAGGCGGCGGCGGTGCAGCTCGCGGTCTACCGGCTGGCCTGGGCCGAGCTGGCCGGTGTGCCGGTCGAGCGGGTGGGGGCGGCCTTCCACTACGTCCGGGACGGGGCAACCGTCCGGCCGGCGGACCTGCTCGACGCCGACGGGCTGACCGCCCTGATCGCCGACGTGCCGGAGACTCCGAGCGAGGCCGCTCCGACCCACCGGCCCTGACACCTCGGGTGCGGCTGGCCGGGCGCGAACGTCGTCGGCGCGTTCCTGGGCGGACGGCAGCGAACCGTGGTACCTTGACGACGTTGCAGTTTTGGTTCCAGAGACTCTGTGTGCGCCTGGCGGATTGTGGCCCCAGGCGCGCTTTTGTTGTGTCCGGAGTTCTCCGGGCGGGGCGACCAGCAGCGACGGGTGCGCCGGATGGCGCACCACCATTCCGGCCCGCGACAGGCGTGGGTCGGACCGTTCCGTCAAAGGAGACGAACAATGGCCATCGGCACTGTCAAGTGGTTCAACGCTGACAAGGGCTTCGGCTTCATCACCCCGGACGGCGGCGGCGCCGACGTCTTCGCCCACTTCTCCGCCATCCAGTCGTCCGGCTACCGCTCGCTGGACGAGAACCAGCGGGTCGAGTTCGAGGTGACCCAGGGCCAGAAGGGCCCGCAGGCGGAGAACATCCGCCCGCTCTGAGCCGGCGCATTTCCCACGTCGGGACACGCGGCGCGCCCACCCGGGCGTGACGGCGCGGCCGGCCCGCCTCCCTCGGCGGCCGGCCGCGCCTCCTTTTTGCGGCCGGGATCTCGAGTCGGGTATCGGGCGGGAAAGAGTCCGATTGACGACTGGCCAGGGCCGTCGGCGTGATCAATGCTTGGCGTGGGGGAGCACGGGCCGGCGGAGTCGGCCTCGCGGGAGGGGTGCGCATGGCCGGCGATGCCGAGTCGGGGACGGCGCGTGAGCTGCTGATGGTGTTGGTGGTCGCGGGCGCGGGCCTGCTGCTCGCCGTGCTCGCGGCGTTCGCGCCCTGGCCCCAGTGGCCAGGTCACGCCGCCCCGGCCAGCCTGGTCGAACTGCACGGGCCGGACGAGGGGCAGCCTCCGGCGGCCGGGCCGACCGCGGGCTAGCCGCCGCCGGGCCGGCTGAGGCCACCGCCCCGGCGTCCCACCCGGTCAGACCGTCGGTGTGCGGTCGCCCAGCAGGTCGGCGAGGGTGGTCCGGTCGACCACCAGCGCGATCGCCCCGTCGACCGCCAGCCAGACGTCCCGCAGCCCGACGGCCACCCCGTGATAGCCGGCATGATCGGCCGGCAGACCCCGGACGCTGGTGAGCGCCCCGCCGACCGCGCGCAGGACGTCGCCCACGCTGATCTCGGCCGCGGGGCGGGTGAGCGCGTATCCGCCCTCGGTGCCGCGGTGGCTGTGCAGCAGCCCGGCCCGGCGCAGTTCGAGCAGGATGCCCTGAAGGAAGCTGAGCGGGATGTCCTGACTCTCGGCCAGGGCCGCCGCCTTCACCAGCTCGCCGTCGCCGTACTCGCCGCCGTCGCGGGACCCGGCGGCGTCGGCGACGGCGAGCATGGCCCGGAGCGCGTAGTCGGCGCGCGCTGAGACGTACACGGCGTCAGTTGCCGGCCTGGTCCAGCACGCCCCACCGGCGCCGGATCGCCTTGTCGGCCGCGCCGAAGGCGGCGTCCACGCCGAGTCCCACCACCAGGATGACGATCATGATCGACATCAGCCGGGCCGCTTCGCTGAGTTCCCGGGCGTAGGTGAGCTGCGCGCCGATCGAGGTGCGGGTGGCGATGACCACCAGCAGCTCGCCGGCCATCAGGCTGCGCCAGGCGAACGCCCAGCCCTGCTTGAGCCCGGCCACGATGGCGGGCAGCGCGGCCGGCGCGATGACGTACCGGTAGAGGTTGAGTCCCCGGGCGCCGAGATTACGACCGGCGCGGACCAGCAGCGGCGGCAGGTAGTCGACGCCGTGGATGACGCCGTTGGCGACCGACGGCGCCGCGCCGAGCACCACCACGAAGAAGATCGCCTGCTCGCTGAGCTGGAAGAGCAGGATGGCCAGCGGGAACCAGGCGATCGACGGCATGGTCTGCAGCGCGGTGATCATCGAGCCGAGCGCGGCCCGGAGCACCTTCACCCGGGCCACCGCCAGGCCGAGCACCAGCCCGACCGCGACAGCCGCGGCGAAGCCGATCGCGGCCCGCCGGCCGGTGGTGGCCAGGCCGTCCCAGAGCGCCGAGCTGGCCAGGTAGTGGCCGAGGTCGGCGAAGACCGTCGCCGGGCCGGGCAGGACCCACTCCTCCTTCCAGCCGGTCCAGACCACGGCCTGCCAGATCGCGACGGCCAGGGCCAGCGCGGCAAGTTTCGGCCACAGCGCCGACCAGGCCCGGCGCAGTCGGGTCGGGCCCTGCTCGCGGCCCGCGATCTCCAGGGCGTCCAGGCCGGTGATCTCCGCGTCGGTACGCGAGGACCCGGCGAGCGTGTCACTGGCCATGGCGGCCCACCTCCGTACGCAGCCGTTCGGTGACCTCGGCGGCGATGGTCGCGATCTCCGGGGAATCGATCCGGCGGGGCCGGGGCACGTCGACGCGGGTGGACCAGATGATCCGGCCGGGTCGGCTGGAGAGCAGGATGATCCGGTCGGCGAGGCGGGCCGCCTCACGGACGTTGTGGGTCACGAAGAGCACGGTGAGCTTCCGCTCGGACCAGATCCGTTCCAGCTCGTCGTGCAGGATGTCCCGGGTCATCGCGTCGAGCGCGCCGAACGGCTCGTCCATCAGCAGCACCGGCGTGTCCAGGGCGAGGGTACGGGCCAGCGCGACCCGCTGCCGCATGCCGCCGGAGAGCTGGTGCGGGCGCTTGCGACCGAAGTCGGCCAGGTGGACCGTGCGCAGCAGCTCGGCGACCCTGGCCTTGCGCTCGGCCCGGGGCAGCCCGCGCAGCTTGAGCGGCACCTCGACGTTCGCCTCGACGGTGAGCCACGGGAACAGGGCCGGTTCCTGGAACATCAGGCCGGGGTTGACGCCGTCGCTCAGCTCGATCCCGCCGCCGCTGACCCGGTCCAGACCGGCCACCAGGTTGAGCAGGGTGCTCTTGCCGCAGCCGGAGGCGCCGACCAGGCAGACGAACTCGCCGGGGTCGACGTCCAGCGACACCCCGTCCAGGGCCAGGACGGCGTGCTCGCCCTGGCCGTACACCTTTGTCACGCCGCGCAGCGCGACCGAGCCGGTCGCGCTGCGCGGGCTCGTCGTGGCCGACGTCATGGCTGGGTGACCTCGGCCTTGCCCTGCGCCTTGAGCACCTCGTTGAGGAACTTCAGATCGTAGAGGCCGTTCAGGTCGACCGGCTGGGTCAGCTCGACGGCGACCGCGTGGTCCAGGCCGGTCTTCAGCGAGGCCGGGATCGGGTCGTTGGTGAACTCCAGGGTGGGCCACGCCTGCTTGATCAGCTTGAGGTCCAGCGGCTTGCCGGTGATCTTGCCGATGTGGTCGGAGACGGCCTGCTGGGCCTCGTCCGGCTTGGTGTTGACGAACTCGTTCGCGGCGACCTGCCCCTCGACCAGCTTCTTCACCACGTCGGGGTGGGACTTCAGGAACTTGGTGCTGACGATCAGGTTGGTGATCACGAACTTCTTGTCCGGCCAGAGGTCGCGCTCGTCGATCAGCACCTTGCCGCCGGCGTTGACCAGTCGGGAGACGAACGGCTCCGGCACCCAGGCGCCGTCGATCGCACCGCTGTTGAAGGTCTCCACCGTCTGCGCGTTCTCCTGCGGGACGACCTTGACGTCGCCGCCGCCCTCCTTGGTGGCGGTGAGGCCCTTCTCCTTGAGCCAGTAGCGCAACGCCACGTCCTGGGTGTTGCCGAGCTGCGGGGTGGCGATCTTCTTGCCGCGCAACTGCTCCGCCGAGGTGATCTCCGGCTTGACCACCAGGGCGACGCCGCCGGAGGCGGCGCCGGAGATGACCCGGATCGCCTCACCCTTGGACTTGGAGAAGGCGTTCACGGTCGGGTTCGGACCGATGTACGTCACGTCGATCGCCCCGGAGAAGATCGCCTCGATGGCGGACGGGCCGGCGTTGAAGGTGGTGGTCTCCAGCTTGACGCCGCTGCCGAGCTTCTCGGTGAAGATCCCCTTCTCCACGCCGACCACCGCCGGCGCGTGGGTGATGTTGGGGAAGTAGCCGAGGCGCAGCGTCACCGGACCGGACCCGCCTGCGGCGTCGGTGTCGTCGCCGCAGGCCGCCGTGGTGCCCAGGGTGGCCGCGCCGACCACGGCAAGGGTCGCGACGGAGAGTAGCCGACGGAAAGGGAGCCGTCTCATCGTGATTCCAATCCGCAGTATTCCTACTTAGTTGGTAGGAAGACTGGGTCAGGCGGGGAGCGGCGTCAAGGCCCATCCACGATCCGGGAAACGCGACCTGGGGGTTCTCGATATTTCCTACCTGTTCGGTGGAGTAGGCGGAGCTGGTCGGCCCATCGCCGCGACGGCCGTCCGGAGTGGCGGGCCACACCGCCGGTGCGGCCGGGGCGGACACGTTAGGGTCGATCCGTGCCGCCGAGAGCGAGAATTCCAGCGACGAAGTACCCGGTCGAGCGGTTCACCCTCGACAACGGCCTGCGGGTGGTGCTCACCCCCGACCGCAGCGCCCCGGTGATCGGGGTGGCGGTGGTCTACGACGTCGGCATCCGGTCCGAGCCGGAGGGCCGCACCGGCTTCGCCCACCTCTTCGAACACCTGATGTTCCAGGGCTCGGAGAACCTGGAGAAGCTGGCCCACTTCCGGCACGTCCAGGGCGCCGGGGGCACCTTCAACGGCTCCACGCACCTGGACTACACCGACTACTTCGAGACCCTGCCGAGCAACGCGCTGGAACGGGCGCTCTTCCTGGAGGCCGACCGGATGCGCGGCCCTCGGCTGACCGAGGAGAACCTGCGCAACCAGGTCGACGTGGTCAAGGAGGAGATCCGGGTCAACGTGCTCAACCGGCCGTACGGCGGATTTCCCTGGCTGACCCTGCCGCCGGTCATGTTCGACACCTTCCCCAACGCGCACGACGGCTACGGCTCCTTCGACGACCTGGAGTCGGCCACCGTCGCTGACGCCGCCGACTTCTTCCGGCGCTACTACGCCAGCGGCAACGCCGTCCTCGCCGTCAGCGGAGACATCGACGTGGCCGAGGCGACCACGCTGATCGAGCGGCACTTCGGCGACGTGCCGGCCCGGCCGGCCCCGCGCCGGCCCGACTTCGCCGAGCCGGACCTGACCGCCGAGCGGCGCACCTCGTACACCGACAGGCTGGCCCCGCTGCCGGCGGTGGCCGGGGCGTGGCGGGTGCCCGACCCGGTGACCGACTTCGCCGGCTACCTGCCGTACGTGGTGCTGGCCGAGGTGCTCACCGACGGTGACGCGTCCCGGCTGGTCGAGCGGCTGGTCCAGCGGGACCGCACGGTCACCAGTATCGGTGGCTACCTCGGCTTCATGGGCGACCCGTTCGACGTGCGCGACCCCACCGCGCTGCTGCTCCAGGCCCACCTGCCGCCCGGCGGCGACGTCGACAAGGTGCTGCGCACCATCGACGAGGAACTGGACCGGCTCGCCACCGACGGGCTGACCGAGGGGGAGCTGGCGCGCACGCAGGCCCGGATGGCCACCCACCTGCTACGGGACACCGACGCGGTGCTCGGCCGGGCGCTGCGGATGGCCGTGCTCGAACAGCAGCGCGGCGAGCCGGGCGTGCTCAACGAACTGCCCCGGCTGGTCGGCGAGGTGACCGAGGAGCAGCTCCTCGCTGCCGCCGCCACCCTGCGGCCGGAGCGCCGCGCGTCCATCGAGGTCATCGCCGGGGGTGCCCAGTGAGCGCGAGGAGTGAGCCGGTTTTGCGAGCCCCGCAGTCGCGAACGGTGGCCGGTCCAGTGAGCGCGAGGAGTGAGCCGGTTCTGCGAGCCCCGCAGTCGCGAACGGAGGAAGTTCAGTGACGGCAACCGTGGAGACCGGGACCCGGCCGCTGCCGCCGCTCGGCCCCACCCGCAAGCTCAAGGTGCCCACGCAGGCCGAGCGCACGCTCGCCAACGGGCTCACCGTGATCGCCGTACGCCGGCAGGCGATTCCGCTGGTCGAGCTGCGGCTGTGGATGCCGTTCGGGCGTACCCACCTGGCGCGCGGCGCGATGCTCGCGCAGACCATCCTCTCGGGTACGGCGACGCACACCGCGACCCAGATCGCGGCCGAGTTGCAGAAGGTCGGCGGCGGGCTCTCCGCCGGGATCGATCCGGACCGGCTGATGCTCTCCGGGGCCAGCCTGGTCACCGGCCTGGGCCGGATGCTGGAGCTGCTCGCCGACGTGCTGACCGGGGCCACGTACCCGGGGGACTGGGTGGAGACCGAGCGGGACCGGTTGGTCGACCGTATCCAGGTCGCCCGGAGCCAGCCCGCCCACCTGGCCCGGACCGCGCTGCTGAAGCGGATCTACGGCAAGCACCCGTACGCGGTGCAGACCCCCGAGCCGGACGAGGTCCGGACGGTCCGTTCACCGGTGCTGCGCCGGCTGCACGCCGAGCGGGTGCACCCGGCCGGCGCGGTGCTGGTGCTGGTCGGCGACGTGCAGCCGGAACGGGCCCTGGACGCCGCCGAGCAGGCGCTCGCCGGCTGGGACGGGGCCGGGAACGTCGCCGAGCTGCCGCCCGCGCCGCCGCTGGAGCCCGGCCCGCTGCTGTTGGTCGACCGGCCCGGCTCGGTGCAGTCCTCGCTGCGGATCGCCCTGCCGGCGGTGCCCCGCACCCATCCCGACCACGCCGCCCTGCAACTGGCCAACCTGCTCTTCGGCGGCTACTTCTCCTCCCGCTGGGTGGAGAACATCCGGGAGGACAAGGGCTACACGTACGGGCCGCACTCGGTGGTGGAGCATTCGGTGGCCGGGTCGGTGCTGATCGCCGCCGCCGAGGTGGCCACCGAGGTCACCGCGCCCGCGCTGCTGGAGACGACGTACGAGCTGGGGCGCCTCGCCGCCCTGCCGCCGAAGCCGGAGGAACTGGAGCAGGCCCGCCAGTACGCCCTCGGCACGCTCCAGCTCGGCATGTCGACCCAGGCCGGGCTGGCGTCGCTGACCAGCGCGTACGCCGGCAACGGGCTGCGGCTGGACTTCCTCGCCGAGCACGCCGCCCGGTTGGCGAAGGCGACCGTGGACGATGTGGCCGAGGCGGCGGCGCGCTACCTCGCCCCGGCGAAGGCGGTCACCGTGATCCTCGGTGACGCCGAGCGGATCGCGGGGCCGCTGGCCACGCTCACCGAGGTCCGGACGGAGGCGGCGTGAGCGAGCGAACCATCGGGCTCAGCAGCGGGGCGACGGCGTGAGCGGCGAGGCGGCCCCGCCACTGGCGCGGTCCACGCTGGACCGGGCGGCGCACCGGCGTACCGACCCGGACTGGCTCGCCGAGGCGTGGGAGCGGGCCCGGGTGCTGGTGCTGGACTCGGCCGACGACGGCCGGGCGCTGGTGCGCGGCGAGGCCGCCCCGCCGGAGCTGGTGCTGGTGGGCCCGGGCGAGCTGCCCGAGGTGCCCCGGTCGGTGCCGATGTTTCTCGGCGTCGAGCCGGACGGCGTACCGGTCTTCGCGGTGGACGCGCCGCTGCCGGAGCTGCCCGGCACCCGCCGGGCCAACCTGCGCGAGGTGGGGCACCTGCTGGTCGACCGGGACGCGGGGATCTTCACCACCGGGCTCGCCCTGCTGAACTGGCACGTCCGGCACGGCTACTCGTCGGTCAGCGGGCATTCCACTCAGGTCGACGAGGCGGGCTGGTCGCGGGTCGACGCGCTCGGCGAGCGGGTCTGGCCGCACACCGACCCGGCCATGATCGTGTTGGTCCACGACGCGGTGGACGGCCCGGAGGGGCGCTGCCTGCTCGGCAGCAACGCCGCCTGGGCACACACCCCGGGGGAGCGCCGCTACTCCTGCCTGGCCGGCTACGTCGAGCCCGGGGAGTCGGCCGAGGCCGCCGTGCTCCGCGAGGTCCGCGAGGAGGTCGGCGTCGAGGTCGCGGAGATCGCGTACGCGGGCAGCCAGTCCTGGCCGTTCCCCGGCTCGCTGATGCTCGGCTTCCTGGCCCGCGCCGACGCCGACGAGCCGATCCGGGTGGACCCCGCCGAGATCGCCCACGCCCGCTGGTTCACCCGGCGGGAGATCGGTGCCGCGCTGGCCGGGGAGACGGTCGACGCGTGCGGGGAGCGGCTGCTCCTCCCGCCGCCCTCCTCGATCGCCCTGTTTCTCGTCCACCGCTGGCTCGACGGCCACTGCTGACCGGCGGGGGCGGGACGCGGCCCCGGCCCAGGACCGTCGTTGCCGCGGCGGTCCCGGGCCGGGAACACGGGCCGTCGCGGCCGGTTGAGGCAGGGAACACGGCGGGGGAGCCGGTCCGACCACGACGGACGTGAGATGGGGTCAGCTGCCGTCCCAGCGGTAGAGGTGGCCGGGGTCGGCCTCCTCGACCGGGAGCACCTTGACCCGGTGTCGGCCGGCGCGTACGGCACCCACGCACGCCAGCGCCCGGGCCAGCAGCAGGGCGGCGTCCCGGTCCTCGGCGTGGACGACCTGACGGCGTGGCTCCGGCGCGGTGGTCTCGTCCCGCAGCCGGCCCCCGCCGGCCCAGGCGGCGACGATGTCGGTGTCGGCGGCGGCACGGATCTCGGTGCGGACGATCAGGAACCGCATGGATATCCCCCGGGACGGACGGATACGCGCTGGAACTTCCACGTCACTCTTTCGACATGTTACGCCCGGCACCCTTCCCAGCAAGTGAAACTCGACGATCGTTCGTGGGCGTCGACCGAACGGGCGAGTCCAGGTCAGCACCATTGTCAGGGGCGGATACACGACGGGGCCGCCGGCGCGACGCCGACGGCCCCGGTGCACTCGGTGGATCAGTTCAGCGCGAACTGGCCGTTCTTCGCGCCGGCGATGAAGCCCAGCCATCCGGCCCGGTTGAACAGCAGCACCGGCCCGCTCGGGTCCTTGCTGTCCCGGAGCGCCACCGCCGCCGGACCGGTACGCAGGGGCGCGACCTCCACGCAGTTCGAGGTCTGGCTGCGGGTGCTCTTGCGCCAGGCGGCGCCGGCGAGCTGCTGCGCGAGGTCGGACGAGCTGTTGCGGATCTCGTTCATGGTTCTGCTCCTGGTCTGGAGTGCTCCGATGGGGACGAGTGACGCCGCGCGGGCCGGACGGCCAGGTGCGCGTGGATCACCGGTCCGTCGTCAGGCGCCCCGAGCCGCGGCGGCGCTGGGCCGGCGCCGTTGCCGGCCCGAACGCCGCGGTGGACTCGACTGCCGGGTCGGCCAGCCGCCCCGTCGCCTCGATGAGCCAGGCGAGGGTGTCCGATGCGGAGAGCGCCGCCGAGCGTAGCCACTCGAACACCACTTTATAGCGATTTAGGGTGTTTGCCTCGGTCGACATGACGTCGGTGAACCCACCTTCGATGGCCAGCGTCTCCGGGTCGAGCGGATCGGCGAACCGGTAGACCGAGAACGCGGTCGGCGGGAGGTACCAGTCGCCGATCCGGGTGTCGCGCTGCAGCAGGTGCAGCGTCACGTTCGGCAGCATGGCCAGCTCACAGAGGTGGACGATCTGCTCGCGCAGCACCGCCGGCGGGCCGGCCCGTCGGCCGAGCGCCGCCTCCTCCAGCACTGCCGTGTAGCGCGGCGCGTCGGCGGAGCGGGTCAGCAGCGACTGGCGGGCCTGGCGGGCGCGTACCTCGGTCTCCGGGTCCTCGCCCTCCGGGTCGCCGGCCTGCTCCGCCACCCGGGACGCGGAGCTGATCCGGTGCCGGGCGTACCCCGGGGTCTGGAGCAGCCCGGGGACCAGCACCGGGTTGTACTCGCAGATTTCGGCGCAGCCGGCCTCCAGCTCGGCGAAGCCGCGCTGCTGCTGGGTCATCACCGGGAAGTTGCGCAGCCAGCCCCGCATGTCGCCGGCCTCCAGGGTGATCCCCAGCAGCTCCTCGCGCAGCTCGTCGTCCGCGTCGTAGAGGGTCAGCAGGACGCCGACGTCGTCGGGGTCGGGACGGCTGCGCCCGTTCTCCAGACGCGACAGTTTGGACGCGGAGGCCCAGCCGATCCGCTCGATGACCTGGTCGCCGGTGAGGCCGGCGCGCTCACGCAGCCGGCGCAACTCGGTGCCGAGCCTGCGACGGCGCAGGATCGGGCCTGGTACGGCAGGAGGCACGGTGTCCTCTTTCCGTCGACCGTCGCAGGACGCGACGGTAACTGTATGAAGTTCGCCCCCCACGGTCAGTATGGACGGCGCGACCGGTGTCGGAGGTTCCGGCGAGGGCGTGTCTTGAGACAAAAAGAGGACCGTGGCGGGTCACCCGATCGGTCCGGACGGCAGGGTCCGGGCCGGTCAGGCACCCCCCGACGCACCCCCGCCGAAGGGAACCCGATGCGCATCGTTCTGCGCCGCCCCGACTTCCGCCTGCTCTTCGCCGCGCTGCTGGCCAGTATGGCGGCCGAGTCGATCCTGCTGCTGGCCCTCGCCGTCTGGGCGAAGGACGTGACGGGCTCGGACGGCATGGCCGGGGCGACCATCTTCGCGATCATCGCGCCGATGACTTTGGCCCCGCTGGTCGGCTGGGTCGTCGACCGGTACCGCCGTCGACCCTTCTTCGTGGTCGCCAACCTCGGCACGGCGGTGCTGCTCGGCCCGCTCTTCGCGGTCCACGATCGCGCCGACGTCTGGATCATCTACGCGGTGGCGGCCTGCTACGGCCTGTCGTACATCGCGCTGAGCGCGGCGCTGAGCGGGCTGATCCGCCAGCTCGTGCCGAGCGAGCTGCTGGCCGACGCGAATGGGGTGTTGCAGACCGTCCGGCAGGGCCTGCGGCTGGTCGGCCCGCTCGCCGGGGCCGGGCTCTACGCCGCCGTCGGCGGGTGGCTGCTGGTCACCCTCGCCATGACCGGTTTCCTCACCGCCGCGGCCGTGGTCGGCCTGCTCCGGGTCAGCGAGTCCGGGCCGCCCGACGCCGTCCTGCGCTGGCCGGCCGAACTCGGCGCCGGCCTGCGCCACCTGGCCGGCGAGCCCGCGCTGCGCCGGGCCCTGCTCGGCTACGGGCTTGGCTCGCTGGTGATGGGCTTCACCGAGTCGCTGATCTTCGCGTACGTCGACCTGGGGCTGCACCGGGACGCCGCGTTCGTCGGCGTGCTCGTCACCGTGCAGGGCGTCGGCGGGCTGGTCGGCGGGCTCGTCTCGGCCCGCGTGGTACGCCGGGCCGGGGAACTGGGTGCGCTCGCCGCCGGGATCACGTTCTTCGGGCCGGCCGCGCTGGCGCTGGCGTACCCCCGGCTCTGGCTCGGCGTGGTGGCGCTGCTACTCGCCGGGGTGTCGCTGCCGCTGACCATGGTGGGGCTCAACACGCTGGTCCAGCGGCGTACCCCGCCGAAGCTGCTCGGCCGGGTCGCCGCCGCCTCCGAGGCGCTGGTCAGCGGCCCGCAGGCGGTCTCCATCGGCACCGGCGCACTGCTCGTCGGCGTCTTCGACTACCGCCTGCTGTTCGCCCTGGTCGGGATGGTGACCACCGCCGCCGGCGCCTACCTCTGGCAGCACCGCAGCCTCACCCCGCCCTCGTCTGCCGGCCCCCGCGTCCCGATCCCCGCTCCCCGCCGGCCCCCCGAGGCCGCCGTCGATCACGAGGTTGTTGGCACGACACGCCGTGCTCGGGGGCGATAACACCGGGGCGGGGCGGGCGCTCCAGGGTCAGGCGGTGAGGGCGGCGAGGTGTTGCTTGACCTGGGTGATCGAGGGGTTGGTGAGCGCGCTGCCGTCGGCGAAACGCAGAGTCGGGACGGTCTGGTTGCCGCCGTTGACGCTCATCACGAACTCCGCGGCCTGCGGATCCTGCTCGATGTCGACCACCTCGTACCCGATGCCCTCCCGGTCGAGCTGCGACTTCAGCCGATGGCAGTAGCCGCACCACGGGGTGGAATACATCGTCAACATGGTCAGGTCCTCCAAGGGGAAGGCTCGCGCCCGGTCCGATCAGGCCAGGCTAACCGCTGCAACATCACGGAGGGCTGAGATGATTCCTGGCTGTGGCGGTTCACTCAGCGGCGGAACGGGTGCTCGCCGGACTGGATCCGGAGCAGCGGTCCGCGGTGACCGCACCGGCCGGTCCGGTGTGCATCCTGGCCGGCGCCGGGACCGGCAAGACCCGGGCGGTGACCGCCCGGATCGCCCACCGCGCGCTCACCGGCGACATCTCCGCCCGGCACGTGCTGGCGGTGACCTTCACCGCCCGCGCCGCCGCCGAGATGAGAGCCCGGCTCACCGCGCTCGGGGCGGCCGGCGTACAGGCACGCACCTTCCACGCGGCGGCGCTGCGCCAGGTGCGCTACTTCGCGCCCCGGCTGCTGGAGGGGCGTGCCATGCCCGAGCTGCTGGACAGCAAGGTCCGGGTGGTCACCCTGGCCGCGGCCAAGGTGGGCCTGCGCGCCGACCGGGCCGCCGCCCGCGACCTCGCCGGTGAGATCGAGTGGGCCAAGTCGTCCCTGGTGGAGCCCGGGGAGTACGTGGTGGCCGCGGCCAAGGCGCTGCGCGAGACCCCGTACGAGCCGGCGAAGGTGGCCGAGGTCTTCGCCGCGTACGAGCGGCTCAAGCGGGGCAACGGCGTGATCGACTTCGAGGACATGCTGCGCGCCGCCGTCTGGGGCATCGAGGAGCACGCCGACGTCGCCGAGCAGGTACGCGGCCAGTACCGGCACTTCGTCGTCGACGAGTACCAGGACGTCAACCCGCTCCAGCAGCGGCTGCTGGACGCCTGGCTCGGCGGCCGGGACGACCTCACCGTGGTCGGCGACGCCAGCCAGACGATCTACTCGTTCACCGGGGCGACCTCGGCGTACCTGGTCGACTTCCCGCGCCGGCACCGCACCGCCACGGTGGTCCGGCTGGTCCGCGACTACCGCTCGACGCCGCAGGTGGTCGGGCTGGCCAACGCGGTGATCTCGCAGGCCCGGGGCACCGAGGCCCGGCTGCGGCTGGAGCTGCACGGCCAGCGGCCGCCCGGCCCCGAACCCGAGCTGCGGATCTTCACCGACGAGCCGGCCGAGGCCAGCGCGGTCGCGGCCCGCTGCCGGGCGCTGATCGACGGCGGCACCCCGGCCCGGGAGATCGCGGTGCTGTTCCGCACCAACGCGCAGTCCGAGGCGTACGAGAAGGCGCTCACCGAGGCGCGGGTGCCGTACCAGGTGCAGGGGGCGGAACGCTTCTTCGAGCGGCCCGAGGTGCGGCAGGCGATGGTGGCGCTGCGTGCCGCCACCCGGTCCATCCCGGGGGAGACCCCGCTGCCGGCCGCCGTGGTCGAGGGGCTCGCCGCGGTCGGCTGGGCGCCCGACGCGCCCCCGGCCGGCGGCGCCGCCCGCGAGCGGTGGGAGGCACTCGCCGCCCTGGTCCAGCTCGCCGAGGAGTACGCGGCGACCCCGCCGGTGGTGCCGATCGGGGAGGCCGCCGCGGTCGAGCGCCCGGTGACCCTCGCGGACTTCAACGAGGAGCTGGCCCGGCGGGCGGCTCAGCAGCACGTACCCACCGTCGAGGGGGTGACGCTGGCCTCGCTGCACTCCGCCAAGGGCCTGGAGTGGGACGCGGTCTTCCTGGTCGGCCTCGTCGAGGGCACCCTGCCCACCTCCTACGCCAAGACCCCGGAGCAGGTCGAGGAGGAGCGGCGGCTGCTCTACGTCGGGATCACCCGGGCTCGGGAGTGGCTCTGGCTGTCGTACGCCGGGGCCCGCTCGCCGGGCGGCCGGGCCCGGCGGCCGTCCCGCTTTCTGCCGCAGCTCGACCGCTCGGGCGGCACCGAGCGGGCCGGTGCCGGCGCGGCCCGGCGGACCGAGCGGCGCCGGACCCAGGTGGTCTCCTGCCGGATCTGCGGCGCCACCCTGCTCGCCGGCGCGGATCGCAAGCTGGGGCGCTGCCCGACCTGTCCGTCCGACCTCGACGAGGAGCTGCACGAGCGGCTGCGCGAGTGGCGGCAGCGGGTGGCCGAGGCGCAGCGGGTGCCGGCGTACGTGGTTTTCACCGACGCGACGCTGACCGCGCTGGCCGAGCGGCGGCCGGGACGCAGCGAGGAACTCATCGCGATCGCCGGGATCGGCCCCCGCAAACTGGGACTTTACGGGGATACCGTACTGGCCCTGGTGGCGGGCGCGGCGGTGGACGATGTCTGCCCACAGAAAAGTTTTTAGATCTGGCCTTAAATCGTTTGCCCTCGCCCGGAGGCGAGGAATAGCCTCAGAGCACACCTCGCGAGCAGCGCCATTCGGGCTGCTCAGGGGGGATGAGTCCATGGTCGGCACGAGGAAAGTCAGGGAGGTGGCACCAATGGAGATCTACGTCTACGAGCGTCCGGCGGCGCTGCCAGCTGCCTGCGCTCCGCTGTCGGCCGTGCGGGTGGCTCTTGCCGCTCGACCGTCGGTTCCGCAGGTGCACCAGGTCCAGGTTCAGGCCGAGCTGAATCTGACCGTTGCGCCGCTGGCGGGGATCGAGGGGACCAGTGGCTTCACGGGCATGGGCATCGGTGGCGCCAACAAGCGCACGGATGTCCGCGGTGTTCCACCTCGAGGTAGACCGGTCTGATCCATCAGACCACCGGCTCACCTCGAGGCCGCGGAACCCGCTCACCGGGATCCGCGGCCTCAGTTTTTTTGCACCGCCGTAGTGCCCAAGTACGTCGGAAACGCGATCCACGAGATCGAAGTGAGAGAGAGGTGACCGGAGGATGAGTCTGGCGTTGGCCCCGCTCGACGTGAGCGTCGAGATGGAGGCGAACCTGCCCTGCCGGAAGTTCGACCCCGACCTGTGGTTCTCCGACTCGCCCACCGAGCTGGAACTGGCCAAGTCGCTCTGCGGGGACTGCCCGCTGCGCGTCGAGTGCCTCGCCGGCGCGGTGGAGCGGGCCGAGCCGTGGGGGGTCTGGGGCGGCGAGATCTTCGAGCGTGGCGCGGTCGTTCCGCGTAAGCGGCCCCGTGGCCGTCCACGCAAGGAGGACCTTGCCCGCGACGCCCAGCTCCGGGTCGAGGCCGAGGCGCGACTGGCGGCCAGTGGGCTGTCCGAGTCGCGCAACGCGGTCCGGCTGGCAGCCTGACACGTTCCCGTTCCACACGTCCCCGCCGGTGTCCCACCGGCCGCGAGAAAGCTGAAACCGATGATGCACCTGCCGAACGGAACCGAGATGCAACTACTTCACGAAGCGCTGTCCCGGGCTCGAATGCCCCGGCCTCAGGCCGGTCGCACCACCACGAGCACTGAGGCAACCCGTTCCGCCCGTACCGTCGCCATGAAGAGCCGCAGCCAGTCGGCTCGCGACCTGGGCATTCTCTAGATCCCTACCGAGTACGACGGGGGCGGCGGCCGGACGGCCGCCGCCCCCGTGGCGTTCGTGCCGGGCCCGGCGTCCCGGTCACGTCGGCCTGTGGTCCGCCTGCCCGACAGCGGGCGTGGCCCGGTCGGCGCTCAGCTCACCGGGGCGAAACCGGGCAGCCAGCGTTCCAGGATCGCCCGGTAGGGCGCCTTCGCCTCCAACTGGCAGAGCACCCCGATCGAGCCCAGCGTCACCCGGTGGATCAGCAGGTAGGACGGGGGCAGGTTGAGCTGCCGGCTCAGCTGGAACGAGGGCGACCGGGGGCTGGCGAGCCGGGTGGCCTCGGAGCGGAGCCAGGCCCGGGTGAACCGGAACTCCTCCTCGGCGACCGGGGTCAGCATCGGCTGGAGCCACTCCAACAGCGCCTGCGCGTCGATCGGCTCGGTCTGGCTGACGAAGCCCTCCTCGCGAAGCCCGGCCACCACCGCGTCCGCCTGGCCGCGCAGGGCCAGCCCGGCCAGCCGGCCGATCGGCTCGGGGGTGCCCTCCGGCATCCGCGCCACCGCGCCGAAGTCGATCACCCCGAGCCGGCCGTCCGGGAGCAGCCGGAAGTTGCCCGGGTGCGGGTCGGCGTGCAGCAGCCCGGCACGCATCGGCGCGGAGAGGTGCAGCTCGGCCATCAGCCGCCCGGCCTTGTCGCGCTGCTCCTCGGTGCCGTTCCGGATGATCTCCGCGAGCGGGATGCCCTCCACCCACTCGGTGATCAGCACCCGGGGCGAGGCGTCCAGCACCGCCGGGATGAAGATCTCCGGATCGCCGGCGTACGCGGCGGCGAAGGCCCGCTGCGACTCGGCCTCCAGCTCGTAGTCCAACTCCTCGGTGATCCGCTCGCGCAGCTCGACGAGGAGCGGCTTGACGTCCAGCCCGGGCTGGATCGCGCGGAACATCCCGCCCAGCCGGGAGAGCTGCTTCAGGTCGGCCAGCAGGGCGTCTCCGGCGCCTGGATACTGGATCTTCACGGCGACGTCCCGGTGGTGCGGGGCGCCGTTCGGGCCGTACCCCGGGTCACGCCAGACCGCGCGGTGGACCTGACCGATGCTGGCCGCGGCGGCCGGGGTGTCGTTGAACTCCACGAAGCGGTCCCGCCAGTCCGGCCCGAGCTGCTCGGCGAGCACCTTGTGCACGGTCGCCGCGGGCAGCGGCGGGGCGGCCTCCTGGAGCTTGGTGAGCGCCTGGCGGTAGGGGCCGGCGATCTCCTCGGGCAGCGCCGCCTCGAAGACCGACAGCGCCTGCCCGAACTTCATCGCCCCGCCCTTGAGCTGCCCCAGCACGCTGAACAGTTGCTCGGCGGTGCGCTGCTGGATCTCGGCGGAGATGACGTCGGACGCGAGCCCGGTGACCCGCTTGCCCATGCCGAGGACGGTCCGACCGGCGAAGCCGAGCGGCAGAGCGGCGAGCTTGGCGGTCCGGGACACGGCCCGGCGCGGGATGTCGGTCACCCGGTCATTGTTACCGACTCGACGGGCCCCCTGCTGGTGCGAGCCGGGAGCGGGTGATGCCGATTCCGATCGGGCGACGCCCGGAGCATCCACAGGACGGGTGCGGCGGCCACTGGCGGCGGCGGAGCCGGCCCGCCCCGCTGATCTCGACGGCGCAGCCGGGGGTCTCCGGAGCGCCGCCGTCGAGGTGGGCCAGCGCCTCCGCCGCCGCGTACGCCACCGCCGCGAGACGGGTGGTGGCGGCGCACGGGCGCTCGGTCTCGTCGGCCGCGAGCTGGGCGGCGAGCGTCGGCCAGTCCGGGTCACGGTCGACCCGGTGCAGGTCGAGACAGTTCAGACAGGGCCCGGCCGGTGGCCGTACCAGCGGGCCGACCACCGGCACGCCGCCGCGCAGGTCGACCAGGAGATGGGGCTGACGGCGCTGCGCGTACCGGGCGGCCAGCAGGGCCGCGGGGCGGTCCGTGCCGAGCTGGATCACCAGGTCGACGCGGCCGTGCCGGAGTGGCCCGGTCTCCGTCGCCGGCGCGTACCGGTCGAGCGCGTCACGGACGGCCGTGGCCAGCGGGCGGCCCACCTCCGTGGCGGCCAGGCCGGTCCCGACCAGGTCACCCGCGCGGACCGGGCCGGCCAGGTCCGGCGCCACGTGACCGACGCCGGCCTGGGCCAGCGCGACGGCGATCGCCCCGCCGAGCCGGCCGGCGCCGGTGACCAGCACGCGGGCCGCCCGGCGACGGCGCAGGACCTGGGCCGGGGTGGCGGGCAGCCCGCCGGGGGCCAGGGTCAGGGCCGCGGCCTCGTCGGCCAGCCGGACCCGGACCGGCCCGGCGAGGTCGCGGGGGAGCAGGCTGTGCGCCGGTACGACGAGACCGGCGGCCCGGAGCGCGTCCAGCAGGACCCGGGCCTCGTCCGACGTCACCTGGACCGTGGCCGCGTACGCGAGGACGGCGCGTTCGCTGCGGGTGCCGTCCAGCAGGTCGAGCAGGCGGGTGGCCCCGGGGTTGGCCACCTCCAGCAGGACGGCCCGGCCCGGTTCGAGCCCGAGTTGGAGGGTGTGCCGGTCCCGCCAGAGCCGGGTCAGGCCCGGCAGGAGCGTCGGACGGGCGAGCGGGGTGCGGGCGGTCATGCCACGAATCGTTACCGTATCCGTGCTGTCCGTGCCTCGTTGTCCACAGGTGCGCCCGAGCGTATCCAGGGCTGTCCACAGGAAAAGCCGGCTTATCCACAACCAGGCGGTAACCGGTGTCGGCCGAACGACAATCAGTGGCCGGACGTGACGCGGGGGAGGGGCGACCGTCGTCCGGTCGACCCTCCCCCGCGAGACCCGTTCACGAAGGTGCCGGCGGGCGCCTGCCTGCCGGCACCCTCGCGGGTCAGACCTTGGCCTTGCCGAGGATGCGGTTCACTGTTGTGCCGCACACCGGGCACTTGCCCTTGGCCATGTTCATGCCGGTCTTCGAGACCTCCACGCGCCCCTCGAAGTCCCGCTTCTCCTTGCACTTGACGCAGTAACCGTTGTACGTCTGGGCCTGGTCGGCCACGCTAGCCCTCCTCGTCTCGTCCGCCGGGCAGGCCCGGCGGTTTCCCTGCGGCGGGCCACGCGTGGCTCCGGCGCCCGGGGTGTTCTCCGCGATCACGCTCGTGACCGCCGGTTGGCGGACCCTACCCAGCTCTGGGCGGTTCCATGTCAGCCGCACGTCGACTCTGTGAGCAAGCCGACGACGAGAGTGTGCATGCCGAGTTAGGTCGGATAAGTCAGTTTGGCGGGGACACGCCGGGTGAATGCGCCCAGATCCCCCGTCGGACCGCCCCCGCGCGACGCCCCGTCTGTAGATCACTTAACGTGTGCGAGGCCGATGGGTGACGGCTGGCGGGCCGCTTCGGATCGCCACGAAGGGTGACCGGAGCCGGTCGAGTGCCCACCGCAAAGAAAATTTTCAGGACTCCTCGCGACCAACCACCATTTTCCGGGCGTGTGTCGTCGTGTTGACTCTTGCGGACCCCTGGTCAGTACGCATTAGCTTGCCTTCGTGACAGTCATCCGAGGCTGCGCGGACCGGTAATGGCCGGGACGCGGAAGCCGGTCGTCGAGGTGCGGCGCAGTCAGCGCCGGCGACGTACAGTGTCCGCGTATCGGGACGGGGAACGGGTCGTGGTGCTCATCCCCGACCAGTTCTCCCGGGCCGAGGAGAGCGAATGGGTCGACCGGATGCTGGCCCGGCTCGCCGCCCGGGAGGACCGGCTCGCCCGCTCCGACGCGGAACTGCTGGCCCGGGCCACCCGCCTCATCAACCTCCACCTGCCCGAGTACGGCGTCGCGGCCGCCCCGACCAGCGTGCGCTGGGTCACCAACCAGAACGGCCGCTGGGGTTCCTGCACGCCCGCCGACCGCACCATCCGGATCTCCCACCGGATCCAGGACATGCCCGACTGGGTGATCGACTACGTGCTCCTGCACGAGTTGGCGCACCTGATCGTGCCCAGCCACAACGCCGAGTTCTGGGCCCTGGTCGGCCGGTACCCGAAGACCGAGCGGGCCCGGGGCTACCTGGAGGGCGTCGCCTCCGTCGCGCTGGCCGGCTGAGCCGGGGGCGCCGGCGCCGGGCCGACCGGTGCGGCGCGGCCCGGGTTAGGGTCGGGCATGGCCCGACGTGTGGTGGTGGCGTTGCTCGGACCGGTGAGCTGGACGCCGCCGGGGATCGATCCGACGCGGTGGCGTAAAGCGCTCGCCGAGGACGTCGTGGATCTGCTCGCCACGCTCAACGAGGTGGAGGTCGCGGTCGCGGTGCCGCCCGGGGACCGCTGGCTGGCCGACGCCGTGGTCTGGCCCGGCACCGTCGTGTACGAGGTGCCCGAACCCACCGCCAACGCCGTGTTCGCGGCGTTGGCCGCCGACCGGGCCGCGCCCGTCGACGATGCCGGGTGGCCGGACGGTGACGTCGCGCCGGCGGCCGGCCGCGTCGGGCAGCCCGGCGACGCCGGGGCGGAACAGGTGCGCGGCGACCTGGGCGCCGGCACCGAGCCGGCGAGGTACGACCAGGCGGCGGTGGTGGTCGCCGACGCGCCCGACCTGCCCGGGCTCACCCTCGGCAAGCTGCTCCGGCCGCTGTCCAGCCGCCCGGTGGCGGTCGCCCCGGCAGAGGGGAACGGCCCGGGACTGCTCGGCGTGGCCGCGCGGTTGCCCGTACCGGAATGGTTGCCCGAGGTGGATCTGTCGACGGCCGCACCGGCCGACGTACGCGCCGCCGCCCCGCGCCCGGGTGACGTCGCCGTCACCGCCGGCTGGCACCGGCTGCGTGGCCCCGCCGACCTGGCGGCCCTCGACCCGGCCCTCGACGGCTGGGACGCCACCCGCGCCCTCCTCTCCCCTCCCTCCCGCTAGACGCGGAAGATCCGCAACAACCTCCGGGAAGTAGTGGTCTCGACTCGCCGCTGAGACCACTACTTCCCTGATGCCGCGCGGATCCGGGGTGGGGAGGGTCAGGACTTGTCGTCCTCGCCCGGGGTCGGCTCCTCCGGGGCGCCGGGGGCGGTGAAGTCGAAGCTGGCCAGCTCGTCGTCCAGGTCGCTGCTGGTCGCCGCGAACGCCTGCGGGTTGGCGAAGTCCTCGTCCGACGGGAGCAGGTCGGGGTGGCCCCAGACCGCGTCCCGGCCGGCGATCCCGCGCTGCTCGGTCAGGGCCGCCCAGAGCACCGTCGCCTCGCGCAGCCGACGGGGCCGCAGCTCCAGGCCGACCAGGGCGGCGAACGTCTGCTCGGCCGGCCCACCCGCGGCCCGCCGCCGGCGGAACGCCTCGCCGAGGCGTACGACGTTGGGCAGCCGCTCGCCGGCGGCGCTGTCGACCACGTGGCACACCCAGCCCTCCACCAGGGCGAGCACGGTCTCCAGCCGGGCCAGGCTGGCCTTCTGCGCCGGGCTGTCCTCGGGGGTGAAGATGCCTTCCAGGGCGATCGCCTGCATCGACTCCGGGTCGGTCGGGTCGACCCGGCCCATCGCCTCCTCGATCGCCTCCCGGTTGACCCGGATGCCGGCGGCGTAGTTCTCCACCGCGGTCAGCACGTGCCCGCGCAGCCACGGCACGTGCTGGAAGAGCCGCTGGTGGGCGGCCTCGCGCAGGGCGACGTAGAGGCGTACCTCGTCCTCGGGCAGCTCCAGGCCCTCGCCGTATGCCCGGATGTTGGCCGGGATGAGCGCGGCGGTGCCGGCCGGTCCGAGCGGCAGGCCGATGTCGCCGGCGGAGAGCACCTCGGCGGCGAGCGAGCCGAGCGCCTGGCCGAGCTGGCCGCCGAAGAGCGCGCCGCCCAGCGTGGCGACCATCGACTGCATCGGGCCGAGCTGGGCCCGGGCCTCCGGCGGGACCAGGTCGCCCATCGCGCCGACCATCCGGCTGGCCACCGGGTCGCAGAGCTTGCGCCACACGTCGAGGGTCTTGTAGATCCACTCGTTGCGGTTCCAGGCGACCGACGTCCGGATGCCGGAGGGCCACGAGGTGGCCGGCTCCAGCCAGAGGTCGGCGATGCGCAGCGCCTCCTCCACCGCGTTGCGTTCGAACGGCGAGACCGCCGGGTCACCGGCGGCGGCGAGCTGACTCGCGGCCACCTGCCGGGCGAGATCCCAGTTGACCGGCCCGCTGCCCGGCGCGGAGAGCAGGTGCTGCAACTGCGCCATGAACTGCTGCATCTGCGCGGGGTCGTTGGGGTCTGGTGGTTGCCCACCCGGGAGCGCGAAGCCGAACGGAATATCAGGCACGTCATCTACGGTACGCGCGTGCCGCCGCAGGTCGGGTACGCCGGCGTTGCGCTGAGGGCGAAGTCCGCCGGTCGTCGGCCCGGAGCGGTACGCCCGGCTCGGTACGCTCTGCCGCATGAGACGTCGCGGCGTGACCGTACTCCTCGGTGCACTGCTCACCGCCCTGCTCAGCATCGGGGTGCTGAGTGTGCCCATCCCGTACGTGGTGCTCGGTCCCGGCCCGACGGTCAACACCCTCGGCACCTCGAACGGCAAGGAGATCATCCAGGTCACCGGCCGGCCGGCGTCCACCTCCGCCGGGCAGCTGCGGCTCACCACGGTAGGGGTGCAGCCCACCGTCCGGCTCCGCTCGGCACTGGCCGGCTGGTTCTCGAAGGACGAGGCGGTGGTGCCCCGCGAGCTGGTCTACCCGCCGGGCGAGTCGCAGCAGGAGGTCGAGAAGCGCAACGCCGAGGACTTCCAGAACTCGCAGACCAGCGCGGAGACGGCGGCCCTGCGCGAGCTGGGCTATCCGGTCCAGGTGCTGGTGAAGGCGGTCACCGCCGGCGGGCCGTCGACGAACGCGCTCAAGCCCGGCGACGTGCTCACCTCGGTCGACGACCAGCAGGTGACCAGCGCCGCCCGGCTCACCGAACTGATCCGGGCCAAGCCGGCCGGCACCGAGCTGAGGATCGGGTACAGCCGGGACGGACAGCCCGGCACCGCCACGGTGACCAGCCGGGAGCAGGACGGCCGGCCCCGCATCGGCGTCGAGATCGACCAGCAGCAGCCGCACCCGTTCACCCTGAAGATCGACCTCGGTGACATCGGCGGGCCGAGCGCCGGGCTGATGTTCGCCCTGGGGATCGTCGACAAGCTGGAGCCGGCCGACCTGACCGGCGGGAAGATCATCGCCGGCACCGGCACCATCGACGACGAGGGTCGGGTCGGCCCCATCGGCGGCATCGCCCAGAAACTGGTCGGCGCCAAGCACGCCGGGGCGAAGGTGTTCCTGGTGCCCGCCGACAACTGCGCCGAGGCGGTCAGCAATCCGCAACCCGGCTTGCCGCTGCTGAAGGTGACGTCGTTGGACGACGCGCTGAAGGCGCTGGAGACGCTGCGCGCCGGGGGGCAACCGACCCGCTGTTGAGCCGCCGTGGCGGCCGTGCAGAGGATCGTGACGCGACCTTGACCCGCCGTGTCCAGGAAGACCCCGTACTCTGGGTGCCTGGTCGGAGCCGATCACATCGAGCGTGCGGAGCCAACAGTGGTCATGCGTAGCAGCCCCCTGCCAAGGATGAGTCGGCGCGGACGCGCCACCATCGGGGTCCTGATCGGGGTGTTCCTGCTCTTCACCCTGCTCGGGTGGGGAGTCAACGCGTGGACCGACTGGCTCTGGTTCGACGAGGTCCACTACACCCAGGTCTTCACCGGTGTCCTCGTCACCCGGCTGGTGCTGTTCCTCGTGGTCGGGGCCGGTATGGCGGCGATCATCGCGGGCAACCTCTGGCTGGCGTACCGGCTGCGGCCCCAGTTGCGCCCGCACTCGCCCGAGCAGGCGACCCTGGAGCGGTACCGGATGCTGCTGAGCCCCCGGCTCGGCACCTGGATCACCCTGGTCTCCGCCGTCATCGGGGTCTTCGCCGGGCTGTCCGCGCAGAGCCGGTGGGGCCAGTGGCTGCTGTTCCGCAACGGCGGGAACTTCGGCGTGAAGGACCCGGAGTTCGGGGTCGACGTCGGGTTCTACGTCTTCCAGTTGCCGTTCTGGCGCTATCTGCTCGGCGTCGGCTTCACCGTGGTGGTGCTGTCCCTGCTCGGGGCGCTGGCCGTGCACTACATCTACGGCGGGGTGCGGTTGCAGGGCGTCGGCGACCGGATGACCAACGCCGCGCGGGCCCACCTGAGCACGTTGGTCGCCGTCTTCGTCCTGCTCAAGGCGGTCGCGTACGTGCTGGACCGGCGGGCGATGCTGCTGGAGTACAACGAGGGCGCCAAGCTCTACGGCGCCGGCTACGCCGACGTGAACGCCCTGCTCCCGGCCAAGGAGATCCTGGCGTACATCTCGATCGTGGTGGCCATCGCGATCATCGTGTTCTCCAACGCGGTGATGCGGAACCTGGTCTGGCCCGGCATCGCGCTCGCCCTGCTCGGCGTGTCGGCGGTGGCGATCGGCGGCATCTACCCGTGGGCGGTGCAGACCTTCGAGGTGAAGCCGAGCGCCCGCGACAAGGAGGCGCCGTACATCCAGCGCAGCATCGAGGCGACCCGGGAGGCGTACGGGCTGACCGGCGCGAAGAGCAACGGGTACGCGGCGAGCAACCTCGTCCCGCCGGCCAGCCTGGCCACCGACACCTCGGTGGTGTCGAACATCCGGCTGCTCGACCCCCAGCTGGTCTCCGAGACGTACACCCAGCTCCAGCAGGTGCGTGGCTTCTACGACTTCGGCGCGAAGCTGGACATCGACCGGTACAAGGTCGCCGGCAAGACCTCCGACTACGTGGTCGGCCTCCGGGAGATCAACTACGGCGAGCTGACCCCGCAGCAGAGCAACTGGATCAACCGGCACACCGTCTACACGCACGGTTACGGGCTGGTGGCCGCCCCCGCCAACCAGGTCTGCAACGGCGTCCCGTACTTCGTCTCGGGCTTCCTCGGCGAGGCGGCGAAGGAGACGCAGGGCTGCTCGTCGGCGACCGAGGAGATCCCGGCCGAGCAGCCGCGGATCTACTACGGCGAGCGGATGACGGGCGACGACTACGCGATCGTCGGACAGACCGGCGACCGCAACGTGGAGTTCGACCGTCCGATCTCGACCGGGGGTGAGCAGTACTACACGTACTCCGGCGAGGGCGGCGTCGAGATCGGCTCGTTCACCCGGCGGCTGCTCTACGCGCTCAAGGAGCAGGAGTCGAACTTCCTCCTCTCCGAGGCGGTGAACAAGGACTCCAAGCTGCTCTACGTGCGCAACCCGCGGGACCGGGTGGAGAAGGTCGCGCCGTTCCTCACCCTGGACGGCGACCCGTACCCGGCGGTGGTGAAGGGCCGGATCCAGTGGATCATCGACGGCTACACCACGGCCGCGACCTACCCGTACGCCGACCGGGTCAATCTGCAGTCCGAGACGGCCGACGAGCTGACCGGGCGGGGCACCTTCCAGCTCGCCCGGGAGAACGTCAACTACATCCGCAACTCGGTCAAGGCGACGGTCGACGCGTACGACGGCACGGTGCGGCTCTACCAGTTCGACGACACCGACCCGGTGCTCAAGGCGTGGAACAAGGCGTTCGGCGGCGACCTGGTGCTGCCGAAGAGCGACATCCCGGCGGAGCTGGCCGAGCACTTCCGCTACCCGGCGGACCTGTTCAAGGTGCAGCGCAACCTGCTCACCCGATTCCACGTCACCGACCCGGGCGACTTCTACTCCGGCCAGGACTTCTGGCAGGTGCCGAACGTGCCGGACGCGCCGGACAGTGGGCAGAAGCAGCCGCCCTACTACCTCTTCACCCAGTTCCCGGGGCAGGAGGGTCCGCGCTTCCAGCTCACCGCCGCGGTCACCCCGAACGGCCGGCAGAACCTCGCCGCGCTGATCTCCGGGTCGTACGTGAACGGGCAGCCGCAGCTGGAGGTGCTGGAACTGCCGGACCAGACCCGGACCGGCGGCCCGGTCCAGGTGCACCAGCAGATGACCAACGACGGCGACATCCGGCAGCAGCTCAACCTGCTCTCCTCCAACCAGGCGCAGGTGCAGTACGGCAACCTGCTCTCGCTGCCCTTCGCCGACGGCATGCTCTACGTCGAGCCGGTCTACGTGAAGAGCAACCAGCAGGACGCGTTCCCGCTGTTGCAGAAGGTGCTGGTCTCCTACGGCGACGGCAGCTCGTACGTGGTGCTGGCGAACAACATCAGCGACGGCATCAAGCAGCTCGTCGAGAAGGGCAAGCGGGGGCCCGGCAACTCGCCCGCGCCGCCCACCGGCGGGAATCCGCCCACCGGCGGGAATCCGTCGACCGACGGCGGCACCAGCCCGCCGGTGCTCACCGGCGAGCTGGCCCAGGCCGCCGACAAGGTGCAGAGCGCCATCGCCGAGGTCAAGGCCGCCCAGGCGTCCGGTGACTTCGAGCGGTACGGCCGGGCGTTGAAGACGCTGGACGAGGCGATCACCGCGTTCCAGCAGGCGCAGGAGGCGGCCAACCCGTCGCCCGCCGCGTCGTCCAGCGGCAGCCCGCCCGCGTCACCGCCGGCCTCGCCCTCGCCGTCACCGAACGGCTGACGCCGGCCCGATCACCGAGCCCGTGGCCCGGAGACCCGAAACGGTCCCGGCCACGGGCTCTTGTCGTATACCGGACGGAACGCCCGCAACCCGGCACGCGCCTCCTCCGTCAACAGAGCAGGTGGACCGACGGGAGGCGGGAGCCCCAGATGAGGGATGCGAACAGCTTCGACGACTTCTACCGGAGCACGTCGGCCCGGATGCTCCGGTACGGCCACGCGGTGGCGGACGACCTCGGCGAGGCGCAGGACCTCGTCCAGGAGGCGTACGCCCGGGCCTGGCGGCAGTGGGGGAGGCTGGCCGCCCACCCGGCGCCCGAGGCCTGGCTGCGGCTGGTGATCAGCCGGCTGGCCACGGACCGGTGGCGGCGGTTACGCGGCTGGCGGTTGGCGGCCAGCCGCACCGGTCCACCGGACGACGTCGGCCCACCCGGCGAGGACACCGTGCTGCTGGTCGGCGCGCTCCGGCGGCTGCCGGCCCGGCACCGGCAGGCGCTCGCCCTGCACTACCTGTTCGACATGTCGGTGGAGGACATCGCCCGGGAGGCGGACGTTCCCACCGGCACCGTGAAGTCCTGGTTGTCCCGGGGGCGGACCCGGCTGGCCGAGCTGCTGCCCGGCGTCGCCCACGAGAAGCTGGAGGTCGACGATGTCGCGTGATCTGACCCGCCTCTACCAGGCGCTGGCCGCCGACACCGACGCCTGGGAGCTGCCGGCCCCGAACCTGCTGCGCCGGCGGGTCGACCGTCGGGTGCGCAACCGGGTCACGCTCGGCGCGCTGGCCGCCGCCGTACTCGTCGGCGGCACGGCCGTCGGCACGCGCGTCCTGCTCGCCGGACCGGACACCCCGCCCGGACCACCAGCGGTTACGCCCAGCCCGGCCCCGCTGTCGCCGTCGAGCAGCCCCACCGCCCCGCCGTCGTCGTCGGGCAGCCCCACCACCCCGGCTCCGCCCCGCACGTCGGGTGCGCCGACGGCGAGTGCCCGACCGACGGCCGCCACCCCGACCAGCATCCCGGACCGGGCCTTCTTCGCCCTGCCGGCGGCCAACGACACCGGTGCCGGCAGCCAGTTCGTCCCCGGGCCGGTGCTGCCGGCGCTCTGCGCTGCCTGGCCCGGTGAGGCGCAGGTCGTGGTACGCCGGGCGCGGACCCTGCCGTTCAAGCTGGCCGGCGCCCCGGCCGACGCCGTACCGGCCGGCAGCTACCGGCACAGCGTCACCGTCTACCGGGCGGGTCGGGCCGACGACGCGTTGCGGGAGCTGCGGCAGGCGGTCCGGGACTGCCCGCGGCAGGTCGCGCCGGACGCGCCGGGCGTGACAACCACGCAGCGCCTGCTCGACGGCGCCGGATACGGCGAGGAGTCGGTGCTGTTCGAGACCCGGACGCCGTACCGGGACGCCAACGGCGATCCGGTCGGCGGCGACGAGGTCCACCTGGTCCGGGCGGTACGCGTCGGCGACGTGGTCACCGTGCTCTGGGAGCAGGGCTGGGAGAGCAGCTCGACCGACCGGGCGCAGTTCGAGGCGGACAGCCGGCGGGCGACCGAGGCGATCAGGAATTGGCTGTCCTGAGGGCCGTTTTGCGCCCCATGGGTCCGTGCGCTACGGTTAACGGGCCGACGCGGGGTGGAGCAGCTCGGTAGCTCGCTGGGCTCATAACCCAGAGGTCGCAGGTTCAAATCCTGTCCCCGCTACCACGCCGGAACGGCCCCGAGGGATTCCTCGGGGCCGTTCCGTTTCTCCGCCGTTCCTCGGGTCGCGACCGCGATCGCCGGACCCGGCTGATCTCCACGACGGAGATGCGATAAGCTGTACAAGCAGCCGACGCGGGGTGGAGCAGCTCGGTAGCTCGCTGGGCTCATAACCCAGAGGTCGCAGGTTCAAATCCTGTCCCCGCTACTCATGACGAAGGGCCCCGGAGATATCTCCGGGGCCCTTCGTCGTTCCCGAGAACCATTCGACTGGAGGGGCTTGCCGGGCAATTTCTGAGAGAATACTCTCGAGACATGTCTCTCAGAAATCCGGTTGAGCCGGGCAACCCATACGGCGATCTGGAGCTGTCCGACCCGAAGGCGATGCGGGCACTGTCGCACCCGGTCCGGCTCGCCATCCTGTCGCGGCTCCAGCGGTACGGGGCGGCGACCGCCACGGAACTCTCCGAGCACGTCGGCGCGACACCCTCGGTGACCAGCTGGCACCTGCGTCACCTGGCAGGGTTCGGGCTGGTCCAGGACAGCGGCACCGCCGGGGACGCCCGCAAGCGGTACTGGGAGGCGAGCACCCGGGGATTCCGGTTCCAGTTCCCCGACGACGAGGAGGGGCGGGCCGCCAGCCAGGTGCTGAGCCAGGCGATGTTCGCGCAGTACGCCGACGCCCCGCAGCGGTGGATTGCCGAGGTCGAGCCGCGCCTCGCGCCGGAGTGGCGGCGCGAGGCGGGCCTGTCCAACACCGGCGTACGGCTGACCCTGGCCGAGCTGGCCGCCGTCAACGCCGCGATCGAGCAGGTGCTCGCGCCGTACGTCACGCGGGACGCCGCCGACCAGCCGCCGGATGCCCGGCACGTTCGCTTGATGCGCTACGTCATGCCCGAGGCGGAGGAGCGGTGATCGGCCCGGCTGCGCCGCGCCGATCGCTGCTACGCGAGCCCGACTTCCGGTCGTTCTTCGTCGCGCACACCGTCTCGCAGTTCGGTGACCGGATTTCCGAGCTGGCCTTCCCGCTCCTCGCGGTGCTCGTGCTCGACGCCACCGCCGCCCAGGTGTCGGTGCTGACCGCCCTGGTGTGGCTGCCGAACCTCGCCGCGATTTTCCTCGGCGCCTGGGTGGACCGGCAGCCGAACAAGAAGCTGCTCCTGGTGGCGGCGGACCTGATCCGGGCCGGGCTGCTGGTGACGGTGCCGGTGGCGTTCGCGTTCGACGCCGGCACGCTGGCCCAGCTCTACGCCGTGGCGTTCCTGACCGGCGCCGCGTCGGTGCTGTTCAACACCACCTACCCCGCGTTCTTCGTCCTGCTCGTGGACCGGCCCCGCTACCTCGACGCCAACGGCGTCCTCAGCGCCAGCCGGTCGGTCTCGTTCATCGCCGGGCCGGCCCTCGGCGGCGCGCTGGTCCAGGCGCTGACCGCGCCCGTGACGATCCTCGTCGACGCGGCGTCGTTCGTGCTCTCCGCCCTGGGCATCGCCAAGGTCCGGCGGGACCCGCCGGTGCGGACCGCGCAGCCCGACGATGCCCGGCCGGGGACGTTGTGGCGGCAGGCGCGGGACGGGTTGGCGTTCACGCTGCGGCACCCCGTGCTCCGGGCCAGCCTCGGCTGCACCACGACGGTCAACTACTTCAGCTTCGTGTTCAACGCCCTGCTGGTGCTCTTCGCCAGCCGTACGCTCGGCCTACCCGCCGGGCTGCTCGGCCTCGCGCTCGGCGCCGGCGCGGTCGGCGGCCTGCTCGGCGCGGTGATCGCCCCCCGGCTGTCCGTCCGCATCGGCCTGGGCCGCAGCATCATGCTCGGCGGCGTCGTCTTCCCGGCCTCGATCCTCCTGGTCGCCGTCGCCGGGGGACCGCTCTGGGCAAGGGTGGTTCTGCTGGGCGGGGCCGAGCTCCTGTCCGGGATCGGGGTGATGCTGTTCGACGTCAACCTCAACGCGCTCAAGGCCGCCGTCATCCCCGACGGTCTGCGCAGCCGGGTCGCCGGGGCGTACTCCGCGGTCAACTACGGGATCCGGCCGCTCGGCGCGCTGACCGGCGGCGCGCTCGGCAGCTGGCTCGGTCTCCGACCCACGCTGTGGGTCGCGGCGATCGGCGGCACGCTGTGCGTACTGTGGCTGCTGCCCTCGCCGATCCCGGCGCTGCGTTCGCTGGACCACCTCGACGGGCTCGACCGCGGCAGGGCCGACCTCACCGTGACCGGCCGGTGATCCGCGGCCGACGGTGTTCGCCCCGCCCGGCCCGGGTTGCGCTCCTCGGCGAGGATGGAGCCATGTCTGCTTGGAACAGGTGGTGGGGGCGGCTCGGTGCGGTCCTCGGTGGGATCGTGCTCTCGGTGTTCGTGCCGGTCGCGGCGTGGGCGTCCACGGGCACCGGCGAGCTGGTGGTGGAGGCCGCCCGGCGGCGGTCCCGGGGTGGATTCGGCCTCTTCGGGCTGTTCTGCTGCCTGGTGGTGGTCGGCGTGATCGTGCTGCTGGTGTTCCTGCTGATGCGGCTGACCCGTCGCCGGAGCGGCCCGCCGCGCTGACCGCGCCGTCCAGAAAGAACACCGGCCCGGGCCGCCGTGCCCGGGTGCGGCGGTGGTCACTCGGCCAGGGCCGCGTTCGCCTGGGCCATGAACCGGGAGGTCGCCGCCCGGGCACCCGACCGTTTGGTACGGATGCTCTCGGCGGCGGCGACGAGCAGGGTACGCACCCGGGCGTGTCCCTTCGGCGGCGGCGCGGGCGCGGGCCCCATCAGGTCGGCCAGGTCGGCGCCGAGGGCCGCCACCTGCTTTCCCGACCGGTCGCTGACGCCCTGCTCGACGAACCGCCGGACCGGGACACTGGCGTTCAGCCCGCGCTCGGTGCCGAGGACCCGACCGGCCGCCACGTTGGTGGTCAGGAAGTCGATCACGTCAACGACCAGCCCGGGGTGTCGGGTGCCGCGGAAGGCCGCCCAGTACATCGACGCCCGGGGCCACTGGGCGGCCGGGGTGCCCGGAAACGTGGTCATGCCCAGCTCGTCGTCGGTGAGCCGCTGGAGCTCCGGCAGCTCGTGCGACCAGGCGAACGAGGCCGCCGCCTGACCGGTGACCACGAACTGACGGGCCAGCTCGCCGCTGTCGGCCAGCTCCACCAGCTCGATCGTGGGCGTGGCCCGGTCGAGGCGGGCCACCTCCCAGAACTCGAACCAGTCGAGCAGTTCGGCCGAGCTGAAACCGAGCTGCCGCCCCTGGTAGAACTCGCCGCCCTGGCCCCGTAGCCAGAGCCAGAGCGCCCGGTAGTCGCCGGAGGCGTCCATCGTGCCGCCCACCCGGTTGCCGGTCTCCCGGGTGACCCGGGCGGCCCACCGCACGTACTCCTTCCACGGCATCCCGGCGCGCGGCTCGGGTAGCCGCAGGCGGCTCAGCAGGTCGCGGTTGTAGACGAGCGCGGCGTTGGTCTGCGCGACGGGAACCGCCCTGGTCCGGCCCTCCACCTGGCCGTACCGGGCCAGGTGCTCCGGCAGGCCGCTCAGGTCGAGCCGCTGGTCCGCGACGTACCGGCTGAGGTCGAGGACGATCTCCCGGCGGGCGTACTCGGTGAGCACCGTGTCGTCGATCTGGAACAGGTCGGGCACGTTGCCCCCGGTGGCCTGGGTGGCCAGCCGGTCGTAGTAGCCGTTGAGTTCCTGCCAGGTGAGCCGGAACCGGACCCGGGGGTTCTGCTGCGAGTAGAGGCGCAGTGCCTGCTCGGTGGCGGTGGCCCGGCGGGTACCGCCCCACCAGAACACGGACAGCTCGACCGGCCCGTCGTCGACCCGGGCGTCCTCCTCCGGCCCGCAGCCGGCCAGCCCGCCGGCGAGCAGCGGCAGCCCGGTCAGCGCGCCGAGGAACCGCCGCCGGTCGACGAGGGGACGGGGCACGGACTGCGGAGCGCGCACGGACCTCTCCTGGGGCGGGGCGGCTGCTGCGGACGGATCATTTACCCAGGGCTTGGGCGGAGGTGTCAACGCCCGGGCCGGGCGCCGCCGGGCGTACCGACGGGACGGCTGGTGGCCGCGCCGGGTGCGGGTCCGGCCGCGTGGTGTACTAGGCGCCGTGGAACTTCTGCACTCGGGCAAGGTTCGGGACGTCTACGCCGACGGCGACGACCTGCTTCTGGTCGCCTCCGACCGCATCTCCATCTACGACGTGGCGCTGCCGACCCCGATCCCGGACAAGGGCCGCCTGCTCACCGCCCTGTCGCTGTGGTGGTTCGAGCAGCTCGCCGACCTGGTGCCGAACCATGTGATCTCCGCCACCGACGTGCCGGCGGAGTTCGCCGGCCGGGCGATCCGCTGCCGGCGGCTGGAGATGGTCCCGGTCGAGTGCGTGGCCCGGGGCTACCTCACCGGCGGCGGGTTCGAGGAGTACTGCCGTACCGGGACGGTCTCCGGTGTCGAACTGCCCCGGGGCCTGGCGGAGGCGTCGATCCTGCCCGAGCCGATCTTCACCCCGTCGACCAAGGCGCCCAAGGGCGAGCACGACGAGCCGATCACCTACGCGCAGGTGGTCGACAAGGTGGGCGCGGAGACCGCCGAGCGGCTCCGGCAGATCACCATCGACGTCTACCGGCGCGGTGCGGAGATCGCCGCCGACCGGGGCATCCTGGTCGCCGACACCAAGATCGAGCTGGGCTGGGCGCCGGACGGCAGCCTGGTCCTCGCCGACGAGCTGCTCACCTCCGACTCGTCCCGGTTCTGGCCGGCCGAGTCGTACCAGCCGGGCCGGGCCCAGTTCTCCTACGACAAGCAGTACGTCCGGGACTGGGCCACCGGCAGCGGCTGGGACCGGCAGCCGCCGGCCCCAGAGGTGCCGGCCGAGGTGGTCGCGGCGACCCGGGCGCGCTACGTCGACGTCTACGAGAAGCTCACCGGCAACCGCTGGGACTGACGGGGTCAGTTGTTGACGGCGTCCTCGTCGAAGAACCGCTTCCAGAGGTTGTCCACCACGCCGCCCGTGCCGTAGCCGTCACCGTTCGGCCCGTACTGCGTCATGCCGCCGTACATCAGGGATCCCGGCCCGTTGGGCGAGCCCACCGCGTGCTTGCCGCCGCTGTAGATCCCGTAGCCGACGAAGTCCCGCTCCAACTTGGAGAGGAACCCGACGGCCACATTGTCCAGCCCGTCGACGGTGGCCTGGGCGAGATCCTTCAGCACGTCGGTGTTTCCGCTGCCCAACTGCACCCCGACGTCGAAGGCGAGGGCTCCGGCGATGGAGGCGGCAGCGCCGATGCCGGCCCCCTCGGCCGCGGCCTCGATGGTCTTCAGCGTGGTCAGCGCCGTAGCGGCGATCGACGTGGCGGTCGCCTCGGCGGAGGCCGCCGCCGGCGCGCCGACCACGGTGGCCCCCGCCGCCGCGATGAAGACGGCGAAGGCGCAGAGGATCGTGGAGAAGATCGCGTACGTGATGACCAGGACGAGCAGCACCAGGGCGACACAGACCAAAGCCGTGCCGACCACCACGGCGACGATCTGGCTGCCGACCAGCTGCACGTCGTACGCCTGCACGTGCTTGCCGAACGCGTCCCGGTCCGCGCCGCTCCACTGCTCCGCCGACACCGCGGAGACCGCGTCGTTCAGACCCTGCCGGGCGACCTCAAGCTCGCGGTAGAGCTGCATCCACTCCTGGGCGGCGTTGAGCATCGCCTCCGGGTCGCACTGGTTGAAGTAGACGATCTGGGCGACCGGCCAGGCCCCCGGAATGACCGCGCAGGCGATCGTGATCTCAACAAGGGCCACCTTCGCGGCCGCGGCCGAACTGCTCGTTGCCATGCGGTCCCTACCTCAGCGGGTCACGATGGTGCTGGCCTCTTCGGTCGCTTCCCAGTTGTCGGCGGTGGTGTTCAACCGGGACTGGATCTCGGTGAGGTGGGCCCGCTTGGTGCGCAGCTCCTCCTCCATGAACTCCACCGCGGCGACGTACGCGACCGCGAGCGACGGGACCACCGAGGTGAAGTTGCTGTGTTCGATGGCCCGGGTGGCTTTCAGCCGTTCGGAAGCCGCTTCCAGCCCGGGTGCGGTCTGCTGTTCCAGCGCCGTGCCCAAGGCGCGGATCGCGCCCACGTCGACCTCGATCATCAGCCCTCCCCGTGGGTGCCTCGCCGCTCGCTGCGCGGCCGGCCGGGCCCGAGCCTAGCAAGCGGGCATCGAAGGATGCGCCCCCGCTGCGCGCCGTACGCGCCGGCCGGCGTTGCGGGGAATGTCCTCTCAGCTCAGATCGACAACTGGCGGCGCAGCCGCTCCAGCAGCTCGCTGCTCTGCCGCATCGGGCCGCTGACCAGCTCGTTGAGCTGTGCCAGCTTGGCCTGTGCCGCGGCCGGATTGCCGATCAGCGCCTGCGGTCCGAGATCGCCGGCCACCTCGCGTACCGCCTCGGTGGTCTGCCGCTGCAGATCCGCCCGGGCCGATCGGATTAGCTCCTGCAGCAGCTCGGCCAGCTCCACCGAGGAGCGGCGCATGACCCGGGGGTCGATCCGCAGCTCATGGGCCGGGTCGTCGGCGGTGCAGACCACCTCGATCTGCTCGTCGTCGCTGACCGCCCGGCCGGTCAGCCCGGCCAGCCGGTTCCGTAGCTCGTCGCCCTGTGCCATCTGCTCGCGCATCCGGGCGGCGATCTGCGCCATCGGGTTGTCGTTCGCCGCCGGCTCCCCGGTCGTAGCGGTCATCTCTGTGTCACCTCGCGTCGTTGTCCCACTCGCGTCGTGCCGACGGTAGCCGGAATGCGGGAACGTACCAAAGCGCACCACGACCGGGGCGGCGGCCTCATCATCCACTGAGGAGGGAGGCATGACGTGGGCGGAGACTGCTAGCCTTCGGCGGTGACGTCCCATCAGCCGCAGCGGTGGGGAGACCCGGTCGACCGGGCGGCACGAATGGCGAGCCGCCCGCTCTGGCAGCGGATCCTCATCCCGATCGGCCTCATCGTCGCCGCCGTGGCGCTGCCGATCGGCATGACCTACGACCTGGTCGGCGTAGAGCGGGTCGACGTCCAGGTCGAGTCGTGTGACTTCGTTCCGTCCGGGACAGAGCGCACCTACGAGTGCCGGGGCAGTTGGCAACTGGCGGACGGTCGTACGGCCACCGGGCCGATCTCGTCCTTCGGCAGGTTGACGCCCGGTGAACGGGTCGAGGGTTGGGGCAACTCGAAGCGGGCCACCACGAGTCTGGTCCGTTCGCTGGTCCCGTTGATGATGGGCGGGATCGTCGTGCTCGGCGCGGTCGCTGGCGTCGTGGTGTCGCTGCGGCTGGCCAGGCGGGCGCGGCGGGACCGCTGACGCCCGAGCCCGCCTCAGGGTCGCCGCGCGACCGCGCCCGTGGCGCCCGGGCGCTCAGAAGGTGCGGAAGACGTACACCCCGCCGATCGCCACGGCGGCACTCACCGCCAGCAGCGTGACGAACGGGATGACCACGGACTGGGTGCCGGTGCCTCCATCGGGGACGACCAGGACCCGCGACGGTCGGGAGGGGTCGTAGACCACGGTGACCGGCTTGCCGTCCGGTGTGAAGGGGGCCTGGCGCCACCGACCCGGCGACGAGGTGACCGGCGTCCCGTCGGCGGTGTGGAAGCGCACCACGGGCGTGTAGATCTCACCGCTCTTGACCTTGTTGACCAGCAGGTCGACCACCTCGCCGGGCACCCGGTGGCCCGCGCGCAGCAGGCGTCGGTCGCGCCAGAACCGGACGGTCCCGTAGCCGATCCCGACCAGCCCGAGGCCGGACATGACGAGTAGCAACAGCAGGGGCATGGCCATCTGTCTCTCCGTTCGGTCGAACCGTCCTGCGGCGAACCGCGTGCGGTCACTCCACCCAGTCGAGGGTGCGCTGCACGGCCTTGCGCCAGTTGCGCAGCTCCCGGTCGCGCAGCGCCGGGTCCATCTGCGGCGTCCACTGCGCGTCGGCGCGCCAATGCTCGCGCAGGGTGGTCAGGTCCGGCCAGAACCCGACCGCCAGGCCGGCCGCGTACGCGGCGCCGAGGCTGGTGGTCTCGGTGATCCGGGGACGGACCACCGGCACGTCGAGCACGTCGGCGAGGAACTGCATCAGCAGGGCGTTGGCGGTCATCCCGCCGTCCACCCGCAGCCGGTGGAGCGTCACGTCGGAGTCCGCGTTCATCGCGTCGATCACCTCGCGGGTCTGCCAGCCGGACGCCTCCAGCACCGCCCGGGCCAGGTGCCCCTTGGTGATGTAGCCGGTCAGCCCGGCGATCACGCCTCGGGCGTCGCTGCGCCAGTACGGCGCGAAGAGCCCGGAGAAGGCCGGCACCACGTAGCAGCCGCCGTTGTCGTCCACCGTGCGGGCCAGCTCCTCGATCTGCGGGGCGGTGGAGATCAGGCCGAGGTTGTCCCGCAGCCACTGGACCAGCGAGCCGGTGACCGCGATCGCCCCTTCCAGGGCGTACACGGCCGGCTGGCCGGCGATCCGGTACGCCACGGTGGTGAGCAGCCCGTGCCGGGAGGTGACCGGGCTGGCGCCGGTGTTGAGCAGCAGGAAGCTGCCGGTGCCGTAGGTGCACTTGGCCTCGCCGGGCTGGAAGCAGGTCTGTCCGAAGAGGGCGGCCTGCTGGTCGCCGAGCGCGCTGGCCACCGGCACCCCGGCGAGCACTCCGTCGGCGGTGCCGTAGACCTCCGCCGAGCAGCGGATCTCCGGCAGCATGGCGGCCGGCACCCGCATCGCGTCGAGCAGCTCCGGGTCCCAGTCCAGGGTCTCCAGGTCCATCAGCATCGTCCGGCTGGCGTTGGTCACGTCGGTGACGTGCCGGCCGGTCAGCTTCCAGATCAACCAGCTGTCGATCGTGCCGAACAGGACCTCGCCCCGCTCGGCCCGCTCGCGCAGCCCGTCGACGTGGTCGAGCAGCCAGCGCAGCTTCGGCCCGGCGAAGTAGGTGGCCAGGGTGAGGCCGGTGCGGGCCCGCAGCCGCTCCTCGTCGTACGCCTCGGCCAGCTCGCGCAGCAGCGGGCCGGTGCGGGTGTCCTGCCAGACGATGGCGTTGGCGACCGGGCGGCCGGTGGCCCGGTCCCAGACCACGGTGGTCTCCCGCTGGTTGGTGATGCCGACGGCGGCCAGCCCGTCCGGCCCGATGCCGGCGGCGGCCAGGGCCTCCCGCACCACCTGCTGGACGTTCGCCCAGATCTCCTCGGCGTCGTGCTCGACCCAGCCGGGCTGCGGGAAGTGCTGTCGATGCTCGCGCTGGGCGACGGAGACGACCGCCCCGGCCCGGTCGAAGACGATGCACCGCGACGAGGTGGTGCCCTGGTCGATGGCGGCGACGAATTCTCCGGTCACGGCAGCACCGTACCCGCCGGGATCGTCCGTCGCCCGCCCCGCGCCGGACCCGTACGATCGGCAGGCGTGCGTGACATTGCCGTGTTCAGCGGGACCGCCCACCCGGACCTCGCCGCCGAGATCTGCGCCCACCTCGACGTTCCGCTGCACCCGGTACGGGTGTCCCGGTTCGCCAACGACTGCCTGGAGGTGCAGTTACAGGCGAACTGCCGGGAACGCGACGTCTTCCTCATCCAGCCGCTGGTGCCGCCGGTGCAGGAGCACCTGGTCGAGCTGCTGCTCATGATCGACGCGGCGCGCGGCGCGTCGGCCGGGCGGATCACCGTCGTGCTGCCGCACTACGCGTACGCCCGGTCGGACAAGAAGGACGCGCCGCGCATCTCCATCGGCGGCCGGCTGGTGGCCGACCTGCTCACCTCGGCCGGGGCGGACCGGGTGCTGGCGCTGACCCTGCACTCGCCGCAGGTGCACGGCTTCTTCAGCGTTCCGGTGGACCACCTGCACGCGCTGCGCGAGCTGGCCGCCCACTTCCAGGGGTACGACCTGAGCAACGCGGTGGTGGTCTCGCCGGACCTGGGCAACGCCAAGGAGGCCGCCGCGTTCGCCCGGATGCTCGGCACGCCGGTCGCGGCGGGGGCGAAGCAGCGGTTCAGCGACGACCGGGTCAAGATCAGTACGGTGATCGGCGACGTGGCGGACCGGGACGTCATCGTGCTCGACGACGAGATCGCCAAGGGCAGCACGGTGATCGAGCTGATGGCCCACCTGCGCGAGCGTAAGGTCCGGTCGATCCGGCTGGCCTGCACCCACGGCCTGTTCTCCAGCGGCGCGCTGGAGCGGCTGGGCGAGCAGGAGGGGGTGCTGGAGATCGTCTGCACCAACACGGTGCCGATCCCGGCGGAGAAGCGGGTGCCGAAGCTGGCGGTGCTCTCGGTGGCGCCGGCCCTGGCCGAGGCGATGCGGCGGATCCACAACGGCGAGTCGGTGAGCGCCCTCTTCGCCTGACGGGATCGGCGCGGAGACCGTGCCGGTGCGCGCGTCAACTCCCGCCCGGGCGGCCGGCCTATTCGGCGCGCTGCCCGCGGCTCTGCTCGGGAAGACCGAGTGCCGCGCTGATCCGTACGGTCGTGCCCGCGTCGCCGGTGTCCACCACCATGGTGTCGCTCAGCTCCCTGGCCAGCCAGAGGCCCCAGCCGCCGGCGGTGTCCGGTGCGGGCCGGTTGCGGTCGCTGAGCCGGTGGGCGCTGATCCCGTGACCGTGGTCGGCGACCTCGCAGACCAGCTCCCCGGCCTGGCGCCACAGCCGCAGCCAGCCCTGGCCGCCGCCGTGCCGGACGGCGTTGGTGATCAGCTCGTTGACCGCCAGCACGAAGTCGTCCAGCCGCTGGCCACGCAGCCCCGCGGCGTGCGCACAGGAGGTGACCGAGTGCCGTAACTCGGTCACCTGGGCCTGATCGAAGGCCTCGGCGAAGAGGAGGGAAGGTTCGATGGGCACAACCGTACGCGGTGCGGGGGGATCTGCGTTCGTCATGGCCCCGTCCCGGCGGTGCATCTCGGTGATTTTCGCGGCATTTCCACCGTACGTCAGGGTTTCCCGGGCCGCACCCGTCACGCCATCCGCCGCCGACTGTGACATGGTGTCGCGCATGCCGTCGTCTCCGGGTGGCCTGGAGGTCCCGCTCTGGCGGTCGATCGCGGTGTTCCGGTTCGCCTCGCTGGCGTACGTCGGGCTGCTGGTGCTCCGCGACGCCCACCGGTACGCGCACCCGGTCGCCGCCGGCGGCGTACTCCTGGCGATGCTGGCCTGGACCGGGGTGACCGCGGCCGGCTACGCGCGCCCGGCCGGGCGGCGCTGGCCGCTCCTCCTGGCCGACCTCGGCGTGGTCCTGGCGATCATGGTGGCCACCCCGTGGGTGGTGGGACGCGCGGCGCTCGCCGCCGGCGTGCCCACCCTGACCGTCGCCTGGCTGGCCGGCCCGGTGCTGGCCTGGGCGGTCTCCGGCGGCCGGCGACGCGGCGCGGTCGCCGCGCTGGTGCTCGGCGGGGCCGACCTGGCCACCCGGGAACGGATCAGCCAGTCCTCGCTCACCGGGGTGATCCTGATGCTGCTCGCCGGGGTGGTGGTCGGGCACGTCGCCCGGCTGGCCGTCACCGCCGAGCAGCGGCTGCAACGGGCGGTGGAGCTGGAGGCGGCCACCCGGGAGCGGGAGCGGCTGGCCCGGGACATCCACGACTCGGTGCTCCAGGTGCTGGCGCTGGTGCAGCGGCGCGGCGCGCACCTGGACGGCGAGGCGGGCGAGCTGGCCCGGCTGGCCGGTGAGCAGGAGGCCGCGCTGCGCGCCCTGATCGGCCGCGCCGGGACCGCGCCGGCCGACGACGAGGGCATCCGCGACCTGCGCGACCTGCTCGACCGGTACGCCTCGGCGAACGTCGCGGTCGCCGCGCCGGCCACCCCGGTGCCGCTGCCCGCCCGGGTGGCCGACGGGCTGGCCGCCGCGGTCGGGGCGGCGCTGGACAACGTGGCCCGGCACGCCGGCGGGCGGGCCTGGGTGCTGATCGAGGACGAGGGGGAGACGGTGACCGTCTCGGTACGCGACGAGGGCCCGGGAATCCCGGAGGGGCGGCTGGCCGAGGCGGCGGCGCAGGGCCGGCTCGGGGTGGCGCAGTCGATGCGCGGCCGGGTCGCCGACCTGGGCGGCGCGGTGCGGATCGTCTCCGCCCCCGGCGCGGGCACGGAGATCGAGCTGAGCGTACCGAGGAGCGGCCGATGAGCACCGGCGTACGGGTGATGGTGGTCGACGACCACCCGATGTGGCGGGAGGGGGTGGCCCGCGACCTCACCGAGGCCGGGCACCTGGTGGTGGCGACCAGCGGGGAGGGGCGGCAGGCCGTCCGGGTGGCCGCGGCGGCCCGCCCGGACGTGGTCGTGCTCGACCTGCAACTGCCGGACGTCTCCGGCGTCGAGGTGATCCGTGGGCTGCGCGCCGTGCTGCCCGAGGTGCGGGTGCTGATGCTGTCGGCCAGCGGCGAGCCGCAGAGCGTGCTGGACGCGGTGAAGGCCGGTGCCACGGGTTATCTGGTCAAGTCGGCCGCCCCGGCCGAGTTCCTGGACGCGGTGCGCCGCACGGCGGCCGGTGAGCCGGTCTTCACGCCCGGGCTGGCCGGGCTGGTGCTGGGGGAGTACCGGCGGCTGGCGGCCGGGCCGGCCACCGTCCACGACGCGGCCCCCCGGCTCACCGAGCGGGAGACCGAGGTGCTGCGGCTGGTGGCGAAGGGCCTGTCGTACAAGCAGATCGCCGAGCGGCTGGGGCTCTCCCACCGGACGGTGCAGAACCATGTGCAGAACACGCTCGGCAAGCTCCAGCTCCACAACCGGGTCGAGCTGACCCGGTACGCCATCGAGCGGGGCCTGGACGGCTGACCGGCCGTCAGGGCGTCGCCTCGGGCGGGCGGGTCTCGTGCACGGCCAGTTCCTCGGCGGTCGCGCCGCCCCCGGCCGCACCGGCGTCGTACCCGATGTTGTCGGTCTCCTGGTCGGTGTGCGCGCCCTCGTCCGGCTCGACCAGCCGGCCGACCTGGCGGTCCGCGACGGCACCGAGCTGGCCGTGGTCGTAGAGGGAGATCGCCGAGTGCGGGTCGGAGGTCGGGCCCGGGTCGATCACGTCCGCGTCGAACTGGGCCTGCGCGGCGGCCTCCTCGCTGTCCGCCTCGGCGGCGATGCCCGGGTCGACCGCGCCGGCGAGCGGATCGTCGACCGGCCGCTCGTACGCCTCCCGCTGGAGCTTGTAGTCCAGCGACTCGCCATCGAGCTGCTCCTCGGCGGTGGTCCCGAAGTGGTCCACCGCCACCGGGTCGCGGTCGGCCGGAAGCTGGGCCGGCTCAGGGCCGTCCGCCTCCCGTCCGGTCAGCACGTCGTCGCGGGCCGTGGAGTCGTCGTCGGCGGTGTCGGGCAGGCCCTCCGCCTCCGGGTCGGACACGGGGGTGGGGTAGTCGTCGTCGCGCATGACCGGTCACTACCCGCCGAGCTGACCGGGCTAACCGGGTCCGGCGGGGTGGATCGGGAGGAACGGTCGGAAACCTGCCGAATCCGTGGCGGCCCGGGGTCCGGGCCACGGGTCAACCCCGGCGGGCGGCCTCGTCCTCGGCGTGCAGCACGCACCAGACGACCTTGCCGTCCGGCAGCGGAGTGCTGCCCCAACGCCGGGCGACCGTGTCGATGAGCAGCAGCCCGCGCCCGCCGATCGAGGTGAGCGGGGCCAGCCCGGCGTACGCGGGCGGTCGGGTGGACCCGTCGCGGACGGCCAGGCGCAGGCCGCGCGGCGACCGGGCGTCGTCGTCCCGTGGGGCCACCCGGACGGTCATCGGCGTCCCGGCGTGGGCGACCACGTTGTTGACCATCTCGGTGACCGCGATGCAGGCCGGCTCGACCAGCTCCGGCACGCCCCACCGGACGCAGCCGTCGGTGACCAGCGCCCGTGCCTCCCGGGCCGCGACCGCCACGGGCGGCAGGTCGGCGGTCAGCACGGCCGTCGGCGGCGCGCCGGCCAGCGCGGCCCGCGCCCGGTCCAGGGACGGGAAGACCGGGGCGTCCGGTTCGACGGGACCGGACGGGTCGGCCGGGGCGCCGGGGTCGACGGGACCGGGCGGGTCGAGCACCAGCAGCCCGGTGGCGGGCCACTCGGCCACCGCACGGCGTACGTCGTCGACGACGGTCCGGGCCTCGGGGTCGGCGATCCGGACCGCGGAGAGGTCGACGATCACCGGACCGGGCCGCCGCCACAGCCGGGCGAGGAGCGCGTCGCGGACGCCGTCGACGCCGGCCCGGTCGAGTACGCCGGTCAGCCTGACGACCGGGGACGACTCGTCCGTCTCCACCAGGCAGCGCAGCTCCGTCGGCATGATCGGCCCATTGTGCCCGCCCGCTCCGGTCGGCGCATCCGGCCGGTCGGCGCGCCGCATCAGCGGCCGACCCGCGATCGCCGGCTGAACGCGGCAACCGTGCCCACCGCGGTGCCCGCCGCCAGCCCGAACGCCGTCATCCGGACCAGTCGCCGGCGGCGCCCCCGCCAGTCGCCGGTCCGCTCCGCCGCCGCGTCGGCCGTGAACAGGTTGCCGGTGGCGTCCAGCCGTACGCCGGGGCCGAACTGGGTGCGGGCGGTGTACCAGCCGGCCATCCGTTCGACCAGCGCCGGGGCCAGCCGCCACTGGAGCCCGAGCAGCCGGGCCGCGCCGCCCGCGTACGCCTCCCGGCGGGGCCGGCGCAGCAGCCGCACGATCGTCTCGGCCACCACCTCCGGCGGGTGGACCGGCGGGGGCGGGGTCAGCTCCCGGCCGCTGTGGTTGGCGGCGTGCCGGAAGAACGGGGTGTCGACGGCCGACGGCAGCACGGTGCAGAGGGAGATGTTGTTCCGCCCGGTGACGCGCAGCTCCTGCCGGACCGTGTCGGCCAGCCCCCGGATGCCGTGCTTGGTCGCGTTGTACGCCGACTGGTAGGGCATGGCCACCTCGGCCAGCACGGAGGCGTTGTTGACCAGGACCCCGCCGCCGGCCGCGTCGAGCCAGCGCAGCGCCGCCTTCGTCCCGTACACCGTGCCGAGCAGGTTCACCGCCACCACCCGGCGGAACTCGGTCACCGGGATCTCGTCGAAAAGCCCCACCGCGCTCACCGCGGCGTTGTTGATCCAGGCGTCGATCCGGCCGAACTCCGCCGCCGCCCGCGCCGCGAGCCGCTCCACCGCCTCCGGGTCGGTCACGTCGGTGGGTACGACCAGCGCCCGGCCGCCCAGCTTCCGGCAGCGCGCGGCGACCTGGCGCAGCGCCTCCTCGGTGCGGGCCGCCAGCACCACGTCGGCGCCCCGCCGGGCGAGCGCGTACGCGGTGGCCGCCCCGATGCCGCTGGAGGCGCCGGTGATCACGACGGTGGCGTCGCCGAGGGCGCGGGTGAGAGGCATTCCTCGCCGGTACCCCCGGCCCGGCCCGGTCATGCGGCCGGGTCCGCCCGGATCACGGCCGGCCCGGCAACCGGTCCCGCCAGGTGCCCCGGAGCGGCTTCCGATCTGCCAGGTTTCGGCGCACCGGAGCCGGGTTAATGGGACCCTCTGACCGGAGGATCCAGCGCTGGATAGAACGCGTGGAGGTGCACCATGCGCGTCGGCCTTGTGTGCGCACACGCCGGCCCGTCCGTCGAAGGCTCCACCGTCGGTACCTACCAGCACGTCGCGCGGGTGGCGGCCGAACTCGCCGGACGCGGCCACGACGTCCGGGTTCACGAGCGGCGGGACGACCCGGACCAGCCCGAGTCGGTCGAGCTGGACGGCTACCGGTTGGAGCGAGCACCGGTCGGCCCGCCCGCCCCGCTGGCCACCGCCGAACTGGTGCCGTACGTGACCGAGTTCGGCCGCTGGCTGGCACAGCGGTGGTCCGGGGACTGGACGCCGGAGGTGGTGCACGGGCACTACTGGATCGGCGGCCTGGCCGCCGCCAACGCCGTACGCGAGACGGACATCCCGGTCGTGCAGACCTTCCACTCGCTCGGCGTCGAGCAGCTGCGCCACCTCGGTCAGCGGTACGACGGGCCGGGCGAGCGGATCCCGCTGGAGCGGGCGCTGACCCGGGCGGTGGACATCGCGGTCGCCCAGTGCAACGACGAGGTCGACGAGCTGACCCGGATGGGGCTCCAGCGCAGCTCGGTGGCGATGGTGCCGACCGGGGTGGACACCGAGCAGTTCCACCCGGACGGCGAGGCGGCACCCCGGGAGCAGCGGGCCCGCATCCTCTCCGTCGGCGGGCTCTCGCCCCGACACGGCCAGGAGGACGTGATCCGGGCGATGCGGCTGGTCGGCGACGCCGAGCTGATCATCGCCGGCGGTCCGCCCGCCGCCCAGCTCGCCGATCACGGAGAGGCGCGCCGGCTGCGTGAGCTGGCCGAACGGACCGGGGTGGCCGACCAGGTGACGCTGGTCGGAGCCGTCCCGCACGACCAGATGGCGACCTGGTACCGCTCCGCCGACGTCGTCGCCTGCACGCCGCACTACTGCTCGGCGGGTCGGGTGTCGCTGGAGGCGATGGCCTGCGGGGTGCCGGTGGTCGGCTACGCGATGGGCGGCCTCGCCGACGCGGTGGTCGACGAGGTGACCGGAAAACTCGTGCCGCCCGGGGACGTCCGTGCCCTCGGGGTGACCCTGCGCCGGCTGCTGACCGACAACGCCGGACGGTTCGCGTACGGGCACGCGGCGGTGGACCGGGTGCGGTGCAGCTACACCTGGGAGCGGACGGCCGGCGCCCTGGAACGGCTCTACGAGCGGGTGGTCAGCCGGCGCAAGCCGGTCGAGGCGGCCTGACCGCCGTGCGGCGCGGCCCCACCTCGGTGGCCCAAGGGTCAGGAAGGCGGGGGGTCAGCGGCGCGGCCGGGCGGCCGTACCGGCGGGGACCATCGGCAGCTCCCGCTCGCGGGCGACCGCGTGGTGGTGCTGCGGTTCGGCGTACCGGGTCAGGCCGACCACCGCGACCAGCGTGGCCACGAAGCCGACGCCGGCCAGCCACTCCCGCCCGGGCCAGATCCGGTCGTTGAGCAGCAGCAGGCCGATGATCGCCGCGGGGACCGCGCCGGCGGCGTCCATCGCGGCCACCGCCGCCGTGGTGGAGCCGCGCTGCATGGCCAGGCCGAGCAGCAGTTGCCCGACCACCGAGTGGACGATCAGCAGGTAGAGCAGCGGATCGCGGACGAACGCCTCCGCCGAGTCGGCCGAGGCGAGCGGGCGGGCGGCCACCGCCGCGGCGGAGAACGCCAACCCGGCCAGCGAGCCGAGCGCCACCGAGCCGGGCGCGCCGCGCAGCCGGGCGGTGAAGAAGCCGAGCACGGCGATCACGACGAGTGCCGCCACCAGGCCGGCCAGCCCCGCCGCGCCGAGCTGCCGGGACGGTGCGGGCTCGGCGGCGAGCACCAGCGCGGTGATCCCGGCGAAGAGGAGCACGAGCAGCACGACCTCGGCGACCGGAAGCCGCCACTTGAGCACCAGCACGCCGAGCAGGGCGGTCACCCCGAGCCCGGCCGCCACGCTGGCCTGGACCAGGAACAGCGGCAGGTCGCGGCGGGCCAGGAAGGCCAGTACGAAGCCGATCACCTGGCAGAACAGCCCGACGAGGTACGTCCGGTGGCTGGCCAGCCGCAGCAGCAGCCCCGGGTCGAAGGTGTGGTGCACGGTGGTCCGCGCCGCGGCCACCGACTGGAGCAGGTTGGCGAAGCCGTACGCGACGATCATCGCCGCCAGGAAGCACCAACCGGAGGACACCACCTGGCGAGGATAGAGGACCGCTGGCGGGTCAGCGCGCGGCTGGTCGGCCGAGCCGGGCCAGGATGTCCCCGTGCAGCGGCCCGTTGGTGGCGATGGCGCTGATCTCGCCGGAGCTGGTGCCGGCCGGGGCCGGTCGACCGGCCAGGTCGGTGAAGGTGCCGCCGGCCTCGGTGACGATCGGGACCAGGGCGGCGATGTCCCAGAGGGACAGCTCCGGCTCCACCATCACGTCCAGCGCCCCCTCGGCCAGCAGCATGTAGCCGTAGAAGTCGCCGTACGCCCGGCTGCGCCAGGTGTCGCGCATGATCTGGAGCACGGCGTCCAGCCGGCCCGCCTCCTCCCAGCCGGTCAGCGAGGAGTAGCAGAAGCTCGCGTCGGCCAGGCCCGTGACGCCGGAGACCCGGATCGGCGTGCCGGAGGCCAGGTCGGGGCCGGCGTACGCGCCCGCGCCCCGGGCGGCCCACCAACGCCGGCCGAGCGCCGGGGCGGAGACCAGGCCGAGGACCGGACGGTCGGCCTCCAGCAGGGCGATCAGGGTGCCCCAGACCGGTACGCCCCGGACGAAGTTCTTCGTGCCGTCGATCGGGTCGATCACCCAGCGCCGCCCGTCCGGGCCGGTGGCGGGCTGCTCCCCGTACTCCTCGCCGAGCAGGCCGTCGCCCGGCCGGTGCTCGGCCAGCAACGCGCGGATCGCCCGCTCGACGGCGGTGTCCGCGTCGGAGACCGGGGTCAGGTCGGGCTTGGCCTCGACCCGCAGGTCGAGGGCGCGGAACCGGGCCGTGGAGACGGCGTCGGCGGCGTCGGCGAGCAGGTGGGCGAGGGCGAGGTCGTCGGCGTACCCGGTCATGCCGGACACGGTAGCGACACCCGGACGGCCGCGGCGGCGGGACCGATGGGGTCCCGCCGGTCAGGAACCCGCGAGCGGGTCGCCGGGATTCCGGTCGGGCTCCCGCGGGTCGCTCTCGCCGGACCGGGAGGCGAGCAGCCGGCGGTACGAGGCCAGCCGGCGCGGGTCGGCCTTGCCGGCGGCCACCCAGGCGTCCAGCGCGCAGTCCGCCTCGTCGCCGGTGTGCGGGCAGTTCGCCGGGCAGTCGACCGTCGCGTCCACCAGGTCGGGGAAGCCGTGCAGCAGGCTCTCCGCCGAGACGTGGGCCAGCCCGAAGCTGCGTACCCCGGGGGTGTCGATGATCCAGCCAGGGTCGCCGTCGGGACCCGGGAGCGGGGGCAGCCGCAGCGCCACCGCGCTGGTCGAGGTGTGCCGACCCCGGCCGATCGCGCTGACCGTGCCGACCGCCCGGTCGGCCTCCGGGACGAGGCGGTTGACCAGCGTCGACTTGCCCACCCCGGAGTGCCCGACCAGCACCGACACCCGCCCGGCGAGCAGCGCGCGCAGCGCGTCCAGCGCGGAGTCCGGCCGGAGCAGCACGTACGGCAGCTCCAGCTCGGTGTAGTAGTCGAGGACCGCCTCCGGGCCGGCCAGGTCGGCCTTGGTCAGGCAGAGCAGCGGCTCGATGTCGGCGTCGTACGCGGCGACCAGGCAGCGGTCGATGAACCCGGTGCGCGGCGGCGGGTCGGCCAGCGCGCTGACGATCACCAACTGGTCGGCGTTGGCCACGACCACCCGCTCCAGCCGCCCCTCGGCGGTGGTCGCGTCGTCCTCGGCGGTACGCCGCAGCACCGAGGTGCGCTCGGCGATCCGGACGATCCGGGCCAACGCGCCCGGCGCGCCCGAGGTGTCGCCGACCAGCCCGACCCGGTCGCCCACCACCACCGACTTGCGGCCCAGCTCACGGGCGCGCATCGCGGTGACGGTCGGGGCGTCCGGCCCGGCGTCGGGATGCACGCAGGTGTAGCGGCCCCGGTCGACGGCGATGACGAACCCGTCGACCGCGTTCTCGTGCCGGGGCCGGGTACGCGTACGCGGGCGCGACGACTTCCCGGGTCGGACCCGGACGTCGTCCTCGTCGTACTCCCGCCGCCTGGTCGCCAGGACGTCCCCCCGTCGTGTCAGCTCTTTCCGGTCACCATCCCCGACCATAGTGCCGGGAACTCCGGCATGGTCTTCGAGGTGCACGCCACGTCGTCCACCTCGATGCCGGGGACGGCCAGCCCGGCCACCGCCGCGGCGTGCGCCATCCGGTGGTCGGCGTACGTCCGGAAGGTCCCGCCGCGCAGCGGGCGGGGGCGGATCTCCAGCCCGTCGGCGGACTCGGTGATGTCCGCGCCGAGCGCGCCGAACTCCTGCGCCAGCGCGGCGATCCGGTCGGTCTCGTGCCCCCGGATGTGCTCGATCCCGGTCAGCCGGGACGGCGAGTCGGCGAGCATCGCCAGCGCGGTCAGCGCCGGGGTCAGCTCGCTGACGTCGGAGAGGTCGGCGACCAGGCCGTGCACGCTGCCGGTGCCCCGGACGGTCAGCCCGGCGGTGGTCAGCGTCACCTCGCCACCCATCCGGGTCAGCAGGGCGCGGAGCTGCTCGACCGGCTGCATGCTGCTGGGGGGCCAGCCCTGCAGGGTCACCTCGCCACCGGTGACCAGCGCGGCGGCGAAGAACGGCACCGCGCCGGAGAGGTCCGGCTCGATCTCCCAGCCCCGCCCGGTCAGCGGACCGGGCTCGACCGCCCAGACGTCGGGGGTGCCGTCGTCGACCGCGGCCCCGGCGGCGCGGAGCATCTGCACGGTCATCCGCAGGTGCGGCGCGGACGGCACCGGCGGCCCCTCGTGCCGGATCACCAGGCCCCGATCGAAGCGGGGCGCGGCCAGCAGCAGCCCGGAGACGAGCTGGCTGGAGGCGGAGGCGTCGATGACCACCTCGCCACCGGTGACCCGGCCGGCGCCGAGGACCGCCATCGGCAGGCTGCCGGTGGCGGGGGTGTCGATGCGTACGCCGAGGGAGCGCAACGCCCCGACCAGCGGGCCGAGCGGGCGGACCCGGGCCTGCGGGTCGCCGTCGAAGGTGACCCGGCCCGCGGCGAGACCGCACACCGGTGGCAGGAAGCGCATCACCGTGCCGGCCAGGCCGACGTCGATGTGGGCGGGGCCGACCAGCCGGTGCGGCCGGACCAGCCAGCGCTCGTCATCGGAGATCGACACGTGCGCGCCCAGCTCGCGCAGCCCGCCGGCCATCAGCTCGGTGTCCCGGGCGCGCAGTGGCCGGTCGAGCGTCGACGGGCCACTGGCCAGCGCGCCGAGCACCAGGGCTCGGGCGGTCATTGACTTGGACCCGGGCAGGCGCAGCGTGGCGGCGACCGGGTCGGTGGCGGTCGGTGCGGTCCACGGCTGCGGCGGCCGGGTAGCGGTCAGATTCCCCACGCTCACATTGTGCCAACTCGCCCGGCCCGGTGGACCCGCCCATCGTGCCAGCTCCCGCTTGGCGGGACAGCCGGAATGCCGGCGGCGGGTTAGCGTGTGCGCATGTGCGGGAGGTACGCGACGAGCCGGAGCGCGGGCGACCTGAGCGCGCTGTTCGAGTCGTCCGACGAGACCGGCGACGCGGTCGGCCCGGACTTCAACGTCGCCCCGACCGACCCGGTGCCGCTGGTCCGGCTGGCGCCGGAGGGGCACCGGTTGCTCTCCGTCGGCCGCTGGGGTCTGGTGCCGCACTGGTCCCGTAGCGCGGCCGGGGCCGCCCGCATGATCAACGCCCGGGCGGAGACCGTCGCCACCAGCCGGGCGTACGCCCCGTCCTTCGCCCGCCGGCGCTGCCTGGTCCCCGCCGACGGCTGGTACGAGTGGGTCCGCGACCCGGATGGCCGGCGGCAGCCGTACTACATGACCCCGGTGGACGGCTCGGTGCTGGCCTTCGCGGGCATCTGGTCGGTCTGGGAGCCGGCGGGCGCCGCCCTGCTCACCTTCAGCGTGCTGACCACCGCGGCGGTCGGCGAGCTGGCCGAGGTGCACGACCGCATGCCGCTGCTGCTGCCCCGGGAGCGGTGGGCGTCCTGGCTCGGCCCGGCCGACGAGCCCGCCGCGCTGCTCGCCCCGCCCGCTCCGGAGTGGCTCGCCGGGCTGGAGATCCGGCCGGTCTCCCCGGCGGTCGGTGACGTCCGCAACGACGGTCCCGCGCTCACCGCCCGGGTCCCGCTCGCCCGCGAGGAGGATGTTACGGAAATGACGCTGTTCTGATCACTGGTGACACATTGTCGTGTGCTAATTTGCCGAGGTTGCGCCCGAATCGTCGCCCGGCTTTTCAGCCATGTTTACCGCGGAGTCTTGTCCCCGCGTGCGTCGGTGCGATAGAACACAGCGCCGGTGTTGGGCGTCTGTTCGCACGGGGCGGATGACACCCATCGATCTCCCATGATCAGAGCCGGCCCCACGGGGGAGGTGGGTGTATTGACACGGGCGCGTATGCCCCGCCCGCACGAGGTGGCCGCCGCACGGCGAGACCCTCGACTGCTGCGGGCGTTGCGGGAGCGGCGACAGGACGAGGCGTGGCGGACCAGAGGTACCTGCCAGAGCGTGGATCCGGAGACGTTCTTTCCGGCACCCAACGAACCGGCCGACGCGGCCGTGGCGCTCTGCCGCAGTTGTGACGTCCAGGGATCCTGCCTGGCCTGGGCACTTGAGGTGGGTGACTGCCACGGCGTCTGGGGTGGCACCACGCCGCGCGAGCGGCGGGCGATGCTCGTCGCCTGGCGTAGCGAGGTGCAACCGGATCCGGACGCGGCCGACGAGGCCGGTCCGCCGGTCCGCGACCGCCTGCTCACCCTGGTGCCATTGAGCTGATTTCCGTACGTCGCCCGCACCCCTTTCCGAGGTGCGGGCGACACCGTTTCTTCGTCCTGGGACGGCCGTCGCGGCGGCCCCTCTCGCTCGGGCCGGCGGCGTCGGCGCCGGGTGGCGGCCAGCGTGGAATTCCCCGACGCCTCGGGTGCCGGACCGCCGCCGGGCGCGGCGATCGTCGGGCCCGCCGACCGGGGCCGCAGAATGAGGCGGTGCGGCAGACCGACGAGATCACCACGCCCCGCGGTCCGGCCCGGGTCGACACCGACCTGCCGGACGGTCGGTACTCCACCCTGCTGGTGCTCGGCCACGGTGCGGGCGGCGACGTGACCGCCCCGGACCTGGTCGCGGTCCGGGACGCGGTGGTCGCCGCCGGGGTGGGCGTGATCCGGGTGACCCAGCCGTACCGGGTCGCCGGCCGGCGCGCGCCCGCCCCCGCCGGGCACCTCGACGAGGCGTGGACGGCGGTGCTGGCCGCGCTGCGGGAACGCCACCCCGGCCTCGCCTGCTGGGTGGTCGGCGGCCGATCCAGCGGTGCCCGGGTCGCCTGCCGTACGGCCGGCGCCGTCGGCGCGGCCGGCATCGTCGCGCTCGCCTTTCCGCTGCATCCCCCGGGTCGCCCGGAGCGCTCGCGCGCCGACGAACTGGCCACCGGCCTGCCGACCCTGGTGGTCAACGGCGATCGTGACCCGTTCGGCGTCCCGGAACCGGGCCCGGGCGTCGACGTGGTGGTCCGCCCGGGTGAACGGCACGACCTGCGGATCGACCCGGCGGGCACCGCCGCGGTGGTCCGCGGCTGGCTGCACGACCGAGGCTGGACCGCCGCCTGACCCGGGACGTGGGAGCGTGACCCCGGGCGGCGGCGGGTCGTTGCATCGGATGGTGTCGGGCGCCCGGTTCGGGCATCCGGGGCCATCCTCCCAGGCCCTTCCTGGTCCCAGCGCCGGTCGCGGCCGGGGCCGGGACCAGGAACGGCGGGGCGGCTGCGGAATGTGCCACCTCCGGCGTGCGTTACCACCCCCGGACGACTTTTCCAGCCGAGGGGGGTGACCGGTGCCGATCGAGACACGGAGCCGGGAACGGGACGAACGGGACGCGCGGGCGCTGAGGCGACTGCTCGACGCGCCGGAGTGGTCCGCGCCGGCAGCGGTGAGCGCCAGCACACCGGCCGGAACCGAATCTGCGGGCACGTCCGTACGCGTATCCTCGGCGGGAAAGCATCCGACGCGAGGGGATGTGCGGTTGACCACCGAGAAGACGGACGAGCGCAGGGCCCGTTTCGAGCGGGACGCGATGCCCTTCGTCGATCAGCTCTACGCTGCCGGGCTGCGGATGACGCGGAACCCGGCGGATGCCGAGGACCTGGTCCAGGAGACCTACCTGAAGGCGTACGCCGCCTTCCACCAGTTCGAGCAGGGCACCAACCTCAAGGCCTGGCTCTACCGGATCCTGACCAACACCTACATCAACTCCTACCGGAAGCGGCAACGCCAGCCGGTCCAGGCGCCCACCGACGAGATCACCGACTGGCAGCTCGCCGAGGCCGAGTCGCACACGTCCAGCGGGCTGCGCTCGGCGGAGACCGAGGCGCTCGACCGGCTGCCGGACAGCGACGTCAAGGAGGCCCTCCAGCAGTTGCCGGAGGAGTTCCGCCTGGCCGTCTACCTGACCGACGTCGAGGGTTTCTCCTACAAGGAGGTCGCCGAGATCATGGGCACGCCGATCGGCACCGTGATGTCGCGACTGCACCGTGGGCGGCGTAATCTGCGCAAGCTGCTCGAGCAGTACGCGGCCGAGCGGGGGTTCACCGCCGCGCCGTCGAAGGGTTCGACCGCCGCCGCCAGCCGGGAGGTGTGACCGTGAGCTGTGGAGAGCCGCACGAGACGGACTGCCGCGAGGTGCTCGCCGAGGTCTACCTCTACCTGGATCTGGAGTGCGGCGAGGAGCGTCGCGTGCTGATCCGGCACCACCTGGACGAGTGCGGGCCCTGCCTGCGCGAGTACGGCATCGAGCAGGAGGTACGGGCGTTGGTCGCCCGCTGCTGCGGCAACGAGACCGCGCCCGAGGAGTTGCGGGAGCGACTCCGTGTCCGGCTGAGCGAGCTGGTGGTCTTCGAGACCACCGAGTCCCGCGAACTCGCCGACTGAGCGTGATCGCGACGAGCCGAAGACGGCCGAGCTGAAGACACCGGTGGCCCGGGTCCGATCGGACCCGGGCCACCTTCGCGTCCCGACGATCAGGAGTTGGGGCGCTTACCGTGGTTCGCGCTGCTCTTCTTGCGCGCCTTCTTCTTGCGGGCCTTCTTCGCCATGCTCTGCCTCCTTGTGCTGGTCACGTCCGGCCGCGGGTGAGCGCGGCGGAGGTCGCGTACCGGTCCTGCTCGGGCTGGGGACCGACGGCGCTGATGCTAGTGCCGGCGGCGGCCCCGGGGGTCCGGCGGGGGCGGAATCGGGCGGGTCGGCCGCTCTCTGTCCCAGGGTGATCGCGGTCATGATTGGATACCGTTCGCAGGAACACCGGTGAAGAGGGAGGGCCGTCAGGATGGCCGAGGAGATCCGCGCCGAGATGGTGGCGAACGTCTGGAAGGTCGTCGCGTCGGCCGGGGACAGCGTTTCCGAGGGGGACACGCTGGTGATCCTGGAGTCGATGAAGATGGAGATCCCGGTCGTCGCCGAGTCCGACGGCGTCGTGCAGCAGATCGCCGTCAACGAGGGTGACGTGGTGCAGGACGGCGACCTGATCGCGGTGATCGGTTGACCGGCCTCCTGGTCCGTCGGGCGGAGCCGGCCGACCATCCGGCGGTGGCCCGCCTGACGGTCGCCGCGTACGAGGCGGACGGCCAGCTCAAGGGCGAGAACGGCTACGGGGTGGTGCTCGCCGACGTGGCCAGCCGGGCGGAGGCCGGCGAGGTGCTGGTCGCCGTCGACGAGGCCACCGGCGAGGTGCTGGGCGCGGTCACGTTCGTGCTGCCCGGCAGCCGGTACGCCGAGCTGTCCGGCCCCGGGGAGGCCGAGTTCCGGATGCTCGCGGTCGACCCGGCCGCGCAGGGCCGTGGCGCCGGGGTCGCCCTGGCCCGGGCCTGCGTGGCGCGGGCGACCGAGCTGGGCTGCTCGGCCGTGGTGATCTGCGTACGCGCCGGCATGGCCGCCTCGGCGCACCGCCTCTACGCGCGGCTCGGCTTCGTCCGGGTGCCGGAGAAGGACTGGTCGCCGCTGCCCGGTGTGGAGCTGCTGGGCCTGCGCCTGGACCTCGCCGGCCAGGACTGACCGGCTCCGCCCTCCGCGGCGGCCCCGCCCGCCCATCCGGACCAGGGCCAGCCGCCACGGCGCGAACGCCCGCGCAGTGGCGGCCGGACGTCGGCGGCTCAGCCGCCGGAGCCGATCTTCGCCAGCAGTTCGTCGGCCACCTCAAGGGCGATCTTCTTGCGCTCGTCGTCGGTGATGCGCGGGGCACGGACCGCGAACCAGCTGCTGTGCACGGCGAACAGGGTCAACGCGGCCCGTAGCTGGGCGGCCGGCGTGTCGTCGCCCCGGCACAGCTCGTTGGCGAGGCGCATCATCCGCTCCCGCATCTGCTTGCCGGCGGCGAGGCTCTTCAGCACGGTCTGGTTCTGCTCGAAGAAGCGCATCACGGAGGGCAGGTCGCCGCCGAACATCGTCTCCGCGTACCGGCCGATCAGCGTCCGGCGGGTGGCCAGCGTGGCGGGCTGGGTATGGGCCCACTCGATCAGCTCGTCCATCCGGCGCAGCCGGTCCTCGACGAAGCTGTTGACGATCTCGTCCTTGCTCTTGAAGTGGTAGTAGAGGGCGGCCTTGGTCACCCCGAGCCGTTCCGCGATCTCCCGGAGCGAGGTCTTCTCGTACCCCTGCTCGGTGAAGAGCTCCAGCGCGACGGCCTGAATCCGTTCCCGCGTGCCGCCTGTGCTCTCCCTCACGTGCGTGCACCACCCAACTTCCTTGACCGATTCTTCCGGCCAGCTTACCGTACGGCTAGTAAGGTAACTAGCCGGGCGGCAAGTAAGTCGATCACACTTCGGGGGAGCTCACCCATGACGCAGCCAGCCCAGGCGGCAGCCCGACCCGGTGTCCGGGTCGTCCTGTTCGGCCTGATGATCGCGATGATGCTCGCGATGCTCGACAACATGATCGTCAGCACCGCGCTGCCGCGGATCGTCTTCGAGTTCGGCGGGGCCGGCCACTTCACCTGGGTGGTCACCGCGTACGTGCTGGGCACCACGGTCTCGACCCCGATCTGGGGCAAGCTCGGCGACCTCTACGGCCGCAAGGCCGTCTTCCTGACCTCGGTGGTCATCTTCCTGATCGGCTCCGCGCTCTGCGGCATGTCCGGCTCCAGCCTTTTCGGCGGGGTCCACGACGGCATGATCGAGCTGATCGCGTTCCGGGCCGTCCAGGGCCTCGGCGCCGGCGGCCTGATGGTCGGCGTGATGGCGATCATCGGTGACCTGGTGCCGCCCCGGGAGCGGGGCCGCTACCAGGGCATGATCGCCGGCATCATGGCCATCGCCATGGTGGCCGGTCCGCTGGTCGGCGGCTTCATCACCGACCACCTCTCCTGGCGCTGGGCGTTCTACGTCAACCTGCCGCTCGGCGGCCTCGCCCTGCTCGTGCTGGCGACCACCATGCACCTGCCGAAGTACCGCACCGAGCACAAGATCGACTGGCTGGGCGCCGCGTTGCTCTCCGTCGGCATCACCGCGATCGTGCTGGTCACCACCTGGGGCGGCAACGAGTACGACTGGAGCTCCCCGCAGATCCTCGGCCTCGCCGCCCTCGCCGCGGTGGCCCTGGTGATCTTCGGCTTCGTGGAGCGTCGGGCGGCCGAGCCGATCCTGCCGCTGGGGCTCTTCGCCAACCGGAACTTCGCCCTCATCTCGGTGATCGGTTTCCTGCTCGGCTTCGCGATGTTCGGCTCGATGAGCTTCCTGCCGCTCTACCAGCAGACCGTGCAGGGCGCCTCGGCCACCAACAGCGGCCTGCTGCTGCTCCCGCTGATGTTCGGCATGCTGGTGGTCTCGCTGGTCGTCGGCCGCACCATCACCAAGACCGGCCGCTACCGGGCCTTCCCGATCATCGGCGGCGTGGCGATGACCGGTGGCATGGGCCTGCTGACCCTGCTGGACCTCGACACCAGCAAGACCGAGTCCTCGCTCTACATGATCGTGCTCGGCGTCGGCATGGGCTTCCTCATGCAGACCTCGATGCTGATCGCGCAGAACAGCGTGGCGCAGAAGGACCTCGGCGCGGCCAGCGGCGCGGCCACCTTCTTCCGCTCGATCGGTGGTTCGTTCGGCGTGTCGCTCTTCGGCGCGATCTTCGCCAACCGGCTCGCCAGCTCGGCCGGCGGCGGCGCGTTCGCCGGCGGTGGCGGTGGTGGCCAGCCCGACCTGGAGAAGCTCAAGCAGCTGACCGGGCCGATGCGCGAGCTGGTGCTCGGCGGCCTCTCCGACGCCATCTCGCACGTCTTCGTCTGGGCGGTGTTCTTCACCGTCGCGGTGCCGGTGCTCGCCTGGTTCATCAAGGAGGTCCCGCTCCGCTCGGCGAACGACGCCCCGCCCGCCGACGCCACCGGCGAGGAGCAGGCCGAGGTCGCGCTCGGCAACGCGCCCACCGCCTGATCCGCAAACTCCGCGGCCACGCCGAACCCAGCAGGGGTACGGCGTGGCCGCGCCGCGTTTCGGCTTCGGACCGCGGAAGCGGGGTGCCGCGACCGAGTTGATCGCGCCGGATGGGCGGCTGGCTCCAGGCGCGGTCGGGCGGGTCAGCGGCGGCGGAAGAGGACGGTGAGGCGGCGCCAGAGGCGGTGCAGCGTGCCCGGCCGAGGCTCGCCCGGCGCGGCGGCGATCAGCGTGCGGGCCAGCTCGCGGGTGGACGGGTCGACCTCGGGGGTGGCCAGCGCCAGGTGGGCCAGCGACGCCGCGATCGGCATTTGGCGTTCCCGCGCCACGGTCGCCGCGTCGGCGAGCCGCTCGGCCAGCACCCCCGCCACGTCGGGGCGTACGGCGGGGTCGACCCAGGCGGCGGTGACCAGGGCGAACAGCGCCGACTCGGTGATCCAGTCCTCCACGTCCCAGACCAGCTCAAGCAGCACCCGGCGGCGGGTGGACTCGGCCCACGGCTCGTCGGTGCGGTGGTGCAGCAGACCCAGGCACGCCCAGACCTGCACGCAGCGTACCCAGAGCGACGGGTCCTGGCCGGCGAGCACCCGGCCGAGCGCGGTGTCCGGCGCCTCGGGGGGATGCACCAGCAGGCCGAGCAGGTCGGCCAGGTCCAGCGTGGCCAGCCCGACCGCGGCGTCGTACGCGGCCGGCGGGTGGGGCCAGGCCGGGTGGGCGAGCTGCCGGATCCGCTCCGCGGCCTCGGCCGAGGGCGCCGGCAGGGTGGGCGTCGCGGTGGTGCCCTCGTACCGCCAGACGGGGCGGGTGGTGGGCCGCCGGGGTTCCCGTGGGTCCGGGTCGGCGATCGCGGCCACCTCCACGTCCAGCCCCGGCACGGCCGCCGCGGCACGCATCGCGCTGGGCGGTTCGAGCGAGTCGAGGCGTACGGCGATCCGGGCCCTGCCCTCGGCGGTGGCGGCCCGGCGCAGCGCGTCCGGCACCGGCCCGCCGGCCGGGGTCAGCTGCCCGAGCCAGGGGCGGGCGCGGCAGCACTCGGCCAGGTCGCCGTGCTCGTGGCTGTCGTCCGGGTGGTCCCGGACGAAGTCGGTCAGGGCCACCAGGTGGGCCACGTCCCCGTCCCGCTGGAAGCGCAGCCGGTGGGCGGTGTGCACCGCGCAGTCGAACGTGGGGTCCTTGGCGAGGGCCCGGTCGATCCAGTCCAGTGCCTCGTCGAGCCGGCCGTGATCGGCGAGGGTGCCGGCGATGTCGGCGTAGACCGCGAGGTCGTCGGGGTCGTGCGCGACGGCCCGGCCGAGCGCGGCGAGGGCCTCCCGGATCCGGCCGGCGCTGCGGTACGCGTACCCGAGCCAGACCTCGCCGAGCTTGCTGGGCTGTGCGCGTACCCCTCGGGCGGCCCAGGTGACGGCGACGGCGGCCTCGCCGAGGCGTCGGGCCAGCGCGGACGCCGCGCCCAGCAGCAGCGGGTGGCCGGGGTGCACGGTGACCGCGTTGCGGGCCAGCGTGAGGTACGGCCGCAGCGGCTCGCGCAGCCGGCGCGGAACCGGGTCGGGCACCGCCGCGCAGAGCTGCATGAGGATCCGGGCGGTCCGCTCGGGTTCGAGCCGTTCGGGCAGCTCGGGGGCGGTCACCCAGGGCACGCCGGCCCAGTCGGCGTCGGGTGCGTAGCCGGTGGCCGCCGCCAGCAGGTCGAGCCCCTCGGCGGGCCGCCCGGCGGCGGCGAGCAGGTGGGCGCGGGCCACCACCGCGCCGACGAAGGCGTGGTGGCCGAGCGGGAAGAGGTCCAGGTCACCGCCGCTGGCCGCGGCCACCCGGGCGAGGGTCTCGTGCACCTCGGGCAGCGTCGGGGCCTGGACGAGGGCGGCGGCGACGTGTCCGGCGGCGTGCGGCAGATCCCCCTCGGCCAGCGCCAGCCGGGCCAGCGCCAGCTCCTCCACCGCGGAGAGCGCGGGATCGTCCTCGGGCACGTCGTCCTCTCGGTGGTGGGCTGGCCGGGCAAGCCTAGGGGATCACTCGTCCGGATGGTGATCCACTGCGCACAACTGTTCGTTCCGTTGCTTGTTTCGGCTGAAAGGTGCAAGACTGAGCATCGATCGCGCGGCAAACGCGCAGGAGGGGGTCTCTTCGTGACGCGTCCAGGAGCCGGGATGGCGGCCGACATCGCCGAGCAGCCGGCCGGCTACGACCGCCTGCTCTCCGCCGAGCAGGCCGGGGCGATCGCCCGGGTCGCGGCGGTGATCGCCGAGCGTCGGCCCCGCCACGTGGTGTTCACCGCCCGGGGCACCTCCGACCACGCGGCGCTCTACGCGGCGTACCTGACCGAGATCCGGCTCGGCCTTCCCGCCGGCCTCGCCTCGCCGAGCGTCGTCACGGTCTTCGGCGCCCGGCCCGACCTCTCCGACGCCCTCGTGGTCGGGGTCAGCCAGAGCGGCGGGTCGCCCGACCTGGCCGAGGTGCTGCGGGTGGCCCGAGCCTCCGGCGCGCTCACCCTCGCCGTCACCAACAACCCCGACTCGCCGCTGGTCGGCACCGCCGAGCTGAGCGTCGACATCGCCGCCGGGCACGAGCGGGCGGTCGCCGCCACCAAGACGTACACCGCCGAGCTGCTCGCGCTGCTGATGCTCGTCGAGGGGGTACGCGCCGGCGACGGCGTGCTGCCCGCCGACGAGCGGGCCGCCCTCGCCCGCCTGCCCGAGTTGGCCGAACGCACCCTGTCCGACGACACCCCGGCGCAGCTCGCCCCGCGCTACCGGTTCGCCGCCCAGCTCGTCACCACCGGCCGGGGATACGCGTACCCGACGGCCCGGGAGGCGGCGCTGAAGCTGATGGAGACCTCGTACCTGCCGGCGCTCGCCTTCTCCGGCGCCGACCTGCTGCACGGCCCGCTCGCGATGACCGACCCGGACGTGCCGGTGCTCGCCGTGGTCGGGTCCGGCCCCGGCGGGCAGTCGATGCGCGAGGTGCTGCCCCGGCTCGGCGAGCGCCGCGCCGACGTGGTGGTGGTCGGCTCCGCCGACGTCGGGGCGGCCGCCCGGATGGCCGTCCCCGAGGTCGACGAGCGGTACGCCCCGCTGCTGGACATCCTCCCGCTCCAGCGGCTCGCGCTCGCCCTGGCGCTGGCCCGGGGCGAGGACCCGGACTCGCCGCGCGGCTTGAAAAAGGTCACGGCGACGATGTGACGCCCGGCGTGGCACCCTGTTCAGCGTGTCCACCCTCCGTGACCTCGCCGAGGAGCACACCCAGCTCCGGCCGGCCGACATCGACCACCTGCACCGGATCGCCGGGGACTGGCAGCTCCTCTCCGACCTGTCCTTCGCCGACCTGCTGCTCTGGGTGCCGGTGGACGGCGACGGCACGTTCCTCTGCGTGGCCCAGGTACGCCCGACGACCGCGCCGACCGCGTACCTCGACGACCAGGTCGGCCGGATCGTCGGCGGGCCGGAGGTGGCGCACCTGGAGGTCGCCCACCGGCAGGGCCGGATCTGGCGGGAGGGCGACCCGGTCTGGTACGGAGACGTGCCCGCCCGGCACGAGGCGATCCCGGTGCGGCTGCGCGCCGCCGACGGGGAGTCCGGCGAGGTCATCGCGGTGGTCGGCCGGGACACCAACCTCTCCACCGCGCGTACGCCCAGTCAACTCGAACTGAACTACCTGACCACGGCCGACGACCTGGCCCAGATGGTCGCCGACGGCACCTTCCCGCCGCCCCGGCACCCGGGCGAGACCACCTCGGCGCCCCGGGTCGGCGACGGCCTGGTGCGGCTCGACGCCAACGGCAAGGTCACCTACGCCAGCCCGAACGCGCAGTCCGCGTACCGGCGGCTGGGCTACGCCTCGCATCTGGTGGGGGAGGACCTGGCCAAGCTGCACCGCCGGCTGGCCAGCGACCCGCTCGAAGGAACCGACGCGGGCAACGCGGTACTGGCCGCGCTGCGCGGCGAGGCCCCACCCCGGCGGGAGATCGACGCCCGGGGCGCCACCATGCTCACCCGGGCGCTGCCGCTGATGCCGGCCGGTGTGCCGATCGGCGCGCTGGTGCTGGTCCGCGACATCACCGAGGTACGTCGGCGCGACCGCGCCCTGATCACCAAGGACGCCACCATCCGGGAGATCCACCACCGGGTGAAGAACAACCTCCAGACGGTCGCGGCGCTGCTCCGCCTCCAGGCCCGCCGGGTCTCGATGCCGGAGGCCCGGGTCGCCCTGGAGGAGTCCGTACGCCGGGTCGCCTCGATCGCGCTGGTGCACGAGACGCTCTCCATGTCCAGCGACGAGGCGGTCGAGTTCGACGGCATCGTCGACCGGGTGGCCAGCGCGGCCACCGAGGTCGCGGCCACCGAGGTGACGGTGGGCATGCGTCGGCAGGGCAGCTTCGGCGTACTGCCCGCCGAGATCGCCACCTCCCTGGTGATGGTCCTCAACGAGCTGCTGCTCAACGCGGTCGAGCACGGCTTCCCGCCGACCGGCGAGGAGGGCACGGCCGGCCCGGAGGGCGCGGGACGGCCCGAGGTGGTGGTCTCCGCGCACCGGTTCCGCAAGCAGCTGCACGTCTCGGTGGCGGACAACGGGCGCGGCCTGCCCGAGCAGTTCGACGCCGAACGCGGCGGCAACCTCGGTCTCCAGATCGTCCGGGCCCTGGTCACCGGCGAGCTGCGCGGCACCATCGAGCTGCGCAACGGCGCCGCGGGCGGCACCGAGGCCGTGCTGGTCGTCCCGCTCGCCCGTACCCCCACCGACCGCCTCACCGCCTGACCCGCCCCGCCCGCGCGTCCCGTCGCGCCAGAGAGCCGCGCAACTTCCCGAAAAGTGCGCCTTCCCGGCGCGTTGAGGCCGCGCTTTCGCCGAAAGCGCGCGGATCTTGACCGGGTGCGGCGTGCGGCTGTCAGCGGGTGAGGAGGGCGACCGTCAGGCCGGGTCGGGGCCAGACCTCGCGGACGGTGAAACCGTCCCGCAGGGCCTCGCCCTTCGCGCCGGGCACGGCGGTCAGCGGATCGCTCCGCCGGCCGGCGACCACCAACCAGACCCGGTCCACCCCGGCCAGGCACTCGGCCGGCCGGGCGCACTCGCCGGCCCAGAGGTCCGCGCGCTGCCGCTGGTCGCGGACCACCAGCACGTCACGGGGCCGCCGCGACCCCAGGTGGTACGCCATCCCCAGGTCGAGGAAGAGCCAACTGTCCCGGGGCGAGTACACGATCGCGTCGCCCGGTCGCTCGTACTCGGCGATCACCCGCGCCGTGCCCCGGTAGTCGACGGGGGCGGTACGTGGCCACTCGTGCGTACGGCGGAGCGCCACCTGGTCGGGCAGGCCGAGCACCCCGGCCAGGGTCAGCACGGCGAGCGCCGGCGCGAGACGTACGCCGGCCAGCGCCGTTCCGGCCAACAGGCAGGCGAACGGGACGGTGAAGAACAGGTACCGGGTCACCCACAGCGGCGCGGCCGTGCCGGCGGCGAAGAGCAGCAGCACCGGCAGCAGGACGGCGGCACCCGGCAGCAGCGCCCGCCGGCCGAGCCGGGCCGCCCCCAGCGCGGCGAGGCCGACCAGCACGCCGCCCACCACCGCGCTCTGCGCCGCCCCGCCGGGCAGCGTCGCCAGGTCGGCCGGCCGGGCCAGACGTACCCAGTCGAGCTGCCGGGACCGCTGCCCCCGGGCCACCAGCGCCAGCGGCGCGACCAGCAACACGACGGGCAGCATCGCGGCCAGCCACCGCCAGGGCGGCCCGGCGGACGGCGTGGTTCTCCGGTCGTCCACCGGCCGCTCACCCGTCCTCCGCGGACCGGTCGCCGGGGCGGTCGCCGGGTCGCCGGTCGGGGAGGCCCGGCCCACGCTGCCGGGCGGCGCCGGCCCGGCGGGACGGTCCGCCGCTGAGCCCGGGTCGCCGAGGCCGGCCACCGCCGGGCCGCGCCACGCGGTGAGCAACGCCACGAGCCCGTGCGCGGCCAGCAGGGTCACGGCGATCAGGTGGGTCAGCCCGAGGGCGGTGGCGACGATCGCGTACCCGGTCCAGCGTCGCCACGTCGGCCGGCGCAGCGCCTCGACCAGCAGCAGGGTGGCGGCCGCGGCGAGCAGCGCGGCGAGGGCGTACGGGCGGGCCTCCTGGCCGTACCGGGAGGTGCCGGGAAGGACGGCGAGGAGCAGCCCGGCCAGCAGCCCGGCCCGGGGACCGGCCAGCCGGTCGCCGAGCCGAGCGGTGAGCGCGGCGGCCCCGGCCATGGCGAGCGCGGACGGCAGCCGTAGCGCGGCCGGCGAGGTCCCGGCCAGCGCGATCCAGCCGTGCAGCAGCAGGTAGTACGGCCCGGTCGCGGCGTCGATGGTGCCGGCGAGCCGGACCAGGTCGCCGACCGGGCGGGTGGCGGCGCTCCAGGTCGCCAGCTCGTCCCGCCACGGCTGGGCGTGGCCGATCCCGGTCAGCGTGACAACCAGCGTGAGCAGCGCCGGCGGAGACCAGACCAGCCAGCCCCGGCGGACGCCGGCCGTCCGGGCCGGTCCGGGGTTTGAGGCTGCCTTCACAACCCGCAGCGTCACACGGCGGACCTGTCCGGCGGGCCGGTCCGCCGATCCTGGCGGGCGGACCAGGCCGGACGGGACGAAGCGGTGGACCACCGTCGATGAGTGAAGTGATGGCCCGTGATGTGGGATCACACTTCCGGCCGTTGGCCGGCAGCCTGTCGGTGTGGGAGCATGAGCCCATGACCGCCGCTGTCGTCCGCCGCTTCGTGGCCCGCCGCCACGTCGATTACGGCCGCGTGCGCAGCGCGATCTGTCCGGCCCACTGACGACGCCCGACCCATTTGTCTCGGGCGCGCCCACGCGCCGGCCGTCTCCGACATCGCCGTCCGCGGCCCTCCAACAGGGCCGGCCGCCGCGTCCGCGCTCCCGGGCACAGCAGACAACGGAGGACGCCGCGATGGCGGTCAGCAGCACCCCCACCCGGTCCGACAACCCGCCCGCCGCCCGGGCGCCCCGCCGTCCCCGGGGCGAGGGGCAGTGGGCGCTCGGGCACCGCGAGCCGCTCAACGCCAACGAGCGGATCAAAAAGGACGACGACCCGCTGAACGTACGCGCCCGGATCGAGAACATCTACGCCCACCGGGGCTTCGCCTCGATCGATCCGCAGGACCTGCGCGGCCGGTTCCGCTGGTGGGGGCTCTACACGCAGCGCAAGGCGGGCATCGACGGCGGGCGCACGGCCGTGCTGGAGCCGCACGAGCTGGAGGACGAGTTCTTCATGCTCCGGGTCCGGGTGGACGGCGGCCAGCTCAGCCTGGCCCAGCTCCGGGTCATCGCGGACATCTCCCGGGAGTTCGCCCGGGACACCGCCGACATCACCGACCGGCAGAACATCCAGTTCCACTGGATCCGGGTCGAGGACATGCCGGAGATCTGGCGCCGGCTGGAGGAGGTCGGCCTGCAGACCACCGAGGCGTGCGGCGACTGCCCCCGGATCGTGCTCGGCAGCCCGGTCGCCGGGGTGGCCCGGGACGAACTGCTCGACCCGACACCGGCGATCGACGAGATCGTCCGTCGGTACGTCGGTGACAAGCGGTTCTCCAACCTGCCCCGCAAGTTCAAGACCTCGATCTCCTGGCTGGTGGACACCCCGTACGAGGCGAACGACATCGCCTTCCTCGGGGTGGAGCACCCGGAGCACGGCCCCGGCTTCGACCTCTGGGTGGGCGGCGGCCTCTCCACCAACCCGATGCTGGCCAAGCGCCTCGGTGCCTGGGTGCCGCTGGCCGAGGTGCCGGACGTCTGGGCGGGCGTGGTCGGCATCTTCCGCGACTACGGCTACCGCCGGCTGCGTAACCGGGCGCGGCTGAAGTTCCTGGTCGCAGACTGGGGGGTGGAGAAGTTCCGCGAGGTGCTGGAGAAGGAGTACCTGGGCCGTACGCTGCTCGACGGCCCGGCACCGGAGCTGCCGGCGAAGCCGGTCGACCACATCGGCGTGTACGCGCAGCGTGACGGCCGCAACTACGTCGGTGCCGCCCCGGTGGTGGGTCGGGTCTCCGGCCCGCAGCTCGCCCGGCTCGCCGACGTGGTCGAGGCGCACGGCAGCGGGCGGGTGCGGCTCACCCCGTACCAGAAGCTGCTGGTGCTGGACGTGGCGCCGGAGCGGACCGACTCGCTGGTGGCGGAGCTGCGCCGGATCGGCCTGGAGGCCCGGCCGTCGGCCTGGCGGCGCGGCACCATGGCCTGCACCGGCATCGAGTTCTGCAAGCTGGCCATCGTCGAGACCAAGGCCCGCGGCGAGGAGCTGGTGGCCCGGCTGGAGGAGCGGCTGCGCGACTTCGACGCCGACATCTCCATCCACCTCAACGGCTGCCCGAACGCCTGCGCCCGCACTCAGGTCGCCGACATCGGGCTCAAGGGCCAGCTGGTGGTCGGCCCGGACGGCCGGCAGGTGGAGGGCTTCCAGGTGCACCTGGGCGGCGGTCTCGGCATGGCGCAGGGGCAGACCGCCGGCTTCGGCCGCAAGCTGCGTGGCCTGAAGACCACCGCCGAGGCACTTCCCGAGTACGTGGAACGGCTGGCTCGCCGTTACCTGGCCGGCCGGACCGAGGGCGAGACCTTCGCCAACTGGGTGATCAGGGTCGACGAGGAGGAACTCCGATGAGTGATGCCCGATCCGCGCCGCTGTACTGCCCGTACTGCGGCGAGGAGGACCTGCGGCCGAGCGAGGCCGGGCACGGCGCCTGGGAGTGCCACGCCTGCGCGCGGGTCTTCACCGTGAAGTTCACCGGTCTGCTCGGCCGGGCGGTGGCCCGATGAGCGGCCTGACCTCCGCCGCCGGCCTGGGCCTGGTCGGGGTCGACGGCCCGGCCGCCGCCGACCCGGGGCGGCGCGACCCGGAGGAGTTGCGCGCGTTGGCCGAGGAGGCCGCCCGGGAGCTGGCGAACGCCCCCGCGCTGGAGATCGCCCGCTGGGCCGCCGAGACCTTCGGCGACCGGTTCTGCGTGACCAGTTCGATGGCCGACGGCGTGCTGGCCCACCTGGTCTCCCGGGTCGCGCCGGGCGTCGACGTGGTCTTCCTGGACACCGGGCTGCACTTCCCGGAGACGCTCCGGGTACGCGACGAGGTGGCCCGCCGGCTGCCGGTGAACGTGCGGTCGATCCGGCCCCGGATGACCGTCGGGCAGCAGGACGGCCAGTACGGTCCCCGCCTGTTCAGCAGGTCCCCGGACGACTGCTGCCAGCTGCGCAAGGTCGAGCCGCTGGAGCGGGCGCTGACCGGGTACGACGCCTGGGCCGCCGGGCTGCGCCGGGACGAGTCACCGACCCGGGCCAACACTCCCGTGGTGGCCTTCGACGCGCGGCGCGGCAAGGTCAAGGTGAACCCGATCGCCGCCTGGACCCAGCGCGACGTGGACGCCTACGTCGCCCGCCACGACATCCCGGTCAACGAACTGTTCGGCCGGGGCTACGGCTCGATCGGCTGCTGGCCCTGCACCCGCCGGACGAAGGCGGGGGAGGACTCGCGGGCGGGCCGGTGGGCGATGTTCGAGAAGACCGAGTGCGGTCTGCACACCTGACCGCCGCTCCACCGGTGGTGCTGGTCGCGCACGGCAGTCGTGACCCGCGGGCGGCCGAGGCGACCCGGGCGCTGGCCCGGGCCGTGGCGGCCGTCCGCCCCGGCACCACGGTGCTGCCGAGCTGGCTGGACCACACCGAGCCCGGACCGACCGCCGTGCTGCGGGGCCTCGCCGTCGCCGGTCACCCTCGGGCGGTGCTGGTGCCGCTGCTGCTGACCGCCGCGTACCACCGGAAGGTGGATATCCCGGCGGCGATCGCCGCGGCCGGGGCGGGCGGGCCGCCGATCGACGTACGCGTCACCGACGTGCTCGGGCCGGCCGACGGGCGGGTGGACGGCGCGCTGCTCGGCGGGTTGCGCCGCCGGCTGGCCGAGGCGGCCCCCGGCGGGTACGACGCGCTGGTGCTGGCCGCGGCGGGTACCCGGGATCCCCGGGCACGCGGCTCGGTGGGCCGGGTCGCGGCGGCCCTCGGCGCCGAGCTGGGCGTCCCCTGTCGCGTGTCGTACGCCTCGGCGGCGCCCCCGGCGGGCGACGTCGCGGTGGCGAAGCTGCGGGCCGGTGGGGCGGGTCGGGTGGCGGTGGCCGCCTACTTCCTGGCCCCGGGCCTGTTCCACGACGCCGTGCGGGCCGCGGCGGGCGCGGCCGGTGCGGTCGCCGTCGCCGACCCGCTCACCGATCTCCCGGAACTCGCCGGCCTGGTCCTGCGCCGGGTCGATTCCCTGCTCTGGTGATTCGTGATCGGCGTCGTTTTCCGTGGTCCGCTTCGCCGTCAAATTGTGATCGACAACTTGTGATCGACGCGAACGCGCTTCGGCCGCGTCGGGCAGCAATACGCCCCGGCCGATGATCCGGCCGGGGCGTGCGGCTTGCGGTGGTGCGATCAGGCAGAGTGAGCGCGCAGTACGCGGAAACCGCCGCGGCGCTTGACCGCGCGGCGTTCCTCCTCGCTCATTCCGCCCCAGACGCCGGCGTCCTGACCGGACTCCAGCGCCCACTGCAGGCACTGGTCGGTCACCGGGCAGCGCCTGCAGACGGCCTTGGCCTGCTCCACCTGCAGGAGGGCCGGACCGGACGTCCCGATCGGGAAGAACAGCTCCGGGTCCTCGTCGCGGCAGACGGCATCGTGGCGCCAGTCCATGGCGGCAACACTCCTCATTCTTAAGTGGGTGGCCAGATAACGCTTTGGTGCTTTTCCTATATGCATCCGCGTTGCCGATTGGTGACGGTCAGCATCCATCAATTCGGCGCTGCGTGAGCAGGCTGCGGGTCCCAAGACCTGCCGGAAGAGCTCAACCTGCCGAGCATATCCAGGCAATGTCCCGGTAACACAAGTTCGCTTGTGAATACTTTCACGAACTTCGGCGATGTCAAGGGTGCCGCTCGGAAAAACTCCGAACCGTGAGCGGGCTCACCACCCTTTTGTCCGGGTTTCAGAGCGCTCTGGTTACCCGGCGTACCACAGTCGAGGATCAATGTAGTACAGTCTGCGTGACATTGCTGACATTTCCGGCACCTTTCGTCGGGTGTGGCGGCGACCTCTCGGGGGGTGGTCGCCGCGTCAACCGACGGGAGTACCCGAGACCTAGCAGATTACTCTCAGTGCGGCCGGAACGGATGCGAATCTAACTTTCTCCCGCTCGCCCAGGTAGTCCCCGTCGAGCTGGAATGCCAGCGGACGGGCCGAGAGCAGGGTGAACTCCGACACGTCGTGCAGTCGGAGCGCCTGCCGGCCGTGCGGATCGGGCCGACTGGAGAAGAACTGCGTCACCGTACGTGCGGTGCTGCCCACCCGGAGTTGTCGCATCGCGAGTACGTCCAGCCCGAGGTCGAACGACGCCTCCGGGTTCGGGTTGATCTCCCGTTCCCCCAGATAGGTCCAGGGCGCGGTGTTCTGGATGATGACGGTGGCCAATTCGGCCTCCGCGCTCTCGCCCGGACGCTCCAGGGTGATCGACGGGTGCCGGCGGTCCGAGGCGAGGAAGTACTGGCTCACCGTCGAGCGCAGGTAGAGCGCCGGCGTGGAGACCCGGCCCCGCCGGCGGGCCTGCTCGACCCGGTGGATCACCGCCGCGTCGATGCCGAAGCCGGCGCAGAAGGTGAAGTAGCGGTCGTCCGCGCGGCCCAGGCCGATGGTGCGGGACCGGCCCAGGCGCAGCCCCTCGAGGATCATGCTGGTCCCGTCGGGCCACTCCCGCGGCAGGCCGAGCGCGCGGGCGAAGACGTTGGTCGAGCCCCCCGGGACGGTGGCCAGCGCCGGCAACCGCTCCGCCGGGGTCTCCCCGGTGCGGAAGGTCGGCGGCTCGGCGGTCATCAGGCCGTTCACCACCTCGTTGACCGTGCCGTCGCCGCCGAGCGTGACCACCAGGTCGACGCCCTCCTCGGCCGCCTCCCGGGCCAGGTCCGTGGCGTGGCCGCGCCGGCGCGTGTAGCGCACCGACAGGTCGACTTCGCTGCGCAGCGCCCGGACCAGGACGTCCCGACTGCGTTCGCTGGTGGTGGTGGCCTTCGGGTTGACCACCAGGACGGCCCGCATGGGCGGCACTGTACCGCGACTACCCACGGGTATCGTGTCGCCCGTGACGATCGACTCCGACCCGGTCCCCGCCACACTCCGCTGGGCGGTCTGGCTGCTGCGCGCCGAGGCGGTGGCGCTCGGCCTGGTCGCGGCGTGGCTGATCTGGTCCGACCTGACCGCGCGTAGCACCGATCTCACCTCGGCGCTGTGGGTGACCGCGTTCGCGGTGGCCGGGGCGGCGGCGCTCTGGGCCCTCGGCGGTGCGCTGGTACGCCGCCGGGCGGGCGCCCGGGCGCCGGCCATCGTGCTCCAGCTCATGCTGCTGCCGGTGGGCTGGTACATGATCCAGGGCGGGCTGGGCTGGCTGGGGCTGCCGCTGATCGCGCTCGGCCTCGGGGTCAGCGGGCTGCTGGTCAGCTCGCCGACCAACCGCGCGCTCGGCTTCGACTGACCCGCGCCGGCCGCCGGCGGTGGGCCGGTCAGTAGCCGGAGCGGCGGGTCAGCAGCGAGATGGTGGCGCGGCCGTCGGCGGCCCGGGCGGACGCCGAGGTGGTCAGCGCGGTCAGCACCTTCCAGGCGAAGGACGACTCGGAGGGGAGCATGGCTCCCCGGACGGTCGGCACGGTCACCTCGACGGTGAGCGCGTCCTCGGTGACCGCGAACCGGCACTCCAACTCGGCGTTCCGGGTGGCGATGGCGAGCAGCATCGCGCACGCCTCGTCGACCGCGATACGCAGGTCCTCGATCTCGTCGAGGGCGAACTGGAGCCGGGCCGCGAGGCCGGCCGTGGCGGTGCGCAGCACGCCGAGATAGCCGCCGTCGGCGGGCACGGTGAGGTGCACGACATCGTCGTCGGTCGTCGGCTGGCCGGTCAGTTGAGTCACGCCTCATCCCCCCGGTGCGGGACTCTACCCGCTCAGGCGTCGGGGTATGTGACGGCCGTCGCCTTCCCGGCGAGTTCGTGTAACGCCGTGCCGGTGAGCCGGTACGGGACCCACTCGTCCATCGGGGTCGCGCCGATTGCCGCGTAGAAGCGGGCCGCCGGGTTCCAGTTGAGCATCCACCACTCCAGCCGCCGGTAGCCGCGCTCGACGCAGATCGCGGCCAGGGTGGCGAGCAGCCGACGGCCGACGCCGGTGCCCCGGGCCGCCGGCCGGACGTACAGGTCCTCCAGGTAGATGCCGTGCACGCCCTCCCAGGTGGAGAAGTTGAGGAACCAGAGGGCGAAGGCGACCGGCTGGTCCGTCGCGTCCACCGCGACGTGCCCGAAGAGCGCGGGGCCCCGACCGCTCGGCGCGGCCGGGAAGAGCGCGGCGGCGAGCTGCTCCCCGGTGAGGTGGCACTGCTCCGGGGCCCGCTCGTAGTCGGCGAGTTCGTGCACCATCGCGACGACGGCCGGCACGTCCTCGGGACGCGCCGGCCGGATCGTCGGTGCCTGGTCGGCCAGGGTCACGCCTGCTTGGTCTCCCAGAAGATCTTCGAGATCTCGTCGATCTTGGAGAGCAGCTCGTCGGCCTTGGCCGGGTCGGTCGCGCCCTTGGCGCCGGCCGCGCCGGCCATCTTGGTGGCCTCGTTGAAGAGCTGGTGCAGGTGCGGGTACTTCTCGAAGTGCGCCGGCTTGAAGTAGTCGGTCCAGAGCACCCAGAGGTGGTGCTTGACCAGCTCGGCGCGCTGCTCCTTGATCAGGATGGCCCGGGTGCGGAACTCCGGGTCGGTGTTCGCCTGGTACTTCTCACAGATCATTTTGACCGACTCGGCCTCGATCCGGGCCTGCGCGGGGTCGTAAACGCCGCACGGCAGGTCGCAGTGGGCGCTGACGGTCACACGGGGCGTGAGGATGCGGGGAAGGCGCATCAGGGTCCTCCATGGGATGTTTGCGATGATCCAAGCCGACATTACTCCTGGAGATGCTCCCCGGCGGGCGGGAGGTGAAACCGGTGGGCGCCGCGAACGGCTCGACCCCGCCCGTGCTGCGCGGCCCGTTGGCGGCCGTGCTGGTCACCGGCCCCTCCATGGTTCCGACGCTGCGACACGGGGACGCGCTGCTGGTGCGTACCGGCGGTCGGGCGGTGCGCCCCGGCGACGTGGTGGTCGCGGTCTTCCGCAGCCGCCCCGACCTGCTCGTGGTCAAGCGCGCGGTCCGCCCGCAGGACGGCGGCTGGTGGCTACGCGGCGACAACGACCTGGTCACCGACGACTCCCGGGCCTACGGGGTGGCCGACGTACGGGGCCGGGTGGTGGCCCGCTACTGGCCGCGCCCCGGGCTGGTCAACGGTCGACAGCGGTGGATATGACCCCGCTCACACGCGAGTGACGGGTGCCTGACTATGCTCGGAAAGTGCCCGGGTGACCCCCCGCACCGCCGCCCCGCTGGCCGCTGACCATCGCGCGCCGAGCCGGCCGGTCCGTCTGCTCGACAGATCCTGGAGTCACCATGTCTACGTCCACCCCGGACCCCGCTGATCCCGTCTTCCGGTTGCACACCGGCGGCAAGATGGCCGTCACCTCGACCGTGCCGCTCACCAGCCGGGAGGACCTCTCCCTGGCGTACACCCCGGGGGTGGCCCGGGTGTGCGAGGCGATCGCCGCCGATCCCGCCCTCGCCGACGAGTACACCTGGGTGTCGCACACCGTCGCCGTGGTCACCGACGGCTCCGCCGTACTCGGCCTGGGCAACATCGGCCCGCGCGCGGCGCTGCCGGTGATGGAGGGCAAGGCGGTGCTGTTCAAGCAGTTCGCGGGCGTGGACGCGGTCCCGATCTGTCTGGACACCCAGGACGTCGACGAGATCGTCGCGACGGTCCGGGCCCTCGCTCCCTCGTTCGGCGGGATCAACCTGGAGGACATCAGCGCACCGCGCTGCTTCGAGGTGGAACGCCGGCTGGACGAGGCGCTGCCGATCCCGATCTTCCACGACGACCAGCACGGCACCGCGATCGTGGTGCTGGCGGCGTTGCGCAACGCGGCGACCCTGCTCAACCGCAAGCTCGGCGACCTGCGGGTGGCGGTGAGCGGGGCCGGAGCCGCCGGCGTGGCGGTGACGAAGATGCTGATCGCCGGGGGAGTGAACCCGGACCAGGTGGTCGTCTGCGACTCCAAGGGCATCCTCGGCCGGCACCGCGAGCTGACCGGGACCAAGGCCGAGCTGGCCGAGACCACCAACGCCGACGGCCGGCAGGGGGACATCACCGAGGCGCTGCGCGACGCGGACGTGCTGGTCGGCGTCTCCGGCGGGCAGATCCCGGAGGCGGCGGTGGCCGGGATGGCTCCCGGCGGCATCGTCTTCGCGCTGGCCAACCCCACCCCCGAGGTGCATCCCGAGGTGGCCGCCCGGCACGTCGCCGTGGTCGCCACCGGGCGCAGCGACTACCCCAACCAGATCAACAACGTGCTCGCCTTCCCCGGCGTGTTCCGGGGCGCGCTGGACGCCCGGGCCACCCGGATCACCGAGGGGATGAAGGTGGCCGCTGCCGACGCCATCGCCGGCGTGGTCGCGGAGACGCTCACCCCGGAGGCCGTCGTGCCCTCGCCGCTCGACCCGCGCGTCGCCCCGGCGGTCGCCGAGGCGGTCGCCGAGGCCGCCCGCCACGACGGGGTCGCCCGCCGCTGACGGGTGGCGAACGGGCCGGGGCCTCCCTCGGCCCGTTCGCCCTTCGTGTCGGCCGCTCGGCTTGTTACGGTGCCGATCATGCGTGCCGCCTTTGCCTCCGCCTTCGACGCCGACAACCCGCTCGCCACCCTCACCGTCGGCGACCGCCCCGAGCCGACCCACCCCGATCCGGACTGGGTCACCGTGCGGGTGCGGGCCAGCTCGCTCAACCACCACGACCTCTGGTCGCTGCGCGGGGTGGGGCTCACCGGCGACCAGCTCCCGATGATCCTCGGCTGTGACGCCGTCGGCACCGACCCGGACGGCAACGAGGTGGTCATCTACCCGGTGGTGCCCACCCCGGGCGACCCGCGCGGGGTCTCGATCCTCTCCGAGCACTTCCCCGGCACCTTCGCCGAGCGGGTGGCCGTACCCCGGATGAACCTGCTGCCGCTGCCGGCCGGCCTGTCGGCGACCGACGCGGCCTGCCTGCCCACGGCCTGGCTCACCGCGTGGCGGATGCTCACCACGAAGGGCCGGGTGGCCGACGGCGAGTCGGTGCTGGTGCAGGGGGCCGGCGGGGGCGTGGCCACCGCCGCCGTCGCGCTCGGCGTCGCGCTCGGCAAGCGGGTGTACGCGACCAGCCGCGACGCCGCGAAGCGGGAGCGGATCGCCGAGTTGGGCGCGACCGCGCTGGAGCCGGGTGCCCGGCTGCCCGAGCGGGTCGACGTGGTGATCGAGACGGTCGGGGCGGCCACCTTCGACCACTCGTTGAAGTCGGCCGCGCCGATGGCCCGGATCGTGGTCTCCGGCGCCACCTCCGGCCACGAGCCCAAGATCAACCTGCGTCGGGTCTTCGCCATGCAGTTGGAGATCCTCGGCACCTCGATGGGCAGCCCGGACGAGCTGACCGAGCTGCTCGCGTTCTGCGCCGAGCACGCCGTACGCCCGGTGGTCGACAGCGTGGTGCCGTTCAGCCGGATCGAGGAGGGCTTCGCCCGCCTCGCCTCGGGCGAGGTCTTCGGCAAGGTGGTCATCGACCACACCGCCTGACCGCGCGGCCCTGGTCAGAGGTGGTCGTCGAGAGTGGCCAGGCCGCCACGGGTGGCGTCGGCGGGGAGGCGTCGTTTCGCCGCCGCGTCCGCGTAGAGCGTCCAGCGCAGGAACTCGACGGTGGTGTCGGCGACCACCCGCAGCGCCGCGCCGTCGGTGAGCAGGGCCCGGCCGTGGTCGCCCTTCGGCAGGCTGAGCATCGCCTTCGGCCAGGGCACCGCGTCGTAGACCGCCTTGCCGGCGGCGTAGTCCACCACCTCGTCGGCCTGGCCGTGCACGAAGAGTTGCGGCGCGGCGGCCCCGGCGAAGGCGGTGCCGACGCCGAGCGCCGTCCCGGCGAAGACGATGCCGGCGTCGAGTCGCTCGTCCCGGCCGGCGGTGAACAGCCCGACCGTGGTCACCCCGCCCGCGCTGTGCCCGGCCGCGGCCACCCGGTCGACGGCCAGCCGGCCGTGCAGCGGGTCGTCCGGCTTCTCGTCGGCGGCCAGCACCTGGGTCAGCGCGTACGACACGTCGGCGGGCTGGTTCAGCACGTCGAGCACGTTGCCGTCGCTGCCCGTGCTGGTGTGCGGGAACCGGGGCGCGGCCACCACGAACCCGGCCGCCGCCCACCGGCTCAGCAGCGGCTGGTAGTCCTCCGGCTGGGCCCCCAGCCCGTGGCTGAACATCACCACCGGGAACCGCCCGTCCGCCGCCGGCGCGGACCGCTCGGGCGCCCCGCCGGCCGCACCCCGGGCCGGATACCAGAGGACCACCGGAAGGGCGCGGTGGCCGTCGCGGTTCAGCTTGAGCTGGCGTACGCCGACGGCGAAGCTCTCGGTGGGTGCGTGCCCGGCGGGTGGCCGCGCCGCCGGGGTGGTCGCCTTCGGCGACGCGCTCGGGGCGGTGCGCTCGGCCGGGACGGTGCCGCCTGAACAGCCGGTCAGGGCCGCGGTGAGCAGGGCGGCGGTGACCAGGGCGGCACGGCGACGGAGCATGAGGACGATTCTGCCTCGCCGTCCGGGGCGGCCGGCCGGCATCGGCTCAGGCCGGCTGTCACCTTCCACGCGGCTCGGACACGCTGCTCCGGAGGCGGGCCAGGTCGGCGGCGTCCTTGGCGCGACGTGGCCGCGTCGGCATCCAGACCGGGAACATCTCCTTGAACTCGATCTGCGCGGCCACGCTGATGATCGGCGCGGCCAGCGGGCCGATCCGGCCCGGCCGGGCGTCCAGCATCCCGTCGGGCAGTGGCGTGCCGGCCCACGGCCCGGCGCCCACCACCACCCGGCCCTCGGCGTCCCGGTCGAGGTACGCGAAGCTCAGCTCGACGTCGTCCCGGAGCAGGTCGAGCTGGGTCGTGGCCGGCATCCGTGGGTCGGGTCGCCAGTCCTTTCCGGCGAGCAGGGCCGCCAGCGCGGCGGCGTCGCGCCGCCAGCAGTACCAGTCGACGTCGACGTGCGGCCGGGTCACCGCGCCGAGGTGGAAGTCCATCGCCCAGCCGCCGCGCAGCCACACCCCGATGCCGGCCCGTTCCGCCAGCGCGGTCACCTCGCGGATGGCGTCGAGTTGCCGCCCCGCCAGCCCGTCACCGTCCATCCGGCCACGCTAGCGTCCGCCGGCCGACCGCGCCGTCCCGCGACGGTCGCGGGTCGGTCGCGGGTCGGTCGCGGGGCGGTCTCCGGTCGTCGTGCGGTGGAGCGGCGGCCGTGCGGTGGAGCGGTGGCTTCCGCGGTGTCCGTGGCCTGTGCGGTGTCAGCGGGGGAGGCGGCTGGTGAGCGTGGTGACGCCGGATAGCTGGGCGTCGGCGGGGAGCCGGCGCAGGGCGGCCCGGTCGTCGTAGAGGGTCCAGCGGAGGAAGTCGATGGTGGCGGCGAGGACCTGGACGAAGCCGGGGCGGCCCGGGATCAGGTACTCGCCGTGGCCCTGACCGGGGAGGCTCAGGAAGGCGGCCGGCCCGAGGGCGCGGGCGTACCCGGCCCGGCCGACCGGCTCCGGCACGACCGGGTCGGCGCTACCGTGCACGAACAGCAGCGGGGCGATCGGGCCGGCGAAGCTGCCGGCCAGTCCGCCGCCGGCGATCACGATTCCCGCGTGCAGCCGCGCCGAGTGCCCGGAGGTGAACATGCCGGCCGTGGTGAAGCCGCCCGCCGAGTGCCCGGCCGCGCCGAACCGGTTGACGGCCAGGTGCCCGGCGAGCGGGTCGCCACGGCGGGCGTCGAGACGTACCAGGTGGCGGATCAGCCGCCAGCCGTCGGCGGGCTGGTTGCGGACGTCCGCCCGGGTGAAGTCGCGCGCCCGCAGGTTGGTACGCGGAAATGTCGGCGCGGCCACCACGAAGCCGGCGGCGGCCCAGCGGGTGGTCAGCGGGGCGTGCAACTCGGGCAGGCTGCGCAGCCCGTGGCTGTAGATCACCACCGGGAAGCGTCCGGCGGCCACCGGCGCGCCCGGGCGGACCACCGGCGCGCTCGGGGACGGCGTGGCCACGGGCATCGTGAGGGTGGGTGCCGCCGTCGCGGGGACGGGCGGCGCGGTCGGCTCCACCGGATACCAGACGGTGACCGGCAACGGCCGGGGGCTGCCCGGGTCGACGACGAACTGCCGCACCCCGACGGCGTACGCCCGCTGCGGTGACGGCTGGCCGGTGGGCGGCTCCGGAACCTCGGTCGTGGCCGGACCGCACCCCGCGAGCAGCGCCGTCACCAACGCGGCGACCAGCCGCTGCAACCTCACCCTTTCACGGTAGGCGGCCGGGTGGCCGGTGCGGCCCGGACGTCCGGACCGGGCGTCGCCGACACCCGGCCGACGTCCCTCCACCGGCCGGACGGTGTTGTCGTCATCGGCACGGTGCGAGAACGTCCGGGTGGACGAGCTTCGCTAGGGTCACGCGCATGGCTGAGAACTACACCGACCCGAGCGGCAACACCGCGCAGTTCCGTGCGTTCGTCGATTCGCCCGACCCGGCAGCGGCGGCGGCGGAGAAGGCACCCTCCCGGCTGCCGCTGTTCGCCGGCATCGGCGCCGCCGTCGTGGTCATCGCCCTGGTCGCCTGGCTGGCGTTGGCCTGAGCCCCGCCGCCGGGAGCCGTCGCTGTCCGCTCGGACAGCCGCGTACCCGGTTCGTGACGCTGTGGACCTGATGTCGTGAACGACTCGGGCCCGATGCCGGCTGCCCGCGCCTGTGCTCGGTCGGATCGGTGACGGCCAGTTGGGTGGACAGCCCGCCGCATCGGTGAATCGTTTGCGATATCAGGTCCACAGCGAGCGGATACCCAGGTGCCGCCCGCCCGCCGGCAACTCAGCCGGGCGAGCCGAGCACGTCCCGGGTCTCCCGGGCGATCTCGCGCTCCTCGTCGGTGTTGACCACGCAGACCGCGACCTCGGCGCCGTCCGGGGAGATCACCCGGTCGCCGCTGCCGTCGTTGCGGGCCGGGTCGACGGCGATCCCGAGCCGCTCCAGGCCGGCCAGCGACGCGGCCCGGACCGGCGCCGCGTGCTCGCCGACGCCGGCGGTGAAGGTGACCGCGTCGACCCGCCCGAGCAGGGCGTAGTAGGCGCCCACGTATCCGGTGATCCGGCGGCGGTAGACGTCGAAGGCGAGCGCGGCGGCCGGGTCGCCGGCGTCCCGGCGGGCCAGCACCTCGCGCATGTCGTTGACCCCGGTCAGCCCGAGCAGGCCGCTGCGGTGGTTGAGCAGGTCGTCGATCTCGTCCACGCCCATCCCGGCCTCGCGGCGTAGATGGAAGATGATCGTCGGATCCAGGTCACCACTGCGGGTGCCCATGACCAGGCCCTCCAGCGGGGACATGCCCATCGAAGTGGCCACGCTGCGTCCGCCGCGGACCGCGCAGGCGCTCGCCCCGTTGCCCAGGTGCAGGGTGATCGTGTTCAGCTCCGCGTACGGCCGGTCGAGCAGCTCGGCGGTGCGTCGGGAAACGTACGAGTGCGAGGTGCCGTGGAAGCCGTACCGGCGGATGCCCCACCGCTCGGCGGTGTCCCGGTCGATGGCGTACGTGGCGGCGGCCTCGGGCAGCGTGTGGTGGAACGCGGTGTCGAAGACGGCGACCTGCGGAGTGTCCGGCAGCGCCTCCCGAGCCACCCGGATGCCGGCCAGGTTGGCCGGGTTGTGCAGCGGCGCGAGCGGCACCAGGTCCTCGATCGCGGCGATCACCCCGTCGTCGATCAGCACCGGCTCGCTGAACCTCCGCCCGCCGTGCACCACCCGGTGCCCGACCCCGGCCAGCCCGTCGAGGTCGAGCCGAGCGATGATCTCCCGTACCGAGCTCTCGTGGTCGACCGGGCCACCGCCCGGCTCGCCGATCCGCTCGACGGTGCCCTTGTCGCGGACCTCCTCGCCGTCGTACAGCCGGTACTTGACCGACGACGACCCGCAGTTGAGGACCAGGATCCGGTCGGTCACGCGACCTCCTCCGACGACGCGGCGGCCTGGATGGCGGTGATCGCCACCGTGTTGACGATGTCCGGCACGGTGGCGCCCCGGGAAAGGTCGTTCACCGGGCGCCGCAGGCCCTGCATGACCGGGCCGACCGCCACCGCGCCGGCCGACCGCTGCACCGCCTTGTACGTGTTGTTGCCGGTGTTCAGGTCCGGGAAGATGAACACCGTGGCCCGCCCCGCCACCGGGCTGTCCGGCAGTTTGGTGGCCGCCACCTGCGGGTCGATCGCCGCGTCGTACTGGATCGGGCCCTCCACCAGCAGCTCCGGCCGGCGTTCCCGGACCAGCTTGGTGGCTGCGGCGACCTTCTCCACGTCCGCGCCGAAGCCGGACTCGCCGGTCGAGTACGACAGCATCGCCACCCGGGGCTCGATGCCGAACCGGGCCGCCGTGTCGGCCGACGAGATGGCGATGTCGGCGAGCTGCGCGGCGTCCGGGTCCGGGTTGACCGCGCAGTCGCCGTAGACCAGCACCCGGTCGGCGAGCAGCATGAAGAAGACGCTGGAGGCGACCGAGACGCCCGGCACGGTCCGGATGATCTCGAAGGCCGGCCGGATGGTGGCCGCGGTGGTGTGGGTGGCGCCGGAGACCATGCCGTCGGCGTGCCCGGTCTGCACCATCATGGTGCCGAAGTAGTTGGGCTGGGCCACGATGTCGTGGGCCAGTTCGAGGCTCAGGCCCCGGTGTGCGCGGAGCTTCGCGTACTCGACGGCGAACTCGTCCCGCCACGGGCTGGTCACCGGGTCGACCACCTGCGCGCCGCCGATGTCCACGCCCAGTTCCCGGGTACGCCGGGCGATGTCGTCGGGGCGGCCGAGCAGGGTGAGGTCGGCGACGCCCCGGCGGAGCAGGATCTCCGCCGCGCGCAGGATGCGTTCCTCCGCGCCCTCCGGCAGCACCAGCCGCCGACGCCGCGTCCGGGCCCGGTCGATCAGGTCGTTCTCGAACATCAGCGGGGTGACCCGGCTGGAGCGGCCGACCCGCAGCCGGCCGGCCAGGTCGACGGTGTCCACGCAACGTTCGAAGGCGCCGAGCGCGGCCTCCACCTTGCGCGGGTTCGCGGTGCTGGGGCGGCCCTCGATCCGGCTGGACGCCGAGACCGTGTCGTAGCTGTCGCTGGTCACCGAGAGCACGGCCAGCCCGGTGTTCAGCCGCTCGACCAGCCGCATCGCCCGCGGGTCGGGCTGCTCGCCGAGGGTGAGCACCAGGCCGGCCAGGGAGACCTGCCCGGCCACGTGCGCCGCGCCGGCCGCCACCAGCAGGTCGGCCCGGTCGCCGGGGGTGATCACCAACGCCCCGTCGGTCAGGTGGTCGAGCAGGGTGGGCACGTGTGCCGCGCCCACCACGTAGTCGAGCACGTCCCGGTCGAGCGCGTCGTCGTCGCCGGAGAGCAGGGTGGCGCCGAGCGCCGCCGCCACCTCGGCCACCGTCGGCGCCGACACGGCCGGCACCTCCGGGATCGCGTACGCGGGGACGGGCAGCTCGGGCAGCGCCATCGGCCCGGGCACCCGGTTGGCCACCACGGCCACCACGGTCGCGCCCAGGTCCGTCAGGTCGTGGTACGCCCCGCGCGCCGCCGCCGCGATCGTCTCGGGCTGCTGGCCGAACCCGTCGACCACGGGCACCACCACGCTGCCGAACTCGGTGGCCAGCCGGGCGTTGAAGGCCAGCTCGCGAGGACCGGCACCGTCCCCGTCGGCGAAGTCGCTGCCCACCACGACCACCGCCGGGCAGCGTCGCTCGACCTCGCGGTAACGGGCGACGATCCGGGAGATCAGCTCCTCCCGCCGTCCGTCGGCGACCAACGCGGTGGCCTCCGCGTACGTCGAGCCGTGCAGCTCGTCGATCGGCAGCTCCACCCGGTAGCGCTCGGTGAGCAGGGCCAGGATCTGGTCGGGGCCGGTGCCGGGTACCAGTGGCCGGAACGCGCCGATCCGCTCGACCTGCCGGGACAGCAGCTCGGCCAGCCCGAGCGCGACGGTCGACTTGCCACCACCCGAACCCACACCGGTCACGTACACGCTTCGCGCCACGGCCTCACGCTACAAGATCGCGGTGTCCCCCGCCCGGGTCCTTGGGCCCGGGCCGACCGGGCGCGACCAGTGGTCGGCTCACCCGCCGGCCGGCGCCAGCTCCCGCTCGTACACCTGCCCGGTCAGGTCCACTCCGAAGCTGTGGTGGGGCTCCTCCTCGATCAGCCGGAAGCCGCGGGAGAGATAGATCCGGCGGGCGGCGATCAGGGGGTGATTGGTCCAGAGCCGCATCCGGGTGTACCCCGCGCGCCGGGCGAAGGCGAGGCACTCGTCGACGAGCCGGCCGCCGACCCGGCGTCCCCGGGCCGCCGGGTCCACCAGCAGGATCCGGAGCTGCGCCGTCCGCTCGTCCGCGGCCACGCAGAAGACGCAGCCCACCCGCTCGCCGTCGACCTCGGCGATCCAGGCGGCCTCCCGGGCCGCGTCGTGACCGGCGGCGTAGTCGGCCACGATCCGGGCCACGAGTGCCTCGAAGCTGGTGTCCCAGCCGAACTCGGCGGCGTACATCTCGCCGTGGGCCATCACCACCCAGCCCAGGTCACCGGGACGACCCAGCGGACGAACGAGGATTTCCGAGCTCATCGACACCCCTCCTCAACTGAAACAGTCGTTTCAGTGGCAGAGTAGCGCTGTGACGGAGCACGAGCGACCCCCCAGCGCCCGCCGGGACGAACTCACCGAGCGGGCCTACCGGTACGCGCTGGAGCACGGGCTGACGGAACTGTCGCTGCGCCCGCTCGCCGCCGCCATCGGGTCCAGTCCCCGGGTACTGCTCTTCCTCTTCGGCTCCAAGGACGAGCTGATCCGCGCCCTGCTCGCCCGCGCCCGCGCCGACGAGCTGGCGGCGCTGCGTCGGGTCCGGGAGGCGGGCGGGCACGACGACTTCGCCGCTGCGGTGCGGACGACGTGGCGGTGGCTCGTGGATCCGGCGCACCGACCGTTGCTGGTCCTCTGGCTCCAGGCGTACGCCCGCTCGCTCAGCGAGCCGGACGGGCCCTGGGCGGGTTTCGCCCGGCAGACGGTGGAGGACTGGCTCGGCCTGCTGGCCGACGTCCACGGCGAGGCTGGCGGCGACCACCCTGCCGGCGGCACCGATCCTGCCCTCGGGTTGGCGCTGCTGCGCGGTGCCCTGCTCGACCTACTGGCCACCGGCGACGCCGAGCGCGCGACGGCGGTCGTCGAGCGGTACCTGGGCCTGATCGGGGCAGCGGCCCGGTAACCCTGGCCGGCGCTGTCGGCCTACTCCTCGTCCTCGTCGTCCAGCCGGGCCAGCCAGGTGGCGAAGCGCTCGATCGGGGTCTCGAACTCCGGGTTCAGGTCGACGAAGTCGCGCAGCCGCTCGCCCAGCCACTCCAGGCTGACCTGCTCGTCGCCCCGGCGCTCGACCAGCTCCTCGATGCCACGGTCGGTGAAGTACAACGGTTCGTCCTCTCGAAAACGGCGTCGTCACACGAGGCGGGGCAGCGGCCGTCGTAACGGTCGCTGCCCCGGTGTCTCGCGGCGCGGTCAGGTCACGGGCGGGGAAGAGCCGCCTCGATCAGCGCGGTCTGCTCGACCTCGTGCATCTTCGCCGAGCCGACCGCCGGGGCGGCGGCGGCCGGACGGGAGATGCGGCGCAGCCGGACGTCGCTCAGGTGCTCCAGCAGGTTGAGCGCGACGAACGACCAGGCACCCTGGTTGGCCGGCTCCTCCTGGACCCAGGCGAAGTCCTCGGCGTTCGGGTACTGCGCCAGGGCGGCCCGGATCTCCTCGACGGGCAGCGGGTAGAGCTGCTCCATCCGCAGGATCGCGGTGTCCGTGACGCCCCGCTCCTGCCGGGCCTGGAACAGGTCGTAGTAGACCTTGCCCGAGCAGAGCAGCACCCGCTTCACCTGCTCCGGCGCCGGGGCGGCGGTGTCCCGCAGGACCGGCTCGAAGGTGCCCGAGGTGAAGTCCTCCACCGGCGACACGCAGAGCTTGTGCCGCAGCAGCGACTTCGGCGTGAACACCACCAGCGGCTTGCGCTTCGGCGACAGGGCCTGGCGACGCAGCAGGTGGAAGTAGTTCGCCGGGGTGGTCGGGATGGCCACCCGCATGTTGTCCTCGGCGCAGAGCTGGAGGAACCGCTCCGGACGGCCGGAGGTGTGGTCCGGGCCCTGGCCCTCGTGGCCGTGCGGCAGCAGCAGGGTGACCGCGGAACGCTGGCCCCACTTCACCTCGCCGGAGGAGATGAACTCGTCGATCACCGACTGGGCGCCGTTGACGAAGTCACCGAACTGGGCTTCCCAGCAGACCAGCGCGTTGACGTTCTCCACCGAGTAGCCGTACTCGAAGCCCATCGCGGCGTACTCGGACAGCAGCGAGTCGTGGACGAAGAAGCGGGAGCGTTCGCCGTCGCCGGTGAGCGACTTGAGCGGGAGGTAGTCGTCGCCGGTCTTCGAGTCGACGATCGAGGCGTGCCGCTGGACGAAGGTGCCGCGCCGGGAGTCCTGCCCGGCGAGCCGGACGGTGACCCCGTCGTGCAGCAGCGCGCCGAACGCGATGATCTCGCCGAAGCCCCAGTCGATGCCGCCCTCGACGGACATCTTGGCCCGCCGGTCCAGCAGCTGCTGGATGCGCTTGTGCGGGGTGAAGCCCTCGGGGAGGTTGACGTGCGCCTCGCCGATCGCCTTGACCACGGCGGTGTCTGTGGCGGTGTCGACCCGCGGCTCCGGCTCCTCCTCGCGGCGGGGCCGGCTGAGCTGGCGTGGCGTGGTGGCCGCGTCGCGGGTGGCCTTGAAGACCCGCTCCAGCTGCGCCTGGTAGTCGCGCAGCAGTTCCTCGGCGTCCTCCACGGTGATGTCACCCCGCCCGATGAGCTCCTCGGTGTAGAGCTTCCGGACCGACCGCTTCGAGTCGATGATCTTGTACATCTGTGGGTTGGACATCGACGGGTCGTCGCCCTCGTTGTGCCCGCGCCGGCGGTAGCAGACCATGTCGATCACGACGTCCTTGTTGAACGCCTGCCGGTACTCGAAGGCGAGCCGGGCCACCCGGACGACCGCCTCCGGGTCGTCGCCGTTGACGTGGAAGATGGGCGCCTGGATCATCCGGGCGACGTCGGTGCTGTAGAGGCTGGAGCGGCTGTATTCCGGGGCGGTGGTGAAGCCGACCTGGTTGTTGACCACCACGTGCACCGTGCCGCCGGTGCGGTAGCCCCGCAGCTGCGACAGGTTGAGCGTCTCGGCGACCACGCCCTGGCCGGCGAAGGCCGCGTCACCGTGCACCGCCAGCGGCAGCACGGTGTAGCCCTCCAGCTTGAGGTCTATCCGGTCCTGCTTGGCCCGGACGATGCCCTCCAGCACCGGGTCCACGGCCTCCAGGTGCGACGGGTTCGCCACCACCGACACCTTGACCGCGTGCTCGCCGTCCGGGGTGGTGAACTTGCCGTTCTGGCCGAGGTGGTACTTCACGTCGCCCGAGCCCTGGGTGGAGCGCGGGTCGAGGTGCCCCTCGAACTCGGAGAAGATCTTCTCGTACGGCTTGCCGACGATGTTGGCCAGTACGTTGAGCCGGCCGCGGTGGGCCATGCCGATGACGACCTCGTCCAGCCCGGCCTCGGCGGAGCACTCCAGCACCTCGCCGAGGAGCGGGATCAGCGACTCGCCGCCCTCCAGCGAGAAGCGCTTCTGGCCGACGTACTTGGTCTGCAGGAAGGTCTCGAACGCCTCGGCGGCGTTGAGCCGGTTGAGCACGTGCTTCTGCTCGTCCCGGTTCGGCTTCTCGTACTTGCGCTCGATCCGCTCCTGGATCCAGCGGCGCTCCTCCGGGTCCTGGATGTGCATGTACTCGATGCCGACCCGGCGGCAGTACGAGTCGCGCAGCACGCCGAGGATCTCGCGCAGCTTCATCCGCTGCCGGCCGGCGAAACCGTTGACCGGGAAGACCCGGTCCAGGTCCCACAGGGTCAGCCCGTGCTGGAGGACGTCCAGGTCCGGGTGCTTGCGGATCTTGAATTCCAGCGGGTCGGTGTCGGCCATCAGGTGGCCGCGCACCCGGTACGCGTGGATCAGCTCGTGCGCCCGCGCGGTCTTGTTGATCTGGCCCTCGGAGTTGACGGCCACGTCCTGCACCCAGCGCACCGGCTCGTACGGGATGCGCAGCGAGGTGAAGATCTGGTCGTAGAAGCCGTGCTCGCCGAGCAGCAGCTCGTGCATCACCTTGAGGAACTCGCCCGACTGCGCGCCCTGGATGATCCGGTGGTCGTACGTGCTGGTCAGCGTGATGATCTTGCTGACCGCCAGCTCGGCCAGGGTGGCCTCGCTCATCCCCTGGTACGGCGCCGGGTACTCCATCGCGCCGACGCCGATGATGGCGCTCTGCCCCTGCATCAGGCGCGGGATCGAGTGGACCGTGCCGATGCCGCCCGGGTTGGTCAGCGAGATGGTGGTGCCGGAGTAGTCCTCCATGGTCAGCTCGTTGCGGCGGGCGCGTCGGACCACGTCCTCGTACGCCTGCCAGAACTGCCGGAAGTCCATCTGCTCGCAGGCCTTGATGGAGGGCACCACGAGGTTGCGGGAGCCGTCCGGCTTGGCCAGGTCGATGGCGATGCCCAGGTTGACGTGCTCCGGGCGGACCATCGCCGGCTTGCCGTCGACCTCGGCGAAGGAGTTGTTCATCTCCGGGTGCTCGACCAGCGCCCGGACCATCGCGTAGCCGATGAGGTGGGTGAAGCTCACCTTGCCGCCGCGGCCGCGGGCCAGGTGGTTGTTGATCACGATGCGGTTGTCCACCAGCAGCTTCGCCGGGACCGCGCGGACGCTCGTGGCGGTCGGGACGGCGAGCGAGGCGTCCATGTTCTGCACGATCTTGGCGGCGACGCCGCGCAGCGGGGTGGTGCCGGCGGCGCTGGCGGTCGGGGCCTTGGCGGCGGGCTTCGCGGCCGGCTTGGCGGCGGGCTTCGCGGGGGCCTTCACGACGGGGGCCGGCTTGGCCGGGGCGGGCTGCTGGGCGACGCTGGCGACGGCCTCCTGCTGCTCACCGGGCTCGGGGCGGGCGGCCGGCTTGGCCTTGCCGTCGGGGCGCGGGGTGGCGGCGCCCGGTGCGGGCCGGTAGTCGGCGAAGAAGTCGTGCCAGGCCGAGTCCACGCTCGAGGGGTCGGCGAGATAGCGCTGGTACATCTCCTCGACGATCCACTCGTTCGGGCCGAAACCCGCCAGTGGGTTCTCCTGCGAAGTTTGCTGGGTCGACACGGCCGCTGATCGCCTCTTTCACGCGGGTTCGTATGCACGCGGTGTCCGTCGGTGCCCGGAAATGGGCGCACGGACGGCTCCCAGGCTACGCCGTACGAATGCGGTGGGCATTCTCGCCTCCGGCTGGTGGTCCGTTTCACAGAAGATGCCAGAAGTTCGGCAAACCCTGCGGGTCCCGCCGCCTCCTGCTATGCGACGACCGGCCCTGAGTGGTGACGCAGGGTCACCGCCCAGGGCCGGTCGAGGCTCGGTTCAGGAGATGTCGCGGCGACGGATGGTCAGCACTCCGATCACGCCGGCCACCACGGCGTACCCGATCAACACCGCGGCGCCCGCCCAGCGTGGCGGGTTGCCGGGGATCTCGGCCCCGCTCACCATCAGGCTCGACGCCAGCGAGGGGACCAGCAGCTGGAGCTTGTTGATCCACTCGCCGAACCGCTGCGCCAGCAGGCCGATGGCGATGGCGGCGCCGATGGTGCCACCCAGGTAGAGCAGGATGCCGGTCACCGTGGCGCCGATCTGGCTGCGGATGAGCACGCCGATCCCGACCCCCAGCACCGACCAGAGCAGGTAGGCCAGGCCGTTGAGCGCGACCGCCCGCCAGACCGCCCCGTTGCCGAACTGGGAGCCGACGTCCACCGCGTTCAGCACCAGCGGGGCGACGATCAGGTTGAGCAGCGTGGTGCCCAGCCAGAACAGCAGCGCGAGCACGCCCGCGGCGGCCAGCTTGGCCAGCATCACCGCGGCGCGGTGGGGCGCGGTGAGGAAGGTGGTGGTCACCGTCTGGTGGAAGAACTCGCTGGTCACCACGACGATGCCGAGCAACATCACGATGAGCAGGCCGAAGAACTGGCCGCTGGTGTAGAGGTTGGCGGCCAGGCTGTCCACGCTGGCGACCGCCTGCACCTGGTCGGCCTGATCGGCCGGCACCTCGCCGATGTTTCCGCTGGTCAGGGCGTCGGCCTGCAACCAGTTGAAGAACACCGCGAGGGCCCAGAGCGGCAGGGTGATGAGCCCGAAGATCCACCAGGTGCTGGTCGTACGGATCTTGATCAGCTCGGATCGGACCAGGTTCATCGGATGTCCGCCTTTCCGGCCGTCAGTTCGAGGAAGACCCCCTCCAGGTCGGGGCGCTCCGTGGTCAGCTCGTGCAGCTCCACCTTGGCGGCCAGGGCGACCCGGCCGACCGTCGGGGCGTCCACCCCGGTGACCAGCAGCGCGCCGTGCTCGTCGGTGGCCACGGTGGCCGCCTGCTCGCGTAGCGCCGTGGTCAGCTCCTCGGCCTGCGGGGTGCGGACCCGTACCCGGGTGCCGTGCGTCATCGAGCCGATCACCTGCTCCACCGGCCCCTGCCGGACCAGCTTGCCGGCCGCGATGATCACCACGTCGTCGGCGAGCAGCTGCATCTCGGAGAGCAGGTGGCTGGAGACCAGCACCGTCCGTCCCTCAGCGGCCAGCCCCTTGAGGAAGCCGCGCATCCAGCGGATGCCCTCCGGGTCGAGGCCGTTGGCCGGCTCGTCGAGGATCAGCACCTGCGGGTTGCCGAGCATCGCGGCGGCGATGCCGAGCCGCTGCTTCATGCCCAGCGAGTAGCCCTTGAACTTGCGCTTCGCGGCCGGGGTCAGCCCGACCAGCGCGAGCGCCTCGTCGGCCCGCTCACGGGGCAGGCCGGCCGCCGCGCAGATCACCCGCAGGTGGTTGATCCCGGTACGGCCCTTGTGTGCGCTGGACGCCTCCAGCACCGCGCCCACCGAGCGCAGCGGGTCGGCCAGGTCGGCGTACCGGTGGCCGCCGATGGTGGCCCCGCCGGCGGTCGGGGTGACCAGGTTGAGCAGCATGCGCAGGGTGGTGGTCTTGCCGGCGCCGTTCGGGCCGAGGAAGCCGGTCACCCGCCCGGGCTGGACGGTGAAGGACAGATTGTCGACCGCCCGCACGTTCTTGTACTGCTTGGTCAGCCCGGACACCACGATCTGGCCGGTTCCGGCACTGGGGCTTGACTGCCCGTCGGACATCATTCTCCTCTCCTGGCACGGCGCGCGGGCGCGCCGGTGGGGGCGCCGTCGCGGACAGCGCCGTGGCACAGCCTCGCAACCCCGCGCAACCTGGTCAATCAGGCGAGACTCGTACGTCCTCCTCCGCCGGGGGCAGGAGGCGGTCGTTCTCAGGGAGGAGAGGTCAGGCCGGCGGCAGCGCGATCCAGGTGGCCCGGGCGTGGCCGAGCAGGGCACCGTCGGGGCCGTACAGGCTGGAGTGCACCTCGGCCTTGCGCCCCTCGCCGCCGACCATCGCGCCGGTCACCACGCACTCGTCGCCGGGCCGCGGCAGCGCCGCGACCACCGCGGCCATCCGGCCCAGGACGTACGGGCGGCCGGGCGCGATCACCGCCCAGCCGCCGGGGCAGTCCAGCGCCGCCCAGACCGTCGCCGGGACCACCTCGGCCGGGGCGCGGAACGGCGCGGCGGTCCGGCCGTCCGGCAGCCGGCCCGGGAAGATGCGCAGTCCGTCCGGACGCTCCGGGCCGCAGACGTAGCAGCCGGGGAAGGGGTGCTCCACCAGCCCCGGGTACGCCCGGGCGGCGGCCTCGGCCGTCGACCGGTCCACCGGCGGGACCACGGCGCTGACCGCGTCGACCCGGCGTACCTGCGCGATGACCTCGCCGTCCGGGTCGCGGACCGTGCCGTCGACCGCGGTCAGCGGGGTCTCCAGCGGGGGCGGTTTGCGCAGGGTGACCTCCACCGGCCCCCGGTCGTCGACCACCGCCGCGAAGATCCCGGCGCTCCAGCCGCCGTTGCCCGAGCCGGCAGGCCCGTGGAAGCGCGACTCGATGATCATGTACGTCCTCCAGGCTGGTCCGGGTCCCGGCCCCGCGCCGGCCCCGCCCGGCAGCCTCGCACGCCCGCCTTCGCCGGCTCCACCCGCCCGATCGTGGGACGGGTGGTGGTCCGCCGCAGGTGGGAGGCGGGACCGGAGCGCCGACCGGCGTTCACCGGATCGACACCCCTCATCCCCGTGGCCGGCAACCGGGCCACTTACACAGATACCCATGGCCGTTCTGCACGCCGCTGGCGCACCCCTCACGACCAGCGGCTACACCCTGCTGATCGCCGACGACCCGAACCTGGTCGCGGCCGCGCAACGCCTCCGTCACGAGGTGTTCGCCACCGAGCTCGGCGCGACCCTGCATCCGGGGGCCGCCGGGCTCGACACCGACGAGTTCGACGCCCACTGCGACCACCTGGTGGTGCTCCGGGAGGGCACCGACGAGGTGGTCGGCACGTACCGGCTGCTGCCGCCCGGCCGCGCGAGTCGCCCGTACGCCGACGGCGAGTTCGACCTGACCGCGCTCGCCCCGCTCCGGGACGACCTGGTCGAGGCGGGACGCTCCTGCGTGCACCCGGACCACCGCTCCGGTGCCGTGATCAATCTGATGTGGGCCGGCATCGCCAGGTACCTGCACCTGCGCGGGTCGCGCTGGCTCGGCGGCTGTGCCTCGGTCCCGGTGAGCGACGGTGGGACCGCGGTCGCCGAGGTGTGGGCCCAGGCCAGTGCCCGGCACCTGGCCCCGCCGCCGCTGCGGGTCACGCCCCGCCGCCCGTGGTTCGCCGAGGCGCCGGCCGCCGTCGACCCGGGCACGTTGTCGCCGGCCGAGCGCCACGCGCTGATCCCGCCGCTGCTCCGCGGTTACCTGCGGCTCGGCGCCTGGGTCTGTGGGGAGCCGGCGTACGACCCGGACTTCGCCTGTGCCGACTTCTATGTGCTGCTCTCGCTGGACCGGATGAACCCTCGCTACCTGCGGCACTTCCTCGGTGGGGAGCCGTCGTGACCGCCGACGACCTGTGGCGGCCCGCCTCGGGCTGCGGACCGGGGTGCCTGCCGGCCGCCGCCGCGCCGGCCGTGTCGCTCCCGCGCCGGGTGGCGCGGCTGCTGGGGGTGTGCGGGATGCTGCTGGGCGGGGTCGGGCTGGCCGTACTCCTGCCGTTGCTGCCCGCCCGGGACCGGCAAGCCGCGCTGCGTGGCTGGGCCCGCGGCACCCTGCGTGCCCTCGGCGTGCGGCTGGTGGTCCGAGGCCGGCTGCCGCGCCGGCGGGCACTGCTGGTCGCCAACCACGTCTCCTGGCTGGACATCCTCGCCGTGCTCGCGGTCGCGCCGGCCCGGATGCTCGCCAAGCGGGAGGTGCGGGCGTGGCCCGTGATGGGGCCGCTGGCCGCCGCCGGCGGCACGGTCTTCGTGGACCGGTCCCGGCCACGTGACCTGCCGGCCACGGTCGGTCGGGTGACCAACGCGCTGCGCGCCGGGCACTCGGTGGCGGTCTTCCCCGAGGGGACGACCTGGTGTGGTGAGGCGTCCGACTGCCGCCCCGGGCGGGGATTCCGGCCGGCCATGTTCCAGGCCGCGGTGGACGCCGGCGCGCCGATCGTGCCGCTGCGGCTCACCTACCGGTACGCCGGCGACCCGACCACCCTGGCCGCCTTCCTCGGTGAGGAGACGCTCTGGGAGTCGGTACGCCGGGTGCTGGCGGCGCGGGACCTGACGGTGTCGGTGGTGGTGGCCGCCGCGCTGCATCCGGCCCGGGAGGCGGACCGGCGGGTGCTGGCCCGCGCCGCCGAGTCGGCGATCCACCTGACTCCGGCCCGGCCGGTGTCCACCGGTCGGCCCGCCCCGGTGCTGGACCTCCCGCCGGTCCTTCCGGGCGGCCCCGGTTCCGCGCTGTCGTCGGATCGGGAGGTGCTGGACCTGGCCGCCTGACGCTCTCGCGACATATCTCGCGACAGTCTTGTTCAGTCGCGATGTATCGCGTTATGCTTTCTCCCGTCACTCGACGTGCCGTGGGTCGGCGCGTCACCGAGGGGAGGACGCCATGGCCAACTGGACGGTCGACAGCCCGCAGCGGCTCACTCTGGACGAGCCGGTCACCCGGCTCGACGTACGGCTGGTCACCGGCCGTCTCAACGTGGTCGCCACCGACGGTCCGGCCCGGGTCGACATCACCCGGGTCAGCCGCCGGCCGGTCGTCGTGGAGCACCGCGACGGCCGCCTCTTCGTCGGGCACGAGCGACACCCCCGCTGGCCCGGGTTCCTCTGGTGGCTCGGTCAGCTCGGCCGCCGGTTCCGGGCCGAGGTCTCCGTCGCCGTGCCGGCCGACGTGCTGGCCGACCTGCACCTGGTGGATGGCTCGCTGGTCGTCTCCGGCCTGCGCCGGGACACCCGGGTCGACGTCACCTCCGGTCAGGTGACCCTGATGGGGCTGCGCGGTCAGACCATGGCGAAGGTCATCTCGGGCCCGGTGGAGGCGCTCGGCGTGGCCGGCGACCTGGACCTGGAGACGGTCTCCGGCGAGCTGATCCTCGCCGACAGCGCGCCCGAGCGGGTCCGCGCCCACGCGGTCTCCGGATCGATCACCTGCGACCTGGACAACCCGCGGGGCAGCGAGATCCGGCTCAGTGCCATCTCCGGCAGCATCACGGTCCGCGTCCGCGAGGACAGCGACCTCACCGTCCACCTGCACACCACCTCCGGCCGGATCACCAGCGGCTTCCCGCTGGTGGGCGGCGGCAGCGGCTTCGGCTCCATCAAGGACAGCCACGGGGTCATCGGTAGCGGCGGCGGTAAGCTCTGGGCGTCCGCGACCTCCGGCAGCATCGCGCTGCTCGCCCGGCCCGTCGAGGACGCCGCCGACCGGGAGGAGCTGCCGTGACCGCCGTGTTCAGTCACGGGCGGCTCCGGCTCTATCTGCTCAAGCTCCTCGACGACGGCCCGAAGCACGGCTACGAGCTGATCCGGCTGCTGGAGGACCGCTTCCTCGGCCTGTACGCGCCGAGCGCCGGCACCATCTACCCCCGGCTGCAACGCCTGGAGGTCGAAGGGCTGGTCACCCACACCGCCGCGGGCGGCCGCAAGGTGTACGAGATCACCGAGGCGGGCCGCGCGGAGTTGCGGCAGCGCGCCGACGAGCTGGCCACGCTGGAATCGGACATCAGCGCCTCGGTCGAGGACCTGTCCGCCCTGGCCGGCGAGATCCGCAGCGAGGTACGCGGCTCGGTGCGCGACCTCAAGCGGGAGCTGCGCGAGGCGGCCCGACAGACCCGGCGGGGGCACTGGGAGCCACCGCCGACCCGGCCCACCGCCAACGGTGGTCCGGCGGCGCGCGCCGAGTCACCGGTGCTCACCGAGTTCGACCAGCGGCTCGCCGCGTTCACCGTCGAGGTGAGCGCGCTGGTCCGCGCCGGCCGGCTCACCGACACCCAGCTCCGGACGGCGATCCGGCTGCTCGACGGCGCGTTGGACGGGCTGCGCCGGCTGCTCCGCTGATCCGCTGCCCCGGCACGGCCCGCTCACAGGTTGTTTCCAGCATCCACCCAGCAGGACCGCAGCCGGGGCACGGATGATGGGTGACATGGTGGCTACCCAGACCGAGGCTCGACTGCTCGTCGTCGAGGACGACCCGAACATCCTCGAGCTGCTCTCCGCGAGCCTGCGCTTCGCCGGCTTCGACGTCGCCACCGCGACCAGCGGCAGTGCCGCGCTGACCGCCGCCAAGGACCACCGGCCCGATCTGGTGGTGCTCGACGTGATGCTGCCCGACCTGGACGGCTTCGAGGTCATCCGGATGCTCCGCGAGGGGGGTACGCGTACCCCGGTGGTCTTCCTGACCGCCCGCGACGCCACCGACGACAAGATCCGCGGGCTCACCCTGGGCGGAGACGACTACGTCACCAAGCCGTTCAGCCTGGAGGAGCTGACCGCCCGGATCCGGGCGGTGCTGCGGCGTACCGCCACCGGCGAGCACGCGCCCTCCCGGCTCACCTTCGCCGACCTGGAACTGGACGAGGAGACCCACGAGGTGCACCGGGCCGGCCAGCGGGTGCAGCTCTCGCCGACCGAGTTCAAGCTGCTGCGCTACCTGATGCTCAACGCCAACCGGGTGCTCTCCAAGGCGCAGATCCTCGACCACGTCTGGAACTACGACTTCCGTGGGGACGACAACATCGTCGAGTCCTACATCTCCTACCTCCGGCGCAAGGTCGACAACACCCAGCCCCGACTGATCCACACTCTGCGCGGGGTCGGCTACGTGCTCCGTAAGCCGGCGGCGTGAGCGCCGTCCACGACGCGAAGGGCTGGCTGCGCAGCGTCCCGCTACGGGTGAAGCTGGTCGCCGCCGTCCTGGCGCTGGTGGCGGCGGCGCTGATCGTGATCAGCTCGCTCACTGCCTACTTCCTGCACAGCTATCTGGTGAACCGGGTCGACGACGACCTGAACGCGTACCTGAACCGGGTCGAGAAGCCGGCCGATGAAACGGCCCAGAACAATATCCTGCCCAGCGACTACATGGTGGCCTACGCCAGCGGGACCAGCGGCAGGGTCAACGTCGTCTGGGACAAGAGGCTCGCCTGGGACGACCTGCCCGGCTCGCTCAAGCAGTTTCCCTGGTATCAGCAGCACGCCGGTCAGGGCGCCTTCACCACCGACGCGGCCGACAAACACCTGCGCTGGCGGGTGGTGATCAAGCAGGTTGACAGCGACAGCTTCATTGCGGTCGGCCAGCACATTACCGGCGTGGACCAGGCGGTCAAGCAGCTCGTCTGGATCGACCTGTTGGTGGGTGGGGCGGTGCTGATCATCGTGGCGTCGGTGGGGGCGGGGATCGTGCGTACCAGTCTCAAGCCGCTGGTCGAGATCGAGCGGACCGCAGCGGCCATCGCTGGCGGCGACCTGAGCCGGCGGGTGCCCGACCCGGAGGAGGGCCGGGCCTGCCCGACCTCCGAGCTGGGGCGGCTCTCCCGGGCGCTGAACGCGATGCTCGCCCAGATCGAGGCGGCCTTCACCGCGCGGGCGGCGTCCGAGGCGGCGGCCCGCAGCGCGGAGGTCAGCGCCCGGGACGCGGCCGCGTCGGCGCTGGCGTCCGAGGCGCGGGCCCGCCGCTCCGAGGAGCGGATGCGGCAGTTCATCGCGGACGCCTCGCACGAGTTGCGCACCCCGCTGACCACAATCCGGGGCTTCGCCGAACTGTACCGGCAGGGCGCGGCCCGGCAGCCCGAGGAGACCGCCGGGCTGCTGCGCCGGATCGAGGACGAGGCGGCCCGGATGGGGCTGCTGGTGGAGGACCTGTTGCTGCTCGCCCGGATGGACCGGGAACGGCCGATCACGCTGGCCCCGGTGGAGCTGCCGGTACTCGCCTCCGACGCGGTGCAGGCGGCCCGGGCGGTCGACCCGGAGCGCCGGATCGAGCTGGACATCGAGCCCGGCGCCGGGCCGCTGGTGGTGCTCGGCGACGACGCCCGGCTGCGGCAGGTGATCGGCAACCTGATGACCAACGCGCTCACCCACACCCCACCGGACGCCTCGGTGACCCTGCGGCTGCGGGTCGAGCCCGGCAACCTGGCCGTGGTCGAGGTGGCGGACACCGGCCCGGGCCTCACCCCGGAACAGGCCGAGCGGGTCTTCGAGCGGTTCTACCGGGTGGACGCCGCGCGGACCCGCCGGGCCGGCGGGCCGATCAGCACGGGGCTGGGGTTGGCCATCGTGGCCGCGCTGGTGGCGGCGCACCACGGCACGGTCGAGGTGGCCGAAACGCCGGGCGGTGGGGCCACGTTCCGGGTCAGACTGCCACTGCTGCCCCAGTCGCCGGAGCCGGGCGACTGACTTTCAGAAAACATTCAGGCGCATTCCAGGCTGATTGCAGTGCCAGTGGAGAAGGTGGACACATGACCGACCACGAGACCGACCCGCAGCGGTCGCCGGCTCTCGCCGACGCCGAGCCGTCGCATCCCACCGCCGAGCTGCCCCGCACCGGGAGCGTGCCCTCGGCCTCCACCCCCGCCCCGGCCGCCACGCCGGTTCCGGCCGACTCCCCGGCCGGGACCACCGAAGCGCCGGCCACCGCCGAGTTCGGCCGCACGGACGCGCCGGCCACCGCCGAGTTCGGCCGCACGGACGCGCCGGCCACCGCCGAGTTCGGCCGCACCGATGCGGCACAGCCCGCCAGCCCGTACGCCCGGCCGACGGCGACCCCGTCCGCGCCGCCGTACCCGGTCCCCGGACAGCCGCAGCAGCCCGTCTCCGGACAGCCGCAGCAGCCTGGCACCTGGTACGGGCAGCAGCAGCCGACCGGTTGGGCCCCCGCCACGCACCAGGGCGCCGCCACGCACCAGGGCACTGCCACGCACCACGGTGCCGGCTACCCGACGGCGGCCGGCGGGCCGGTCCCGCCGTACCAGCCGCACCAGCCGTATCCGGGCGCGCAGCCGCACCAGCCGGGTCAGCCGGTCCCGCCGTGGGGCTCGCCGCAGCCCGCGCCGAGGCCGAGCCGAGCGGGGAAGTTCGTCGGCGTGGGGGCGCTGGCCCTGGCGTTGATGCTCGGCTCCGGGGTGGCCGGCGGCGCGCTCGCGCTCGCCCTGAACGGCAACTCGGGCACCACCATCACCCGCAACTACTCGGCGGCGCCCGTGATCAACAGCGCTGACCTGCCGAAGATCGCCGCCTCCGTCCAGGACAGCGTGGTCTCGATCATGACGGACAGCGGTGAGGGCTCCGGGGTGATCCTCAGCGCCGACGGGTACGTGCTGACCAACAACCACGTGGTCGCCTCCGCCAGTGGTGACACGGTGAAGGTCGTCTTCGCCGACGGCAAGAACGCGCAGGCGAAGATCGTCGGCACCGATCCGAAGACCGACCTCGCGGTGGTCAAGGCCAGCGGGGTCAGCGGCCTGAAGGCGGCCAAGTTCGGCGACAGCGACGCGATGCAGGTCGGCGACCAGGTGCTCGCCCTGGGCAGCCCGCTCGGCCTCCAGGGCTCGGTCACGGCCGGCATCCTCAGCGCCCGCGACCGCACCATCCAGGCCGGCGACAGCGGCCAGCAGATGGACCCGCGGCAGGGTGCCAGCTCGATCTCCGGGCTGCTCCAGACCGACGCCCCGATCAACCCGGGCAACTCCGGCGGCGCGCTGGTCAACACGCGGGGCGAGGTGATCGGCATCAACACCGCCATCGCCACCGCCGGGCAGGGCAGCAACGGCAACATCGGCGTCGGCTTCGCCATCCCGAGCAACAAGGCCAAGGACGTCGCCGAGAAGCTCCAGCGCGGTGAGAAGGTCAGCCACCCGTCGCTCGGGGTCAGCGTGAACGGCGCCGAGGACGGCGGCGCGCTGGTCGCCGCGGTCACCCCCGGCAGCGCCGCCGAGAAGGCCGGGCTGCAGCGGGGCGACGTGATCACCCGGTTCGGCGACAAGGTGATAAAGGATTCGAACGACCTGGTGGGCGCCGTCCAGTCGGGCAAGGTCGGCGACCGGGTCGAGGTGCAGTTCAAGCGAAACGGATCGGACCAGACGGCAACCGTGACGCTCGCCGAGACGTCCTAATGGATACGGACGAGACGTCCTGAGGGATATCGAGACGTCCTGAGGGACACAGACCTGCCTCCTCCACTGGCGGCGGGTGACGGAGTCAAGGGGGTTGGCTCCGTCACCCGCCGCCGCTTCTTTGTCTCCACCCGGTCCCGTCTCCCACCCGGTCCGGGTGAGCCCGGCTCACCCCGTCCGGCGGCACCCTCGACTGACCGGGACCCGCACGGGAGGGGACGCCATGACCACCGCCACCGTCCGTACCGATCAGGAGATCCAGCGAGACGTGCTCGCCGAGCTGGACTGGGACGCGCAGACCCGGCCGACCGACATCGGGGTGACCGTGGTCGACGGCGTGGTGACGCTGACCGGCCAGGTGGACAGCTACGCCCGGCGCTGGGCCGCCGAGCGCTGCGCGCACCGGGTACGCGGGGCCCGCGCCGTCGCCAGCGACATCGAGGTACGCCTGCCCGCGGTCGAGGAGCGTACCGACGCCGACATCGCGATCGCGGCCAGCCGGGCGCTGGAGTGGGACAGCTTCGTTCCCGCCGAGCGGTTGGACGTGACCGTCGCCGACGGCTGGATCATGCTTCGCGGCGAGGTGGAGTACGGGTTCCAGCGGCGTACCGCCGAGCGGGAGCTGCGCCGGCTGCGCGGCGTACGCGGGGTCACCAACCTGGTCGAGGTCCGGCCACCCGCCCCGTCGAGTGACGAGCAGACCCGCCGTGACCTGCAACGGGTCCTGCTGCGGCGGACCGGCACGGAACGGATCGAGGTGCGGCTCAGCGGGGACACCGTGGTGCTCGACGGGGTGGTCCGCTCGTGGTGGCAGCGGGAGGAAGCGGAACGGGCGGCCTGGGCCACCCCGGGAATACGCGAGGTGAAGGACCGGATCGTGGTGGCCGGCTGACCCGTTTGCCCTCGGCCGGGCCGGGAAAGCGCCGCCGATCACGCACGCCGGGACCATCGGGGAGGACTCGTGGCCGTGAACCACCAGCCGTCGGACCGCTCGCGGGATCGGCCGTTGCGGATCGCAATGGTGGTGCCGCCGTGGCTGTCGGTGCCGCCGCCCGGCTACGGCGGGCTGGAGCAGGTGGTGGCCGGGCTGGTGGACGCCCTGATCGAGCGGGGCAACCGGGTGACGGTCTTCGGCACCGGTCGGGAACACGGCACGGCTGCGGACTTCGTCTCCACCACTCCGGAACTCCAGTACGCCCGGCTCGGCGAGTCTCTGCCCGAGCTGGCCCACCTGGCCCGGATCAACCATCTGATCGCCCCCGCCGACTTCGACGTGATCCACGACCACACCACCATCGGCCCACTGGTCGCCGGCCGCCGGGCGGTGCCCACGGTGGCCACCGTGCACGGAAACCCGGTGGGGGAGTACGGCACGGTACTCAGCGACACCGACTGCGGAGTGGGGCTGGTGGCGATATCCCACGCCCAGCGCCGGGGCAACCCGGGGCTGCCCTGGGTGGGGACGGTGCACAACGCGATGCCGCTGCGGGACTTCCCGCGCAAGCGGGCGCCGGGGCGCGGCCCGGTGCTCTGGCTCGCCCGGTTCAGCCCGGACAAGGGGCCCGACGTGGCGATCCGTGCCTGCCGGAGGGCAGGTCTGCCGCTCACCCTGGCCGGCAAGTGCAACGAGCCGGCCGAGCGGCGCTACTTCGAGCAGGTGGTCGAGCCGCTGCTGGACGACGACGTGGCCCTGGTGCTGAACGCCGGCCGGGAGGCGACCCTGCGGCTGCTGGTCGACGCCCGCTGCCTGATCATGCCGATCCAGTGGGAGGAGCCGTTCGGCATGGTGATGGTGGAGGCGATGGCGACCGGTACGCCGGTGGTGGCGCTGCGCCGGGGTGCCGTACCGGAGCTGGTCCGACCCGGGCTGACCGGGCTGGTCTGCGACGACCCCGACGAGCTGCCGGCGGCGCTGATCGAGTCGTCCCGCCTGGACCCGGCGGACTGCGTGGCGCACGTCGCCGAGAACTTCTCCGTGGAGCGGATGGCCGGCGGCTACGAGTCGGTCTACCGCGGCTTCCTCGCCACCCGCGCGGCGCGACCCGGTCAGCGGGCGCCCGTGCCGGTCACCGCCCGCTGACCGGTCAAGCCTGGGTCGCGGCGAGCTGGGCGGCGGCGGCGTCGAGCCGCTGGGCGTACGCCGGGCTGATGCTGCCCTCGCGCTGCCGCTCGCCGATCTTGGCGCGGAGCCGGTCCACGGCGGTGGTCAGCGCGCCCTCGCCGGTCGCGGCGACGGCGTTGCGCAGCAGGTTGCGCAGGTCGACGCCGACGTCGTCGCGGATCTCGCCGGCCGCCAGCCCCGCCTCGATCAGCCCGTCCATCCGGTTGGCCGCCTCGATCAGCCCGCCGGCCGGCGGCAGCGACGTGGCGCCGCTGGTCGTCGGGGCCGGTCGGGTCGGGCGGGGCGATGGCCTCGTCGAGGTCGGGGCGGGGCTCGACGGCGTCGCGGAGGGGGCCACCACGGGCCCGGAGGTCGGCAGCCCGCCGGGCGACGGCTGCTCGTCCGGGAGCAGGGTGGGGGTCAGCAGCGCGCCGCCACCGACCACCACCACGCCCACCACCACGAGCAGGGACCGAGGCCGCCGCCCGCCGGACCGGCGTCGTCCCGCCCCGGCGGAGGCGTCGCCGTCCGGCGCGGGCCGGGCCGGTTCGTCGTCCGTCGCCGGTCGAGGTGGGGCGGCGGCGACCGGGTGGGGCCCGACGGCGGGGTGCCGGAGGTCCGGCCCGGGTGCCGCCGGGGCGGGCAACGCCGGCAGGGTCACCGTCGGGGCGAGCATGGTGGCGGCCTGCGGGTCGGCGGGCAGGAGCTGGTCGCGCAGCACGGTGGCGAGCTGGTGCGCGGTGGGCCGCCGCCGCGGGTCGCGGGCCAGGCAGCGCAGGCAGACGTCCGCGACCGCCGGCGGCAGCCCGGGTACGCCGTCCAGCGTCGGTGGGCCGGCCTCGTCGAGCGCCGCGCTGAGCTGCTCCCAGGTGTCCGCGGCGTACGGCGGCTGGCCGGTCAGCGTCTCGAAGAGCAGCACGCCCAGCGAGTAGACGTCGGTGGCGGGCTGGGCCGGTGCCCCGTCCAGCCGCTCCGGCGCCACGTACGCCGGGGTGCCGAACGTGCCGCCGTCCTCGTCCTCGTCGGGCGCGCCGACGCGGGTGGCGATGCCGAAGTCGAGCACCTTGGCGCCGACCTGGGTCATCATCACGTTCGCCGGGGTGATGTCGCGGTGCACGATGCCCAGCCGGTGCGCCGCGGCCAGCGCCTCGGCCACCTGGGCGCCGATCTCCACCGCCTCCGGCCAGGGCAGCGGACCGGCCGTCAGCCGGTGCTCCAGCTCCTCGCCGGCGAGCAGTTCCATCACCACGAACGAGGTGATGCCGCCGTCCGGCGCCACCGTCTCCCCGTAGTCGTGCACGGCGGTGACGTGCGGGTGCACCAGCTGGGCGGCGGACCGGGCCTCTTCGCGCACCATGTCGCGGAACCGGGCGTCGGCGGCGAGCGAGGGAGCGAGCACCTTCAGCGCCACGATCCGGTCCAGCACCTCGTCCCGGGCCCGCCAGATCACCGACATGCCGCCGGCCCCGATCTGGTCGATGAGCCGGTACCTGCGGGCGAGTAGCCTGCCGGCGTGCAGTGACGCCTTCACATCGCACCTGCCTGGGCTTGGGAGCGGTATCAGGTTGCGGGAATGTGTCCGGGCTGTCAACGGCTGTCCGGTCCGTTGTCGCAAGGTGCATTCCGGGGGTTGCCCGGGGGCGGCGTGGGGCGGCCCGATCGGCTCCGGCCGGCCGCCCTGACCGGCGCGTGCCAGGATGAACGGCATGGCAGGCGGTCCGGTGGCGTTCGTGCTCGGCGGTGGCGGCGTGCTCGGCGCGGTCGAGGTGGGCATGCTGCGGGCCCTGTTCCGGGCGCGGATCCGGCCCGACCTGGTGCTCGGTACGTCGATCGGCGCGGTCAACGGCGCCCTGGTCGCCGCCGACCCGAGCGAAGCGGTCACCGACCGGCTGGTCCGGCTCTGGGCCTCCCCCGAGGCGAGCGAGGTGTACGGCGACTCGGTCGCCCGGCAGGTGCGCCGGTTCGCCGCCCGTACCCACCTGCACTCGCCCCGGCCGCTGCGTCGGCTGCTGGAGAACGAGCTGGGCGAGGAGACCACCTTCGCCGACCTGAAGGTCCCGTTCCGTTGCTGCGCGGCGAACATCGAGCGTGCCGCCGAGCACTGGTTCCACAGCGGCCCGCTGGTGCCGGCGGTGCTCGCCTCCGCCTCGGTGCCCGGGCTGCTCCCGCCGAAGGAGATCGACGGCCAGCACTACATCGACGGCGGGGTGGTGAACTCCATCCCGGTCGGCGAGGCGGTCGCCCTCGGTGCGAAGCAGATCTTCGTGCTTCAGGTGGGCCGGATCGAGCGTGCGCTCAGCCCACCCCGCCGGCCCTGGGAGATCGCCCAGGTGGCCTTCGAGATCGCGCGACGGCACCGGTTCGCCCGGGAGATGGCGGCCCTGCCCGAGGGGGTCGAGGTGCACGTGTTGCCCACCGGCGGGCTGGAACCGCGCGAGGACAGCCCGTGGGCGTACCGGGACCTGGCGGCGGTGGGGCGCCGGATCAGCCGCGCGTACACCGCCTCCCGCCGCTACCTGGACACCCGGCTGGAGCGCTGATGCCGCTGCCGCCACGGTGGGTACGCCGGTTGTTGCTGGCCCCCGGCGTGGTGCTGCTCGCGTTCGCCGTGGTGACCACGCTGCCGGCCTGGGCGTTGCTGGCGCTGGCCCTCTCGCCGCTGGTGCCGGGGCGGCTGCGGCCGCTGCGGCTGCTCTGGATCGGCACCGTCTACCTGGCCTGGGACGCGGCCGCGCTGGTCGCCCTCTTCGCGCTCTGGCTGGCCTCCGGCTTCGGTGCGCGCAAGCGGTCACCGGCCTTCCAGCGGGCGCACTACCGGCTCGCCGGCTGGTTCCTGCGGGCGCTGTTCTGGCAGGCCCGCTGGGCGCTGCGGCTGCGCATCGACGTGGCCGGCGCCGACCCGGACGTCGCCCTGCCCGGCCGTCCAGAGCTGGTCATCTGCCGGCACGCCGGGCCCGGCGACTCGTTCATCCTGATCCACGCGCTGGTGAACTGGTTCCACCGGGAACCGCGGATCGTGCTCAAGGAGAGCCTCCAGTGGGACCCGGCGATCGACGTCCTGCTCAACCGGCTGCCCAACCGGTTCATCGCGCCGGGGCCGGACGGCCGGGAGGCGGCGGTCGCGCAGATCGGCCACCTCGCCGAGGACCTGGACGGTGACGACGCGTTCGTGATCTTTCCGGAGGGCGGCAACTTCACTCCCGGCCGGCGGCTGCGGGCCATCGCCCGGCTGCGCGCGCTCGGGCTGGACCGGATGGCGTCCCGCGCCGAGCGGATGCGGCACGTGCTCGCCCCGCAGCCGGGCGGGCTGCTGGCCGCCCTGGACGCCGCCCCGCAGGCCGGGGTCGTCTTCGTCGCCCACACCGGACTGGACCGGATGCTCACCGTCACCGACGTGTGGCGGGAACTGCCGATGGACAAGCGGATCGTGATGCGGTTCTGGTCGGTGCCGCCCGAGGAGATTCCCGCCGGGCACCAGGAACGCGTCGAGTGGCTCTTCGACTGGTGGGCGCGGATCGACCGGTGGATCGCGGCGCACCGGGACGGGTCGGCCGACGGCTGAGCCGTCCCGGGTAGGGGTACAGCGGATTGGCAGGAACTCCACGTATCGTGCGGTCCGTGGAGCAGATCTGCGTGGTGACGACGGTGGTGGACGCCCGGCGGGTCGCGGACCTGCTGGCCGCCGCCGCCGTCGCCGGACGACTGGCGGCATGTGCCCAGGTCGGCGGTCCGGTGGACAGCACCTACTGGTGGCAGTCCGCGATCCAGACCACGGCTGAGTGGTCGGTGCAGTTCAAGACCACACCGGACCGGGTGGCCGCGCTGGTCGACCAGATCCGCGCCAACCACCCGTACGAGGTGCCGGAGATCCTGGTGACCCGGGTGGAGAGCGGCAACCCCGACTACGCGGCCTGGGTGCACGAGCACACCCGTTTCTAGGTACCGCTACTCTGTCCGGCCGGCCCGCCGGTCACGATGATGGCCGGGTGGAGAACACCGGCTACCCCTGCCCCGGCTGCGGCGCTCCCGCCGATCTCGCCTCCGGCTGTCCGGGCTGCGGTCGCCCGCCGTACCCGCCGGCCGCTGAGGTGGTCCGGCTGGACCGGGAGATCGCCGCGCTGACGCCGCAGGTCGAGCAGGCCCGGGTCGCGTACCAGGACCTGGCGGCCCGGCTCGGCGCGGCCTGGCAGCACCGGGCGGAACTGGCCGCGCGGATCCGGTCGGAGATTCCCGCGCCGCGCCCGGTCGGGTCGCTGCCGCGCCCGGTCGCGTCGGTGCCGCCGGCCGGTCCGGCCGGGCCGGTGCCGTCGCCGGGTCCGACGCCGGTCGCCGCCCCGCCTCCCGGTGGCGCGGAGACCTCGACGCGGGCCGTGCAGGGCCTGCTCTTCGTTCTCGGCGGGCTGCTGCTCGGCACCGCGGCGGTGGTCTTCACCGCGGTCGCCTGGGCCGCCTTCGGAGTCGGTGGCCGGGCGCTGATCCTGCTCGGCTTCACCGCGCTCGCCCTCGCCGGGCCGCTGGTGGCGCGTCGGCGCGGGCTGCGCGGCACCGCCGAGACGTTCGCCGCGGTGGGGCTGCTGTTGGTGCTCCTCGACGGGTACGCCGCCTGGTCGGTGGATCTGTTCGGGGTGGCCGGCTGGCCGGGGAGCCGGTACGCCGCGCTGGTCGGGGGGGCCAGCGCGGCGGTCGCCGCCGGGTACGCGCGGCTCAGCCGGCTCACCGTGCCGTGGTTCGCGGCGCTGCTGGTCGGGCAGCCGGTGCTGCCGCTGGCCGTGGCGGCGGCCGAGCCGTCGCCCACCGGCTGGGCGCTGGTCTTCACGGGCGTGGCGCTGGGCGACCTCGCGGTGGTGGTGGCCCTGCGGCACCGGGTCGCACCGGCGTCGGCCGGCGGCGGGAGTCCGGCGGTGCTCGCCGGTTGGGTGCTCGGCTGGGTCGGGCACGGCGTCGCGCTCGTCGCCGCGGCCGGCTGCGCGCTGGTTCCGCTCGTACGCGGACGGGCGGCCGGCACCCCGCTGCTGGCCGGCGGACCGCTCGTGCTCGTGGCGGTGGCCCTGCTCGCCGGGGCGCTGGCCGCCGGTGGCCGGGCCTATCGGGCGGTCGCCGCCGGGCTGCTGGTGCCGGTGCTGGCCATGGCGCTGATCCGGCCGGTCGCCGCGCTGCGCCCAGACTTGTCGCTGGTGGCGGCCGGGCTGGTCGTGGTCGGGTCGGCCGGCGCGGTGTGGTCGCTGCCGCGGCGGCTGTGGGTCGGGCCACGGGTGGGTGCGTTCGTGGTCGCGGCCGGGCTGGGCCAGTCCGTCACCACCCACACCATGCTCGTCGCCGGCGCCGCTCTCCCGGCCTGGCAAAGCGGGCGGGTGGTGCCGACCCCGTCCTGGGACTGGCAGCTTCCGGTCGCCGTGCTGCTCACCGCCGGGGCGGTGACGTTGCTGGTGCCCCGGGCGGTCCGGCTGGCGGTCGGGGTGGTCGGAGGCGCGCTGGCGGTGCTGGCCGTGGCGACCGCACCGTGGCCGCTGGTGCTGGCGTTCGACCTGGTCGCCGCCACCGCACTGCTGGTCGGTGCCGTGCTCCGGCCGAGCCGGCGGCACCCGACCGTGCTGGTCTCCGCCCTGGCCGCGGCGGTCCTCTTCGGCCACGCCCTGCTGGTCGGCTGTGCCGCGCCGGCCGGGGCGGGCGCGGCGCTCGCCGTGCTCGCCGCCGTCGGCCCGGCCGTCGCGGTGCGGGGCCGCCGGGGCGAGGCCGTGCAGCGGGCCATCGCCGGCGTGGCGCTGGGCGTGGCGCTGCTCGCCGTACCGGCGGGGGTGGCGGTCGCGCTGTTCGGCTTCGGCGCGCCGTCCTGGTGGCAGCTGCGCGGCGCGGCGGTCGCCGTCGTGGTGCTGGTGGTCGCCGTTCCCGCCGTCCGTCGACACTGGCCCGACCTGCACGGGTACGCCTCGACCGGCTTCGCCGTCGCGCTCGCCGCGGTCGGGTCCGCGCCGCTGGTCGTACCCGGCGCCGAACCGGTGGCGCTCTACGCCGCGGCGGGCGTGCTGCTGGCTCTCGCCTCCGGCGGGGCGGCCCGACCCGGCGACGCGCCGCGGGTGGCCGGCGCCGGGCTGGCCGGGCTGGCGCTGATCGCCGCCGCTCCGGCGGCCCTGCGGGTACTGCTGGAGCTGCCCGTACCGGTCTGGTCCGGGGTGCCGGCCGTGACGCCGGCGCCGGGTGCGGCCCGGGCCGGGCTGGCGCTGCTGCTGCTCGGCGCCGCCGGTGCGGCGTACGCCGGGCTGCCGGCGGTTCCCGGTCGCGGCGCGACGTCCGATCGCGGCGTGCCGTCGGACGCGGCGAGCCAGCCGTTGTCGGCGACGGCGTCCGGTCGCGGCGGGGTGTCCGACGGGCCGAGCCGGCGCGGTCGGCGCGGCGGCTGGCGGCGGCCCGCGCTGGTCGCGCTGCCGTTCGGCGCGATCGCCGTGCCGGTGCTGTTGGCGGCGGTCGGCGCGCCCTGGCCGGTGGTGCCCACGGTGGCGTTCGGGACGGGGCTGGCCGTGCTGCTGGTGGCCGCGCTCGCCGTGGCGCGTCCGGCACTGGTGCCGGTCACCCTGCCGCTCGGGGTGGCGCTGGGCGTCGCCGGGCTGGGTGGGCTGCTCGCCACCCGGGCCGGGACGCTCGCCGGGCTGGGCGCGGTGGTCGTCGCGGCGGCCGTGGTCGGTGTGGTGGGGCGGCTCGCCGGCACCCGGCTCGCCGGCTGGCTGATGACCCTGGCCGCGGCCACCGGCTTCGCGGTGACCGCGTCGCTGGCCGGCGGGCTGCCGCTGCGTACCGCCGCCTTCGCGGTGCTGGCGGTGGCGGCGCCGGCCCTGCACACCGTGCCGTTGCTGCGGGCCCGGACGGCCACTCCGGTCGGTACGCCGGCACTGGAGGTCGCGGCGCAGGCGGTCGCCCTGTTGGCGCTGCTGCTCACCGTCGGCGCGCTGCGGCACGCGGCGGCGGTCTGCGCGCTGTGGGGCGCGGCCGTGGCGGTACGCGTGGTGCGACGGGGCGAGTCGCCGGCCCGACGGTGGATCCTCGCCGGCGTCGCGGGCGGCACCGAACTGCTCGGCGGCTGGCTGCTGCTGGCCGCCGGCGGGGTGACGGTGCTGGAGGCGTACACCGTGCCGGCGGCGGCGCTCGCCCTCGGCGCGGGGCTGGTGGCGCTGCGGACCCGGCCCGGCCTGAACAGCTGGCTGGCGCTCGGGCCGGGGCTCGCCGCGGCGCTGCTGCCCAGCCTGGTGTCGGTACTGGCGGCGCCGGACCCGCAGCCGGGGCGGCGGCTGGCGCTCGGCCTGGTGGCGCTGGGCGCGGTGCTTGGCGGAGCGGTCCGGCGCTGGCAGGCGCCGGTCCTGCTGGGCGCGGCCACGCTGGTCCCGCTGGCGCTGCACGAGCTGGCCCGGGGCTGGGACCTGCTGCCCCGCTGGATCTTCCTCGGCCTGGGTGGGCTGGCGCTGATCACGCTGGCCGCCACGTACGAGCGGCGCCGGCGCGACCTTGCCCGGCTGCGCACTCTGGTCAGCCGGTTGGGGTAGGGGTAGCACCACCCACGGCTGGGGGGTTGGCGGGATTACCCAACGCAGTCGATCAAGGCATCCTTGGTTACGGAGAGTTGCGCCGCCTGCGCGACCCCACCGAACGAGGGGACGGGTATCGGCATGACCTCATCGACGTTGACGGCGCCACCGAGCCGGCGGGGCAGCGACTACGCGCGGCTGTCCCGCCGGATCGCCGAGGCCGGGTTGCTCGTCCGCCGGCCGGGCTGGTACGCGGCCCGGATCGGGCTCACCCTGGGCGCCTTCCTGGCCGGCTGGGCGGTGGTGGTGGCGGTCGGCGACTCCTGGGCGCAGCTGCTGCTGGCGGTCGGGATGGCGGTGGCCACCACCCAGGTCGCGTTCCTCGGGCACGACGCCGGTCACCGGCAGATGTTCCGCCGGCGCGGCGCGAGCGAGCTGGCCGGACTGATCGCCGGCAACCTCGCCGTCGGGCTGAGCTACGGCTGGTGGGTGGACAAGCACAACCGGCACCACGCCAACCCGAACCACACCGACGAGGACCCGGACGTCGGCGCGGGCGCGCTGGTCTGGACGTACGAGCAGGCGGCGGCGACCCGGGGGGTGGGCCGGTGGCTGGCCCGGCGGCAGGCGTGGTTGTTCTTCCCGCTGCTCCTGCTCGAAGGGCTCGCGCTGCACGTGGCGAGCGTGCGCGCGCTGACGGGCCGGGAGAACGGCCGGTGGACCACCCCGGTACGGCACCGCGCGGTCGAGGCGCTGCTGCTCCTCGCGCACGCCGTCGGCTACCTCGGCCTGCTGTTCGCGGTGATGTCGCCGGGCAAGGCGCTGCTCTTCGTCGCCGTTCACCAGGGGCTCTGGGGCCTCTACATGGGGTGCGCGTTCGCTCCGAACCACAAGGGCATGCCGATGCCGACCGCCGAGGACGACCTGGACTTTCTGCGTAAGCAGGTGCTCACCTCGCGGAACGTGCGGGGCGGCCGGTTCGTGGACGTGGCGCTGGGCGCGCTGAACTACCAGATCGAGCACCACCTCTTCCCGAACATGCCCCGGGCCAACCTGCGCCGGGCCCGGCCGATCGTCCGGGCGTACTGCGCCGAGCAGGGCATCCCGTACGCGGAGACCGGGCTGGTCGAGTCGTACCGCCAGGCGCTGGCCCACCTGCACGAGGTCGGCCGCCCGCTGCGGGCCGGGTGACCGTCGAGGGCCCGGGGCCTGCTCAGGCCGTGCCGGGGCCGGGGCGTGGTGCCCGGTAGGGTCGGCGCATGGCAGACGTGCTCACCGCCGACGCGGTGCGGGACGCGCCGGGTGGGCTGACCCCGACCCGGCGGATCGACGACAGCGTCCGGAGTGCCGCATGAGATTCGAGATCAGCAAGGTGCTCGACGCCATCGAGGGACGGGTCTGCACCGACCCCTCGCTGGCCCGGGCCGTGGTGGACCTGGCCGAGGTGATCCGCTGGCAGGACCTGGACGGTGGGCGGCCGGCCAGCCTGCTGCGGCTCGGCATGGTGATCGACGCCCTTTCCCGCCAGTTGGAGGAGGACAGCGTCCCGGTCTACGCGATCGTGCACCGGGCCCTGCTCTCCGACGCCGACCTGACCTCCAACGAACGGATGGTGGTCCGGCGCTGGGCCGACGACGGCCTGGTCGAGGTGCTGGACCACCCCGGCGACCGGATGCTGGAGGTGGCCGACCTGCTCGGGCTGCCGGTGCTCAGCCGGGTCCGTTTCGACGGGCTGGGCGGTCGCTACCCGTGGCTCGGTCAGGCCGGGCGGGTGCTCGCGCCGGTGCCCGGCGCGGGTGGCCCGGTGTTCATCGCGCACGTCGGGGGCGGGCAGAGCCCGGCCTCCGGCAGTCGGTCGCCGGCCGGCGTGAAGCTGCTGGCCCGGCAGTGGCGCTGCCCCGAGTCCGGCTGCGCGCTCTTCGGCAGCGGCGGGGGCGGCGGTGCCTTCGCCGACCTGGCCCGGGTCGACCGCGCCCCGGCCGGGCAGCCGCCACCAGCCCTGCGCAAGGGCGTGCCGACCTGCCCCCGGCACGGCGCCCGGCTGGGCGACACCGGGCCCCGGCCGCGTACCGAGGTGCTGGCGGTCCGGATCGGCGGGCTGATCCGGCGGCGGTTCGCGCTTACCGAGGCCCAGCCGGTGCTGGTCGGGCGGGCGCCGGACTCCTCCGGCGGGGTCGTGCTCGGCCAGTGGCTCAACGACGAGGCGCGGCGCTGGATCAGCCGCAGCCACGTCCGGTTCGAACTGCGGGCCGGCCGAGGCGAGGTGGTCGTGACCGACACCAGCACCAACGGCTCGGGCGTGCGACCAGGCGGCTCGATGGCCGAACCGGACCGGATCGCGCTGGCCCCGCAGCAGTCCCGGGTGCTGGCCGACGGCGACCTCGTCGAGCTGTACCCGGGCGTGCAGATCGGCCGCGCCGCGGAGCTGGCCAGCGACGCGAAGTTCAGCCCCAACTCGGTGATGGCCGAGGCACCCACCATGGCGATGCGGCTGCCGCGTCCCTGACGCCGCCGCGCAAGGGCGCCGGGACCGTCGCGGTCCCGGCGCCCTTCGGCGTACGGGGTCAGCCCTCCAGTACGGCGGCGAGCTGGGCCACCGCGTGGTCGATCTCCTCCTCGGTGATCACCAGCGGCGGGGCGAGCCGGATGGTCGAGCCGTGGGTGTCCTTGGCCAGGACGCCGCGCTCCATCAGCCGCTCGCAGGCCTCCCGGCCGGTCATCAGCGCCGGGTCGATGTCCAGGCCGGCCCAGAGGCCCCGGCCCCGGACGGCGACCAGGCCCTTGCCGATCAGGCCGCGCAGGCCGGCGTGCAGCCGCTCGCCCAGCTCGGCCGAGCGCCGCTGGAACTCGCCGGTGGCGAGCAGTCGGACCACCTCGGTGGCGACGGCGCAGGCCAGCGGGTTGCCGCCGAACGTCGAGCCGTGCTGGCCCGGCTTGAGCACGCCGAGCACGTCGGCGTTGGCGGCCACCGCGGAGACCGGCACGATGCCGCCGCCGAGCGCCTTGCCCAGCAGGTACATGTCCGGGACGACGCCCTCGTGGTCGCAGGCGAACGTCGCACCGGTCCGCCCCAGACCCGACTGGATCTCGTCGGCGATGAAGAGCACGTTCCGCTCGGTGCAGACCCGGCGTACGCCCGGCAGGTAGCCCTCCGCGGGCACCACGACGCCCTGCTCGCCCTGGATCGGTTCGAGCAGCACGGCGACGGTGTTCTCGTCGATCGCGGCGGTCAGCGCGTCCAGGTCGCCGTACGGGACGACCGTGAAGCCCGGGGTGTACGGCCCGAAGTCGGCGCGGGCGTCCTCGTCGGTGGAGAAGCTGACGATGGTCGTGGTCCGGCCGTGGAAGTTGCCCTCAGCGACCACGATGTTCGCCTGGCCCGGGGCCACGCCCTTGACCTGATAGCCCCACTTGCGGGCGACCTTGATGCCGGTCTCCACCGCCTCGGCGCCGGTGTTCATCGGCAGCACCAGGTCCTTGCCGCACAGCTCGGCCAGCTCCCGGCAGAAGTCGGCGAACTGGTCGTGGATGAACGCGCGGCTGGTCAGGGTGAGCCGGTCGAGCTGCGCGTGCGCGGCCTCGATCAGCTTCGGGTGCCGGTGGCCGAAGTTCAGCGCCGAGTAGCCGGCCAGGCAGTCCAGGTAGCGGCGGCCGTCCACGTCGGTCAGCCAGGAGCCCTCGGCGGACGAGATCACCACGGGCAGCGGGTGGTAGTTGTGTGCCGTGTGGCGTTCTGCGTCCCGTACCGCGGACGGCGTCCGCAGCATGTCGTCGATGATCACTTGACTGCCTTTCCCTGACGGAGTCGCAACGTGCAGCACTTCGGTCCGCCCCCGGCCTTGCGCAGCTCGGAGAGGTCGATCCCGATGGTCTGGTAGCCCCGGTCGCGCAGCTTGGCGGCGAGGTCGGTGGCCTGGGCGGGCAGCACCACGTGCCGCCCGTCGCTGACCGCGTTCAGCCCCAGCACCTCGGCGTCGGCCATGGTGGCGTGGATCGCGTCCGGGAAGAGCCGGCGGAGCACCGCCTGGCTGCCCGGCGAGAACGCCTCCGGCAGGTACGCCACGGTCCGCTCGTCGAGCACGGTGAGCGCGGTGTCCAGGTGGTAGAAGCGGGGGTCCACGAGCTGCATGGTGACCACCGGGTAGCCGAAGACCTCCTGCAACTGCGCGTGCGAGGCGTGCGCGGTGCGGAACCCGGTGCCGGCGAGCAGGTGGTCGCCGGCCAGCAGGACGTCGCCCTCACCCTCGTTGACGTGCTTCGGGTCGTACATCTCGAAGCCGGCGGCCTCGAACCAGGCGCGGTAGGCGGGGGCCTCGTCGGCGCGCTGCGGGTCGCGGAACTGCACCGCCATCGCCTTGCCGTCGATCACCGTGCCGCCGTTGGCGGCGAAGACCATGTCCGGCAGGCCGACGACCGGGTCGATCAGCTCGACCTCGTGGCCCAGATCGACGTACGTCTGGCGGAGCTGCTCCCACTGCCGGATCGCCAGGTCGGCGTCGACCGGCGCGGTGGGGTCCATCCACGGGTTGATCGCGTAGTCGACGGCGAAGTGCGTCGGCCGGCACATCAGGAAGCGCTGGCGGGTTGCGTCCGTCGTCATGTCGTACTCCCAGGGGTCGGGCGCGCCCGGCCACCGTCGGCCCACGGGCTGGCGCCGTGGTCCAACGGTATGCGGCCCGGGGCGGCGACATCCACCGCGAGAAGTTGCGTTCGACGTCGGATCGTTGCGTCTGGCGTACTCCTCACGGTGGATCGTTGCGTCACCGCTCAGGCCCGCTCCACCCCGAGGTGGAGCTGTCGGTGCCGGGGCGTCTCGATCTCGTCCAGCAGCGCCACCGCCAGATCCGCGTACGTGATCCGGCTCGTGGCCTCGCCCGGCGTGAACCGGTAGCGGCCGGTCGGCGTGCCGCCGTGGTCGAAGTCCCCGGCCGGGCTGAGCACCAGCCAGTCGACGGCCGCACCGTCGCGCCGCAGCACCTCGGTCCCCGCCCCGTGCCCCAGGCAGAAGGTCCGATACTCCTGCGGGTAGCCCGGCACGTCCAGCAGCGGCACGCCGGCCGCGGTCGGCAGCACCGAGGCGAGCCCGACCACCAGCAGGCGGTCCACCCCGGCCCGGCCGAGTCCGCCCAGCAGCGCCCGCGCCGCCGCCGGGAAGAAGACGTCGGGTGGCGCGGCCAGGTCGGCCGCCGCATGGACCACCGCATCGTGCCCGGCGGCCAGGTCGGCGACCCGGTCCGCGTCGGTGACGTCCCCGGGGACCACCGTCACCTCCCCGTCGGCGGACAGGTCGGGGTGGCGGGCCGGGGCGCGGAGCACCGCGGTGACCCGGTGCCCCCGGTCGCGCGCCTGGCGTACCGCGGCCCGGCCGGCCCGGCCCCCGGCGCCGAAGACGATGATCCTGCTCATCGACGTACCCCTCATCACCCGTTGGTCGGCGTGGTCGCCGACCGGTCGCGGCGGACGCTATCCGGGTGGCCGGTTTCCCACGGGATACCGACTACGGTGGGGCGCATGGTCGCCCCGCTCGCCCCGGACATGTTCGACGAGCTCTGCCCGTCGGACCTGACGCCGATCCGGTTCGGGGACAAGTGGGCCGGCATGATCATCCGCTGCCTGGAGGGCGGACCCCGGCGGTTCTCGGAGCTGCGGGTGCCGCTGCGGGGCGTCACCGCGAAGGTGCTCACCCGGTCGCTGCGGAAGCTGGAGCAGGACGGGCTGGTCCGGCGTACGGTCCATGCCGCACCCACCCGCCGGGTCGAGTACGCGCTCACCCCGCTGGGCCGCAGTCTGCTCGGCCCGATCGAGGTCGCCTGCGCCTGGGCACGGGAGCACTGGGACGAACTGATCGACGCGCGCGAGGGCGTCGTCGCGGCGGACTGAGCCGGGAAACGCCTCCGGGGGCGGCGAACCGCCGCCCCCGGAAGAGGACGTGCCCGGCGATCTGGTCGGGGCGTGCCGGCGAGCCGATCAATGCCCGTCAGAACGTCGCGGCGAACTGTGAATCAAGCCACTCCCGGAATCGGCCGACCCACTCGCCGTCGGTGGTCGGCCAGTCGAACTGACCGGTCAGGGCGACGATGCCGAGCACCACGGCGCCCAGGCCGACCGCCACGCCGATCAGCGCGTCGGTCGTGCCGGCCACGTGCCGGCGGCGGGTGGCGACCAGGCCGAGCACGGCGAGCACCGCACCCACCGCGCCCAGCCCGATGCCGTAGCCGGCCAGGGTGCCGGAGACCACGAACAGGGCGCCGACCACCGAGACGATCAGGCCGAGGGTGGCCAGCAGGCTGGCCCGGGGCTTCGGGCCGAGGGCCACGGGAGCCGTCAGTCCGGCGTCGGCGCGTTCCACCGGCCGGTCCGGGCGACCGTCCCGGTCCAGGTCGACGGTCCGTTCCTGGGTCGGGTCCGGGTCGGTGGGCCGGGCGTCCGCGCCCAGCGGCCGCCCGGTGGTGGCCGCCCGCGCCGTGGTGGCCCGCTCCGCCGCGCGCCGCTCCGCGTCGGTGGCGGTCGCGCCCTTCCGGTACGTCGTCCGTTCCTTGTCGCGGTCGGTGGCCACCGGTCGGCCGTCCACCCGGTCCGCGACCGCGCTGCCGTCGTCGTTCACATCCGTACTGCTCGCCGGGGCGTTCCGGCGGGACATCATCTTCACTTCGATACCTCCTGATCAGGGCGCGGAGGCCGCGCATCACGGTGGGGAGGTACCCAGCACCGGGGAATTCGACACCCGTCGACGGCTGGTGTCCGGACTCGGACCTTCGCGGTACGCCCTGTCTATGCTTGGCGTCCGTGCCAGAGGGACACACCATCCACCGCCTGGCGGCCCGGCACGCCGAGCTGTTCGCCGGCGACAAGGTGCACACCGCCAGCCCGCAGGGCCGCTTCGCCGAGGGCGCGGCCCGGCTCACCGGAAACGTCCTCGACGGCACCGAGGCGTACGGCAAGCACCTGCTGCACCACTACGCCGGCGAGCTGACCCTGCACGTGCACCTCGGGCTGTACGGGAAGTTCGCCGACGGCCCCGGCGAGCCGCCGCCCCCGGTGGGGCAGATCCGGCTGCGCCTCAACAGCGACCGGCACTGGGTCGACCTGCGCGGCCCGACCGCCTGTGAACTGCTCACCCCGCCCGAGGTGGCGGCGCTGCGCGACCGGCTCGGCCCGGACCCGCTCCGCGCCGACGCCGACCCGGATCGGGCGTACGCGCGGATCCGGCGCAGCGGCACCCCGCTGGCGGCGCTGCTGCTGGACCAGTCGGTGGTGGCCGGCACCGGCCTGATCTTCGTGACCGAGGCGCTGTTCCGGGCCGGGCTGCCGCCCGACCGGCCGGGCCGGGCGCTGACCCCGACCGGCTGGGCGGAACTCTGGGCGGACCTGGTCGACCTGATGACCCTCGCCGTGCGGCGCGGCCGGATCGACACCGTACGCCCGGCGCACCTGCCGGAGGCGATGGGTCGCCCGCCCCGGGTCGACCGGCACGGCGGCGAGGTGTACGTCTACCGCCGCCCCGGCGCGCCCTGCCACGTCTGCGGCACCGGGATCAGCCGCGGCGACCTGGCCGGCCGCAACCTCTACTGGTGCCCCACCTGCCAGCCCGGCTGACCGCACTCAGTCCGCGTCGAGCAGCCAGCGGACCACCTCGACGTTGCCGGCGAACACCTGATCCCCGGCGATGCTCCAGGCCGTGGTGTGCACGATCGTCCAGCCCCGCACCCGCTCCCGGTCGAGGCCCAGCTCGGCGCTGAGCCGGTCCAGCCGGTACCGCACCGCTTCGGGCGAGTGCCCCAGCTCCGCCCCGCGCACCATCGGCACCGGTGCGAACTCCCGCTCGCCGGCCAGCGGCTTCGGGTCGATGGCCAGCCACGGTTCCCGGGCGGCCCGGAGCACGTTGCCGGCGTGCAGGTCCTGGTTGACCAGCACCTGCTCGCCCTGGCTGGGCACCAGGTCGGCGAGCAGCCCGAGCGCGGTGTCCACCAGCCGCCGCTCGTACGGGCGGTTGGCCCGGTCCCAGTTGGCCGGCATCCGTTCCGCCCAGCCGGCCGCCTCCTCGGCGAGCGGGGTGAACGGCGCGCCGGCCGGCACGCCGAGCCGGGGGAGCAACTCGACCACCACGTCCAGGGCCGCGTCCAGGGGCAGCTCGCGCAGCGCGTCGCCGGGCACGCAGCGCTCGACCAGCAGCGCCCGGCGCCGCGCGTCGTGGGCCAGCAGCCGGATCGCGCCGGCCCCGGCCCAGTACGCCAGCGCGGTCGCCTCGTGCACGCTGTCCGCGTCCGGGTACTGGAGTTTCAGCACCGCCGCCGTGCCGTCGGGCAGCTCGGCCGGCACCGCCAGCGAGGCGAAGGCGTACCCGAACGGGCGTCCCACCGCCCGGAGATCCCACCGATCGACACACTCCGCCAGCCGCTGCGGCAGCGCCGTCCGCCACGCCCGGCCGGCCGGGATCCGTTCGGTCCACCGCAGGCTCTCAGGGATCTCCATCCGGCCATCCTCGGTCCTGCCGGCCGGTCGGGCACAACCGTTTCCGGCCGCCCGTCGTCGCCGGTGCCCCGATCCGGCCGGTCCGGCGACGGGCGGTGATGGCAACTATTCGGCAACCGGCTCCCGCGAGACTGGGACGGTCGCGCCGATTCGACGCGGTCAACGGGGGAGCGCGGCCCGGTCGGAGAGCAGCCGGCCGGGCCGCGCTGGCACGCCCGCACGCGCATCACCGCCGCCGGGCGGCTCAGCGCAGCCGGCGGATGTCGCCGTACGCCCGGTAGAAGCCGCCCCGGCCGGACTCCCGGATCTCGGTGACCAGGTAGCGGGCGCCCGGCTCCCGGATGCCCTTGGGGAACTGCACCGACCAGTCCCGGCGGTAGCCGTCCGAGAGCACGTGGATGCGCAGCCGGCCGCCGTCCTCGACGCACTGCACCACCACGCCGGACCGGTCGTCGGTGGTCACCTCCACGGTGGTCCAGGCGGCCGGCTCGGGGAGCCGGGCCGGGGCCTTGACGTCCACGACCTCGGGCACGCTGCCCGCCTCGGCCGCCCGGATCGCCGGCTCGCTGGCGTCGATGCAGGCCAGGTGGCCGCTGGTGGTGACCACGTAGAGCCGCTCCTCGTGATACTGCATCGAGTACGCCGAGCCGCAGCCGGTGCCGAGCTTCCACAGCCGGTTGCCGGCCGCGTCGAAGCAGTAGATCGAGGACGCGCTGTCGCCGGCGAAGACGTACCGGCCGCCCTCGGCCGTGGCGCAGGAGAAGACCGCCGCGTCGCAGCGGTACGTCCGCTCGGCGCGTCCGTCCTTGCGCAGCCGTACCACCTCGCGGGTGCCGGTGCCGGCGAACACGGTGTCCCGCTCCTGCCAGCCGAAGAGCACCGCCCCGGTCCGGGTGTGCCACAGCTCCCGCCCGGTACGCCAGTCGTAGCCGGTGACCCCCTGGGAGTGCCCGTGGTAGACCGCGTCGGGATCGCAGCGGACCATCCAGGCGGACCGGCCCCGTCCCGGCCGGCGCCAGAGGAACTCGTCCTCGTGGTCGACCGCGGCGATGCCGCCCTCGCGGTCGGAGACGCCGAGCACGCCGTCGTGGATGTCCAGCCAGTAGATGTCGATGTCCGGGGCGATCGCGTACGCCACCCGGGGCACCTTGCCGGAGAGGTCGTAGACGTTGCCGTCGTCGCAGCCGGCGTAGATCCAGGCGTCGTCGGCGACGATGCACTTCACCCCGTCGGGGAGCCGGACCTGGTTCAGCACCCGGGCGTCGTGGCCCAACGTGGTGATCACCCCGTGCTCGTTGCCCACCATGCAGCTCTGCCCGTCGATGAAGATGCCGAACGCGGGCGCGCCCGAGTCGTACCGCCAGAGGACCGGGGCGGTGCGGGCGGTGGAGCGGGTGCTGACGATCTGCCGGCGGGAGACCGCCCGCTTCTGGCGTACGCCGGGTACCGCGGGGGCGTACCCCTTGCGGACCTTCTCGCCGATCTTCTTCGCGGCGGCGGCCCGGGCGCGGGCGTTGTCCGGGTAGCTGGTGGTCTTGGCCTGGCCCTGGTCGCCGATCCGGCCGTAGCGCACGGTCATCGCGGTGTCCTCCACCACGACCTCGTAGAACTTGTGCGCTCCTCCGTCCACTTCGGACAGTTCGAGGTAGGTCGTCTCCTGCGACATGGATGCCTCCGAGGGGAAGGGCGCCGGAACCGGCACCGCGACAGCGCGCACACGCTAACCGCGCCCACCGACAAAGAACGGGTGCCAGGAGGACCTTCGCTACCGGCGGCCGGCAGTGGTGAGGGCGTCGACGGCCTTGCGGGCGGCGATCAGCACCGGATCCCAGACCGGGGCGTACGGCGGGGCGTAGCCGAGGTCCAGCGCGGTCATCTCGTCCACCGTCATGCCGTTCCACAGCGCCACGGCCAGCGCGTCGATCCGCTTGGCCGCCTCGGACCAGCCGACGATCTGCGCCCCGAGCAGCCGGCCGCCGGGCCGCTCGGCGATCAGTTTGACCGTCATCGGCCGGGCGCCCGGATAGTAGCCGGCCCGGCTGGTCGACTCGGCGATCACGGAGACGAACTCGAAGCCGGCCGCCAGCGCGTCCCGCTCCCGCAGGCCGGTCCGCCCCACCTCCAGGTCGCAGACCTTGGTCACGGAGGTGCCGATCACCCCGGGAAACGTGGCGTACCCGCCACCGATGTTGATCCCGGCGACCCTGCCCTGTTTGTTGGCGTGGGTGCCCAGGGGGATGTGCACCGGCATCCCGCTGACCCGGTGCAGGGTCTCCACGCAGTCGCCGGCCGCCCAGACGCCAGGCACCCCGGGCACCCGCATCCGGCGGTCGGTGCGGACCCCGCCGGTGGGGCCGATCGGCAGGCCGGCGGCCTCGGCGAGGGCGCTGTTCGGGCGTACGCCGAGACCGAGCACCACGACGTCGGCGGGGATCGGCCCCGCCGAGGTGTCCACCGCGGCGATCCGGCCGTCCCGCTCCCGGAGGTCGGTGACCATCAGGCCGGTACGGATGACGATGCCGATCCCGCGCATCGCGTCGGCGACCAGCTCGGCCATGTCCGGGTCCACGGTGGACATCGGCTGGTCGGCCTGCTCGACCAGATCGACCGAGAGACCGCGCTGGAGCAGTGCCTCGGCCATCTCCACGCCGATGTAGCCGCCGCCGACCACCACCGCGCGGCGGGGCCGGGGCTCGCGCTCCAGCCAGTCCAGCAGGGCCGTGCCGTCGTCGAGGGTCTGTACGCCGAACACCCCGGCGATGTCGCCGCCCGCCCATTCGGGCCGTACCGGCGTCGCGCCGGTGGCGTACACCAGGGCGTCGAACCGCTCGCGGACCTCGCCGCCGCCCGCCAGGTCGCGGGCGAACACCTCGCGGCGGCCCAGGTCGATGGCGGTGACCGCGTGCCGCAGCCGGACGTGGATGTCGTACCGCTCCCGGAACGTGACCGGGTCGCGGGCGACGAGCTGGTCCCGGTCCGGCACCACCCCGCTGATCCAGTACGGGATGCCACAGGCGGAGTACGAGGTGAAGTGGCCCCGCTCGAAGGCGACGATCTCCAGCTCGTCGGGGTCACGGCGGCGTCGGGCCTGGGACGCCGCCGCCATTCCGGCCGCGTCCCCGCCGACGACGACCAGCCGTTCCGCCACGAGGTCCATCCTGACACGCGGAGATCGACCGCGGGCCGGTCCCGCCGCGGGTCACCCCACTCGGCCCCGGGTCTGCCGGGCCACGTCCGCCACCACGTCGGTCAACCGGCCGGTACGCGCGAACACCGCCCGCTGCCGCGCCGCGCCGCTGCCGTGCCGGCGCAGCCCGCCCAGCAGGTCGGTCACCCGGTCGAGGTCGCCGTGCCGGGCCAACTCGGGGCGGACCCGCTCGACCAGCCGGTCGAGCAGTTCCCAGGCCGGGCGCAGCTCCCCGTCGGTCAGGTCGACGCCCTCGCCCTCCAGCCCGTCGTGGGCCGCCCGCCAGTGCGCGGCGACCAGCAGGTGGTGGTCGGTACGGACGGCCGGCCGCCCCTCGGCGACGTCGGCCAGTGCGGTCGCCACCAGGGCCCGGACCAGGGCGGCGATCAGCACCGCGTCGTCCACCGACGGGCAGACGTCCCCGATCCGGATCTCCACCGTCGGATACCTCGCGGACAGCCGGGCGTACCAGTAGAGCATCCCCTCGTCGAGCAGCACGCCACTGGCGGTGAGCTGCCGGATGAGCCGCCCGTAGTGCTCGTGCGAGTCCAGGTACGGGGTGGGCGCCACCGACGGCCAGCGTTCCCACTCGATCGAGCGCCAGCTCGCGTACCCGCTGTCGGCGCCCTTGGCGAACGGGGAGTTGGCGGTCGCCGCGTGCAGGACCGGCAGCCAGGGCCGGACGTGGTTGAGCACCCGCACCCCGGCCTCCGGATCGGGGATGCCGACGTGCACGTGCAGGCCGTTGTTGCCGGGACCGGGCACCAGCAGCCGGAACCGTTCGATCATCCGGTCGAAGCGGGGCTTGTCCACCACCGGCGGCACCGGCCCGTCCACCGGCCCGGTGCCGATGGCGAGCAGCCGTACGCCGGCCCGCTCGGCGGCGTCGGCCAGCTCGGTGCGGAGCAGGTTCAGGGAGTGCCGGACGGAGGACAGCTCCAGCCCGGGCGGGCTGCCGATCTCGATCTGGCTGGTCTGGAACTCCCGTTCCACCTGGCCGCGCAGTTCCGCCGGCACCTGCTCCAGGACCAGCTCGACGGCGGGCACGGCCGCCCCGGTGTGCGGGTCGACGAGCAGGAACTCCTCCTCGACCCCGACCGTGAGCAGGTCGGTGCCGTCCGGCGTGGCCCGCCGTGCCCGCTCCGCCACCGATCCGCTCATCGCCCTCACCGTCCGTTCCGTACCGGCCGCGGCACCGTGCCGCCCGGTCGACGGCCTGTTACCCAGCGTGTCCGAGCCCGGAAACCCGGCCCGGCGTGTCGACAGCCCTCCCGAGGGACCGACTGCCTCGGGAAGGGACCACGGCCCCTCCGGACGGGCCGCCTGCCTCGGCAGTGGAACGCGGCACGGGAACAGCCACGCTCCGCGGCCGGGCGGCGACCCGGGCGAGCAGGTCCGGGCGGGGTGGTGTCGGCGCGCCTACGATGGGGACCGGCCGGTGCCCGTGCGTCGTCGCCGGCCGCCAGGGAGGCCGCATTGACTCCGAGCAGCACGTCGCGGAGGGTGAACGGGGGCCGGCGTACCGACCGTGGCTGGCGGGAGCAGGTGCCCCGGGGCTTCGCCACCCTGCTCTGGGTCGTCGCGGTGGTCTGCGCGCTGGCGGCGCTGAGCAGCGCCTTCCGTACCGGGTTCCAGCCGGTCCGCACCGCGATCGACGCCCTGCTGGTGCCCGCGCCGGCCAACCTGGCGTACGCGGTCTTCCTCGGCACCCTGGCCTCGGCGGTGCTGCGCCGCAAGCGGCTGGCGTACTGGGTGATGGTGGCGTACTTCAGCCTGACCCTGGCGGTCAGCGTGCTGGCCGGGGTGCTGCTGCTGGTGATCGGCAGCAACCGGCTCAACGCCGCCGCCGGGCAGCGGCTCTTCACCACCCTGGAGACCGTCGGGGTGTGGGTCGGCATCGCCTTCGCCGCCGGCGCGCTGGCCCTCCTGCTCGCGGCCCGCCGGGAGTTCTACGCCCGGGTACGCGGCGGCAGCACCTGGCGGGCGCTCGGCGTCTTCTTCGGCCTGGCGGCGCTCTCGGTCGGGCTCGGCTACCTGCTGCTCCTGGTCGAACCGGGCAGCCTGCACACCTGGTCGGACCGGCTCGGGTACGCGGCGGAGAAGGTGTTCGGTGGCGCGATCACGCTCGACGTGACCCGCCGGGGCCAGGCGCCCGGCTGGGTCAACCTGCTGCTCGGCGGTTTCGGCGCGGTCGCCTTCGTGACCGGCCTGTTCACCCTGCTCCGCTCGCAGCGCGCCAACGCCGTGCTGCAGCCCGAGGAGGAGCAGCGGATCCGTGAGCTGCTCGCCCGGCACGGTGAGCGGGACTCCCTCGGCTACTTCGCCACCCGGCGGGACAAGGCGGCCGTCTTCTCGCCCAGCGGCAAGGCGGCGATCACCTACCGGGTGGTCAACGGGGTCAGCCTGGCCAGCGGCGACCCGGTCGGCGACCCGGAGGCGTGGGGCCCGGCCATCGAGGCGTGGCTCGGGCAGGCCCGCGCGTACGCCTGGATCCCGGCCGTGATGGGCACCGGTGAGGCCGGGGCCCGGGCGTACCAGCGGCACGGGTTGAAGGTGCTGCACCTGGGCGACGAGGCGATCCTGCTGACCCGCGAGTTCGACCTGGACGGGCGGGACATGCGGCCGGTACGCCAGGCGGTGCACCGGGTGGAACGCGCCGGCTACGTCGCCCGGGTGCGGCGGCACGCCGAGATCCCGCCGGAGGAACTGGCCCGGCTGGCCGGCCTGGCCAGCGCCTGGCGGGACACCGAGAACGAGCGGGGCTTCTCGATGGCGCTGGGCCGGCTCGGCGACCCGGCCGACGGCGACTGCGTGCTGGTCGACGCCCGGGACGCCGAGGGCCGGGTGCGGGCGCTGCTGTCGCTGAGCCCGTGGGGCGCGAACGGGCTCTCGCTGGACCTGATGCGCCGGGACCGGGTGGCCGAGAACGGGGTCATGGAGTTCATGGTGGCCGCGCTGCTGGGCGCCGCCCACCGGCTGGGCGTCGAGCGGGTGTCGCTGAACTTCGCGGTGTTCCGCTCGGTCTTCGAGCAGGGCGCGCGGATCGGCGCCGGCCCGGTCATCCGGCTCTGGCGGCACGCCCTGCTCTTCTTCTCCCGCTGGTGGCAGCTCGAGTCGCTCTACCTGTCCAACGCCAAGTACCAGCCGAACTGGCTGCCCCGCTACCTCTGCTTCGCCGAGCGCCGGGAGCTGGCCCGGGTGGGCATCGCGGCGGCGATCGCCGAGGGCTTCCTCGCCCTGCCCGGCGGCCGGCCCACCCCGCTGTACGGGGTGCCGCCGCCCGGCGGCGGGGTGCGCTTCGTGCCGCCGGCCGCCGCGACGGTCCGGGCCGTACCGCCGGAGCCGGCCGCGATCGAGCGCCCGGAGCAGGTCCGGGTACGCCTGGCCAAGCTGGACCGGCTGCGCGCCGACGGGGTCGACCCGTACCCGGTGGGCTATCCCCGTACGGAGAGCTGCGCGGCGGTGCGGGCGCGGCACGCGGGGCTGGCCCCGGACACCGGGACGGGGGAGACCGTGGCGGTGGCCGGCCGGGTGCTGCTGGTCCGCGACCACGGTGGGGTGCTGTTCGCCACGGTCCGGGACGGCAGCGGCGACCTTCAGCTCATGCTGGAGCACGACCTGGACCGCTGGCGGGCCACGATCGACATCGGCGACCACGTCGGCGCCACCGGCGAGGTGTACACCACGCGGCACGACGAGGTGTCGGTCCGGGTCGCCGACTGGCGACTCACCGCCAAGTGCCTGCGCCCGCTGCCGGACAAGCACCACGGGCTGGCCGACCCGGAGGCCCGGGTCCGGCAGCGCTACCTGGACCTGGCCATCAACGCCGACGCGCGGGAGCTGCTGCGGGCGCGCGGCGCGGCCCTGCACAGCCTGCGCTCGTTGCTGGTCGGGCGGGGCTTCCTGGAGGTGGAGACGCCGATCCTCCAGCGGGTGCACGGCGGGGCCAACGCCCGCCCGTTCGTCACTCACAGCAACGCGTACGACCTGCGGCTCAGCCTGCGGATCGCGCCGGAGCTCTATCTGAAGCGGCTGGCCGTGGGTGGCGTCGAGCGGGTGTACGAGCTGGGTCGGGCGTTCCGCAACGAGGGCGTCGACCACAGCCACAACCCGGAGTTCACCGTGCTGGAGGCGTACCAGGCGTACGCCGACTACCACGACATGCGGGCGCTGGCCCGGGAGCTGATCGTCGGGGTGGCGGTGGCGGTGCACGGCACGCCGGCGGCCCGCCGCCCGGGCGGCGGGCTGGTCGATCTCGGTGGTGAGTGGCCGGTGCGGACGGTCAACGAGGCGATCTCCGCCGCGTTGGGCGAGGAGGTCACCGCCGACACCGAGCTGGCCGCCCTGCGCAAGTTCTGCGACACCGCCGGGGTGCCGTACGACCCGGGTTGGAGGCGCGGCGCGGTGCTGCTGGAGCTGTACGAGCGGCTGGTCGAGGCGCGGACCGAGGGGCCGACGTTCTACCTGGACTTCCCGACCGAGGTGTCCCCGCTGACCCGGCAGCACCGGCGCGACCCGCGGCTGGCCGAGCGGTGGGACCTGGTGGCGTTCGGGATGGAGCTGGGCACCGCGTACACCGAGCTGGTCGACCCGACCGAGCAGCGGCGCCGGCTCACCGAGCAGTCGCTGCGGGCGGCCGGCGGCGATCCGGAGGCGATGGAGCTGGACGAGGACTTCCTCACCGCGCTGGAGTACGCGATGCCGCCCACCGGCGGCCTCGGGCTCGGCGTGGACCGGCTGATGATGCTGCTGACCGGCCGGTCGATCCGGGAGACCCTGCCGTTCCCGCTGGTCCGCGACTCCTGACCCGGCTACCCGGCGGGTCGGCCATCGAGTGGGTGGGCCGGGGGTGACAGGGGGTTTTAGGCTGGGCGCGTGCCGGGGATGCTGGTGGTGGTGACGGGGACGTGGGCGTACGTCCTCGCCCAGTTCATGGCCGACCGGCCGGCGGGGCTGCTCGCCGGCGCGGCGGTCGCCGCCGCGCTGCTGCTGGCCACGCTGCTCGCCTTGCGGGTGCGGGCGCTGCCCACTCCGCCCGGCGGGCGGCGGGCCGCCGCCCTGCGCGCCCGGTCCCGCGGTCGCCGGGTGCCCCGGCAGGCCGACCCGGACGCCTCCGGCCGGCCCCGTCCCCGAGCACCCGGCCCGCGCCCCTCGGCCGCGTAGCGTCCCGCCGTCCTCGCTCCGTGCGGGGGTGGTCGCTGCCACGCGGCCGGTTCCGTCGTCATCCGTCCCGTCGGGACGTGTCGTCCCGTCGGGGCATCCGGAATCGGACCGAGGGGTTTCCCCGTGCTCGCCTTCGCACCACTGCACACCGCGGCCTCCGTCGCCGCCACCGTCGTCACCTGGCTCGCCGACACGCTGGCCCCGCTGACCGGCGGGGCCGCGACGGCCGCCGCGATCGTCCTGTTCACCATCGGGGTCCGGCTGATGCTCTCGCCGCTCACCCTGGCCCAGGTCCGCGGGGAGCGGCGCCGTGCGGCGCTCGCCCCCGAGATCCGCGACCTCTCCCAGCGGTACGCCGACGACCCGGCCCGCCTGCAGAGCGAGCTGGTCGCGCTCTACCGGCGGGCCGGGGCCAGTCCGGTCGCGGGCTGCCTCCCGGCGCTGTTGCAGGCGCCGTTCTTCCTGGTCATGTACCGCCTCTTCGCCACCGGCGACGGCCTCGACGACGCCGGCTCGCCCGGCCTGCTGCACGAGCGGCTGGCGGGCGTGCCGCTGGGCTGGCACCTCGGCGACGGGCTCTCCGGCCCGGTGCTGGCGGTCTTCGGGCTGCTGCTGGCGGCCCTGCTGGCGCTGGCCTGGTGGTCGTCGCGCCGGGCCCGCCGGGCGGCCGCGGCCACCGGTACGCCCACCGAGGGCCCCGCCGCCGCCCTGGGTCGGCTGGTGCCGCTGCTGCCGTACACGTCGGTGCTGGTGGCTCTGGTGGTGCCGCTGGCGGCGGTGCTCTATCTGGTCACCACGACCGGGTGGACCGCCCTGGAGCAGGCCGTCCTGCGCCGGCCGCAGCCGGCAGGCATCGACGAACGTTGACAAGTGCGGGGGCGGGGCGTACAAATCGCAACCAGAGAGCGCTCTCTCGCCCCGTCCCCGCAGAGAGGCATTCCGATGAATCCTGTCCCGGCGGCGTCCGCCGCCCCGTCCGCCGTGCGCCGGTCGCGCCGGCGGCTCTCCCTGGCGGCCGCCGTGGTCGCCACCACCACCGCGCTGGCCACCGTCACGATGACCGCCCACGCCGCCGTCCCGCCCCCGCCGTCCGGTTGGAGTCTGGTGTGGAGCGACGACTTCACCGGCGCCGCCGGCACCCTGCCCTCGTCCGCCAACTGGATCATCGACACCGGCACGAGCTACCCGGGCGGCCCGGCCAACTGGGGCACCGGCGAGATCCAGACGTACACCTCGAACACCGCCAACCTCAGCCAGGACGGCACCGGCAACCTGCGGATCACCCCGCTGCGGGACGGCTCCGGCCGGTGGACCTCGGCCCGGATCGAGACCGTACGGACCGACTTCAAGCCGCCGGCCGGGGGAGTCCTCGCCCTGGAGGGGCGGATCCAGATGCCGAACGTCACCGGCGCGGAGGCGGCCGGCTACTGGCCGGCGTTCTGGGCCCTCGGCTCGCCGTACCGGGGCAACTACCAGAACTGGCCGGGCGTCGGCGAGTTCGACGTGATGGAGAACGTCAACGGGATCAACTCGGTCTGGGGGGTGCTGCACTGCGGCGTCGCCCCTGGTGGGCCGTGCAACGAGTTCAACGGCATCGGCAACTCCCGGGCCTGCCCGGGCAGCACCTGCCAGGCGGCGTTCCACACGTACCGCTTCGAGTGGGACGCCTCGGTCAGCCCCCAGCAGCTCCGCTGGTACGTCGACGGCCAACTCTTCCACACCGTCAGCCAGAGCCAGGTCGGCTCGTACTGGGGGCAGATGACCAACCACGGCGGCTACTTCATGCTGCTCAACGTGGCGATGGGCGGCGGCTTCCCGAACGGCGTGGCCGGCACCACCACGCCGACCTCGGCCACCGTCTCCGGCCGTCCGATGCTGGTCGACTACGTGGCCGTCTACACCCGGGGTGGCGGCACCCCGCCGCCGACCACCGCGCCGCCGACCACCCCGCCGCCGGGAGGCGTGGTGGACGCGTACTCGACGATCCAGGCCGAGGCGTTCAACGCCCAGAACGGGGTGCAGGTGGAGGCGTGCTCCGAGGGCGGTCAGGACATCGGCTCGCTGAGCAACGGTGACTGGGTCCGCTACGACAACGTGGACTTCGGCAGCAGCCCGCCGCGGGACTTCCTGGCCCGGGTCGCCTCCGGCGCGGCGGCCGGGGTGAGCGGGCTGGTCGAGGTCCGGGTGGACAGCCTGAGCAACTCGCCGATCGGCAGCTTCGCGATCGCCAACACCGGCGGCTGGCAGAGCTGGCGCTCGGTGCCGGGCAACGTCGCCTCGGTGACCGGCCGGCACACCGTCTACCTGACCTTCTCCAGTGGCCAGCCCGCCGACTTCGTCAACGTCAACTGGTTCACCTTCCGGCGCTGACCGGGAGCGCGGGGCCCGTCCTCCGGGACGGGCCCCGCTTCACGCCCGGACCCCTCTGGACAGAAACAGTTAACAGTCTTAATAATAGGCGCTGACGTCGACAGTCATGAATGCCTCGCCATGTCGGCCCGGCCAGGCCGGCACCTCCCACCACACCGGTCCCTGGAGGACGCCGTGAGACTCCGCACTACCCGCGTGGCGACGTTCGCCGCCGCGCTCGCCACCGCCCTGGTCGCGGCCACCGTCGTGGCCGCGCCGCCCGCCTCCGCCGCCACCGCCGCCTTCACCCGCGTATCCAGTTGGGGTACAGGGTACGAGGCGAAGTTCACCGTCAAGAACGACAGCTCATCGACCATCACCTCGTGGAACGTCCAGTTCGACCTGCCCGCCGGCAGTAGCCTCGGCGTGTACTGGGACGCCCTGCTGACCGCCTCCGGCCAGCACGTCACCGCCGTCAACCAGTCCTGGAACGGCACCCTCGCCCCGGGCGCCAGCACCACCTTCGGCTTCAACGTCAACGGCAACGGCGACCCGACCAACTGCACCGTCAACGGCGGTCCGTGCGGCGGTGGCGGCGGCAACCCGGGGGCGCCGGCCACCCCGGGCGGCCTGCGGGTCACCGGCACCACGAACACGTCGGTCTCGCTGGCCTGGAACGCCGTGTCCGGCACGGTCACCGGCTACCGGGTGTACGACGGCAACACCGTGAAGGCCACCGTCACCGGCACCTCGGCCACCGTCTCCGGCCTCGCCGCCTGCTCGACGTACGGCTACACGGTGACCGCGTACAACGCCAGCGGGGAGTCGGCGAAGTCGGCGGCCGTGTCGGCCACCACCACCGGCTGCACCGGCGGTGGCACCGGCGCGATGGCCGCCGCGCCCTACCTCTACCCGGGCTGGGGCGACCCGCCCGCGCCGTCCACCGTGATGAGCGCGACCGGGGTCAAGTGGTTCACCATCGCGTTCGTGCTCTCCGGCGGCGGCTGCACGCCGGCCTGGGACGGCAGCGGCCCGCTCACCGGCGGCGCGCACGCCAACACCATCGCCGCGATCCGGGCGGCCGGCGGTGACGTGATCCCGTCCTTCGGCGGCTGGAGCGGCAACAAGCTCGGCCCGAACTGCTCCTCGGCGAGCGCCCTCGCCGGGGCGTACCAGCAGGTCATCAACGCGTACGGCCTGAAGGCCATCGACATCGACATCGAGAACACCGACGAGTTCGAGAACGAGGCGGTGCAGGACCGGATCCTCGGCGCCCTGAAGATCGTCAAGCAGAACAACCCGGGGATCAAAACGATCGTCACCATCGGCACGTCGACCACCGGCCCGTCCTGGTGGGGCACCCGGCTGATCAACCAGGCCGCCGCGCTCGGTGCCAACATCGACGTCTTCACCATCATGCCGTTCGACTTCGGTGGCGGCGCGAACATGTACCAGAACACGGTCAACGCGGCCGAGGGGCTGAAGAACGCGCTGAAGACCGCGTTCGGCTGGTCCGACGCCACCGCGTACGCCCACATGGGCATCTCCGGCATGAACGGCCTCTCCGACCAGCAGGAGCTGACCTCCCCGGCCACCTGGACCCAGATCCGGGACTGGGCCAAGGCCCGAGGGCTGGCCCGGTTCACCTTCTGGTCGGTCAACCGGGACCGGGCCTGCCCGGGTGGCGGCGTCGTCTCCAACTGCTCCGGCATCGCCCAGAACACCTGGGAGTTCACCTCGATCACCGCGAAGTACTGAGCGGCGTCGCGGTCAGCGACCGGCGGTCACCGACCGCCGGTCGCGCCGCGTACGGCGCCGGTGGATCCGCACCACCTCGCGGCGCGTCAGTCCTCCGGGTGCAGCGCGGCGTCCGCCGGCCCCCGCCGCCAGCCGGTGAACCGGACCACCAGGCCGCCCCGGCTGGGCGAGCAGCAGTACGGCCCGGCCGACGCCTCGGCCGTCGGGTCCAGCGGGGCCAGCCGGACCAGCCGCCACGGCTCGCCGTCCACCCGGGCCCGTACGGTCAGCGCGTCCCCGACCCGGCTGACCCGGACGGTCACCTCCCGCCCCGACCACTCGGGCACCGGGGCGACCGACCAGTCCGACACCTCGTCGGTGACCACCGCGCCGACCTGCGGCTGCCCGTCGCTGACCTCCACCCCCGCCTTGGTCCACCGCCGGTCGTCCACCCGGACCAGCACCCCGGCCTGGTCGAACTGCGCGCCGTAGTCGAGGCGGAAGCTGACCTCCACCGCACTGTCCACGGGGAACGGCGCGAGCAACGCCGACCCGTCGTCGTGTACGAAGCCGTAGCTGGTCCGCCGCCAGAAGTCGCTGCCCCCGCGCGGCTCGACCAGCAGGCCGTCGCCGGACTCCTCGGTGCGTGCCGGCGGGTTCAGCCAGGTGCCGGCGGACCAGTCGACGGGGTGGCTGTCGAGGCTCATGCCGGCACCGTACCCGCCCGGCGACCCCGGAGGAGGGCCCTGGTTTGCCGGCGACGCGGCGGGGAGAAGTAGACCGGGCATGGGCGAGCGGTGGTATCAGGAGGCGGTCGTCTACTGCCTCGACATCGACACGTACGCGGACTCGAACGGCGACGGGGTGGGCGACATCCGGGGGCTCATCGGCCGCCTGGACTACCTGGCCCGGCTCGGCGTGACCTGCCTGTGGCTGCATCCGATCCACCCGTCCCCCCGGCGGGACGGCGGCTACGACGTCACCGACTTCTACAACGTGGACCCACGCCTGGGCACCCTCGGCGATTTCGCCGAGCTGCTGCACCAGGCGCGGAACCGGGGCATCCAGGTGGTCATCGACCTGGTGGTCAACCACACCTCGGACGAGCACCCCTGGTTCCAGTCCGCGCGCTCCTCGCCCGACTCGCCCTACCGGGACTGGTACGTCTGGTCCGCGAAAGAGCCACCGGACCGCCACCAGGGCATGGTCTTCCCCGGCGAGCAGAGCGAGACGTGGAGCTACGACCGGACCGCCAGGGCCTGGTTCTACCACCGCTTCTACAACTTCCAGCCGGACCTCGACATCGCCAACCCGGAGGTCCGCGCCGAGATCAAGAAGATCCTGTCCTTCTGGCTCCAACTCGGTGTCTCCGGGTTCCGGATGGACGCCGTACCGTTCATCATCGAGCTGACCGAGCCCGGCAACCCGGACTCGCCGAAGGACCTGGAATTCCTCACCGAGCTGCGCCAGTACGTGCAGTGGCGGCGGGGCGACGCGGTCCTGCTGGCCGAGGCGAACGTCGAGCCCGACCAGCTCCCGACATACTTCGGCGACAGCGGCGGCTCGGCCAACCGGATCCACATGCTCTTCGACTTCATGCTCAACGGGCGGCTGATGCTCGCCCTGGCCCGGCAGGACCCGGAGCCGGTGATCGAGGCGTTGCGGGACACCCCGGCGCTGCCCGCGGGTGGGCAGTGGGCGACCTTCCTGCGCAACCACGACGAGATCGACCTGTCCCGGCTCACCGCCGAGCAGCGCAACCAGGTGTACGAGCAGTTCGGCCCCGAGGAGGACATGCGCCTCTACGGCCGGGGCATCCGCCGCCGCCTCGCCCCGATGCTCGGCAACGACCGTCGGCGCATCGAGCTGGCGTACGCGCTCCAGTTCTCGCTGCGCGGCACGCCGGTGCTCCGTTACGGCGAGGAGATCGGCATGGGCGAGGACCTGTCGCTGCCCGGCCGGGAGGCGATCCGTACCCCGATGCAGTGGTCGTACCAGGAGAACGCCGGTTTCTCCACGGCGGACCCGGAGAAGCTGGTCCGCCCGGTGGTCGACAAGGGCGAGTACGGCTACCAGCGGGTCAACGTGACCGCCCAGCGCAGGGACCCGAGGTCGCTGCTGGGCTGGTTCGAGCGGATGATCCGTACGCTTCGGGAGGCCCCGGAGATCGGCACCGGCACCACCTCCCACATCGACGTGCCGATGCCGCCCGGGGTGCTCGCGCACCGGGCCGACGGGCCGACCGGGACCATGGTGTTCCTGCACCACCTCGGCACCGAGGACGTCGAGGTCGACCTGAGCATGCTCGCCCCCGAGGCGGACCTGCCGATCGACGTGTTCACCGACCGCAACTACCCGGAGGTCGGCAAGCTGGACCGCCTCAAGCTCGGCGGCTACGGCTACCGGTGGATCCGGCTCTGCCGCGGCGATGGGCTGTGACGACCGGGTCGGCCCGGCGTACGCCTGGGTTAAGCTCCTTCGATCGAGCCCAAGTTACCGGGAGGTAATCATGTCGGAGGAGCCCCGCGTCGCCATCGTGACCGGAGCCGCGCGCGGCATCGGCGCGGCCACCGCCCGCCGGCTGGCCGCCGACGGCATGGCCGTCGCCGTGGTCGACATCGAGGAGGACGCGACCAAGGAGACCGTGGACGCCATCGCCGCCGCCGGCGGCCGGGCGCTCGGGGTCGGCGCGGACGTCTCCGACCGGGCCCAGGTGGAGGCCGCCGTCGAGCGGGTCGCCGCCGAGCTGGGCGCGCCGACCGTGCTGGTCAACAACGCCGGCGTGCTCCGCGACAACCTGCTGTTCAAGATGACCGACGCCGACTGGGACACGGTGATGGGCGTGCACCTGCGCGGCTCCTTCCTGTTCAGCCAGGCGGCCCAGAAGCACATGGTCGAGCGGAAGTGGGGCCGGATCGTCAACCTCTCCAGCACCTCGGCGCTGGGCAACCGGGGTCAGGCGAACTACGCCGCCGCCAAGGCCGGCCTGCAGGGCTTCACCAAGACCCTGGCCATCGAGCTGGGCCCGTTCGGGGTGACCGTCAACGCGGTCGCGCCGGGCTTCATCGTCACCGACATGACCGCGGCCACCGCCGCCCGGATGAAGGTGGACTTCGCGGCGCTCCAGCAGCACGCCGCCGCCGAGATCCCGGTCCGCCGCACCGGCCGCCCGGAGGACGTCGCGCACACCGTCTCGTTCCTGGCCAGCGAGGGCGCGTCCTTCGTCTCCGGACAGGTCATCTACGTCGCCGGCGGCCCCAAGGACTGACCGGGTCGCCGTCCCGCCCGCCGGGTCGCCGTCCCGCCCGGCAGCGGCCGGGCGGGACGGTCAGGCGGGGTCGCGGCGGGTGCGCCAGAGCCAGTAGAGGCCGAGCATCGGCAGGACCAGCGGGATGTAGCCGTAGCCGCTGCCGAACCCGGACCAGACCGTCGCGTCCGGGAAGAGCGCCTTGTCGGCCACGCTGAGGACGCCGACCGCGACCACCCCGACCAGCTCCACCGTGCAGCAGGCCAGCGCCACCCGGCGGCCGGCGTGCCCGGCCCGGGCCAGCCCGACGGCGGCCACGATGTAGATCAGCGCGGCCACCGCGGAGAGCAGGTACGCCACCGGCGCCCGGTCGAACTTGGTGGCGATCTGCAGGCCGGCCCGCGAGGTCGCGGCGATGGCGAAGAGGATGTAGACGGCGATCAGCAGCCGGCCCGGCCCCCGGTTGGTGGTGCGCTCCGGCGCCTGCGTCTCAGCCACCGACGACCTCCCAGGTCTGCTGGAGGCGGACCACCACGACCGGGGCGACCAGACAGATCGCGCAGACGATGGCCGAGCCCCACCGGGTCGGCTCCATCCGGGCCAGCACCCAGGCCAGCGGCGGCAGGCAGACCAGCGTCACCAGGTAGCCGAAGAACGCGCCCGGCTCGCCCGGCCGCTCGCCGCCGCCGAGCGCCACCAGGGCCAGCGCCGCGAGCGCGAGCAGCGCCGCCTCCAGCACGGCCAGCCCGCCGACCTGGAGCCGATCCGGCGCCTGGTGGCGCAGCGCCGCCACCAGGGCCCAGACCGCGATTACGAGCGACAGCACGATCGTGGCCGTCGCGAGGATCCCGTCCACCGGCGAGCCGGCCGCCGCGGCGCTGGTCATCGACGCCACCGGCGAAGCAGTCCCGTTCACCGGCACAGCCTACTAAGCGTCGTAGTAGCCGCTGTCGCCCGGCTCGCCCGCCGCGTCAGGGGCGCGCGGCGAGGGCCGGACGACTAGCGTGGATCACGACCACGGGCGTACGCCGTGGCGGACGACGACGGCAGGGGGACACGTGCTGCGGTTCGGCTTGTTCGGCACCGGCTACTGGGCGGCGGAGACGCACGCCGCGGCCATCGACGCCCACCCGCGAGCCGAACTGGCCGGGGTCTGGGGCCGGGATCCGGAGAAGGTCGCCGCGCTGGCCGCCCGGCACGGCGTACCGGCCTTCGGCGACGTGGACGAGTTGCTCGCCGCCTGCGACGCGATCGCGGTCGCGCTGCCGCCGGACGTGCAGGCCGAGATCGCCGTCCGGGCCGCCGGCGTAGGGCGGCACCTGCTGCTGGACAAGCCGCTGGCGTTGAGCCTCGCCGAGGCCGACCGGGTGGTCGCCGCCGCGCAGGCGTCCGGGGTGGCCTCGGTCGTCTTCTTCACCCAGCGCTTCCACCCGAACGTCACCGGCTTCCTCGCCGCCACTGCGGCGGCCGGTGGCTGGCAGCACGCCCGGGCGACCATGTTCGCCTCCATCTTCCAGCCCGGAAACCCGTACGGGAACTCGCCGTGGCGGCGGGAGCGGGGCGCGCTCTGGGACATCGGCCCGCACGCGCTGTCGCTGATCCTGCCGGTGCTCGGCCGGGTCACCCGGGTGGCCGCGATGGACGGCCCGAGCGGCCTGGTGCACCTGCTGCTCACCCACGACGGCGGTGCCACCAGCACCCTGTCGCTCACCCTGGACGCGCCGACCGAGGCGACCACCCACGACTTCGTCTTCTTCGGCGAGAACGGCACCGAGACCGTCCCGCCCGGCGACGGCAGCGCGCTCCAGGCGTTCGGCACGGCGATCGACCAACTGCTGGAGGAGGTCGAGGCGGGCACCCGGGACCACCGCTGCGACGTTCGGTTCGGCCGCGAGGTGGTGGCGGTGCTCGACGCCGCCGAGACCGCCCGCGCCGAGGGCCGCACGATCGAACTCTGAGCCGGGGCCCGAAATCGCCTCGTGCGGCGGCGGGCGGGGCGCTAGCCTGGCCGGCATGTGTACGCATGCCCTGATCGACGTGGCCGTCACGCCGGCCGCGCGGGGCCTCCTCCTGGTCGCCCGTCCGCGAGTCCGGCGTCCGGCCCTGGCCGGCCGGAACGCCCACCGCGCCTGACCTGACCGTCCGCACCGCCGGCCCGTGACCGGGCCGGCCGTCGCGCGCCGCCTTCGCGTTCCGCCGACTTCCAGGGTCGTCCGAGTCCCGATTCCGCTCGGACAGGCCCCGCTCCGCGCTGCCTGTCCGTACCGTCGCCGTCCGGCGACAGACAGGACGATCTTGTGGCGCCCCGCCGATCCCGTACCACCGCACGCGACCGGTCCCGTCGCGTACTGTCCCAGAACTTCCTCGCCGACCCGGCCGCCGTCGTGCGGATGCTCCGGGCGGCCCGCCCCGGCCCCGACGACCTGCTGCTGGAGGTGGGCGCCGGGGACGGCCGGCTGACCCGGCCGCTCGCCGCCCGCTGCGGCCGGTTGATCGCGTACGAGGTCGACCCGGCCGTCCTCCCGGGGCTGACCGCGGCCTGCGCGACCCTGCCGCAGGTCCGGATCCGGCCGGCCGACTTCCTCGCCGCCGAGCCGCCCGCCGAGCCGTTCGCCGTGGTCGGCAACATTCCCTGGTCGCTGACCGCCGCCGTGGTCCGGTGGTGCCTCGCCGCGCCCGGCCTGCGGTCGGCGACCCTGCTCACCCAACTCGCGTACGCCCGCAAGCGCGCCGGCGACCACGGCCGGTGGAGCCGGCTCACCGTGCTCACCTGGCCCGAGCACCACTGGCGGCTGGCCGGCCGGGTGCCCCGCGCCGCGTTCCGCCCGGTACCCGCCGTGGACGGCGGCATCCTGCGCATCGAACGTCGCCCGGAGCCGCTGCTGTCCCCGGCGGCGCTGCCCGCGTACCGGAGGATGGTGGAGCTCGGCTTCGGCGGCGTCGGCGGCTCGCTCGCGGCCTCGCTGCGCATCGCCCACCCACGCCGCCGGGTCGAGGGCGCGCTACGGGCGGCCCGGCTCGATCCGGACATTCCGGTTGGTCTGGTCTGGCCGGAGCAGTGGCTGGTGGTGTTCCGGCTGCTGCACGCCGTCGAGCCGGGGGCCGCGAGGATCAGGCCAGGGTATTCAGCGCCGCGCCCAGCTCGGCGGGGGAGGCGAACTCCTCCGCCGGCAGCGCCCTGAGCATCTGCAACATCTCGGTGCTGCCGCCGTTCTCCTGGCACCAGCGGACGAGATCCTCGCGGGAGACCGGGTAGTCGAGCCCGGCCAGGAACTCCTGCCACTGCACCCCGGTCACCGTCATACCGGCCGGCTACCCGCTCCGCCCGCAGGTAAGCAGCGGCCCTTACGTCCGGGGGCGGTTTGCCCGGGCGGGTCGGGGGGTAGCCGCGGGCATGCTGGTACAGCGACTCGGCGCGCCGAGCGACTTCGACCCGCTGTTGGAACGCGTCCGGGACGCCCGGATCGTCATGATCGGGGAGGCGACGCACGGCAGCTACGACTACTACCGGCTACGCGAGCAACTGACCCGTCGGCTCATCGCCGAGCAGGGCTTCGACTTCGTCGCGGTGGAGGGGGACTGGCCGGACTGCGACCGGGTGCACCGTTCGGTGGTGGGTGCCGCGGGCGGGTTGGCGGATCCGCAGACCGCGCTGGAACGTTTCGAGCGCTGGCCCACCTGGATGTGGGCCAACGCCGAGGTGGCCCGCTTCTGCCGCTGGCTGCGGGCCTGGAACCTGGACCGCCCCGAGGCGGAGCGGGCCGGCTTCCACGGACTGGACGTCTACAGCCTGTGGGAGTCGATGCAGGCCATCTTCGACTACCTGGGCGAGGAGGATCCGGCCTCGCTGGAGGCGGCGCAGGAGGCGTACCGCTGTTTCGAGCCGTACGGCAAACGGTTCGAGGAGTACGGCACGGCCAGCCGGTTCGTCTCGGCCCGGTGCGAGGAGGAGGTCATCCGGCTGCTGGCCCGTACCCGGGAACAGGCCACCGCGGACGGCGCGGACCGCTTCTCGGCCTGGCAGAACGCGGCGGTGGTGGCCGGCGCGGAGCGCTACTACCGGACGATGGTCGGCGGCGGGCCGGAGTCGTGGAACGTCCGGGACACCCACATGGCCGACTCCCTGGACCGGCTGCTCGACCGCTACGGCGCGGAGTCCCGGGGCATCGTCTGGGCGCACAACACCCACGTCGGCGACGCCCGGGCCACCGACATGGCGGCGGACGGGATGATCAACATCGGCCAGCTCGCCCGGGAGCGGCACAGCCGGGACGCGGTGGCGCTGGTCGGTTTCGGCAGCTACCGGGGCACGGTGATCGCCGCGCCGCGCTGGGGTTCGCCGGCCGAGACCATGGTGGTGCCGCCGGCCCGGGAGGGCTCGGTGGAACGGCGGTTGCACGAGCTGATGCCGGAGCGGGCGGTGCTGGTCTTCGGTGGTCCGGACCAGCCGGAGTGGGTCACCGGGGAGGCGGACCACCGGGCCATCGGGGTGGTCTACGACCCGAGCTTCGAGTCCTGGGGCAACTACGTGCCCACCCGGCTGGGCGAGCGCTACGACGCGTTCATCTGGTGCGACGAGTCCACCGCCCTGCATCCCCTGCCGGCGCTCGCCAGCCCGGGCGAGATGGAGACCTACCCGGCCGGCGTCTGACCGGCCGGGCAGGTGCCCCGGGATCACACCTCGGCGGGCTCCCGATCGGCGAGGTGGGCGCGCAGGCCCTCGCCCTCGACGTCCACGTTGGGCAGGATCCGGTCCAGCCAGCGGGGAATCCACCAGGCGGCGGTGTCGAGCAGCGACATCACCGCCGGGACGATGGTCATCCGGACCACGAAGGCGTCGATCGCGACGCCGACCGCGAGCGCGAAGCCCATCGACTTGATCACCGGGTCGTCGAGGAAGACGAAGCCGCCGAAGACCGAGATCATGATCAGTGCGGCGGCGGTGACCACCCGCGCCCCGTGCCCCATCCCGTTGATCGTGGCCTGCCGGGCCGTGTCGCCGTGCACGAAGTCCTCCCGCATCCGGGAGACCAGGAAGACCTCGTAGTCCATGGCCAGGCCGAACAGGATGCCGATGAGCAGGATCGGCAGGAAACTGACCAGCGGGCCCGCGGTGTCCAGCCCGACCAGGCCGGCCAGGTGGCCCTGCTGGAACACCGCGACGGTGATGCCGAACGTGGCCGCCACGGTGAGCAGGAAGCCCAGCGCCGCCTTCACCGGCACCAGGATCGAGCGGAACACCAGCATCAGCAGCAGCACCGACAGGCCGACGACCAGCAGCAGATAGACCGGGAGCGCGTCGGAGAGCTTCTCCGACACGTCGATGCCGATCGCGGTCGCGCCGGTCAGCAGCACGTCGGCGTTCCGGATGCCGGCGACGTTGTCGCGGATGTGGTGCACCAGGCTCTCGGTGGCCGCGTCGGTCGGGCCGGTCTTCGGGACGACCCCGAGCAGCGCGGTCCGGCCGGTCGGGTCGAACTGCGCCGGGGTCACCGCGACCACCCCGTCCGTCTTCTGGATCAGCGCGGTGACCTGCGGTACGGCGGCCTGGGTGGCCTGCGGGGTGTCGGCGGTGACGACCACCGCGAGGCGGCCGGTGAAACCGGGGCCGAAGCCCTCCCGGACGAGGTCGTTGTTGACCCGCGCCGGGGTGCCCTCCGCCGCGGTGGCGGCGTCCGGCAGGGACAGGCGCATGTCCTGGGCGGGCAGGGCGAGCAGGCCGAGGCCGAGCAGGCCGACCAGGATGGCCGGAACGCGTAGCTTCGTCACCCAGTGTGCCCAGCGGAACCCGAAGCCCGAGCGGTCCTCCGCGCCGGTGCGGACCGCCTCCCGGCGGCGCAGCCGGCGGGGGAGCACCCGGCGGCCGGCGAAGCCGAGCAGCGCCGGGGCCAGGGTGATCGCCACCAGGACGGCCACGGTCACGGTGCCGGCGGCGGCCAGACCCATCACGGTGAGGAACGGGATGTTCACCACCGCCAGGCCGGCGAGCGCGATGACCACGGTGGCGCCGGCGAAGACCACCGCAGAGCCGGCGGTGCCGACCGCCCGGCCCACGGCCTCCTCGGGGGAGAGCCCGTCGAGCAGGTTCTGCCGGTGCCGGGAGGTGATGAAGAGCGAGTAGTCGATGCCGACCGCGAGGCCGAGCATCAGGGCCAGGATCGGCGCGGTGCTGGTCAGCTCGACCGCGCCGCTGAGCGCGAACAGGCCGGCCATGCCGACGCCCACCCCGATCAGCGCGTTCAGCATGGTCATCCCGGCCGCGACCAGCGAGCCGAAGGTGACGATCAGGACGATCGCGGCGACCAGCACGCCCAGCGCCTCGGTCGAGCCGACCTCCGGCTCGGCGTTGAGCACCTCGCCGCCGGGGGCGATCTGCCACCCCTGCGCCTCGGCCTGCGCACCCACCTTCTCGTACGCGGTGCGCTGCGCGTCCGTCACCTCGTCCGCGCGCCCGGCGAACTGCACCTGGATCAGCGCGTACCGGCCGTCGGGGCTGAGCGCCTGCACCTGGTACGGGTCGACCGCGCCGACCACCCCGGGCAGGGTGGCCGCCTCCTCGGTGACCTGCTTGACCACGGCCTGCCCCTGCGGGGTGCCGAGCTGGCCGGTCTGGGGCGCCTTGACGGCGATCGTGCCGGTGGCCCCGCTGGCCGCCGGGAAGCGCTCGGCGAGCAGGTCGATCGCGCGCTGCGACTCGGTGCCCGGCATGGTGAAGTTGCTTGCCGTCGAGCCCTTCAGCGTGAACGCGGCGGCGCCGAGGCCGACGAGTACGACGAGCCAGACGACGGCGACGAGCCGCCGCCGGCGAAACGATGCCCGGCCGAGCCGGTACAGCAGGGTCGCCATGAAGGTTCCTTGTCCTCAGGGATCGGAGCTGGGTTCAGGTGCTGGGTTCGAGGGCCCGCCGGACGACGGCCAGCAGCGCGGGCCGTAGTTCCTCGTCTGGGATGTCGATGAACTCGGCGCAGGTCTCGGCGGTCCCGGCCAGCACGACCAGCGCGGCGATCCGCGCCGACGGACGGTCGGAGTGGCCGGCGAACGCCGCGACGAGCCGCTCGGAGATCTGCTGGATGTGCGCGAAGGCGGGCTGCTGGAGCAGGTCGGGGAACTCGCCGCGGAGCAGCGCGATCTCCCGGCGGAAGCGCACCGCCAGGTCGACGAAGCCCTCGGCGGCGACCCGCTGCGCGTCGGCGCCGGTGTGCCCGGCGATCCGCGCGTCGAGCGCCTCCAGCACCGTGATGGCCGGCGCCATCAGCTTGCTGAGCAGCGCTTCCTTGTTGGCGAAGTGATAGAGCACGGTGGCCTTGGAGCAGCCCACCTCGCGGGCGATGTCCTGCAACGAGGTGCCCTTGTAGCCGGTGACGGCGAACCGCCGCGCCGCCGCGGCGAGGATCTCGTCGTGGGTCTCCGGTACCGACCGTGCCATGCCCTCCAGCATGCCTGACCGATCGGTCAGCACCTGACCGATCGGTCAGACTGGTCGGGTGGTCTTCGCCACACCGCTCACGCGACCGGCGTCCCGTGCTCCCGGTCGTACGCCGCCCGCGCCCCGCTGATCGCCGCCCGGTGCCGCTCCGCCCACTCGGTCAGGGCCACCAGTGACTCGTACAGCTCCAGCGCCATCGGGGTGGCGGTGTACTCCACCTTCGGCGGGACGGTCGGGTACACGTGCCGGTGCAGCAGGCCGTCCCGCTCCAGGTTGCGCAGGGTCAGGGTGAGCATCCGCCGGCTGATCCCCTCCACCTGCCGCTCCAGTTCGGTGAAGCGGATCGGTCCCCGCGAGGCCGCGATCAGGATGCCGATGCTCCACTTGCCGCCGACCCGGTCCAGCGCCTCCCGCACCGTGCAGGCCCGGGCCTGGTGGGCGGTCACGGTCACACAGCTGTTCCCCTGGGACACGAAAGTGCCTCCTTCCGCTCCGCCTGATGGTCACAGACCATGACCTCGGTAACAAACCGTGCACCAAGGAGGCGTTCCGATGGCGGGGCCAACCGCTGGCCCGCACTGCTGGTGCTCTGCGCCGGCAGCCTGATGATCATCCTGGACGGCAGCATCGTCGCCGTTGCGCAGCCGGCCGTCCAGGCCGACCCCGGCTTCTCCGCCGCGGGCCTGGCCTGGGTGGTGAACGCGTACCCGGTGGCCTTCGGCGGCCTGTTGCTGCTCGCCGGGCGCCTCGGCGACCTGCTCGGCCGGCGGCTACCGAACGGCGTTCGCGGTGGGAGCCGCCCTGGTCACCGCAGCCCTGCTGGTCGCACTGCGCCCGGCCCGGTCGACCCGCCGGCGGGGCCCGGGTCGGCAGGCCGGTGGCGGCATCGGTGGAAGCGGCCTCGGGGGCCGGCGGCACGACCGTTCCGCCCGCGCTTCCGGTACCACCTTTCGCGCCCTTTCGAGGTGATGTCGTAGACGAATCGGCGAATCGGCAACCGACGGACGGGCCGGTTCGCTGATTCGTTCACGACATCAGGTCCAGAGCGTGCGCGGACCCGTGTTGGGCCGCGCCTGACCGTCGGGCGCGGCCGGGGCGGACGCGGCAGGGCCGGACCCCGGCCGGGGTCAGGCGCCCAGGTCGGCGAGCACCCGGGCCAGCAGGTCCACCGCCGCCGGGTACGCGTGCGAAGGCGGGCGGGCGTACCCGACCACCAGGCCGGGTGGCCGGCCCGCCGGGTGGTGCCGGTGCCCGTCCAGCCCGCCGACGGCGAGCCCGCGCGCGGCTGCCGCCGCCAGTACCTCCGCCTCGGGCGGGCCGTCCGGCGGGAGGTGGACGGTGGCGTGCAGCCCCGCCGAGATCCCGCTGAGGGCGCGGCGCCCGCCCAGCCGGTCCAGCAGCAGGTCCCGCCGCTGCCGGTAGCGCCGCCGGACGGTACGGACCTGCCGGTCGTAGCCGTGCGTGGCGATCAGATCGGCGAGGGCGAGCTGGCCGATCGTCTCGGTGTGCAGGTCGAGGTGACGTTTGGCGTCCACCACCGGATCCACCAGCCGGGCGGGCAGCACCAGCCAGGCCAGGCGCAGCGCGGGGCCCAGCGTCTTCGCCGCCGTGCCGACGTACGCGACCTGCTCGGGGGCGGTGCCCTGGACGGCGCCGACCGGCTGCCGGTCGTACCGGAACTCGCCGTCGTAGTCGTCCTCGACGACCAGGCCGCCGGTACGCCGGGCCCAGTCGGTCAGCGCGTGCCGGCGGGCCGGGTGCAGCGTCACCCCGGTCGGAAACTGGTGCGCCGGGGTCACCACGGCGGCGCCCACCCGGGCGAGGCGCCCGGTCCCGAGCAGGTCGGTGCGGGCACCCCGGTCGTCCACCGGCAGCGGCAGCACGCTCCCGCCGTGCCGGCGGACCACCTCCCGGTGGAAGGCGAGCCCCGGATCCTCCATTGCCACGGTCGGCGTGCCGGCGTCGCGGAGCACGGTGGTGAGCAGCACCAGCGCCTGGACGTACCCGGTGGTGACCACGATCCGCTCCGGATCGGCGAGCACGCCACGGGCCCGGCCCAGGTAGCCGGCGAGCGCGAGGCGCAGCTCCGGTCGGCCGCGCGGGTCGCCGTAGCCGTACGCCTCGGTGGGGGCGACCGCGAGTGCCCGCCGGGTGGCCCGCAGCCAGGCCGAGACCGGGAACAGTCCGACGTCGGGGCTGCCGGGGCGCAGGTCGTACCGGAAGGGCGGCGCCCCGGGCGGCGGTGGGGCCGGTGCCGGCGTGGCCCGGCGCAGCGGGCTGACCTCGGTGCCGGCACCGACCCGGGCCACCAGCCAGCCCTCGGCGACCAGTTGGTCGTAGGCGGCGCTGACCGTGCCCCGGGACAGCCCGAGTTCGGTGGCGAGGGTGCGGGTGGCCGGCAGCCGGGTCGACGGCGGCAGCCGGCCGTCGCGGATGGCGTCGCGCAGCGCCCGCTCCAGCCCGGCCCGCCGGCCGCCACTCGCGTCCAGCTCCAGGTGCAGGTCGACGCCGAAATCGGCCCAGTCCATCGGCACGGAATTGGAGCTTAGGGCCGCCCACCGACGCGGCGAGAATCGCCGCATGACCGAGCTGAGCCGACGGGCCGCGACGCTGCGCGCGCTGCACCGCCCCGGAGATCCACTGATCCTGCCCAACGCCTGGGACGCCGGGTCGGCCCGGGCCGTGGCCGCCGCCGGCTTTCCGGCCGTCGCGACCAGCAGCGGCGCGGTCGCCGAGGCGCTCGGCCACGCCGACAACGAGGCCACCCCGGTGGACGAGATGTTCGCCGCGGTCGCCCGGATCGCCGCCGCCGTGCCCGTCCCGGTCACCGCCGACCTGGAACGGGGGTACGGGCTGGGCCCGGCCGAACTGGTCGACCGGCTGCTGGCCACCGGCGCGGTGGGGTGCAACATCGAGGACTCCGACCCGCGTACCCGGGAACTGTGCGACGTGGAGGAGCAGGCCGACCTGCTCGCCGGGGTACGCGCGGCGGCCCGGGCGGCCGGGGTGGACCTGGTGCTCAACGCCCGGGTGGACGTGCACCTGCGGGCGTACGGGCCGCCGGAGGGGCGGCTCGCCGAGGCGGTACGGCGGGCCCGCCGCTACCGGGCGGCCGGCGCGGACTGTGTCTACCCGATCGTGCTGGCCGACCGGGCGGCGATCCGGGCCGTGGTGGCCGAGGTGGACGCCCCGGTCAACGTGTTCGCCCGCCCCGGTGCGCCGGCCGTGGCCGAGCTGGCCGCCCTCGGGGTGGCCCGGATCAGCTTCGGCACCGGCGTGTACGCGGCCGCCCGCGCCCGTACCGTCGAGATGCTCGCCGCGATCCGGTCCGGCGGCGAGGTGTTTCCGGCCGGGGACTAGACCGGGTGTCGGGGTTGCCGAGGCGTCCCCGGCCCGGAAAGGTGAACGGATGGCCACCGCTGACGAGACCCGGGACGGGATCTCGCTGACCAATCTGGACCAGCCGCTGTTCGACGGGGCCGGGGCGACCAAGCGCGATCTGGTCGACTACCTGGACGCCGTGCACGAGCGGATCCTGCCGGAGCTGCGCGACCGGCCGCTCTCGGTGGTCCGGGTGCGGCCCGGGCAGGACCCGTTCATGCAGAAGAACCTGCCGAAGTACACCCCGGACTGGGTGCGCCGCACCTCGGTGTGGGCGGAGGCGTCCCGCCGGCGGATCTCGTACGCCCTCTGCGACGACCGACGGACGCTGCTCTGGTTCGCCAACCAGCGGGCGGTGGAGTACCACCCGACGCTGGGCGTCGCCGGCCGGCCGGAGCACCCCAGCCATCTGGTGCTCGACCTCGACCCGCCCCCCGGCGACTCGTTCGGCGCGGCGGTCCGGGCCGCGCTGCTGGTCCGGCAGGCGCTCGCCGACGTCGGGCTGGCCGGGGCGGTGAAGACCAGCGGCGCCAAGGGCGTGCACGTGATCGTGCCGGTGGACGCCGGGACCACCGCCGAGGAGGCCGCCGCCGCGACCCGGGCTCTCGCCGTCCACGCCGAACGGCTCGACCCGGCGCTGGCCACCACCGCCTTCATCGTCGAGGACCGGGGCGGCCGGGTGTTCGTCGACTCGACCCGGGCGTACGGGGCGACGGTGGTGGCGGCGTACAGCCCCCGGATCCGGCCGGGCACGCCGGTGTCGTACCCGGTCGGCTGGGACGACCTGGAGTCGGTCACGCCCGCCGACTTCACCGTACGGACCGTGCCGGCGCTGGTCGCCGAGCGGGACCCGTGGGCGGATGCGCTGCCGGCTCCGCAGTCGCTCCCGGCCGATCTGGTCGCCGAGGGGCGGACCATCCCGGTGGCCCGGGTGCAGGCGATGCACGAGGGCAAGCGTCGCGCGAAGGCCCGTCGCGAGGCCGGCTGACCGCCGCGTACACGGCAGAAGCCCGGGCCATCGGCCCGGGCTTCTGATGTCTGTGCCCCCGGCAGGATTCGAACCTGCGCCCCCGCCTCCGGAGGGCGGTGCTCTATCCCCTGAGCTACGGGGGCTCAGCGACCCGAGAAGAGTAGCAAACCCGCCTCCGGATCACCCAATCGGCACCCCGCGCGCTGATCTTCGCGTGCTCACGCGGCGGCGAGGGACCGGCCGCAGCTGGGGAGCGGGTGCAGGACGATGCGCCGGGGGAGGCGGCGCGGCCACTCGTTGCGGGGCCACGAGCCGTCGACGATCAGGTGCACCGTGCGCTCCTCGGCGCCACTGAGGCGCAGCACGAAGTCGCGGGGGAGCGGCGGGTCGACCGAGGGCGTGGTGATCATGAAGCGTACCCGGCCGCGGGAGGAGACCGCCGAGATCACGTCGGCCGCCGGCATGGTGCCGCGCAGGCGTATCCGGCCGATCCAGTAGACCTCCGCGGCGTGCTCCTGGGCGGCCCCGGTGATCGACGGGTACTCGGTGCGTACCCAGCGCTCGACCGCGGCCACGCAGAGCCCACAGGCCCGCTCCCGGGGCTCCCGCGGACCCAACCCCCAGGCCCGCAGGTACGCCCCGACCGTGCCGGCGTCCATCGCCAGGTCGAACCGGCGCTGGATGAGGGCGGTCAGGCTCTGTCGCGTCCAGAGCTCCTCGTCCAGGCCGAACTCGTCGGGGTGGACGCCCCGCAGCACGTCGATCAGTTCGAGTTCCTGTTCGCGGCTGAGCGTTCCCGACTCGCCCGGCCGCTGTCCGCGACGGACGGCTGCCACCGCCCCGTCACCGCCGATGGTGTGGCGTCGGCACCAGCTGGTCACCGACCGCCCTGCGTCTCTGAGTGCAACCCCCACGTCCTGCGCAACGAGCCCGAATCGCAACTGGTCACGATATGTGGGGAGAAAAGTCTCCAAGCAGTGCAATGGGTTGGATGACCATGAAACGTGATTAGCCGGCATAACGGACAAGGGTCGGGCCGGTTACGCCGTAGGGCCCGCGTCGCGTGACGCGGGCCCTACGGGAGCAGGTGCTGGGACGGCTCAGCCACCCAGCCGCTTGAGTGCGGCCTGGAGGTTGGTCAGGTCCTTCTGCTGGGTGTTCTTCATGGTCTGCGCGACGAGGAGCACATCCTTGTCGTGCCCCTCGTCGAGGACCCCCTGGATCATGTGGACCCCGCCGAGGTGGTGCCGGATCATCAGCTGGAGGAAGAGCAGATCGAACTCGCGCCCCTGGGCGGCCCGCAGCCTCTTCATCTCGTCCGGCGTGGCCATGCCCGGCATCAGGCCGTCCTTGACCAGGCCGGCCCCGTCCGACATCCAGGCCATCGGCGGCTGGTCGCCGGTCGGGTCCAGCTTCCACAGCCGCAGCCAGGTCTGCATGGTGCCGATCTCGCCCTGCTGCCCGGTGGCGATGTCGCCGCCGATCTGGCGTACCTCCGGATCCTGGCCCTGCTGGAAGGCCATCAGCCCCATCGCCACCGCCTGCGCGTGGTGGGTGGTCATGTCCCGGGCGAAGCCGGCCTCGACCGAGTTTTCACCCGGACGGGCGAGCGTCGGGGTGAGCAGGCCACCCGCGTACCCGAGCAGGAGACCGACCACGACGGCGGCGGCCAGGGCGATGGTGCCGAAGCGGCGCACCCCCCGCCGGCCACCGTCATCGGTGGCCGGGGCCTCGGCGAGGTCGGCGTCCGTGGTCACGGCGGTCATCGCGGCGTCCTCACTGGGTCGGCTGCTCGGGCATCTGGTTGCCCAGGTTGTCCCGCGGGGTGGTGCCGGTGGCCGTGACGCCCTGGTCGCAGTTGGCGTTCGGCCCCTCGATGGAGGCGTTCACCCGCAGCGTCTTGATGAAGTCGTCGATCCGGCTGTCGTCGGCGTTGTCGACCTTGAGCTGGAAGCCCCAGGCCTGCAGCGAGATCGGCTTGTCCAGCCCCTCGTACGGGCTGAGCATCAGCTTCTCCTTGCCCTGCACCTTGGCCTTGAGCTTCGCCACCTGGTCGGCCGGCAGGTCCGGGCGGTAGGTGATCCAGACCGTGCCGTGCTCCAGGCTGTGCACCGCGTGCTCGTTGGCGATCGGGGCGTCGTAGACGTCGCCCATGCAGTTCTGCCAGGCCGGGTTGTGCGGGCCGGCCACCGGCGGGAGGACGTCGTACTTGATCGTGCCCGCCTGGTGGTTGCCGCCGGCGACCAGGTCCTTGTCCTTCTTGCGGAAGTCGACCACACCCTTGATCGCGTCGGCCCGCTCCTGCCACGGCTGGGAGCCCCGGTAGACCGCCCAGGCGCCGACCCCGACGATGCCGACGGCCAGCACGCCGACCGCGACGAAGAGCGCGATCGGCCCCCACGACCGGCCCTGACTGACCTTCACCGGCGCGATCGGCTTGCGGCCCTTGCCGCCGGCGCCTGCCCGCGGGGTGCCCTTTCCGGCCCCCGCCTTGTCGCCGGCGGGCTTGTCGCCCGCGGCCGGCCGGCCGGCCGCCGGCTTCTTGCCGGTGCTGACCACGGTCGGGCGGCGCTCCGGGCCGCCCGGGGTGCTGATGCTCATCGTGCCTCGTCAGGTCGGTCGGTCAGGGGAGCCGCGACCCCGGTTCACATGCTGGTCGCCGCCGCGGTGCCCGAGTCTACCCCCGATAACATGGATCGGTGACTCCCGCAGAACTCGCCGAGGTCGTCCTCTCCGCAGCCCATGCCGTCTTCGAAGACCGGGGCCTGGATCGCGCCGCGCTGCCCGCGCAGACCACCGTCGAGCGACCCCGTAACCCTGAGCACGGCGACTACGCCTCGACGCTGGCGCTGCAGCTCAGCAAGAAGGTGGGCGTACCCCCGCGGGAGTTGGCCACCGACCTGGCCGAGCAGCTCGGGCGGGCGCCGGGGATCAAGTCGGTGGAGATCGCCGGCCCGGGCTTCCTGAACATCCGGCTCGACGCGGCCGCCGCCGGCCAGCTCGCCAAGGTCATCGTCGAGGCCGGCCCGGAGTACGGCCGCAGCGACACCCTCGCCGGCCAGAAGATCAACCTGGAGTTCGTCTCGGCGAACCCGACCGGCCCGGTGCACATCGGCGGCGTCCGCTGGGCGGCCGTCGGCGACGCGCTCAGCCGGCTGCTCCGCGCCACCGGCGCCGACGTCGGCACGGAGTACTACTTCAACGACGCCGGTTCCCAGATCGACCGGTTCGCCCGGTCCCTGCTGGCCGCCGCGAAGGGCGAGCCGGCCCCGGAGGACGGCTACGGCGGCGCGTACATCGCGGAGATCGCGACCGAGGTGGTCAAGCGCCGGCCGGAGGTGCTGGAGCTGGACGACGCCGCGGCCCAGGAGGTGTTCCGGGTCGAGGGCGTCCAGCTCATGTTCGAGGAGATCAAGTCGTCGCTGCGCGACTTCGGCGTGGAGTTCGACACCTACTTCAACGAGAAGGACCTGCACGACCGGGGCGAGCTGGAGAAGGCGCTGGTCCGGCTGCGGGAGCAGGGGCACATCTTCGAGGCCGACGGGGCGACCTGGCTGCGTACCACCGACTTCGGCGACGACAAGGACCGGGTGCTGCGCAAGTCCAACGGCGAGTGGACCTACTTCGCCGCCGACTGCGCCTACTACCTCGACAAGCGCGAGCGCGGCTTCGAGCGCGTGGTGATCATGCTGGGCGCCGACCACCACGGCTACATCGGCCGGATGAAGGCGATGGCCGCCTGCTTCGGCGACGACCCGGAGCACAACCTGGAGATCCTCATCGGCCAGCTGGTCAACCTGGTCCGCGACGGCGCTCCGGTGCGGATGAGCAAGCGGGCCGGCACCGTGGTCACCCTGGAGGACCTGGTCGACGCGATCGGCGTGGACGCCTCCCGGTACGCGCTGGCCCGCTACTCCAGCGACTCCCCGATCGACATCGACGTGGAGCTGTGGACCCGGGCCACCCGCGACAACCCGGTCTACTACGTGCAGTACGTCGCCGCCCGGACGGCCAGCGTCGGGCGCAACGCCGCCGAGGTGGGGCTGACCCGGGGCGACGCCGCCGGCTTCCACGCCGAGCTGCTCTCCCACGAGAAGGAGAACGAGCTGCTCAAGGCGCTCGCCGAGTTCCCGGCCGTGGTGTCCTCGGCGGCCGAGCTGCGCGGTCCGCACCTGGTCGCCCGCTACCTGGAGCGGCTGGCCGGGGCGTACCACCGGTTCTACGACAACTGCCGGATCCTGCCGCGCGGCGACGAGGAGGTCACCGACCTGCACCGGGCCCGGCTCTGGCTCAACGACGCGACGCGGGTGGTCATCGCCAACGGCCTGCACCTGCTCGGCGTCTCCGCCCCGGAAAGGATGTAACGAGCACATGCGCGCGCACGAGGCCGGTGCCCTGCACGGCGAGATCGGCCACCGGGGGCCCGCCTGGCTGCGTACCCCGGTCGACGTCAACGCCCTGGTGCCGCAGCTCTGGCCGCGGCACGTGACGCGCGGCGCGGACGGCGCGCTGGCGGTCGCCGGCCTGGACGTCCGTGACCTGGCCGCCGAGTACGGCACCCCGGTGTACGTGCTGGACGAGGACGACCTGCGCTCGCGCTGCCGCGAGTTCCGGGCCGCCTTCCCCGACGCCGACGTCTACTACGCCGGCAAGGCGTTCCTCTGCCGCGCGGTGGTCCGCATGATCGCCGAGGAGGGCCTCTTCCTCGACGTCTGCACCGGCGGTGAGCTGGCCACCGCGCTGTCGGCCGGGATGGAGCCTGCGCGGATCGGCTTCCACGGCAACAACAAGTCGGTGACCGAGCTGACCCGGGCGCTGGACGCCGGGGTGGGCCGGATCATCCTCGACTCGTTCACCGAGATCGACCGGCTGACCGCGCTCGCCCGCGAGCGCGGGGTACGCCCCAAGGTGCTGGTCCGGGTCACCGTCGGCGTGGAGGCGCACACCCACGAGTTCATCGCCACCGCGCACGAGGACCAGAAGTTCGGCTTCTCGCTCGCCGGCGGTGCGGCTGCGGCGGCGGCCTTCAAGATCATCGACGAGGGTGTGCTGGAGCTGCGCGGACTGCACTCGCACATCGGCTCGCAGATCTTCGACGCCAGCGGCTTCGAGGTCTCCGCCCGCCGGGTGCTGAGCCTCCAGGCGCAGATCCGCGACGCCCGCGGGGTGGAGTTGCCCGAGCTGGACCTGGGCGGTGGGTTCGGCATCGCGTACACCACCCAGGACGATCCGGCCGCGCCGCACGAGCTGGCCAAGCGGCTCCGCAAGATCGTCGACGGGGAGTGCGCGGCCGAGAACCTGGCCGTGCCGCACCTGTCCATCGAGCCGGGCCGGGCCATCGTCGGGCCCGCCGTCTTCACCCTCTACGAGGTCGGCACGGTCAAGTCCGTGCCGTTAGGCACTGGTGGCGGCGCAGCCGATGGTCGTGCTTATGTCAGCGTGGACGGCGGGATGAGCGACAACATCCGTACCGCGCTCTACGACGCGTCGTACTCGGCGACGGTGGCCAACCGGGTCTCGACGGCGGAGCCGATGCTCGCCCGCGTGGTGGGAAAGCACTGTGAGTCCGGGGACGTCGTGGTGAAGGATGAATTCCTGCCCGCTGACGTGCAGCCCGGAGATCTTGTCGCGGTGCCCGGCACCGGGGCGTACTGCCGGAGCATGGCCAGCAACTACAACCACGTCCCGCGGCCCCCGGTCGTCGCCGTCCGCGACGGTCGGGCCCGGCTGATCGTCCGCCGGGAGACCGAAGCGGACCTGCTCGCATTGGATGTCGGATGACCTCACCCGTTCGCTTGGCGCTGCTCGGCTGCGGCACGGTCGGCAGCGACGTGGTGCGGCTGCTGCACGAGCAGTCGGCCGACCTCGCCGCCCGGATCGGCGCCCCGTTGGAGATCGCCGGCATCGCCGTACGCCGGCTCGGCCGGGACCGCGGCGACCTGCCGGTCGACCCCGCCCTGTTCACCACCGACCCGCTCGGGCTGGTCAAGCGGGACGACGTGGACGTCGTGGTGGAGGTCGTCGGCGGCATCGAGCCGGCCCGGAGCTGGCTGGTCGAGGCGCTGCGCGCGGGCAAGAGCGTGGTCACCGCCAACAAGGCGCTGCTCGCCGAGGACGGCGCGACGCTGCACGACGCCGCCGCCGAGGGCGGCGCGGACCTCTACTACGAGGCGAGCGTCGCCGGGGCCATCCCGCTGCTGCGCCCGCTGCGCGAGTCGCTGCACGGCGACCGGATCAACCGGGTCACCGGGATCGTCAACGGCACCACCAACTTCATCCTCTCCGCCATGGACGCCACCGGCGCCGGCTTCGCCGAGGCGCTGGAGGAGGCCACCGAGCTGGGGTACGCGGAGGCTGACCCGACGGCCGACGTGGAGGGCTTCGACGCCGCCGCCAAGGCGGCCATCCTCGCCTCGCTGGCGTTCCACACCCGGGTCACCGCGGCGGACGTGCACCGCGAGGGCATCACCGAGGTGACCGCCGCCGACGTGGCCAGCGCCAAGGCGATGGGCTGCACCATCAAGCTGCTCTGCATCGCCGCCCGGGGCGCCGACGCGGAGGGCCGGGAGACGGTCAGCGTGCGGGTGCACCCGGCGATGATCCCGCGGACCCACCCGCTGGCCAGCGTCGGCGACGCGTTCAACGCGGTCTTCGTCGAGGCCGAGGCGGCCGGGCAGCTCATGTTCTACGGCCGGGGCGCGGGCGGCGCGCCGACCGCCAGCGCCGTGCTCGGCGACGTGGTGGCGGTGGCCCGCAACCGCCTGGCCGGGGTGCACGCCGCCAGCGAGTCGGCGTACGCGGACCTGTCGGTGCGGCCGATGGGGGAGGCGCTCACCCGCTACCACATCAGCCTCGACGTGGCCGACCGACCGGGTGTGCTGGAGGCGGTGGCCGGGGTCTTCGCCCGGCACGAGGTCTCCATCGCCACCGTGCGGCAGGGCCCGGCGGGCGGCGGCCCGGCCGGCCGGGGCGAGGACGCCGAGCTGGTCATCGTCACCCACGTGGCGCCGGACGCCGCGCTCGCGGCCACCGTACGGGAGCTGCGCGGGCTGGCGATCGTCCGCTCGGTGACCAGCGTGCTGCGGGTCGAGGGCGAGGCGTAGCCTCCGTCCCGACTGGTGGTTAAGGCGAGGTGTGCCCGTGGCCGGTCCGCGAGGCTGGTCCACGCTGGTTGGAGCCCCGACACCACCGGGGCGGTCGAGGCGAGGAGAGCGACATGTGGCGGGGTCTGATCGAGACGTACCGGGACCGGCTGCCGGTCACCGACGCCACCCCGGTCGTCACCCTGCACGAGGGGAACACGCCGCTGCTGCCGGCGCCGGTGCTCTCCGCCCGGATCGGCGCCGACGTCTGGCTGAAGGTGGAGGGGGCCAACCCCACCGGCTCCTTCAAGGACCGGGGCATGACGGTCGCCGTCTCCACCGCCGTCGAGGCCGGTAACAAGGCGATCATCTGTGCCTCCACCGGCAACACCAGCGCCTCCGCCGCCGCGTACGCGGCACGGGCCGGGATCACCTGCGCGGTGCTGGTGCCGCAGGGCAAGATCGCGCTGGGCAAGCTGGCCCAGGCGCTGGTGCACGGGGCCAAGCTGCTCCAGGTGCAGGGCAACTTCGACGACTGCCTGGGGCTGGCCGGCAAGCTCGCCCAGGACTACCCGGTCGCCCTGGTCAACTCGGTCAACATCGACCGGCTGCACGGCCAGAAGACCGCCGCCTTCGAGATCGTCGAGGCGCTCGGCGACGCCCCCGAAATCCACTGCCTGCCGGTCGGCAACGCCGGCAACATCTCCGCCTACTGGATGGGCTACTGCGAGGACCTGTCGGCCGGCAACGCCACGAAGGCCCCGCGGATGTACGGCTTCCAGGCGGCCGGCGCGGCCCCCATCGTCACCGGCCAGGTGGTGTCGGAGCCGTCGACCATCGCCACCGCGATCCGGATCGGCAACCCGGCGAGCTGGACCAAGGCCGTCGACGCCCGGGACGCCTCGGACGGCCTGATCTCGGCGGTCTCCGACCGGGAGATCCTGTCGGCGTACCGGCTGCTGGCCCGCGAGGTGGGTGTGTTCGTCGAGCTGGGCAGCGCGGCCAGCGTGGCCGGTCTGCTCCAGCAGGCCGCCGCCGGTCGGGTGCCGGCTGGGTCGACGGTGGTCTGCACGGTCACCGGCCACGGCCTCAAGGACCCGGAGTGGGCCATCTCCACCGCCCCCGCCCCGGTGACCATCGCCAACGACCCCCTGGCCGCCGCCCGCTCCCTCGACCTCGCCTGAGGTTCCTCCCCCTCCTCGGCCTGCTGAGTTGATCAACAGGTTCGCGTCCCGGTCACGCCGTTTCCGGACCGAAAATTCTTGATCAACCAGGTGGTGGTCAGGGGGTGGGTGGGTGCGGGGTGGGCGGAGCGCGTGGGGCAGACTTTGTGGACCAATCCCACCCCCTTCCAGGAGTGAGCCACGCCGATGTCGCTGCTCGCCAGATTCAGCCTTGCCAACCGGGGACTGGTCCTCCTCATCGCGCTGGTGACCACGGCGTTCGGGGCGTACGCCGTGCCGTCGCTGAAGCAGCAGCTCCTGCCGTCGCTGGAGTTTCCCGCCGCGTTCATCGTGGCGACCTACCCGGGCGCCGCGCCGGAGATCGTCGAGTCCCAGGTCACCGAGCCCATCGAGAACAGCCTCCAGGGCATTCCGGGGCTGGAGAAGGTCACCTCCACCTCTCGTGAGGGCGCCACCACCGTCCAGGTGAGCTACGCGTTCGGCACAAATCTGGACGACGTGGTCAACAAGATGCAGACCGCGCTGAACCGCATCGGCGGGCAGCTCCCCGAGGGGGTGGACCCGCAGGTCATCGCCGGTAGCACCGACGACCTGCCCGTCGTGGTGGTCGCCGCGACCGGCGGCGACGACGAGCAGGCCCTGGCGGAGAAGCTGCGCCGCACCGTCGTACCCGAGCTGGAGGGCCTGGACGGGGTCCGCACGGTCGCGGTGACCGGCACCCGCGACCAGGTCGTGCTGATCACCCCCGACCCGGCGAAGCTGGCCGCGGCCCGGCTGGCCCCCACGGCGATCGGCCAGGCGCTCAGGACCAACGGCGTCGCGGTGCCGGCCGGCGCGGTGGCCGACGGCGACCGGTCGCTCCCGGTGCAGGTCGGCACCCCGATCCGGGACATGGACGAGCTGCGCGGCATCGTGCTCACCACCGCCCCCGCCGCGCCGGTACGCCTCGGCGACGTGGCCCAGGTGGAGCAGCAGCTCGCCCCGGCCACCGGGTTCACCCGGACCAACGGCAAGCCCAGCCTGGGCATCGCGGTCACCGCCACCCCGGACGGCAACGCGGTTCGCATCTCCCACGACATCCGGGACCGTCTCGACGACCTGAAGGCCAGCGCCGGCGCCGACCTTACCGTGGTCTTCGACCAGGCCCCGTTCGTCGAGCGGTCCATCGAGAGCCTCACCACCGAGGGGCTGCTCGGTCTGCTGATGGCGGTCGTGGTGATCCTGGTCTTCCTGCTCTCGATCCGCTCCACCGTGGTCACCGCGGTCTCCATCCCACTCTCGGTGCTGGTCGCGCTGATCGTGCTCTGGGCCGAGGGCCACTCGCTCAACCTGCTCACCCTCGGCGCGCTGACCATCGCCGTCGGCCGGGTCGTCGACGACTCCATCGTGGTGCTGGAGAACATCAAGCGGCACCTGGAGTACGGCGAGCCGAAGCGGGACGCCATCCTCGGCGCGGTCCGCGAGGTGGCCGGCGCGGTCACCGCCTCGACGCTCACCACGGTCGCCGTCTTCGCGCCGATCGCGCTGGTGGGTGGCTTCGTCGGGCAGCTCTTCGCGCCGTTCGCGATCACCGTGACGGTGGCCCTGCTCGCCTCGCTGCTGGTGTCGCTGACCGTGATCCCGGTGCTCGCGTACTGGTTCCTGAAGCCGCCCGGCGGCACCGCCGCGGACCAGGCCGGCGTCCGGCGCGCCGCCGAGGAGAAGGAGCTGCGCAGCCGGTTGCAGCGGGCGTACCTGCCGGCGATCGGTTTCGCCACCCGCTCCCGGGGCACCCGCTGGGCCACCGTGGGGCTGGGCCTGCTGGTGCTGGTCGGCACGTTCGGCCTGGCCCAGAAGCTGGAGACCAACTTCCTGGACGACTCCGGCCGGGACACCCTGAGCATCCGCCAGGAGCTGCCGGCGGGCACCGGGCTGGCCGGCACCGACCACGCCGCCGCCCGGGTCGAGGAGGTGCTCCGGCGTACCCCGGGGGTGAAGACCTACCAGGTCACGGCCGGCGGCGGCAACACGCCGTGGGCGGGCGTCGGCGCCGGCAACACCGCCTCCTTCTCGGTCGCGCTCGCCAAGGACACCGACGCCGCGACGGTCCGGCGGAGCCTGCGTACGGAGTTCGACGCCCTCGGCCCCGAGGTGGGCGAGCTGAGCTTCGGCGCCGGGCAGAACGGCGGCTCCGGCAACCAGCTCGAAGTGGTCGTGCAGGCGGCCGACCAGGACACGCTGAACCGGGCCGCCGAGGCCGTCCGGGGCGCGGTGGCCGATACGCCGGGCGTCGAGGACGTCGCCACCAGCCTCGCCACCCGCGTGCCCCGGGTCGAGGTGACCGTGGACCGGGTCGCCGCGGCCCGGGCCGGGCTCACCGAGGCGGCCGTCGGGCAGCTCGTCGCGCAGGCGTACCGGGGTGCCCCGCTGGGGCAGGTCACCCTGGACGGCACCCCGCAGAACGTGGTGCTCAGCACCGGGGCCCGTCCCCCGCTGAGCGTGGACGAGCTACGGGCGATGCCGGTGGGCCCGGTCAAGCTGGACGACATCGCCGACGTCAACCAGGTCGATGGCCCGCAGCAGGTGACCCGGATCGACGGCGAGCGCAGCGTCTCGGTCACCGGTACGGTCACCGGCTCCAACCTCGGCGCGACCACCAAGGAGCTGCAGAAGCGGCTGGACGCGCTGGATGTGCCGGGCGCGACGGTCACCGTCGGCGGCGTCAGCGCCGACCAGCAGGACGCCTTCGCCGACCTGCTGCTGGCCGTGCTGGCCGCGATCGCGATCGTCTTCCTGATCATGGTCGCCACGTTCCGCAGCCTGACCCAGGCGCTGATCCTGCTGGTCTCCGTCCCGTTCGCGGCCACCGGCGCGATCGTGCTGCTGCTGGCCACCGGGACGCCGCTGGGCGTGCCGGCGCTGATCGGCGTGCTCATGCTGGTCGGCATCGTGGTGACGAACGCGATCGTGCTGCTCGACCTGATCAACCAGTACCGGGCGCAGGGGATGAGCGTCACCGACGCGGTGGTCGAGGGCGGCCGGCGGCGGCTGCGGCCGATCCTGATGACCGCGGTCGCCACCGTGTTCGCCCTGCTGCCGATGGCGTTCGGGCTCACCGGTGAGGGCGGCTTCATCTCCCGGCCCCTGGCGATCGTGGTGATCGGCGGTCTGATCAGCTCGACGCTGCTGACGCTGATCCTGGTGCCGACCCTCTACACGATGGTGGAGCGCGCCAAGGACGCGCTGCGCGAGCGCCGGGGCACGCCGGAACCGGTGGCACCCGCGACCCCGGCCCCGGTCCTGACCCCGGTCCCGGTGACCGTCGGCGGCGGCGAATCTCCGGCCGAGGTCGCCGTGCCTCCCGCCGTGCCGTCGGTCCGGCCGACCCCGTCGGGCGCGCTCCTCGACGGTACGGACCAGTTCGAGGTGCTGCGCCTGCCGAAGAGCCGCCAGTCTCCGCTGCCGCCCACCGACTGAGCCGGCCCCGCCGGGCGGCCCGCGTCGCCCGGCATCAGGCAACAGGTGCCCGGCTTCGCGCCGCAGGTGCCCGGAAGGAGTGGTCATCCCGTTCGGGTGGCCACTCTTTCCGTTGCGGCGGGCATTGCCGCAGGAGCCGGCAGGGCCGGAGCGTCGGCGGGGGAGGGTGCGCCGGCGGCGGGGCGGGGGCGCGAGGAGACCGTTCGTGTTGGCTTGGAGCGGTACCGTGAGCGGGTCGGCACCTGTTACGGGTGTCGGGGCACCCCGTTCGCGGGGTGGCCGGGCGGCGTGGGAGCGGGGCCATGGCGGACGGCATGAGGCGGTGGAACCGGCGGACGGTGCTGCGCCGGGCCGCCCTGCTGGCCGGGGGCGTCGCGCTGGGCGCCGCCGGCACCGCGCAGACCACCTGGATCACCGACCGTCGGCTCCCGATCGCCGGCGGGCCGGCCAGCGCCACCCTGGGCAGCCGTTACCAGGACGTGGGCGCCGGCATGATCGAGGCCGTCTGGGGCGTACACACCACCGAACGCCTGCTCGCGCTCACCTTCGACGACGGTCCGCTGCCACAGTGGACCCCGATGGTGCTGGACACCCTGGAGCGGTACGACGTACCGGCCACCTTCTTCATGGTCGGCCTCCGGGCGCGGGAGAACGCCGCGCTCGTCCGCGGCCGGCTGGGCCGGCACGAGGTGGGCAACCACAGCTGGGCGCACCACGACCTGGCCCGGATGGACGCCCACACCGCGTACGACGACCTGCGGCGCAGCCACGACGCGATCACCGCGGCCACCGGCGTGGCACCCCGCCTGCTCCGCCCGCCGTGGGGGCACCTGGGTGGTGCGGTGCTGCACGCCGCGGCCCAACTCGACTACCGACTGGTGCTCTGGACCCTGCAGATGGTCGAGGGCGAGTTCCCGCGCGATCCGGTCGGCCACGCCCGGCGGATCGTCGCCGACGTCCAGCCCGGCACCGTCCTGCTCGGCCACGACGTCGGCACCGAGCAACGCCTCGTCGCGCTCCGCGGCCTGCCGGACATGATCAATGGGCTGCGGGACCGCGGCTACACCTTCGTGACCGTCTCCGAACTGCTCCGCCGCGCCGCCGTCGGGTGACCGGCCCGATAGGGTTCCGGCGTGTCACCCACTGTCTCGGTCGTCGTCCGCAACCGCGATTTCCGCAATCTCTTCTTCGCCGAGCTGGTGGTGTTCGGCTCGGACTGGTTCGTCATGGTGCCGCTGCTGGTGCTCCTGCCGGAGCTGACCGGCAGCGGGGTGTGGGGCGCGCTGGTCCTCGCCGTGGACACCGGCACGACGGCGCTGCTGCTGCCGTACACCGGGACCGTCGCGGACCGGTTCGACCGGCGGAAGGTCATGATCGCGGCGAACCTGGCCGCGCTGGCCGGCGTCCTGCTGTTGCTCGGGGTGCGGAGCGCCGGCACGGCGTGGCTCGCCCTGGTCGCCATCGCGGCCGTGGCGGTGGCGAAGGCGTTCTACTCGCCGGCGGCCCAGGCCGCCCTGCCCAACGTGCTCGATCCGGCGGACCTGGCCGCGGGCAACGCCGTCGCCGGCTCGGCCTGGGGCACGATGACCGTCGTCGGCGCGTCGCTCGGCGGCATGCTCAGCGCCGCCGCCGGCCCGTACGTCAGCTTCTGGGTGGCGGCGGGCGGCCTGGCCGTGGCCGCCGGCGTGGCCACCCGGATCCGCCGGCCGTTGCAGGCGCCCCGCGACCCGGGGCTGGCGCACCCGCGCACCTGGCCGGCGATCCACGAGGCGCTGCGCTACATCGCGCACCGGCCGCGGGTGCTGGCGCTGGTCACCGTGAAGTCGGCGGTCGGCCTCGGCAACGGTGTGCTCACCGTCTTCCCGCTGCTCGCCGCGGTGTACGGGGTCGGCTCGGTCGGCACCGGCCTGCTCTTCGCCTTCCGGGGCGCGGGTGCCCTGGTCGGGCCGATCCTGATGCGGCGGGTGCTTACCAACCGGGCCTGGCTGCTCAGCGGCCTGGCCCTGTCCATGTCCCTCTACGGCGTGGCCTACGTCGGGGCGTCGTTGGTCGGCTGGTTCCCGCTGGTGCTGGTGCTGGTCCTCCTGGCCCACCTCGGCGGCGGCAGCAACTGGGTGCTGTCCAACTACGCCCTCCAGGGCGAGGTGCCGGACCGGCTGCGGGGCCGGGTGTTCGCCACCGACATGATGCTGGCGACGCTGGCCATCTCGGCCAGCCAGTTGGTGGTGGCGCTGGTGGTGGACCAGGTGAGCGAGCGGACGGTGCTGGCCGGCTGCGGCCTGGTCACGGTGGTCTACGCGCTGGGCTGGCGGCTCGCCACCCGACGGCTCTCGCTCACCGAGCCGGCGGCGGAGCCGGAGCCCACCCGTACGCCCTGACCGGCCCCGCCGTTCCCACGCACCGGGCGGACCGGCGCGCTGTCGGTGCCGGGTCCTAGCATGAGCCGGTGCCGATGAATTTCGCCTCCGGCCCGGTGCGGGTGCGGGTGCCCGCGACCAGCGCGAACCTGGGCCCGGGTTTCGACGCGCTCGGATTGGCCCTGGGGCTGTACGACGACGTGGCGGCCGAGGTGACCACCGGAGGCGTACGGGTGACGGTGACCGGTGAGGGCGCCGGGGAGCTGCCGGCGGACGACCGGCACCTCGTGGTGACATCCATGCGCGCCGCCTTCGACGTGCTCGGCGCGCAGCCGTCCGGGCTGTCGCTGACGTGCGTCAACCGGATTCCGCAGGCGCGGGGCCTCGGCTCGTCCTCGGCGGCGATCGTCGCCGGGGTGCTGCTGGCCCGTGCGTTGGTCGATGACGGCGCGGCCCGGCTGGCCGACGACGCCGCGCTCCGGCTGGCCGCCGAGATCGAGGGTCACCCGGACAATGTCGCCCCCTGCCTGCTCGGCGGGTTCACGGTCGCCTGGACGGAGCAGGCCGGGGCCCGGGCGGTCTCGCTGGCCGTCGCGGAGGGCGTGCGCCCCACCGTCTTCGTGCCCGGCGAGCGGGGCCTGACCGCCGCCGCCCGGGCCGCCCTGCCCGCCGCCGTGCCGCACGGCGACGCGGCGCTGACCGCCGGTCGGGCGGCGCTGCTGGTGCACGCGTTGACCGCCGATCCGGCGCTGCTGCTGCCGGCCACCGTCGACCGGCTGCACCAGGACTACCGGGCCGAGGGGATGCCGGGCACGGCCGTCCTGGTGGGTGCGCTGCGTGCGGCCGGTGTGGCGGCTGTGGTCAGTGGGGCGGGGCCCACCGTGCTGGCGTTGACCGAGGTCCCCGCGGGATTTGCCGCGGGAACAGATTGGCAGTGCTGGGAGTTACCGATAGATGTCAGCGGCGCCCGGGTTGCCCGGGGTAGACTTGGACACGCCGAGCGGGACCCTGTTGCCGCAGGTCGGAAGAGTTGATTACGCTCTAGACTCAGCACAGCCGCGAAGCATGCGATCTTCCTGCGGGGCGGCGCACCCCCGAAGCTCTCGGCGGTCAGCCCGTCACCCCTGCCAAAGGCCCACGCCGCACCGCAGTTTCCACAGGTCGCCGCAGACGGCGAGACCTGCTCACCGATGTTGGTGAGTCGGGAAACCGACCGGCTGCTGTGTCACAGACTCCCGCGACGCGTCCATGCGAGGCGGGTGCACCGAGGCCGCCCGGCCACCTGGTTTCGACTCCGGGCAGTCCCGGCCTATCGAGGGAAGGAATCCATTGAGCGACACCACCGACGTGACGTCGGATGTTTCCAACGTCGCTGGCGATGCCACCGCCGCCGCCCCCACGCGTCGTCGGCGCAGCGGTACCGGCCTGTCGGCGATGCTGCTGCCGGAGCTCCAGAGCCTGGCCGCGTCGCTCGGCATCTCTGGCACGGCTCGCATGCGTAAGGGCGAGCTGATCAGCGCGATCGCCGAGCGGCAGGGCGGCGCCGCCGCCGGGACCCCTCGACCACGTGCCGAGGTCGCGGCGGCGGCCGCGCCCGCCCGGGAAGAGGTGCACGCCGAGGTACGCGAGGAGCGGGCCGAGACCGAGCGCCGGCCGGCCGAGCCGGCACCGGTCGCCGAGCCGACCGAGGGGCGTACCCGCAGCCGGCGTGGCCGGGCCGCCGCGGCGACTGCGGCGACCGAGGCCCGGCCGGCCGAGGCGCGCACCGAGGAGGCCGCCGCCGAGACCGGCGAGCGGGCCGAGCGCGGCGAGAGCCGGACCCGGGAGCGGGCCGAGCGCGGCGACCGTGCCGAGCGCGGCGAGCGGGCCGAGCGGGGCGAGCGGGCCGAGCGGGGCGAGCGGGCCGAGCGGGGCGAGCGGGCCGAGCGCGGCGACCGTGCAGAGCGCGGCGACCGTGCAGAGCGCGGCGAGCGTGCCGAGCGGGCCGAGCGCAACGAGCGCGGTGAGCGGACCGAGCGCGGTGAGCGGACCGAGCGCGGTGAGCGGGCCGAGCGCGGTGAGCGGGCGGAGCGCAACGAGCGCAACGACCGTGGTCAGCGCGCCGAGCGTGACCACGACGCGGACGACGACGGCGAGGGCGGCGGCCGGCGCGGCCGGCGCAGCCGGTTCCGGGACCGCCGGCGTGGCCGTGGCGAGCGGGCCGAGGGCGAGGGCGGCGGCCGCGAGCCGCAGGTCGGCGAGGACGACGTGCTCGTCCCGGTCGCCGGCATCATCGACGTGCTCGACAACTACGCCTTCGTCCGGACCACCGGCTACCTGGCCGGCCCGAACGACGTGTACGTCTCGATGTCCCAGATCAAGAAGTACGGCCTGCGCCGCGGCGACGCGATCACCGGTGCCGTACGGGCTGCCCGCGAGGGCGAGCAGCGGCGCGACAAGTACAACCCGCTGGTCCGGCTGGACACCATCAACGGGATGGAGCCGGAGGAGGCGCGGCGTCGGCCGGAGTTCTACAAGCTCACCCCGCTGTACCCGCAGGAGCGGCTGCGGCTGGAGACCGAGCCGCACATCCTGACCACCCGGGTCATCGATCTGGTGATGCCGATCGGCAAGGGTCAGCGGGCGTTGATCGTCTCGCCGCCGAAGGCGGGTAAGACGATGGTGTTGCAGGCGATCGCGAACGCGATCACCCGTAACAATCCGGAGTGCCACCTGATGGTGGTGCTGGTCGACGAGCGGCCGGAAGAGGTCACCGACATGCAGCGGTCGGTGAAGGGCGAGGTCATCGCGGCCACGTTCGACCGTCCGCCGCAGGACCACACCACGGTGGCGGAGTTGGCGATCGAGCGGGCGAAGCGTCTGGTCGAGCTGGGGCATGACGTGGTCGTGCTGCTCGACTCGGTGACCCGGCTCGGTCGGTCGTACAACCTGGCGGCGCCGGCCAGCGGCCGGATCATGTCGGGTGGTATCGACTCCACCGCGCTCTACCCGCCGAAGCGCTTCCTGGGCGCGGCGCGGAACATCGAGAACGGCGGCTCGCTGACCATCCTCGCCACCGCGCTGGTGGAGACCGGGTCCATGGCGGACACGGTCATCTTCGAGGAGTTCAAGGGCACCGGCAACGCCGAGCTGAAGCTGGACCGGAAGATCGCCGACAAGCGGGTCTTCCCGGCGATCGACATCAACCCCTCCGGTACGCGCAAGGAGGAGGTCCTGCTCGCGCCGGAGGAGTTGGCCATCGTCCACAAGCTCCGGAAGGTGCTGCACTCGCTGGACTCGCAGGCGGCGCTCGACCTCCTGCTGGACCGGCTCAAGCAGTCCCGCACCAACATCGAGTTCCTGATGCAGATCGCGAAGTCCACGCCGGGCGAGTGACCCGGTAGGAGGCGACAAGACGAGGGGCGCGGCCTTCGGGTCGTGCCCCTCGTCGCACGTCAGAAGTCGCCTTCGGCGACCTGGAAGACGGTCAGGCCGAGCGAGCGCCACATCCGGACCACCTGCTGCCGGTCGTCGAAGACGCCGACCACCCGGTACCGGTCCCGGATCTCCCGTTCGTAGATCTCCTGCTTGACCACGGCGTCCTTGCGGTGGTCGCCGATCGCCCGCAGGTGCAGCGCCAGGTACGGCACCTTGACGTGCCGGTCCAGCCAGGCCACCGTGTCGGCCCGGGCCGAGGCGTCCCGCCCCGAGCAGAAGACCACCCCGTGTCCGGCCGCGTGCATCGCCCGGACCGCCGCGATCACCGCCTCGTTCGGCATGTCCTCCCCGACCCGGGTCATGTCGTACGGGCTGCGGGACACGTTCAGCGCGACCGTCCCGTCGATGTCGACCAGCACGATGTCCGGCCGCTCGGTCCGCGCCTCGTGGACCCGGGCCGGGCCGCCGGTGCGTACGGTCGGGATCGGCAGCGGCAGCGGGCGGTTGGCCAGGTAACGCTCGTGCAGCCGGCGGATCGCGGCCTCGCCGACCCGGTCCACCTCCGACCGCGCGGCGTCCCGGCGCAGGCACTCCTCCAGCGGCACGTCGGTGAAGTCGTGCACCTCGAACGCGGCGCCGAACCGCTCGGCCAGTTCCGCCCAGTCGCGCAGGGTGCGAGAGCGCAGGTTGGTGTCGTCCACGCAGACGCTCACCCGGGCCGCCAGCAGCGCCGTCACCTGCGCCCGTTGGACCCGGGTGACCTGCCCCTCGGCCCACTGGGTGAAGAGCCGCTCGCCGTGCATCATCCGGCGCAGGTCGTCCCGGTTGACCCGGACCACGCCGGGCTGGAGGCGACGGGCGAAGGTGGTCTTGCCGGAGGCGGGCAGCCCACGGGTCGCGATCAGGCGGAACATCCCACTCACCCCCGTTCCGTCCGGTCCCGGTCCGCGCCGGGGCTCACCGTACGCGGGGGGAATGCCCGCACACCCGGTGGGAATGCGCGAGGAGGGCCGTGCGTTGCGCCTGCCGGACCCGCTGTGCGGCCCGCTCGCCGGGCCGGCGTACGCCCATGGCACACTGGTCAATCGGCCACCGGTTCCGGTTCACGCCCGAGCCCGTCGCGGACGACGGGGCACCCGACGGCGACCCGGCGACCACCGACGAAAGGACCGAGGCGACATGAAGCCCAACATCCACCCGGAGTACGTGACCACCGAGGTCCGCTGCTCCTGCGGTAACTCCTTCACCACCCGCAGCACCGCCAAGGGCGGTCAGATCAGCGTCGAGACCTGCAGCGCCTGCCACCCGTTCTACACCGGCAAGCAGCGCGTCCTCGACACCGCCGGTCGGGTCGCGAAGTTCCAGCAGAAGTACGCCAAGGTTCAGGCCAAGAAGGCCAAGTAGCTGCTCCGACGACGCCCGTGTCCGGCTTCGCGCCGGGCGCGGGCGTTCGTCCGTTTCCGCCCGTTTGTTTCCCGCGTGGTTGTTCCCGCCCACCGCCCGGTCCCCGCCGTCGCCGAAGGAGCATCAGCAGCATGAGCAGTGAGCGCCTGACCGCCCTCCTCGACGAGTACGCCGAGCTGGAGAAGCGGCTGGCCGACCCGGCCATCCACGCCGACCAGGGCACCGCGCGCCGGGTCGGCCGGCGCTACGCGGAACTGGTCCCACTGCACAAGGCCGCCGGCGAGCTGGAGCAGGCCCGGGCCGACCTGGCCGCCGCCCGCGAACTGGCCGCCGAGGATCCGGCCTTCGCCGGCGAGGCGGAGACGATCGCCGCGTCCCTGCCGGCGCTGGAGGAGAGGCTCGCGGAACTGCTGATCCCGCGCGACCCGCACGACGCCAAGGACGTCATCGTCGAGATCAAGGCGGGCGAGGGCGGCGAGGAGTCCGCGCTCTTCGCCGGTGACCTGCTCCGGATGTACACCCGGTACGCCGAGCGGCACGGCTGGGTCACCGAGGTGATCGACTCGCAGGACTCCGACCTCGGCGGGGTCAAGGACGTCTCCCTGGCGATCAAGACCAAGGGCGTGCCGGAGGGCGGCAACGGGGTCTGGTCCCGGCTCAAGTGGGAGGGCGGCGTGCACCGGGTGCAGCGCGTCCCGGTCACCGAGTCGCAGGGCCGGATCCACACCAGCGCGGCCGGTGTGCTGGTGCTGCCGGAGGCCGAGGACGTCGACGTCACCATCGACCCGAACGACCTGCGGATCGACGTGTTCCGCTCGTCCGGGCCCGGTGGGCAGTCGGTCAACACCACCGACTCGGCGGTCCGGATCACCCACGTGCCCACCGGGATCGTGGTCTCCTGCCAGAACGAGAAGTCGCAGCTCCAGAACCGGGAGCAGGCCATGCGGATCCTGCGCGCCCGGCTGCTCGCCGCGGCCCAGGAGCAGGCCGACGCCGCCGCCTCGGACGCCCGCAAGGCGCAGGTGCGCACCGTGGACCGGTCGGAGCGGATCCGCACGTACAACTTCCCGCAGAACCGGATCACCGACCACCGGATCGGCTACACGGCGTACAACCTGGACCTGGCCCTGGCCGGTGAGCTGGACGGCGTGCTGGCTGCCCTCACCGAGGCCGACCGGGCCGCCCGCCTCGCCGGTGAGACGGAACTGTCCCGCCGCTGACCCGCACCGGGCCGCGGCAAGGCGCGGTCAGGACGCGCGGAGGCCCTCCTTGGCGCGCAGCATCTCCCGGTCGGCGAGTTCGAACGCGGTGCCCAGCGCCTCCCGGATGCTCACCCCGGAGCCGCCGGCGACCTCGGCGAAGCCGATGCTCACCCCGACCGGGGTGCCGGGGACCAGCGTCTCCCAGTCCTCGGTGCGTACGGCGGCCTGGATCCGGCGGGCCACGTCGTTCGCCTCGGGCATGCCCGTCTCGGGCAGCACCACCACGAACTCGTCACCGCCGTAGCGGGCCACGAAGTCGCCCCGGCGCATCACCCGGTTGATCACCCCGGCGATCCGTTGCAGCACCAGGTCGCCGGAGTGGTGGCCGTGCCGGGTGTTCACCGCCTTGAAGCCGTCCAGGTCGCAGACGCCGATCACCACCCGCTCGCCCCGGGCCACCACCGCCCCGATGTAGCGCTCCAGCCGGCGCCGGTTGGGCAGCCCGGTCAGCGGGTCGGTGAGCGCCTCGCCCTCGTACCGGGCGGCCTCACGGCGCATCTCCTCGTGGTCGATCCGGGCGGCGATGCCGTCGATGTACACGTCCCGCAGCCGGTCGCTGCGCTGCGCCGCCAGCCGGAACGCGTGCCGGTCGGCCCGGTGCGCGCCGGCGTGGTCCCCGGCCCGGGCCAGCGCGATGCTGCGGAGCCGGGGCGGCTCGGCCGCGCCCAGCGTCTCGTTCGAGACCCGGGTGGTGTCCAGCCGGGCCACCGCCTCGATCGGCCGGCCGTCGGCGACGGCCAGGCAGACCTGGCCGAGTTCGCGCAGGTCACGGGCGCGAGCGCTGTCCCCGCCGTGGCCGAGCAGCCGGGCGGGATCGGCGTCGCCGTCGGATTCCACCCGGTCGCCGAGCGCGGCCCGCCGGGCGGCGGCGTAGCCGTACGCGGCGAGGCTGCTCGGCCGGATGCTGCTGGCCCGCCCCAGCCGGAGGAAACGGTTGAAGTCGCCGGCCACGTCGCGCAGCACCCGCAGGCAGCCGTCGCTGTCGCCGTGGTGGTCGAGGGCGACCGCGTTGCGCAGCCGGATGCCGGGCGCGGCGAACGTCTCCTCCGGGATGCCGGCGGTGAGGCCCACCTGGCGGGCGCGTTCGATCGCGCCGAGCGCGTGCCCGTGGAAGCTGAGGTACGAGTAGGCCATCGCCAGGTCGTGCCAGCCCCACGCGGTGTCCCGGTCCGGGTCGTCGTCGGCGGTCAGCGCCCGGGCCGCCTTGACCAGGTGGGTGACGCAGCGGTCCAGCGCCCCCTGGTGGTGCGCGGCCAGGGCCGCCAGGGCGTTGAGGTGCCCGTGCAGGTACGGCTCGGCCAGGTCCCGGACGGCGGCGGACGCCTCCTCGATGGCGCGGGTGAACTCGGCCGTCCGGCCGAGGTTGATCAGCGCGGAGAGGCGCTGGACCAGCGCGTCGGCCCGCGCGTACGGGTCGGCGGTGGTGCGGATCACACGGTCGAGGAGGGTGCAGGCCTCCGCCGAGCGGCTCACCTCCTGCAACGCCCGGGCGCGTCGGAGGGCGTCAACCTGGTCGTCGACCCGGTCGAGCCAGCCCACTCGGACCTCCCTGTCATTGTGGGTCGGGGCGCACCCGCTCGTGCGGCGGCCCGCGACGCTTCATGATTATGTCGTGACCTCTCTCCCGCAACACCCGTCCAAAGGGACAGAACGCGAGCGGCCCTCGCCGGCGGTCGTCCGGGCGGCCCGGGCCCTGGCGGCGGCCGGGATCGAGGCGCCCCGCGCGGAGGCCGAGCAGCTCGTCGCGTACGTGCTGGACGTGCCGCGCGGCCGGCTGGCGCTGGCGGACGGCCTCACCCCGGAGCAGCGTGACCGGCTCGACGCGCTGGTGGCTCGGCGGGTGGCCCGGGAACCCCTCCAGCACCTCACCGGTTCGGCCGGATTCCGGCACCTGGAGCTGGCGGTCGGCCCGGGGGTGTTCGTACCCCGTCCGGAGACCGAGCTGCTCGCCGGCTGGGGCGTCGAGCAGGGGCGCCGGCTCGGCTCCCCGCTGGTGGTGGACCTGTGCTCCGGCTCCGGCGCGATCGCCCTGGCGGTGGCCCAGGAGCTGCCCGGGGCCCGGGTGGTGGCGGTGGAGCGGTCCCCGGCGGCGCTGGCCTGGCTGCGGCGCAACGCCGCCGACCGGGCCGCCGCGGGGGACACCCGGGTCGAGGTGGTGGTCGCCGACGTCACGGATCCGCGGCTGCTCGCCGACCTGGTCGGCCGGGTCGACGTGCTGCTCTGCAATCCGCCGTACGTGCCGCGGTCGGTGGTGGTGCCGCCCGAGGTGGCCGGGTACGACCCGGACGAGGCGGTCTTCGGTGGCACGGACGGGCTGGACGTGATCCGGCCGGTGGTCGCCCGGGCGGCCGAGCTGCTCCGGCCCGGCGGCGTGCTCGGCGTCGAGCACGACGACACCCACGGGACGGCGGTGCCCGCGCTGCTCGCCGGCGACGGTCGGTACGAGCGGGTCGAGGAGCATCGCGACCTGCTCGGGCGGGCCCGGTTCGCCACCGCGTCCCGCCGGTCGGACGGCCGCCACGCCGAGCCCGGCCCGGCGTGGCAGACTGGCTCCTCGTGATGCTCTACGACTGTCGGTCGCCCGCCGACCGGGACCGCGGCATCGCCGCTGCCATCGAGGCGGTCAAGAACGGGGAACTCGTCGTCATGCCGACCGACACGGTCTACGGCATCGGCGCCGACGCCTTCACCCCGTACGCGGTGAAGGCCCTCGCGGACGCCAAGGGTTCCCGGCAGGCGTCCCCGGTGTTGATCGGGTCCCGGCACACCCTCGACGGCCTGGTCTTCTCGCTGCCCCGGGCGGCCCGCGACCTGGTCGAGGCGTTCTGGCCGGGCGCGCTGACCATCGTGGTGGAGCACTCGCCGAGCCTCGCCTGGGACCTGGGCGACTCCAGCGGCACGGTGGCGGTGCGGATGCCGCTGCACCCGGTGGCGCTGGAGGTGCTGCGGGAGACCGGCCCGATGGCGGTGGCCTCGGCCAACAAGCTCGGGCAGCCGGCCGCGCTCACCGCCGAGGAGGCCCGCGAGCAGCTCGGCTACGGCGTCCGCGCCTACCTGGAGGCGGGCCCGGCGGTGGATCCGGTGCCCAGCACGGTCGTCGACCTGACCGGCGACGTGCCCCGGGTGCTGCGTCAGGGCGCCGTGTCGCTGGTGAAGCTGCGCGACGTGGTGCCGGACATCCTCGACGAGCAGGGGGTCTGAGTGCCGCCGTTCACCGTCCTGCACGTCTGCATGGGCAACATCTGCCGGTCGCCGATGGCCGAGCGGCTGCTGGTGCTCGCCGTCGAGGAGCGGCTGCGGCGCCTCGGTGTCGACCCGGCCGGCGCCGACGAGCTGGTGCACAGCCACAGCGCCGGCACCGGCGGCTGGCACGCCGGCGAGGAGATGAATCCGCCGGCCGCGCGGCAGGTGACCTCGCGCGGCGGTGCGGTGGCGGGCTTCGCCGCCCGCAAGCTCCGCTCCGACCTCATCGACGCCGCCGATCTGGTCCTCACCGCCACCGCCGACCAGCAGGAGTACGTGGTGGCGCTGCGGCCGGACGCCGCCGCCCGCACGTTCGTGCTCGGCGAGTTCGGCCGGCTGCTGGGCGGGGTGGAGCGGTCCGGGCTGCCCCCGGTCGAGGCCACCCCGGCGGCGGTGTACGCCCGGGGCGTGGCCCTGGTGGCCGCGGTGGACGCGGCCCGGCAGGGTGCCGCCACGCTGCCCACCGACGATCTCGACGATCCGTGGGGCCGGGGCGACCAGTGCTTCACCCGGGTGGCCGACGAGATCGAGGAGACCGTGCACCCGCTGGCTGCCGCGCTGCTGTCCTGAGTCCCGGGACCGCTCGCGCGTAGGGAGTTCTGTCCAGCTTCATCCTTCCTCGCGAAATTCCTGCGTGTTTTGCGGAAGATGGCCGCTTAACCGCCGATTCCGGCCATTCTGAATGGGTCTCGTACAGCCGGCTCCTGCGGGGAGAGCTGATGAACCGGGCCCATCTCGACAAGCTGTTCACCGTCCTGCTCGCCGGCGTGCTCGCCGGGCTGACCCTGGCCGCGGCCGCACTGCCCGCCGCGCTGGTGTTCGGGCTGGGCTTCAAGGGGCTGATGCCCTACGCCCAACTACCGGAGTCGCTGCTCGCGCCGCAGCCGGCCCAGCGCTCCAACCTCTACGCCAACGACGGCCGCACCCTGATCACCTCGTTCTACGTCGAGGACCGGGTGGACGTGCCGGTCGGCGAGGTGGCGCCGGTGATGCGGCAGGCCATCGTGGCCGCCGAGGACGTCCGCTTCTACCAGCACCACGGCGTCGACGTACGCGGGGTGGTGCGGGCCTTCACCGTCAACCGGCGCGACGGCGGCACCCGGCAGGGCGCCTCCACGCTGACCATGCAGTACGTGCGCAACGCGCTGGCCAGCGATCCCCGGCTGTCCGCGGAGCAGCGGGCCAAGGCGACCGAGATCACCGCGGGTCGCAAGATCCGGGAGATGCGGTACGCGCTGGCCCTGGAACGCGAGCTGAGCAAGGACGAGATCCTCAGTCGCTACCTGAACATCGCGTACTTCGGCGCCGGGGCGTACGGCATCGCCGCGGCCAGCAAGCGCTACTTCTCGACCACCCCGGCGAAGCTGACCCTGGCCCAGGCGGCCCTGCTGGCCGGGCTGGTCCGCTCGCCCGACAGCGACGACCCGATCAACGGGAACGCCGATGCGGCCCTGACCCGCCGGGCGTACGTGCTGGACCGGCTGGTGGAGACCGCGCAGGTCAACCCCGTCGACGGCGACCGGGCCAAGGCCACGAAGCTGGACCTGAAGCCCAGCTCCACGCCGAACGACTGCGCCGCCGTGCCGGCCGAGCACAACGACTGGGGCTTCTTCTGCGACTGGTTCACCCAGTGGTGGAACGCCCAGCCCGCCTTCGGGAACTCGCCCGAGGAGCGGCAGCGGACGCTGCGCCGGGGCGGCTGGTCGATCGTCTCGTCGCTCGATCCGGACGTGCAGCGCAAGACCAACGAGCAGGTGCTGAGCATCTACGCCGCCACCAACAAGCGGGCCGCCCCGACCGCGGTGGTGCAGCCCGGCACCGGCCGGGTGCTGGCCATGGCGGTGAACCGCAACTACAGCGTCGCCCCGAACCCGGACGGGCAGGAGAACTACCCGAACACCGTCAACCAGCTCATCGCCGGGGGCGGCGGGATCGTCGGCTACCAGGCCGGCTCGACCTTCAAGCTCTTCACCATGCTGGCCGGGCTGGAGTCCGGGCTGCCGCTGGACACCGAGTACGACGCCCCGTCCGTCTTCGTCAGCGACTATCCGACCGGCTCGGGTCCGGCCAGCTGCGGCGGCCGGTGGTGCCCGTCCAACGCCAACCCGGACTGGATGGACGGCACCCGGACCATGTGGAGCGCGTTCGGCCGCTCGGTGAACACCTACTTCGCCTGGTTGAGCCAGCAGGTGGGAACGGACCGGGTGGTGGAGATGGCCGAGCGGCTGGGCATCGTGCTGCGCGCGCCGGACGACGCCCGGCTGGCCCGCGAGGGGGCGCGGAGCTGGGGCCCGTTCACCCTCGGCGTCGTCGCCACCACCCCGCTCGACCTGGCCGGGGCGTACGCGACGGTGGCCGCCGAGGGGACCTGGTGCCGGCCCACCCCGGTTACCTCCATCGCCGACTCCTCAGGCCGCAAGTACGCCGCCGGCAAGACGGACTGCCGGCAGGTGCTCGACACCGACGTGGCCCGCGCGGCGGCGGACGCGTCCCGCTGCCCGGTCGGCGACCAGTCGATGTACCGGCGCTGCGACGGCGGCACCGCCGAGGAACTGGAGCGCACCCTCCGTCGCCCGCTGGGCGGCAAGACCGGCAGCTCGGACCGGAACGCGACGGAGACGGTGGTCGCCTTCACCCCGCAGCTCGCCGTGGCCACGATCGCCGCCAACCCGGACGATCCCCAGGACGCCGTCGGTGGCGGCGTGCAGACCCGGCAGATCGCCGCCGTGGGCACCCTGATGGAGTACGTACTGCGCGATCAGCCGGTGCGGGACTTCGTCCCGCCCAGCCAGGCCGTCGCCTTCCAGCGCAGCGGCCCCCGCACCGGCAACTGACGCCGGTGTGGAGGCATCGCACGGCTTCCGGTGCGCGGCTCCGTAGACTCCTTCGCTGTGGAGAACGCGAGGGAAGCCTTTTGGGGGCCGGACTTCCAGCAGCTCAGCGCCGTAGATCCGGAGATCGCCGGGGTGGTGCTGGGAGAGTTGGCGCGGCTGCGCGGCGGGTTGCAGCTGATCGCCAGCGAGAACCTGACCTCCCCGGCCGTGCTGGCCGCGCTCGGCTCCACGCTGACAAACAAGTACGCCGAGGGCTACCCGGGCCGGCGGTACTACGGCGGCTGCGCCGAGGTGGACCGGGCCGAGGAGATCGGCGTCGCCCGGGCGAAGGAGCTGTTCGGCGCCGAACACGCGAACCTCCAGCCGCACTCGGGCGCCAGCGCCAACCTGGCCGCGTACGCCGCCCTGGTGCAGCCGGGGGACACCGTGCTGGCGATGGACCTGCCGCACGGCGGCCACCTCACCCACGGCAGCCGGGTGAACTTCTCCGGCAAGTGGTTCCACGCGGTCGGCTACCGGGTCCGGCCCGACACGGAACTGATCGACTACGACGAGGTACGCGACCTGGCCCGGGCGCACCGGCCCAAGATGATCATCTGTGGCGCGACGGCGTACCCGCGACTGATCGACTTCGCCCGGTTCCGGGAGATCGCCGACGAGGTCGACGCGTACCTGACGGTGGACGCGGCGCACTTCATCGGGCTGGTCGCCGGCGGGGCGATCCCGTCCCCCGTGCCGTACGCCGACGTGGTCTGCGCCACCACCCACAAGGTGCTGCGCGGCCCGCGCGGCGGCATGATCCTCTGTCGGGAGGCGCTGGCCGCCCGGATCGACAAGGCGGTCTTCCCGTTCACCCAGGGCGGCCCCCTGATGCACGCCGTCGCGGCCAAGGCGGTCGCGCTGCGCGAGGCCGCCCAGCCCGAGTTCCGCGCGTACGCTGCCCAGGTGATCAGCAACGCCCAGGCGCTCGCCGAAGCGCTGGCCGCCGAGGGCATGCGGCCGGTCTCCGGTGGCACCGACACCCACCTGGCCCTGATCGACCTGCGCGCGCTCGGGGTGACCGGGGCGGACGCGGAGGCGCGCTGCGACGCCGCGCGCGTCACGCTCAACAAGAACGCGATCCCGTACGACCCGGAGAAGCCGATGGTCGCCTCCGGCCTGCGGGTGGGCACCCCCAGCGTCACCACCCAGGGCATGCGGGAGGGCGAGATGCGCGCGATCGCCACACTGATCGCCCGGGCGGTCCGTACCGATCCGGCGGCCTCCGGGGGCACCGACGAGCTGACCCGGATCGCCGCCGACGTGACCGAGCTGGTCACCGCCTTCCCGGCGTACCCCCGTGGCTGAGCCCGGGACGCGCGCGGCGGAGGCGGCCGCGGACCGTGGCTGGCGGCTGCGCCACCTGCCGGTGCTGCTGATCGCGTCGGTGGTGCTGGCCGCGGCGGCGGCGGTGGTCGGCGGTACGACCCGGGGCGCGGACGGCGCGCTCGGCGCGGCGCTCGGGGTCGCGGTCACCGCGCTGAGCTACACGCTCACCACGGTCGTGCTGGCCTGGGCCGACGCCCGCGACCCGCAGCTGGTGCTGCCCTTCGGGGTCGGCGTCTACGTCGCCAAGATGACCATGCTCGGGGCGGTGATGGCGCTGGTGGCCTCGACCGGCTGGCCAGGGCTGATCCCGCTCTGCCTGGGCATCGCGGCGGGCGTGGCGGTCTGGACCGGGGTGCACATCTGGTGGCTGACCACCGTCCACGCCCGACGCGCCCGGCGCTGACCGCCCGGCTTCGCCGGGTGCCGTCTCATCTTTCGGACGGCACGCCGGTGTGTCCGCGATCGGTCATTCTCTCAGGGGCGGGAGGGGAGTAGCGTGCCTCCAGAAGACTTCGCCCGCCCGTGTCCCACACAACCAGGTTGTGCGGGGGGTGAGGCACAGCCGCGTCTCCTCGACTGATATCGTTCGCCCCGTCATGGCCGGTGACCAGAAACCCCCCAGCGCTGACGGCCCAGGCGACGTTCCGCCCGGTGCCGGTCAGGGCTGGACCGCGCTCAGCTATCTGATCGCGGGCATGCTCGTGTGGGGATTCATCGGCTGGCTGGTCGACCGTTGGCTCGAAACCGATGGCATCGCCACCGGTATCGGGATCGTGCTCGGCATGGCCGGGGGGATCATCCTGGTCGTGCGCAAGCTCGGCACGCCTCAATAGGAAGGGACGCGGTGTTCGGACAGGCGAACGTCCTTGCACAGGGCGCGGCAAACTTTCCTCCCAGTGTGGAGGACTTCTACCTGCCCAGCATCCTGCCCTGGGGTGCGCACAACTCCTACTGGTTCACCAAGATCACGTTCATGGTCTGGCTGGCGGTCGGGATCCTGATCCTGTTCTTCCTGCTCAGCTACCGCAACCCCCAGCTCGTGCCGACCAAGAAGCAGTGGTTCGCCGAGTCGATCTACGGCTTCGTGCGCAACAACATCGCGGTCGACATGATCGGGCACCAGGGCGTCCGGTTCGCGCCGTACTTCACGACGTTGTTCTGCTTCGTCCTGCTGACGAACGCGTTCGCGATCATCCCGTTCTTCCAGATCTCGCCGAACTCGCACATCGCGTTCCCGGCGTTCCTCGCGATCATCAGCTACGTGCTGTTCAACTACGTCGGCATCAAGCACCACGGCGCCGCGAAGTACTTCAAGAACTCGCTGATCCCGCCCGCGCCGTGGTACATCCTGCCGCTGCTGATCCCGATCGAGGCGTTCTCGACGTTCCTGGTCCGGCCGTTCTCGCTGGCCGTCCGTCTGTTCGCCAACATGTTCGCCGGTCACATGCTCCTGCTGGTCTTCACGCTCGGCGGCTTCGCGATGCTCAACGCCACCGCGCTGCTGGCCCCGGTCTCGGTGCTCTCCTGGCTGATGACCGTCGCGCTGACCTTCCTCGAGTTCCTGGTGATCTGTCTGCAGGCCTACGTCTTCACCGTGCTGACCGCCAGCTACGTGCAGGGCGCGCTTGCCGAAGAGCACTGATCAACTTTCGCACCAACCGTTGTCGTCCCGCGTGACAGTCACGCGTGATAACCAGGAGGAACACACCAATGGACGTTCTCGCCGCGGTATCGGGCAGCACCGCCGCCATCGGCTACGGTCTGGCCGCCATCGGCCCGGGCATCGGCGTTGGCCTGGTCTTCTCGGCCTACATCCAGTCGACCGCCCGCCAGCCGGAGTCGTCGCGGATGACCCTGCCGTACGTCTGGATCGGCTTCGCCGTCATCGAGGCGCTGGCCCTGCTCGGCGTCGCGTTCGGCTTCGTCTGGGCTAAGTAATCCCCCCTCTGATCGGGAGGTCATCCATGTACTTCCTCGCCGAGGGTGCTGAACACAACCCCATCCTGCCGATCTGGCAGGAGATTGTGGTCGGTGGCATCGCCTTCATCGTGCTCTGCTTCGTGCTGATGAAGTTCGTCTTCCCGCGCATGGAGCAGACGTTCCAGGCCCGGGTCGACGCGATCGAGGGCGGCATCAAGCGCGCCGAGGCCGCCCAGGCCGAGGCCAACCAGCTGCTCGAGCAGTACCGGGCGCAGCTCGCGGAGGCGCGTACCGACGCCGCCAAGATCCGCGACGATGCCCGGGCCGACGCCGAGGGCATCCGTCAGGACATCCTCGCCAAGGCGCGCGAGGAGTCCGACCGGATCATCGCGGCCGGCAAGGAGCAGCTCTCCGCCGAGCGGGCCACCATCGTGCGCGAGCTGCGCACCGAGGTCGGCACCATCGCGGTGGACCTGGCCAGCAAGATCGTCGGCGAGTCGCTCGCCGACGAGGCGCGTCGCAAGGGCACCGTCGACCGGTTCCTGAGCGGTCTTGAGAGCACGGGGGCCCGCTGATGCAGGCCGCCAGCCGGGAGTCGTACCAGGCCGGGGCCGAGCGCCTCGACGCGTACGTCCGCGGCGCGGAGCCGTCGGCGGTGGCCGCCACCGCCGACGACATCCTCTCCGTCGCCGCTCTGCTGCGGCGCGAGCCGCGGCTGCGCCGGGCGCTGTCGGACCCGGCCCGCTCGGGCGACGACCGCAGCGGGCTGCTCACGGGAATCCTGACCGGCAAGATCGGCGCCGACGCGCTCGACCTGCTCACCTCGCTGGTCTCCGGCCGCTGGTCGGCGCCGTCGGAACTGCTCGACGGCACCGAGCGGCTGGGCGTCGAGGCGCTCCTGGCGAGCGCCGACAAGGCCGGCGAGCTGGGCGAGGTCGAGGACGAGCTGTTCCGCTTCGGGCAGGTCGTCTCGGGCTCCGCGGAACTGTCCAACGCGCTCTCCGACCCGATGGCCGCGGCCGAGCGGCGGGCCACGCTGGCCCGCGAGCTGCTCGGCGGCAAGGCCCGGCCGGTCACCGTCCGCCTCGTCGAGGCCGCGCTTGCCGGCTTCGGGGGGCGCTCCTTCGTCGGGGCGCTCACCCGGCTGGTCGAGCTGGCCGCCGACCGGCGGGACCGTCAGGTCGCGTACGTGACCGTGGCGGCCCCGCTGAGTGACGAAGAGGAGCGACGCCTCGGTGCCCGCCTCTCGGAGATGTACGGTCGAGAGGTTTCCGTCAAGCAGACGGTCAACCCCGAGGTGCTCGGTGGGGTGAGCGTGCGGGTCGGCTCCGACCTGTACGACGGCACCGTCCTGCGCCGCCTCAACGAGACCCGCAACGCGCTCGCGAAGCGCTGACCAGCGCCTCCACAGCCCTGATTCGACGCCATCGGACCGGTCGGTACTAGGTATCCCGGGCCCCTGATACTTGAAGGAAGCAGAGGATGGCCGAGCTGACCATCTCGACGGAGGATATCCGTGGCGCCCTTGAGCGCTACGTCTCCTCCTACACGGCCGACGTCTCCCGTGAGGAGGTCGGCACCGTCGCCGACGCCGGCGACGGCATCGCCCACGTCGAGGGTCTGCCCTCGACCATGACCAACGAGCTCCTGGAGTTCGAGGACGGCACGCTCGGCGTGGCGCTGAACCTCGACGTCCGGGAGATCGGTGTCGTCGTCCTCGGTGACTTCGGCGGTATCGAGGAGGGGCAGCGCGTCAAGCGCACCGGCCGGGTGCTCTCCGTCCCGGTCGGCGACGCCTTCCTCGGCCGCGTGGTCAACGCGCTCGGCCAGCCGATCGACGGCCTCGGCGACATCCCGAACGAGGGCTACCGCGAGCTGGAGCTCCAGGCTCCGAACGTGATGTCCCGCAAGTCGGTCGACGAGCCGCTGCAGACCGGTATCAAGGCCGTCGACGCCATGACCCCGATCGGTCGCGGCCAGCGTCAGCTGATCATCGGTGACCGGAAGACCGGCAAGACCACGGTCGCCCTGGACACCATCCTCAACCAGCGGGACAACTGGCGCTCCGGCGACCCGAAGAAGCAGGTCCGCTGCATCTACGTCGCCATTGGCCAGAAGGCCTCCACCATCGCCTCCATCAGGGGGACGCTGGAGGCGGCGGGCGCGATGGAGTACACCACCATCGTCGCCTCCCCGGCCTCCGACCCGGCCGGCTTCAAGTACCTCGCCCCGTACACCGGCTCGTCCATCGGCCAGCACTGGATGTACGGCGGCAAGCACGTCCTGATCGTCTTCGACGACCTGAGCAAGCAGGCCGAGGCGTACCGGGCCGTGTCGCTGCTGCTGCGTCGCCCGCCGGGCCGCGAGGCGTACCCGGGTGACGTCTTCTACCTGCACTCCCGGCTGCTGGAGCGCTGCGCCAAGCTCTCCGACGAGCTGGGCGGCGGCTCGATGACCGGTCTGCCGATCATCGAGACCAAGGCGAACGACATCTCGGCGTTCATCCCGACCAACGTCATCTCCATCACCGACGGCCAGATCTTCCTGGAGACCGACCTGTTCAACCAGGGCGTCCGGCCGGCCATCAACGTCGGCACCTCGGTGTCCCGGGTCGGTGGCGCCGCGCAGGTGAAGCCGATGAAGAAGGTCGCCGGTTCGCTCCGGCTCAACCTGGCCCAGTTCCGCGAGCTGGAGGCGTTCGCCGCCTTCGCCTCCGACCTGGACAAGGCCTCCCGTGCCCAGCTCGAGCGCGGTTCCCGGCTGGTCGAGCTGCTCAAGCAGCCGAACTACTCGCCGTACCCGGTGCAGGAGCAGGTCGTCTCCGTCTGGGCCGGCACCGAGGGCAAGCTGGACGACATCCCGGTCGGCGAGGTCAAGCGCTTCGAGTCGGAGTTCCTGCAGTACCTCCGGCACAAGCACCAGGGTGTGCTGGCCGGAATCGCGGACCACAAGTGGAACGACGACATCATCGGCTCGCTCGACTCGGCCATCGCCGAGTTCAAGCAGCTCTTCCTCGGCAAGGAGGACGAGGTGCGGGTCAATGAGGCCCCGGCCAAGGCGCTGGAGGGCGAGCAGAACCGCGAGACGGTGACCCGCTTCCGCGACAGCGCGGTCGACCGCCCGGCTGAGAGCTGACGATGGCCGCCCAGGTTCGCGTTCTTCGTCAACGGATCCGCTCGGCGAAGTCGATGAAGAAGATCACCAAGGCGATGGAGCTCGTCGCGACGAGCCGGATCGCCAAGGCCCAGGCCCGGGTGGCGGCGTCCCTGCCGTACGCCCAGGCCATCACCGGGGTCCTCACGGCGCTGGCCTCCAACGCGCGGATCGACCACCCGCTGCTCACCCCGCGCGAGCGGGTGCGGCGGGCGGGCGTCCTGCTGGTCACCGCCGACCGGGGCCTGGCCGGTGGGTACAGCTCCAACGCGATCAAGACGGCGGAGTCGCTCATCGCCCGGCTGCGGGCCGACGGCAAGGAGCCGGTGCTCTACGTCATCGGTCGCAAGGGCGTGACGTTCTACCGGTTCCGCAACCGGCCGATCGAGGCGAGCTGGACCGGCTTCTCGGAGCAGCCGGCCTTCTCCGACGCCCGCGAGGTGGGCGAGACGCTGATCAAGGCGTTCGTGGGCGGTGCGGACGACGTGGACGGCGGCCCCGGCGCTGACGGGGTCCTCGGCATCGACGAGCTGCACATCGTCTACACCGAGTTCAAGTCGCTGATGACCCAGACGCCGGTGACCCGGATCATCGGCCCGATGCAGGTCGACGAGCGTCCGCGGTCGGAGGCCCCCCAGGGGCTGCTCCCGGCGTACGAGTTCGAGCCGGAGGCGGAGGCGCTGCTCGACGCGCTGCTGCCGAAGTACATCAACACGCGGATCTATGCGGCGTTGCTGGAGTCGGCGGCGAGCGAATCGGCGGCGCGGCGGCGGGCGATGAAGAGCGCCACCGACAACGCCGAAGAGATGATCGACAAGTACACGCGTGAGATGAACTCGGCCCGCCAGGCCGGGATCACCCAGGAGATCAGCGAGATCGTCGGCGGCGCCAACGCGCTGGCCGCGTCGGGAAGTGAAGTGTGATGACTGCCCCAGTAGAGACCAAGACGGCCACCGGTCGCGTGGTCCGGGTCATCGGCCCGGTCGTCGACGCCGAGTTCCCGCGCGACGGCATGCCGGACCTGTTCAACGCCCTGCACGTCAACGTGACGCTCTCCGGCGGCGAGAAGACGCTGACCCTGGAGGTCGCCCAGCACCTGGGTGACAACCTGGTCCGCGCCATCTCGATGCAGCCGACCGACGGCCTGGTCCGCGGCACCGAGGTGCGCGACACCGGCTCGCCGATCAGCGTGCCGGTCGGCGACGCGGTCAAGGGTCACGTGTTCAACGCGATCGGCGAGTGCCTCAACCTCACCGAGGGCGAGACGCTCAACCCGGACGACCACTGGGGGATCCACCGCAAGGCCCCGGCCTTCGCGGACCTGGAGCCGAAGACCGAGATGCTGGAGACCGGCATCAAGGTCATCGACCTGCTCGCCCCGTACGTGAAGGGCGGCAAGATCGGCCTGTTCGGCGGTGCCGGCGTGGGCAAGACGGTGCTCATCCAGGAGATGATCACCCGCGTGGCCCGGAACTTCGGTGGTACCTCGGTCTTCGCCGGCGTGGGTGAGCGCACCCGTGAGGGCAACGACCTCATCGCCGAGATGACCGAGTCCGGCGTCATCGACAAGACCGCGCTGGTCTACGGCCAGATGGACGAGCCGCCGGGCACCCGGCTGCGGGTCGCCCTCTCCGCGCTGACCATGGCGGAGTACTTCCGCGACGTGCAGAAGCAGGAGGTGCTGCTCTTCATCGACAACATCTTCCGCTTCACCCAGGCCGGTTCCGAGGTCTCCACGCTGCTCGGCCGCATGCCGAGCGCCGTGGGTTACCAGCCGACCCTGGCCGACGAGATGGGCGAGCTCCAGGAGCGGATCACCTCCGTCCGGGGCCAGGCCATCACCTCGATGCAGGCGATCTACGTGCCCGCCGACGACTACACCGACCCGGCGCCGGCCACCACGTTCGCCCACCTGGACGCGACCACCAACCTGGAGCGGTCGATCTCCGACAAGGGCATCTACCCGGCCGTGGACCCGCTGGCGTCCTCGTCCCGGATCCTCGCCGCGGATTTCGTCGGTCAGGAGCACTTCCAGGTCGCCACCGAGGTGAAGCGGATCCTGCAGCGCTACAAGGACCTGCAGGACATCATCGCCATCCTCGGTATCGAGGAACTCTCCGAGGAAGACAAGATCACCGTCGGCCGGGCCCGGCGGATCGAGCGCTTCCTGTCGCAGAACACCTACGCCGCCGAGCAGTTCACCGGCGTGCCGGGCTCGACGGTCCCGATCAAGGAGACCATCGAGGCGTTCAAGAAGATCAGCGAGGGCGAGTACGACCACTTCCCCGAGCAGGCCTTCTTCATGTGCGGCGGTCTGGAGGACCTGGAGCGCAAGGCGAAGGAGCTGATGGAGGGCTGAGACCCCCGTCACACCTGTGAAGGCCGTCCTGGCATTGCCGGGGCGGCCTTTGCCTGTTCAGGCCCCTGCCGTTACCAGATGTCCAGTCCACGGGCAAGCGCTTCGCTCGACCGCGCGGTACGGTTCGTGACACGACTTCACGTCACGAATTCTGATCCCTTGCAACGAAACGGTTCCGTGCGCCCGTCTGCCAGTCGTGGGCGTGACGATTGGAGATGCTCGTGGGTAAGGCCGGCAGGAACCGTGGCAAGCGGTCCATCTGGTGGGGCGTGCCCAAATGGGCCCGGGTGTGCACCGTCCTCGGCGTGGTCCTCATGATGCTCAGCGGCAGCGTGCTGGTGGGCTACCAGGCACTGGTGGCCCGCTACGAGGGCGCGGTCGGCAAGGGGGACCTCTTCGGCGACCAGGCGGCCGGCGCCGCCGAGAAGAAGAGCAACATCAAGGGCCCGCTCAACATCCTGCTGGTCGGTATCGACCCCCGCAACCCGGAGACCCCGCCGCTGGCCGACTCGATCATGGTCCTGCACGTGCCGGCCGGGCTGGACAAGGGCTACCTCTACTCGCTGCCGCGGGACCTGCGGGTCGAAATCCCGAAGTTCCCCAAGGCGAACTTCCGGGGCGGCAACGACCGGCTGAACGCCGCCATGTCGTACGGCAGCCGGCTGCCGGGGCAGAACCCGGACGCCGCCGCCGGCTTCGAACTGCTCGCCAAGACCGTCCAGCAGATCACCGGGATCAAGCGCTTCGACGCCGGCGCGATCATCAACTTCACCGGCTTCCGGAAGATCGTGGACGCGATGGGCGGCGTCGACATGTACATCGAGCGGGAGGTGCGGTCGGAGCACCGCCAGCCCGACGGCAAGATGCGCCAGCTGAAGCCGGGCGGTGGCGGCTACCTCGGCCCGCAGGCGGTGTACCCGAAGGGCGACGCCCACCTCAAGGGCTGGCAGGCGCTGGACTACGTACGCCAGCGCTACCCGAAGAACGGCGTCCCGGACTCCGACTACGGCCGGCAGCGGCACCAGCAGCAGTTCGTCAAGGCGATGGTGAGCCAGGCGTTCAGCGCCGACGTGGTGACCAATCCGATCAAGCTGGACCGGGTGCTCCGGGCGGCCGGCGAGTCGCTGATCTTCAACGGCCGAGGCAACAGCGTGGTCGACTTCGGGCTCGCCCTGAAGAACATCCGGGCCGACTCGATCGTGACCATCAAGCTGCCCGGCGCGAACATCGGCACCGGCTCGGCGTACAAGGGGGAGCAGTTGCTCCCGGCGGCCGACGACTTCTTCGCGGCGATGCGCGACGAACAGCTCGACGCATTCATGCTGGAGCACCCGGAATTCAAGCAGAAGAACAGCTAGCCTGAGCGCCAGCGGACCCGATCGGGTGCCGGGCCTGTGACGTGTCGCAGGTCTCGGCACCCGCGTTGGGTGGCGCTCGGGGCCGCGACTAGACTTTCCGCAATCCGCCGCCGCAGCAAGGAGACAGCGTGGCACAGCAGCTTCACGTCGAGCTCGTAGCCGTCGAGGAGAAGGTCTGGTCCGGCGAGGCCGAGATGGTCGTCGCCCGGACGACCGAAGGTGAGCTGGGTGTGCTGCCGGGGCACGCGCCTCTGCTCGGCCAGCTCGCCGAGCCCAGCCAGGTCCGCATCAAGCAGCCCGGCGGCCAGCAGCTCGCGTACGACATCGCCGGCGGCTTCGTGTCGGTGACCGGTGAGGGCGTCACCGTCCTCGCCGAGAGCGCCTCCCCGGCCACTCCGGCACGCTGAGCCGACCCGCCGATGGAGATCGTGGAAGGGATCGGAATCGGCGTCGCGGTCGTAATCGCCGCGCTCGCGATCCTCTTCGTCCGGCGGGCACTGTTCACCCGCAGCGGAGGCATCATCCGCCTCAGCGTGCGGGTCTCCACGATCCTCGACGGCCGAGGCTGGTCACCCGGCTTCGGCCGTTTCCTCGGCGACGAACTCCGCTGGTACCGCATGTTCAGCTTCGCCCTGCGGCCCAAGCGGGTGCTCTCCCGCAAGGGGCTCGCCGTGGAGCGCCGCCGGCTGCCCGAGGGGCAGGAGCGCCTCTCCATGCCGGCCGACTGGATCATCCTGCGCTGTACCAGTCACCACGCGCCGGTGGAGATCGCGATGGCACGATCCACGGTCACCGGCTTTCTCTCCTGGCTCGAGGCCGCCCCGCCCGGGGCGGCCTCGCCGCGTCTGGCCTCCCAGGACTGGCCCGCCGCCTGACCTCCCTGGGCGTGGCGCCCTGGGCCGGAGTCATCTGGCCCTGGCGCCCGCGTCCGGCGTTTGCGGTCTCGGCGCTGTGGTCCCGTCGGCTGGGTGGTTGCGGTTTCTCGGACGGTGGCTCGCCCATGCCCGGCTCAACCGGACCGGTGTGATCCCCGCACCATTCCCCCCCGCCGCCGCCCCCGCGTCGTGCGCCTTCGCACGTGGGCGTGGGTGAGCGACCTGTTTCGGGGGTAGTTGCGGCTTCGCCGTGTGCCGGAGGGGCGCTGTGTCCGGGAAGTTGTGGCGTCGAGCCTCGTGGGGCCGGTTTGGGGCATGTGGGGGGCGTCGCGCGCCCCCCGTGGGGCCGGTTTCCGGGGATGTTGTGCCGCCGCGTTCCCCGAGGGGCCGCCTTTCGGCGATGTTGCGGTTTCGTCGTGCCGGGGATGGGCCCATTGCGGGGATGTTGTGTGGATCTTGGCGGGCGTCGCCCGGCCGGCGCGGGTGGTATGCGTCGGGTGTCCGGTTCCGCGGGGCGGCGGGGTGGCGTCGCGGAGGGAATGGTCGGCGGTCGGCGGGTGTTGTACCGGGCTGCACGGCCGAGGAAGGCCCCCGAACCTGGGGGCTGGTGGCCGCCCGCTGCGATCGGGGTGGCCCGGGCCCGGAATGTTGGTGGGTCGTCGGTCGTTGTACATGGTCCCGGCGCCGCGAAGAGGCGACCCCCCGTCGCCCCGTGAGTCTGCCGGTCGAAAGACTTTCCCCTTGTTTTGGGCGCCTGACGGTGCTTGCGCATGCCCCGACCCCCTGTCGGCGTGTGTGCCAAACCCCCGAATGGAGCTTTGGTCATGAATACGATGCTGCGTAAGAGCGTTCTCGGTGTTGCTGGTCTGGCTTTCGCCGGTGGCCTGGCGGCCGGCCCGCTGCACCACCACGACACGACCCCCACGACCGCGATGACCCCCGTCGCCGCCGTGCAGGCCGACAAGCCGGCCGTGGACAAGCCGGCCGTGGACATGGGCAAGCTGGTCCCGCACGGTGTGCAGGGCGCCCAGTCGAAGATCGACCTGAACGGTGAGCAGACCGCGAACGCGAAGGCGATCATCGCGGCGACGAAGAAGGCCGGCATGCCCGAGCGGGCCGCGGTCATCTCGATCGCGACGTCGCTTCAGGAGTCGAAGCTGGAGAACCTGGGTCACCTCGGTGACGCGAACGACCATGACTCGCTGGGTCTGTTCCAGCAGCGGCCGTCCTCTGGTTGGGGTAGCCCGGAGCAGATCACCGACCCCGAGTACGCGACGACCGCGTTCCTGAAGGGTCTGAGGCAGGTCGACGGGTGGCAGGACATGCCGTTGACCAAGGCCGCGCAGACGGTGCAGGTGTCGGCGTACCCGGACGCCTACGCCCAGTGGGAGCAGCAGGCCGCTGACCTGGTCGCCCAGAACTGGAACAGCTGACACAACACCGCTGGCCGGCACCCCTGAACATGGGGGTGCCGGCCAGCGGCGTCTCCGGGTCCGGACGCGGCTGGCGGGGTCAGGAGCGGGGGTGGAGCCGGCGGCGGCAGTGGTAGACCAGGGCCGGTGGCAGGTTGGTCCAGACGGTCCGGCCCACGGTCACCTCGTCGAAGGCACCGGCCAGCAGCCGGTGGAAGCGTCGCGCCGGGCGGGCCGGCAGCGCGTGCCGGTACGCGAAGGTGGTGAAGACCCCACCCGCGCTCAGCGCTCCGACCACGGCGTCGAGGATGGCCTGCTGCCGTACGGCCGGAAAGGCGGCCCAGGGCAGCCCGCTGACGACCACGTCGGCCGGTGCCAGCCGGCGTTCGGCCAGCAGTTCCCCGAGGGCGGCGGCGTCGGCGCGTACCACCTCGACGGTGGGGTGCCGGCGGGCCAGGCCGGTGGCGAACGCCGGGTTGAGTTCGACCGCCAGGTGGTGACCGCGTCCGGCCAGCCGCCGCTGGATCGCCCGGGTGAACGCCCCGGTCCCCGGACCCAGCTCGACCACCAGGGGATGGCCCGCCCGCGGCACCGCCGCCGTGATGTCCCGGGCCAGCGTCGATCCGCTGGGCAGCACCGCGCCGGTGGTGATCGGGTGCCGGACGAACTGGATGAGGAAGGCCGGTGCGTCGCTGATCATGCCGATCGACGCTAGGTGCGGGACGGCGGCGCGGCCCTCGTGCCGGTGGTCCGGGTACCGGCCACCTGGAGGAGGCGCGGTGGCCGATGGGAGGGCCGGCGCGGGCGGTGTACGTCCGTATGGTTGGCCAGGTGACGGGTGGGTGGCGTGGCTGGTGGCGCGAGCTGTTGCTCGGGCTGGTCACGGCCGCCCTGGGCCTGGCCAGTACCCGGGTCGCAATGCACGGGTCACCCCGGGAGCTGGCGGGCGTCTTCGCGGTCCTCGCCGGGCTCGCCCTGGTGGCCGTACGCCGGTGGCCCTGGCCGGTGCTGTTCGCGGAGTCGGCGCTCATGCTGGTCGCCGACGCGGTGGCGCTGGCCGGCGCGGACACCGCGCAGCTCGCCGGGGCGGTCGCGCTGGGCTGCGTCGCGTACCGGTCCGGCCGGTCCTCGACGGCGGCGGGGTACGTCCTCTTCCTCGGGGTGTCGCTGGTCGACGTCCTGGCCCGGGGCAACGCGGAGGTTCTCTCCGGCGGTGCTGCTGGAGTGATTCGCCTGGTCATGCTGGCGGGCGTGGCGGCCGCGCCGATGGCGTTCGGGCGGTACCTGCGCGGGGTGCGGCACGCCGCGGCGGCGGCCGAGGAACGCGCCCGGGAGGTGGAGGAACGGCGGGCGGCGGAGACCCGGGCGGCCCGGCTCGCCGAGCGGGCCGCCATCGCGCGGGACCTGCACGACATCGTGGCCCACCACATCGCGGCGATCGCCCTGCGCGCCGGCGCGGCCCGGTACGCGGTGCAGCACACCGGCCGGACGGACGAGGCGGTGTCCGCCCTGAGCGAGTTGGGCGACACGGCCGGGCAGGTGCTGGACGAACTGCGGGAGCTGCTGGAGGTGCTCCGGGATCCGGATGCGGTAGAGCCGGCCGAGCCGCAGGTGGAGCCGGGGCAGGTGATCCGGGACGCCACCCGGCGGGTCCGCGAGGCGGGCGTGGCGGTCCAGGCGACCGTGCCGTCGGCGCTGGCCGGGGTGCCGCTGGTGGTGGGTACGACGGCCGCCCGGGTGGTGCGGGAGGCGCTGACCAACACCCTCAAGCACGCCGGACCGGGGGCGATCGCCTCGGTGGACGTGCAGGTGGTCGACGGTGCGCTGCTGCTGGAGGTGCTGGACAGCGGGCCGGTGCGGCCGCGCCCCGCGCTGCCGGCGTCCGGCTACGGGTTGAACGGGATGCGGGAGCGGGTCGGCCTGCTCGGTGGCACGCTCACCGCGTCGACCACGGACGGCGGCGGCTGGCGGGTACGGGCCCGGCTGCCGATCAGGGACAACGCGTGATCGGGGACAGCGCGTGATCAGGCAGAACGTGTGATCGGGGAGAACGCTTGATCAGAGTGCTCGTGGTCGACGACCAGACCCTCGTCCGGGCCGGGGTCGGCCTGCTGCTGCGGACGGCCGGCGGCTTCGAGGTGGTGGGCGAGGCGGGGGACGGCCACGACGCCGTACGTCTCGTCGAGCGGCTGCGGCCGGACGTGATCCTCATGGACCTGCGGATGCCCCGGATGGACGGCATCGAGGCGACCCGACGGATCCTGGACCGGCAACCGTCCGCTCGGGTGCTGGTGCTGACCACCTTCGCCGACGACGCGAACGTGTACGGCGCACTCGGCGCGGGCGCGATCGGCTATCTGGTGAAGGACGGCGCCCCGGAGGAGTTGGTGGACGCGGTACGCCGGGCGGCGCGGGGTGAGGCGCTGCTGGCGCCGCCGGTGCTGGCCCGCGTCGTACACCGGGCACTCGCCGCCCACGACCGGGAACGGCGGCCGGGCCCGGCCGGGCGCGCGGCGGGCCTGCGGCTGCTCAGCGCCCGGGAGCGGGAGGTGCTGGCGCTGGTCGGCGCCGGGCTGTCGAACGCGGAGATCGGCGCGCGACTGCACCTGGGGATCACCACCGTGAAGACGCACGTGTCCGCCGCGATGGAGAAGCTGGAGTTGCGCAACCGGGTGCAGGCGGCGGTGCTGGCGCACCGGCTCGGCCTGGTCGACGACGACTTCAACCCGGTGGCGGGGAACCCCTAGGGAGGCAACCGGCCACCCGGAGGACCCCGACCGGCCGGCGGAAGGACGGCGCGACCGCTTCGCCCCGGCACGCTGGTTGACGTGACTCTCCTGGACTCCCTGCTGGACCGGCTCGGCACCCTCCCGCCGGCGTACGTCCTGCTGGCGGCCGCTGCCGTGCTCGCCGCCGAGGTGGGCCTGCTGGTCGGCATGGTGCTGCCGGCCGCCACCACCATGCTGACGGTCGGCCTGCTGGCCCGGGCCGGTCGTCTCGACCTGGACGTCGCGTTGTCCGTCACCACGCTCGCGGCGTTCGCCGGGGACCAGCTCGGCTACCTGGAGGGGCGGCTGCTCGGGCCCCGGCTGCGGCGCGGCCGGCTGGGCCGGTGGGTGGGGGAGGGCCGCTGGCGACGGGCCGAGAACCTGGTCGCCGCCCGGGGCGGGCCGGCCGTGCTGCTCGGCAGGTGGACCGCGTTCGTCCGTACCCTGGTGCCCCGGGTGGCCGGGGCGGCCGGGCTGCCGTACCGCCGGTTCGTGCTCTTCGACGCGCTGGCGGTGGCGGTCTGGGTGCCGGGGACGGTGCTGCTGGGCTGGGCGGTCGGCGCGGCGCCGACCGCGCTGCCGGCCGCCGCGGGGGTGCTGGTCGTCGCGGCGGTCGCCGTCGCGTTCGGCGGCCACCGGTTCCGGGTACGCCGGGACGCGCGGACCTGTCCCGGGCCGGTCCGGGGACGCCGCCGGCTGACCGACTGGCGGGACGGCTCCCGCCCGACGGCTTGTCGCCGGCCCGGTGCCGGCCGGAGCGCCCCGGCACGTCGTGGTGCGCTGGACCGGTCCTGAGCGCCGGGCCGGGGCGGCCCAGGTCACCGACCCGCCGGGGCACACCGTGTGCAGCAGCGCCGCCAGGCACACAGCCCGGCGGGAGCGGCCGTCAGTCGAGTGCGGCGACCAGCTCCACCTCGTACCCCTGACCGTCGGTCAGGTAGGCGGCGTAGGTGCCGGGACCGCCGGCGTGCGGGTGGCGGTCCGGGAAGAGCAGTTCCCAGCCGTGCTCCGGGGCGGCCCCGACCAGCCGGTCCACGGCGGCCGGCGGGCCGGCGTGGAAGGCCAGGTGGTTGAGACCGGGCGCGAGCCGGTCGTGCACCCGGCCGCTCAACGCCGGGGACTCCTCGATCACCAGGTACGTGGGGCCGAGCCGCCACGACCGGCCGGCCGGCCAGTCCTGGTACGGCGTCCAGCCCAACTCGCCGAGAAGCCAGCCCCAACCGGCAATGGCGGCGGCGAGATCGGGTACCCAGACCTCGACATGGTGCAGGCCGCCGACGGTCAGCGCTTCCCGCCCGGCACCCATAGCACATCTCCGTCCGGATTTGCCGTTCTTGCCAGGATAAAGAGCAGGTCCGAGAGCCGGTTGAGATACTTTGCCGGGAGGGGGCTGGTCCGCTCCGGGTCGTGCGCGACCAGGGCCCACGCCGCGCGCTCCGCGCGTCGGGCGGTCGTCCGTGCCACGTGCAGCAGCGCCGCGCCCGCGGTGCCGCCGGGGAGGATGAAGGAGTCGAGCTTGCTCAGGCGCCCGTTGTACTCGTCGCACCAGCCTTCGAGGCGCTCCACGTACTCCTCGGTGACCCGTAGCGGCGGGTACGCCGGGTTCGGCTCGACCGGCGTCGACAGGTCCGCGCCGACGTCGAACATGTCGTTCTGGATCGACTCCAGCACCGCCCGGAGTTCGGTGTCGAGCTGCCCGAGGGCGAGCGCGACGCCGATCGCCGCGTTGCATTCGTCGACGTCCGCGTACGCGGCGATCCGCGGGTCGGTCTTCGGCACCTGCTCGTTGTTGCTCAGCCTGGTCATGCCGGCGTCGCCGGCCTTGGTGTAGATGCGCGTGAGGTGGACGGCCATGACGCACAGCCTACGGATACCGGACCTGACCATCCCGGCGCGGCCGGGCCAGGGCGGCTGGACGGCCGGCGTCGGGCCGGGCGACGCCGGGGACCCGGCGGTCAGCGACGTCGACGTCATCCGGGTGCGCGGTGAGGCCCGGCTGGCCGGCACGGTGCACGTCGTCGGGGCGAAGAACTCCGCGCTCAAACTGATGGCCGCCGCCCTGCTCGCCCCCGGGCGCAGCGTGATCACCAACGTGCCGCGGATCACCGACATCGCCATCATGGGTGAGGTGCTGCGCCGCCTCGGCTGCGACGTACGGTTCGCCGCCGACGACCCGGTCGACCCGATGGTGGCCCGGGGCGGGACGGAGCGCTCCCGGTCGGTCGTCATCGACGTACCGGAACGGCCCGGCGCGGAGGCCGACTACGACCTGGTCCGCCGGCTGCGCGCGTCGATCTGCGTGCTCGGCCCGCTGCTGGCCCGCCGGGGGTACGTGCGGGTGGCCCACCCCGGCGGGGACGCGATCGGCTCGCGCGGCCTGGACATGCACATCTCCGGGCTGACCAGGATGGGCGCGGACATCTCCGGGGAGCACGGCTTCGTCATCGCCGAGGCCCCGGACGGCCTGCACGGCGCGGACATCGTGCTGGACTTCCCGAGCGTCGGCGCGACGGAGAACCTGGTGATGGCGGCGGTGCTGGCCCGGGGCGCCACGACGATCGACAACGCGGCCCGGGAGCCGGAGATCGTCGACATCTGCACGATGCTGAGCCGGATGGGCGCCCGGATCGAGGGGGCCGGCAGCGCCACCCTGCACATCGTCGGGGTGCCCGAGCTGTACCCCGTCCGGCATGCCACGGTGGGGGACCGGATCGTCGCCGGCACCTGGGCGTTCGCCGCCGCGATGACCCGCGGGGACGTCACCGTGACCGGGATCGACCCGGCGTTCCTGGAGGTCGCGCTGGACAAGCTGATCTCGGCCGGCGGCCTGGTGGAGACCTGGGACGGCGCCTTCCGGGTACGCGTCGACGACCGCCCCAAGGCGGTCGACGTGGTGACCCTGCCCTTCCCGGGTTTCGCCACCGACCTGCTGCCGATGGCGATCGGGCTGGCCGCGGTGAGCGATGGTCCGTCCCTGATCACCGAGAACATCTTCGACGGCCGGTTCATGTTCGCCAACGAGATGATGCGGCTCGGCGCGGACATCCGGACCGACGGCCACCACGCCCTGGTCTGCGGCCGTGACCGGCTCTCCGGCGCCCCGGTACGCGCCACCGACATCCGGGCCGGCGCCGGGCTGATCATCGCCGGGCTCTGCGCCGACGGGGTCACCGAGGTCTCCCACGTGCACCACGTCGACCGGGGCTACCCGGACTTCGTGGCCGACCTGCGGGCGCTCGGCGTGGAGGTCGAGCGCGGCACGGTCCCGGAGGAGCCCGCGCTGGAGATCTGACCGAGGAGACGGCTTAGCTGTCGTTCAGGCTCGCCGACGGTTCTTGCTTGTCATGCCCTCACGGCCCTCGCTGCGCTCGGTGCGTTCGGTCATGGCAGTTCTTGCTTGTCATGCCCTCACGGCCCTCGCTGCGCTCGGTGCGTTCGGTCATGACTAGGGTGCTGGCAGACACTCAAACAGGCGAGGGAGAAGCAGATGGCGGGTCGACTCGCGGTCGTCGGTGCCGGGCTGATGGGATCGGGCATCGCCCAGGTCGCGGCGCAGGCGGGCTGGCAGGTGACGCTGCGGGACCTGGACGACGCGGCCACCAAGCGGGGCGTCGACGGCATCCGGAAGTCGCTGGAGAAGTTCGCCGAGAAGGGCAAGATCGAGGCGTCCGAGGTCGAGGCGACCCTGGCCCGGATCACCCCGACCACCGAGCTGGAGGCGGCGGCCGACGCGGACATCGTGGTCGAGGCGGTCTTCGAGAAGATCGAGATCAAGCACGAGGTGTTCCGCGCGCTGGACAAGATCTGCAAGGCCGACGCGGTGCTGGCCACCAACACCTCGGCCATCCCGGTCACCCAGATCGCCACCGCCACCGAGCGCCCCGAGTCGGTCGTCGGCACCCACTTCTTCTCCCCGGTGCCGATGATGAAGCTCTGCGAGCTGGTCCGCGGCTACAAGACCAGCGACGAGACGCTGGCCACGGCGAAGGCGTTCGCCGAGGAGGTCGGCAAGACCGTCGTCGTGGTCAACCGGGACATCGCCGGCTTCGTCACCACGCGGCTGATCTGCGCGCTGGCCATGGAGGCGGTTCGGCTGGTCGAGGCGGGCGTCATCTCGGCCGAGGACCTGGACGTCGCCTGCAAGCTCGGCTTCGGGCACGCCATGGGGCCGTTGGCCACCGTCGACCTGACCGGCGTGGACGTGCTGCTCAACGCCACGAAGAACATCTACACCGACACCGCCGACGAGAAGTTCTTCCCGCCGGAGCTGCTCCAGCGTATGGCCACCGCGGGCGACCTGGGCCGCAAGACCGGCCAGGGCTTCTACGCGTACTGAGTCGGGCCGGTGACGCCCCCGGCCGCCCCGGTCGGGGGCGTCACGCCGTCCGGGGCGGGGTGAGGGCGGTGCCCAGCAGGGCGAAGGCGTCGGGGATGACGGTGCCCCAGTAGGCGAAGTTGTGCCGGCCGTCGGTCCACTCGGCGCGTACCGGGGGCTCGGGCAGCGCCTGGGCCAGGGCGCGGACGTCCTTGAGGAAGTCGTCCTGCCGGCCGCACCAGAGGCCGACCGGGGTGCCGCGCAGCCTGCCGACGTCGGCGAAGACCGCGTCGCCGGGGCGTACCGCGGGGGAGAAGGCGGCCACCGCACGCAGCCAACCCGGGTACGCCTCGGCGAGCAGCAGCGCGCCGAAGCCGCCCATCGACCAGCCCCAGACGGCCAGCCGGGAGGTGTCGAAGCCGCGCCGGGCGCACCAGTCGGGCACCTCCTCGCGCACCATCCGCTGCGGGTCGTCGTCTCCGGAGCGGCGCCAGGCGAGCCGGCCGCCGGTCGCCCCGGCGAGCACGAAGGGCGGGGTTCCGTGGCGTACGGCGTCGGTGAGGAAACGGGCGAGCCCGAACCGGCCGTAGTCGCGGGGGGTGGCCGAGGCGCCGTGCAACACCAGGCAGACGGGCAGGCCCCGGCCGTCGCCGTACCCGTCGGGAACGGCGGTCCAGAAGTCCACCTCCCGGCTGCGGGCGCTGGAGGCGACGGGGACCAGGCGTTCGTCCCCGGCCGGGGCGTCGGGTACCACGGGCGCGGGTCCGGACCGGGGGCGGGACAGTTTCCGGGCCGTGAGTCCGGCGACGGCGGCGACGCCCACCGCGCCGGCCCCGGCCAGCAGCAGCCGGCGCCGGTTCACTACGCGAGCCATGTCGGCGAGTGTCGCATCTGCCGCGTCGAGCGGGGTCCCCTGCCCGGCTCAGCCGTCGCGTCTGGTGGTCCAGCGGAAGGTGGTCAGGCAGAGGGCCAGGCCGATCACGCACCAGAGCGCCAGCACCAGGGCGACCCGGCCCAGCTCGAACGAGCCGGCCGGCTCCTGGCCGCCGAAGCCGTCCGGCAGGAAGACCGAGCGCAGCCCCTGGCACATCCACTTCAGCGGGAACAGCGCCGCCACCTGTTGCATCCAGTTGGGCAGCTCGGTGAAGACGAAGAACACCCCGGAGATGAACTGGAGGACCAGGGCGACCGGTGTGACCACGGCCGAGCCGCTGCGGGCGGTGCGGGCCAGCGAGGAGATGGCGATCCCGCCGAGGGTGCACGCGGTGACGCCGAGCGCGGAGACCCAGCCGAAGGTGAGCCACTTCGCGGCGGTGTCGGGCAGCTTCAGGTCGAACAGCAGCACCGCGACGAGCAGCAGCAGGGCGGTCTCGGCGACGCCGATCGCCACCACCATGATCACCTTGCCGGCGAAGTACACCCACTTCGGCATCGGGGTGCCCCGATAGCGCTTGAGGACGCCCCGGTCCCGCTCGATCGGGATCCAGATGCCGAGGTTCTGGAAGCTCACCGTCATCAGACCGGTGGCGATCATGCCGGTGATGAAGTACTGGGTGAACTTGACCCCGCCGCCGATCTCGCCGTGGAAGATCGACGCGAAGATCAGGATCATGATGATCGGGAAGCCCATCGTGAAGACGACGGACTCCCGGCTGCGCAGGAACTGGGTGATCTCCATCCGGCCCTGCCGCAGCGCGAGCGCGCCCGGCCCGAGCCGCCGGGCCGCGGGGGCGGCGACCGGCGTCGCCGGCTTCGTGGTGGTCGTCATCGGTGTCCGATCATCTTCAGGTAGACGTCTTCCAGGGTCGGCCGGGTCACCGTGAGACCCGGGACCTCGCCGCCGAAGCGCGCGGCCAACTCCGTGACCAGCGCCGTCGGCGTCGCGCTCGCCACGCTCTCCAGCGTCCCCTCCGGGGTACGCCAGGAGACCGTCGCCAGCGACTCCTGCCGGTTGCCCAGCCGGTTGGGCGGGGCCACCTCGACCACCCGCCCGGCGGCGATCACGCCGACCCGGTCGGCGAGCGCCTCGGCCTCGTCCAGGTAGTGCGTGGTCAGGACGATGGTGGTGCCGGCCGCGGCCAGGTCCCGGATCAGCTCCCAGAACTCCCGCCGCGCCTCCGGGTCGAACCCGGTGGTCGGCTCGTCGAGGAAGAGCAGCTCCGGCCGGCCGACGATGCCCAGCGCCACGTCGAGGCGGCGCTTCTGCCCGCCGGAGAGGGTGTGCGTACGGGCCTTGGCCTTGGCGGCCAGCCCGACCCGCTCGATCACCTTGTCCGGGTCGTCGGCGGCCGGGTAGAAGCCGGCGAAGTGCCGGACCACCTCGGCCACGGTCAGCTCGTCGAACTCCCCGGTGCCCTGCAACACCATGCCCACCCGGGAGCGCCAGCCGGGGTCCGGGCGGGCCGGGTCGGCGCCGAGCACGCGTACCTCGCCGGCGTCGCGCTGCCGGTAGCCCTCCAGGATCTCCACGGTGGTGGTCTTGCCCGCGCCGTTCGGGCCGAGCAGGGCGAACACCTCGCCCCGCTGGACGTCGAGGTCCACGCCCGCCACCGCGACGTTGTCGCCGTACGCCTTGCGCAGGCCCCGTACGGAGATCGCCAGCTCGTCATCCATGACGTCCAGTGTGCGACCTCGCCGCCCAGCTCGGAGGGCCGGGGTGTGGCGGTCTCCGCCATGTCGCGCCGCTCGTGCCCGGGGATCCCCGCCATGGACGTGTGTGGTTTTCCACAGCCCATTTTACTGAACGGTAACTTAGACTCCCGCCATGGACGAGAAGGCTTCTGCGGGGCGGTTGCCGGAACGCGACCGGCCCTGGGTGATGCGCACCTACGCCGGGCACTCCTCCGCCGCGGCCACCAACGCGCTCTTCCGTCGCAACCTGGCGAAGGGGCAGACCGGTCTCTCCGTCGCCTTCGACCTGCCCACCCAGACCGGGTACGACCCGGACCACGAGCTGGCCGCCGGCGAGGTGGGTCGGGTGGGTGTGCCGGTGGCACACCTCGGCGACATGCGGGCCCTCTTCGACGGCCTTCCGCTGGCCGAGCTGAACACCTCCATGACCATCAACGCGCCGGCCATGTGGCTGCTCGGCCTCTACGCCACGGCCGCCACCGAGCAGGGCGCGGAGCTGGCCCGCTGCGCCGGCACCACGCAGAACGACATCATCAAGGAGTATCTGTCCCGGGGGACCCACATCTTCCCGCCGGCCGCGTCGCTGCGGCTGACCGCGGACGTCATCGCGTACACGCTGCGCGAGATGCCCAGGTGGAACCCGGTCAACGTCTGCTCGTACCACCTCCAGGAGGCGGGTGCGACGCCGGTGCAGGAGGTCGGCTTCGCCCTGGCCACCGCGGTCGCCGTCCTCGACGCCGTGCGGGACTGCGGCCAGGTGCCGGCCGAGCGGATGGGCGACGTGGTCCAGCGCGTCTCCTTCTTCGTCAACGCCGGGGTGCGCTTCGTCGAGGAGATCGCCAAGATGCGCGCCTTCGCCGCGCTGTGGGACGAGATCACCCGCGACCGGTACGGCGTCGAGGACCCGAAGCAGCGCCGCTTCCGGTACGGCGTCCAGGTCAACTCGCTCGGCCTCACCGAGGCCCAGCCGGAGAACAACGTGCAACGCATCGTGCTGGAGATGCTCGGCGTCACCCTTTCCCGGGACGCCCGCGCCCGCGCGGTGCAGCTCCCCGCCTGGAACGAGGCGCTCGGCCTGCCCCGCCCCTGGGACCAGCAGTGGTCGCTGCGGATGCAGCAGGTGCTGGCGTACGAGTCGGACCTGCTGGAATACCCGGACCTGTTCGCGGGGTCGCGTGTGATGACCGCGCTGGTCGACGACATCGTCGCCGGCGCCCGGGTGGAGCTGGCGAAGGTGCTGGAGATGGGCGGCGTGGTGGCCGCCGTGGAGACCGGCTATCTCAAGAGCGCCCTGGTGGCCTCGCTCGCCGACCGTCGCCGCCGGATGGAGGCCGGCACCGACGTGGTGGTGGGCGTCAACCGGTTCACCGGGACCGAGTCGTCGCCGTTGACCGCGGCCGGGGCCGAGGCGATCGAGCAGGTCGATCCGGCCGTCGAGGCGACCGCCGCAAACGCCGTACGCGAGTGGCGGGCCGGCCGGGACGCGGCGACGGTGGACGCGGCACTGGACCGGCTGCGCGCGGACGCCGCGACCACGACGAACCTGATGGCCGCGACTCTGGCCTGCGTGCGGGCCGGGGTGACCACCGGCGAGTGGGCGGGCGCGCTGCGCCGGGTCTTCGGCGAGTACCGGGCGCCGACCGGCCTCTCGGGCGCGGCCGGGGCCGGCGGCGACGCGGGGCTCACGACGGTCCGCGAGCGGGTCGCCGCCACGGCCCGCGAGCTGGGCAGCGGACGGCTGCGGCTGCTGGTCGGCAAGCCCGGCCTGGACGGGCACTCCAACGGCGCCGAGCAGATCGCGGTACGCGCCCGCGACGCCGGCTTCGAGGTGATCTACCAGGGCATCCGGCTGACCGCCGGGCAGATCGTGGCCGCCGCCGTCGAGGAGGACGTGGACCTGGTCGGCCTCTCGGTGCTCTCCGGCTCGCACCTGGCCGCCGTGCCGGCCGTACTGGACGGATTGCGCGCCGCCGGGCGGGGCGACCTGCCCGTGGTGGTCGGCGGCATCATCCCGGCCGGCGACGCCGAGGCCCTGCGCGCGGCCGGCGTGGCCCGCGTCTTCACCCCGAAGGACTTCGCGCTGACCGGCATCATCGACGAGCTGGTCACCGTGATCCGCGAAGCCAACAACCTGAGCTGAAAAGGGGTCCCCTCCGCACCCCTGCGGGTGGGTCAGCGGCTCTGGTACGTCATGCAGTCGGCCAGGTCCATCGCCGAGCCGACGGTGATCGCCGGGGCGTGGCACTCCAGGTCGGAGTTGTGCTGGCAGTCGGAACGCTGGCAGGCGCCCACCTGGGCGACCAGTTGCTCACTTCCGCCGCGTACGGGCATCTCCACGAAAGTGTGGCAGCGGGCGTGATCGCTGCTGCCGATCGTGATGGCGAAGGCGTGGCAGTCGTTCGTGCGGTTGTAGGCGCAGGAGGCGACGGTGCACTCCTGGACTCGGGGCATTTCTACCGCTGCGGTCACTACTGCCTCCTTTATGCGATCGTGTCCCTGATTGTAGAAGTCTGCGCGGTTCCCTGTGTTCGGTTCGAAGTGGTCGCGGTGACCTCGTTGGGTGCCGGAGGGTCCGCTCCCCGAGACGTGCGCCGCCCCCAGGGGCCACTTTCGGGAAAGTTGCGCCTTCGTGGTGCCGGGATAAGCCCCTTTCCGGGATGTTTTGGCCGTCGTGCCCCTGAAGGCCGGTTTCGGGCAAGTTGCGGTTTCGTCGTGCGGGGATGGGCCCATTGCGGGGATGTTGTGTGGATCTTGGCCGGCGCGCCTTGCCTGTCTGGGCGACATGCGCCGAGTGTCCGGTTCCGCGGCGGGCGGGGTGGCGTCGCGGGGGAATGGTCGCCGGTCGGCGGGCGTTGTACCGGGCTGCACGGCCGAGGAAGGCCCCCGAACCTGGGGGCTGATGGCCGCCCGCTGCGATCGGGGTGGCCCGGGCCCGGAATGTTGGTGGGTCGTCGGTCGTTGTACATGGTCCCGGCGCCGCGAAGAGGCGACCCCCCGTCGCCCCGTGAGTCTGCCGGTCAAAAGACTTTCCCCTTGTTTTGGGCGCCTGACGGTGCTTGCGCATGCCCCGACCCCCCGTTCGGCGTGTGTGCCAAACCCCCGAATGGAGCTTTGGTCATGAATACGATGCTGCGTAAGAGCGTTCTCGGTGTTGCTGGTCTGGCTTTCGCCGGTGGTGTGTTCGCTGGTCCGATCGCCGCGCACGCCGCCGCCCCGGTGCACGCCGCTCCGGTGGCTGCTGTGCAGGCCGACAAGCCGGCCGTGGACAAGCCGGCCGTGGACATGGGCAAGCTGGTCCCGCACGGGGTGCAGGGCGCCCAGTCGAAGATCGACCTGAACGGTGAGCAGACCGCGAACGCGAAGGCGATCATCGCGGCGACGAAGAAGGCCGGCATGCCGGAGCGGGCCGCGGTCATCTCGATCGCCACGTCGCTTCAGGAGTCGAAGCTGGAGAACCTGGGCCACCTCGGTGACGCGAACGATCACGACTCGCTGGGTCTGTTCCAGCAGCGGCCGTCCTCTGGTTGGGGCAGCCCGGAGCAGATCACCGACCCCGAGTACGCGACGACCGCGTTCCTGAAGGGTCTGAAGCAGGTTGACGGGTGGCAGGACATGCCGTTGACCAAGGCCGCGCAGACGGTGCAGGTGTCGGCGTACCCGGACGCCTACGCCCAGTGGGAGCAGCAGGCCGCTGACCTGGTCGCCCCGAACTGGAACAGCTGACACAACACCGCTGGCCGGTACCCCCGAACATGGGGGTGCCGGCCAGCGGCGTCAGACGCGGAATCCGGCGGCCCGGGCGGCCTGACGCTCGCGGCGCCGCTCCCTGCGCCGGGGCAGGAACCAGAACAGGAACGCGACGAACCCGATCAGGAACGCCAGCATCAGCACCGGCAGCAGGATCGCCACCACCGACAGGATCACGCTCGTCGCGTCTTCGGCGGTGCTGGCGACCGGCGCGCCGAAGCCGGCGGTGGTCGCGTTGATGATCGGGCGGGCCGCCGACTTGAGCAGGTGCACGCCGAGCGCGATCAGTACGCCGACCACGACCGGGATCCACTGGTGCGAGGAGAAGAAGCTGTCCGGGTCGCTGACCGTCACGGTCTGCGAGTTGGAGCCGGCGCCGAAGGCCAACCCGCCCGCGGTCGGCCGGACCACGGTCTGCACCACGTCGTTGACGTGGTCGACGACCGGCACCTTGTCCGCGACCACCTCGATGGCGAGCAGCACCGCGAGGATCAGGATGATCCAGCCATTGCCGAGCCACTGCCAGCCGCCGGGCAGGTCGACCAGGTCGGTGTAGCGCGCCAGCAGACCCATGAGGAGCAACGGGATGTAGGCGTTCAGGCCGGCCGACGCGGCGAGACCGGAACCGGTGAGGACTTCGAGCACGATCTCAATATCGCACCGGTACGCCAGTGGCGCTCGCCGGCCGACGCCGGGTGCTCGGCTACCCTCCTTGCGTGCGGTTGGTGATTGCGAAGTGCTCGGTGGACTACGTCGGACGGCTCTCGGCACACCTGCCGCCGGCCACCCGGTTGCTCATGGTGAAGGCGGACGGCTCGGTCTCGATCCACGCGGACGACCGGGCGTACAAGCCGTTGAACTGGATGAGCCCGCCGTGCCGGCTGGAGGAGGCCCCCGGCGTGTGGCGGGTGGTGAACAAGGCCGGCGAGGAGCTGCGGATCACCCTGGAGGAGATCTTCCAGGACACCTCGTACGAGCTGGGTGTCGACCCGGGTCTGCGTAAGGACGGCGTCGAGGCGCACCTCCAGGAGTTGCTGGCCGCCAACCCGGAGACCCTGGGCGAGGGCTTCACCCTGGTCCGGCGGGAGTACATGACCGCGATCGGCCCGGTCGACCTGCTCTGCCGGGACGCCAATCAGGGCGCGGTCGCCGTCGAGGTGAAGCGGCGCGGCGAGATCGACGGTGTCGAGCAGCTCACCCGCTATCTGGAACTGATGAACCGGGATCCGCTGCTGGCCCCGGTCACCGGCGTCTTCGCCGCGCAGGAGATCAAGCCGCAGGCCCGGGTGCTCGCCACCGACCGGGGTATCCGCTGCGTGGTGGTCGACTACGACAAGCTTCGCGGCATCGAGCGTGACGAGCTGACCCTGTTCTGAGGTTGTGCTGCCCCGCCCCGGGGGGAGCCTCCCGGGGCGGGGAAGTCAGCGTCGGCCGTACATCAGCTTGGCGGCCTTGACGAGGCGGGCGACGTCGGCCGGGGTGCGCTCGAAGGTCATCGACGGCAGCAGCGAGCGGGCCCGGCGGCGGGTGATGGCCTTGGCCCGGCCGAATTCGCGCAGCCCGTCCTCGCCGTGGATGCGGCCGAAGCCGGAGTCGCCGACCCCGCCGAACGGCAGCGTCGACATCCCGGCGAAGGTGAGCGTCGAGTTGATCGAGGCCATTCCGGAGCGCAGTCGCCGCGCGACCGCCACGGCCCGCTTCCGGCCGAAGACCGCACCCCCGAGGCCGTACGAGAGGGCGTTGGCCCGGTCGACGGCCTCGTCCACGTCGCGTACCCGGTTGACGGTGAGCGTCGGGCCGAAGGTCTCCTCGCGGACGGCGGCCGAGTCCTCCGGGACGTCCACCAGCACGGTCGGGTGGACGTACGGCGGCTGGACCGCGTCGGGGCCGCCGAGCGCCGCCCGGCCGCCGCGCGCGACGGCGTCCTCGATGTGCCGGCGGATGACGTCGAGCTGGGACGGCATGGTGATCGGGCCGATGTCGGCGCCGTCCGGGCCGACGGTGAGCCGGCCGGCCCTGGTCACCACCTTGTCGACGAAGGCGTCGAAGACCTGGTCGACCGCGTAGACCCGCTCGATGCCGATGCAGGTCTGCCCGGCGTTGGTGAGCGCCCCCCAGACGCACGCCTCGGCGGCGGCGTCCAGGTCGGCGTCGGTGTCCACGATCATCGCGTCCTTGCCGCCGGCCTCCAGCAGCACCGGGGTGAGTGACTCGGCGCAGGCGGCCATCACCTTCCTCGCGGTGGCGGTCGAGCCGGTGAAGGCCACCTTGGCCACGCCCGAGCGGCACAGCGCCGCGCCGACGTCCCCGAAGCCGTGTACGGCGCTGAGGACCGGACGCTCCGGCACCACCTCGGCGAAGCGGTCCACCAGCCACTGACCGACGGCCGGGGTGTACTCGCTCGGCTTGAACACCACCGCGTTCCCGGCCGCCAGGGCGTACGCGACGGAGCCGATCGGGGTGAGGACGGGGTAGTTCCACGGGCCGATCACGCCGACCACCCCGTACGGCTGGTATTCGAGGTGACCGGTGAACTCGGCGAGGATCAGCCGGGAGCGGACCCGGCGCGGCCCGAGCACCCGCCGGGCGTTGCGGGCGGCCCAGTCGATGTGTTCCAGCGCGGTCAGGATCTCCACGACGGCGTCGCCGACCGGTTTGCCGCCCTCGGCGCGCATCAGCTCGGCCAGCTCCTCGATCCGGCGGGCGACCAGGCTCCGCCAGCGCAGCAGCCGTTCCCGTCGGCGGGTGAAACCGAGCCCGGCCCACCAGTCACCCGCGGCGCGGGCCCGCTCGACCGCACCCCGCACGTCCGCCTCGGTCGCCGCCGGGAACCGTCCGGCCTCCGCGCCGGTCGCCGGGCTGGTCGAGACCAGTTGGCCGTCCTCGATGACCGGGGTCCCCGGGACATGCACCGCCGTCATGGCCGAAAGTCTAGACCCGAGCGTTACTCACCGGTAGGTCGGCGCGGCCTCCGGATTGTCCTGGTCGAGCCGTCGCGGGCCGCCGGGATCGACGGAGGTCGCCGGCGATACGGCCGGAAACGCTCCCCGAAACGGGCGAACGGGAGTTGACCGGCCGGGGTCGCGGGGGTGACCGGGCGGTGGTGGGGACGATTGCGGTGAGGTGGCAGTCTGTTGCCAGGGGGCGACGGTGGGTGGGAGGGCGACTGCCGATGGAGGAGCATCCGGAGCTGATGCCGCTGCTGACGGTGTCGGGTGGGGCGATGCGGGGACTGAGCTTCCGGGTCGGTCGTGACCCGCAGGTGATCGGGCGGGCACCGACCGCCGACATCGTGCTCGCCGACCCGCACCTGAGCCGCCGGCACGCCACGGTCCAACTGGCCGCCGACGGGGGATGGCTGACCGACCTCGGCTCGACCAACGGCACCTGGCTCAACGACCAGCGCATCACCGGCAGGGTCCAGCTGACCGACGGGGACGTGATCCGGCTCGGCCGCACCGACCTGCGCTACTTCGACCCCGGGGTGGCCCGGACCGACCCGGTCGGGATGAGCTTCTCCCTGCCGAGCCGGGACCACCGGCCAACCCTGCCGCTGCCCGTACCGCCGACACCGCGCGGGACCGTGGAGCCACGCGAGCCCGTGGAGCCGCGTGGGGGCGTTCGACCGCTGCCGGTCGACGCCCACCACTGAACTCCGGAGCACCCGAGGTCCGGCCTGACTGCGGGGCTCGGCCACACCGATCGGCGGGCCGGGGTGTCGACCGGGCACATGGACGGGGTCGGTCCGGCCGTGGAAGCATGCGCGAATGCGTAGCGAGCAGCACATCGTCCAGGCCAACGGCATCACCCAGGCGGTACGGGTGGCCGGCCCGCCGGACGGCGTACCGGTGCTGCTCGTACACGGCAACGTCTCGTCGTCCGCGTTCTGGGAGCCGATGCTGTCCCGGCTGCCGGACACGCTCCGCGTCGTCGCCCCCGACCTGCGGGGGTACGGCGACAGCGAAACCGCCCCGGTCGACGCGACCCGGGGCCTCAACGACTTCGCCGACGACGTGGCGGCCCTGCTCGACGTACCCGGGCTGTTCGTCCCCGGCGCGCGGCCGGTGGTGGTCGCGCACTCGCTGGGTGGCGGCGTGGCGATGCGGCTGCTGGTCGACCATCCCGACCGGGTGGCCGGCCTGCTGCTGGAGGCGCCGGTCTCGCCGTACGGCTTCGGCGGCACCCGGGACCTCGACGGCACACCGACCACACCGGACTTCGCCGGGACCGGCGCGGGCGGCGCCAACCCCGACTTCGTCGCCCGGCTCGCCGCGCAGGACCGGGGCGAGGAGGCCCCGACCAGCCCGCGGAACGTGCTGCGCACGGCCTACGTGGCCGACCCGGCGTCGCTCGGCGAGGACGAGGAACTGCTGCTCGGCAGCATGCTGACCACGGCCACCGGGGACGACAACTACCCGGGCACGTCGGTCGTCTCGCCGCACTGGCCGGGCACGGCGGCGGGGGAGCGCGGCGTGCTCAACGCGCTGGCGCCCGCGTGGTTCCGGATCGCCGACGAACTGGTCGCCGTTTCGGCCAAGCCGCCGGTGACCTGGGTACGCGGCGACGCCGACGTGATCGTCTCGGACACCTCGCTGTTCGACCTGGCGTACCTGGGGTCGCTCGGGGTGGTGCCGGGCTGGCCGGGGGCGGTGGACTGCCCGCCGCAGCCCATGATCGGCCAGACCCGGGCCGTGCTGGACCGGTACGCGGCGGCCGGCGGGACGTACCGGGAGGTGGTGCTGCCCGACTGCGGCCACAGCCCGCACCTGGAACGACCGGCCGAGTTCGTCGCGGAGCTGCTGGCACTGGTCGGAGTGCCCACGACGGCCTGACCCGGCGCGCGCCCGAGCCCGTGCCCGGGGCGGAGAGTGACGGGCGTCGTGAAAAACCCCACGGCGTGTCGACAACGCAGCGTCACGTGGCAGACTCCGGCGCATAACCTTAGTCGCCGTTCAAGCGACAGCGGCGGAGTCAACCAGGGGAGGCCGGTCGTGGCGCGCGAGTTCACCAGTGTGGGCGTGGTGGGTCTGGGCACCATGGGTGCCGGGATCGTCGAGGTGTTCGCCCGCAACGGCATCGACGTGGTGGCCGTGGAGATCTCCGACGCCGCCCTGGACCGCGGCCGGGCCAACCTCACCGGCTCGACCGACCGGGCGGTGGCCAAGGGCAAGCTCGCCGAGGCCGACCGGGACGCCCTGCTCGGCCGGGTGAACTTCCAGGTCGGGCTGGACGCCCTGCACTCGGTGGACCTGGTCATCGAGGCCGTGCCCGAGCACCTGGACCTGAAGCAGCGGATCTTCGCCGAGCTGGACCGGGTCTGCAAGCCCGAGGCGATCCTGGCCACCAACACCTCCTCGCTCAGCGTCACCGAGATCTCCGTCGCCACCACCCGGCCCAACCAGGTCATCGGCATCCACTTCTTCAACCCGGCCCCGGTGATGAAGCTGGTCGAGGTGGTCCGCACGGTGGTCACCTCCGCCGACGTGGTGGCCGACGTGGAGGCGCTCTGCGCGCGGCTCGGCAAGGTCGACGTGACCATCAACGACCGGGCCGGCTTCATCGCCAACGCGCTGCTCTTCGGCTACCTCAACCACGCGGTGAGCATGTTCGAGGCGCGGTACGCCACCCGCGAGGACATCGACGCCGCCATGAAGCTCGGCTGCGGCCTGCCGATGGGCCCGCTCGCGCTGATGGACCTGATCGGCCTGGACACCGCGTACGAGATCCTGGACACCATGTACCGGCGCGGCGGGCGGGACCGTCGGCACGCCCCGGTGCCGCTGATCAAGCAGATGGTCACCGCCGGGCTGCTCGGCCGGAAGTCCGGCCGGGGCTTCTACACCTACGAGCGGCCGGGCTCGCCGAGGGTCGTACCGGACGAGCAGACGCCGGTGGCGACGGAGTCGGCACTCGCCGACGGTGCTCGGGTCATGACCAAGATCGGCGTGGTCGGTTCCGGGACCATGGCCACCGGCATCATCGAGGTCTTCGCCAAGGCCGGGTACGAGGTCGTCTCGGTGACCCGGGGCGCGGAGAAGTCGGCCAAGGTCTGCGAGGCGGTCAAGACCTCGCTGAACAAGGGCGTGGTCCGGGGCAGGCTGAGCGAGGAGGAGCGGGACGCCGCGCTGGGCCGGGTCACCTGGTCCGCCACCCTGGAACACCTCGCCGACGTCGACCTGGTGGTCGAGGCGGTGGTCGAGGAGTTGAGCGTCAAGAAGGCCCTCTTCGCGAGCCTCGACGAGATCTGCAAGCCGGGCGTGGTGCTCGCCACCACCACCTCGTCGCTGTCGGTGATCGACGTGGCGATGGCCACCCAGCGGCCGGCCGACGTGATCGGCCTGCACTTCTTCAACCCGGCGCCGATCATGCCGCTGGTGGAGATCGTGCGGACCATCCGCACCTCGGCGGAGACCACCGCCGCCGCCCGGGCCGTCTGCGCCGGGCTGGGCAAGACCGGCGTGGTCTGCGCCGACCGCTCCGGCTTCATCGTCAACGCGCTGCTCTTCCCGTACCTGAACGACGCGGTGAAGATGCTGGAGGCCAGCTACTCGACCGCCGACGACATCGACCACGCGATGAAGCTGGGCTGCGGCTACCCGATGGGCCCGTTCGAGCTGCTCGACGTGGTCGGCCTGGACGTCGCGCTGGCCATCCAGCGGGAGCTCTACCTGGAGCTGCGTGAGCCCGGCTTCTCGCCCGCGCCGCTGCTGGAGCACCTGGTCACCGCCGGCTACCTCGGCCTGAAGACCGGTCGGGGCTTCCGCGACCACACTCACCGCTGATCCGGGTCAACACCGGACGCCGTTGACGGCGTCTTGAGGGTGTGACCTTCGAGGAGTACGTCGGCAGCCGAGGCCCGGCCCTGTTGCGCCTGGCCCGGCTGCTGACCGGAGACGAGCACCGCGCCGAGGACCTGACGCAGGACGTACTGGCGCGCGCCTACGTGCACTGGCGCAAGATCGCCCGGGCCGACCGGCCCGACGTGTACGTGCGGCGGATGCTGGTCAACGCCAACCACTCGTGGTGGCGCCGACGGTCCAGCCGGGAGCTGGCCGTGGACACCTTCGCCGAGCGGGCCGACCGCGACGACCTGAGCGGCGAGGCGGCCGACCGGGACGAGATGTGGCGGCTGATCCGGGCGCTGCCCGACCGCCAGCGCGCCGTGCTGGTGCTGCGCTACTACGAGGACCTGGACGACGCCACGATCGCCCAGATTCTTGACTGCTCGCCGGTCACCGTCCGTACCCACGCGATGCGGGCGCTCGCCCACCTCCGGGAGCGCTGCGGCGCCCCGACGACCAACGGGAGCCGGCCGTGACCGACCTCGACCAGCGGATCGCCTCGGTGCTGCGGGAGCGCGCCGAAGGGGAGATCGACACCCACCGGCTGCTGAACCGGTCCCGGGCCCGGGGACGCCGGCGGCAGGCCCGTCGGCGGGTCGCCACCGGCGGCGCGCTCGCCCTGGTCGGGGTGCTCGGTGTCGTGGGGGTGACCGGGACGGACATCACCGGGCTGCCCGGCCGGCTGCCGTGGACCGCGACCACACCGACCGTCGCCCCGCCGGTGCCACCCCGGGCCGCCGGGGTGCCGGGTGCCGCCCAGCGGCCCGACCTGGTCGGTGCCGACCCGCAGGTGCTGCACTTCGGTGTCGACCCGGCGAAGGGCCGCTACCTGGGTTGGGAGGTCAGCGGACAGATCGAGTCCGTTCGGTTCGACGCCGGCGGTGGGCGTGCGGTCACCGTCGAGGTGGCCCGGTCCACGGCGGCGTTCGACGAGCGGGGCATCGAGGGGTGGCCGGTGGATGTGGTGCAGGATACGACCTTCGACGGCAGCATCCAGCGCGTGGCGCCGAGCAGCGGCAGCCCCGGGTATGTCACCTGGTGGCGGCCGGCGAACGGGCTCTACGCGCGGGCGAGCATGACCGGCGAGGACCCGTTCGCCCTCACCCGCGCCATCACCGCGCTCCGGTGGGACGAGGCACGACGGTGCGGCGGACCCCTGCGGCTCACCGCGCTGCCCGTCGGCTCCCGGGTCGACCGCTGCTCGGTGGATGTGTCGTCCTTCCCTGGCACGGTGAACGTGGTGGTGAACCTCTACCGCGGCACGTCCGGGATGATGTTCGTCCGCCTCCAGTACAACGCCGGAATAGTCGGCAAGCGCACCGACAGCAACCGCACGGTCGGCGGGCGTCCCGCCTATCTCTACCCGCAGGGCGACGAACTGGAGTTGCTCGGCCTCCCCAAGGCCCACCTGGTCGCGAGTTTCGGCCGGCCGATGGAGGGCTTCACCGAGGCGGACGCGACAACCGTGCTCGCCGGGGCGCAGGTGGCGAAGGACCCGGGCGACCCGGAGACCTGGGAGTGACCGGCGTCGTGGGCCGGGCCGCCCGACCTGGGCCGGTCCGGCCAGCGGGCCGTACGCTTGGTGGCCGTGAGCCCCCGTCGCAACCGTCCCCGCCGGGACGAGAACACCCGCCTGGACTCCGACCGGGTACGCCAGGGCGTGCCCACGGTCCAGCAGTGGCGCGACGGCGACTGGCAGGTACGCGGGATCACCGGTGGGGCGTCGGCCAAGACGTACCGTTGTCCGGGCTGCGACCAGGAGATCCTTCCGGGGGTGGCGCACGTGGTGGCCTGGCCGGCCGACGACCGGGGCGACCTCACCGACCGGCGGCACTGGCACACCGGCTGCTGGCGGGCCCGGGAGCGGCGCGGGCCGAACCTCCAGCGCGGGCACGGTGCCCCGCGCTACGGCTGAGCGACCTGGATCACCCTGTTCGCGCCCGGACGGGCGGCGCGGGCGCCGACGCGGGAGACTGGGACGGTGAGCACACCGATCCGTGCGTCGTCGATCCTGCCCGGCCGCCGGGAGGACATCGAGCTGCACACCGCCGACGGCCTGACGCTGGTCGGCGAGCTGGCCCGCCCGCTGGACCGGGAGCCGGCCGGCACCCTGGTCTGCCTGCACCCGCTGCCCACCCACGGCGGGATGATGGACAGCCACGTGTTCCGCAAGGCCGCCTGGCGGCTGCCCGCGCTGGCCGACCTGGCCGTGCTCCGGTTCAACACCCGGGGCACCAGCAGCGTCCGGGGCACCAGTGAGGGCACCTTCGACGCCGCGGTCGGCGAGCGCTTCGACGTCGCCGCCGCCATCGAGTACGCCGAGTTCCAGGAGTTGCCGAACATCTGGCTGGTCGGTTGGTCGTTCGGCACCGACCTGGCGCTGAAGTACGGCTGCGACCCGGGGGTGGCCGGTGCCGTCCTGCTCTCCCCGCCGCTGCGCTTCTCCGAGCCGGCGGACCTGGCCGTGTGGGCCGAGTCGGGCAAGCCGCTCACCGCCCTGGTGCCCGAGTTCGACGACTACCTCCGGCCGGAGGAGGCCCGGCAGCGCTTCGCGGCCGTGCCGCAGGCCGAGGTGGTCGGGGTGCCCGGCGCCAAGCACCTCTGGGTCGGTGACGCGGAGACGGTGCTCGACGAGATCGTCCGGCGGGTCAACCCGGCCGTGTCGGTGCCGCTGCCGACCACCTGGGACGGCCCGATGGAGACCGGCGACGTCAGCGCGTACGCCGACCGGACGGTGGCCGCCTTCGCCGACACCCCGGTGCCCGGCCCGCAGCAGCGGCGGGCGGGCTGACCGGTCAGCGGGACTCCTGCCGGGGCAGGACCACCTCGCGGAGGATCAGCTGGAGGGCGGCCACGGTCGGGATGGCGATCAGCGCCCCGACCACGCCCAGCAGCGACACCCCGAGCAGCGCGGCCAGCAGGGCCGCCACCTCGTTGACCGAGACCGCCCGGCGCATGACCTTCGGATAGATCAGATAGTTCTCCACCTGCTGGTAGATCACGAAGAAGACCACGCAGGCGACGCCGACCGGCAGGTCGGTGGCGAAGCCGACCAGCGACACCACCACCGCGCCCAGGGTGGCCCCGATCTGCGGGATCAGGTCGGTCACCGCGACCACCACGGCCAGCGCGAACGGATACGGCAACCCGACGGCCAGCGCGAAGATGAAGGAACTCGCCCCGGCCAGCACCGCGATGGCCAGCGCGCCCACCATGTACGCGCCGACCCGGGTGAGGATCTCGTCGCCGATCAGCCGGACCCGCTCCCGGCGGGAGCGCGGTACCAACGCGTACCCGAGGTCGCGCAGCTTGTCGAAGTAGGCCAGGAAGTAGATCGTCAGCACCAGCACGGTCAGCGCCCGGAACAGGGTGCCGAAGATGAGCTGCGCCCCGCCCAGCACGCCGCCGAGGGCACGGCCGATGGTGTCCGCGTTCGCCGCCGCCTGGACCCGTTCCATCACGTCGTACCGCTCGACGAGGTCGTTGACGGTGGGGTTGCGGCGCAGTTCCTCGACGTAGCCGGGGACGTGCGCGATGAACTGGCCGGACTGGGTCACCACCGGGGGCACCAGCGCCAGCAGGCCGCCGACGATCAGCAGCAGCAGGGTCAGCGTCACCACCGCGACCGCCAGCCCGTGCGGCAACCCCCAGCGGCGCAGCCGGACCACCGCCGGGTGCAGGCCGACGGCGAGGAAGATCGCGATGACCACCAGCACCAGGATGCCGGCGGAATTGCGTACGCCCAGGAAGACCGTGTACGCCAGCAGAACGCCGAGCGCCCCGCTGAAGCCGATCAGGAACGGGCTGCGACGCAGCGGCTTCCCCGGTACGCCGAACCGTCCGCTCGGTTCGAACTCGGTCGGCTCCTCGACGGTGGGCGGGCCGCCCTGGCCGGCCCTGTCGGGCTCGGGACGGAGCACGTCCTCGTCCCCCGGTCGCGTGTCGCCCGACGTGCCCTCGCCCATCAGGACCTCCCCCGGACCGCGCCGGCCCACGTGTGGGCCCTTCCTGTCCGGAGAGTAGCCGGGTAGGGCGCACGTAGGCCATCGCGATCCGGCCCCGGCACGGCGTACGGGGCGGATCGCCACGGCCGGGAGCGGCCGTGGCGGGGCCGCCCCGGGATCAGTCCTTCTCGACGGTGACCGTGCTCGGTTTGGCGCTGCGCTCGTCGGTGGTCGGCTTGGTCGGGCGCTTGCCGTTCTCGCCGGTGCTGGTGATCTTCGTGGGAGTGGCGCCCCGGCCGGCCTCGCCGGGCACGGCGGCCACGGTGGGCTCGCCGTCCACCCCGGCGGTGGCGGTGCCGCCGTCCACGGTGGTCACCGGCTCGGCGACCGGCCGTGCGCTGCCGGCCTCGTTCGCCGGCTCCTTCGCCGCCCCGGGCTCCGTGGTCGACGCCGGCTCCGTCACCCCGGCCGGCTCCGTCACCCCGGCCGGCGCCGTGGCTCCGGCCGGCTGCTTGGCGGCGGCTGGCTCCTTGGTCGCGGCCGGGGCCGGCTCGCCGCCGGTGGGAGTGACCGCGGTGGTGCCCTTGGCGGTCACCGGGTCCGTGCTGACCGCCGCCGAACCGGCGTCGCCGCCGGGCGTGGCGGGCAGCCGGTCCGGGTCGACCGGGGTGGCGGCGAGACTCGGCGAGGCGGCGGCTGCCGTCAGCCGCAGCTCGGCCACCTGGCGCTGGAGGTCGTCGGACTCCTGGCGGGACTTCCAGGTCTCGGTCCGCAGGTCGGCCAGCTCCTGCTGGGCATTGGCGATCTCCAGCATCACGTGGGCGAGCTGCTGCCGGCCGGCGGCCACCTCCTGTTGGGTGGCGGCGAGGTGCTGCTGGGTGGTGGCCAGGTGCTGCTGGGTGGTGGCCGCGTACTCCTCGAACTGGCGGCGGGAGGCGGCGACGTGCTCGTCGGCCTTGCGGCGCTTGTCGGTGGCGGCCGTCTCGGCCTGGCGGAGCAGCTCGGCGGACTCCTCCTCGGCCCGCCGGCGCATGGTGAGCGCGTCCTGCTCGGCCGCCTGGCGGATCGCGGCGGCACCCTGCTCGATCTCGTTACGCCGGGCGGTGTACGTCTTCTCCAGCTCGTCCTGCCGCTTCTTGTGCTGCTTTTCGAGCTCGTCGCGGCTCTTGGCGTACTCCTGCTCGGCGGCGGCCCGGCGCTTGGCGAACTCCTTGTCGGCCGCGTCCCGCCGGGCGTTGACCTCCTTCTCCACCCCGGCCCGCCAGGCGCCCAGCTCCTGCTGCGTCTGGGCGCGGGCCTGCTGGGCGTACGACTCGGTCTCGGTCCGCTTCTGCTGGGCGTACGTGTCGGTCTCGGTCCGCTTCTGCTGGGCGTACGTGTCGGTCTCGCTGCGCTTCTGCTCGACGTACGCCTCGGTTTCGGTCCGCTTCTGCTGGACGTACGCCTCGGTTTCGGTCCGCTTCTGCTCGACGTACGCGTCGATCTCGGCCCGGCTGCGCTTGCCGGCCTCGGCGGCCTCGGCGGTGAGCCGGTTCGCCTCGGTCCGCGCCCGCCCCCGGGTCGCCTTCGCCGCCTCCTCCGCGTCGTCGACGATCTTCTTGGCCTCGGCGCGGGCCTTGGCGTGGGTGGCCCGGCCGGCCTCGGTCGCGGCCTCGGTCAGGCGCTTGGCCTCCTGCTGCGACTTGGCGTGCACCTCCTTGGCCGCCTCCCGGAGCTGGGTGGCCTCCTGCTGGGCCTTCGCCAGCGCCTCCTTGGCGGTCTCGCGCAGCCGGGTGGACTCCTGCTGGGCGCGGGTGTGGATCTCCTTGGCGGTGTCCCGGAGCTGGGTGGCCTCCTGCTGCGCCTTGGCCAGCGTCTCCTGGGCGTTCCGGCGCAGCTTCTCGGCCTCGTCCTTGGCGGCCTTCAGGGCGGCGTCCGCCTCCGCCTTGCGGGCGGTGGTGTGCCGCTCCTCCTCGGCCCGGCGTGCGGCGAGGGCGATCTCGAAGTCCTTGAGTGCCTGGGCGGACTGCTCCCGGGCCTCCTCGATGATGTGCTCGGCGGCGGCGCGGCGGGCCTCGATCTCCTCGTTGGCGGCGGCGAGGATGTCGTCCGCCTGCTCCTCGGCCATGGTGAGGATCTGCTCGACCCGGGGACCGAGATGCCGGAACGACGCCCGGTCCACCACGCCCACCTGCTTGCGCACCTGGGCGAGGTCGCGTTGCAGCACCTCCACCTGGCCAGCCAGCTTGTGGATCTGGGTGTACGCCTGTTCCCGCTCCGCTGTCAGCGCTGTGATCTCGTGCTCCGCGCGAGCGACGTACCGGTCGACCTGTCGTTTCTCGTACCCCCGCAGCGCGGACTCGAAGCTGGGCTCCGTGGTCACGTCCCCGCCGAGAGCGAACAGTTCCTCGCCGTGCGACATGCCCCCATCCTCACACGCATCCGGCTCTGCTGGGGCGATACGGACGCCCCTGTTGGGACCTACTTCACGGAGGTGTCGAAACGGGCGGGAAAAGCATGACGGCGCGGGGTGACGCCGGTTACCCGGTGTCACCCCGCGCCGTGACTCATGCCCCGTCGCGGGTGGTCCCTACTTCGCCGACTCGGTCGCGACCTTTCCGTCGGAGCCGTCGGCCTTGGCCCCGTCCGACTTGCCGCCCGCCGGTACGCCGGGGACGATGCCGGCGAGGCCGGAGAGCATCTGCCCGAGCTGGGAGGTGACGGCGTCCTTCTGCCGGGTGAGGTCCTCGACCTCGCGGCGGGCCGCCTGCGTGGTCAGCTCCGCCTCGGTGCGCGCCTCGCTGAGCAGGCGCTGCGCCTCGGCCCTCGCCTCGTTCAGCGTCTTGTCGGCCAGCGCCTTGGCCTTGTCCACCGTCTCGGTGGCGGTGCGCTCGGACTCGACCCGACGGGCCTCGGCCCGCTGCTCGATCTCCTTGGCCCGGTCCTGGGCCGCGCGGGCCCGGTGCTCGGCCTCGCCGACCAGCTTCTGGGTCTGCGCGACCTGGGCGGCGTGCCGCTCCGACTCCTCGCGCTCGGCCTTCTCCCGCCGCTCGGCGAGCTGGAGCTCCAGGGCCTGGAGGTCCTTGTCGCGCTTGTCCCGCGCGTCGGTCAGCAGCTTGGTCGCCTCGGCGCGCTTCTCCTCGGCCTCCCGGGCGGCCTTCGCCCGCTGCTGGGTGATCTCCCGCTCGGCGGTGGCCCGCAGGGTGGCGACCTCACGCTCGACGGTGGACTTCAGCTCGGCCACCTCGTGCGCGGTGACCGTACGCAGCTGCTTGGTCTCCCGCTCGGCGTCGGCGCGCAGGGTGTCCGCCTCGCGGCGGGCCTGCACCCGGACCTCCGCGGCCTCCCGCTCGGCGGCGGTACGGACGCTGCCGGCCTCCCGCTCGGCGGTGGCCTTCATCGCCGCCGCCTCGGCACGCGCCTTGTCGGTGATCTCCCGCGCCTCGAGGCGGGCGGCGGAGAGGATGCCCTCCGACTCGCGCTTGGCCTCGTTGCGGTGGTCGTTGGCCTGCTCCTCGGCCAGCCGGAGGATCTGCTCGACCCGGGTGCCCAGGCCGGAGAGCGTCGGCCGGCTGTTCTCCTCGAGCTGCTTGTTGGTCTCGGTGAGCTTCTGCTCCAGCGCGCTCTGGCGCTGCTCGGCCTGCCGGAGCCGGCGCTGGGCGTCGTTCATCCGCTGCTCGGCCTCGGCCCGGGCCTGCTCGGACTGGCTCAGCGCGGCGGTCAGCCGACCGATGAAGTCGTCGACCTGGTTGGTGTTGTAGCCGCGCAGGCCGACGGTGAAATCTGGCTGGGAGTTCGCGTTGTCGAAGAACGCTAGAGGGGAGGACTGCTGCTGGGGCATTGGGACATACTGGCAGACCCCCCAGGGTGCTTCGCAAGAGCGGTACGCAGCTTTCGCGTCCTCTTTACATGGTCATCTTCCGGCCCGGGAGGGAGCCCGGACCAAAAGGCGATCTTGGCAGGTCCCGGGCGTGCCGGGCAGGACGTGCGGTGGCCGACAAAGGTGTCGCGGGAGACGGCCCGCGGCCCCTTTGTCCGGCGTCAATCAAATGGCGTCCCGGGAGCGGAAAAGGGGAATGTCCGCTCGCCTCCGCGGGCGGGCCGGGATCGGCCGTACGGCGGCGGCGGGTCGGCTCGTCGGGCAGCCGGGTCAGTGGCCGCGGAACCGGTTGATCGCGGTCTCGTGCCGGGCGCGCAGCTCGAGGTCCCGGACGCCCAGCCCGTCGGCCGGGGCGAGGCAGCGCACCCCGACCTTGCCCTGGTGCGCGTTGCGGTGCACCTCGTACGCGGCCTGGCCGGTCTGGTGCAGCGGATAGGTCCGGGACACGGTCGGGTGGACCTTGCCGAGGGCCACCAGGCGGTTGGCCTGCCACGCCTCGTGGTAGTTGGCGAAGTGGCTGCCGACGATCCGCTTGAGGTGCATCCAGAGGTAGCGGTTGTCGTACTGGTGCTGGAAGCCGCTGGTGGAGGCGCAGGTGACGATGGTGCCGCCGCGCTTGGCGACGTAGACGCTGGCGCCGAAGGTCTCCCGGCCGGGGTGCTCGAAGACGATGTCCGGGTCCTCGCCGCCGGTCAGCTCGCGGATCCGCTCGCCGAAGCGGCGCCACTCGTCCGGGTCCTGCGTCTCCTCGTCCCTCCAGAACCGGAAGCCTTCCGCGGCCCGGTCGATGACCAGCTCGGCGCCCATCCTCCGGCACAGCTCAGCCTTCTCCGGCGAGGAGACCACGCAGACCGGGATCGCCCCGCCACCCAGTGCCATCTGGGTGGCGTAGCTGCCCAGGCCGCCGGAGGCGCCCCACATCAGCACCACGTCGCCCTGCTTCATGTTCGCCCCGTGGTGCGACACCAACTGCCGGTACGCGGTGGAGTTGACCAGCCCCGGGCTGGCCGCCTCCTCCCAGCTCAGATGGCGCGGCTTGGGCATGAGCTGGTTGGCCTTGACCACGGCGAGTTCGGCCAGGCCGCCGAAGTTGGTCTCGAAGCCCCAGATCCGCTGCTGCGGGTCGAGCATCGTGTCGTCGTGCCCGGCCGCGTCCTCCAGCTCCACCGACAGGCAGTGCGCGACCACCTCGTCGCCGACCTTCCACCGGGTCACCCCCGGCCCGGTCCGCAGCACCACGCCGGCCGCGTCCGACCCCACCACGTGGTACGGCAGGTCGTGCCGGCGGGCCAGCGCGGAGACCCGGCCGTACCGCTGGAGGAACCGGAACGTCGGCAGCGGCTCGAAGATGCTGGTCCAGACCGTGTTGTAGTTGATCGCGCTGGCCATCACCGCGACCAGCGCCTCGCCCGGGCCGAGTTCCGGGGTGGGCACCTCCTGGAGGTGCAGCGCCTTGCGCGGGTCCTTGTCCCGGGTGGCCAGGCCGTCGAACATCCGGGTGTCCTCGGCGCGGACGACCACGCCCCGGTAGTTCTGCGGCACCGGCAGGCCGGCCAGGCCGGCAAGTTCCCGCTTTGGCTGCGTGGAGCCCTCCGCCGCCATGATCGCTTCGAGGATGTCCTGCACGGTGACCTCCCGTTCGTCCGCACCCGCCGCCCGCGCCCGGGCACGGATGCTGCCATCGTCGGCGTCGGGGCGACGGGACCGCCATGTCGGCGATCGACACATCCGGCTCCGGTCGCGTTCCTGTGGGGCCGGACGTTACTGAACGGTAGCTAGGGTTGGAAGTCCTCTGTGAAAAACTGCATCGGCCGATGCGTGGAGGTGTCCGCGGGGCCGGTGAACCGTGCACCGCCGCTCGCGTCAGTGGCCCGCGGCGGCCGGCTCGACCAGCTCGATCAGCACGCCGCCGGCGTCCTTCGGGTGCACGAAGTTGATCCGGGAGTCCGCGGTGCCCCGCTTCGGGGTCTCGTAGAGCAGCCGTACGCCCCGCTCGCGCAGCGCCGCGCAGGCCGCGTCGATGTCGGCGACGGTGTACGCGACCTGCTGCACGCCCGGCCCGTTGCGGTCCAGGAACCTCGCGATCGTCGACTCGGGCGTCAGCGGGGCGAGCAGCTGCACGCAGCCGCCCTCGGTGGTCGGCCCGACCGCCAGCATCGCCTCGCGTACGCCCTGCTCGGTGTTGGTCTCGGTGTGCACGCAGCGCATCCCGAAGGTGCGCTGGTAGAAGTCGATCGCCGCGTCCAGGTCGGCCACGGCGATCCCGACGTGGTCGATCCGGCGCAGCCCGATGTCTGTGACGTAGTCGGCAGCGGGCTCGGCGGGGGAGTTCTCAGCCATGGCGCTAGTCTGACCGAACATTCGTTAAGGCGTACAGGTCGGCACCCCCTCGGAGGCAGGCATGGCTTCGGTGATCGTCAGCGGCGCTCGGACCCCGATGGGGCGCCTGCTGGGCAACCTCAAGGACCTCCCCGCGACCAGGCTCGGTGGCATCGCGATCAAGGCGGCGCTGGAGCGCGCCGGCGTCGCCCCCGACCAGGTGCAGTACGTGATCATGGGCCAGGTGCTCCAGGCCGGCGCGGGCCAGATCCCGGCCCGCCAGGCGGCGGTCGAGGCGGGCATCCCGATGTCCACCCCGGCGCTGACCATCAACAAGGTCTGCCTCTCCGGCCTGGATGCGATCGCCCTGGCCGACCAGCTCATCCGGGCCGGCGAGTTCGACGTCGTGGTGGCCGGTGGGATGGAGTCGATGACCAACGCCCCACACCTGCTGCTCGGCCAGCGCTCCGGCTACAAGTACGGCGACGTGACGATCAAGGACCACATGGCCCTCGACGGCCTCACCGACGCCTGGGACTGCTGCTCGATGGGTGAGTCGACCGAGCGGCACGGGGCGCGGCACGGCATCACCCGCGAGGAGCAGGACTCCTTCGCCGCCGCCAGCCACCAGCGCGCCGCCGCCGCCCAGAAGAACGGCCACTTCGCCGACGAGATCACCCCGGTGATCATCCCGCAGCGCAAGGGTGACCCCCTGGTGATCAGCGAGGACGAGGGCATCCGGCCGGACACCACGACCGAGTCGCTGGCCAAGCTCCGCCCGGCCTTCACCAAGGACGGCACCATCACCGCCGGCAGTTCCTCGCCGATCTCCGACGGCGCCGCCGCCGTGGTCGTGATGAGCAAGGCCAAGGCCAAGGAGCTGGGGCTGACCTGGCTCGCCGAGGTCGGCGCGCACGGCAACGTGGCCGGCCCGGACAACTCCCTGCACTCGCAGCCGTCCAACGCCATCAACCACGCGCTCAAGAAGGCCGGCCTGAGCGTCTCCGACCTCGACCTGATCGAGATCAACGAGGCGTTCGCGGCGGTCGGCATCCAGTCCACCCGGGATCTGGGTATCAGCCCCGACAAGGTCAACGTCAACGGCGGTGCCATCGCGCTCGGGCACCCGATCGGCATGTCCGGCGCCCGGCTGGTGCTCACCCTGGCCATGGAACTCAAGCGGCGGGGCGGCGGCACCGGCGCGGCCGCGCTCTGCGGCGGCGGTGGCCAGGGCGACGCGCTGATCATCCACGTCCCGTGAGCGAAAAGAACACCCCGGCCACGGTCACCGCGTCGGTGCGCCGCAGCCGGGACGTACCGATGCTGGTGGAACGGGCCCGCGCGGGTGACCCCCGCGCGGTGGCCCGCCTGATCACCCTGGTGGAGTCCGGCGACGAGGTGCTGCCGCAGGTCGCGGCGGCCCTCGCGCCGTACGCCGGGCACGCCCAGGTGGTCGGGTTGACCGGCTCGCCGGGGGTGGGCAAGTCGACCACCACCAACGAGCTGGTCCGGGCGCTGCGGGCGCGCGGCCACCGGGTCGGCGTGCTGGCCATCGACCCGTCCAGCCCGTTCACCGGCGGGGCGATCCTCGGCGACCGGGTCCGGATGCAGGACCACGCCACCGACCCCGGCGTGTACATCCGCTCGATGTCCAGTCGCGGCCACCTCGGCGGGCTCTCCGCGGCCACGCCGCAGGCGGTCCGGGTGCTGGAGGGCGCCGGCTGCGACGTGGTGCTGGTGGAGACCGTCGGTGTCGGGCAGGCCGAGGTCGAGGTGGCCTCGCTGGCCGACACCACGCTGGTGCTGCTCGCCCCGGGCATGGGCGACGCCATCCAGGCGGTCAAGGCCGGCATTCTGGAGATCGCCGACGTCTTCGTGGTCAACAAGGCCGACCGGGACGGCGCCGACGCCACCGTCCGCGACATCCAGGGCATGATCGCGCTGGGCGAGCGCGGGCCGGGGGAGTGGCGGCCGCAGGTGGTCCGGTCCATCGCCGCGCGTGGCGAGGGGATCGACGACATCGCCGCCGCGATCGACAAGCACCGCGACTGGCTGGAGCGACACGGCGAGCTGCGCCGCCGCCGGGAGGCACGGGCCGCCGCCGAGGTCGAGGCGATCGCGCTCGGCACCCTCCGGGACCGGATCGGTTCGCTGCGCGACGGTACGCAACTGCCGACCCTCGCCGCCAAGGTGGCCGAGGGCGCGATCGACCCGTACGCCGCCGCCGCCGACCTGCTGGCCCAACTGGGCGCCTGACGGGTCCACTCCGGACTCCGCCCAACTAGTACGCTCGCACCGCCTCATGGCGGTCGTGGGGCTGGACGAATGGGGCGGGTGGAGCATGGCTGACGAGGCGACCCAGGAGTTGTCGGTGCTGCCGGACGCGGTGGCGGGCGGCGCGACGCACGTCTCCGACGAGGTGGTGGAGAAGATCGCGGTGGCCGCCACCCGGTCCGTACCGGGGGTGGCCGACCTCGGCGGCGACGTGGCCCGCTTCTTCAACGCGGTGCTGGACAAGGTCGGGCTGGATCAGGTCGGTGACGCCCGGCGGGGCTGCTCCGCGCACGTCACCAACGGCGCGGCGGTGGTGAACCTGGTCATCGTGATCGACGGCGGTCGGCCGGTGCCCGAGGTGACCGACGCGGTCCGCTCGGCGGTGACGTCGGCGGTCGAGGCGTACGGGCTGCGGGTCGACGAGATCAACATCCGGGTCGACGACGTGGCCCTGGGTGGCCCGGTGGCGCCGTCGGCCTGAGGCAGGTTACCGGCCGGTACCCACATCCTTAGCGATCGTTCAGGCAACCGTTCTACACTCGGTCTTCAGTTGAGGACTCGAGGAGGAGCTCCGCGCATGGACGCCGACGAGATCGCCGCCGGTCGGGCCCGCTGGCAGGCCCGCTACGACGCCGCCCGCAAGCGGGACGCGGACTTCACCACGCTCTCCGGGATGGCCGTGGACCCGGTGTACGGCCCGCCGGAGGGTGTGCCCTACCCCGGGTTCGAGCGGATCGGCTGGCCGGGTGAGTTCCCGTACACCCGGGGCCTCTACCCGACCGGTTACCGCGGGCGGACCTGGACCATCCGGCAGTTCGCCGGCTTCGGCAACGCACAGCAGACCAACGAGCGCTACAAGATGATCCTCGGCGCCGGTGGCGGCGGCCTCTCCGTCGCCTTCGACATGCCGACCCTGATGGGGCGCGACTCCGACGACCCGCAGTCGCTGGGCGAGGTCGGTCACTGCGGCGTGGCCATCGACTCCGCCGCCGACATGGAGGTGCTCTTCGGCGGCATCGACCTGGCCGGCGTGACCACCTCGATGACCATCTCCGGCCCGGCCGTGCCGGTCTTCTGCATGTACCTGGTCGCCGCCGAGCGGCAGGGCGCCGACCTGTCCACCCTGGACGGCACGCTCCAGACGGACATCTTCAAGGAGTACATCGCGCAGAAGGAGTGGCTCTTCGACCCGGAGCCGCACCTGCGCCTGATCGGCGACCTGATGGCGTACTGCGCCCGGGAGATCCCGAAGTACAAGCCGCTGTCGGTCTCCGGCTACCACATCCGGGAGGCCGGGGCGACCGCCGCGCAGGAGCTGGCGTACACCTTGGCCGACGGGTTCGGCTACGTCGAGCTGGGCCTCTCCCGCGGCCTGGACGTCAACGTCTTCGCGCCGGGGCTGAGCTTCTTCTTCGACTCGCACGTGGACTTCTTCGAGGAGATCGCCAAGTTCCGGGCCGCCCGCCGGATCTGGGCCCGCTGGCTGCGCGACGTCTACGGCGCCACCAGCGAGAAGGCGCTCTGGCTGAAGTTCCACACCCAGACCGCCGGGGTCTCGCTGACCGCCCAGCAGCCGGTCAACAACGTGGTACGGACCGCCGTGGAGGCCCTGGCCGCGGTGCTCGGCGGCACCAACTCGCTGCACACCAACGCCCTCGACGAGACCCTCGCGCTGCCCACCGACGAGTCGGCCGAGATCGCCCTGCGTACCCAGCAGGTGCTGATGGAGGAGACCGGGGTGACCAACGTGGCCGACCCGCTCGGTGGCGCCTGGTACGTCGAGGCGCTCACCGACCGGATCGAGGCCGAGGCGGAGGAGATCTTCGCCCGGATCCGGCAGCTCGGCGGCGACGGCCCGCACAAGATCGGCCCGATGACCTCGGGCATCCTGCGCGGCATCGAGGACGGCTGGTTCACCGGGCACATCGCCGAGTCCGCCTTCGCCTACCAGCAGGCGCTGGAGAAGGGCGACAAGAGGATCGTCGGTGTCAACTGCCACACCGGCACCGTCGCCAAGGACCTGGAGATCCTGCGCATCTCGCACGAGGTGGAGCTGGAGCAGCGCCGGGTGCTCGCCGAACGTAAGGCCGGCCGCGACGACGCCGCGGTCAGGGCCGCCGTGCAGCACATGGTCGAGGTCAGCCGGACCGGCGAGAACATGATCCCGGCGATGCTGGACGCGGTCCGTGCCGAGGCCACCCTGGGCGAGATCTGCGACGCGCTGCGCGCCGAGTGGGGCGTCTACCGCGAGCCCGCCCGCTTCTGAGTGTCAGGAAGGGGTCTCTTCCCGACGCGAGGCGTTGGGAAGAGACCCCTTCCGCGCGTCCGACCAGGCGTGACAGTTGCAACTGTCGCCGTCGCGGTTGATCTGAGTTCCGCAGGACACGTGCGAGACTAGACAACCATGAGCGACCCACGGATCACCCCGTCGATCTTCACCCGCGGCGCGGTCGACCTCAGCGCGCTGCGCAGCGCCGCAACCACCCCCGCCCCGGTCAAGGCCGGCCCGCCCGCCGGTGCGCCCGGCGGCGCCGTCGGCGGGGTCAGCGTCATCGACGTGACCGAGGCGACCTTCCAGTCCGAGGTCCTCGAACGTTCGCTGACCACCCCGGTGATCGTGGACTTCTGGGCCGAGTGGTGCGAGCCGTGCAAGCAGCTCTCGCCGGTGCTGGAACGGCTGGCGGTCGAGGGCGGCGGCGCGTGGGTGCTGGCCAAGGTGGACGTGGACGCCAACCCGCGGATCGCCCAGATGTTCCGGGTGCAGGGCATCCCGATGGTCTACGCGATCGTCGGCGGGCAGCCGATCGACGCCTTCTCCGGGGTGGTGCCGGAGGCCCAGCTGCGCCAGTGGATCCAGGCCGTGCTGAAGGCCGGTGGCGTCAGCGTCGCCGAGCCGGAGGATCCCCGCCTCGACGAGGCGGACGACGCCCTGATGAGCGGCGACCTGGACGCGGCCGAACGGGCGTACCGGAAGATCCTGGCCGAGTCCCCGACGGACGCGGTGGCGGAGGCGGGGCTGGCCCAGGTCGGGCTGGCCCGCCGGGTGGCCGGCGTCGACCCGCAGGCGGTGCTCACCGCCGCGGCGAACGCGCCCGACGACGTCGACGCCCAGCTGCTGGCCGCCGATGTCGAGGTGCTCAGCGGCCTGGCCGAGCAGGCCTACCAGCGCCTGGTCGGCCTGGTTCGCCGGACCGCCGGCGACGACCGGGAGAAGGTACGCCAGCACCTGGTCGGCCTCTTCACCATCGCCGGTCCGGAGGACCCCGCCGTGGCATCGGCCCGACGGGCCCTGGCCAGCGCCCTGTTCTGAGTTCGTAGCACGCCAGCGCGGGCCGGCGTACCGGCCGGCCCGCCCGACCGCCGAGGACGGGAGCCCATGATGCGCCGGATCGCCGTCCTCGACGCGCCGACAAACCTCGGACTGCGTCCGCCCACCGTCACCTCGGTCCCCGGCTGCGGCAAGGCACCCGGCGCGCTGCGCGACCACGACCTGCTCGCCCGGTTGCGGGCCCGCGACGCCGGCTGCCTCACCCCGCCCCGGTACGACCCCGGCGACTGGCGGCCCGGCGACGGGGTCTGCCACGCCCCGGAGATCTCCACGTACTCGTTGGCGCTGGCCGACCGGATCGGCGCGATCATCGATCGGGGCGAGTTCCCGCTGGTGCTCGGCGGGGACTGCTCGGTGCTGCTCGGCTCGGCGCTGGCCATGCACCGGCTCGGCGAGGCGGTCGGCGGCCGGATCGGGCTGGTCTTCGTCGACGGGCACTCCGACTTCCGGCACCCCGGCAACGCCTCGTACGTGGGCGCGGCGGCGGGCGAGGACCTGGCCCTGGTCACCGGCCGGGGGCAGGCGGACCTGGCCGCCATCGAGGGGCGCCGCCCGTACTTCCGGGACATCGACGTGGTGGTGCTCGGCATCCGGGCGCAGGACGAGTACCGGCTCGACCTCCAGGCCGCCGGGATCACCACCCGGCCGGTGCCGGCCCTGCGGGCCGAGGGCGCGGCCCGGACCGCCCAGTGGGCGCACGAACAGCTGGCGGACTGCGCCGGCTACTGGGTGCACATCGACGTGGACGTGCTCGACCCGGCGGTGATGCCCGCCGTGGACGCGCCCGACCCGGGCGGGATCGCCTTCGCCGAGTTGGAGATCCTGCTCTCCGGGCTGGTGGACACCCCGCACTGTCTCGGTGTCGAGCTGACCGTCTTCGACCCCGACTACGACCCGGACGGGACGTACGCCAGCGAGATCGTCAACACCGTGGTGTCCGGCCTGGCCCCGGTCTCGGCGCCGAGCGCGCTGCCGCCCCGGCTGCTGCCGCCCACGCCGGCACCCCGGCGCGGCGGCAACCGCACCGTGGAGCGTCCGATGCTGGCGGCTCCGGCGGCCAGCCCGGCACCCGCGGTTGCCGTGGAGCCGATCGGTCCCGCGCCGACCGGGTCCACCGGCCTCGGCTCGCCCGACTCCGGTGCGGCCGAGCCGACGACCGCCGGCCCGGAGGCGATCCCCGGGGGCCCGGCGCTGCTGCGTCGGGTGCTCGCCCCCGAGGACGGGTCGATGCCGCCGGCCGCCGGGCCGCCACTGCCCGGCCTCGACAGCGCCTGAGCGGACCCGGCACCGTGAGCGCCGATCATGCCGCTGGATGATCCCGCTCGATCCAGGATCCAGTGGCCTCCGGCCGGCGTCGAGGCCACTGCTTCCGGATCGAGCGTGATCTTGAGCGGGGGCGGTGTCGTGCAACGCCGCGCGGCGGGCCTCCGGGTCAGCGGGCGGCGAGGGCGCGCAGGAAGCGCTCACTGATCGGCACCGCGCTGGCCGTGCTCGCCCCGCCCTGCTCCACGAAGACCGCGAACGCCACGTCGCCCTGCCAGCCGACGAACCAGGCATGGGTGTGCGCCGGGTTGTTGTCGTATTCGGCGGTGCCGGTCTTGCCGTAGACCGGTTCGCCGGGGACGTCCTTCAACGCGCTGGCCGTGCCGCTGGTGACCACCGCGCGCATCATCGTCTTCAGTGCCGCCACGGACTCCGGCTTCAGGGCCGGACCGGCCGGTGCGGCCTGCTGCGGGGCCGGGTCGAGCACCAGCGTCGGCTGCTCCCAGCGGCCCCGGGCCACGGCGGCGGTGGCGCCGGCCATGGCCAGCGGACTGACCACGGTGGTGCCCTGCCCGATCGCGGCGGCGGCCTGCTCGGTGGCGGAGCCGTTGGCCGAGACCGAGCCGGCGAAGACCTCCGCGCCCAGGTCCCACTTCGCCTCCAGACCGAGGGTACGGCCGGTGGTGGCGAGGCCGTCCGGCCCGAGCTTCGGCGCCAGCGCCACGAAGGCGGTGTTGCAGGACTTCGCGAAGTCGGTGGTGAACGGGACCGACCCCAGCTCGAAGTCGTCGGAGTTCTTGAACGGGCGGCCGTCGACCACGGCCGTCTTCGGGCAGGCGACCGTCGCCGACGGGGTCACCGCCCCCTTGTCCAGCAGGGCGAGCGCGCTGACCATCTTGAACGTCGAACCCGGCGGCACCTGGGCGGTGAAGGCGAGGTTCTCGCCGGCCGGGCCGGGGCCGTTCGCGGCGGCCAGCACCGCGCCGTCGCTGATCCGTACGGCCACCAGGGCGGCCCGCCGGGCCTCCCCGCGCAGCGCCGCGTCGGCGGCGTTCTGGGTGGCCACGTCGAGGGTGGTCTTCAGTGACTGGCCGGCCTTGGGCTCGCTGCGGAACACCTCGGTGCCGGGGGTGGTGCTGCCGTCGGGGGCGGAGTGCTCGGTGACCACGGTCAGCCCGGGGACGCCGCGCAGCCGGTCGTCGTACCGGCCCTGGAGGCCGCCATGGCCGACCAGGTCACCGGCGACGTACTTGTCGGGGTGAGCCTGGATGTCGTCGGCCTGGGCCGGGTCGACCGAGCCGAGCAGGGCCCGAGCGAACTCCCGGGTCGGCGCCAGGTCGAGCTTGTCGGACTGGAACTTGGTGCCGGGCAGGTCGTAGATCCGGGGCTTGATCTGCCGGTATGCCTCGTCGCGCAGCGTCACGACCTCGACGAACGCGCCCGGTTCGGCCTCGGTGAGGCGTTTGGGCAGGTCGGTGAGGTCGACCGGCGGGACGAGCGCGGGCCGGATCGCCTTGAACGCGGCGTCGAGCTGGCGGACCAGCGCCTTGACGTCGCCGGCCTCGCCGGGCTGCACGCCCACCCGGACCACCGGCCGGGGCGCGACGATCGGGCTGCCCGCCCCGTCCAGCACCCCGGCCCGCGGCGCGGTGTCGCGGCGCAACGCGAGCCGGTCGCCCTTCTCCAGCTTCTCCTGGACGACGGCCGGCTCCCAGATCATCTGCCACTGGTCGTCGTCGCCGCGCTTGAGGCGTACCGGGCTCTCGTACGTCCAGCGGGTCTGGCCCGGCAGGGTCCAGGTCACCTGGATCCGCGCGGTGGCCGCGTCGGCGGTGACCTTCGCGTCGCCGGCCCGCTTCAGCTCCGGCGGGGTGGCGGCCAGCTCGCCGGAGAGCGCCTTGATCTCCTTCGCCACGTCGGTGGCGGGGACGCGGGTGCCGGCCGGGTCGACGAAGCCCACCGCCTGGAGGTTGCCGGAGCGCCAGCCCTTCAGGAACGCGTCCACGCTTTGCTCCGGCCCGTCCTCGCCGGAGCACCCGGTCAGCCCGGCGGCCGTCAGCGCGGCGGCGGCCAGGGCCGCGAGGACCCGACGGCGGGGAAGGCGGCGGCGAACGGGGTACGACACGGGCATGCGGCAGTCCCTCCGGGTACGAAACTGCCCTGCACGGTAGTACGCCGGGCGCCTTCCCACCGTCCCGCCAAGGCCCCGAAGTGCGGAAAGACGCGCGTCTGGCGGTGTGATGAACATCGCGAGCCGGGGTACTCCGCAACCGGCCGACCACGTACCCGCAACGGGTGAAAGGACAGAGTCCCGAACCGGACGTCCGGCCAGTGGTCCGCCGACGAACGGTCAGAGCGGCAGGGCCTAGGCTGGGCGGCAGAGTGACCCACAACGCGGTGGGTCGAGGGGAGTGGCACCGATGGACCGGCGTCCGGCGACTAAACCGGGACCCGACCTCCGGCAGGTTGACACCGGCCGGGAAGACGACAGCTTCGACACGGCGACCGACGGGGACGGTTTCGGCCGTCTCGACACAGGAGTGACCGGGATGACCGGTTCCAGCATCGACACCCTCCACGAGCTGGGCCTGCCCGCGCAGGCGCTGGCCGACGAGTCGGGGGACGCCGAGCTGGACGAGCCGGTACCCAACGCGGAGCGCCTGGTGGCCCAGGCCGTCGCGCTGGCCGGGAACGACCACGACGCGGCGACCCTGGTCGGCCGCTTCTGGCGGTTCGCGCCGGACGAGGAGCTGATCGGCTTCACCGCCGAGGAGATGCTCGACGCCGCCCGGGCGCACCGGGATCTGGCCCAGCAGCGGGTGCCGGGTGAGCTGAAGCTGCGGATCCACGAGCCGGACGCCGACCAGCACCACACCGTCATCGAGATCGTCACCGATGACATGCCGTTCCTGGTCGACTCGGTGACCGCACTGCTCAACACGTATCACCTCGACGTGCACCTGCTGGTGCACCCGCTGGTGGTGGTCCGGCGGGAGCCGCTGGGCCGGCTGACCGAGGTGTCCGCCGACGTGGAGCCGGACGACGCGATCGCCGGCGACCTGGTCGAGAGCTGGATGCGGATCGAGATCGACCCGGTACGTGACCCGGCCGAGCGGGAGAAGCTGCGCAAGGAGCTGCAGCGGGTGCTCACCGACGTCCGGGAGGCGGTCGAGGACTGGCCGAAGATGCGTCAGCGGGCCCTGGCCCTGGCCGACGAGCTGGCCGCCGCGCGGACCTCGGACAGCCGGCCGCCGGTGCCGGAGAAGGACATCACCGACTCGGTGGAGCTGCTCCGCTGGCTGGCGCACGACCACTTCACCTTCCTCGGCTACCGCGAGTACCGCCTGGTCGACACCGACGGCGCCGACGGCGGCCAGGCCCTCGAAGCGGTCCTCGGCACCGGGCTGGGCATCCTGCGCTCGGACTCGCCGGAGGCGCGGGCGCTGTCGTCGATGACGCCCGAGGCGCACGAGAAGGTGCTGGAGAAGCGCCTGCTGATCATCACCAAGGCGAACTCGCGGGCCACCGTGCACCGCTCGGCCTATCTCGACTACATCGGCTTCAAGATCTTCAATGAGGCCGGCGAGGTGGTCGGGGAGCGGCGCTTCCTGGGGCTGTTCTCCACGGCGGCGTACCGGACCAGCGTGCAGGAGCTGCCGGTGGTCCGCCGCAAGGTCGCCGAGGTGCTGGACCGCTCCGGGTTGAGCCTGCGCAGCCACTCCGGCAAGGACCTGCTCCAGATCCTGGAGACCTACCCGCGCGACGAGCTGTTCCAGATCAAGACCGACGACCTCTACCACGCGGTGATCGGCGTGCTGCGGATGGCCGGCCGGCGGCAGTTGCGGGTGTTCCTGCGTCGCGACGGGTACGGGCGGTTCATCTCCTGCCTGATCTACCTGCCCCGGGACCGGTTCACCACCCAGAACCGGCTGCGCATGCAGGACATCCTGCTGCGCGAGCTGAACGGCGTCGGGGTCGACTACACCACCCGGGTCACCGAGTCGATGCTCGCCCGGGTGCACTTCACCGTCCGGACCGACCCGAACAACCCGCCCGCGGATATCGACGCCGACCTGCTCGCCGAGGAGCTGGCCGACGCGACCCGGCTCTGGGACGACGACTACCGGCTGGTGCTGGAGCGCAAGCTCGGTGACGAGCAGGCCAAGCACCTCTTCGCCCGGTACGCCGACGCGTTCCCGGAGGGCTACAAGGACGGGCACACGCCGTACGAGGCGATGAAGGACCTGGCCAAGCTGGAGCTGCTGGAGGAGCCCGGCCAGCTGGAGATGCACCTGTTCCGCAAGCAGGTGCCGCCGCGCGTCGAGGAACGGGCGGAATCCGGCGAGGCCATGGACGTCCGGTTCAAGGTCTACCGGTACGGCGAGCCGATGATGCTCTCCGCCGTGCTGCCGGTGCTGCACTCGCTCGGTGTCCGGGTCGTCGACGAGCACCCGTACGAGGTGGAACGGGTCGACGGCCGGATCTGGCTGTACGACTTCGGACTGCTGCTGCCGGAGGCGCATCAGGACCTGGCCGAGGTTCGCCCGCACGCGGAGAACGCCTTCGCCGCCGCCTGGCGGGGCGAGGCCGAGGTGGACGGCTTCAACGAGCTGGTGCTCCGGGCCGGGCTCACCTGGCGGCAGGTGGTGGTGCTCCGGGCGTACGCGAAGTACCTGCGGCAGGCGGGCACCGTCTTCTCCCAGGAGTACATGGAGCAGACCTTCATCGCGTACCCGAGGATCGCGTCGCTGCTGGTGGAGCTCTTCGAGACCCGGTTCGCCCCGGGGGAGACCACGATGGAGGAGCGGCGGCAGCGCAGCGGTGAGCTGGTCACCGCGATCGGCGCGGCGCTGGACGAGGTGGCCAGCCTCGACCAGGACCGTATCCTGCGGTCGTACCTGACGTTGATGCAGGCCACCCTGCGGACCAGCTTCTACCAGAAGCCGGTCGGCGGGCGGCCCAAGTCGTACGTGGCGTTCAAGCTGGACCCGCAGGCGATTCCGGAGCTGCCGGCGCCCCGGCCGAAGTTCGAGATCTTCGTCTACTCGCCCCGGTTCGAGGGCGTGCACCTGCGGTTCGGGCCGGTGGCCCGGGGCGGCCTGCGCTGGTCCGACCGGCGGGAGGACTTCCGCACCGAGGTGCTCGGCCTGGTCAAGGCGCAGATGGTGAAGAACGCCGTGATCGTGCCGGTGGGCGCCAAGGGCGGCTTCGTGCTCAAGCAGAAGCCGGGCGACCGGGACGAGGCGGTGGCCTGCTACAAGGAGTTCGTCGGGGCGTTGCTGGACGTCACCGACAACATCGCCAGCGGGGAGATCGTGCCGCCGGAGGACGTGGTCCGGCACGACGGGGACGACCCGTACATGGTGGTGGCGGCGGACAAGGGCACCGCGACGTTCTCCGACATCGCCAACGAGATCTCGGCGGCGCACAACTTCTGGCTCGGCGACGCGTTCGCCTCCGGCGGTTCGGCCGGCTACGACCACAAGAAGATGGGCATCACCGCCCGGGGCGCCTGGGAGTCGGTGAAGCGGCACTTCCGGGAGCTGGGGCACGACACCCAGACCCAGGACTTCACGGTCGTCGGCGTCGGTGACATGTCCGGCGACGTGTTCGGCAACGGGATGCTGCTGTCGGAGCACATCCGGCTGGTGGCCGCGTTCGACCACCGGCACATCATCCTGGACCCGGAGCCGGACGCGGCCACCTCGTACGCCGAGCGCAAGCGGCTGTTCGAGCTGTCCCGGTCGTCCTGGGAGGACTACAACCAGGAGTTGATCTCCGAAGGCGGCGGGGTGTACCCGCGTACCGCCAAGTCGATCCCGATCAGCCCGCAGGTGCGGGCGCGGCTGGGCCTCGACGAGGTCGAGCAGATGTCGCCGCAGGAGCTGATGAAGGCGATCCTCACCGCGCCGGTGGACCTGTTCTGGAACGGCGGCATCGGCACCTACGTGAAGGCGTCGACGCAGACCAACGCCGAGGTCGGGGACAAGTCCAACGACGCCATCCGGGTGGACGGCAGGAGCCTGCGCTGCCGGGTGGCCGGCGAGGGCGGCAACCTGGGCTGGACCCAGCAGGGCCGGATCGAGTACGCGCAGAACGGTGGGCGCATCTTCACCGACTTCATCGACAACGCGGCCGGGGTGGACTGCTCCGACCACGAGGTGAACATCAAGATCCTGCTCAACACGGCGGTCGCCGACGGCGAGCTGGGCCGGCCGGAGCGCGACGAGCTGCTGGCCCAGATGACCGACGAGGTCGCCGAGCTGGTGCTGCGGGACAACTACGAGCAGGCCCGGGCGCTCAACAACGCCCAGGCTCAGGCCGCCTCGCTGCTCCCGGTGCACCGCCGGATGATCAACGAGTTGGAGCGGGCCGGGCAGATCGACCGCGCGCTGGAGGCGCTCCCGCCGGACGAGGAACTCGCGGTCCGGACCGAGACCGGGCTGACCGCGCCGGAGTTCGCGGTGCTGCTGGCGTACGTGAAGATCGTGCTGGAGCGGGAGATCGTCGGTGAGGGGCTGGCCGACGAGGAGTGGACGACCGACATCCTGGTCAACTACTTCCCCACTCCGCTGCGGGAGCGGTTCGCCGACCGGATGAGCCGCCACCGGCTGCGCCGGGACATCGTCACCACCGTGCTGGTCAACGAGGCGATCAACCGGGGCGGCATCTCGTTCGTCTTCCGGACCGTCGAGGAGACGGCCGCGTCGGCCGCGGACGTGCTGCGGGCGTACGTGGTGGTGCGCGAGGTGTTCGGGCTGCGCGACCTCTGGCAGGCGATCGAGGCGCTGGACAACAGCGTCTCGCCCGAGCTGCAGACGGCCATCTTCCTGGACACCCGCCGGCTGCTCGACCGCGCGGTGCGCTGGCTGGTCACCAACCGGCGCTCGCCGATCGACGTGCCGGGGGAGATCGCCCGGCTGCGGGACGGGATCGCCCGGCTCCTGCCGGACCTGGAGAACCTCTTCTTCGGCAGCGAGCGGGAGGCGATCGTCGCCCACATCGACTCGCTGACCGAGAAGGGGCTGCCCCGCGAGCTGGCCGAGCAGGCGACCCGGCTGATGTACAGCTTCGGCCTGCTCGACGTGGTGGAGACCGCCCAGTCGACGGGCCGGGACGTGAACGAGGTGGCCGCGGTCTACTTCGTACTCTCCGACCGGTTCCGGGTGGACGCCCTGCTGTCGAAGATCTCCCTGCTGCCCCGGGAGGACCGTTGGCAGACGCTGGCCCGGATGGCGCTGCGCTACGACCTGTACGCCGCGCTGGCCGCGCTCACCGCGGAGGTCCTCGGCTCCACCCCGGACAGCGTGTCGCCGGTCGACCGGGTGCAGGAGTGGGAGCAGGCGAACGCCACGTCGATCCACCGGGCGCACCGGGCGATGGGTGAGTTCGACGAGTCCCGCGCCGATCTCTCCGCGCTGTCGGTGCTGCTGCGGCAGATCCGTACCCTGGTGCGGACGTCGGCGGCGGCCTGACCTCGGGACGGACAGCGGCGCGGCCCGGTGGTCGGATGACGACCACCGGGCCGCGCCCGTCCGCACCGCGTCACGGGGTCATGCTGGCGAACGCGATGACGTTGTCGACGTAGCTGCCCGTGCTCTGGTCGAAGTTCCCGCCGCAGGTGACCACCCGCAGCCCGGGCTTGTCGCTGGGGCCGTAGACCAGCTCGGTGGGGAAGGCCGTCTTCGGGTACGACTTGACCTCGTTGACGGTGAACGAGACGGTCGAGCCGTCCTCCCGGGCGATGCTGATGGTGTCGCCCGGCTGGAGCGCGCCGAGTTTGAAGAAGACGGCCGGTCCGATCTTGGCCGAGTCGACGTGGCCGACGATGACGGCGTTGCCGGCCTCGCCGGGGCTGGCGCCGGGGGAGTACCAGCCCGTCTTCATGGCCTGATCCAGCGGGGGGACCTGGACGGTGCCGTCCGGGTTGGTGCCGAGGGACATGATCTCTGCCTGCACCCCGATCTTGGGGATCGAGATGGTCGTGGGGGTCGACCGGGGCAGGCCGGCGGGGGCGACGTCCGGGTTGGACGTTTCCGTCGACCCGTCGTCGGCGGGCGTCTGGTCGGCGGTCTCCGTACCGGTGCCGTCGACGGGCCCCGGCACGGCGGGCGCGGTGGAGGCCGCGGTCGGGTCGGCGGGGCCGGACTGGGCGAGCGGCTGGGGCGGGCGGGGCGGCGGCACGGTCCGGAAGGACGCGCCGAGCAGGCCGGCGCCCATCATGGCGAGGAGAACGACGACGGCCGCGCCGGCGGCGCGCCACGGTTTCCCGTGACGGCCGCCGGCACGTGTCGCCGTCCGGTCAGACGAGGTCATTGGCCCGCCGCCGGCGCAGCAGGACCATCCCGCCCAGGGCGGCGGCGCCGATCACGCTCACCCCACTGGCGGCCATGGTGCGGTCCACGCTGGTGGTGGTCATGCCACCGTCGCCACCGTCGACGTGGCCACGCGGGAAGCAGTGGTCGCGGTCGCGGTCCTTGTGGTCGCGGTCCTCGTCCTTGCGGTCGTGGTCCTTGTTGTCGCGGTCCTCGTCCCGCATGTCGTGGTCCTTGCGGTCCCGCTCCTTGTTGTCCTGGTCGTTGCGCTCTTCGTTCTTGCGTTCCTCGTCCTTGCGGTTCTCGTCCTTGCCGTCGTGGTCCTTGCGGTCCTTGTCCGACTGGTCGTCGGTGGCCATGCCGCCGCCCACGCCGCCGCCCTGGCCGGGCTGCCAGCTCTCGTCGGACTGCCCACCCCAGTCCTTGCGGTTCTCGTCCTTGCGGTTCTCGTCCTTGCGGTTCTCGTCCTTGCGGTTCTCGTCCTTGCGGTCCTCGTCCTTGCGGTTCTCGTCCTTGAAGTCGTGGTCCTTGCCGTCGTGGTCCTTGCCGTCGTGGTTCCGGCGGTCCTCGTCCTTGAAGTCGAAGTCCTTGCGGTCCTCGTCCTTGCGGTCGAAGTCCTTGCGGTCGAAGTTCTTGCGGTCGAAGTCCTCGTGGCCCCCAGGGCAGGTCCCGAGAAGGCTGACCTGCGGCTTGGTGGCCGCGCTGCCGACGTTCGCGTTGGGTCCGGCCGCGTTCGCCATCCCGGGCGAGAACAGCAGCAGGGACGCGCCGCCGAGAGCGGCGCCCGCAACGACCTTCCCGAGCATCTTCTTTGCCATGACCTGCGTCACTCCATCCCCTGTTTGTCCTGAGCCCGACGACGGTCGAGCTACGCCCGACGTTAGACCCTTTCGCGACTTATCCGAGGAAAGATTCGTATTTGGGAGTTTGTTGAAGGCTTGGCGGCATAGGAGGGTTAAGCGACGCGGGTCCACCGATGGGCCTTCGGTGCCCTTCCGGGGTGCCGCGGACCGTCGGGTCACACCTGCGCCCGGCGTTCCGCCGCGGCGTCGCCCTACCGCGCTCCACCTGCCTCGACCCGTCTGCCGGCAACCTGCCGCGCCCGTGTCGGATGGGCTCTTCGCGCCGTATGCTGGCCGGACTCGCATCGAGGCATTGCCATGGAAGCGCTCCCATGCAAGAATCTCTGCACGCGGTCAGGGGAGCCACACCGCGAGTTCAGACGTCGAGGGCAGCCGGGTCACCGGACGACGTTCTGACAGCTGGCCGGCCGCACCTCGCCGGTCGCGTTCACCACCACCACGCCCGTCCGGGTCGGGCACCCCCGAAGACACCGTGGCACCGACGGCCGTCCAGTCGGACGTCCCGAGGGCCTCTTTCGCCGGGCCGTACGCGGATCCGGTCTCGCCCAAGGAGATCAGTGGCATGAATCTGTGGAGAAGGCTGTCCGGCCGGAGCCGGGCCCTCGCACTCACCAGTGCGGGCGTCCTGGTCGCCGGCGGGTTGGTGACCCTCCCGGTCACCGCGGCGCAGGCCGCGACCCAGTGCAGCGTGGACTACGTCACCAACGACTGGCCGGGCGGCTTCACCGCCAACCTGACGATCAAGAACCTCGGCGACCCGCTCAGCTCGTGGACGCTCGGTTTCACCTTCCCGAACAGCGGCCAGAAGGTCGTCAACGGCTGGTCGGCGATCTGGTCGCAGAGCGGCCAGAACGTCACCGCGAAGAACGAGTCCTACAACGGCTCGCTCGCCAGCGGCGCCAGCACCTCCATCGGGTTCAACGGCTCCTGGACCAGCAGCAACCCGAAGCCGACCCAGTTCACCCTGAACGGCACGGTCTGCAACGGCGGCACCCCGCCCACCACCGCCCCGCCGACGACCGCGCCGCCGACCACCGCGCCCCCGACCACCGCTCCGCCGACCACCGCTCCGCCGACGAGCCCGCCGCCGGGGCAGAAGGTGGACAACCCGTACGCCGGGGCCAAGGGGTACGTGAACCCGGAGTGGAAGGCCAAGGCGGAGGGTGAGCCGGGCGGCAGCCGGGTCTCGAACAACCCGACCGCGGTCTGGCTGGACCGGATCGCCGCCATCAACGGCACCCCGAACAGCAGCTCCAACGGCTCGATGGGCCTTCGGGACCACCTGGACGCCGCGCTCGCCCAGGGCGCCGGCTACATCCAGATCGTCATCTACAACCTGCCCGGCCGGGACTGCGCCGCGCTGGCCTCCAACGGTGAGCTGGGCCCGAACGACCTGAACCGCTACAAGGCCGAGTACATCGACCCGATCGCCGCGATCCAGGGTGACGCGAAGTACCGCAACCTGCGGATCATCAACATCATCGAGATCGACTCGCTGCCCAACCTGGTGACCAACACCTCGGGTCAGGCGGGCGGCACCGCGATGTGCGACACGGTCAAGGCCAACGGCGCGTACGTGAACGGCGTCGGCTACGCCCTGGCCAAGCTGGGCGCGCTCGGCAACGTCTACAACTACGTCGACGCCGCGCACCACGGCTGGATCGGCTGGGACACCAACCTCGTCCCGACCATCCAGATCATCAAGCAGGCCGCCACCGCCTCCGGCAGCACGGTCCGCAACGTGCACGGCTTCATCGTCAACACGGCGAACTACTCGGCGCTGACCGAGCCGTACATCAAGATCACCGACCAGGTGAACGGCCAGACCGTGCGGCAGTCCAAGTGGATCGACTGGAACCAGTACGTCGACGAGCTGACGTTCGCCCAGGCGTTCCGGCAGCAGGCGATCTCGAACGGCTTCGACAGCGGCATCGGAATGCTGATCGACACCTCCCGCAACGGCTGGGGCGGCACCGCCCGGCCCACCGGCCCGGGCGCGACGACCAGCGTCGACACGTACGTCAACGGCGGTCGGATCGACCGGCGGATCCACGCCGGCAACTGGTGCAACCAGTCCGGCGCCGGCCTCGGCGAGCGTCCCCGGGCCAACCCGGCGACGGGCATCGACGCGTACGTCTGGGTGAAGCCCCCGGGCGAGTCGGACGGCTCCAGCAAGGAGATCCCGAACAACGAGGGCAAGGGCTTCGACCGGATGTGCGACCCGACCTACACCGGTAACGGCCGCAACGGCAACAGCATGAGCGGCGCGCTGCCGAACGCGCCGATCTCGGGCGCCTGGTTCTCCGCCCAGTTCCAGGAGCTCATGCGCAACGCCTACCCGCCGCTCTCCTGAGCCAGCGGCCGGGCCACCCGCCGCGGCGGGAGTGAGGCACCGCCGCGCGGGTTCCCCCGGGCCCCTGGCCGACCTGACGAGGTCGGCCAGGGGCCCCCGGCTGTCAGGGGACCGTCTTCTCGATCGCCGCCCGGCCCAGCTCGGCCAGGTCGCGGCGGGCCCGCTCGATGTTGTCCCGGGTGAGGTCCTGCCCCCGGGCCAGCACCAGGTCCTCGGGGTCCCACGGCTGTTCCGCGCCGGTGCGGAAGTTGTCCCTCGCCGCTCCGGTGCCGGTGCCGGTCGCCCCGGTCCCGGTGCCGGTCGGCCCGGTTCCCGCCGCGTACGGGTCGCCGAGAAGGTCCGGCGACCCGGTGTCGGGCACCGCACCGTCCGGCTCGGCGAAGACGGGATTGTCCCGGTCGGCGCCGCCGCCCGTACGCAGCTGCGGCACCGTGCTGTCGTCGTCCACCGCCGCGGCCGCCTCGGGGGTCTCCTCCAGCGGTCGCTCGCCACCGCGGTCACGATCCGTCATGCTGCTGCCCTCCTGTCCCGTTCCGTGATCCCCCTGGCGTACCCGGCGGCGGCCGGGGCATTCCGCGCGCGGGCCGGCTTAGCGGCCGAGCACGCGATCCAGGAAGTCCCGGTAGCCGCGGACGGCCACCCGGAGCTGCTCGGTGTCGGACGCGCCGGCCTCCTGCCAGCCGCCGAGCCTGGCCTTCTGCTCCCGCAACGCGGCCGAGAGCGCCTCGATCGCCTCCTCGACCAGCGACTGCGCCTCGCCGACCGCGGCCCGCGGGTCGTCCACGAACTGGAGCTGGACGTCCCGCCAGCGCTTCCGGAAGTTCTCGGCGATCTCCGGGGCGAAGAGCGTGGCGGCGTCCGCGGGCACCGAGGGCTCCAGGTCGTGGCGCGGCACCAGACGCGTCGAGCCGGAGTCGTCGAACGTCCCCGCGGTGGGTCGCGTACCGCCGCTCGTGGCGGCACCGGCCACGCCCGCGCCGGCCGCGGCGGTGCCGGCGTCCGGGTCGACCATGGCCGGCTCGGCGCGGCCGTACCCGGCGGTGTCGACCGTCGACGCCGCGCCGCCCGGCGAGCCGGAGCGCTCGGCCGCGGAACCGGGGCTGTGCAGCCGGTCGCCGGCTGTCGGGTCGGCCCGCGCGTCGTCGAACGTGTCGGTCCGCCCCGGGGCCCCGTCGCCCGGCTGGGCGGTGTCCTCGCCGCGCGGGTCCCGCTCGTCCTCCGGCCGCCCGCTGGCCATCGCGGAGGCGGCCACCGCGTCACCCACGGTCGTCGCCCCGAACGTCGTCGGCAGCGGCGCCGGGTCGTGGTACTCCGGCCGGCCGTCGGTGTCGGCGGCCTCCGCGTCGCGGCGCTCCCGCACGTCGTACGCCGGGGTGCCGCCCGATTCCGCCGCCCGACGGTCGGCGGACCGCTCGCCCGCCACCGCGGGATCGTCGAAGGTGCCTCGCTCGTCCAGCGCGTCCTCGGGCACACCGGTCCGGGCGGCCGGGTCACCCCGGTGACGTTCACCGTCGGCGCCCTCGGCGGGTGGACGGACCGGCACCGGCGCGGACCGGACCGTGTCGGGCTGTTCCGGCGTGCCCTGCTGTTCTTCCTGGCGCATGGCGGCGGCCTCCTCAGCGGCTCGTGACGTCGTGCTCGTGGTCGGGGTGGCGCGGCTGCGGCGGCTGGTGCCCGACCGGGTCCGCGCCGAGCAGGTCGGCGAAGAGGGTCCGGTAGTGCACGAGCGCCTGACGGAGTTCCTCGGTGCCGGCCTCGCCGCGCTCGGTGCGCAGCCGGATCTCGTGGGCGTCCCGGTAGTGGGTCAGGGTGCGGGCGTGCTCGACGGAGAGCTGGGCGAGCTGTTCCCCGAAGTCGCCCGTCGGGTACCCACGGTCGGCGATCAGCCGGGTGACCAGCTCGTCGGCGTCGCGGACGGTCTCGGCGGGGGAGTCGACGAAGCGGACCTGGAGGTCCTCCCACGCGGCGGCGTACCGGGCCCGGGACTCGGGACTGAGCGGGGTGAGGGTCAGCTCGGCGTGCCGGCGTTCCCGCTCCCGCAGCTCCCGCTCGGCGGCGCCCCGGCTGTCCCGCTCGGCGACGACCCGGTCGTACTCGGGGCCGAAGCGCTGCCGGAGGGCGCGTCGGCGGTTGACGGCGACGGCGACCGCGGCCAGCGCCGCGAGCACCAGGACGACGATGACTGTGACGACTACCTGCGTGGGCGACATGGCTCCTCCTTCGCCGCTGGTATTCCCTCCGTTTCGTGATCGCCAATCCCGATCCGGGGCAATTTCCTGGCGAATCCGGGGCCGGAACGGCCCGATCGCACGGCGCGACCGGTCACACACCGGAACATCTCGGACGGTAGTGACGGTCGAGACGGCCGGTAGTGCATCGGTCAGCGATTACGTATCCTGCCCACGGCGCCCGATCCGGGGCCGGGCGTCACGGCCGGGAACCTCCCGGCCGGCGGGCGCCACCCCTGCGACACCCTTCCGGGCGAGGTTTGATGAACACCCGTGACTGGCCGATCCGCGCCAAGCTGACCGCGCTGGTCATCGGTCCGGTGACCGCGCTGCTGGCGCTCTGGATCTTCGCCACCTCGCTGACCTTCGGGCCCGCCCTCGACCTGCTCGCCGCGCGTACCCTCCTCTACGACCTGGGCCAGCCCGGCGAAGCGGCCGTCACCGAGTTGCAGCGGGAACGCCGGCTCTCGGTCGTCCAACTCGCCGGTGACACCACCCTGCCCGCCCTGGCCGAGCAGCGGACGCGCACCGACCGGGCGATCGCCGAGCTGCGCCGCCGGGTCGACGGTCCGGACCTGCGGGACGCCGCCGACGACCCGCTCGACGCCCGGCTCGACCAACTGGTCTCCGCGCTGGACGCGCTGTCCGCCGGCCGGGGCTTCATCGACGCCCGGAAGGTCGACCGGGCCGGCGCGATCGGCCTCTACAGCGGGATGATCAATTCCGCCTTCCAGGCGTTCTCCGGGATGGCCATCCTTCCCGACAACCAGCTCAACCGGGAGGCACTGGCACTGACCGCGCTCGGCCGGTCCCGGGAGCTGCTCGACCAGACCGACGCGCTGCTGGCCGGCGCGCTCACTGCCGGCCGGTACGCCGAGGGCGAGCAGGAGCAACTGGTACGCACCATCGACAACCAGCGTTTCCTGGCCGAGACCGCGGTGGCCGACCTGCCCGAGCGCGAACGCGCGGAGTATCAGCGGTTCACCGAGGGGGAGGCGTACGTCCGGCTGCACGCCCTCCAGGACAGCCTGATCCGCGCCCGGGGACTGCCGACCGGGTTCGACGTACGGGCCTGGGAGTCCAGCCAGGCGGCGGTCTGGGAGGAGCTGCGGGACTTCGAGCTGCGTGGCGCCGACAGCGTGGCCGAGCGGTCCGTGCCGATGGCGGTGACCATCCTGGTCCGGCTCGCCGCCGCCGGGGTCCTCGGCCTCGTCGCGATCGTGATCTGCCTGTTGGTGGCGCTGCGGGTCGGCCGGTCGCTGGCCCGTCGGCTGACCGGGGTACGCACCGCCGCGCTGGACATGGCCGAGCAGCGGTTGCCCGACGTGGTCGCCCGGCTGCGTCGGGGCGAGGACGTGGACGTCGCCCGGGAGGCGCCCGAGCTGGACCACGGCGGCGACGAGATCGGCCAGGTGGCGCGGGCCTTCAACGAGGTACGCCGCACCGCCGTGCGGGCCGCCGTCGACGAGGTCACGCTGCGCCGGGGCCTCAACGAGGTCTTCCTCAACATCGCCCGGCGCAGCCAGGGCCTGGTGCATCGGCAGTTGGCGCTGCTGGACCGGCTGGAGCGGCAGACCGAGGACCCGGACGAGCTGGCCGGACTGTTCCAGGTCGACCACCTCGCCACCCGGCTCCGGCGGCACGCCGAGGACCTGGTCATCCTCGCCGGGGCGGCCCCAGCCAGGGGCTGGCGGAGCCCGGTCGCCGCGGTCGACGTGCTGCGTGGCGCGATCTCCGAGGTGGAGTCGTACGACCGGGTGGACGTGGGGGAGGTGCAGCCGGCCGGGGTCCTCGGTCGGGCCGTCGGCGACGTGATCCACCTGCTCGCCGAGCTGATCGAGAACGCCACCGCATTCTCGCCGCCCGCCACTCGGGTGGACGTGACCGGCCGGAGCGTGCCCGGCGGGTACGCCGTCGAGATCACCGATCACGGGTTGGGCATGTCGCCGCAGGCCCTCGCCAACGCCAACGCCAAGCTGTCCCGCGCCCCGGATTTCGACCCGGCCGACAGCGCCCGGCTGGGCCTGTTCGTGGTGGCCCGGCTGGCCGACCGGCACGGCGTCCGGGTCGAGCTGCGGCTGGCCAGCCCGGCGGGGACCACGGCAACCGTGTTCATCCCGGCCGAGCTGGTGACCGAGGAGCCGGCGCTCGGCCCGACCGGCCGGGACGCCGGGGCGGCCGGCCCCGACGAGCGGCGGATGGCCAAGGTCACCCGGCTGAGCACGGTGCCCCGGTCGCGCGCCGCCCGGCCCGTACGGGACCGCCCCGAATCGGCGGTGGTGCCGCTCTCCGCCAGCCGTACCTCCTCGGTCGAGCCGCCCGCCGACGGCGACGGCCTGCCCCGACGGGTCCGCCGGCGGGCCGCCGCGGCCCGGCCCCGGCCGGCCGTGGTGGACGCCGCGGCGCAGCGGTCCCCCGAGGAGGCCCGCCGGGCCATGTCCGCCCTCCAGGCCGGCACCGCTCGGGGTCGCCAGGACGGCGCCCGCGCCGCCGCCGATCGGCTCCGGGAGGCCGCCCCGGCGGCCGTGACCGCCCGGGCCGCCGTGGGTGTGCCCGGCGATCCGGGCGGTGCGTCCTCCCCGCCGGTGTCGGCACCCGAACCGGAACCTTCGACCGCAACTGAGAGGGACGCCTAGTGGTGCACATGACGCGGCAGAACGCCGATCTCGACTGGCTGCTCGACGATCTGGTGGACCGGGTGCCGGCCGCCCGCGAGGCGGTGGTGCTGTCGGCCGACGGGCTTCTGCTCGGCGCCTCCAGCGAGCTGGGCCGCAGCGACGCGGAGCACCTCTGCGCCCTGGCCTCCGGGTTCTCCGGCCTGGCCAAGGGCGCCACCCGGCACGTGGGTGGCGGTGCGGTCCGACAGACCGTGGTGGAGATGGAGTCCGCGTACCTGTTCGTCACGGCGGCCGGGCAGGGCGCCTGCCTGGCGGTGGTGAGCGACGCCGACGCCGACATCGGTCTGGTGGCGTACGAGATGGCGATGCTGGTGATCAGGGTCGGGGAGAATTTGATCGCCCCGGTCCGGGCGGCGGCGGGTGCGGCCGATGCGGGCTGAGGCACCGGGCGCGCGGCACGAGTGGCTGGACGCCGCCGCCGGCCCGGTCGTGCGTCCGTACACCCTCACCGGCGGGCGGGTGCGACCGCCGGTCGGCGGCTTCGACCTGGTGGCGTTCGTGCGGGCCACCACGGTGGCCGACGGGGCCGGCCTGCCGGGTCTCCAGCCGGAGCACCGGCGCCTGGTCGAGCTGGCCCGGCGACCGGCCGTCCTCGCCGATCTCGCCGCGGACCTGAACCTCGCCGTCGGCGTGGTCCGCGTGCTGCTAGGCGACCTGCTCGCCCGAGGGCTGGTCGCGGTGCACCAGCCGCCGACCGCCGCACACCTGCCCGACGACAACATCCTCAAGGCGGTGGTCAATGGACTCCGTGCGCTATGACCGGGAGGCGGCCCCGCCGTCGGTCCCACTGGCTCTGAAGATCCTCATCGCCGGCGGCTTCGGTGCCGGCAAGACGACGCTGGTGAGCTCGTTGAGCGAGGTCCGGCCGTTGCAGACCGAGGAGGTGCTGACCGGGGCCGGCGTCGGCACCGACGACGTCTCCGGGGTGGAGGGGAAGGCCACCACCACGGTCGCGATGGACTTCGGCCGGATCACCATCAACGACGATCTGCAGGTCTACCTCTTCGGTACGCCGGGGCAGGACCGGTTCTGGTTCCTCTGGGACGAGCTGGCCTTCGGCGCCCTCGGCGCGGTGGTGCTCGCCGACACCCGTCGGCTGGCCGACTGCTTCCCCTCGATCGACTACTTCGAGGAGCGTGGCATCCCGTTCGTGGTGGGGGTGAACTGCTTCGACGGTTCTCGGCGGTTCAGCCTGGAGGCGGTACGCGACGCCCTGGACCTGGATCCGGACGTACCGCTGGTGCTCTGCGACGCCCGGGACCGGCAGTCCGGCAAGCTGGTGCTGATCGAGCTGGTCGAGCACGTCGCCCGGCAGCGCGGCGAGCCGGTGCCGGTGGGCTGACCCGGCGACCGCCGGTGGCCCGCCGGGCGTGGCGTCCGTGGGGAGAGGGCTCGGAAAGCCGGCCAACCGGCCGATATCCCGGGGAAGCCTCTGGTTGGATCGACGGAGGACTCGGCGGAAGGCGGAACCGGTGAGCGCACGGGACTCGGTCGTCCACATCGGCGGTTACACGGCGGAGGCGGGTGGGCGGGCCGAGGGCATCGTCGCGGCCCGCCGTGATCCCGGCTCGGGGGAGCTGACCCCGCTCGGCACGGTGGCGGTCACCCCGTCGCCGTCGTTCCTGGCCCGGCACCCGGCGTCGCCCGTGCTCTACGCGGTCAACGAGCTGTCCGAGGGGCAGCTCAGCGCGTTCCGGGTCGCCCCGGACGGCGGCCTCGACCTGATCGGGGTCCGCCCGACCGGCGGGGCCGAGCCCTGCCACCTGGCGGTCGCCCCGGACGGCCGGCACCTCTTCGTGGCGAACTACGGCGGCGGCAGCGTGGCCGTGTTCCCGCTCGGCGCCGACGGCGTACCGGGGGAGCGCAGCGATCTGGTCCGGCACGAGGGGCACGGCGCCGACCCGCACCGGCAGGACCGGGCGCACTGCCACATGGTCTCGCCCGACCCGGACGGCGGGCCGCTGCTCACCGTCGACCTGGGCACCGACTCGGTCTACCGGTACGACCTCGACAGCGCCTCCGGCCGGCTGGTGCCGCGCGCCCCGCGGCTGCGTACGCCGGCCGGCGCCGGGCCCCGGCACCTCGCCCGGCACCCCGACGGGCGGCGCTGCTGGCTGGTCGGCGAGCTGGACGGGACGGTCACCGGGTACGACCTGACCGCCGACGGGCTGCACCAGCGGATCCGGGTGGACGCGAGCGGGCGGGTCGGGCACGTCCAGCCCTCCGAGGTCGCCGTCGGGCCGGACGGCCGTTTCCTCTACGTCGCCAACCGGGGGGTGGGCACGGTGGCCGTCTTCGCGCTCGGCGGTGCGGCGCCCGAACTGGTGGCCGAGGTCGACACCGGCGGGGAGTGGCCGCGGCACTTCGCCCTGGCGGACGGATACCTCTACGTGGCCGACGAGCGGGCCGACATGATCAGGATCTTCTGGGTGGACGCCGACACCGGGGTGCCGGAGCCGGTCGGCGAGCCGGTGCCGGTGGCGAGTCCGACCTGCGTACGGCCGTGAGGCCGGGCCCGTGGCGTCCCTCCGTGATGGACGGCGATCACCGCTCATCACTGATCAGTCACTCAGCGTAGCGTTTTGGTGGTCAACGGTTTCTGCTGCGTAACTTTCGTCCAAACGGTTGTGGCAGTAACCCCACGAGATACGCAAGATGGTCACCGTGTCTGGCCGCCATCGCATGCGTTCAAGCCTTCGAGGGGCAGGTGCCGTCGCGGCGGCCACCGCGCTCGTCGTCGTCGTAGCCGGCTCCTGGTACGGCTACCGGCAGTTGGCGGGACCGTCCTGCTCCGGCCGGATCCAGCTGGCCGTCGCGGCCGCGTCCGAGATCGCCCCCGCCGTCAAGGCGGCGGCCGACCAGTGGGTGAAGGACGGGGCGGCGGTTGGTGACACGTGCATCGCCGTGAACGTCACGGCCGCCGAGTCGGTCGACGTGGCCGCCGCGGTGGCGAGCAAGCACGGCGCCACGCTGGCCGGTGTCGGGCAGGCCAGCGGCACGGCGGTGACGCCGGACATCTGGGTGCCGGACTCCTCCACCTGGCTGGTGCGGCTCAAGTCCGGCGGCGCCACCGCCTTCGCCCCGGCCACCGGCACCTCGATCGCCCGCAGCCCGGTGGTGGTCGCCATGCCCGAACCGGTGGCCGCCCGGATCGGCTGGCCGGAGAAGAAACTGACCTGGACCGACCTGCTGGCCCAGGTCAACAGCAGCAAGGCGCTGCGCGCCGGCATCGTCGAGCCGACCCAGGACGCGGCCGGTCTCTCCGGGCTGCTCTCGCTGTCCGCCGCGGCCAGCTCCACCGGTGCCGCCGGGTCGCCCCAGGCGCAGGAGGCGATGATCGGGGCGCTGCGGGCGCTGGCCACCAACCGGTCCTCGTTGCGGCAGGACCTGCTCGCCCGTTTCCCGCGCTCGTCCGACCCGACGGCGATCGCCAACGGGCTGGGTGCCGCCGCGCTGTCCGAAGAGGACGTCATCGCGTACAACGGCACGAAGCCGCCGATCCCGCTGGCCGCGCTCTACCTGGAACCGTCGCCGATGCCGCTGGACTACCCGTTCGCGGTGCTGCCCGGCATCGAGCCGGCCAAGGCGTCGGCCGCGAAGGTGCTTTTCGATGTGCTGAAGACCCCGAGCTTCCGCAACCGGTTGGCCGCGCAGGCGCTGCGCGGGCCGGACGGCAACGGGGGCGACGGATTCCAGGCGCCCCGGGGCGCGCCGAGCCCGGCGAACGGCGACAGCTCCGCTCCGCCGACCGGCCAGGGCGGTGCCGCCGACCTGGACCCGAGCGCCATCCAGAAGGCCACCACCACCTGGTCGGTCGCCACCCAGTCGGGCCGGATGCTCTGCGTCATCGACGTCTCCGGCTCGATGAAGCAGAAGGTGGCGACCGCCAACGGCGCCACCCGGGCGCAGGTCACCGTCGCGGCGGCGAACCAGGGCCTCGAACTCTTCGACGACTCCTGGTCGATCGGGCTGTGGACCTTCTCCACCAACCTGAACGGGTCGCAGGACTACCGGGAGGTCGTACCGATCAAGCCGCTGTCCGGCAACCGCAACGCGTTGCGGCAGGGCCTGGCCTCGGTCAAGCCGTCGAACGGCAACACCGGCCTCTACGACACCATGCTCGCCGCATACCGGAAGGTCCAGGAGGACTGGGAACCGGGTAAGGTCAACTCGATCGTGCTCTTCACCGACGGTAAGAACGACGACGACAACGGCATCTCCCAGAAGGAACTGCTCACCCAGCTCAAGAAGCTGCGCGACCCGGAGCAGCCGATTCAGGTGATCATCATTGGTATCGGGAACGACGTCAGCCAGGCGGAGCTTGAGCCGATCACGGCGATCACCGGCGGCCGGCCGTTCGTCACCGCCGATCCGACCAAGATCGGGGAGATCTTCCTGCAGGCCATCGCACTGCGACCGCCGGCGCCTCGCTGACTCGACGCTCAGCGAACGGGTTCCGTCGTACCGGGCGGATCCGGTATGGCGGAACGCTTCCCGGCTCGGGAGAAGTGACGGCAATACGTCGGAAGTAGCCGGCGTCCACGATCGTCGAGGCAAGATGTCCGGAAACCCCGAGCCGCGGTTCCCCGACCGGAGTGGCGCGGTGCGGGTTCGGCCTGTGCGAAGTGGGGAGGGCCGGTGACCTCGGCGACGCTGTTGACTCCCGGGAGTACGGCGACGCGGCCGGGCGGCGACCGCCCCGGCCCGACGACGCGTGCTGCCGAGCGGGCCTATGTCCAGGTCCTGGTGGTGCTGGACACCGCCGTGCTGGCGGTCGCCATCCTGGTCGGGTACGTCGCCCGCTTCGGCGACGAGCAGCCGAGCGGCTCCGAGATCCCGTACGTGGTGGTGGCGCCCGCGCTGCTGCTCATCTGGCTGGTCTCGCTGCGGGCGATGCGCTGCTACGACGACCGGGTCCTCGGCTACGGCGCCGACGAGTACCGACGGGTCAGCGCGGCGAGCCTGCGACTGGCCGGCGCCATCGCGATCGTCGGGTACATCGCCGAGTTCGGGGTCTCCCGGGGCTTCCTGGCCATCTCCTTCGCCGTCGGCACGGTGGGCCTGGAGGTGGCCCGGTTCGCCGCCCGTAAGCGGCTGCACCGCGCCCGCGACCGGGGCGCCGGGTGGTCCCGCAAGGTGTTGGTGGTCGGCGACACCGCGCACGTCCTGGAGCTGGTGCACACCCTGCGCCGCGAGCCGTACGCCGGTTACCAGGTGGTCGGCGCCTGCATCCCCGACGCGCTGCTCGCCCCGGTGCCCCAGCGGCTCGGCGACGTGCCGGTGGTCGGCTCGTTCCGGGGCATCCCGGAGGCGGCCACCGCGATCGGCGCGGACACCGTGGCGGTCACCGCCTCCGGTGAGCTGACCGCGACCCGGCTGCGCCGGCTCGGCTGGCAGTTGGAGGGCACGGGGATCGACCTGGTCGTGGCCCCCGCGTTGACCGACGTCGCCGGCCCGCGCATCCACACCCGCCCGGTCGCCGGCCTGCCGCTGATCCATGTCGAGGCACCCGAGTTCCGGGGCGGGCGGAAGCTGGTCAAGGGCCTGGTCGACCGCTCGATGTCGCTGCTGGCGCTGCTCCTGCTGCTGCCCCTGCTGGTGGTGATCGCGCTCGCCGTCAAGCTGAACAGCCGGGGGCCGGTGCTGTTCCGCCAGGTCCGGGTCGGCCAGGGCGGCAAGGAGTTCGGCGTCTTCAAGTTCCGCACCATGGTCGTCAACGCCGACGCCCTGCTGGCCGAGCTGGCCGCGCGCAACGAGACCGACGGCCTGATGTTCAAGATGCGCGACGACCCCCGGGTGACCCGGGTCGGCAAGCTGCTGCGCAAGTGGTCCCTGGACGAGCTGCCCCAGCTCGCCAACGTGCTGCTCGGGCAGATGAGCCTGGTCGGTCCCCGCCCGCCGCTCCCCTCCGAGGTGGCCCGGTACGACGGTGACGTGGCCCGCCGCCTGCTGGTGAAGCCCGGCATGACGGGCCTCTGGCAGGTCAGCGGCCGGTCCGACCTGAGCTGGGAGGACGGCATCCGGCTCGACCTCTACTACGTGGAGAACTGGTCGCTCGCCGCCGATCTGGCCATCCTCTGGAAGACCTTCGGCGCGGTGCTGCGCAGCCGCGGCGCGTACTGACCCGTCCCGGTGCGGGCGCGGGAACACCGGCGTCAGGGCTGGGGGCCGTGCCAGTCCAGGCAGACCACCACCGCGTCGTCGACCAGGTCACCGGCGACGAAGGCCCGCAGGTCGCCGATCAGCGACCGCACCGCGTCCAGCGGCTCCATCGGCCCGGTACGCCGCAGGAAGCGGTCCAGCGCCGTCTCGCCGTACCGGATCTGGTTGCCCACGGCGTCGATGACCCCGTCGCTGACCACGAAGAGCCGGTCGTCGCGCCGGAGCTGGAACCGCTGCTCCTGGTAGTCCGTCCCCTCGAACATGCCGAGCGGGAACTGCTTCTCCAACACCTGCTCGGTCACCTCGCCGTCGCGCAGCCGCACCAGCCGGGGCGAGCCCGCGTCGACCACGGTCATCGTCCCGTCCGCCAGGTTCAGCTCCAGGATGAGCGCGGAGAGGTGCTGCTCGCCCCGGTGCAGCGCGTACACCGCCTGGTCGGCCAGGGCGGCCTGGTCGGCGAGCCCCAGCTCGGCGCGGCGGGCGTTGCGCAGCGCGTGGGTGGCCAGCGAGGTGAGCATGGACGCGGCCACCCCCTCGCCCGAGCCGTTGACCACCGAGAGCCAGAGTCGGTTGCCGTCGTCGGACCAGTCGAAGCTGTCCCCGCGCACCGCGTACGCCGGCTCCAACTGGCCGGCCAGGCTGAACGACGGGCGGATCCGGCTGCGGCCGGGCAGCAGCTCCCACTGCATCTCGGCGGCCAACGTCAGTCGCCGGGTACGCCGGGCGGTGAGGTAGACGTCCGTGCTGGCGGTCACCGCGGCCAGCTCGTGGCCGAGTACGGTGGCGATCGCGGCCAGCTCCCGGAGGACGCCCTGGTCGGCCGGCGGCGGCGCGAGTCGGAGCACGCCGCGCCGCTCGCCCCGCATCCCGACGGGGAACCAGACGGCGGCGTCCGACACGATCGGGTCCTGGTGGTCGAAGCAGCGCCAGGCCGGGTGGCCGGGGGCGTTGACCGGCTCGCCGCCGCCCAGCGGCAGCAGCACGGCCAGCCGGTAGTCGACCTGGTAGAGCTCGGTGCCGGTGATCCCGTACGACCGCTCCAGCTCGGCGGCGAGCCGGTCCAGCAGCAGATCCGCCGGGGCCTCGGTGAGGATCCGGCGCGCCTGGTCCTCCGGACCGCTCATCTTTGCTCCTTTGCACAGGTCGACGGCCTGGTACGCCGGGTAGTCTCGGGCGCACCATGGCCGAAGAACGTGGTCCTCACGGACCTGATGCGAGTATGGCCGCCGCGTTGGACGAGGCGGCCGGAACTCTCCTGGCAGTCTGGGAGGCGGCCCGGGAGCGGACGACGAGTCGGCTTTCCGGCGCACAGCTGCGTGCGGTCATGGTCGTGGAGCAGTACGACGGAATCAACCTTCGCCGCCTCGCCACGCTGACGGACATGCTGCTCTCCTCGGCCAGCCGGCTCTGCGACCGGCTGGTGGCCGCCGGCATGCTGGAGCGGGAGCCGGGCCGGTACGACCGGCGGGAGATCTCGCTGCACCTCACCCCGGAGGCGACCCGGCTCCTCACCGAGCTGCGCGCCGACCGCCGGCACCGGCTGGACCGGATCCTGACCGGGATGAGCGCGGAGGGGCGTACGGCGCTGCTGCACGGGATGCGTGAGTTCGACGAGGTCGCGCGGCGCGGTGAGGCCGCCGCCGCGGCGGGCTGGCCGGTGCTCCAGTCCGCGGGCGAGCGGGCCGATCACCCGCTGGCCGAGCCGGGGGAGGCGTCGCACCCGGGGCAGCCCGGCGAGCCGCCGGTGGCCCGTACCGCCTGAGCGACACATCGGTTGACGCGGGCGGGCGTCCGGGCGGTCGACTCCGGTGCGACCCGCCGGCTCACGCTGCTCTGGCCAGCCAGCCGACCGGCCGGTCGATGATCCGGCGCATCACCGAGGCGGCGCCGCCGACCGCGGCGGACCGTGCGCCGAGGGCCGCCGGGCGTACCGTGACCGGCGCCCACGCCGCGGTGAGCACCCGCCGGGAGACCTCGGCGACCACCGGTGGGCAGAGCCACGGGGCGAGCGGGGCGTATCCGCCGCCGAGCACCACCGTGTCCAGGTCCAGCAGGTTCACCACGCCCGCCACGGCCACCCCGAGGGCGGTGCCGGCGTCCGCCAGGGCGGCCAGGGCGGCCGGGTCGCCGGCCCCGGCGAGGTCGGCCAGCCGGGTCGCGGCAGTGTCGGCGGGCAGTTCCGCGCCGGCCAGCCCGGCGGCGGCCAGGATGGCCTCCTGGCCCGCGTACCGCTCCAGGCAGCCCTGGCCGCCGCAGCGGCAGGGCCGCCCCTCGGGGTGCACCGGGAGGTGACCGATCTCGCCGCTCCAGCCGCGGGCACCCCGGTACAGCGCCCCGTCGAGCACGATTCCGGCGCCGATGCCGATCTCGCCGGAGATGTGCAGGAAACTGGCGGGCCCCGGGGGACCGGCGTGCAGTTCGCCGAGGGCGGCCAGGTTGGCCTCGTTGTCGACCACCAGCGGCGGGATCCCGTCGACCGGCTCGGCGAGCGGGTGCCCACCGAGCAGCCCGGGGACGTCCACGTCCCGCCAGCCCAGGTTGGGGGCGAGCCGGACCAGGCCGCCGTCGCCGACCAGGCCCGGCACGGCGAGCGCCGTGCCGGCCAGGGTCAGCCCGTCGCGTACGGCCGCCGCGCGGGCCTCGGCGGCGAGCCGGGCCAGCCGGTCCAGGGCGGCGGCGGGGGAGACCGGGCGCAGGTCGGCGCGGCGTACCAGGTGGTGGCGGACCGCGCCGCTCAGGTCGACCACGCAGGCCGCCAGGTAGTCGACGTTGACCTCCAGCCCGAGCCCGGCCGGGCCGTCGGTGGCCAGCACCAGACCCCGGGCCGGCCGCCCGGCCCCGGTACGCGGCGTGGGTGCCGCCTCGGCGACCAGCCGGCCGGCGATCAGGTCGTCGACGACGGCGGAGACGGTGGCCCGGGTCAGCCCGGTCCCGGCGGCGAGCGCGGCCCGGGAGGGCGGGTGGTCGGCGGCGGCGATCCGCCGGAGCACCACCGCGAGGTTGAGTTCGCGGAGGCTGCCCTGCCGGACCGCGCCGGTGGTGCTGGCGGTGGTCACCCCTTGACACTGCCACACCGTGGTCATTTAATTCAACCACTGAACAAATTGGGTACGACACCACCGGAGGTCTGCCATGGCACCGAGTCCCACCCCCGCCGACAAGTTCTCCTTCGGTCTCTGGACGGTGGGCTGGCAGGCCCGCGACCCGTTCGGCGATGCCACCCGCCCCGAGCTGGACGCCGTGGAGGCGGTGCACCGACTCGCCGAACTCGGCGCGTACGGGATCACCTTCCACGACGACGACCTGATCCCCTTCGGCGCCGACGCCGCCACCCGGGACGCCCACGTGACCCGGTTCCGCAAGGCGCTCGACGAGACCGGCCTGGTCGTACCGATGGTCACCACCAACCTCTTCACCCACCCGGTGTTCAAGGACGGCGGCTTCACCAGCAACGACCGGGACGTCCGCCGGTACGCGCTGCGCAAGGTGCTGCGCAACGTCGACCTCGCCGCCGAGCTGGGCGCCCGCACCTTCGTCATGTGGGGCGGCCGGGAGGGCGCCGAGTACGACGTGGCCAAGGACGTCCGTGCCGCGCTGGACCGCTACCGGGAGGCCGTCGACCTGCTCTCCCAGTACGTCGTCGACCAGGGTTACGACCTGCGCTTCGCCCTTGAGCCCAAGCCGAACGAGCCGCGCGGCGACATCCTGCTGCCCACCGTCGGGCACGCGCTCGCGTTCATCTCCACCCTGGCCCGCCCCGAGCTGGTCGGCCTCAACCCCGAGGTCGGCCACGAGCAGATGGCCGGGCTGAACTTCGCGCACGGCATCGCCCAGGCGCTCTGGCAGGGCAAGCTGTTCCACATCGACCTCAACGGCCAGCGGGGCATCAAGTACGACCAGGACCTGGTCTTCGGCCACGGCGACCTGCTCAACGCGTTCGCCCTGGTGGACCTGCTGGAGCACGGCGGCCCGAACGGCGGTCCCGCGTACGACGGGCCGCGGCACTTCGACTACAAGCCCTCCCGCACCGAGGACATCAGCGGGGTGTGGGCGTCGGCGGCGGCGAACATGCGCACCTACCTCCTGCTCAAGGAGCGGGCCGCGGCGTTCCGGGCCGATCCGGAGGTGGCCGAGGCCCTCGCCGCCAGCCAGGTCGCCGGGTTGAGCACGCCGACGCTGGGTGCCGGGGAGAGCTACGCCGACCTGCTCGCCGACCGCTCCGCGTTCGAGGAGTTCGATCCGGAGGCGGCCGGGGCGAAGGGCTTCGGCTTCGTCCGGCTCAACCAGCTCGCCGTCGAGCACCTGCTCGGCGCGCGCTGAGGCGGGCCGGCATGCCGCTCGTCGCCGGGGTCGACTCGTCCACCCAGTCCTGCAAGGTGGTGGTCCGGGACGCGGAGACCGGCGCGCTGGTCCGGCAGGGCCGCGCGCCGCATCCCGAGGGCACCGAGGTCGACCCGTACGCCTGGTGGGAGGCCCTGCTGGCGGCGCTCGACGCGGCCGGCGGGCTGGCCGACGTCGCCGCCGTCGCGGTCGCCGGCCAGCAGCACGGCATGGTCTGCCTGGACGAAGCGGGGCAGGTGATCCGTCCCGCGCTGCTGTGGAACGACACCCGCTCGGCCGGCGCCGCCCAGGACCTGATCGCGGAGGCGGGCGGCGGCGAGGCCGGCCGGCGGTTCTGGGCCGAGGCGACCGGCAGCGTGCCGGTGGCCAGCTTCACCGCCACCAAGCTGCGCTGGCTGGCCCGGCACGAGCCGGCGAACGCCGACCGGGTGGCCGCCGTGTGCCTGCCGCACGACTGGCTCACCTGGCGGCTGGCCGGCGCCCCCGACCTGGCCGCGCTGCGCACCGACCGGGGCGACGCCAGCGGCACCGGCTACTGGTCCCCGCGTACCGGTGACTACCGCCTCGACCTGCTGGAACGTGCCTTCGGACGGCAGCTCGTGGTGCCCACCGTGCTCGGCCCGGCGGAGCCGGCGGGGCTGCTGGACCCGGCGGCGCTCGTCGGCCCGGCGGCCGGGCGGGTGCCGCTCGGTCCGGGCACCGGGGACAACGCCGCCGCCGCGCTCGGCGTCGGGGCCGGTCCCGGCGACGTGGTCGTCTCGATCGGCACCTCCGGCACGGTCTTCGCGGTGGCCGACACCCCCGCCGCCGATCCCACCGGCGCGGTGGCCGGCTTCGCCGACGCCACCGGCCGGTACCTGCCGCTGGTCTGCACGCTCAACGCGGCCCGGGTGCTGGACGCCGCCGCGACCCTGCTCGGGGTGGGCCTCGACGAGCTGAGCGAGCTGGCCCTGGCCGCCGCGCCCGGCGCGGACGGGCTGGTCATGGTTCCCTACCTGGAGGGGGAACGGACCCCGGACCGGCCCACCGCCACCGGGTCGCTGCACGGCCTCACCCTGGGCAGCGCGACCCCGGCGCACCTGGCCCGGGCCGCCGTCGAGGGGATGCTCTGCGCGCTCGCCGACGGGCTCGACGCGCTGACCGCGCAGGGCGCCACCGCCCGCCGGATCATTTTGGTCGGCGGCGGCGCCCGCTCGGCGGCGGTGCGACGGATCGCGCCGCAGGTCTTCGGCCGGCCGGTGGTCGTACCGCCGCCCGGGGAGTACGTCGCCGACGGCGCCGCCCGCCAGGCCGCCTGGGTCGCCCTCGGCGGCGCGGCGCCACCCGCGTGGACCGTCGGCGACACCGAGGAGTACGCGGCAGCGCCCGTGCCCGCCATCCGCGGGCGCTACGCCGAGGCCCGGGACCGGGTCGTCGACCGCCTCGGCACGGGCACCGCGTAAAGGGCTGTACGGCCGGGGCGGGCGCTGGCGATGATCCAGGGATGCGTACCGCCCCGGCTGACAGCCACCTGCCCTCGGTCCTCCAGTACGACGACGCCGACACCCCCTGCGACGTGGTCGACGCGCTGTCGCTGGCGGACTTCGTCACCGGCCGGCATCCCTGGGCGCGGACCGTCCGGCTGTCCCGGCTCCGCCCCGACGCCACGCTGACCCCGGACGGGGCGCGGGTCCTGCGCACCGCCGTCGAGCACCGGCGGCGGTACCGGCTGCTCGACGGGGAGGGCTGGACGGCCCGGGTGGTCACCTGGAACGGCCGGGACGCCGAGGTGACCGTGACCGCGGTGGACGACGAGGTCGGGCAGGCGGCCCTGGACCGGATCGTCGAGGGCGCCGCCGAGCCGGAGGACCCGGACACCGGCCGGATCGGGTTCTGGCACCACGACCCGCGTCGCGGCGCCCGGCGGGACCTCCGGTCGATCGTCGCCCCGGAGTGGACGACGATCCGGCGCAACTACGCCGGGACGGCGCGTAGCGCCCTGGACGCGCTGATGGCCGCCACCCCGGAGGCCGTCTCGGGGCGGCTGGTGCTGCTGCACGGCGCGCCCGGCACCGGCAAGACCACCGCGCTGCGCGCGCTGGCCCGCGAGTGGCGCGACTGGTGCCAGGTGGACGCCGTGCTCGACCCGGACGTCCTCTTCGGCGACGCGGCCTATCTGTCCGACGTCGCGGTGGGGGACGAGGACGAGGAGGGCGGTGCGGGACGCCGCTGGCGGCTGCTGATCCTGGAGGACTGCGACGAGTTGATCCGGGGCGAGGCCAAGCAGGCGGCCGGGCAGGCGCTGTCCCGGCTGCTCAACCTGACCGACGGGCTGCTCGGGCAGGGCCGGGACGTGCTGGTGGCGATCACCACGAACGAGGACCTGTCCCGGTTGCACCCGGCGGTCGTCCGGCCGGGGCGCTGCCTGGCCCGGATCGAGGTCGGCCCGCTGTCGTACGCCGAGGCGACCGGGTGGCTCGGCACCACGGCGGGGGTCCCGCCGCAGGGCGCCACCCTGGCGGAGCTGTACGCGCTGCGCGCCGGGGCGGTCCCGGCCGGATCGGTGCCGGTCGAGATCGGCGGATACCTGTGAGGACGTCGGGCCCGTCATCGGGCCGTGATCTCCACCTGGTTGGCTGCCGGGCATGAGCGGCACCAGAGTCTCGCGGCGCGGCAGCGCGGCCCACCGGTTCTACAGCGTGGTCGTGTTCGTGGTGCTCGCCTCGCTGGACAACGTGGCCATCGGCCTGGTCCCGCCGCTGTACGGGCCGATCTCCGGCGCGCTGGGGGTGCCGCAGCGGCTGCTCGGCCTGGTCACCGCGGTGAGCTTCCTGGTCAGCGCGGTCGCCGCGGTGGCCTGGGCGTACGTGGGCGACCGGACCAACCGCAAGCCGCTGCTCATGGTCGGCACGCTGATCTGGGCGGCCGGCACCGGCGGCAGCGCCCTCGCCCAGCACTACCCGACGTTCCTGATCGCCCAGCTCGTCGCCGCGGTCGGGCTCGGCGCGGTCGGCTCGGTCGGCTTCTCCGTGGTCACCGACCTGATCTCGCCGCGCCGTCGGGGTCTGGTGATGAGCTTCTGGGGGCTGTCGCAGGGCGTCGGCACCCTCGCCGGGACGCTCACCGGCGGCCTCCTCGGCGCCACCGACTGGCGCCGGCCGTTCCTGCTGCTCACCGTCGTCGGCCTGGCCGCCACCGTGGCCTACCTGTTCACGTACGACATCCGCCGCGGGCAGAGCGAGCCGGAGCTGGCCGCGGCGTTCGACAGCGGCGCCGAGTACGACTACCGGATCAGCCGGGCCGACCTGCCCCGGATCCTGGGCCGGCGGACCAACCGATGGCTGATCATGCAGGGGCTGACCGCGCAGGCGGCGTTCGGCTCGCTGGTCTGGCTGCCGGTGCTCTTCGCCCAGCGGGCCGAGGCGCAGGGCTACTCGACGGCCACCGCCGTGGTGGTGGGCAGCGTCTTCGCCACCCTGTTCCAGCTCGGCGGGGTGTTCTCCATCCTGGGCGGGCTGGCCGGTGACGCGCTCCAGCGGCGTACGCCGAGCGGCCGGGCGCTGGTCGCGGCGGTGGGCATCCTCGCGGCCGTGCCGTTCTACCTGGTCCTGTTCCTCGTGCCGATCCGGATCGACGTGCCGGAGGGCGGCAGCTCCGGCGCGGTGATCGGCGCGGTGCTGGCCAGCGTGGTCACCGAGCCGACGGTCGGGCTGAGCCTGCTGACCGCCGTGCTGGCGCTCGCGCTCACCTCGGCCAACTCGCCGAACTGGTTCGCGCTGATCGCCGACGTCAACCCGCCCGAGCACCGGGGCACCGTCTACAGCCTGGGCAACCTGGTCAACGGGGTCGGCCGGGCGGCCGGCAACGGCCTGGTCGGGGTGGTCTTCCACGGGCTGCGGGCGGCCTTCCCGCCGCCGTTGAACTACGCCGTCGGGCTGGCCGCGTTCCAGCTCTTCTTCATCCCCACCGGCATCATGTACTGGCTCGCCGCCCGTACCTCCCCGCGCGACATCGCGCAGGTACGCGAACTTCTGCACACCCGCGCCGACCGGCGGTGAGGAGGGGCCCCCGGTCAACGCCTCGCGTTGCACAGGGGCCCCCTCCTGACGGGTCAGGCGCGGTACCAGACCGTGACGTCGGTGGGTACGGCGGCGGCCTCCAGCGGGGCGCTGGCCGCCAGCACCTCGGCGCCGGCGGGCAGGGGCACCGCCGCCGCCCCGAAGTTGGTCAGCACGGTGAGCGGGCCGTTGGTGAAGGCGAGCACCTCGTCCCCGGAGGAGAGCCAGCGCAGCGGGCCGACGCCCAGCCCGTGCTCCCGGCGCAGCCGCAGCGCGGTCCGGTACAGCTCGTACGTCGAGCCGGGCACCCCGCGCTGCCGGTCCAGGGCGTACTCGGCCCAAATCGGGGGCTGGGGAAGCCAGCTCGCGTCGGTCGGCCCGAAGCCGTACGACGGGGCGTCGGCCTCCCACGGGATCGGCACCCGGCAGCCGTCCCGGCCCCGCTCGGTGTGCCCGCTGCGCTCCCAGGTCGGGTCCTGCCGGGTCTCGTCGGGCAGCGCGGTGTGCTCCGGCAGCCCCAACTCCTCGCCCTGGTAGAGGTACGCGGAACCGGGCAGGGCCAGCATCAGCAGGGTGGCCGCCCGGGCCCGGCGCAGGCCGAGCGCCACGTCGGGCTGCGGATCGCCGACGCCGATCCCGTTCGGCCGGGGGGCACCGATCGGCAGGCCGAGCCGGGAGGCGTGCCGAACCACGTCGTGGTTGGAGAGCACCCAGGTGGTGGGCGCGCCGACGGAGTCGGTGGCCTCCAGCGAACGGGTGATCACCGCGTACTGGGCCGGGGCGGTCCACGAGGCGAGCAGGTACTCGAAGTTGAACGCCTGGTGCATCTCGTCGGGCCGGACGTAGCGGGCCAGCCGCTCGGCCGGCTCCACCCACGCCTCGGCGACCAGAATGCGCTCGCCGTCGTACGAGTCGAGAAGCCGCCGCCAGTCCCGGTAGATCTCGTGTACGCCGTCCTGGTCCCACATCGGCGGGCGGGGCTTGTCCACCTCGTTGCCGGAGAGGATCTCCTGCGGCTCCTGCCAGTCGGCCAGGTCGGCCTGCTTGATCAGGCCGTGCGCCACGTCCACCCGGAAGCCGTCGACGCCCCGGTCCAGCCAGAACCGGAGGATGTCCAGGAACTCGGCGCGCACCTCGGGGTTGTCCCAGTTCAGGTCCGGCTGGCCGGGGTCGAACAGGTGCAGGTACCACTGGCCGTCCGGCAGCCGGGTCCAGGCCGGGCCGCCGAAGACGCTCTGCCAGTCGTTCGGCGGCTCGGCGCCCTGTGGGCCCTTGCCGTCGCGGAAGACGTAGCGCTGCCGCTCGGGGCTGCCCGCGCCGGTGTCGAGCGCGGCCTGGAACCAGCGGTGCGCCGACGAGGTGTGGTTGGGGACCAGGTCGACGATCACCCGCAGCCCGCGCGCCTTCGCCTCGGCGATCATCGTGTCGGCGTCCGCGAGGGTGCCGAAGAGCGGGTCCACGTCCCGGTAGTCGGCCACGTCGTAGCCGGCGTCGGCCTGCGGGGACGGGTAGAACGGCGACAGCCAGAGCGCGTCGACCCCCAGCTCGGCGAGGTGGTCGAGGCGGGCGGTGATGCCGGGGAGGTCGCCGATGCCGTCGCCGTTCGAGTCGGCGAACGAGCGCGGGTAGACCTGGTAGATGACGGCCTCGGTCCACCAGCCGGTGGCGGGGCCGGCCGGTTCCTGTCGCGTCGTGTCGGTGTTCAGAGCCTTCTCCCCTGTGTCGAGCCGTGGCCGTCCGTTGCCGGACGGTCGTTCCCGGCCGTCGTGGACGGCCGGATCCGTTCAGTGTGCCCGGGGCGGTGCGGTCGATTCACGTACCACCAGTCGAGTGGGCAGGATCACCGGCGGCGTCGGCGAATCACCGTCGGCGTCGCCCGTCGGGGGTACCAGCCCGGGGTACGGGTCGGCGGTGCGGACGCCGAGCGGGTCGAGCAGGATCCGGGCGGCGAGCAGCCCCTGCTCCGCCGCCGGCTGGGCGACGGTGCTCAACCCGAGCACCCCGGCCAGGTCGTGGTCGTCGATGCCGATCACGCTGACGTCCTGCGGCACCCGCAGCCCGGCGTCGCGCAGCGCGGTCATCGCGCCCATCGCCATCTCGTCGCAGGCGGCGAAGATCGCCGTCGGCGGCTCACCCCGGGCCAGCAGCTCGGCGGTGGCCCGGATGCCGCCGTCGATGGTGAACTGCGACTCGACGTCCAGGCTCGGGTCGGTGGGGATCCCGTCCGCGCGCAGCTCCTCCTGGTAGCCGTGGCGGCGGTCCAGGTGCGTGGTGAAGGCCAGCTCGTCGTCCGGATCGCCGGAGATGTGCGCGATCCGGGTGTGGCCGAGGTCGAGCAGGTGCCGGGTGGCGGTCCGCGCCGCGGCCACGTCGTCGATGCGTACGCAGGGCCAGCCGGGCACTCCGCTGCCGGAGCTGATGGTCACCCCCGGCAGGGCCAGCTTGGTCAGCGCGGTCACGTCCGCCGGGCGCAGCGGGGTGGCGACCAGGATGATGGCGTCCACGCGCTTGTGCAGGCTGGCGGTACGCAGCACCCGCTGCCGGGTCTGCTCCCGGCCGCCGAGGTTGTAGAGCAGCAGGTCGTAGCCGTTCTGGTCGAGGAAGTCCTCGACGGACTCCACCACCGTCCCGAAGAACCAGCGGGTGATCCGGGGGACCACGATCGCCACGGTGCCGGTCTTTCCGCCGGCCAGTCGGGAGGCGTTCGGCGAGACCGCGTACTGGAGTTGCTCGGCGGCGGCGAGCACCCGGCGCCGCGTCGCGGCCGAGACCGTGGGCAGGCCGCGCAGCGCGCGGGAGACGGTGGCCGTGGAGACCCCGGCCAGGCGGGCGACATCGTCAATCTTCGTCATCGTTGTTCCCCCGCTCCGGCCCGTGCCCGCCGCCGCCCGCCCATCGACGGGCGGCGGCGGGCATCGGATCAACCCTTGACGCTGCCGGCGAGCAGGCCCCGCACGAAGTAGCGCTGGAGGGACAGGAACACGATCAGCGGTACGACGATCGACACGAAGGCACCGGCTGTCAGCCGTTGCCACTCGTTGCCCCGGGTGCCGGCCATCTCGGCGAGCCGGACGGTCAACGGGGCGGTCTCGCTGTTGCCACCCGCGAAGATCAGCGCAACCAGCAGGTCGTTCCAGACCCAGAGGAACTGGAAGATGCCGAACGCGGCCAGGGCGGGCGCGATCAGCGGCAGGACGATGGTGCGGAAGATCCTCGGGTGGGTGGCCCCGTCGACCCGGGCCGCCTCCATCAGGTCCCCGGGCAGCTGCGAGATGAAGTTGTGCAGCAGGTACACGGCGAACGGGAGCGCGAAGCAGGTGTGCGCGAACCACACCTGGGCGAACTTCTGTGCGCCGTCGAGTTCCCAGGCCGGGAGCACCTGGACGCCGGCGACGGTGACGCCGGTGGAGAAGAACTTCAGCAGCGGCACCAGGGCCATCTGGAGCGGCACGATCTGCAACGAGAAGATCGCGATGTAGAGCCAGTCCCGCCCCTTGAAGTTGATCCAGGCCAGCGCGTACGCGGCCAGCGCCGCGAACGCGATGGGGAAGAGCACCGACGGGATGGTGATCGCCAGCGAGTTGATGAAGTAGCTGGCGAGCTGGCCGGACGACGAGGAACTGCCGAAGAGCACGTCCTGGTAGTTCTTCAGGGTGAACTGCGGGTCGCTGAAGAACGTCCACCAGCCGGTGGTCTTGATCTGGTTCTCCGGCCGGAAGGAGGAGATGAACAGGCCGAAGGTCGGGACCGTCCAGAGCAGCGCGATGACGATCGAGACCAGCGTGGCGGTACGGCTGTTCAGCCGCTTGCGGACCCGGCCGGCGCGGGTGGCCGGCTCGGTGGCCCGGGTGCCGGCTCCGACGGTGGGCGTGGCGGTGGTCATCTCAGCCCTCCCGCTGCTGACGCAGGTTGCGGATCTGGTAGATCACGATCGGAATGACCAGGACGAAGAGGAAGACCGCCAGGGCGGAGCCCTGTCCTACCTCGCGGTACCGGAACGCCTGGTTGTACATCTCGTTGGCGATCACGCTGGTGTCGTAGTTGCCGTTGGTCGCGGTCCGGACGATGTCGAAGACCTTGAGCGTGGCGATGGAGATCGTCACCACCACCACGATCAGCGCCGGCCGGATGCTCGGCATGGTGATCCGCCAGAACATCTGCCACGGCGTGACCCCGTCCAGCCGGGCCGCCTCGACGATGTCCGCCGGGATGGCCTTGATGGCGGCGGAGAGCACCACCATCGCGAAGCCGGCCTGGATCCAGATCATGATCACGATCAGGAGCAGGGTGTTGAGCGGGCTCTCCTGGAGCCAGAACTTCGGCTCACCGCCGAGGCTGACCACGATCTGATTGAGCAGACCGATCTGGTCCTGGTCCTCGCTCCGGTACGCGTAGATGAACTTCCAGATGATGCTGGCGCCGACGAACGAGATCGCCATCGGCAGGAAGATCAGGGACTTGGCCACCGCCTCGAGCCGGGCCCGGTCCACCAGCACGGCGTAGATCAGACCGAACGTGGTGGCGACGAGCGGCACCAGGAGCACCCAGATCAGGGTGTTGGCCAGCACCCGGACGATCGAGTCCTCGGAGAACATCCAGCCGTAGTTCTGCAGCCCCACCCAGTTGCTGCTGTCCCTGTCCATGAAGGAGAGCAGCGTGGTGCGGACCGCCGGCACCACCAGCCCGACGGCCAGCAGCAGCAGCGTGGGGAGCAGGAAGAAGAACGCGAAGAACCCCTCCCGCGGTTTCCGTCGCCGGGGCAGCGGGGCACCGCTGGCCGAGGCGGCCACCAGCCGCTCCTCCCGACGGCGGGCGAACCAGGCCGGCACCACGTCGAGGAGCAGGAGCAGACCGCCCACCACCGCGACGAAAGCGATCAGCCCGTACATCAGCATGAGGAACTTGGGCTGTTCCTCCGCGAAGTCGAACCCCATCGACCCCTCCTCAGAGGTTGGATTGACCGGCGGTGGTCCGGCCCGCCGACGCGGACCGGACCACCGGGTCAGATCACTTCCAGCTGCTCTCGATGCCGTTCAGGACCGTGGCGGTGTCCTTGCCGTTGATCCAGTCGACCATGCCCTTCCAGAAGGTGCCCGCGCCGACCGCGGCCGGCATCAGGTCCGAGCCGTCGAAGCGGAAGACGGTCTTCTCGTCCTGGAGGATCTGCACGGAGAGCTTGTCCACCGGGTTGGGGACGTTGTTGAGGTCGAGCTTCTTGTTCGCCGACACCCAGTCGCCGATCTTGGCGCGGCTGTTGGCGTACTCGCCGGAGGCCAGGTAGGTCTGCACCGCCTGGACCTCGGGACGGTCGGCGAAGGCCGTGACGAACTCGCCGCCACCCAGCACCGGCTTGCCCTTGGCCGGGTCGACGGCCGGGAAGTAGAACGCGAAGACGTCGCCGTCCTCGGCCACCTTGGTGCCCTGCGGCCACTGGTTGGCGTAGAAGGACGCCTGGCGGTGCATCGCGCACTTGCCGGCGGTGATCGGCGTGCCGGCCTCCTGGAAGGAGGTGGTGGCGATGCTCTTCACGCCGCCGAAGCCGCCGTTGACGTACTTCTCGTTCTTGAGGATGGTGCCGGCCTTGTCGACCGCCGCGGCCACCTGCGGGTCGTTGAACGGGATGCCGTGGGTCGTCCACTGGTCGTAGACCTCGGGCGTGGTCGTCCGCAGCATCAGGTCTTCGATCCAGTCGGTGGCCGGCCAGCCGGTGGCGTCACCGGACTCGATGCCGGCGCACCACGGCTTCGTGCCGCTCGCCGCGATCGTGTCGCTGAGGGCGATCAGCTCGTCCCAGGTGGTCGGGATGTTCCAGCCCTTCTCCTTGAAGGTCTTCGGCGAGTACCACACGAAGGACTTCACGTTGGAGCCGAGCGGGGCGCCGTAGAACTTGCCGTCCACGGTGCTGTACTTCAGCCAGTCGGGGGAGTAGTTCTGCTCCGCCATGGCCTTGGTGTCGTTGCCGGCCGGCTTGAGCTTGCCCGCGTCGGCGAACCGCTTGAGCAGACCCGGCTGCGGGATGAAGGCCAGATCGGGGGCGTTGCCGCCGTCCACCCGTACGCCCAGCTGGGCCTCGAACTCGCCGGAGCCCTCGTGGTCGATCTTGATGCCGGTGCAGTCCTCGAACTGCTTCCAGGACTGCGCGAGGCGGTCGGCCTCGATGTCCCGGATGGACGAGTAGATCGTGACCTTCTTGCCGTCGTGGCCCTGGTACTTGTCATATGCGGCGCACTCGGGGGAGCTCGCCTTGCTGCTCTTCTTGTCGTTGCCGGTGCCGCAGGCGGTGACGCCGAGCGCCAAGCCAAGAGCGCCGGCGATCGCGAGAGCCTGGCGCGATCTGGCAAACGCCATGCCGATCTCCTTCCTTGCCGGCGCGTGGGGGAAGTCGATACTGCGCCGGTCCGATGGTCGTTCCCACATGTAAGCGCTTGCATCGCGCTCGGTCCACCCCCTACTGGACACGGCCCGGTAACAATCCAGAAACCCGGTTACCGGTGGTGGGCGCGCTCCCACGCTCCGGTTGTCCTGGTGCCGGAAGGTCCGTATCCGTCGATGGAATCCCGCCCCGTACGCGCGGCGCCGGGGCCGTCGGGCCCGGGCGCTCCGATCGGGGAGGACGGAGCGTCCGGACCCGGCGACCCCGGCGGGTCAGGGGTGGACAGGGGGACCGGCGGTCAGCTGAAGATGCTGACGCCGCCGGGGCCGACCAGGAGGCCGACGATGATGAGGACGATGCCCCACAGGATCTGCCGGCGGAACAGCGCGAGGACGCCGGCGACCACCAGTACGACTGCGAGAATCCAGAGAATCAGCTCCATGGCCGCGCAGTACCCGACTGCCCGATTCCGGAAACCTGGTGCTGGTCGAGGTGGTCACCGAGGTGGAAGATGCTGTACGCCTGCTTGATCACCGGGTGGGCGACGTTGCGGACGCGTACCCCGCCGGGCGTGGTGCCCCGCTCGGTTCCGTGGTGGGCGTGGCCGTGCAGCGCCAGCGCGGTGGGCGCCGAGTCGACCGCCTGGCCGAGCTGGTAGCAGCCGAGGAACGGATAGATCTCCAGCGGCTCGCCCGCGAGGGTGTCCGGCACGGGGGCGTAGTGGGTGAGCGCGACCAGCACGTCGCACTCCAGCTCGCGCAGGGCCCGGCCGAGCGCGTCGGCGCTCTCGTTGGCGGTCCGGACGAACGCCTTCGTCTCGGGCTCGCCGAAGTCGGTGGCGCACCGTCCCGCGAACCCGCCGCCGAAGCCCTTCACCCCGGCCACGCCGAGCCGCCCGCCGGTGCACTCCAGCACGATCCCGGTCCCCTCCAGCACGGTGATGCCGACGTCCTCCAGCGTCCTCACCACCTGTGGCACCTGGTCGCACTGGTGGTCGTGGTTGCCGAGCACGGTGATCACCGGTACGCCGAGGTTCCCGAACTCCCGTGCCACGCACCGCGCCTCGGCCTCGGTGCCGTGCCGGGTCAGGTCGCCGGCGAGCAGCAGCACGTCGGCGCAGTCGGGCAGCTCCTCCAGGGCCGGCCGGAACCGGCCGACCACGTCCTCGTCCAGGTGCACGTCGCCGACGGCGGCGATCCGGATCACCATCGCACCTCCCTCACGGCAGTTCCTCGACCTGGCTGGGTGCCTCGGCGCGGATCACCCCGATGTCGCTGGTGATCGGTACGTCGGGAAAGCGCTCGGCGACCCGGCGCAGGATCTCCTCACGCCGGTGCGGGCTCTCCACCTCGCCGTAGAGCACCAGGCCCCGCTCGCGGTGGACCGCGGTGATGCCCTGCTCGGCGACGGAGGGGTCCTCGGCCAGCAGGCGGTGGATCTCCGCTTCGACGTACGCGTCCGGCGGCGTGCCGCCGTGCTGCTCGGTCACGGTGTCTCCCTTCCTCCGGACGTGCCGGGCAGCACGTCCAACCGGTCGAGCAGCACCAGGAACGCCTCCGCGTACGGCGAGTGCTGCGTCTCCTTCCGTACCCGTTCCCAGTCGATCTGTTCCCGCAGCGAACGGGCGAGCGGCAGGGCGCGGGCGAAGTCGCAGTAGTGCTGGGAGAAGCTGAGCAGCTTGTGCACCATCAGCTGGGTGGCCGAGAGCACCGGCATGTGGATCGCGTCGACCGGCCGCACGATGGTGTCGGCGAAGGTCTCCTCGGTCACCGGGGTCTCGATCGGCCGGTGGATAAGGTCCACCATCCGCCCCTCGTCGTAGACCTTGACCAGCCAGTCCTCGGGCGGGCGCTCGGCGGTGAAGCCGGCCTCGACCAGGGCCTCCAGGGCCCGGTCGACGTCCTGGGCCCGGATCAGGAAGTCCACGTCGTGATCGCTGGAGTGGCCGCCGTGGGCGTACACGGCGAAGCTGCCGCCGAGCGCGAAGGGGATCTGGGACTGCTTGAGCACGGCGGCGACCTTCTTGAGCGTGTGCACCAGGGTCTCGTCCCCGCGCTCGGCCATGTGGGTCTCCCGTCGTCGTGGGTGGCGGTGGGATTGAAGTTGCGTACCCGGCGAACCGGTCGGCCACACCTGTTGTCGACGCGCCTCGGGCGTGGCCGGGACGGAACGGACAAACCCCCGAGGACCGGCGCGGTTCGGATAGCCTCGAAGGGTGGCCAGGTCACTGCGGGGGCGGCGCGGTGCGACCCGACTGCGCGCCGTGGCCCTGATCGGCATCGACGGCTCCGGCAAGACCACGCAGGCCCACCGGCTCGCCGAGGCACTCACCGCCGCCGGTCACCCGGCCACCTATCACCGCAACGCCGGCGGCCGGCGCTGGCTCGGCCGGCTCGCCCACCGGCTCGGCCGGCCGGACGCCCAGCGGCTCGTCGGGCGCGACGGGCTGCTCGCGGTCGAGTCGGTGCTCCGCTGGCTCGCCATCGCCCTCGCGCTGCTGAGCTGCCTGGTGACCGGCCGCACGGCGGTGATGGACCGCTACTCCGCCTGCCAGTACGCGAGCATCCGGGCGCACGGTGGGCAGCGCTGGGAGCGGCTGGCCCGGGCCGGTTACCGCGTCTTCCCCGCGCCCCGGGTCACCATCCTGCTCACCGTCGACCCGGCGGAGGCGTACCGGCGGATCGAACGGCGCGGCACCGACCACGAGAGCATGGGGTGGCTCACCGCCGCCGCCACCGCGTACCGGACGCTGCCGGAGTACGCCGACTTCCTGGTGGTCGACGCGAACGGCCCGCCGGACGAGGTGTCCCGGCGGATCCGCGCCCACCTCGCCGAGTGGCTACCCGACGACCCGCCGTCGTCGGTGGTCGGGCCACCGGGCGGCACCGGCCCGCCCGCCGGCGGAGCGGGTCGTGGTGACCCGCTTCCGGCTCAGGCCCGCCCGTAGACCGGGATGCTCGCCCCGCTGGTCGGGGCGGACTCGTCGGAGGCGAGGAAGCGGACCACCCCGGCGATCTCGGCGGGCGGCACCCAGCGTTGGTGGTCGGCGTCCGGCATGGCGGCCCGGTTGGCCGGGGTGTCGATCACGCTCGGCAGCACCGTGTTGCACCGGACCCCCCGTGCGCGGTACTCCACGGCGACGGCATTGGCGAACGCGAGCACCGCCGCCTTGGCCGTGACGTAGCCGGCCGCGCCGGGGAAGGGCGCCACCGCGGCCCGCGCCGAGACGCAGACCACCGCGCCGCCGCCGGCCGCCACCAGGTGCGGCAACGCCGCCTGGGTGACCAGGTACGTCGGGCGCAGGTTGATCCGCAGCATCCGGTCGAACTCATCGACCGGGGTCTCGTGCACCAGCCCGCCGCTGGCGTACCCCCCGACGAGGTTGACCACCGCGCGCAGCGGCGCCGCCGGCTCGGCGGAGGCCGCCGCCACCGCGTGCGCCGCCCCGGCGGGTTCCATCAGGTCCGCGGCGATGTGGACTACCGGCCCGGACGGCGTGGCCGCCCCGCCCTCCCGCGCCGGTACGACCACCCGCCAGCCCGCCTCGAGGAAGGCCGCGGTGACCGCACCGCCCAGCCCGCCCGTGCCCCCGGTCACCAGCACCGTGCGTTCCGTCATGGGCACACGCTAGTCGTCCGCTTCGTGGCGCGGTGTCCGGGGCGCGGCCCGGCCACGTCGACGTGGCCGGCCACCAGGACCATCCGTCCGGTGGCTCTTCCGGACCGTCCGGTCGGCCTGACCTGGACGACAGCCGCCGCGGCGGTCGGCCGGCGCGGGCGAGTCGACCGGTGCGGAGGAGGCGGCCAGGCTGCGGGAATGGCACCCTTGCCGCCATGATCCCGTGCGGATGGCGGTACTTTTCCCGATACGCGCGGTGATGGTTGACGGTCACGCCTCATGAAAGTAAGTTTCATCCGTGGCGAAGAGTCCGAAGATTTCTGCGAGTCACGAGCCCGGTGGACTGATCGTCCACATCAGTGGCCTGCTCCCGTCGCTGTCCCCGGCCGAGCAGCGGGTGGCCCGGCTGGTCGTCGCCGACCCGGCGGACGCCGCCCGGCGCACCATCACCGACCTCGCCACCGCCGCCGAGACCTCGGAGGCCACCGTCATCCGGTTCTGCCGGTCGGTCGGCATGGACGGCTACCCGCAGCTGCGGATCCGGCTCGCCGCCGAGGCCGCCCGCCGGGTCGAGCCGCCGGACGCCCGGGTGGTCGGCGGGGACATCCCGCCCGGCGCCGACCTGGCGCAGATCATCGCGACCATCGCGTTCAACGACGCCCGGGCCGTCGAGGAGACCGCCGAGCAGCTCGACCCGGCCGTCTGCGAGCAGGTGGTCGAGGCGATCGGCGCGGCCGGCCGGATCGACGTATACGGCGCCGGCGCCAGCGGCTTCGTCGCCTCCGACTTCCAGCAGAAGCTGCACCGCATCGGCCGGATCGCCTTCTACTTCCCCGACGTGCACACAGCGCTCACCTCGGCGGCCCTGCTCGGCCGGGGCGACGTCGCGGTCGGCATCTCGCACACCGGCACCACCTCCGACGTCATCGAGGTGCTGGAGCAGGCCCGGGAGCGGGGCGCCACCACCGTCGCGCTGACCAACTTCCCCCGCTCGCCGATCACCGAGGTGGCCGACTTCGTGCTCACCACGGCCGCCCGGGAGACCACCTACCGCTCCGGCGCCACGGCCAGCCGGCTCGCCCAGCTCACCGTCGTCGACTGCCTCTTCGTCGGGGTGGCCGCGCGGAGCCGGGCCAGGACCAGGAAGGCCCTGGAGGCGACCGCCGAGGCCGTCCGGTCGCACCGGGTGGGCGCCGGGCGGAGGCGCGGATGACGGCCGGCCGGCTGGACCGGGACGAGGTGGCCGCGGCGCGGCCGGTGGTACGGGTGGGCGCACCCACCGAGCGGCGTAATCCGGACAGCGTCGACCTCGACCTGATGTCGACCCGGGACGTGCTCACCGTCATCAACGAGGCGGACCGCCGGGTGCCCGCCGCGGTGGCCGCCGTCCTCGACGAGATCGCCGAGACCGTCGACCTGGCGGTCGCCGCGCTGCGCGGCGGGCACCGGGTGCACTACTTCGGCGCCGGCACCTCCGGCCGGCTCGGCGTGCTCGACGCCGCCGAGTTGGCGCCGACCTTCAACTCGCCGCGGCACTGGTTCTGCGCCCATCTCGCCGGCGGCCCGGACGCCATGTGGCGGGCCGTGGAGGACGCCGAGGACGACGAGCGCACCGGGGCCGCCGAGGCCGCCGAGTGCGTACGCCCCGGCGACCTGGTGGTCGGGCTGGCCGCCAGCGGGCGCACCCCGTACGTCCTGGGGGCGCTCGGCGCGTCCCGGGCGCAGGGGGCCTCGACGGTGCTGCTGTGCGCCAATCCGGAGGCCGGCGCCGCCTCGTCGGTGGACGTCTTCATCGGGGTGGACACCGGACCGGAGGTGGTCACCGGCTCGACCCGGATGAAGGCGGGCACCGCGCAGAAGCTGGTGCTCAACACGTTTTCCACGGCCGTGATGGTGCGCCTCGGCCGGGTCTACTCGAACCTCATGATCGACATGGTGGCCACCAACGCCAAGCTGCGCGGCCGGATGATCTCGATCCTGATGGAGGCCACCGGCTGCGCCGAGGAGGTTTGCCGGGCCGCGTTGGGGGAGGCCGACGGCGATCTCAAGACCGCGCTGGTCGCATTGGTCTCCGGCGCGGAGGTCCCGGCCGCCCGGGCCGCTCTGGCCCGTTCCGCCGACCAGGTACGCGGCGCGCTGGCCCTGCTCGCCTCCTGAGCCGTCCCCGTTCGGCTCCCGGCGCCCGTCCCGTTTTCCGTCCGCTTCGCCGCGATTTCGCCCCCGCTGGTGGCGGCGGCTGCCGGGTGCGACGCGCGTCACGTCGCCGGGGGGACGCGTTCCGCGCTGCGGATTGTTCAAGCAGGCGTGGGGTAATCCTCACCCGTGGCTGAACCGACCGGTCCTCCAGCGCGTATCTCGCAGTGACCAGGATCGCAATGCCGCGGTGACGCGGGTCGCTGTGTTCATGGATTTCGCAATGGTGCGATTGTCTGGGCGCACGACGATTCCGCTGCTCCGACGGGCGCTTCACCAGGCCGCACGCGAGCAGTCTGAGCAGGGACCCTGACAGCGAACGTGGACCTGGCTCTCAGCTAGCACTCAGGCATTCGTGACACTTTCGACTCACGACATGGAATCCCCGACGCGTCTCATCTGTTGTGTAGGTGTCAGCACCTACGGGCACAGCGGAGGTTACGGGGAGGGCTGATGGACGTGGGGATGGCAAGGAACCGGGCAACCGGCGCGAGCGAGGGGACCGTGGCAATCGTGGACAAGAACATCGGCATGCGTACCGACGAGGTCGCCGAGGAGCGGGACCTGGTCGGCGTCTACCTGCACGAGATCTCCCGGACGCCGCTGCTGGACGCCGCCAAGGAGGTCGACCTCTCCAAGGCCATCGAGGCCGGGCTCTACGCCGAGCACCTGCTCGGCGAGGACCGCGTCCCCGCCGGCGTGGAGCGGGAGGATCTGGAGCGGCTGGTCGTCGAGGGCGAGCGCGCGAAGGATCTCTTCATCCGCGCCAACCTGCGACTGGTCGTCTCGATCGCGCGTCGCTACGTGCGCTCCGGGATGCCCATGCTGGACCTGATCCAGGAGGGCAACACCGGCCTGGTCCGGGCGGTCGAGAAGTTCGACTACGAGCGCGGCTACAAGTTCTCCACCTACGCGACGTGGTGGATCCGTCAGGCCATCAGCCGGGCGATCGCCCAGCAGGAGCGGACCGTACGGCTGCCCGTGCACCTGGTCGAGGACGTCAACCGGATGCGGAACGTGACCCGGCAGCTCACCCGCGAGCTGGGCACCGACCCGGAGCCGGAGCAGATCGCGGCGGCGCTCGGCGTCACGGTCGAGCGGGTCGGCGAGCTGATCCGCTGGTCGCAGGACACCGTCTCGCTGGACACCCCGGTGGGCGACGACGGCGACACCAACCTCGGTGACCTGGTCGCCGACAGCGACGCCCCGTCGCCGGAGGACATCGTCCTCACCGGCCTGGAGCGGCAGCGGATCGAGGGCCTGCTCAACCACCTCGACGACCGCTCGGCCGGCATCATGCGGGCCCGCTACGGCCTGGAGGACGGCCGGGAGCACTCGCTGACCGAGGTCGCCTCGCGGTTCTCGCTCTCCCGGGAGCGGATCCGCCAGCTGGAGATCCAGGCCCTCGGCCGGCTGCGTGAGCTGGCCCGGGCCGAGGGGCTCCAGGCGGCCTGAGCTGGTAGTAATGACACACGAACGGCCGGCGTCCGATAGGGGGACGCCGGCCGTTCGTCGGTTTGCTGGGTCAGCGCACCCGGCCGTATCCGGCGATGGACATGATGTTCATGTCCCGCTTGTTGACGTTGCGGCCCGCGCTCGGCGCGTCGATGATCTGACCGCTGCCGACGTAGATGGCCACGTGGCCGAGGCCGGAGTAGAAGACCAGATCACCGGGCTGTAGCGAGCCGCGGCTGATCCGTGCCGTGGCGTCCCACTGCATCGCCGCGTTGTGCGGCAACGACTTCCCCGCCGCCCGCCAGGCGGCCAGCGTGAGCCCCGAGCAGTCGTAGCCCCCGGGGCCCTCGGCCCCGTAGACGTACGGCTTGCCGATCGCCCCGTACGCGTACCGCACCGCCACCCCGGCCGAGCCGGAGACGGCGGGGGCGCTGCCGGCGGAGCCGGTTTCTACGGGGGCCTCGGTGGCCCGCCCGTACGCCTGCCGGCGCAGCTGGTAGAGGCGGGCCAGGTCCGCCTCGATCTTATTCTTGCCGGCGACGAGCTGCTTCGCCTGCGCGGCCTGCTTGGCCAGCGTGGCGTCGAGCCGGGCCTTCTCGTTGATCAGCTTGCGCTGGCTCGTGGTGAAGCCGTCGATGGTCTGCTGGCGCTGGCGGGTCAGTTGGTCGAGCGTGCCCAGCCGTTCCGGCAGCGAGGTCTGCCCGCCCGGCTCCAGCAGGGCCCGGACGGTGCGCAGCCCACCGGTCTTGTACGCGGTGGCGGCGAGGACGCCGACGTCGGCGCGGCTCTGCTCGGCCTGTGCCTGCAACGGGCCGATCCTGGCCTGCAACGCCGCCGCGGTGGCCTTGTTGGCCTTGATCTCCTCGTTGAGCTTGTTGTAGGACTCGACGATTCGCTCCAGCTCAGTCGAGGACTTCTCGATCTGCTTCGTCAGCTCGGCGGGGGTGGGCTCGGCGCGAGCCACCGACGCCGGGGCGATCAGCGCGGCCGAGAGGCCGGCGAGCGCCAGCGAGCGCAGCAGGGTCCGTAAGGACGACAAGAGCGGAAAGCTCCTCTCCGACGCTCGCCGGGAGCGCACAGGCACCCGGCGACACCGGGCCGGGGCCATCCGGACGGATGGCGGTCGACCGGTCCGGCCTGCCCAACCTAACCCGTGACGGGTGTGGCGCGGAGTTGAAGCAGTGGCGAATGTTGGCAGAGTGTCAGGAAGTGCCGGTGATGGCGGTGACATCTTGTGACCTATTCATCACTCGTGGCTCGCGACGGGTTGGCCGAATGGGCGGATGATGCGGCTGGCCCGATTCGTCGTTCTGGGCGGATGTCGCCAGGCAACGCGCCGCAAAGTCATGACAAAGGCTGAAATCAGCTCTGTTTTACGGCGTGGCCCGGACCCCGAATGCCGCGCCGGCCTGCGGAAACAGCCGGCCGGGCTGGCACGGCCCCAACACAATGAAGCGCGGAACCGGGAATCCCGCCAGATGGCATCGACGCAGTTCGTCGCGGCGCGAGAAACCCGGCGCGCGATCCCCTGGAGGATGCCGTGCAGACCGATGGCTCCGCCACCCACCCGCCCCGGTCACCGCGGGCGACCGCCCCGACCCTGCTCTACGCCCGTCCGGGCATCCTCGTCACCGACCAGCGCTTCACCGTGGGCCGCAACAGTTGGCCGGTCGCGGAACTCACCCAGCTCTGGACCACCCGGGGGCCGCACGACCGGCTCGCCGTCCGGGCGGTCGCGGTCACCGCCGCCATGATCGGCGCGGTCGGGGTGCTGCTCGGCTTCACCGGCGGGCTGGAACGGCTCACCGCGACCGCGTACCTGGTGCTGGGCGTGGTCGGTCTGCTGCCGCTGGTGCTGGTGCTGATCGGCGACCGCTGGCGGCCCCCGGCGTACGAGCTGTGGGGCCGGCACCGGGGTGCCGAGGTGCTGCTGTTCAGCAGCGACGACGAGCGGCAGTTCGGCCAGGTCGCCCGGGCCCTCCAGCGAGCCCGGGAGGGCGCGCGCCAGGGCGGCTGGACGGACCCGCTGGCCTCCGCCGATCCGTGGCGGCCGAGGCGGTGACCGGCCGTCCGCCGGCGCTGGACGACCCGTGGCCTCAGCCGGCGACCGGCTCCGGGGTGCGGGGCTGCTCGGCGTCGGTCAGCCAGTGGCTCACCCGGCGCTCGGCGTAGAACGAGACGAACGGCACGGTGCCGGCCAGCATCACCAGCAGCATCCGCTTCAGCGGCCAGTCGGACCGGCGCGACAGGTCGAAGGTGGCGGCCAGGTAGAGCATGTAGAGCCAGCCGTGCGCGGTGCCGACCACGGCCACCACGGTCGGCTTGTCGAAGCCGTACTTCAACGGCATGCCGATCAGGACCAGCACGGCCAGCGCCACGCCCACGATCCAGGCGATCACGCGGTACCGGGTAAGGGCTCCGCCCACCTTCGTCCGTCCTTCCGAACCGGCGTCAGCCGGGGTAGTCACCGGGGCGCGCGCCCGGGTTGGCGTTCAACCATGACAGGTAGCGGTTGTAGTCGACGAGCTCGCCGTCCTCGGCGCCGGACGCCGAGGCGGCCGGCACGCGGTTGACCCGTACGGGCCGGCGTACCGCCGGGGTGGCGGCGGCCGGCTCGGGGCCGGCGGCGGCCGACGGCGCCGGGGACGGGTCCTCCGCGCGCCGGCGTCGCAGCGTGTGCCGCACCTCACGCCACCACACGAAGACCACGAAGCCGGCGAAGACCGGCCACTCGATCGCGTACCCGAAGCTCAGCGCGTTGCCCTCGGCGGCCCGGGTGACCTGCCACCAGCCGAGCCCGAGAAAGCCCACGACCAGCACGACCATGGCCACGTGGCGGGCGATCCACGCCGGTGTCCAGAGCCGTTCCATGCCATCGAGGGTACCGGGGTTGGCCGGGCTCTCCGACGCGGTGTCGTAGGTGGCGGGGTTTGGTGGCATCGCGGGTGGGCATCCGTCTAGACGCCAGCCCGAACGAGACGAGGGGGCGACGATGACCGAATCAGTACGCCGCACCGGTGGTGAGGCCAGCCCGGAGCAGCGGTTGCCCGAGTGGGACGGCGACCGTACCGGGACCGACGCCGCGCTCGACGACCTCGACGGCGCGCTGCTCGGGGTGGACCCCGCCGAGTTGGGCGACGAGGACCTGATCCGGGAGATGACCAGCCTGCACCGGACCCGGCTGGACACGCTGCGGCACGCCACCGACTCGGCGCTCGCCAACCACCTGCGCCGCACCGCCGAGCTGGAGACCGAGTACCTCGCCCGGCACCCGGGGCGGGAGGTCGACCCGAGCCGGCTGCGGGGCGTCTGATGGTGGCACACGCCGAGCGGGGGATGTCCGCGCCGCCCGAGGTGGTGTTCAACACGGCCATCGACCCGGACCGGGCGGCGGCGTGGCTGCCCGAACCGCTCCGGCTGGACGGCGGTCGCCGCCCGGAGCTGGTCAGCGTCGAGCAGCTGCGGGCCACCTGGTACAGCGACTCGGCGCCGGACTGGTCCGCGGAGATCCTGGTGGAGTCGGCCGACGCCGGCGGTGCCCGGGTCCGCCTGGACCTGGCCGGCGTGGACGCCGACGGACTGGCCGAGGAGACCCTGGCCAACCTCGCCCGCGAGGTGGCCGACAACCTGACCGCCGGCTGAGCCGGCGCCGCCACGAGCACCGAGGAGGCCGGGTGACCGGGAGTGGCCTGAAACAGAGGGTGGCGCGCCTGCGCCAGGCGTACGCACCACACGAACACCGGCCGCTGGGCGGCTACCTGGTGGCGATGGGCACGTACGCGACAGTCACCGCGTCGCTGGTCGGGCTGGTCCGGCTGACCGGCCGGCCGGTGCCGCAGCGGCCCGCACCGGGTGACGTGATGCTGCTCTGCGTCGCGACCCACAAGCTCAGCCGACTGCTGTCCAAGGACGCCATCACCAGCCCGCTGCGGGCGCCGTTCACCCGCTACGACCGCCCGATCGGCAGCGGCGAGGTGATGGAGCAGGTCCGGGACCAGGGCAGTCCCACCCGCCACGCCCTCGGTGAGCTGCTGAGCTGCCCGTTCTGCCTGGCGGTCTGGGTGGCGACCGGGCTGACCGGGGGACTGGTGCTGGCGCCCCGGCTGACCCGGCTGGTCGCCACCGCGCTGACCGCGGTCGCCGCCTCCGACTTCCTCCAGATGGGGTACGCCGTCGCCCAGCACGCCGCCGAGGGCGGTCACCACGGCCAGTGACCCGCGACGGCGTCAGGTCGCCACGGTGGGGCCGGCGCGCTGCGTCGGCCCCACCGCTCGTACCGCTCAGGTGGGGGTCGTGCCGTGGTCCTCGCCGGCCCAACCGCGCGCCGCCTCCGGCTCCCGCTCGTCCTCGTCAGCCCCGGTGACCACGTCCCGGTCCACGGCGGTGCGGTCGTGCTCCTCGGCGAAGTCCGGCTCGGGCACCGTGCCCCGGCCCTCCGGCGGCTGGCCGAGCGCCGGTGGGTGCTCGCGTCGTCCCTCGTTACGCTCCGTCATTCCCTGTCCTCTCCGTCCGGGGGCAAGCGGGCAGCCGTCCGGGGCACGTCCGCGGTTGCGCCTCAGGCCACGGTCCCGCCCAGCAGGTCGGCCACCTCGTCGACGGCGTACTCGCCCTGGGGGAGCGCGGCGACCCTGGAGAGCAGCTCCGCGGGGAGTTCGGCGGCGACCGCCCGGCGGTAGATGTCCGCCTGGCTGATCCGCTCCTGGCCGTGGTAGATGTCGTCGAGCAGTTCGTCGAGCAGCCGGGTGTCGGGCTGCTCGGTCACGGGCGCGTCGTCGGTCACGCCGGTCAGCTACCCGGGCCCGAATCGGTCAAACGTCGCCGCCCTCGCCGTGGGCGGCGTGCCGGCGCGTCCGCCCATGGCCGCTGGCGGGAGGGCCAGCCGGCGACCCGCACAGCGACGTCCAGCGCCGCCCTGGCCGGGGCCGGGGCGGCGCTGTCTCGTCCGGTGGGCCGGGAATCGGGTTCAGGCGGAGGCGGGGAGGCTGGCGCGGCGGGTACGGACCGACTGCGCCAGCTCGGTGAGGACCTCGGTGGTCGTGTCCCAGCCGAGGCAGCCGTCGGTGATCGACATGCCGTACGTCAGCTCCCGGGTGGGGTCGAGTTCCTGGCGGCCGGGCTGGAGGAAGCTCTCCAGCATGATGCCGACGATGCCGCGCTGGCCGGCGGCCAGTTGGGCGGCCACATCGGCGGCGACGAGCGGCTGGCGGCGGTGGTCCTTACCGCTGTTGGCGTGGCTGGCGTCGACGACCACGCGCTCGGGCAGGCCGGCGGCACGCAGCAGGTCGAGGGCTCCGGCCACCGACTCGGCGTCGTAGTTCGGCCGGCCGCCCCCGCCGCGCAGCACCAGGTGGCCGTCGGCGTTGCCCCGGGTGTGCATGATCGCCGGAGTGCCGGAGACGTCGATGCCGGGGAAGACGTGGGGCACGCCGGCCGCCCGGATCGCGTCCACCGCGGTGGAGATGCTGCCGTCGGGGCGGTTCTTCATGCCGATCGGCATGGACAGCCCGGAGGCGAGCTGCCGGTGCACCTGGCTCTCCACCGTCCGGGCGCCGATCGCCCCCCAGGCCACGGTGTCGGCGATGTACTGCGGGGTGATCGGGTCGAGGAACTCGCAGCCCACCGGCAGACCGAGGCGCAGCACGTCGAGCAGGAGCGCGCGGGCGGTCCGCAGGCCGGTGTTCACGTCGCCCGACCCGTCCAGCCCCGGGTCGTTGATCAGGCCCTTCCAGCCCACCGTCGAGCGCGGCTTCTCGAAGTAGACCCGCATCACCACCAGCAGGTCGTCGGCGAGCCGGTCGGCCGTTTCGCGCAGCCGGCCCGCGTACTCGAGGGCGGCGGCGGGGTCGTGCACCGAGCACGGGCCGACCACGACCAGCAGCCGGTCGTCGGCGCGGTCCAGCACCCGGCCGACGGCGCGCCGGCCGGCCACCACGGCCTCGGCGAGCGCCGCGTCCAGCGGCAGATGGTGGTGCAGCAGGGCCGGAGTGGTCAGCGGCACGACACGGTCGATCCGCTGGTCGATGACCCGATGGGCGTCCGGGGTCGTCACGGTGGGGTTCCTTCCGCCGACCGTGCCTCGGGGCCGGCGCCCGAGGTCGAGCCGGCTGCTCGTACGCGAAAAGGGCAGGGAAACCATCCCTGCCCGGCCGGCTCGAAGAGGAGTGACGTCAGCTCATGGCGAGGTCACCGGCTCCTCCAGCCGGCTGCCTAAACCATCGATACGACCGCGTCACGCCGGCCAGCGTACCCCGACGTGCCGGGAAAGTCGCGCTCCGTTCCGCACTGCGGTACACGGGGTATGCGGAGTGCATGAGTCACGAGCAGAGCGAGCAGGAACGGATCGAGTCCCGCGCCCAACTGCTGCCCGAGGAGGTCGCGGCGGGCAGCGAGGACCCGGAGGCGCAGGCCGACGCGATCCTCACCGAATCGGACATCCGGGAGGACACCGACGTCGCCGAGGACACCACCCTGGAGCACCGCACGTCGGATCAGACGGTGACCCCGAGCGAACCGCCGGACTGAGCGGGGAAGGCGGCGCGTACCCGGCACGGGCCGAGGATGCTCCCCGCTCGTCACCTTTCCGCCCGTGAGATCGGATAGCGTCGTGCCATGCCCGACAGCGGTTACCCCTGGCCCATCGAGACGACCCGACTTGACAACGGCCTACGCGTGGTGGTGAGCGAGGACCGTACCGCCCCGGCCGTCGCCGTCAACCTCTGGTACGACGTGGGCTCCCGGCACGAACCGGAGGGACAGACCGGTTTCGCCCACCTCTTCGAGCACCTCATGTTCGAGGGCTCGGTGAACGTGGCGAAGACCGAGCACATGCGGTTCATCCAGGGATCCGGCGGATCGCTGAACGCCACCACCAACCCGGACCGGACCAACTACTTCGAGACCGTCCCGGCCGAACACCTGGAGCTGGCGCTCTGGCTGGAGGCCGACCGGATGGGCGGCCTGGTGCCGGCGCTGACCCAGCAGACGCTGGACAACCAGCGGGACGTGGTCAAGAACGAGCGCCGCCAGCGGTACGAGAACGTCCCGTACGGCGACGCCTGGCTGCGGCTGCTGCCGCTGCTCTACCCGCCGGGCCACCCGTACCACCACGCGACGATCGGGTCGATGGCCGACCTGAACGCCGCCGGCCTGCCCACCTTCCAGGCGTTCCACGAGACGTACTACGCGCCGAACAACGCGGTGCTCACCGTGGTCGGCGACACCACCGCCGCCGAGGTGTTCGCGCTGGCCGACAAGTACTTCGGCGGCGTCCCCCCGCGCGCCGACATCCCCGCCGCGCCGGACGGGCGGACGGTTCCGGCGACCGGGCGGCCGGCGGTGGAGACGGTCACCGCCGACGTGCCCGCCCCCCGGGTGTACGTCGCGCACCGCACCCACCGGTTCGGCACCCCCGGGTACGACGTGACCACCGTGCTCGCCACCGTCCTGGGCAGCGGCCGGGGCAGCCGGCTCTACCAGCGCCTCGCCGACGGGGAGCGGATCGCCCAGCCGGACCTGGTCGGGGCGTACGGGGTGGACCTGGCGCACGGCCCCGCCCCGCTGATCGCCACCGTCACGGCTCGCCCCGGGGTGACCGCCGAGCGGCTGCGCGACGGGCTGGCCGAGGTGGTCGACGAGCTGACCACCGTGCCGGTGACCGCCGCCGAGCTGGACCGCGCCAAGGCGCTGCTGAGCACCCTGTGGTGGCGGCAGATGTCCACGGTGGACGGCCGGGCCGACACGCTCGGCCGGTACGCCACCCAGTTCGGTGACCCGGCGAAGGCCGGCGAGCGGCTGCCCGCCTGGCTCGCCGTCACCGCCGAGCAGATCGCCGAGCAGGCCGCCGAGCTGCTCGGCGCCGCCGACCGGGTGACCCTGATCTACCAGCCCGAGGAGAAGCCATGACGCTGATCACCACCCGTCCCGGGCCGGGCGCCGCCCGCCCGTACCGGTTCCCGCAGGTGGTCCGCCGGGCCGTCGCGGGCGGGCAGGTCGTCGCCGCGCACCTGCCGGGGCAGAACCTCGCGGTCGCGCTGCTGCTCCTCGACGGGGGCGCCGGCCGGGAGCCGGTCGGCAAGGAAGGGCTGGGCGCGGTGCTCGCCAAGGCCCTGGAGGAGGGCACCGGGCAGCGCGACGCCACCGCGTACGCCCTGGCGATCGAGGCGCTCGGCACCGAGCTGGTGACCGGGCTGGACTGGGACTCGTTCCAGGTCAGCGTGCAGGTGCCGGTGGACCGGCTGAACGCCGCCGTCGAGCTGCTCGCCGAGGCCGTCCGTACTCCGAAGCTCGACCCGGCCGACGTGCTGCGGGTCCGTGACGACGAGGCGACCGCGCTGCGGATGGACTGGGCCAACCCGGGCCCGCGGGCGGACGCCGTGCTGCGCGCCGAGCTGTTCGGCGTGGACAACCGCTGGGGCCGCCCGATGTACGGCGATCCGGAGAGCGTGGCCGCGCTCGACGTGGACGACGTGACCGTCTTCCACTCGGAGTGGTTCATCCGCCCGGGGACGCTGATCGTCGCCGGTGACCTGGACCGGATCGACCTCGACGCGCTCGGCGCGGCGGCGTTCGCCGGCACCGCGGGCGGGGCGGTGGAGCCGGGCGGCCCGATCGAGGTGCCGCTGCCCGACCGGCGGCGGGTCATCCTGGTCGACCGTCCCGGCTCGGTGCAGTCCACCCTCCGCATCGGGCACCCGTCCCCGCACCGCGCCCATCCGGACCACGTGCCGATGACGCTCGCCGGCACGGTGCTCGGCGGTGCGTTCACCTCCCGGCTCAACCACCTGATCCGCGAGGTGCACGGCTACACGTACGGCATCCGTGGCGACTTCGCCTCGTCCCGCCGGTTCGGCCGGTTCGCGATCAGCTCCGGGGTGCAGACCGCGGTGACCGCGCCGGCCCTGGTGGAGGCGGTCGGCGAGGTCTCGCGTACCCAGTTGACCGGGGTGACCGAGGACGAGCTGGCGGTGGCCCGCTCGTGGCGGGCCGGCCAGCTCTCGGTCGAGTTGCAGACGCCGCGGGCGATCGCGTCGGCGCTGACCACGCTGGTGGTGCACGACCTGCCGGACGACTACCACGCCCGGCTGCGCGAGGCGCTGCTCGCCGCCGACGTGGACCAGGTCTCCGCGGCGGCCGGAGCGCACCTGCACCCGGAGTCGCTCACCGTGGTCGTCGAGGGCGACTCGGCGATCATCCGCGACGAGCTGGTCGCCGCCAACCTCGGCGAGGTGGTCGACCACACCCCCTGACCCCTGAACCCGCCCGGGATCTTGGTACGAGACGGCCCCCGCGGGGGTCCTTTCGTACCCAAGATCTGCCCGGGTCGGGTGTGATTCGGGTCGCGGTTGGGGGACGTGAGGGTGTGGGGGCGGGTGGGGATGCTTCGGCGGGGTGGGCGGACGGCGGGTGATCTTCCGGGGCGAACCGTGCCGGAGCGCTGTCGTTGCAGGTGACGGGGGCGGCCGCCGGGCGGCGGGAGCGTCGGCCGGCGGCCCGCGCGGTGGGAAAGGCTTCCCGGTCCGGCCGCCCGGCTGGGTAGCCTCGCGGGCATGAGGATCGGCATTGTGGGGGCCACCGGCCAGGTCGGTGGCGTGATGCGGCAGGTGCTGGCGGAGCGGGAGTTCCCGGCGGAGCAGGTGCGGTTGTTCGCCTCGGCGCGGTCGGCCGGGCGCACCCTGCCCTGGCGGGACGGCGAGGTCACCGTCGAGGACGCGGCCACCGCGGACTACCGCGGGCTGGACATCGTGCTCTTCTCGGCCGGCAAGGGCACCGCCCGGGAGTTGGCGCCCCGGGTCGCCGAGGCCGGCGCGGTGGTCATCGACAACTCGTCGGCGTTCCGGATGGATCCGGAGGTGCCGCTGGTGGTCGCCGAGGTCAACCCGCACGCCGTCGGCGCCCGGCCGAAGGGCATCGTGGCCAACCCGAACTGCACCACCATGGCCGCGATGCCGGTGCTGCGTCCGCTGCACCAGGAGGCCGAACTGGTCAGCCTGGTCGTCGCCACCTATCAGGCGGTGTCCGGCGCCGGCCTGGCCGGGGTGGCCGAGCTGGACGAGCAGGTTCGCAAGGTCGCCGAGCACGCCGCCGGGCTCGCCTTCGACGGCGCGGCCGTCGAGTTCCCCGCGCCGCGCTCGTTCGCCCGCCCGATCGCCTTCAACGTGCTTCCGCTGGCCGGCTCGATCGTCGACGACGGTTCCTCCGAGACCGACGAGGAGCAGAAGCTACGCAACGAGAGCCGCAAGATCCTGGAGATCCCCGAGCTGAAGGTCTCCGGCACCTGCGTCCGGGTGCCGGTCTTCACCGGCCACTCGCTCCAGATCAACGCCCGGTTCGCCCGCCCGATCACCCCGGCCCGCGCCCGCGAACTGCTCGACGGCGCGCCGGGCGTGGCGCTGGCCGACGTGCCGACCCCGCTCGACGCGGCCGGCCAGGACCCGACGTACGTCGGGCGGATCCGGGCCGACGAGACGGTCGAGCACGGGCTGGCCCTCTTCTGCTCGAACGACAACCTGCGCAAGGGCGCCGCGCTCAACGCGGTGCAGCTCGCCGAGCTGGTCGCCGCCGAGCGTCGCTGAGCCGCCCGGGTGCCCGGCCGATGGTCGGGCACCCGGCCCCGAAATACGGTGAGATGGTGGCGACCACGACCAGTCGACGCGGGAGACCCGAATGACGGACGAGCAGACCCGGCAGGCCCTGACCGACCTCATCGCGAGCCGCTGGCTCGGCACCCTCGCCACCATCAAACGGGACGGCCGACCCCAGCTGTCCAACGTGGTCTACTCCTTCGACCGGGAGCAGGGCCTGATCCGGGTCTCGGTCACCGACGGCCGGGCCAAGACCGCCAACCTGCGCCGCGACCCCCGGGCCAGCTTCCAGGTCAGCAGCCAGGACGGCTGGGCGTACGCGGTGGCGGAGGCGCGGGCCGAGCTGACCCCGGTGGCCGAGCGGCCGGACGACCCGACGGTCGAGGAACTGGTCGGGATCTACCGGGCGGTGCAGGGCGAGCACCCGGACTGGGACGACTTCCGGCGGGCCATGGTCGCCGAGCGCCGGCTCGTGCTGCGGCTGCATGTCGAGCGCGTCTACGGAATGCCTCCCCGCGGCTGACCCGCGCCCGCGCGGCGCTGCCCCCGCCATCGCTGAACCCGGGCGGGTTACCGGGCCGGGACCGGCGGGTAGACCGCGGTGCCGACACCGAGAGGGGAGCACCATGACAACGGTCGGAGAGTTCATGACGACCCGGTTGGTGACGATGGACGGCAACGACACCCTCACCGCCGCGGCGCAGGAGATGCGCGACAGCGCCATCGGCGATGTGGTGGTGACCGACGGCGACAACGTGGTCGGCATCGTTACGGACCGGGACATCACGGTCCGCGGCGTGGCCGAGAACATGGACCCCAACACCACCCGGCTCAACCAGATCACCAGCAAGGACGTGGTGACGGTGAGCCAGTACGACGACGCGGTGGCCGCCGCCGACCTGATGCGGACGTACGCGGTGCGCCGCCTGCCGGTGATCGACGACGGCCGCCTGGTCGGGCTGATTTCGATGGGTGACCTCGCGGTCGAGCGGGAGCCCCAGTCGGTGCTCGCCGACATCAGCGCCGACGATCCCAACAACTGACCCGTCCGCCGCGGTGACGCCGGCTCCCCGCCCGGGGGGCCGGCGTTCGCGCGATCCGGGTCCTCCGCCAGCCCGACGCCGGCCGGACGGCGGTCACCCGATCCGGGCGAGGTTGACGTCGTACCCGGCGGGGACCCGTCCTCGGACGCCGGGGATCGCGGGAGGAGTAGAGCGGATGGTGGACGCGACCACGAGGTTCTTCGAGGAACTGGACCGGCGGGGGTTCGAACCCCTGCTGGCGAAGACCTCCGGGAGCCTGCGCTTCGACCTGCACCAGGGGGCGCAGACGACACACTGGCTCCTGGACATCGACCGGGGCAACCTCCAGGTCCGGCAGGAGGACCGGGAGGCCGACACGGTCGTGGGCACCGCGCCGCGCCTCTTCGGCGAACTGGTCACGGGCGAGGAGAACGCCATCGCGGCCCTGCTCCGCGGCGACATGACCGTGGCGGGCGACCTGCGGCTGCTGCTCCAGGTCGAACGGCTGCTGCCCGGTCCGCCGCGTTCGCAGGGGCCGCGGCGCGCGTTCACGCGGGAGGTGCGTTGATGGCGGGCAACACGGTCCGGATCCTCGACGGGAACACGTTCGTGGTCTCCGAGGACACCGGCGACATCGAGGCGACGCCGAGCGAGCCGACCGGTCTCTTCTCCATCGACACCCGGTTCCTGTCCAGATGGGTGCTGACGATCAACGGGGAGCGACTCAACTCGCTGTCGTACGACGACCTCCAGTACTTCGAGGCGCGGTTCTTCCTGGTGCCCGGGTTGGCCACGCACTACATCGACGCGAAGCTGTCGGTCATCCGGGAGCGGGCGGTGGGCGGCAGCTTCCGGGAGACGCTGACCATCCTCAACCACGACGAGAAGGCGGTCGACCTGGAGATCCGGATGGAGGCCGGCTCCGACTTCGCCGACCTGTTCCAGGTGAAGGACGAGATCCTGAACAAGAAGGGCGAGATCTACTCCGACGCCGAGAGGGACCGGCTCCGGCTGGGCTACCGGCGGGGCAACTTCAAGCGGGAGACGGTCATCTCCGCCACCGTTCCGGCCAGGTACGACCGTGAGGGGTTCGCCTGGAACGTCCACCTGGAACCCAACGAGCAGTGGGACACCGCCATCGAGGTGCAGACCGTGGCGATCGGCCCGGGTGGCCGGGACCTGCGGATGGGGCTACGGGCGCACGGCACCGAGCGGCTGGTCCTCCAGCGTGACCTGGAGGAGTGGATGACTCGGGCGCCGAAGGTCAACAGCGAGCACCCCGAGCTGGCCTCGACGTACCGGCGCAGCCTGATCGACCTGGCGGCGCTGCGCTTCTCGCCGCTCTCCCTCGGTGGGCAGACGCTCCCGGCCGCCGGACTGCCCTGGTTCATGACCATGTTCGGCCGGGACAGCATCCTCACCTGCCTCCAGGTGCTGCCGTTCGCGCCGGCGCTCTCCGAGACCACGTTGCGGATCCTCGGCGGGTTGCAGGGCACCCGGTTCGACGACTTCCGGGACGAGGACCCGGGCCGGATCCTGCACGAGATGCGATACGGCGAGACGGCCGCCTTCGAGGAACAGCCGCACTCGCCGTACTACGGCTCGGTGGACGCGACGCCGCTGTTCGTGGTGCTCCTCGACGAGTACGAGAAGTGGAGCGGCGACGTCGCGCTGGTCGAGGAGTTGGAACAGGAGTGCCGGGCCGCGCTGAAGTGGATCGACGACTACGCCGACCTGGTCGGCAACGGCTACATCTGGTACGAGCGGCGCAACACCGACACCGGCCTGGAGAACCAGTGCTGGAAGGACTCCTGGGACTCGATCTCGTACGCCGACGGCAAGCTGCCGCCGTTCCCGCGGGCCACCTGCGAGGTGCAGGGGTACGCGTACGACGCGAAGATGCGGGCCGCCCGGCTGGCCCGGGAGTTCTGGAACGATCCGGCGTACGCCGACCGGCTGGAACGCGAGGCGGCCACGCTCAAGGAGCGGTTCAACCGCGACTGGTGGGTGGCCGACGGCGAGTACTACGCCCTCGGGCTGGACCCGGACGGCCGGCAGTGCGACGTGCTCAGCTCCAACATCGGGCACCTGTTGTGGAGCGGCATCGTCGACGAGGAGCGGGCCGCGAAGATCGCCGAGCACCTGGTCGGGCCGCGACTCTTCTCCGGCTGGGGGGTACGCACCCTGGCCGAGGGCGAGGTCCGCTACAACCCGATCGGTTACCACAACGGCACCATCTGGCCGTTCGACAATTCCTTCATCGCCTGGGGTCTGCGGCGGTACGGCTTCGCGGACGAGGCCGCCACCATCGCCAACGGCATCCTGGACGCGGCGCGCTACTTCGACGGCCGGCTGCCGGAGGCGTTCGGCGGCTACCACCGGGAGCTGACCAAGTTCCCGGTGGAGTATCCGACGGCGTGCAGCCCGCAGGCCTGGTCGACGGGGGCCCCGCTGCTGCTGATCCGGACCATGCTCGGGCTGGAGCCGCACGAGGGGCACCTGTCGGTCGACCCGCGGCTGCCGGTCGGCATGGGCCGGATCGAGGTGCTGGACATCCCGGGCCGGTGGGGCAAGGTGGATGCCTTCGCCCGGGGCCGCCTGGACCTGCACAGCCTGGCCGCCTGACCGGGCGTCTCGACGCGCGACGCCGCCGGTGCCAGCCGGCGGCGTCGGCGTGTGGTCAGTGCCCCGGCAGCAGCGCGTCGGCGTGCGCCTCGGTGCGGGGGAGCAGGCAGAACTGGTTCCCCTCCGGGTCGGCCAACACGGTCCACCGGGGCAGTTCGCGGACCACGGTCGCGCCGGCCGCCAGCACCGCGGCCCGCTCCTCGGCGTCACCCACCAGGTCGAGGTGGATCCGGCCGGAGGAGGGCAGGTCGTCGGCGGGGCTGATCCAGACGTCCGGCCGGTGCCCGGACGGGTCGCGCAGCAGCACCGCCTCGGTCGGCCCGAGCGACCCGTCGGCCAGCTTCGCCCGGTCGTCCTCGACCACGGGCAGCCCGGTGACCATGCTCCAGAACGGGGCGAGCAGGTACGGGTCACGGCAGTGGATGACGATCGCGGCGAGGTCGGGCATGTCCTGACGGTAGTCGGGTCAGGCGGCCGGCAGGACGCTGTCCAGGAAGGCGGCGGTGACCGCCCGGATGTCCGGCCGGGCCAGGTCGAGGGCGTGCCCGCCGTGGGTGATCCAGCAGTGCACCGGGTGGCCGGCGGCGAGCAACTGCCCGCTCAACGCCAGCGACTGTCCGGCCGGCACCGCCGCGTCCTCCCGCCCGTGTACCAGCAGCACCGGTACGCCGGACCCGAGGTGGGTGGCGACCGTGGCGTCGACGGTGGCCGGGTCGCCCGTGGCGGGCGGGTGGCCGAGCAGGTCGGTCCACGGGTCGTCGTGGGCGCGCAACCGCCGGTACCGCGGGTCCAGCGGGTCGACCGGTGCCCAGTACGCCAGTGCCGCCGCGACGTCGCCCGGCCGGTCCACCCCGCGCAGGGCCAGGTGCAGGGCCAGCATGCCGCCGGCCGAGTCGCCGCCAACCAGCAGCGGCAGCCCGCCGGCCGCGGACCGGGCCGCCCGGGCCGCCGCGCGTACGTCGTCGAGCTGGGCCGGCCAGCGTGCCTCGGCCACGAACCGGTACGTCGCCGCGACCACCCGCAGGCCGAGCGGCGCCAGCGCGGCGCCGTCCTCGTGGTACCGGGCCCGCCAGCCGCCACCGTGGATCCAGAGCAGGACAGCACGTGGAGTCATCCGGGCATGGTCCCCGATCCCGGGCCGGCCGGCGAGCGGTTCTCCGCAGGGCAGAGCGCGGCTGTCGGCGGATCTCTCATCCCTACGGTCGCGTAACCTACCCGGGGTAAAGTTGCCGGATGCCGGAGCTCGTGTACCCGCCCGTGATCGCCGCCGCCAAGACGATGTTCCGGGTCCTCGACCTGCGCCTGACCATCGAGGGCAGTCAACATGTGCCGCGTACCGGGGGTGCGGTGCTGGCCAGCAACCACGTCAGCTACCTGGACTTCATCTTCTGTGGATACGGCGCGCAGGAGTCCCACCGGCTGGTCCGGTTCATGGCCAAGGAGTCCGTCTTCCGGCACAAGGTCTCCGGACCGCTCATGCGGGGCATGAAGCACATCCCGGTGAACCGGGCGGCCGGCGCCGGCTCGTACCAGACCGCGGTGACGGCGCTGCGGAGCGGCGAGGTGGTCGGCGTCTTCCCGGAGGCGACCATCAGCCGCTCCTTCACCGTCAAGGAACTCAAGAGCGGGGCCGCCCGGATGGCCCAGCAGGCGGCCGTGCCGCTGCTGCCGGTCGCCGTCTGGGGCACCCAGCGGCTCTGGACCAAGGGCCGACCGCGCACCCTCACCCGGCGGCACACCCCGATCACCATCCTGGTGGGCGAGCCGATGGACCCGGCCGGGTACCCGGACGCCACCACGATGACGGCCGAACTGCGCAGCCGGCTGGGCGCGCTGGTCGACCGGGCCCAGCGGGCGTACCCGGAGCAGCCCGCCGGCCCCGACGACACGTGGTGGCAGCCGGCCCACCTCGGCGGCACCGCCCCCACCCCGGAGGAGGCCGCCGAGCTGGACCGGCCGGGCCGCCGCGCCCGTACCGCCTGACCCACCCCGCGCGGTCGGCCGGGTCCGCACGGACCGCGACCGGCCGCGTCCTCGCCGGAGGTCAGCAGGCGGAGCCGGGGCGGTTCCGAGCCGGGGACGCCAGCCGCGGCCAGGCCGGGACGGCGTCCCGCGCCGGGCGGTAGTAGTCGTCCCGGGAGAGGAACTCCACCGGCAGCGACCCCGGCAGGGTCACCGCGCCCCGGGCCGGGCCCGGCGCCCCGCCGACCCGGACCAGCAGCGTGTCCCGCTCCGGCGGGGAGAGTTCCACCAGTTCGGGGTGGACCAGCCGGAAGGCGGCCACCGCGCGGCGTATCTGCCGGGCCAGCGCGACGATCAGGGGGTCCGGGCCGGCGAGAGCGAGGGACGGCTGCCGGATGGTCCGCAGGGCGTCGCAGACCACCCGCAGCTCGCCGCCGCCGTCCGAGCCGTCGGCCAGCTCCAGCCGGGACGGCCACTGCCAGCGGATCTGGCCGCTCACCAGGCGGGACAGCCGGACCGGGCGGCGGTGCCGGGGGTACGCCCGGCCGTCCCGCGCGGGGACCACGGACAACTCGGCGTCGGGGCAGACGTAGGCGAGCCGCCGGTCGGTCACCGTGACCGCCGCCGGGGCGGAGAGTTCCCAGGCGCGGACGCTCTCCGTGGGGCCGAGCAACTGCCCCGTCACCCCGAGCCGGTGCTGCCCGAGCACCCGCTCGCCCGGTTCGGGGATCAGCGCGTACCGCCGGTCGAGCACGGGACGGGCGGGGTCGTCCGCGTCGAAGCGGTGCGGCCCGATGAAGAAGGGGGCGGCGTCCTCCTGCACGGTCACGACCTCCCGGGAGACGGTTTCCGGTATCCCGAGCCTGGCCCACCCGCCGCCGGGTGTCATGACAGCCGTTAGGGGGTCGGCCGGTCGGTGGACGCCTGTGACCGGTAGATGCCGATCTCTTCCGGCCGGACGAGTCCGTCCTCGATCGCCCGGGCGAGCAGCGCCGCCTTGGTGGCGGCCGGTCGGCCCGCGCGGGTGTATTTGATCCGCGCCCGGTCCACGTACTGCTTGACCGTGTGCTCGCTGATCCGCATCCGGCGGGCCACCGACGCCTTCGACATCGACTGGAACCACAGCAGCAGGGCCTCGCGCTCCTTGTCCGACAGCGCGGGCCGGTCCGGCCGGGGATCGCCGACCATCGCCCCGGCCAGCGCCGGCGGCACGTACGGCCGGTCGCTCGCCGCGGCGAGCACGGTCGCCACACAGTGCTCGCGTCCCTCGTGCTTGGCCAGGAACGCCACCGCGCCCGCGTCCAGCGCGGCGAGCATGGTGTCCGGGTCGGTGTGCTCGGAGTAGACCACCACCCGCCGTCCGGCGGCGCTCAGCTCGGCCAGCTTGTCGATCACCATCCGCCCGTGCAGCCGGAGGTCGAGCAGGACCACCTCGGCCTCCGGGGCGGCCCGCAGCACCACGTCCGGATCGTCGCCGGTGGCCAGTACGCGCAGCCGCCGCTCGCCGGCCAGCCAGGCGCGTACCCCGTCGATCACCACCGGATGGTCGTCCACGATCGCCACGCCGATCGGCGGCCCGCCCGTCACGTCCTGCGCCACCGCGTCTGCGTCCATCTGATCTCCCCGTCCCGCTCGTGCTCGAGTTCCACCGACCCTTCCCCGTCCCCGTCCCCGTCCCCGTCCGTGTCCGGCGGGCTGGTCGTGCCCGGCGGCCCGCTCGTGTCGGGCCCGTCGTGGTCGGGGGTGACGAGGCTGACCACCACCTCGTCCGGGCCGGCGACAACGGTCAGCCGGGCCGACCCCCGGGCGTCGGCGAGTGCCGTGGTGAGCGGGTCGGTCAGCCGTCGACGCACCTCGACCGGAAGCTCCGGTGGCACGCCGACGGCGACCAGTTCGATCGGCAGTCCGTCGCGCTCCGCCAGGTCCGCCGCGGCCCGCAGCTCGTGCAGCAGCGGGTCGGGCACGTCGTCCGACTCGGCGATCAGGCGACGCAGCCGTGCCGCGGCCAGTACGCAGCGGCGGCGCACCTCCGGGTCGGCCGGGTCGGCGTCGCCGGCGGCCAACTCGGCCAGCACCTCCTCGGCGGTGCCGCTGACCAGGGCCAGCCGGGCACGCCGCTCCGTCCGGGCCCGCTCCGCCGCCACCCGTTCCGCCTCGACCACCAGCGTCGCCGCCGCCGTGCCGGCCCGGTCCCGGGCCAGGATGGCGAGCGCGCCGCCACCGACGAAGACCGCGACGGGCAGCGAGGAGGTGCCGTAGACGTACATCGCGTAGCGGGCGAGGTCGGCCGGGGCGGTCGCGCCGTCGGCGACCACCACGATGAGGGCGATCGTCGCGTGCGCGCCGAGCAGCGCCAGCAGCCACCGGACCGGCCGCCGCCAGAGCACCAGCAGGAAGAACCAGACCAGGCCGCCCCAGACCCAGTTCGCCGCGGCGAACAGTTGCTCGCCGCCGACCGCCGCGAAGACCGCCGCGTCGACCACCAGCAGCACCGCCGCCAGCCGCCGGGCGGGCGGCAGGCCGCCGCGCAGCAGGCGTACGCCGGCCGCCACGCCGACCGCCGCGGTCACCAGCCAGGCCGCGGCGACCACGGTCGAGGCGGCGGGCGAGGTGCCGGCGCCGGACAGCGCCGGCAGGTCGATCGCCAGGTGCCAGGCCAACGCGATGGTGACCGCCCCGATGCGGGCGGCCCGGTCGGAGGCGGTCGCCACCGCGCCCGCCGCCGCGCCGGCCGGCTCCGCCCGGTCGGCCCGCCGCGTCCCGTCGACCGCCCCGGCCCACCCGACGGCCGGCGCGCCGGGGCGGCGGGCGGCGCCGTCGAGGGCCGCACCCAGGTCAGTCGACACCGGTCCACTCCAGTCGGATCCGGGTGCCGGCGCCAGGGGCGGAAGTCACCTCTGCCCGGCCGCCCACCGAAGCCATCCGCCCGATGATCGACTCGCGCAGCCCGTACCGGTGGGCGGGGACGGTGGCCGGGTCGAAGCCAGGGCCGTCGTCGGCCACCTCGACCACGACGGTGTCGGCGTCCCGGGCCAGGCGCAGCGTGGTGGTGGCATCCGACGCGTGCCGGACCACGTTGGCCAGCGCGGCGGCGGCGCTGTCCGCCAGCGCGCCGGCGACCTCCGCCGGCAGCGCGCACGGCGTGAGCGTCGCGGTCACCGGCAGCTCCGGCAGCCGGGCCAGGACCGTGCGCAGCCGGTCGTCCAACGCAACCGGGCCGGCCGCCGGCGCCGACCTGGCGTCGGCCAGGGCGGCGAGGGTACGCAGGTCCGCCGCGCACCGTTCGCGCAGCGTGACCGACAGGCCGGGGAGCGCGCCGAGCCCGACCATGGTCAGCGTGCCGAGCACGGTGTCGTGCAGGTCGCGGTTCTGCCGCCGCTCGGCCTCCCGGGCGGCGCGCGCCACCACCGCCTCGCGGGCCAGCCGCTGGTAGTCGGCGAAGGCGGTGTCGGCGTGCCCGATCCGGCGCCGCATCACCGCGGATATCCCCGCCGTGATGCCGGTCTGCACCAGCAGCGTCATCGCGTGCGACCGCGCCTCGACCGGGTTGCCGGCGGCGGTCGCGCCGGTCGCGTAGCCGGCGGTGACCAGCAACCCGGCCGGGACCGACCAGCGCGCCGGGGCGGTGGCCTGTGCGTTGATCACGGTGGTGCTGGCGAGCACCGCGATCCAGCTCACCTCGCCGGGCAGCACCTCCGGCGCGACCAGCCAGGGGATCGCCAGCCCGGCCCCGGTGGTGAGCGCGACGTCGCCGGCCACCATGGCACCGGTGGCCCCGTGCCGCAGCGCGCGGACCGCGTACCAGACGGACCAGGCGGTCAGCACGGCGACCACCGGCACCAGCAGCGCGACCCGGACCGGCGGGGTGCGGACCGCCAGGGCCACCACCGCAGCGACCAGGCCACAGGTCAGCCGGAGCAGCGCCGGCAGGGTGGTGAAGACCAGAGTGAACGCGCCGCCTCCCGGCCGGTCCAGCGGGGCCGGGGGCGAGGTCGTGACGCCAACGACCGGCATCGGGGGAGGGTCCTTCCGGCTGCGACCCGGTCGGGTCCGGCGGCCTAGATCGACGCCGGAGAATAACATGCCAAACCGTAACCGGTCACCCTCGGTGCGCGGCGGGTCGCTGCCCGGCGGGCACCGAGGGTGACCGGTGCCGTCCCGGCGGATCGCCGATGTGGCGGTGTTCGGGATGGGCTTTTCCCGCCACCTCGCCGATCCGGCGCCGCTCGACGCCGGCGAGGTCAGCCGACCCGGTCGAGGAAGTCCAGCGTGCGGCGCAGGAGCAGGGTCGTCGCGGCCTCGTCGTACGCCTTCGTGCCGCGATCGGTGAAGAGGTGGCCGCCGCCCGGGTAGAGGAAAAGCTCGGCGGCGTCGATCTGGCCCGCCACCTCCCGCATGACCGGCACCTCGGCCAGCTCGTCGTCGGCCATCGCGTGCAACTGCGCCGGGACCCCGGCCGGCCAGGGGCCGCCGAAGCTCTCCGGCGGCACCGCGCTCTCCAGCAGCAGCGCGCCCCGCGCGCCGGGCCGCCGCTGGGCGAGCGACTGCGCCGGCAGCACCCCGAGCGAGACGCCGGCGTAGACGATCCGCTCCGGCAGGGACGCGGCGGCGGCCGTACCCCGTCGAATGATCTCGCCGAAGCCGATCCCCTCGGCGTGCGCCACGCCCTCTTCGACAGATTCGAACGTGGCGCCCTCGTACAGGTCGGGGGTGTGCACGGTGTGGCCGGCTCCGCGCCACCGGTCGGCGAACTCCAGAAAGCCCGGGGTCTGCCCGAGGGCATGGTGGAACAACAGAATCTCGGTCATCCGCCCACGGTAGGCGGGAGATACGACAAGCGCCGGTCCCGTGGGCCAGCCGATGTCGCTGTTCCACGGTGCGGAGGACCAGGGTCGTTTCGCGGGTGTGTCGCAGGTCACATTTAGTGTCTGGTTGGGTTGTCGAATCGGTCGTCTCCCGGCCGTCGGCAATGGTGAGAGCCGGCGCGGGCCGGTCAACGAGGGAGGCGACATCGTGCGACTCACGATCACCACGTTCCTGACCCTGGACGGCGTCATGCAGGCCCCCGGCGCCCCCGAGGAGGACCGCAGCGGCGGGTTCGACCTCGGCGGGTGGCTGCCGCCGCACTTCGACGAGACGGTCGGCGGCTACATGAGCGCGGTCCTCGACCGGGCCGACGCCCTCCTGCTCGGCCGCCGCACCTACGACATCATGGCGGCCTACTGGCCGCACGTCACCGACCCCGCCCAGGGCGGGTCCGACAACCCGCTCAACCGGCTGCCCAAGTACGTCGCCACGAACCGTACCGACGAGCTGACCTGGTCGGGATCGCAGCGCCTCGGCGACGACCTGGTCACCGCCATCACCGAACTGAAGAACCGGCCCGGCCGCGAACTCCAGGTGCACGGCAGCGGGGCACTCGCCCGCTCGCTGATGCGCGAGGGCCTGATCGACACGTACCACCTGCTGGTCTTCCCCGTGGTCCTGGGCCGCGGACAGCGACTCTTCGTCGACGGGGTGCCGCCGGCCGGCCTGCGGCTGACCGACACCCGCACCTCCGCCAGCGGGGTGACGATGCTGACCTACGACAGCGCCGGCGCGCCCGCCTTCGGCACCGTCAAAGGGTGACGACACGGGCGTCTGCGGACCGGGGGCCAGCTACGTGTTCTGCGGAATCTGGCTCAGCCGGTGGCGTGCGTCTTCCAGGCCCTTCTCGTTTCCCTCGTTGTTCGCGAGTCCGGTGAGGTCACCGGTGGCCAGGCGGCGGGCGAAATAGTCAGCCTGCACCGCCCAGCGGAACCGCAACATGGTCGGCAGCCCGTGCTCCACTTCGGCGCGGGTGAGGGTCCGCCTCGTCAGATACGCCTCGATCAGGCAGACCGCCCGGCGAGGGCCGCCGGCGTACATCACCGCCGAGGCGAGGTCATAGAGCAACGGACCGGTGATCGCCACGCTCCAGTCGATCAGCCCGCAGACCCCGGTCCGGCGGTCCAGCAGGAATGCCTCCGGCGCCGGATCGGTGTGCAACAGGCCCCAGGAGAGCGTCGACGGGTCAAGAGCCTCGTACGCGGCCACCGCGGCGGCGACCGCCGGCCGGATCCAGGGCCGTACCGCCAGATGCGCGGCCTGGACATCCACCCAGTGGAATCGGTCGGCGTCCTTGACCGAGACCTCCCGCAACACCTCGTGCACCCGGCCGAGGGTCCGGCCGATCAACCGCTGCTCGTCGGGGGTGCCGCCGGACAGCCCGTCCCCGTCGACCCGACGCAGCAGCGCGAGCGGAATCCCCTCGACGTCCGCGATGATCTCGCCCTGTCGGGTCGTCGCCGGGGCGCCTGTGGGGATTCCCGCCGCGTCGACGTGGCCGGCGACGGTGAGTCCGCCCAGGAGGGACCGGCGTGCAGCCGGCGCGACCGCCTTGGCGACCCAACTCTCCGCCCCGGCCGTGACGAACCAGGTCGCCGAGTTCATGCCCCCGTGGTGCGGCTCCACCGTCGCGTCAGTCACGCCCCAGAGGTTTGCCAGGCACGATCGCAGCTTCTCCTCGGCAATCATCCGGTGAAGTGAAGCAGCGAGGGGCGTGACTGGCGAGCGACTTGTGCTGCCGTTGCCCTCGCGTACGCCGGCTACTCCTTGACGGCACGTACGTTGCACGGTCGCCGGATGCTCGATCCTGCCGGGCATCGCGGCGCGCAAGGGCTGTTACTGCCCAGCCTTCTCGGCGACGTAAGTGCCCCGCTGCGGGACCGTCATCACCAGCCCGCGGTCCCGCAGCAGGCGTACGGCCTGTCGGACAGTGCCCCGAGCCACGCCGTACTCCTGCTGCAACTGGGACTCGCTCGGTATCGGACGAAGTGGCTCCAGCTCGCCGTCCGCGATGCGCTTCGCCACGAGATTGGCGACCTGGACGTACAGCGGTGTCGGCGACAACGGATCGACCATGACACCACCTTCTTCAACGTCCTGAACGGCCTAGACTTGCGGTACGTACTAGACGTCTATAGACGTACAGGTCTACGGTTGGTGGCAAGGCCGGAACAACGGGAGGTGCTGATGTTGTCTAAGTGGCGCAGGCTGGTGCGGAACCGGTGGTTCGGGCGGAGGGAATCCGCTGACCTGACGGGGCCGGCAACGCTCTATCAGAACCGCTCGGGAGCGCTCAGCCCACAGGCGGTCACTCCGGTCCAGGTCCGCCGAAACTCCGGACACTCCTGGGCGAACGAGCCGACGAGGGAGTACCAGCGCGCCCCGCTGTTGACTCGCGGGCAGGCATACCGGGCCGGAGGCTGGCGTGCCTGAGATCCCGTTCGCCGTCATCCTCGCGTCGTACTGCGTCGCCTACCACGAGCGGAACAATTGCTCGGTGTGCACAGCCAGCGGATGCCTTCGGCTGGCGGACGCAGAACTCACCCTCGACAAGTTTCGGGCGGAGCGGCTGGAGCGGCATCGGCTGCGCCGGGCGAGCGCCTGACCGCCGAAGCAAAACGTGTTGTCCATTTCGGGGAGCTCAGGCTGACCGGGCGACCCAATAGGTCTGCTTGTGGCCTCGGGCCTCCATCCGGGCGGCCGTTGAGTCCGCCTCCGTCCGGCTGTCGTGTCGGGAAACCTCGTACCGGTTGCCGTTGTCGTCCTGCCGCCACACGGTCCAACCCCTGGGGCGGTCCTTGGCCAGATGCCCAGGCATCGGCCAGATCGTGGTGAACGCATCCTCCGGCCAGCCCGGCAGCAACTTACGGCTGATCGACATGAACACCGGACCATGCGAGGTGTCGATACGCCAGTTCTCCCACTGGTCCAGATCGTGCGACGCGAGCCGTGCCAGCAACCGCGTCAACTCCTGGACCTCCGCGTCACTCAGCGGCCCGCCCGGATCCGGACTCTCCATGCGGCCAGGATCCCAGACCGACCCCACGCGATCATCACCGATAGATCTCCCGTCTCCGGGGCGTCGCCCTGGACGCTGCTCGGTTGCAGCCAGATCGGACTGACATGAACGCCTACGCCCACGTCGTGCCAGAGTTCGAGCGGGCCGCCGTGGACGAGGCAGCTCTTCGGCTGACTTGACTGTACGAATGGCTGTATCGGCCGTGGTGATCCACTGGGCCGAAAACGACAAGCCGTTGACCTGGGGTGACGGTGGTGCGCCCGGCAGGATTCGAACCTGCGGCCTTGGGATTAGAAGTCCCCTGCTCTATCCGCTGAGCTACGGGCGCGCGTCGACGTGTGCGCCAAGAGGGTACCGCCGCCCCCGGCGTTGTCGGGGGAACGGGTGGTCGCGGCCCACGTCGGTGCCCAGGGTCGCACGAGGCGTCTCATTCCGGCAGCCCGGTTACGCCCCGCGCGCAGGCCACGCGGCCCGGTTTGTACCCTCTCGTCGTGCTGCTCGATCAGGAGACCGAGAACGAGATCGTCTACGAGCTGTGCCAGTTGCTCGGGCGAGCCATCCTGCCGCTGAGCCGGTTCGACCGCCCCGGGGCGGCCGGGCAGGGCTTCGCCACCGCCTTCTTCTACAGCGAGTTGGTCGGCGCCACGGAGGACGGGGACGTGGTGCACGAGTGGCTGCTGACCGCCGACGCGGCCACCATGGCGCCGTACGGGGAAATCGGTCTGCGGCCGAGCGTCACGGAGCCGGCGGACGCGGCGTCCGACGGCATCCTGATGCCCGACTTCGCCGGCCAGTGGCTGCACCTCGCGGAGATCGGTGTGGCCGCCATGCCGACCGGCGGGCTGCACGGGCACGCCGAGGACGAGGGCTGGCGGTGGCGTACCCAGCAGGTGACCGACGCGGTGGCCGCGCGGGCCGACGCGATCGCCCGGGTCGGGGCGGACCCGAGCGCGGCGTTCGTGCTGGCACTCGGCGTCGCCGACGACGGGTCGCGGCCGTTGGAGGCGGTGATCGAGCGGGTGGTCCGGGACGGCGACGACCTGCGCGTCACCACCGAACTGCCGGCCGGGTACGTGGGCGCGCCCGTGTTCGGCGTCGGGACACACGCCGAGGGGGAACTGGCGCTGAGCTGCCTCGGCCTGCTCCTGCCCGCCGAGCACGGTGGTCACCGGGTCGCGACGTTCGACCGGATCAGGTCGGCCATCGCGGCGGCAACCGCCGGCTACCGCTGATCTTTCCGGCTCAGCCCTCGGCGGCGGCGCCGGCCCGGTCGTCGGCCGGGCGGCGCGCCGCCGGCGGACCGTCCTGCGTCGGGTCGGCTGGCGTCGGCTCGGTGGGGCCCGCGCCGAGGAACGCCTCCGCCCATCGCCCGGCCTCGGCGAAGACCCTTTCCCGTACGGCGGGGCTGGAGAGCGTCAGGTCGTGCAGCCCGCCGTCGAAGCGGGCCAGGGTGACGTGCCGGCCGAGCCGGGGTGCCCAGCGCACCATGTGTTCCACGTCCAGCACGGCGTCGGCGAGGGTGGCCGACTCGTGCCACTTCGTACCCCGGTAGCTGCGGGTGGAGCAGGCCAGCAGCACCGGCACCGGGATGTCCAGGCCGGCCCGGAGCTGCCGCTGGCCGGCGCGGATCGCGTTGATCCAGCCGGCGCGTACCGGGAATCCGGCGAGCGGCTTCCAGGCCAGGTCGTACCGCCACTCGCCGCGGTGGTCGGCGTGCAGGCTCTCGCCGTACACGGTGCCGAGCCCGAACGGGAGGACGCGGTGCGGCGCCCGACGGCCCAGCCGGGAGACGGCGGCCGCGAGGGGCCGACGGACCAGCCAGGGGGCGTTGATGTCGAAGAAGGGGCTGTTGAGGAAGAGCCCGTCGACCAGGCCGGCCTCGCGGCGGGCGTGCGCCCAGAGCGAGAGGATCAGGCCGCCGGTGGAGTGACCCATGACGAGCAGCTTGTCGTGGCCCTCGTCGGTGCGGACGATCTTGGCGGCGGCGTCCAGCTCGGGGAAGTAGTCGCTCAGGTCGCGGCAGAAGTTCGGGGTCTGGTGCGGCAGCAGGCTGCGGCCGTACTTGCGCAGGTCGAGGGCGTAGAAGTCCCAGCCCCGCTCGGCGAAGAAGTCGGCGACGTGGGTCTGGAAGAAGTAGTCGACGAAGCCGTGGACGTAGAGCACCGCCCGGCGGGTCGGGCGCCCGGCCCGCCGGCGGACCAGGGTCGCGACGACCGGACCCTCGTCGTCGCCGCCGAGGTCGATCGTCTGCCGCTCGTACGGCGGTCCCAGCACGTCGGGTTCCACGACCGCGACGGTACGCCGCGGAGCTACCCGGCGGTAGCCCCCGCTCCCGTCCCGTCGCACCGCCTCGGACGGGAGCGGGGGAGCACTCAGGCGGGCTCCTCGTCGGCCCGCTCGTCGACCGCCCCGGCCTGGGCCGGTACGCCCTCGGCGTGGTGACCCTCGCGCAGGTGCTTGTTGTTGCGTGGCTCCTGCCGGGTCTTCGCGTCGTTGAGCCGGCGGCGCAGGTCGTCCCGGACGTCGTTGAGCGCGGCGTGCAGATCCTCCTCGACGGAGGTGGTGACGATCTTCTGCCGTCCCGCGATCCAGCACTCCAGGGTCACCTTCTGCCCCCGTGCCTCCCGGTCCTTGACCGACACCTCCAGTTCGGTGGCGTCGGCGTGGAACCCGGCGAGCCGGGCGTCCAGGGTCGCGAACCGTTCGGCGATCCAGTTGCGGTCGCCCTGGGAGAACCCGGCGCCGACCCGCAGGCACGCGGCCACGGTCGCGGGGTTCGCCACGGCGCTCATCGCTCGGCCCCACGGACGTCGGTACGGGGTGCGCGGATGGTCATCTCGCTGCCCTTTCTCTCGGTTGATCAACTCCATACCCGATCGGGCGGCGTCCGGAACCCCTTGACCCGGTGTCCCGGTCGGCACTTCCGATCATGCCGCGCCGCAGGTCGCCGCCGTAGGGACTGTGGTCCCTAGCAGACGGGACCTTGATCAGGCGGTTGTCCACAGCCCGGTCCGTCGTCCACAGGCGTAGGTGGCGTGGCTGGTGACCGGGCCCCCGCCGGTCGAGGCTCGGCGACGACAAGCCGAGTGTCCCTGGGAGGGGCGATGTTCGATACCTACGTCACCGTGGTCGGCAACGTGCTGACCGCGCCCGAGTGGCGCCGCACCACGCAGAGCAACACCCTGGTGGCCAACTTCAAGGTCGCCTCCACCGCTCGCCGCCTGGACCGGGACAGCGGTCGCTGGGTAGACGGGAACAGCCTGCGGGTGCGGGTGAACTGCTGGCGCAAGCTGGCCGAGGGGGTGGCCGCCTCGGTGATGGTCGGCGACCCGGTGGTTGTCGTCGGCCGGCTCTACACCCGTGACTGGACCGACGACGCGGGCAACCACCGCACCCTCTACGAGTTGGAGGCGGTCGCCGTCGGTCACGACCTGTCCCGGGGCCGGGGTCGGTTCCTGCGCAACCGGCCCGGCACGACCACCAGCACGGTCGAGGACGCCGAGGCGGAGCGGCGGGTGCACGGCGAGGAGACCGAGCCGGTGCCGGTCGCGCAGGCGCCGGCCTCCCCCGACGACCGGCCGTTCGACGACGATTTCGAGCTGCCGGAGTACGGCGCGCGGGCCGGGCACGAACCGCCGGAGTTCGCCGGTCGGGCCGGGCAGGAGCCGTCGGGGTTCGCCGGCCGGGCCGGGCACGAACTGCCGGGCGACCCGGACGGGCCGGCAAGCGACGTCGACGGGCCGGCCGACCCGTTCGACGAGCCGGCCGGCGGTGCGGGTGACGACGACGAGCTGGCCCCCGAGCCCGACGAGGACAGCGGCGAGGCGACCGCCGTGGCCGGCGTGGACGAGGTCACCCCGACCGGTTCGGGTCGCCGGGGGCGGCGGCGGACGCCCGTGCCGGCCTGAGCAGCCGCTTCGTGCACGGGGGAGCGGGGTGGCGACGCCGGCGTGGCCACCCCGCCGTACGACTAGGCTGGCCGGCCGGAGGTGGTGACGGGTGCGGCAGGCGACCGCGATGGCGAACGCGGCGGGACTGGTGACGGGCTACGCCCTGGACGCACTGCTGGGTGATCCCCGGCAGTGGCACCCGGTGGCCGGATTCGGCCGGGCGGCCGGGGCACTGGAGCAACGGATCTACCGGCCGAACCGGTCGGCCGGCGCGGCGTTCACCGTGCTCGCCGTCGGTGCGCCGGTGCTGCTCGGCGTCGCCGCCACGCTCGCCACCCGACGTCGACCGGTGGCCCGCGCGGCGCTGGTGGCCGCCGGCACCTGGACCGTGCTGGGCGGACGTACCCTGCGGCACGAGTCGACGGTGATGGCACGGGCGCTGCGCGACGGTGACCTGCCCGCCGCACGTGGCCGGCTCAACCATCTCTGTGGCCGGGACCCCGCCACGCTGGACGAGCCGGAACTGGCCCGGGCCACCGTCGAGTCGGTCGCCGAGAACACCTCCGACGCCGTCGTCGCACCGCTGACCTGGGGTGCGCTCGCCGGGCTGCCCGGCCTGCTCGGCTACCGGGCGGCGAACACGCTCGACGCGATGGTCGGGCACCGCTCGCCCCGCTACGCCCGCTTCGGCACCCCGGCCGCCCGCCTGGACGACCTGCTCAACCTGGTTCCGGCCCGGCTGACCGGGTTGCTCACCATCGCGGTCGCGCCGGCCGCCGACGGGGACCGGAGAGCCGCCTGGCGGATCTGGCGTCGGGACCGCAACGACCACCCGAGCCCGAACGCCGGCCAGTGCGAGGCGGCGATGGCTGGCGCGCTCGGCGTACGGCTGGGCGGGCGCAACGTCTACTTCGGGCGTTCCGAGACGCGGCCGTTCCTCGGCGACGGGCCCCGGCCCGAGGCGCGGCACCTGGATCGGGCGGCCCGGATCTCCGGCGCGGTCGGACTGGTTGCGCTCGGTCTCGCCGCGGCCTACCCGCTGACCGTCGGCCGTCTGGTCGGCGCGGCGGCCCGCTCCGTCCTGCGTCACGTGGCTGCTGCCGGAACCCGGCACGGGTCCACCGGCGGCGGAACCCGGCACGGGGTCATGGGCGGCGGAACCGCGTACCGGGCCGTGGGCGGTGGAGCCCGGCGCCGTCCGACGCCCGGCGCGGGCCTGGCCAGCGGCGACGGGGCTGCTGGTCGCGTCGGGGCGGCCGGGCGGGTGTGGCGGGGGAGCGGGCGGTGAGCGGCGGGCTGCTGGTCGCCGGCACCACCTCCGACGCGGGCAAGAGCGTGCTCACCGCCGGCATCTGCCGGTGGCTGCGGCGCCGGGGTGCGCGGGTGGCGCCGTTCAAGGCGCAGAACATGTCCAACAACTCGGCCGTGGTGGTCGGCCCGGACGGGCGCGGCGGCGAGATCGGCCGGGCCCAGGCGATGCAGGCCGCCGCCTGCGGGCTCGCCCCGGACCTGCGCTTCAACCCGGTGCTGCTCAAGCCCGGCAGCGACCATGCCAGCCAGGTGGTGCTGCTCGGCGAGGCGGTCGACACGGTCACCGCCGGCAACTACCGCCAACTGCGTCCCCGGCTCGCCGGGACCGCGTACGCGGCACTGGCCGAGCTGCGGGCGGCGTACGACGTGGTGATCTGCGAGGGCGCCGGCAGCCCCGCCGAGATCAACCTGCGGGCCGGCGACTACGTCAACATGGGGCTGGCCCGGCACGCCGGCCTGCCCACCATCGTGGTCGGTGACATCGACCGGGGCGGCGTGTTCGCCTCGATGTTCGGCACCGTCGCGTTGCTCGATCCGGCCGACCAGGCCCTGATCGCCGGCTTCGTGATCAACAAGTTCCGGGGCGACCTGGGCCTGCTCCGGCCGGGGCTGGACATGCTGCACCGGGTCACCGGCCGGCCCACGTACGGGGTGCTGCCCTGGGAGTTGGACCTCTGGCTGGACGCCGAGGACTCGCTCGCGTACGGCCGGGTGCTCGGCCGGCCGGCCGCGCCTCGGGGCACGGACTGGCTCGACGTGGCGGTGGTCCGGCTGCCCCGGATCAGCAACGCGACCGACGTCGAGGCCCTCGCCACCGAGCCGGGGGTGCGGGTGCGGCTGACGATCGAGCCGGCCGAGTTGGCCGGCGCCGACCTGGTGGTGCTTCCCGGCTCCAAGTCGACCGTCGCCGACCTGGCCTGGCTGCGGGAGACCGGCCTGGCCGACGCCCTCACGGGGCACGCCGCCGCCGGCCGGCCACTGCTCGGCATCTGCGGCGGGTTCCAGATGCTGGCCCGGACCATCCACGACACGGTGGAGAGCGGCCAGGGCAGCGTCCCCGGGCTCGGGCTGCTGCCCGTCGAGGTCACCTTCGACGCGCGCAAGACGGTCCGCCGGGCCACCGGTACCGCCGACGGTGACGTCCCGGTGCAGGGTTACGAGATCCACCACGGGTACGTCTCCGCCGCCGACCCGGCGTTGCCACCGCTGCTCCGGTACGCCGACGGGGTCGGCGAGGGAGCCCGGCTCGGTGCGGTGCACGGCACCCACTGGCACGGTGCCTTCGAGTCCGACGAGTTCCGCCGCCGGTTCCTCACCGAGGCGGCCCGGCTGGCCGGTCGCACCGGCTTCAAGGTCGCCCCGGACACCGCGTTCGCCGCCGTCCGCGAGCGGACCCTGGACCTGCTCGGCGACCTGGTCGAGGAGCACCTGGACACCGACGCCCTGTGGCGACTGATCGAGTCCGGGCCGCCGCCGGCCCTGCCGTTCATCCCGCCGGGCGCGCCGACCGGCTGATCCCGGCCGGCCGAGGTCGACGGGCTGAGTTCGACCGGCCGAGGTCGACCGGGTACGGCCCACCGGCGGCCGGAGCGGGTGGCTGCTCAGTAGCGCACGTCGGCGGGGCGCTCGGACATCGGCAGTCCCGACTCCCGCCAGCTCTGCACGCCACCGATCATGTCGGTGGCCCGGCGCAGGCCGAGCGCCTGGAGGCTGGCCGCGGCCAGGCTGGAGCTGTAGCCCTCGGCGCACACCACCACGATCTGCCGGTCGTACCCGGTTGCCTCCGGGATGCGCCAGGCGCTGGCCGGGTCCAGCCGCCACTCCAGCACGTTCCGCTCGATGACGATCGCGCCCGGCAGTTCGCCCTGCTCGCGTCGTCGCGCCTCGGGACGGGTGTCGACCAGCAGCGCGCCCTGGCGGACCGCTTCGACGGTCTCGTGCGGGGTGAGCCGGCGGAGGCCGGCCCGAGCCTGTTCCAGCAGGGCGTCGACGCCCGGACTCATCACGTCATGGAGCACCACCCGATGATGCCGGCGGGTCCGCCGGCCCGCCCGGCGAACCCGACTGCCGGAGGGCAGGATCAAGCGGACGGGGGACACCTGCTGACCAGCGAATACCTCGTTCGGGGTGGGCGGCCGGCTCGATCCCGGGTGGCGGCGCTAGCGTCTCCCGGGTGACGGTGGCGGTGGTCGAGGCGTACGCCGGGTTGGCCGAACAGGTGCTCGCCGGGCCGGCGCGGTTGGGGCGTACCCGACTGGTGGCGGTCGACGGGCCGAGCGGTGCGGGCAAGACCGTCTTCGCGGCGCGCCTCGCGGACGCGTTCGCCGCGCTGCCCGGCGGCGACCGGCCACCGGTGGTCCGCACCGACGACCTGCTCGACGGTTGGGACGACCAGCTCACCTTCTGGCCCCGACTGGAGCGCTGGGTGCTCGGCCCGGTACGGGCGGGCCGGTCCGGCGCGTACCGCCCGTACAGCTGGGAGCGGCGCCGCTTCCTGGACCGCGAGGTGCCGGTCCCGGCCGGGCCGGTGCTCGTCGTCGAGGGGGTGAGCGCCGCGCGCGCCGCGGTCCGGCCGGAGCTGACGCTGTCGGTCTTCGTCACCGCGCCGGCGGAGCTGCGGCTGTCCCGGGCGCTCGCCCGCGACGGCGCGGCGATCCTGCCCGAACTGCGCCGCTGGCACGCCGGCGAGCGGGCGCACTTCGCGGCCGACGGCACCGAGGCCGGGGTGGACCTCGTGGTCGACGGCGCCGCCGCCCTGGCCCACGACCCCGACCGGTACTACGTCCGCCGCCGCTGACCGGCCACCGGTAGGCGGCGTCCGGCGCGGTGGCATGTCGGCCGGGCGAGCATCGGTGGGCGCCGGTGGCCGGGGCGGTGCGGCGGCCTCGGGGGTGGCCTGCGGTAAGGCCGGCATACGATGCCGGTCATGACCACACCGATCCTGTCCGAGTCCGAGGTGCGGGCCGCCGTCGAGCGTGAACTGCCCGGAGTCCGTGCCGACCTGGAACGCCTCGTCCGTATCCCGGGCATCGCCTTCGAGGGCTTCGACCACTCGCACGTGGAGCGCTCCGCCGAGGCGGTGGCGGAGCTGCTGCGCGGCTGCGGCCTCGACACCAAGATCGTGCGTTCCGGCGGGCAGCCGGCCGTGATCGGGACGAAGCCGGCCCCGCCCGGCGCGCCCACCGTCCTGATGTACGCCCACCACGACGTCCAGCCGGTCGGCGACCTGACGCTGTGGGAGTCCGACCCGTTCGAGCCCGTGGAGCGGGACGGCCGCCTCTACGGCCGGGGCGCCGCCGACGACAAGGCCGGCATCATGGCGCACGTCGCCGCGCTGCGCGCGTTCGGTGACCAGCTCCCGGTCGGCGTGGTCCTCTTCATCGAGGGCGAGGAGGAGTACGGCTCGGACTCGCTGGAGCGGCTGCTCGCCGAGCACCGCGAGGAGCTGGCCTCGGACGTCATCGTGATCGCCGACTCGACCAACTGGGACGTCGGCGTACCCGCGCTGACCACCTCGCTGCGCGGCATCGTCAACTGCTTCGTGGAGGTGCGCACCCTCGACCACGCCGTGCACAGCGGCATGTTCGGCGGTGCCGTGCCGGACGCCCTCACCGCGCTGGTCAAGCTGCTCGCCACGTTGCACGACGACGCCGGTGACGTGGCGGTCGACGGGCTGGTCGGCCGGGAGGGCGCGAGCGTGGACTACCCGGAGGACCGGTTCCGCGCCGAGGCGGGGCTGGTCGAGGGGGCCGAACTCTTCGGCACCGGCCGGATCACCGACCGGCTCTGGACCAAGCCGGCCCTCGCCGTGCTCGGCATCGACGCCCCGGCCACCGCTGAGGCGCCGAACGCGCTCGTCCCGTCGGCGAAGGCGAAGCTGAGCGTACGGCTGGCGCCGGGCGACGACCCGAAGAAGGCGTACGCCGCGCTGACCACCCACCTGGAGAAGCACGCTCCGTGGGGCGCGCGGGTGACGGTGACCTTCGAGCACGACGGCTTCCCCTGCGTCATCGACGCCACCGGGCCGATGTTCGCGGCGGCGCGGACGGCCTTCAAGCGTGCCTGGGAGGGCACCGACCCGGTCGACATCGGCGTGGGCGGCTCGATCCCGTTCATCGCCACCTTCCAGGAGATGTTCCCGGAGGCGGCGATCCTGGTGACCGGCGTGGAGGACCCGCACGCCCGGGCGCACGGGCCGAACGAGAGCCTGCACCTGGGCGAGTTCGCCCGGGTCTGCCTGGCCGAGGCGCTGCTGCTGGCCAAGGTCGCCGAGGCGGGCGCGAGGTCGGAGTGAGGTGTCGAAACCGTAACTTCGGCACGGATGTCGGAGTTTGCGGTGTGTCGGGCGCAGGGCTGTTATAGCCTCTCGAACATGCGTACGAATGACGAGATGGCGCGGCTCCAGGCCGCCGTCAGCGCTCTGGGAGACGTCCACGTCTCCGCGTGGCCCGAGGACACGCTCAAGGATCGGCTCGGCGAACTCTCCGCCACGCTGGTCACGCTCGACGCGCTGCTCACCCGGGTCGCCGACGAGGTCCGCGCCCGTGGCCTGCGGATCGAGGAGCCGGTCTCGGCCTGACCGGGTCCGGCCCCTCGGCGGCAGCGGTGGTGATCGACTCGGGGGTGTGGCCGGTCGGTCGGACCGGCTGCGGGACCGGTCGGGGCGGTGCCCGGTCGGGCGGCGCGCGGGATCCGTCGCCCGGCCGGGATGCGCCGCCGGATCGGGGGTGGCTGGCAGGATGGGATCCGTGCGGTTTCTCGACCTGGCGGCCACCTCCGCCGCGGTGGGGGCCACCAGCGGCCGGCGGGCCAAGGTGGAACTGCTCGCCGCCGCGCTGCGCTCGCTCGATCCGGCCGAGGTCCCGGCGGGCGCCGGCTATCTCGCCGGTGAGCTGCGTCAGCGGCAGACCGGCGTGGGCTGGGCGGGCCTGCGCGACCTGCCGCCGCCGGCCGCCGAGCCGACGCTGACCGTGGCCGGCGTCGACGCGGCCGTCGACGAGATTGCCGCGGTACACGGCCCCGGCTCGCAGGCCCGCCGCCGCGAGCTGCTGCACCGGCTCTTCGCCGCGGCCACCGCCGACGAGCAGCGATTGCTGGTCGGCCTGTTCCGCGGGGAGCTGCGCCAGGGCGCCCAGGCCGGCCTGCTCGCCGACGCCGTGGCCCGGGCCGCCGAGGTGCCGGTGACGGCGGTCCGACGGGCTCTGCTGCTCGCCGGCGACCTGCGGACGGTGGCGGTGGCCGCGCTCTCCGGCGGTGCGGCGGCGCTGGCCGGGTTCGGCCTCCAGGTGGGCCGTCCACTGGCGCCGATGCTGGCGCAGAGCGCCCCGACGGTCGACGAGGCGCTCACCGCCACCGGCGTGCCTGCGGTGGTCGACGTGAAGCTCGACGGTATCCGCATCCAGGTGCACCGGTCCGGCCCGGACATCGCGGTCTTCTCCCGCAGTCTCGACGACATCACCGCCCGGATGCCCGAGGTGGTGGCGGCCGTCCGCGCGCTGCCCGCGCGGGAGCTGGTGCTCGACGGCGAGGCGATCGGGCTGGACGCCACCGGCCGCCCGCTGCCCTTCCAACAGACGTCCAGCCGGGCGGCCCGGCGCACCACCCCCAGCACCACCGGGGGTACGGCGGTGGCGCCCGCGGTGCTCGCCGCCGCCGAGCGCACCGGCGAGACCGTGCTGACGCCGTACTTCTTCGACCTGCTGCACCTAGACGGCACGGATCTGATCGACCGGCCCGGCCGGGAGCGGTGGGCCGCGCTGGCCGCCGCGGTCGACCCGACGCTGCTGGTCGGCCGGATCGAGGTGGACGGCCCGGCGCAGGCCGGGGCCGCCTTCGCCGCGGCGATCGACGCCGGCCAGGAGGGGGTGGTGGTGAAGGACCCGGCCGCCCCCTACGACGCCGGCCGGCGCGGCTCGGCCTGGGTCAAGGTCAAGCCCCGGCACACCCTCGACCTGGTCGTGCTCGCGGTCGAGTGGGGCAGCGGCCGGCGGCAGGGCTGGCTCTCCAACCTGCACCTCGGCGCGCGTGACCCGCGCACCGGAGAGTTCGTCATGCTGGGCAAGACGTTCAAGGGGCTCAGCGACGAGTTGCTGCGCTGGCAGACCGCGCGGTTCCTCGACCTGGCCGTGGAGCGGGGCGACTGGGTGGTCCGGGTCCGCCCCGAACAGGTGGTCGAGATCGCGTTCGACGGGGTGCAGACCAGCAGCCGCTACCCGGGCGGCATGGCGCTGCGCTTCGCCCGGGTGGTGCGCTACCGGGACGACAAGACCGCCGCCGAGGCCGACACGATCGACGACGTACGCGCCATCCACTCCGGGCGGGTCACCGGGTGAGTCGCGGGCGCCGGAGGCGGAGGCGTGGGCCACCTCCGGCGCCGGGAGCGGTCAGCCGACCGACAGCGACCGGGCGTAGTTGACCTGGTTGTTGATCTGCTGCACCTGGGACTGGTCCACCACGGGGATCCGGGCCACGTACTGGCGACCACCGTTGGTCACCGTCACCTGCACGGTCCCGTGGTGCCTGGTCTCCTTGATCAGCAGGAAGAGCAGGCTGAACACGGTCAGGCAGAAGAAGCCGAGGATGGCGCAGACCAGCGCCCAGGTCGCGATCTTCTCCTCCTTCTGCCAGTGGTCGACCACGTGCCAGGAGGAGCCGGCGAGCGGCAGCACGCCGGCCGGCGTACGGATCACGGGCGGCGTGACCATGATCTCGCCGATCTGCACGGCCACCACGGAATGCGCGGGCGGCAGCGGTCCCAACGGCGGGTGCGGCCCGGGCCGGGCCGCCAGTTCCCCGTACTGCGGCGCCGGCGGTGCCGAGAAGGCGGGCGGTGCCGAGAAGGCGGGCGGCGCGGAGAACTGCGCCGTCGCGGGAGGCACCGAGCCGGGGGGCGGTGCGCCCATCGGGGGCGGCGTGGGTGCCGGCGGTGACGCGGGGAACGGGCCCGGGCCCGGCGACGCGGGGATCGCGGCCGGCGGGACGGCGGCGAACGGCGCGGTCGGCGGTGCGGCGGCGAACGGCGCGGTCGGCGGATCGACCGGAGCGGCGGCGAACGGCGCGGTCGGCGGGAACTGCGCGGTCGGTGCGGCGGCCGGGGCCGGGAACGCCGCGGAGGGGAACGGCGCGGAGGGGAACGGCGCGGTGGGCGGATCGGCCGGGGCGGCGGCCGGGGCCGGGAACGGCGCGGAGGGGAACGGCGCGGTGGGGAGCGGCGCGGTGGGGAGCGGCGCGGTGGGGAGCGGCGCGGAGGGGAACGGCGCGGAGGGGAACGGCGCGGTGGGGAACGGCGCGGTGGGCGGATCGGCCGGGGCGGCGGCCGAGGCGGGGAACGGCGCGGTGGGCGGGACGGGACCGTCCGGCGAAGCGGCGGGCAGCACCGGGAACCGCTCGGTGGGCGGCGCTTCGGCGGGCGGCATGGCGGCCCACGGGTCGTACGCCGGGTGCGCCTGGGTCGGTGGCTCGGCGGGCGGCGGAGGCATCGTGGGATCAGGGGTCGTCACCGGGCCCCCTCACGGTTGCTGATCATGGGCGGACCCTACCCGCGTACCCGGTGTCCCGGCTGCCCCCGAACGCCTGGCTCCGGGCCGGCGTCCGGGGCCGGTCCGCCCGGTCGTCGGGCCGGTCAGGTGACGGCGCTGGAGGCGGGCTCGGCGGCCCGGTCGACGGGCGTACGCGGCTTGTCCAGGCCGGCCGCGCGCCGCGCCTCCCGGCGTGCCACCCAGCCGTAGCCGACGATGCTCATGCCGGCGAAGAGCCACCACTGCACCACGTACCCGAAGTTCTGCCAGTTGTTGGTGTGCCCGATCGGCACCGACTGGAACGCCGGGTCGGCCGCAGGCGTCTGCTGGTCGAGCAGCAGGTAGCCGCCGGCCACCGGGTACGGCAGCTGCCCGGCGATGCGGGGGACGCTGATCCGTCGGGTCTCCAGCTTGCCGTTCCGCCGGTCGACGGTGCCGCCGCTCTCGCTGGACACCACCCGGCCGGTGACCGTCACGTCGCCGGTCGGCGCGGCGGGCACCGACGGCTGGGCGGTGGCGTCGCCGCCCGGAACGGGCGGGATCCAGCCCCGGTCGACCAGCACGGCGGTGCCGTCGGCGAGGACCAGCGGGGTGAGCACCTCGAAGCCGACCGTGCTGTTTGCCGTCCGGCCGCGTACCAGGACGATGTTGTCGGTGTCGTACCGGCCGGTGGCGGTGGCCAGGGTCCAGGTGACCCGTTCGGCCGGGGCCGGGCCGGTGGTGCCGGCCCCGCCGGTCGGCGCCGGCAGGGCGTCGCGCAGCGGCGCGGGGGCCATGGTGGCGCCGGCGTCGATCCGCTCGTTGATCGCCGTACGGCCGCGGTAGCGCTCCAGCTGCCAGTTGCCGAGGAACACCATCACCGCGGCGGCGACCAGGGTCAGCGCGAGATAGCCCAGCCAGCGCGGGGTCAGCAGGAACCGGTACACGTTCGGAAAGGCTACCCGTACGCACGCGGCCGCTGACCTGGGCCGGCCCGGAACCGGCCGATCGGCGGCCGTCGCGGGCCGGTCCGGACGGGTATGGTCACGCGGGCGGAAACCACCCCGCATCGCCCACCGGTACGTCCCCGTCGCCTGCGAGGAGTCGATGATGACCGTCGTGCCGCGCGTCGTGCTCAGCGCTCCCTCCTCGGGGCACGGCACCGGTGCCATCTCCCTGGGCCTGCTCGCCGCCCTCGCCGACCGGGAGCTGGCCGTGGCCGGCTTCAAGGTCGGGCCGGACCAGGTGGACGCGGCGTACCTCGGGCTGGCCGCCGGCCGTCCGGGGCGCAACCTGGACCCGCGGCTGGTCGGGCCGGAGCGGGTCGCCCCGCTCTTCGCGCACGGCGCGGCCGGGACCGGGTTCGCCCTGGTGCAGGGCACCATGGGCCTCTACGACTCGCTCGCCGGCCGGCCGGAGACCGAGTCCACCGCCGCCGTCGCCACCGCGCTGCGCAGCCCCGTGGTGCTGGTGGTGGACGTGGCCGCGATGGGCCAGTCGGTGGCCGCCCTGGCGCACGGCTTCCGGGCGTACGACGAGCAGCTCTGGCTGGGCGGGGTGATTCTCAACCGGGTGGCGTCGCCCCGGCACGAGGCGATGCTGCGCGAGGCGCTCGACGACGTCGGGGTGCCGGTCTACGGTGCGCTGCGCCGCCACGAGCTGCCCCCGGTGCTTCCCGCCCGGCGGCACGGCGTGGTCCCGGTGGTGCGGCGGGACGGCGAGGCGCTGCGCGCGGTGCGCCGGCTCGGCGAGGCGGTGGCCGCGAACGTCGACCTGGACCGGCTGCTGGCGCTGGCCCGTTCCGCGCCGGCGCTGACCGTCGAGCCCTGGTCACCCGTACCGGCGGGCGGCCCGCCGACCGGGGAGCGTCCGGTGGTGGCGCTCGCCGGCGGTCCGGGCGGCGGCTACAGCCATCCCGAGACCGCCGAGCTGTTGCGCGCCGCCGGGGCCGAGGTGGTCACCGTCGACCCGCTGCGCGACGAGGCCCTGCCCGCCGGGGTCCGCGCGCTCGTCGTCGGCGGCGGGCTCCCCGAGTCGTACGCGGAGCAGCTCTCCGCCAACCGCCGGCTGTGTATCGCGGTGGCCGAGCTGGCCCGTACCGGCCGGCCGGTGATCGCCGAGGGGGCCGGCCTGCTGTGGCTGGCCCGGGAGTTGGACGGGCTGCCCATGTGCGGGGTGCTGGACGCGACCGGGAGCAGCCGGGACGGCCTGGTGGCCGGCTACCGGGAGGCCACCGCGCAGACCGACAGCCCGGTGGCCGGGGCCGGCACGGTGGTGGTCGGCTACAAGCAGCACGCGGCCGTGCTCACCCCGCGGGCCGGCGAACGGGCGGCGTGGAGCTGGGACGGCGGCGCCCCGGAGGGCTTCGTCTGGCGCGGTGTGCACGCCTCGCAGCTGGTGCCGCACTGGGCCGCGTACCCGGAGATCGCGGCCCGGCTGGTCGCGGCGGCCGAGGCGTCCGCGGAGGCTCCGGCGTGATCGGGCAGGTGGCGGTGCGCCGCTTCCCGGAGCTGACCGTCTCGACCCCGCGCACCGAGGTACGCCGGTTGGTGGCGGCGGACGCCGAGGCGGTCGACGAGGTGTTCGCGGACCGGCAGACGCAGCGCTGGCTGCCGCTGGCCGACGCGTCCGGGCAGATCGACGGGCCGGCCTGGTGCACCGAGCTGGCCCGGCAGCGGCGGGACAGCGGCGACGGCGACCATTACGGGGTGGTCCGCCGCGAGGACGAGCGGGTGGTGGGCTGTCTCTGGACCCGGCGCACCGACTGGGGTGCCCGGCTGACCGAGGTGTCGTACGCGCTCGCCCCGCACGCCCGTGGTTACGGCCTGGCCGCCGAGGCGGTGGACGCGGTCGCCATCGCGCTGATCCTGGAGCACGGTTTCCAGCGGGTCGAGCTGCGGGTGGCGCCGGGGAACGTGGCGTCCCGGCGGGTGGCCGAGAAGGCCGGTTTCAGCTACGAGGGGCTGCTGCGCAACGCCGGTTTCGTCCGGGGCGCCCGGGTGGACCTGGAGCTGTGGTCCTTCGTCGCCGCCGACCTCCGCTGAGCCCCGCCTCCGGACGACGATCAAGAGGTTCGCGGCACCGGCCGCAAACCTCTTGATCAACTACCCGGGCGCACCCCCGGGCGGTCCGGCGGGACGGTCAGCCGACGATCTGGTCGGACGGCGGGGTGAACTGGCGGACCGGCTTGCCCTTGAGCGCGTCGCGCAGGGTCATCGCCACCGCGTCGACGGGCACCTGGGACAACCCGTCGCCCACCGCGTTGAACGGGTTGTCCGGGTCGGCGATGAAGCTCGCCGCGGCCAGTTCCGGGGTGAAGCCGGCGAACCAGGCCGACCGGGTGCTGTCGGTGGTACCCGTCTTGCCGGCGACCGGGCGGCCGACCGTACCCCGGACGCTGTCGGCGGTGGACCAGCCGCCGCAGCCGCCCTTGGCCGGGGTGTCGCCGGTCGGGCAGCGGGCGGCGTCGGTGGCGGCCCGGGCCGCGTCCGCGCTGACCACCTGCCGGCAGCGCGGCTTGGCGACCTCCCGCTCCACCCCGCCGGCCGTCTTGTACATGGCGGGCGTGCCGTCCCGGTTCAGGATCGAGAGCACCGGGATCGCCTCGCAGTACCGGCCGTCGGCGGCGACCGCGGCGTACGCGTTGGCCATCTCCAGCGGGGTGGCGTCGGAGACGCCCAGGGTGAACGCACCCCACTTGTGTGCATTGTCCGGGGAGGCGTGGTCACGGTCCACATCGGTACGCCAGCGCAGCCCGAGCTGCTCGGCCAGGCGCACCCCCTTCTCCGCGCCGATCTTCTCCTCCAACTGCACGAAGAAGGTGTTCACCGACTTGCCGAAGCCGGACCACATGGTCTGTACGCCGGTCATCGCGCCGCTGGCGTTGACCGGGGCCCACCCGTCGTAGATGGCCGACTGGTACTTGAACGGCGAGTTGATGGTGTCGGAGAGCTTCGTCCCCGAGTTGAGCGCGGCGAGCATCGTGAACATCTTGAACGTCGATCCGGCCTGGTAGCCGGGGAGCGAACCCCCGCCGAGCAGTGGCGCGACGGTGTTCGGATAGTTCGCCTTGATGTTCGGGCCGGCCTCCGGATTTGAGCTGTTCGGGTTCTCGCTCAGGTCGAGCGAATACGTCCGGTTCACCGCCATCGCCTTGATCCGTCCGGTGCCCGGCTCGGCGACCACGATGCCGTTGGCGAACGGGCTGCCCGTGCCGTCCTTGGCGCCCACGTTCTTCTCCGCCGCCTCCTGGATCTTCGGGTCGAGGGCGAGCACGATCCGGTAGCCGCCCCGGCGCAGCTTGTCCATCCGTTCCAGCCGGTTCTCCCCGAACGCGGGCTGCGAACTCCACCAGTTCTTCAGGTAGTCGCAGTAGAAGCCCCAGGTCGCCTTGTACTTGTCCAGCATCGAGGCGCAGTCGTTCGGCGGGTTGGTCAACTTCAGTTGGATCGGCTCGGCCTTGGCCTTCGCGGCGGCGTCGGGCGACATGTAGCCGAGCCGGGCCATGTTGTCGAGCACGTAGTTGCGGCGGGCGAAGGCATCCTTCTGGTCGGAGGTGATCGGGTCGTACTCCGACGGGGACTTCACCAGGCCGGCCAGGGTGGCCGCCTCGACCGGGGTGAGGGTGTCCGGGGTCTTGGAGAAGAAGATCTGCGCGGCGGCGTAGATCCCGTACGCCCGGTGGCCGAAGTAGGCCGAGTTCAGGTAGCGCTCCAGGATCTGTTCCTTGCTGAGTTCCTTCTCGATGTCCAGCGCCATGCGCATCTCCTTGACCTTGCGCAGGCTGGTCTGCTGGGTGGCCTCCTGGACCTCCTTCGGCGTGCTCGCGCTGTCCCGCAGGGCCATCCGGACGTACTGCATGGTCAGCGTCGAGGCGCCCTGGGAGACGCCGCCGGAGCGGGAGTTGGCCACGAAGGCCCGGGCCACGCCCTTCGGGTCGACACCGTGGTGCTGGTAGAAGCGGTTGTCCTCGGCGGCGACGATCGCCTGTTGGATGTTCGGGGACATGTCCTCGATCTTGGTGTACTTCCGGTACTCCTCGTAGAACATCGTCAACACCGTCTTGCCGTCCGGCGCGTAGAGGTACGAGGTCTCGGCGGGTAGCGCGGTCTTCAGGATGCTCGTCTTCTGCTCCACTGCGTGCGCGGTGGCCTTGGCGCCGATGCCGGTGAGAGCGGCCAACGGATACATCGCGGCGGCGACCACGATGCCGGCGATCAGCCCGGCGCGGAGGAGGGGAACGGCACGACCAGCGGAGGCAAGGGGTCGATTGCTCACGAGGCCAAGCTATGACATTTCCGATTCGGAAATGAGAAGAATTCATAAACGGGCGATCGGAGCGGGCCGTGGTGACGCGACCCACGCCGGGATCCGCTGTTTCCGGCGGCGGCTTCCCGGCAGGATCGCGGACATGCGTGCTCAGCTGACCGGGACTCCGGCCGCGACCGGGAAGCCGGCGGAGGCCGAGTTCGACCTCGGGCACCACGGGGACGCCGAGGCGACCCCGGGACTGGTCGACCTGGCGGTCAACGTGCGCCGCGCCCCGATGCCCGACTGGCTGGCCGACCCGCTGACCGCGGCGCTGGGCGAGCTGGCCGCGTACCCGGATCCCGGCCCGGCCCGGGCCGCCGTCGCCGCCCGGCACGGGCGTCCCCCGGAGGAGGTACTCCTCACCGCCGGCGCGGCCGAGGGATTCGTGCTGATCGCCCGGGCCCTGCGCGACGCCCGGCGGCCGGTGGTGGTGCACCCGCAGTTCACCGAGCCGGAGGCCGCCCTGCGGGCCGCCGGGCACGCCGTCGACCGGGTGCTGCTCGACCCGGCCGACGACTTCCGGCTCGACCCGGCCCTGGTGCCAGCCGACGCCGATCTGGTGCTGGTCGGCAACCCCACCAACCCCACCTCCGTGCTGCACCCGGCCGAGGCGCTCGCCGCGCTGGCCCGCCCCGGTCGCGTGCTGGTGGTCGACGAGGCGTTCGCCGACACCACCGGCGCCCCCGGCGTCGACGGCGAGCCGGAGTCCCTGGCCGCCCGCACCGACCTGCCCGGTCTCGTGGTGGTCCGCAGCCTCACCAAGACCTGGGGGCTGGCCGGGCTGCGGGTCGGCTACCTGCTCGGCGAGGCGCCGCTGCTCGCCCGGCTCGCCGCCGCCCAGCCGCTGTGGGCGGTCTCCACCCCGGCGCTCGCCGCCGCGACCGCCTGCGCGTCCCCGGTCGCCGTCGCCGCCGAGCGCGCCATCGCCGCCGGGCTCGCCGCCGACCGCGAACACCTGGTGGCCCGCCTGTCCGGCCTGCCCGGCGTACGCGTGGTCGGCCGTCCGGCCAGCGCCTTCGTGCTGCTCCACCGGCCCGGTGCCGCCGCGGTACGGGAGCGGCTGCGCGAGCGCGGCTGGGCGGTACGCCGGGGCGACACGTTCCCCGGGCTCGGCCCGGACTGGCTGCGGATCGCGGTGCGCGATCCGGCGACGAGCGACGCGTTCGTCGAGGTGTTGGCGGAAATCCTGGAGGAGTGATGTTGGAGTCCACTGTCGCGGCGATCCGGCCGCTGGACGAGACCGCCATGGCGGCGGCCCGCGACCTCCAGGGACGGTTGACCAAGCCGGCCGGCTCCCTCGGCGCCCTGGAGCCCCTCTCCGTACGGCTCGCCGGGCTGGCCGGGGCCTGCCCGCCGCCGCTGCCCGAGCCGGCCGCGGTGGCCATCTTCGCCGGTGACCACGGCGTGCACGCCCAGGGCGTCACCCCGTGGCCGCAGGAGGTCACCGCCCAGATGATCGGCAACTTCCTGGCCGGCGGCGCGGTGGTCAACGCGTTCGCCCGGCAGGCCGGCGCCTCGGTCACCGTGGTCGACGTCGGCGTGGCCACCCCGCTCCCGGTCGACCCGACGGTCTCCGCCGGCCCGGCGGGCCCCCGGCTGGTCGCGGCGAACGTGCGGGCCGGCACGCGGGACCTGACGGTCACCGCCGCGCTCACCCGGGACGAGGCCCGGGCCGCGGTCGAGACCGGCATCCGGGTGGCCGGGGAGCTGGTCGACGGCGGGGCGGGCATCCTGCTGACCGGGGACATGGGCATCGGCAACACCACCCCGGCCGCCGCGCTGGTGGCCGCGTTCACCGGGGTCGACCCGGCCGAGGCGACCGGGCGGGGCACCGGGGTGGACGACGAGACGTACGCCCGGAAGGTCGCCGTGGTGCGGGCCGCGCTCGACCGGCACGCGCCCGACCCGGCCGATCCGCTCGGCGTGCTGGCCACGGTCGGCGGGCTGGAGCACGCGGCGCTGGCCGGGCTGATCCTGGGCGCCGCCGCCCGCCGGGTGCCGGTGCTGCTGGACGGGGTGATCGCGGTCAGCGGCGCGCTGGCCGCCGCCGCGTTCGCGCCGGACGCGGTCGGGGCGATGGTGGCCGGGCACCGCTCCGCCGAGCCGGGTGCCACCGCCGCCCTGCGGCACCTCGGCCTCGACCCGCTGATCGACCTCGGTCTGCGCCTCGGCGAGGGGACCGGCGCGCTGCTCGCCCTCCCGGTCGTCACCGGCGCGGTTCGGGTGCTGCACGAGGTGGCCACCTTCGACTCGGCGGGAGTGGCCGAGAAGTGAGCGAGCGAACCAGTTGGCTCAGCACCGGGGCGCGTCGCGCCGCCGCCGAGCGGAGCGAGGCGGCCGCGTGACGGCGAATCCGTACCCCCTCGGGCTCCGGCTGGCCGGCCGGCGGGTGGTCGTGGTGGGTGGGGGAGCGGTGGCCACCCGCCGGGTGCCGGCGCTGCTCGACGCCGGGGCGGACGTCCTGCTGGTCGCGCCGGAGCTGACCCCGGCGCTGCGGGCGCACGCCGACGCCGGCCGGCTGCGCTGGGAGCCGCGTCGCTTCGTACCCGCCGATCTGGACGGCGCCTGGCTGGTTCAGGCGGCGGTCGACGATCCGGCCGCCGCGGCCGAGGTCAGCGCCGCCGCCGCCGAGCGCCGGATCTTCTGCGTACGCGCCGACGACCGGGTGGCGGCCACCGCGTGGACCCCGGCGGTCACCCGGCACGGCCCGGTCACCGTCGCCGTGCTCGGTGGTGGCGACCCCCGCCGTGCGATGACCGTCCGGGACGCCGTCCGCGACCTGCTGAGCGCGCGCCCCGACCTGCCCACCGGTACGGCCGGTGGCGCCCCTGGACGGGTGGCCCTGGTCGGGGCGGGACCGGGCGACCCGGAGCTGATCACCGTACGGGGCTGGCGGCTGCTCACCGAGGCCGACGTGGTGGTCGCCGACCGCCTCGTCCCCGGGTTGCTCCTCGACGAGTTGCGCCCCGACGTCGAGCTGGTGGACGCCTCGAAGATCCCGTACGGGCCGTCCCGCGCCCAGGAGGAGATCAACCGGATCCTGGTGGACCGGGCCCTGGCCGGTCGGGCCGTGGTCCGGCTCAAGGGCGGTGACCCGTACGTCTTCGGCCGGGGCGGCGAGGAGCTGCTGGCCTGCGCCGAGGCGGGTGTGCCGGTGACCGTGGTTCCCGGGGTGACGAGCGCGATCGCCGTGCCCGCGGTGGCCGGCGTGCCGGTCACCCACCGGGCGGTGGCGCACGAGTTCACGGTGGTCTCCGGGCACGTCGCGCCGGACTCGCCGACCTCGCTCGTCCGCTGGGACGCCCTCGCCGGCCTTCGCGGCACCCTGGTGATCCTGATGGGGCTGAAGAACCTCGCCGCGATCAGCGCGACCCTGGTCGCGCACGGCAGGCCGGCGCAGACCCCGGCGGCGGTGATCCAGGAGGGCACTACGGCCGCCCAGCGGATGCTCCGTTCGACGTTGGGCGCGGTGGCCGCGGACGTGACGGCCGCCGCTCTCCGCCCACCCGCGATCGTCGTGGTCGGCGACGTGGTCGGCACCCTGGACGCCGTCTGATCGGCCCTATACGCCGATGTGGCGGTGTCCCGGTCACCCGGACACCGCCACATCGTCGAAGTGCTGGTCAGGTCACTGCTTGAGCATGTTGTCCAGCAGCAGGGCGCAGCGGATGAGCCCCAGGTGGCTGTACGCCTGCGGGTGGTTGCCCAGCCCGCGCTCGGCGAGCGGGTCGTACTGCTCCGGGAGCAGCCCGGTCGGACCCGCCGTGTCGACCATCTGGGCGAACAGCTCCTCCGCGTCGGTACGCCGGCCGGTGCGCAGGTACGCCTCGATCAGCCACGACGTGCAGATGTGGAAGCCGCCCTCCCGGCCGGGCAGGCCGTCGTCCCAGTGGTACCGGTAGACGACCGGGCCGCTGCGCAGGTCCGCCTCGATCTTGAGCACGGTCGACAGGAAGCGCGGGTCGTCCCCCGGGAGCAGCCCGGACAGGCCGATCCAGAGCGACGAGGCGTCCATGTCCTCGTGCCCGTACGCGACGCTGTACGCCTCGGCGTCGGCGTGCCAGCCGTACTCCAGCACGTTGGCGCCGATCCGGTCGCGCAGCTCCACCCACTCCGGCCGGTCCTCACCGCCGTGCTGCCGCACCACGTGCAGCGCCCGGTCGACCGTCATCCACAGCATCACCTTCGAGTAGACGTGGTGCCGTGGTGGCAGGCGCGCCTCCCAGATGCCGTGGTCGGGCTCGTGCCAGCGGCGGCGGACCGCCTCGACCATGTTCTCCAGCACCCGCCACTCGTCGTCGCGGACCGAGCCGCGAGCGTCCGCGACCGCGGCGATCAGGTCCGCGACCGGGCCGAACACGTCGAGCTGGAGCTGGTGGTTGGCGAGGTTGCCGACCCGGACCGGCCGGGAGCCGGCGTAGCCGGGCAGGGTGTCGATGACCGCCTCGGCGCCCAACTCGTACCCGTCGACGGTGTAGAGCGGGTGCAGCCGCTCCGGGTGCCCGCCGGTGCGCTCGACGACGCCGTCGATCCAGCGCAGCAGCCCCTCCGCCTCCTCGGTCGAGCCGAGGTCGACCAGCGCCCGGGCGGTCATCGCCGCGTCCCGCAACCAGCAGTAGCGGTAGTCCCAGTTGCGGACGCCGCCCAGTTCCTCGGGCAGCGAGGTGGTCGCCGCGGCGAGGATCGAGCCGGTGGCCTCGTGGCAGAGGCCGCGCAGGGTGAGCGCGCTCCGGGCGACCAGTTCGCGGGCGGTGCTGGGCAGGCGCAGCCCGGCCACCCAGTCCCGCCAGGGCTGCTCGGCCGTGGCCTGCCGCTCGTGGATCGGCACCCGGTGGTGCTCCAGGCTCTGCGTGCCGAAGCGCAGCTCCAGCACCACCTGCCCGCCCGTCGCGGAGAGGTCCACCACGGCCTTCGCCGTCTCGTTGACCCCGTCGCTGGTGACGTCCCACTCGACGCCGGGCGAGTAGAGCGAGATTGGCTCGTTGGAGCCGAGCACCAGCAGGCCGTCGTCGATCGGCTGGAGTTGCACCGCGACCTGACCGAACTCGGGCCGCGGCGCGAAGTCGATCCGGGCCCGGCCGGTGCCGCTGAGCAGCCGGACCAGCGTCGAGTCGCCGGTGACGACCGCCGCGCCGTCCGGCGTGGTCTCCTTCGCCGGCAGGTCCAGCCAGTCGGTGACGGTCAGGCCCGACCAGCGGGTCTCCACGGTCATCGTGCCGCTGCGGTACCGCTGGCCGAGCGGGATGCCGCCGCGCTCGGGGCCGACGGTGAAGTGCCCGGCCGGACTGCCGCCCACCAGATCGGCGAAGATCGCCGAAGCATCCGGCTTCGGGTGGCAGAGCCAGGTGATCTTCGCCTCCGGGGTGACCAGCGCCACCGTCCGCCCGTTGGCCAGCATCGAGTGCCGCTCGATCGGCACCGCCCGCTCGCCGAACAGCCAGTGCCGGCGGGTCTCCAGCAGCAGGCCCAGCGCCCGGGCCGCCTCGATCGGCTCGGCCACCCGGTAGTCGGCCTGGGTGTCCCCGGGGCCGATCTTGATGCCCACGTCCGGGCCCTGCAGGTTGCCGAAGGCGTTCTCGTCGGTGACGTCGTCGCCGATGAAGAGCACGGCGCTCGCCGCGAGCTGGGTCCGGAGCTGGTCGACCGCGGTGCCCTTGTGGGTGGCCACCACCGACAGCTCGATGACCTCCTTGCCCTGGGTGACCGTCACGTCCGCCCAGGTGGCGGGGCCGTTGCGGACCGCCTCGATGGCCGAGGCGGCGACCTGCGGGTCGACCCCGCGGGTGTGCACGGCGACGCTGGCCGGCTTGCGCTCCAGGCGTACGCCCGGATGGGCCGTGGCGATCTCGCGCAGCGCGTCACGCAGCCGGGTCCGCACGGCGATCAGCTCGGGGGAGAGCCGCTCGACGAAGCCGATGTCGAACTCGGAGCCGTGGCTGCCGACGAGATGGACCTCGCTGGGCAGCCGGGAGAGCGCGGCCAGGTCGCGCAGCGCGCGCCCGGAGACCACCGCGACGGTGGTCTGCGGCATCGAGGCCAGCGCCCGGATCGCGGCCACCGACTCGGGTAGCGGTACGGCCTTGCTCGGGTCCTCGACGATCGGCGCGAGGGTGCCGTCGTAGTCGCAGGCGACCAGGAGCTGGGGTACGCGGGCGATGCGGCCGATGGCGGCGCGCAGCTCGGGATCCAGCGTCCCGGCGTGCGGGGTGGCGGTGGCGGTGGTGTTCACGCGGCCTCCGCATCCGGCACACCGAGTTCGGTCAGGAACGACGTGGCCCAGTGGCCGACGTCGTGGGTACGCAGGTGGCGCTGCATTATCCGCATGCGCCGGCGGGCCTCCGGTCTCTCGACGTGCACGGCGCGCAGCAGCGCGTCCTTGACCGCGTCGGGGTCGTGGGGATTACACAAAAACGCCTGGCGCAGCTCTGTCGCGGCGCCGGCGAACTCACTGAGCACGAGCGCGCCGCCCTGGTCGGCGCGCGATGCCACGTACTCCTTGGCCACCAGATTCATTCCGTCTCGCAGCGGGGTCACCATCATCACGTCTGCCGCGACGTACATCGCGGCGAGTTCGGAGCGACTGTACGACTGATGCAGATAATGCACTGCCGGCACGCCCACCCGTCCGAATTCGCCGTTAATCCGGCCAACCTCGCGTTCCACCTTGACCCGTAGTGCCTGGTAGTGCTCGACGCGCTCGCGGCTCGGGGTGGCGACCTGCACCATAACCGCGTCGGGAACTGTCAACTTTCCGTCAGCGAGAAGTTCGCGGAAGGCCTTGAGCCGGAGTTCGATGCCCTTGGTGTAGTCCAGTCGGTCGACGCCCAGGATGATCGTCCGAGGATTGCCCAGCTCCTCGCGGATCTGCTTGGCCCGGGCCTGGATCGCCGGGTCGGCGGCCATCCGCTCCATCTCCTTGGTGTCGATGGAGATGGGGAACGCACCGGCCTTGACTTGCCGCCCGTCGACCTGGATCATCTGCCCCTCGTAGCGCAGGCCGAGCAGGTGCCGGGCGAGCCGGACGAAGTTCTGCGCCGCCAGCCGCTGCTGGAAACCGACCAGATCGGCGCCGAGCAGGCCGCGCAGGATCTCGGTGCGGAACGGCATCTGCATGAACAGCTCGATCGGCGGGAACGGGATGTGCAGGAAGAACCCGATCCGCAGGTCCGGGCGCAGCTCGCGGAGCATCGCCGGCACGAGCTGCAGTTGGTAGTCCTGCACCCAGACCGTCGCGCCCTCGGCCGCGACGTCCGCCGCGGCCTCCGCGAACCGGGCGTTGACCAGCCGGTACGCCTCCCGCCACCGGCGCTTGTACGCGGGCGTCTCGACCGCGTCGTGGTAGAGCGGCCAGATCGTCGCGTTGGACTGCCCCTCGTAGTAGCGTTCCAGCTCCTCGGCGCTCAGCGGCACCGGGTGCAGGCGGATCCCCTCCAGGTCGAAGGGCTCCGGTGCGGCGCCGGTGCCGCCGGCCCAACCGACCCAGGTGCCCTGGTGCGCGGCGAGGACGGGGTGCAGCGCGGTGACCAGCCCGCCCGGGCTGCGCCGCCACTGCCGTCCCTCGGGTGTGCTCACCTCGTCGACCGGTAGGCGGTTCGCCACTACGACAAAGGAGCTACGGACGGTCACGATCGGCCACCTCCGGGTGCTGACGGGTCCACCGCGATGAGCGTACTGAGCGTAGCTGCGGCCTCTGTTCCCCCGTGCCGGACTTACCTACCCGTCCCGGAACGGCCGAACCTTGATCGTGATCTTGCTGACATTCCCGATCCGTCACGGCTCGCCGGAGCCGCCGGGGCGGGGCGATGTGGGCGGAGCGGGGCGTACCTGTCAGGATTGACGCTGACGTGCGCGCGGCCGGCTCTCGGCCGGCGGTGGCGGGCGGAAGAGCGGCCCGCACCGGCGCCGCAAGATCGCGATCGTGACCGACGGAGGTAGCCCGCACCGTGGCCCAGTTCATCTATGTCCTGGAAAAGGCGCGCAAGGCGCACGGCGACAAGGTCGTGCTCGACAACGTGACGCTGAACTTCCTGCCGGGGGCCAAGATCGGTGTGGTCGGTCCGAACGGCGCCGGTAAGTCCAGCCTCCTCAAGATCATGGCAGGCTGGGACCAGCCGAGCAACGGTGAGGCCCGGCTGATGCCCGGCTACACCGTCGGCATGCTCGCGCAGGAACCGCCGCTGAACGACGCCAAGACCGTCCTCGGCAATGTCGAGGAGGCGGTCGCCGAGACCAAGGCCAAGCTGGAGCGGTTCAACAAGATCGCCGAGCAGATGGCCACCGACTACTCCGACGAGCTGATGGAGGAGATGGGCAAGCTCCAGGAGGCGCTGGACAACGCCGACGCCTGGGACATCGACTCCAAGCTCGAACTGGCGATGGACGCGCTGCGCTGCCCGCCGCCGGACGCCGAGGTCACCATGCTCTCCGGCGGTGAGCGCCGCCGGGTGGCGCTGTGCAAGCTGCTGCTGGAGGCGCCCGACCTGCTGCTGCTCGACGAGCCCACCAACCACCTGGACGCGGAGAGCGTGCAGTGGCTGGAGCAGCACCTGGCCAAGTACGCCGGCACCGTCATCGCGATCACCCACGACCGGTACTTCCTCGACAACGTGGCCAACTGGATCCTGGAGCTGGACCGCGGTCGCACCTACCCGTACGAGGGCAACTACTCCACCTACCTGGAGAAGAAGGCGGCCCGGATGGCCGTCGAGGGGCGCCGCGACGCCAAGATGAAGAAGCGCCTCGACGAGGAGCTGGAGTGGGTCCGCTCCAACGCCAAGGCCCGGCAGACCAAGTCCAAGGCCCGGCTCGACCGGTACGAGGAGATGGCCACCGCGGCGGAGCAGACCCGCAAGCTGGACTTCGAGGAGATCCAGATCCCGCCGGGCCCGCGCCTGGGCAGCACGGTCATCGAGGTCAACCAGCTCACCAAGGCCTTCGGCGAGCGGGTGCTGATCGACGGCCTCAGCTTCTCGCTGCCGCGTAACGGCATCGTCGGCGTGATCGGGCCGAACGGCGTCGGCAAGACCACCCTGTTCAAGACCATCGTCGGGCTGGAGGAGCCGACCACCGGCTCGGTGAAGGTCGGCGAGACCGTCTCGCTGTCGTACGTCGACCAGAGCCGGGCGGGGCTGGCCGGCGACAAGACGGTCTGGGAGACGGTCTCCGACGGGCTGGACCACCTTCTGGTGGGCAAGGTGGAGATGCCGTCCCGGGCGTACATCGCCGCGTTCGGCTTCAAGGGGCCGGACCAGCAGAAGCCGACCAAGGTGCTCTCCGGCGGCGAGCGGAACCGGCTCAACCTGGCGCTGACCCTGAAGATCGGCGGCAACGTCATCCTGCTCGACGAGCCGACCAACGACCTGGACGTGGAGACCCTCGGCAGCCTGGAGAACGCGCTGCTGGAGTTCCCCGGCTGCGCCGTGGTCATCTCGCACGACCGGATGTTCCTGGACCGGGTCGCCACGCACATCCTGGCCTGGGAGGGCGACGAGCAGAACCCGGCGAAGTGGTTCTGGTTCGAGGGCAACTTCGAGGCGTACGAGAAGAACAAGATCGACCGGCTCGGCGCCGAGGCGGCCCGTCCGCACCGGGTGACCTACCGCAAGCTCACCCGCGACTGACCGGTGCTGACCCTTGTCTGACCGGTTCGTCTACCACTGCACGCTGCGCTGGTCCGACCTGGACGCGTACGGGCACGTCAACAACTCGCGCTTCCTCACGCTCTACGAGGAGGCACGGGTGGCGTTGATGTTCGCCGGCGGCCGGGCGTGGGGAGTGGGCTCGTTCGCCGACGGGGTGGTCATCCGCCGGCACGAGGTCGACTACCTGCGCCCGGTCGACTACGCGTTGGGCCGGGCCAGCGCGGAGGCGGCGCCCACCGTCCGGATCGAACTCTGGGTGGAGGAGCTGCGGGCCGCCTCGTTCACCGTCGCCTACGAGCTGTACGACGGCGAGGTGCTCGCCAGCCGGGCCCGCTCCGTGCTGGTCCCGTACGACCTGGCCGCGCAGCGGCCCCGCCGGATCACCGAGGAGGAACGCGCCTTCCTGCTCCGGTACGCCCCGGGGCTCTCCGCATGACCACCGGACACGGGCTGGACGGGGTGGCCGACGCGGGCGCCTTCCTGGCCCGGCTGGCCCGGCTGGATCCGGCCGCCCTGGTCCGGCTCCGGCCCGTTCCGGGGGCGGGGCGTACGACGCTCTGGGCCCGGCTGCCGTGGGGCGTCCTGGTGGCCCGTACGGTCACCGGGGCGGCTCCCGGTGACGTCACCGTCGCCGCCGGCGAGCTGCTGGCCGAGTTGGCGGCGGGCGGGGCCGCGCTGCCCCGGCGCCGGGACGACGGGTGGCGCTGGCCGCTGCCGCCGCCGGCCAGCCGGGCGGTGGAGACGCTGCCCGCCGAGGAGGTGCGCCGGATCGCCGCGGCGGCGGCCGGGACGCTGCGCGAGGCGGTCACGCACGGTGTGTCGGGCCGAGCGGTGGGGCAGCGTGCGCTGCGGGACGCGTTGCTGGACCACGTCGCGGTCGTGGTCACCCCGGACTCCGCGCCGGACGTGCCGGTGGAGGTGCCGCAGCGGCTGGTCCAGGGTCTGGTCCGGATGGGCTTCCTCGGAGCCGGTGACGTTCAGGTACGCGTCGCCGGCCATTGGGTCGGTTTGATCGGACCGTACGGAGCGGCCTGGTCGCGGAAGGTTGCCGAACTCAGCCTGACGCCCGTCATCGCTCATCCGAACGGATGACCCCCACTCATTCTTCCGGTCTGGGGCGGCCGTTGGGGGGATGCCTCAACCCGGCTGTCCGGGTACCGTCCATCCTCGGATCCAACGCACCGTAGGCGAGTGGATCCGCTGGGGAGTGAGGTGCGCGAGCGATGCCGTGGTGGTCATGGCGCCCAGGTTCCGCCGGTGGCGGCGACCCGGAAACTCGAAGCGGGATCACAGTGGAGGAAACCGTCCGGGTCGGACCACCGGCCCCCCGCCAGTCGGAAGAGGACACGCCGGCCGCCGAACGGTCCGTGATCGCGGACATGCCGGCCACCGTCGCCCCGGTCACCCTCAGCCGGGTCTGTGAGGCGCTCGACCTGCTCGACGTGCGCTACCTGGCCGACGGCGACGGCAACCTGCTGGCGATGTGGGAGCGGCACGCGGTGCTGGTCGCCCTGGAGGGCCCGGACGACGAGATCCTGGTGCTGCGGGCCCGTCCACACGCGACGGTGCCGCCCGACTGGGCCGACCGGGCCTACCGGGTGGTCAACGAGTGGAACCACACCCGCCGGTTCTGCAAGGCGTACATCGGCGATCCGACCGAGCGGGGCCAACTCCCGATCTACGCGGAACTCCAGGTTCCGCTCGGCGCCGGGACCCACGACGCGCTGCTGGTCGAGATGCTCGACTGCGGTGCGGCGGTGGCCACCACCTTCGTGGACTGGCTGCACGACGAGGGCGCCCTGCTCTGATCGCGCCGGTCGGGGCCCCGGGCCCCGACCGGACCGGGTGGCCGGCCGCCGTCAGACCCCGGCGGCCGGGTCCTCCATGACGTTGACCATGAAGTACGCGGCCCGCTCCAGGTAGTTCCACAGCTCGGCGGCGACCTCCGGCGGCAGGTCCAGCCGGTCCACGGCCCGGCGCATGTGGCGCAGCCAGGCGTCCCGTTCGGCCGCGCCGATCCGGAACGGGGCGTGCCGCATCCGAAGCCGCGGGTGGCCGCGCTGCTCCGAGTAGGTGTGCGGGCCGCCCCAGTACTGCACGAGGAAGAGGGTGAGCCGGTCGGCGGCCGGGCCGAGGTCCTCCTCCGGGTACATCGGCCGCAGCAGCGGGTCGACGGCGACGCCCGCGTAGAACTCGTCCACCAGTTTGCGGAAGGCGGGTTCGCCGCCGATCGCCTCGAAGAGGGTCATCGGCTCGCCTGAGGAATTCACCGTTCCATCCTGCCAGGTGCGGCCGGCGACCGGCCGCCGCCCACCGGTCGGCAGCGAGTCAGGTCACCGCCTGGTGGCGCCGGCTCGGCTCGCCGACGGTGGCGGAGGTGCCGGTCCGGGCCGGGGTGTGCGGGTCACGGCCGGTGGCCGCTCCGGCCGCGGCGTTCTCGATGGCCGCCGCCACCGTCTCGGCACGCGGCCAGGTGGTCACCGCCACGATCATCAGCACCACTCCGGCGGCGCTCCACACGCCCACCACCAGAGGGATGGCGAACCGCTCGGCCAGCGCCCCGGTGGCCAGCACCGCCGCGCCCTGGATGATCTGCGTGCCGCTGGCCATCACGCCGAACGCCCGGGCCCGGTAGCCGTCGGGCAGGGCGCGGACGAAGAGGCCGTTGGCCACCGGCATCAACCCGCCCGCCGCGAAGCCGCAGGCGGCCGCGAGGAGCGCCACCATGAGCGGTGGCGGGTCGAGCACCGCGGGAATCAGCACCGCCGGGGCGAGGATCGCCAGCGGCCGGATCAGCGTCAGCCGGCGGGCCGGGGCGACGAGCCGACCGATCAGCAGGCCGCCGATGATGTAGCCGACCGGGCTGGCGGCCATGATGACCGCCTGGGCGACGCCGGCGTCCAGGTCTCCGCTCCGCTCGGCGGCCCACGCTGCGGCGAGGCCCTCCGGCACGATCGAGAAGACCATCGCGCTGAACACCAGCACGGCGATGGCCCGCAGGACCGGCCAACCGAAGACGATCCGGAAGCCCTCGGCGGTCTCGTGCAGCAGGTGACTGCGGTGGGCGGCGGTCATCATGGGCGGCCGGTCGCGGAGCCCGAACCGGACCAGCGCCGCCGACAGGGCGAAGGTGGCCGCGTTGATCAGCAGGGCGGCGGCCGGGCTGGCCGCGGCGATGGCCGCGCCGACCAGGTAACCCACGATCTGGGCGGCCTGGCCGCTGCTCGTGCTGAGCGACAGGCCCACCACCAGCCGGTCACCGGCGAGGATGTGCGGCATCAGCGCGGAGCGGGCGGCCTGGCTGGGCGGATTGGCCAGCGTGGCGGCGAAGATCAGGGCGAGGATGGCCCAGGGGGGTATCCCGGGCACGGCCACCAGCGCCATCATCGCCATTCGGACCAGGTCGCAGGCGACCATCACATGCCGGTAACGGTGCCGATCGGCGAGCGCGGAGAGCAACGGCCCGCCGACCAGCCAGGGCAGGTAGCTGGCCGCGAAGGCGGCGGCGGAGAGCGCCACCGACTGGGTCTCCCGGTAGACCAGGACGGTGACCGCGGCCTTGGCGATGTAGTCGCCGATCCAGGACAGAGCGTTGGCCGTGAAGAGGGCGCGGAACTCCGCCTGGCTGAAGACATCGCGAAAGGTGGCCGGGCCCTCCTGGGCGGGTCGCTCGTCGGACACCGTCGCCTCCATCGTTCCCGGGGGCCGCCCACTCGTGGTGGCCCGACCGGAAACCTTCGTCAGATCTACGGATCAGCGAGGACACGAGCACGCTCCCCATGGGAGCGTGTTCACCGGATTCTGCCCGATCGTCCGCCAACTGGCTAGGCTGAACGGGTTGATCGTCGTATCTCCGACTGAACGAACGGACGATACCCGAGGGGTCGGCTGGCGCGCGACCCCTGAAATCGGCTCCCCGGCCTGACCGGGTGGGCCGTACCCCGACTCAGGTCGGTCCCCCCGCACCCGTCTCGCCCGAGGCGGGGTTCGGCATTCCCGGATAGAGCCGCGCCGCCGCGATCTGGGCGGTGATGCCGGAGTTCTCCAGTGCCTCCGCCAGCCGGCGGCGCAGTTCCCGGCCGACCGCGAACTGCCCGTCCGCGGTCGTCTTGACCACCGTACGGATCACCGCGCCGTCCACCGTGATCTGTTCGACGCCGAGCACCTCCGGCTCCTCGACGATCTCGGACGTCAGCTCGGGATCCACCGCCACCGAGGCCGCCGCCGTACGCAGCACCGCGGTGGCCTCCTCGGTGCTGGCGAAGCCGATCGGCAGGTCCACCACCACCAGGGCCCAGCCCTGGCTCTTGTTGCCGACCCGGACGATCTCGCCGTTCCGGATGTACCAGAGCACCCCGCGGCCGTCGCGGATGGTGGTGACCCGCAGGCCCACCGCCTCCACCACGCCGGTCGCCTGGCCCAGGTCGACGTTGTCGCCGACGCCGTACTGGTCCTCGATCAGCATGAACAGGCCGGCGATCAGGTCCTTGACCAGGCTCTGCGCGCCGAAGCCGAGGGCCACACCGGCGATGCCGGCGCTGGCCAGCAGCGGGGCCAGGTCGAAGCTGAACTCCTTCAGCACCATCAGCAGCGCGATGCCGAAGATGAACGCGGTGACCATGCTGCGCAGCACGGATCCGATCGCCTCGGCGCGCTGGCGCCGGCGCTCCGGCACGAACTGCTCCGGGTTCACGGCGGCGCTGGGGATCCGTTCCCGCAGCGGCTTGAGCAGGGTGGGCATCGAGCCCTCGGTGGTGGTCCGGACCAGCCTGTTGATCATCCGGTGCAGCGCCCAGCGGGCGGCGAAGGCCAGCAACAGGATCAGGATGACCCGCAGTGGCTTCAGCACGATCCAGTAGCTGCCCTCGGCGAACCACGCCGAGTGGGTCAGGTCGTAGACGTTCTTGCACCACGGGTCGGCCTGGCACTCGGGCGACGGCGGGTCGACGGCGGCCAGGGCGTGCAGCATCAGATCGGTGGCACTCACCCTGCTTTCGTACCGCAAGGCCACCGGGCGCCGGCTGTTGCCCCACCCACCGACGGCACACAACACGGGCAGCCGACCATCCGGTGCGGAACCGGTCATCGTGGCACAGTCGGAAACCCTTCCCGTGGGTACCCCGGATTAGTACGTGCAATCCGGGGCCCGATCAGGGACGATTGGCGCAGCGGACGTCGGTGATCCGGCCGGTGCCGGTGCGGTTCCCTGCTGCCCGCGGGGCGCGTCCCGGCGCGATGGCGGCAGGAGCGGCTGGACCGGGAGGGTGAGCACGATGCCTGACATACGACCCACGGCGGGCTCCGGTGCACTGGTTCTCAACGCCACCTACGAGCCGCTGTGTGTCGTGTCGGTGCGTCGCGCCGCGATCCTCGTGCTCTCGGCCAAGGCCGTCTGCGTCGCCGACGGCGAGGGCATCCTGCACAGCGCCCGCAACGCGCTCCCGGTTCCCTCGGTGGTCCGGCTCACCCGCTACGTCCGCGTTCCCTACCGCACCCACGTCGGGCTCTCCCGCCGGGCGATCTTCGCCCGGGACGGCTGGCGCTGCGCCTACTGCCGGGGGCCGGCGGAGACCATCGACCACGTTTTTCCGCGCAGCCGGGGCGGCCGGCACGACTGGGAGAACGTGGTCGCCGCGTGCGCCCGCTGCAACCACACCAAAGGCGACAAGACCCCGGCCGAGCTGGGCTGGCGGCTGCACAGCCTGCCGGCCGCCCCGAAGGGGACGGCGTGGCGGGTGCTCGGCCACCGCGCGCCGGATCCGCGCTGGGTGGACTGGCTGGACCTGCGCGAGCCGGAGCCCGAGGCGGCCTGAGGACGGGGCTCACGGGCCGCGGGAGTCGACCAGCGACGCGTAGACCACCAGGTTGTCGGCGTAGCCGGTGGCACCGCCCACCCACCGGCCACCGCAGGTGATCAGGCGCAGGTTCGGCCGACTGAAGTCGCCGAAGATCTCGTCCGCCGGCAGTCGCTCCTTGTCGTACCGCTGCACCGAGGTGACCTCGAAGACGGCGACCGAGTGGTCCTCGCGGGTCACCTCGACCCGGTCGCCGTCGCCCAGCCGCTTCAGGTCGTGGAAGACGGCCGGCCCGGTGGTGGTGTCGACGTGGCCGACGATCACCGCCGGCCCGTACTGCCCGGGGGTCGGCCCCTGGTCGTACCAGCCGGCCTCGCCGGCCTTCTCGATCTCCGGTACGGCGATGGTGCCGTCCCGGGCGATGCCGACCCGGTGCACCGGCGCCCGCAGGTCCAGTTTGCTGATCGTGATGTCCGTCGGCGGGCTCGCCGGCAGCACCGGGAACCGCTTCGGCGGGGGCCGGATGCCGGCGAAGAGCCGGTCGGGCAGCACGGTGACGCCGGTCACCCGTTCGACGCCGAGCATCGACATGATCAGCACCATCAGCGTGGCGATCACCACCACCGGGGCGCCCGGACCGCGCCGGGCGGCGTACCTCCAGCGGGCGGTGGCCCGGGTGGGCCGCACCGGCACCGGGCGGGCCGGGGAGCCGGTCGTGGCGACGCTGGCCGTGGAGGCGTGGCCCGCCGCGCGGACGAGCCGGCGGGACGCCCGGGCCGCCAGCCGGAGCGCCGTCCGGAGCCGGCCGCCGGTCCGGCCGCGCCGGGCATCTGAGCCGCCGGCACGGTTCGCGGCGTGGTTTCCGGACCCGCGTCGGCCGTCCTGGCGGATCCGGGTCGAGCGGTCGTCGTCCCGGTTTCCGGCGGTCCGGCGGTTCGGCCGGTGGCCGTCGCCGTGGATCTGGCTGGTGCGAACGCCGTCGCGGTTCGCGGCGGCCTGCTGATCCGGGCGGTGGCCGTCGCCGTGGACGCGGGTGCTGTCGCCGTTCCCGACGGTCCGGTGGTCCGGTCGGTGGCCGTCGCCGTGGAGCCGGACCGTGTGGTCTCCGCCGCGGGGCCGGATCATGCGGTCTCCGCCGCGGGTCCGGTTGGTGCGGCTGTCGCCGGGGTGGTCCGGCCGGCGACCGGCTCGGGTCGGTGCGCGCGCCATCGGCCGTACCCCCGTCAGACGCGTGGCCCGGTCTTGCGCCGGGCACCGACGCCGGCCACCACCGCCACCGCCACCAGGCCGCCGACCAGCAGCAGGGAGCCCACGCCCCGACCGCCCGCGGTACCGCCACCGCCGGTGGCCGGGCCCTTGCTCGGCTGGGCCATGTTCAGCACCGTGAGCACGGTCGACGCGGTGTTCCCGTTCGAGCAGCGCAGGTCGACCGGGAAGTCACCGGCCTGTTTGTTGCCGGGGATGGTCACCTGTCCGGTGAGGAAACCGTTGTCCGGGCGGAGCATCACCCGCCCGAAGGCGTCCGAGTTCACCTCGGCCTGCCGGTTGTTCGCGTTGTCGCAACCGGCCCGGATGCTCACCCGGGTACCCGCCTGCGCGGGATTCGGCGTGACCTCGACGAAGACGTTCTCCCCGGCCCGGGCCGGGGTTACGGTGATCAGGACGAACATCGCGACCAGTCCGAGCATCCCCAGGACGGCCGACAGGGCGCGGTGTGACACGGGCCCTCGCATGATTCCCCCCTCCCGGCGCGGTGCACCGGAATCCTGCTGACGGGCAGCAGGCCCTGCTTTCCCCCTTCCCTCCCGGCAAACCCGGGACGCCCCTCGGCGTGCGGTGATAACGGGGCGGCGCGGCGTTGACGGGCAGACTTCCCCGCGCCTCAGCGGCGGCGGGCGGGCGGGGTGGGGCCGGCGGGCGGGCGCGGGGTGACCGGGTGCCAGTCCAGCGGGGTGGAGAGGACCATCGTGCTGGACGGCTGGCCGTACGGGGCGAGCCGGTCGATGACGGCCTCGAACTCGTCGATCGAGCCCGCCGCCACCTTCAGCATGCTGCACGCGTCGCCGGTGATCCGGTGGATCTCCATGATCTCCGGCCAGCCCGCCACCGCCGGGTCGTTGAGGATGCACCGCGAGCCGTAGCAGGACATCCGGATCAGAGCGACCACGGTCCGCCCGGCGCGGGTCAGGTCCACGTGTGCGTGGTAACCGGTGATCACGCCGGACTCCTCCAGCCGGCGGACCCGCTCGGCCACCGCCGGCGGCGACAGGTGCACCCGGCGGGACAGCTCGCTGAACGAGAGCCGGGCGTCGGCCTGAAGCTCGCGCAGCAGTGCCCAGTCCATGTCGTCCACTGCGTGACCTTTCGTTCGTGAACCCGTCGGCCCGGCGGCCTTCCGACCGGCAGGTCGAACCACCGTACCGCCGTTGAACAGGCATTCCGTCGGCGGATCCACTGGCGGGATCATGTCGTCTACCCGGCGTTCGGAGGGAGATGACGGTGAAACAGACGGCGGCGGTACGTCCGGCGACCCCGCGTCAGCGGGCGGCCCGGGCGGCACGCAACGGCGGCGAACCGACGCTGGAGTTCGCCGACCGGGTGCCCTACGACGCGTACGTGCGGGCGAGCACGCTGCACCGCCTACAGCAGCCGCTCAGCGACGATCCGGGCGAGATGTCCTTCCTGATGGTCAGCCAGATCATGGAGCTGTACTTCGGGCTGACCTGCCACGAGCTGCGGCACGCCCAGCGGGAGCTGCGGGCGGACCGGATCTGGGAGGCGCTTCCCCCGCTGCGCCGGGCGGCCCTGCACCTGGAGGGGCTCAACGCCGCCTGGCAGGGGCTGCGCTGGATGACCCCGGCCGACTTCAACCGCTTCCGTGACCGGCTCGGTGAGGGCTCCGGCTTCCAGTCCGCGATGTACCGCCACCTCGAGTTCCTGCTCGGCCTCCGCGACCCGGCGCTGATCCGTCCGTTCCGCCGGCAGACCGAGGTGTACGCGGAGCTGACCGCGGCCCTCGCCGCACCGAGCCTCTGGGACGACGTGACGGCCCTGCTCGCCCGGCGGGGCTTCGACCTCCCCGCCGAACTGCTCGACCGGGACGTGACGACCGAGCACGAGTCGCATCCGGCGGTCGAGGCGGCCTGGGTACGGATCTACGCCGACGGCGGCCCGGACAACCACCTGCGGCTGCTGGGCGAGGCGCTGACCGAGGTGGCCGAGCGGTTCGCCGACTGGCGCTGGCACCACGTCAAGGCGGTGCAGCGCACCATGGGCGCCAAGGTCGGCAGCGGCGGCTCCGCCGGGCTGGCCTGGTTGCAGCGCAGCATGGCCCGGGTGGTCTTCCCCGAACTGTGGTCCGCCCGGACCGCGATGTGAGCGGAGAGCGAGAGATGCACACCCCCGAAGAAGCCGAGGCCCACCGCCTCGACTCCGTCGACCCCGGACACCGGCACCTGTTCCACGTGCCCCCCGCCGAGGGCGGGCGCTACCCCGAGGTGGCGTACCTGGCCGGCAACTCGTTGGGTCTGCAACCCCGGGCCACCCGGGACGAACTCCTCGCCGACCTGGACGCCTGGCAGCGGCTGGGCGTGGAGGGGCACCTGGAGGCGGAACGCCCCTGGCTGCCGTACCACGAACTGCTGACCGCGCCGGCCGCGCGACTGGTCGGCGCGCTCCCCGCGGAGACCGTGGTGATGAACTCCCTCACGGTCAACCTGCACCTGTTGATGGTGAGCTTCTACCGGCCGGCCGGCGAGCGGACCCGGATCGTCATCGAGGACAGCGCCTTTCCCTCGGACAGCTACGCCGTGCGCAGCCAGGCCCGCTTCCACGGTCTCGACCCGGACGCCACGGTGGTACGGCTCAAGCCGCGCCCGGGCGAGGACACCCTGCGTACGCGGGACGTCCTCGACTTCCTCGGCGCCGAGGGGCACACGGTCGCGCTGCTGCTGCTCGGCGGGGTCAACTACCTGACCGGCGAGCTGATGGACATCCCGGCGATCACCGCCGCCGGGCGGGCCGCCGGCGCGGTGGTCGGCTGGGACCTGGCGCACGCGGTCGGCAACGTGCCCCTCGCCCTGCACGACTGGGACGTCGACTTCGCCGCCTGGTGCTCGTACAAGTACCTCAACTCCGGTCCGGGCGCCCTCGCGGGCGTCTTCGTCCACGAGCGGCACCTCGGCGACCCCGCCCTGCCCCGCTTCGAGGGCTGGTGGAGCACCGAGGCGGCGACCCGGTTCGAGATGACCCCGGTCTCCCGGCCGCCGGCCACCGTCGAGGCGTGGCAGATCTCCAACCCGCCGATCTTCGCGATGGGTCCGGTGCGTACCTCGCTGGAACTGTTCGACTCGGTCGGCATGCCGGCGCTGCGGGAGCGCAGCCTGCGGCTCACCGGCTACCTGGAGCGGCTGCTGGACGAGGTGACCGCCGACCGGCCGCTGACCGTGGTCACCCCGCGCGACCCGGCCCGTCGGGGCTGCCAGCTCTCCGTCCGCATCGGGGTGGGCAGCGCGAACGAGCTGACCAAGCGGCTGCGGCACGAGCACGGCGTGATCGCCGACGCGCGCGAGCCGGACGTCGTCCGGTTCGCCCCGGTGCCGCTCTACTCGACGTACCACGACTGCTGGCGGGTCGCCGACGCGCTGGCCGCGACCGTGGAGGCCACCTCATGAGTACGGAGCGCGACGAGATCGCCGTCGTCGGGGCCGGGCTGGCCGGCTGCCTGCTGGCCTGCTACCTGGCCCGGCGCGGCTACCCGGTGGCCCTCTACGAGCGGCGACCGGACCCGCGTACCGGGCGGGTGGAGCGGGGCCGCTCGATCAACCTGGCGCTCTCCGAGCGTGGCCTCGACGCGTTGCGCCGGATCGGGCTGGATCGGCAGGTGATGGCGGACGCGTTGCCGATGCGCGGCCGGATGATCCACCCGGTCGAGGGGGAGCCGCAGTTCCAGTCGTACAGCAGCGCCGGCGACCGGGCGATCAACTCGATCAGCCGGGGCGCGCTGAACAACGCGCTGCTGAACGCCGCCGCCGCGCTGCCGGGCGTACGGATCGCCTTCGACCACCGGCTCGTCGGGCTCGACCCGACCACCGGCGAGATGACCTTCGAGACCCCGCAGGGCAAGGTCACCGCCACCGCGTCGGTCGTCCTCGGCGCCGACGGCGCCGGCTCCGCCGTGCGCGGGCAACTCCTCGGGTACGGCGCGCTGACCGAGAGCCTGGACTTCCTCGACTACGGCTACAAGGAACTCACCATCCCGCCGCTCGGCGGCGACTTCGCCCTGAATCCGGGCGCCCTGCACATCTGGCCGCGCGGCACCTCGATGATGATCGCGCTGCCCAACCCGGACCGGTCGTTCACCTGCACGCTCTTCTGGCCCACCCACGGCACCGCGAGCTTCGCGTCGCTGGGCAGCCCGGCCGCCGTCGAGCGCTACTTCGCCACCCACTACCCGGACCTGATCCCGCTCGCCCCGAACCTGGTCGACGACTACCAGCACAACCCGGTCGGGGTGCTCGGCACGGTCCGCTGCGCCCCGTGGCAGGTGGCCGGCAGGGTCGGCCTGCTCGGCGACGCGGCGCACGCCATCGTGCCGTTCTACGGCCAGGGCGCGAACTGCGCGTTCGAGGACGTGGTCGAGCTGGACCGCTGCCTGGACGAGTGCGGCGACGACTGGGCGGCGGCGTTGCCGCTGTACCAGCACCGGCGGCAGGCCAACGCCGAGGCGATCGCCCGGATGGCGCTGGCCAACTTCGTGGAGATGCGGGACAAGGTCGCGTCCCCGGTGTTCCAGACCCGTAAGAAGATCGAGCACGCCCTGGAGCGGGCCCTGCCCGGCCGGTACGTGTCGCAGTACGAGTTGGTCTCCTTCTCCACCACCCCGTACGCGCAGGTGCGCCGCCGGGTGCGCCGGCAGTACCAGGTGCTGGGCGCGGTGGCGGCCGGCGCCGTGGCGTTGCTGGCCGGCGCGGCGATCTCGCTCGGCCGGGGGAGGCGGCGATGACACTCTGGGATCCCCGGCTGATGGCCGGGTACGCGCCGGACGGGCCGGGCCTGCTGCGCAACTTCGTCGGCGGTGAGTTCGTCGACGCCGGGCGGCGGTTCACCAAGCGCAGCCCGGTGACCGGCGAGCCGGTCTTCGAGGTGGTCGAGGCCGACGCGTCCACGGTGGACGACGCGGTGGCCGCCGCCCGGGCGGCGCTGCGCGGGCCGTGGGGCCGGATGGGGGAGCGGGAACGCGCCGAGGTGCTCCGCCGGGTCGCCGACGAGCTGGAACGGCGCTTCGACGACCTGGTCGCCGCCGAGGTCGCCGACACCGGCAAGGCCATCTCCCAGGCCCGTACGCTGGACATTCCGCGCGGCGCGGCCAACTTCCGGGCGTTCGCCGAGATCGTGGCGACCGCCCCGACCGAGTCCTTCACCACGGTCACCCCGACCGGCGGCCGGGCGCTGAACTACGCGGTCCGCAAGCCGGTCGGCGTGGTCGCGGTGATCGTGCCGTGGAACCTGCCGCTGCTCCTGCTCACCTGGAAGGTCGCCCCCGCCCTGGCCTGCGGCAACGCGGTGATCGTGAAGCCCAGCGAGGAGACTCCCGCCTCGGCCACCCTGCTCGCCGAGGTGATGGCCGCCGCCGGCGTGCCGGAGGGCGTGTTCAACCTGGTGCACGGCTTCGGGCCCGACTCGGCCGGCGAGTTCCTCACCCGGCACCCCGGCGTCGACGCGATCACCTTCACCGGGGAGTCGGCCACCGGCAGCGCCATCATGCGGGCCGCCGCGGACGGGGTGAAGGCGGTCAGCTTCGAGCTGGGCGGCAAGAACGCCGGGCTGGTCTTCGCCGACGCCGACCTGGACGCGGCGGTGGCCGGCTCGGTCCGGTCCAGCTTCACCAACGGCGGTCAGGTCTGCCTCTGTACCGAGCGGATCTACGTGCAGCGGCCGGTCTTCGAGGAGTTCACCGCCCGGCTGGCCGAGCGCGCCGACGAACTGGCGTACGGCTGGCCGGCCGACGAGGCGACGGTCAACATGCCGCTGATCTCGCACACCCATCGGGACAAGGTGCTCGGCCACTACGAGCTGGCCCGGGCCGAGGGCGCCGAGGTGCGCGCCGGTGGTGGGGTGCCGCGCTTCGGCGACGCCCGCGACGGTGGCGCGTACGTGCGGCCGACGGTGCTGACCGGGCTCGGGCCGGACGCCCGGACCAACCGGGAGGAGATCTTCGGCCCGGTGGTCCACGTCGCCCCGTTCGACACCGAGGACGAGGCGTACGCGCTGGCCAACGGGACCGACTACGGCCTGGCGGCGACGGTCTGGACCCGGGACGTGGGCCGGGCGCACCGGGCCGGGTCGCGGCTGGACGCCGGCATCGTCTGGGTGAACACCTGGTTCCTGCGCGACCTGCGTACCCCGTTCGGCGGGGTGAAGGCGTCCGGCATCGGCCGGGAGGGTGGGGTGCACTCGCTCGACTTCTACTCCGAGCTGACCAACGTCTGCGTGGACCTCTCATGAGCGGGGGACAGGCGCGCGGCCGGCAGAATGCACGGGATCGTGAGCGCGAGGAGCGAGCCGGGGTTGCGAGCCCCGCAGTCGCGAACCGCCGCGAGCGTCGTGAGCGCCGTCAGCGAGGAGCGGGGATGACCACCGTCGACATCGAGGCCGCCAACCGGGAACTTGCCGTCGCCCGGCAGGACGAGAAGCCGTGCCCGCCCCTGCGGGGCCGGCTGCTGCCGGAGGGCGACATCGAGGCCGCCTACCAGGTGCAGCAGGTCTACGCCCGGCAGCGGCTCGGCAAGGGCCACCGCCGGGTGGGCGCGAAGATCGGGCTGACCTCCCGGGCGGTGCAGGAGAGCTTCGGCGTGTTCCAGCCGGACTTCGGGGTGCTCTTCGACGACATGGCGGTCGGCGACGGCGTCGAGGTGCCGATGGGTCGGCTGCTCCAGCCCCGGGTGGAGGCGGAGATCGCCTTCGTGCTCGGCGCGGACCTGCCGGACGAGCGGGTCACCACCGTCGACCTGATCCGCGCCGTCGACCACGTGCTGCCGGCCATCGAGATCGTCGACTCGCGGATCGCCGGCTGGGACATCTCCATCGTGGACACCGTGGCGGACAACGCCTCCGCCGGGCTCTTCGTGCTCGGCACCGCGCCCCGCCGGCTCGCCGACGTCGACCTGCGGCTCTGCGGGATGGTGCTGGAACGCGCCGGGGAGCCGGTCTCGGTCGGCGCCGGGGCGGCCTGCCTCGGCAATCCGCTGCACGCGCTGGAGTGGCTGGCCGGGACGATGGCCCGCGCCGGTGACCCGCTGCGCGCCGGGGACGTCGTGCTGTCCGGGGCGCTCGGCCCGATGGTGCCGGTCACCCCCGGCGCGGCGTACGAGGCGCGGATCTCCGGGCTCGGCTCGGTACGGACCTGTTTCTCGTCATCGGAGGGGTGTCGTGAGCGCGAGGAGTGAGCCGGGGTTGCGAGCCCCGCAGTCGCGAACGAAAGGCGGCACAGCATGACAGTCGGAGTGGCGGTGCTCGGGTCGGGCAACATCGGCACCGACCTGATGATCAAGGTGCTCCGGCTGTCGGAGTCGCTGCGCATGGTGGCGATGGCCGGCATCGACCCGGCCTCGGACGGCCTGGCCCGGGCCCGGCGGCTCGGGGTGGCGACCACGGCCGAGGGCGTGGACGGCCTGGTGGCGTTGCCCGAGTTCGCCGACGTCGAGCTGGTCTTCGACGCCACCTCGGCCGGCGCGCACCGGCGCCACCACGAGGTGCTGCGGGCGCACGGCCGGACCGTGGTCGACCTGACCCCGGCCGCCATCGGCCCGTACGTGGTGCCGCCGGTGAACCTCGACGAGCACCTGGGCGAGACGAACGTCAACATGGTGACCTGCGGTGGGCAGGCGACCGTGCCGATCGTGGCCGCGGTCGGCCGGGTCACCCCGGTCGCGTACGGGGAGATCGTCGCCTCGATCGCCTCCAGGTCGGCCGGGCCGGGCACCCGGGCCAACATCGACGAGTTCACCGAGACCACCGCGCGGGCGATCGAGGTGGTCGGCGGCGCCGAGCGCGGCAAGGCGATCATCGTGCTGAACCCGGCCGACCCGCCGCTGCTGATGCGGGACACGGTCTACTGTCTCTGCCCGGACGCCGACGCCGACCGGGCCGCCGTCGCCGCCTCGGTGGCCGACATGGTGAAGACCGTGCAGGAGTACGTCCCGGGCTACCGGCTCAAGCAGGACGTGCAGTTCGACCGGGTCGAGGCGTACGTGCCGGCGCTGGGGCGGGCGTTCACCGGGCTCCAGGTCTCGGTCTTCCTGGAGGTCTCCGGCGCCGGGCACTACCTGCCCGCGTACGCCGGGAACCTGGACATCATGACCTCGGCCGCGCTGCGTACCGCGGAGCGGCTGGTCGCCCTGCGGCGCTCGACCACGACGGAGGCGGCCCGATGACCGATCTCTACATCCAGGACGTGACGCTGCGCGACGGCATGCACGCCATCGCGCACCGGTACACCGTGGACCAGGTACGCACCATCGCCGCCGCGCTGGACGCCGCCGGGGTGGCCGCGATCGAGGTGGCGCACGGCGACGGCCTGGCCGGCTCCAGCGTCAACTACGGTCACGGCGCGGCCGGCGACGCCGACTGGATCTCGGCCGCCGCCGAGGTGCTGACCAGCGCGCGGCTCACCACCCTGCTGCTGCCCGGCATCGGCACCATCGCCGACCTGAAGGCGGCGAAGGCGCTCGGGGTGACCAGCGTACGGATCGCCACCCACTGCACCGAGGCGGACATCTCCGCGCAGCACATCTCCTGGGCCCGGGAGAACGACATGGACGTCTCCGGGTTCCTGATGATGTCGCACATGAACGACCCGGCCGGGCTGGCCGCCCAGGCCAAGCTCATGGAGTCGTACGGGGCGCACTGCGTCTACGTCACCGACTCGGGCGGCCGGCTGCTGATGTCCGACGTGGCCGAGCGGATCGACGCGTACCGGCAGGTCCTCGCGCCGGAGACGCAGATCGGCATCCATGCCCACCACAACCTGTCGCTCGGCGTGGCGAACAGCGTGGTGGCCGTCGAGCACGGCCGGATCCTCGGCCCCACCCCGGCCGGCCCGGACGCCCCGCCCGGGCGGACCGTCCGGGTGGACGCCTCGCTGGCCGGCATGGGCGCGGGCGCCGGCAACGCCCCGCTGGAGGTCTTCGTCGCGGTCGCCGAGCTGCACGGCTGGAAGCACGGCTGCGACGTGTTCGCGCTGATGGACGCCGCCGACGACATCGTCCGTCCGCTCCAGGACCGGCCGGTCCAGGTGGACCGGGAGACCCTCTCCCTCGGTTACGCGGGGGTCTACTCCAGCTTTCTGCGGCACGCCGAGCGCGCCTCGGCGAAGTACGGGGTCGACGTCCGCTCGATCCTGGTCGAGTTGGGCCGCCGCCGGATGGTCGGCGGCCAGGAGGACATGATCGTGGACGTGGCGCTGGACCTCGCCGGCAAGGAGGAGCCCTCATGATCGGACCGGACATCGCGGGGATCGCCGAGAAGCTGGGTACGGCCGCCGACACCGCCACCGCGATCCCACAGCTCGCCGCCGAGACCGGCCTCGACGTCGACGCCGCGTACGCGGTGCAGACCGCGCTGGTGCAGCGCCGCCTCGACCGGGGCGAGCGGCTGGTCGGGCTGAAGATGGGGTTGACCAGCAAGGCGAAGATGGCCCAGGTCGGCGTGGACGAGGTGATCTGGGGACGGCTCACCGACGTGATGCGGGTGCCCGACGGTGGGACGGTCGACGTGGCCGACTTCATCCACCCCCGGGTGGAGCCGGAGGTGGCGTTCCTGCTGGACCGCCTCCCCGAGCCGGGCGAGCCGGTCGCCGCGTTCACCGACGCGGTCCGCGCGGTCGCCCCGGCGATCGAGCTGATCGACTCCCGGTACGCCAACTTCACCTTCTCGCTGCCGGACGTCGTCGCCGACAACACCTCGGCCGCCGCGTTCGTCGTCGGTCCGTGGTCGCCGGTGCCGGACGGGCTGGACAACCTCGGCGTGCTGCTGGAGGTCGACGGGCGGGTGGCGCAGGTCGGCTCGACCGCGGCGATCCTCGGCGACCCGCGCCGGGCGCTGGACGAGGGCCTCAGGCTGGCCGGCCGGCACGGGGTACGGCTGCGTGCGGGGTGGGTGTTCCTCGCCGGCGCCGCCACGGCCGCGGTGCCGCTGCGCCCCGGCGCGCACGTCCGGGCCGTGGTGGAGAAGCTCGGCACCGCCTCGCTGAAGGCGGCGGCGTGACCGGGGCCGGGGTCGTCGCCGGGAAGGCCGTGCCGCGCGGGGCCTTCCCGCACGTCAAGGTCGCCGGGGGCTTCGTCTTCGTCTCGGGTACGTCGTCGCGCCGCCCGGACAACTCCTTCGCCGGCGTGGCGGTGGACGAGTTCGGCACGACCGACCTGGACATCCGGGTGCAGACCCGGGCCGTGATCGAGAACATCCGGGACCTGCTGCGGTCGGTCGGGGCCGACCTGGCCGACCTGGTCCAGGTCACCAGCTACCTGGTCAACATGAACGACTTCGGTGGCTACAACGAGGTGTGGGCGGAGTTCTTCGACGCCACCGGGCCGACCCGGACCACGGTGGCCGTGCACCAGCTCCCGCATCCGCACCTGCTGATCGAGATGCAAGCCGTCGCCCTGCTGCCCCAAGGAGGTCAGTCGTGAGTGAGATCGCCGAGCCGTTCAGCTTTCCGGGGTGGATCGCTGACAACCAGCACCTGCTCAAGCCGCCGGTGGGCAACAAGGAGATGCTGCCGGGCAGCGACGACTTCATCGTGATGGTGGTGGGCGGCCCGAACCAGCGGACCGACTTCCATGTCGACCCGTACGAGGAGTTCTTCTACCAGGTCAAGGGCAACATGCACGTCAACCTGATGCTCCCGGAGGGGCCGCGTACGGTGCACGTCCGCGAGGGCCAGATGTGGATGCTGCCGCGTAACACCCCGCATTCGCCGCAGCGGCCGGAGGCCGGCTCGATCGGCATGGTGATCGAGCGGGTACGCGAGGAGGGCACGCTGGAGAAGTTCCGGTGGTACTGCCCCGAGTGCAGCCACCAGGTGCACGAGGTGGAACTCCAGGTGCGCGACATCGCCGCCGACCTGCCCCCGGTCTTCTCGGCGTTCTACGCCGACGAGAAGGCCCGTACCTGCACCAACTGCGGCGCGTTGCACCCGGGCAAGGGCTGATGCCGGGGCCCGTGGTGGACGTGCACACGCACGTCGTACCGAAGGGGTGGCCGGACCTCGCCGGGGCGTGCGGCGGGTCCGGCTGGCCCTGGCTGCGGGTGGACTCCGAGCGCGCCGCCATGATCATGGTCGGGGAGACGGAGTTCCGGCCGGTCGGCGCGGAGTGCTGGGACGCGCGGACCCGGCTGGCCGACATGGCCGCCGACGGCGTCGACGTGCAGGTGGTCTCGCCCACCCCGGTCTTCTTCAGCTACGACCGCCCGGCCGAGCAGGCGGTCCGGGTGGCCCGGATCTTCAACGACCTCACCCTGGCGGTCACCGCCGCCGGCGGCGACCGGCTGGTGCCGTTCTGTCAGGTGCCGTTGCAGGACCCGGACCTGGCCTGCGCGGAGCTGGACCGCTGCCTGGCGGCCGGGCACGCCGGGGTGGAGATCGGCAACCACGTCGGCGACCGCGACCTCGACGACGCCGGCATCGTGCAGTTCCTGACCCACTGCGCGCGGGTCGGCGCGCCGGTCTTCGTGCACCCGTGGGACATGCCGGGCGGGCCGCGGCTGGACCGCTGGATGGCCCGCTGGCTGACCGGGATGCCGGCCGAGACCCACCTGTCGGTGCTGGCGCTCATCCTCGGCGGCGTCTTCGACCAGGTGCCGGAGACGCTGCGGATCTGCTTCGCGCACGGCGGCGGCAGCTTCCCGTTCTGGCTGGGGCGGGCCGACAACGCCTGGCACCGCCGCGGCGACCTGGTACGCGGCGCCTCCACCGCCCCGCCCAGCTCCTACGTCGACCGGTTCTGCGTCGACTCGGTGGTCTTCGACCCGGCCGCGCTGCGGCTGCTGGTCGACACCATGGGCGAGGACCGGGTGCTGGTCGGCAGCGACTACCCGTACCCGCTGGGGGAGCGGCCGGTCGGGCAGGTGGTCCGGAAGGCGGACTTCCTCACCACCGACCAGCGCGACAAGCTCCTCTCCCGCAACGCCCTGCGCTTCCTCGGCCGGGGCTGACGGTCGTGTCGGGCCGCGCGCGTGGCGGCCCGGCACGGCAGGATGGTGGCATGGCCGAGCCGCACGACCTGACCGCGCTGGACCAGGCCGCCGCGATCCGCCGGGGCGAGCTGTCCAGCGTGGAGCTGGTCGAGCACCATCTGCACCGGGTCGACGGGCTCGGCGACACGGTCGGCGCGTTCGTCACCGTCACCCCGGAGCGGGCGCGGGAGGCGGCCCGGGCCGCCGACGCGGTGCCGGTGGACGAGCGCGGGCCGCTGCACGGCGTACCGACCGCAGTGAAGGATCTGACGCTGACCGCCGGGGTGCGGACCACGTTCGGCTCGGCCGCCTTCGCCGACTTCGTGCCACCGGTGGACGCCGACGTGGTCCGGTTCATGGCCGCGGCCGGGCTGGTCAGCCTCGGCAAGACCACCACCTCCGAGCTGGGCTGCTCGCTCTACTCGGAGGGGCTCGTCGCGCCGCCCGCGCGTAACCCGTGGCACCTCGCGTACACCGCGGGTGGGTCCAGCGGTGGCGCGGCGGCGGCGGTGGCGGCCGGGCTGGTGCCGGTGGCGCAGGGCTCCGACGGCGGCGGCTCGCTGCGCATCCCGGCCTCGCTCTGCGGCCTGGTCGGTTACAAGCCGAGCCGGGGGCTGGTCTCCGGCGGCCCGCTCGGCTTCGGCGCGTTCGGGCTGCCGACCAACGGCCCGCTCGGCCGGACCGTCACCGACGTGGCCGCGCTGCTCGACGTGCTGGCCCGGCCGGTGCCCGGTGAGCCGTACCTGCCGCCGGCCGCGCCCGACGGCGGCTACCTGGGCGTCGCCCGCGACGCGGCGCCCGGGCGGTTGCGGATCGGCCGGTTCATCACCCCGATGCTCGCCGACGAGCCGGTGCACCCCGACTGCGTGGCCGCCGTCGACCGGGCCGCCGCGCTGCTCACCGCGGCCGGCCATGAGGTGGTCGAGGTGCCCGCGCCGCTCGGCCCCGAGGCGTGGCCGCTCTTCGAAACCATCTGGTACGTGCTGGCGCTCTCCCCGGTGCCACCCGAGCGGGAGAGCGAGCTGCTGCCGCTCACCCGGTTCCTGCGCGCCCGGGCCGCGGCCGTCGGTGCCGGGCAGTTGATGGCCGCGCTCGGTGAACTCCAGGCCCAGGTACGCCGTGGTGTGCGCCGGACCGCCGGCTGCGATCTGCTGCTCTGCCCGACGCTGGCCGCGCCGCAGGCGTCGGTGGGCGCGTTCGCCGCCCTCGGCCCCGCCGAGGATTTCGACCGGCAGCGGCGCTTTTCCCCGTACTGCGCCATTTTTAACGTGACTGGCGACCCGTCTGTTTCGCTTCCGGTCGGCCGGACCGGTGACGGCCTGCCGGTCGGGGTTCTGCTAACCGGCCGGTACGGCGACGACCGGACATTGATAGCCACTGCCGCGCAGGTAGAGCACGGCTGTGGCGGATGGGATCAGCACCCCGCAATCTGGCGGGCGGTCGACTCCGCTAACGTGAACAGCACAAGCGGAGTCGGGCGCTCGTCGTAATGATCGTTCACCCGACCCGGAATTCCTGGTCTCTATTTCCGCCTGGGGGCGTTGGGATTGTCTGTTACCGAGACGTTGCTGGTCTTCGTCGGCATCCCGGCGGCTGCGGTGCTGGTGATCGCCGGGCTGGCAGCCGTCGGCGGCGGTGGCGGCGGTGGTGGTGCCAAGCGCTACCGGCCGGGCCGGGCCTTCGACTTCACTCCGGTCTGGTTCCTGGGCCGTCCGGAGCAGCTGGCCGACTCGGCCGGCACCGCGCTGGCCGCCGGGGCGCAGGCGCCGGCGCTGACCAGCCGCAAGCAGGAACTGGCCGGCCGCGAGGCGCCGGCCGCTGGCACCGGAGGCGCAAGTGACCGTTGGTGAGACGCACGCCGTGACCGAGGCGGGCACCCCGCCCCAGGTGCTGGACGGGCCCTTCTCGACCCGTCAGCTGCTCCGCATCGACGAGGCGCTCCGCCTGGCCGACCAGGGCACCGGGCTGGTCTTCTCGGTCTACGTGGGCGGCTTGGGCGGCCTCGACGAGCCGATCCGGGAGCACGCCGAGCGGCTGCACCGGCAGCTCGCCGAGCCGGACAAGTCCGTGCTGATCGCGGTGTCGCCCAACCAGCGGCAGCTGGAGATCGTCACCGGCCGGTACGCCCGCAAGCGCATTCCGGACACGTACGCCAAGCTCGCCGCGCTCTCCATGGTGGCCTCCTTCGGCGGTGGCGACCTGGCCGGCGGCATCATCCAGGGCCTCGACCAGCTCGCCAGCCACGCCGGCAAGGGCTGAGCCCGCTCCCCGTACGACGAAGCCCGGTCCGCGAACTCGCGGGCCGGGCTTTTCGTCGGTCTGGTCAGCGCGGCCAGGCGGACGGGTCGAGCCGCATCGGCCACGGCCCGGCCACAACGACGGGGCCGGCGCGGGTGCACACCCACGCCGGCCCCGGACTGCCGCGTCAGGCGCTGCGAGCGTCCCGGGCGCGGGCCTTCAGCGCGCGGACCACCCCGTCGCGACCCTCGGCCACCAGCCGGCGCAGCGGGGCCGGGTGGCCGTCCCGCGCCAGCCACCCGTCGGTGGCCGCCACCGTGTCGTCGTCCACGAGGTACGCCGGGTAGGCGAGCTGCGCGAACTCCTGCGCCGGCTCGCTGTCCCGGCTCGCCCAGACCTGGTCCACCGTGGCGAAGTACTTCTCCCGGTACGGCGCCACCAGCTCGACCTGGGCCGGGTGCGTGAAGCCCTGCAGCAGCGCCCGGTTACGCCAGTTCGGCAGGGCCTCCGGGCCGGTGAGCTGCGCCCACACCGCCGCCTTGTTCTCCGCCGTCGACACCAGGGCGTGCGCGTACGCGGCCTCCCGCTCGCCGCTGGCGGTGCGGTCCTTGGCGAGTTCGGCGTCCACCTCGGCGGCCCCGGCCGCGCCGTTGGCCACCAGCGACTGGAGCACCGTCCAGCGCAGCTCGGTGTCCACGGTCAGCCCGGCCGTCACCTCGACGCCTTCCAGCCAGCCGCGCAGCGTCGCCAGGTCCTCGTCGGAGCGGGCCGCGGAGGCGTACGCCCGGGCCCAGGCGAGCTGGAAGCCGCTGCCCGGCTCGGCGGCGGCCAGGGCCGTCCGGGCGGTACGGGCCAGCTCGGCCCAGCCCGTCGGCGCCCACGCCGGGTCGGCGTAGAAGGTGAGCGCGGTGGTCGCCTGGCGCAGGGTCGCGGTGACCAGGTTGATGTCCGTCTCCGCGGGCAGCCCGGCCAGCACCAGCGCCACGTAGTCCCGGGCGGACAGCTCGGCGTCCCGGGTCATGTCCCAGGCCGCGGTCCAGCACAGCGCCCGTGCCAGCGACGACTCGAAGCCGGCGATGTGCTGCACCACGGCCGACATGGACCGCTCGTCCAGCCGCAGCTTGGCGTACGTGAGGTCGTCGTCGTTGAGCAGCAGCACGTCGGCGGCGGGCGTGCCGTACAGCGCGGACAGCTCGGTCGCCTCACCGGTCACGTCCACCTCGACCAGCTCCCGGCGGACCAGCCGGCCGTCGGTCAGGTCGTAGAGGCCCACCCCGATCCGGTGGGTACGCAGCGTCGGGTGCCCGGCCGGCGCCTCCTGGCGGACCACCACCCGCTCGTACGTGCCGTCGGCGCCGATGGTGACCTCGGGGCGCAGCGTGTTGACCTGCGCGGTCTCCAGCCACTGGGCGGCGAACTTGCGCAGCTCCCGGCCGGAGGCCGTCTCCAGCTCGGTGAGCAGGTCGTCGAAGGTGGCGTTGCCCCAGGCGTGCTTGGCGAAGTATGCCCGCAGGCCGGCCAGGAACGGCTCCTCGCCCACGTAAGCGACGAGCTGCTTGAGCACGCTGGCGCCCTTGGCGTAGGTGATGCCGTCGAAGTTGACCTCGACGGCCTCCAGGTCCGGCATCTCGCAGTAGACCGGGTGGGTGGAGGAGAGCTGGTCCTGCCGGTAGCCCCAGTTCTTCCGGATGGACAGGAAGGTCGTCCACGCCTCGGTGAACCGGGTGGCGTGGGTGTTGCACCAGTGGCTCGCCCACTCGGCGAACGACTCGTTCAGCCACAGGTCGTTCCACCAGCGCATGGTGACCAGGTCACCGAACCACATGTGCGCCAGCTCGTGCAGGATCGTGTTGGCGCGCTGCTCGTACTCGAAGTCGGTGACCTGCGACCGGAAGATGTAGTGCGACTCGGCGTGCGTGACGCAGCCGAAGTTCTCCATCGCGCCGGCGTTGAAGTCCGGCACCCAGAGCTGGTCGTACTTGGGCAGCGGGTAGCGGACGCCGAACTGCTCGTGGAAGAAGTCGAAACCCTGCTTGGTGATCAGGAACAGGTCGTCCGAGTCGAGGTACTGCGCCATCGAGGCCCGGCAGAACACCCCCAGGTCGATGCCGTCGTGGCTGTCCCGCACCTCGTGGTACGGGCCGGCGCAGAGCGCGGTGATGTAGGTGCTCATCCGCGCCGACCCGACGAAGTGGACCGTCTTGAGCGCCTCGCCGGCCGGCTCCTCCCGCTCCACCGGCATGTTGGAGATCACTCGCCAGTGGTCGGGGACGGTCGCGTGCCAGGTGTAGACGCTCTTCAGGTCCGGCTGGTCGAAACAGGCGAAGACCTTCTGCGCGTCGGCGGTCTCGAACTGGCTGTAGAGGTAGGTCTCGCCGTCGACCGGGTCCACCGTGCGGTGCAGCCCCTGCCCGCTGTTCGAGTACGCGAAGTCCGCCTCCACCACGAGGACGTTCTCGGCCGCCAGGTCGGGCAGGGACAGGCCCTTCTCGGCCGACCAGCCGGAGACGTCGATCGGCGTCCCGTTGAGCGTCGCGGAGCGCACCGAGTCCGCCGCCGCCTCTATGAAGGTGGTCGCCCCGGGCTCGGCGCAGCGGAACCGGACCTCGGTCACCGAGCGGAACGTACGGCCCGTGGCCTGCACGGCGGTCGACAGGTCAAGGCTGATGTCGTACCCGGTCACGTCGAGCAGGCGGGCCCGCTCGGTGGCCTCGACCTGAGTCAGGTTGCGCACTCCCGGCACTGTTCGTCTCCATCCCACTCTTCGTCGCCGCGTGCCCGCGGCCCAGGCCTCGCCGGCCCCGCCCGTGACGGCCGGTCCGGATCCGAGTCTTCCATGCACGGACCCCCTTCGGTGGCCGAGGTCACGCTCTCATTCCGGTACCGGTCGATGCCGGTCGGGGTGAGGATCGGGGGTGAGGCGCCGGTGTTCCGGCGCGCCGAGTCGTGAAGGGATAGCGCCGTGACCGAACGTGCCGCCGTGGACATGTGGTTCGACCCCCTCTGCCCCTGGGCGTGGATCACCTCCCGTTGGCTGCTGGAGGTCGAGCAGGTCCGGGAACTGGACATCAACTTCCACGTGATGAGCCTGTCCGTGCTCAACGAGGGCCGCGACCTGCCCCCGGAATACCAGGACCTGATGAAGAAGGGCTGGGGCCCCGTACGGGTCTGCATCGCGGTCGAGCAGGCGCACGGCGCGGAGACGCTCGCGAAGCTCTACACGGCCCTGGGCACCCGGATCCACCTCGGCAAGGAGCCGCTGACCCGGGAGACGCTGGTCGGTGCGCTGACCGAGGTCGGGCTGGACCCGGTGCTCGCCGACGCGGCCGAGTCCACCGCGTACGACGAGGCGCTGCGGGCCAGCCACGAGGCCGGTATGCGGCCGGTCGGCACCGACGTCGGCACCCCGGTGATCCACGCCCCCGGCCCGTACGGCGACAAGGTCGCCTTCTTCGGCCCGGTGATCACCCCGGCACCGAAGGGCGAGGCCGCCGGCAAGCTGTGGGACGGCGTCCTGCTGGTCGCCGGCACCCCCGGCTTCTACGAGCTGAAGCGCACCCGCGAACTGGGCCCCATCTTCGACTGACGTACACCGAAGGGCACCCTGTCGACGCCTCCGGCGGCGCAGGGCCCCGCTTCACCCGCCCCGACACCCCGAACCCCGCGCCGTCCGGCGTCACCCGGACGGCGCGGGGCTCGTTTCACCCGGTGTCCTGGCCGGCGGCCCCTGCGGGCCGCAACCCGGCAGCTCCTGGAGGCAATCCCATGGGTAAGCACCGCCGCATGCCCGACGAGGCGCCGCAGACGGCGACCGAGGACTCCGGCGCCACGTACTGGTCCGTGGCGGACGGCGACTGGCCTGCTGTTCGGCCGTCCCTGCCGGCCGAGATGGTCGACCTGCTGGCCCCGCCGATCGTGGTCGGGGTGGCCCGGGTGGTGGCCACCTCCCGGATGACCCCGCCCGCCGACGCGGACCTCCCGGCCCGGGGCGCCCGCCCGACCCCGGCCGGCCGTCCGGCAGCGGGGACGACGACGGTACGCCTCGCCGCGTCCGCCGGGTCCCGGCCGGCCACCCCGGCTCCGGGCGGCCGGGCAGCCACCGGCCGGCACCGCGGGCGCAGCGCCTGATCCGGTGGTTGACCGGGAGCCCCGGCGCCACCGGAGGCGTTGACAGGGTGCCCTTCCTTTCATCTGGTGGAAGCGGCCAGGGTCCGCACCGGCGGGGTGGGCGGCGCGGGTAGCGTCAGCGGGCATGACGGTCGTGCATCCGATCGCCCGGGCCTGGATCACCACTGGCGGCACCGGCGCGCAGAACTACGACGAGTTCGCCGACGACGCGGAGATCACCGCCATCGTCGAGGCGAATCCGCACAGTGCCCTGGGCATCGAGATGCCCCACCGGGCACCGGACAGCCTCGGGAAAAACTTCCTCGACGCCCTGCCCGACGCGGCGGCGCGGCTCGCCGAGGCCAAGGCGGACGGCAGCTACACGCCGGCCGAGCAGGTCGTGGTGCTCTACCGGATCAGCGCGCCGGGGGAGGAGACCGGCTACGGGCTCTTCGCCATGGTCGACACCGACCAGATCTCCACCCGGGCCGACGAGCCCGGCCTGGTGATCCGCAACGAGGACGTCTTCATCGCCAAGGTGCGGGAGCGGGTCGCCCTGGCCGAGGCGCTGGGTCACCTGCTCTCACCCGTACTGCTGCTCCAGACCGGGCGGGGCGACGAGCTGCACACCGCGCTCGCGGCGGCGACCGAGGCGGCCGGCGCGCCCGCCGCGACCGACATCGACCAGGCCGGTCGGACGCACGCCATCTGGCTGCTCGGCCCCGGCCCGGCGCAGGACGAGCTGACCGCCCTCGCGGGCGGCGGCGAGCTGGTGGTCGCGGACGGCAACCACCGCAGCCTGGCCGCGCAGACCGGGAAGTTCCCCCGCTTCCTCTCGGTGATCACCACGCCCGCCTCGGTCGCCATCCAGCCCTACAACCGGCTGGTCAGCGAGCTGACCACCACCCCGGCGGAGCTGCTCGACCGGCTGCGCGCCGCCGGCGCGCAGGTCACCCCCGTCGAGGGCCCGGTCGAGGTCCCGGCGGCCGGCGGCACCGTCCACCTCTACCTCGCCGGCCAGGCGTACGCGGTCACCCTGCCGCACGCCGACGGCGGCCGGCTGGAGAACCTGGACCACGCCCTGGTCGAGCGGCTGCTGCTGCGTGACGCGCTCGGCCTCGACCCGGGGGACAAGCGGATCACCTACGTGGGCGGCGACTACCCGGCGAGCTGGCTCACCGGCGAGGTCGACGCCGGGCGGGCCGAGCTGGCGATCCTCGTCGCCCCGGTGACCGTCGACGACTTCGTCGCGGTCAACCTGGCCCGGGAGAAGATGCCGCGCAAGAGCACCTGGTTCACCCCGAAGGCGCGGGCCGGCCTGGTCGTGGCCGAGCTGCCCCGGTGACCCTGTGACAAATCCGCCTCCGTGCCGCCGCCCGCTCGGCGGCACGGAGGCCGGCCTGACAGACTGCGCGGTATGCGCGTCTACCTGGGATCTGACCACGCCGGTTTCGAACTGAAGGGGCACCTCGTCAACCACCTGGCCAAGCAGGGGTACGAGGTGGTCGACGTCGGCCCGCACGCCTACGACCCGGACGATGACTACCCGGCGTTCTGCCTGCACACCGGCGACCGGGTGGTCAACGACCCGGGCAGCCTCGGGGTGGTCATCGGCGGCTCCGGCAACGGCGAGCAGATCGCCGCTAACAAGATCGCCGGCGTACGGGCGGCGCTCGCCTGGAACATCGACACCGCCCAGCTTTCCCGGGAGCACAACGACGCCAACGTCGTCGCCATCGGCGCCCGCCAGCACACCCTGGACGAGGCGACCGCCCTGGTCGAGGCGTTCCTGACCACGCCCTTCTCGGGCAACCCCCGGCACGCCCGCCGGATCGGTCAGCTGGCCACGTACGAGCAGCACCGCGAGCTGCCCGACCTGCCCGCCTGACGCCATCCCGCCCGCCCCGGCGCACGACGACGTCGACCGCCGGCCCCGCCCGGACGGTGCTCAGCGGCCGGGGCGGGGCAGTTCCTCGCGGGGCACCCAGTTGCGGCGCACGATCACGACGCGGGCCTCGGCCTCGGCCAGGTCGGCGTCGGTCGGCCGGGCGGCGTCCCGGGCCCGCAGCGCGGCGGTCACGCTCACCTGCGAGGATCCCGAGCCGACCAGGCCGCGCAGCCCGCGTTCGCCCTCCTCGGCGGAGCCGGTGCGGCGTGCCCGATGCTCCGACGACTCCAACTCGGCGTGTCTGACGCCACGCCGCGACCTGGAGCCGTCGTCCGACGATTCCAACTCGGCGGGTCGGGTGCCACGCCGCGACCTGGAGCCGTCGTCCGACGATTCCAACTCGGCGGGTCGGGTGCCACGCCGCGACCTGGAGCCGTCGTCCGACGATTCCAACTCGGCGGGTCGGCTGCCACGCCGCGACCTGGAGCCGTCGCCGTCGTGCACCGCGGCCGTGGTCGCGGTCGGCCCCTCCGCGAAGGCGTCGACGGGCTCGTACCTGCCGGCCCGCCCGGCGGCACTCTCGCCGTCCGGCGGCCCGGCCTCGCCGTGGTGCCGCAGCCGGCGCCGCCGTCGCTCCGCATCACCCATCCACCGACCGTACCGCCCCGCGGTCGCCCCCGGACAGCGGCGGAACCGGATCGAGCGTCCGGCCGGTCGATCGCCACCCGCTCCGACCACCCGGGCGGGCGGCATCCGCCGGCCGGCGTCAGAAGACCTCCATCGGGGCCGGGGCACGGTGCCAGCCGAAGGCCGGGCCGGCCGCCGCCAGCGTCCCCGGTACGAGCTCCCGGACCCGGCCCGCGGCGGCGAGCGCCCCCAGCCCGGCCCCGCCCAGGTAGAGCTCGCCGAGGGCGCGTACGTCGCAGGCGAGCTGGGCCGGTGCCGTGGTGGCGCCGCACGTGGCACCGGACGGCCCACCGGCGAGCCGCCACCGGCCGGCGTTCTCCGGCAACAGTTCGTCGGTGACCTCGACGACCATGTCGACGTCGACGGCGTACCGTCGGGCGGCCAAGGCGGCCGGGACGTCGACGAGGCGTACCCAGAGGGCGTCGTCGAGGTGGGCGCCGAGCTGCCGCGGCTCGTTCACCAGCCGCAGCAGCGGCTCGTCCACGGCGGCGGCACCGAACGACAGCCGCCGGGTCAGGTCGATCGACAGCAGCAGCCGCCACAGCGCCACGTACGCGCCCGGGTCGGCGGCGACCACCTCGTCGACCCGGACCTCGCCGCACGGGCCGCCCCGGCCCCACTCCGCCTTCGTCCGGTAGAGCGCGTACCCGTCGAGGCCGGTGGGTCCCTCGTGCAGCAGCACCCGGCGTTCGGTCGCGCCGTCCCGCAGGGTCTTGACGTCGGCGAGCACGTACGCCCACCAGCGCTCGTCGCGGCTGGACCAGCCGGGGCGGTCGGCGCGGACCCGGTCGTACAGCCGAGCCAGCTCGGCCTGGTGCGCGGCCGGACGGTCCAGGCGGAGCGGGCCCTCGGCGGCGGCCGGTTCCGGCAGCCGCAGCTCGGTGGTGTCGCAGGACAGGGTGAGGTGTTGTGCGGCCAGGCCGTAGCCGAAGCGGGGGTAGATCCGGCCCTCGCTGGCCCAGAGCACCGCGACCGGCTCCCGGCCGGCGTCGCGGACCTCGCGGAGCTGCCGGCGCATCAGCCCGGTGAGCAGGCCCCGGCGGCGGTGGGTGGGGGCGACCCCGACCATCGTCACGTGCGCGGCGGGCACGGCGGCCCCCGGTACGGTCAGCTCGCGGGTGTACGCGCCGGCGTGCGCCACGGCGGTCCCGCCGTCCCGGACCAGCAGCGCCCGGTCCGGCTCGAAGACGGCGCGCTGGACCTCCCGCAGCTCCGGCTCGGGGCTGCCGTGGAAGGCGAGCGCCAGCAGCGCCGAGATCTCGTCGAAGTCCTCCACCCGGGGTACCAGCGCGTCGGTCATCGGATGGGTGTAACCCATCGCCTTCCGGGGCGGCGACCGAATTTGCCGGCTCGCTACCCTCGGAACCGTGGCCGACGTTGGTCGAGGGGGAGGACAACAGATGGCGGACCAGACACAGCCGTGGGCCGAGCGCACCGTGGAGGTGCCGCCGCAGCCGGGTGTCGGGGTGGTGCCACCACAGCGGGACGCGTTCCGGCGCGGCGTGGCCTCCGTGGGCCAGCCGCGGACGTCCCGGACCGAGCAGTTCGCCACCGTCGACCAGGCCGACTGGTCCGGTGACTCCGCTCCGCGCCGCCCGATGAGCTGGCACCTGGCGCGGCTGCGCCGGGGCGGGGAGTGGAGTGCGGCCGGCGGCCTCTTCGCCTTCGTCTGCTGGGGCATCTGGGCGATATCCGGCCGGGGCAACCTCGGTGCTCCGCTGCTCACCTTCGGGCTCAGCCTGCTCACGGCCGTCGGTCTCTTCGCGCTCGCCCGCCTGCTCGGCCGGCTGGTCTGGGAACGGCAGCTGGGCCGGGTACGCCGCACCGCCCGCGGCGCTCACCTGGTGACCGCGCTGTTCCTGGCCGGGCTGGGCGTCGCCTACCTGCGGCAGACCGAGTGGGTCATGGCGGCCTGGAACTGGGTCACCGGTCACTGATCCGTGGCCGCGGGCGGGTCGGCGTCCGGCCGCCCGCCCGCGCACCCGGTCGCGGTACGCCGCGACGCCGGTCGTCACTCCACCAGGACGCCGGCCGCATTACCCGGCCGGACGCGGTTCATCCGTCGCCCGGTGGGCTGAGAGACCCGCGGCCCCCGGCCGGCGCGGTCAGCCGGCGGTGAAGTGGTAGATCACGAAGTCCTTGGCCGCCCCGCAGACGATCACCTCGGTGTTCCACGAACACGACTCGCCGCGTACGCCCTTCAGCTCGCCCAGCGGGACCACGTCGCCGGAGCTCGTGCCCACGCCGGCCACGCTCCGGTTGTCCTCACCGCTGTTCAGCCGGTCGGCGAAGACCAGCAGGTTGCCGGCGTCGACCCGGACGGCCACCCCGTCCTCGTCGTCGAGCACCCGCTCACCGTCCGGCCCGAACAGGGTCACCGCCGGTTCCGGGTACGTCCGGGCGGCCAGCACCCGCTCGCCGACCGGCACCAGCTGCTCCATGCCCGGCACCGACCAGCGTCGTGGGTCCTTCCCCTCGGTCGCGGCCACCACCGTCGCGGTCTTCTTGTCGGAGTTCTGCACCTCCAGCAGGCAGGCCCGGTGCTTGCCACAGGGCACCAGCGCCTTGGCCCGGTGCCGGTCGTCCGGGAACCGGTAGAGCACGCTCGGCTTCGCCAGGGTGCCCAGGTCGTACCCGAGCAGCAGCTTGTCGTCCACCACGTAGAGCCGGTCCTCGTGGGCGGCGACCAGGTCGTCCGGCCCGGCCACGTTGGTCTGCGGACGCAGCACGTCCTTTCCGGAGGTGACGTCGATCAGCCGGACCGAGCGGTCGGCGCTGACCTGGACGAGCTGCCGGACCGGACCCACCTCCGGGTCGCGTGGCGCGCCGTCGACGAATCCCGGTCCGGCGAGACCCTTGTCGGTGGTCACCGGGTACACGCTGGTCCGCGAGTTGCCGTACTCGTCGGTCGGGTCGGCGCGGGACCACTGTTGCGTACCGTTGCGCAGGTCGAGGCCGACCAGCTGTTTGCCGGCCCGATCGGCGAGGACCAGCACCTCGGTGCCGACGAAGAGCTCGTCGTCCCCGTGCGCGGTGTACTCCCACCGCGGTTCGCCCGAGCCGGCGTCGCGCACCTCGATCCGTCGGGGCGTGTCGCGGCCCGACGCGTCCTCGATGAGCGCCACCGCGCCGGGCAGCGCGACGATCCCGCGCCAACGGCCGGCGGGCTGGCCGCTCTCCGTGTGCCACAGCTCCCGGCCCCTGCCCGCCTCCACGGCGATCACCGACAGCCGATCGTCGTCGCGCGGGTAGGCCAGGTAGGCCCGGTCGCCAGCGATCGCGGTGAACATGTCACGCGGCCGCTCCGCGCCCGCCGCCACCCGGATTCCCTTGTCGAGCGGCCGGAAGTCCAGCTCCGGATGTGGGTCACGATTCAGGTAGAGGACCGCCGCCGTGGTCACCCCCGCGAGGGCCGCCACCGCGGCGAGCGAGATCCACAGCGCCCGTCGCCGCCGGCCGCCGCGAGCCGGCGCGGCCGGCGACCCCGGCATCCCCGACCCGGGTACGCCCGGCCACGGCCCCGCCGGCGCCGCCTGCGGTACGCCTGGCCACGGCCCCGCCTGCCGTGGGATCCCGGCGGCCTCGTAGGCCTGGCCGCCTGCGCCGTGGTCGGCTGCGAGCACGGGACTGTCCGTCCCCACCGAGCCCTCCGCGTGCGCCGGACCCGCCGCGTGTGCGGAGCCTGCCGTGCTTGCCGGGTTTGCCGTGTGCGCCGGGCCTGCCGCCGGTCCGGAGCCGGCCGGGACGCCGGCAGGCAGGGTGCCGGCCGGGACGCCGGCGGGCAGGGTGCCGGCCGGGACGCCGGCGGGCAGGGTGCCGGCCGGTCCGAGGCCGGGCAGGGTGGCGGCCGGTCCGGAGCCGGGCAGGGTGGCGGTGGGTAGGGCGCTGGCGGGTTCGGTCGGGGCCTGGGCCGGGTCGGCGGGCGGCGGTGCCCCCGCGCCGAGCGGCAGTGTGCCGGCGGGCCCGGCCGGGGTGCCGCCCGCGTCGGCGGGCGGTGGGGTTCCCTCGGCGCGTGGCAGCGTGCCGGCTGGGCGGTCAGCGGGCCGGGGAGCCGCGAGGCCCGCTTCCGGCGTGCCCGCCGGCCCGGACCCGACCTGCCCGGCGGGCGAGGCGAGGGGATCGGCGCCCGGGGCCAGTGGCAGCGGGGGCGCGGCGGGACGGCTCCGCCGCAGCGGCAGGTCGGTGAGCGCACCCTCGGCGACCGGCAGTTCCGGCTGTTCCAGCACGGTGGGCGCGATCCCGAGCTCGGCGTGGAGCAGCCGCGCCACGAGCGGAATCCGGGACGACCCGCCGACCAGGAACAGCCCGACCAGCCGCTCCGGCGTCAGCCCGGCGGCGGCGACCACCCGTCGCGTCTCGGCGACCGCCCGGCGCAGCAGCGGCGCCGCCACCCGTTCCAGTTCCTCCCGGCTCAGCGGTACGGTCGCCTCGATCCCGGGCACGGCCACCGGCGCCACCAGGCTGCGGGACAGCATCTCCTTCGCGCCCCGTACGTTCTCGGCGAACCGGAGCCGGTCCCGCCACTGGATGGTGTTCGCCGGCTCGGCCAGCCGCGCCCACTCGGCCGGATGAGTGGCCCTGATCCGCTCGGCGAGCAGCGCCAGCAGGGCGCTGTCGAGGTCGAGCCCGCCCAGGTCGTCCAGGCCACCACAGGAGACGACGGTGAAGCCGGAGTCGCCCCACGGGTCGGCGCCTTCGTTACGGACGATCGCGACGTCGAGCGTCCCGCCGCCGAAGTCGAAGACCGCCACGGACTCACCGACCGGCACCGGCCGGCGCAGCACCTCGGTGTAGTAGCGCGCGGCGGCCACCGGTTCGCGCAGCAGCCGCGTCCCCGGCGGAATGGGGCCGGACATGGTGTGCTCGGCCGCCGACGGCCAGCCGGCCAGCGCGAGCGCGTCGGCGAGCACCTGGCGGCGCCCGGTGTCCCACGTCGCCGGGCAGGTGACCACCGAGGGCGGAAGGAATCCCACCGCGCCCACCGCCGCCTCGCCGACCGCGCGCAGGACCGCGGCCAGCAGCGCCGCCGGGATGTGCCGCCGGTCGCCGAGCGCCACGTCCGGCTCGTCGACCCGGCGCTTCGGGTTCGGCTCGTACCGGTCGGGGGCGGCCTGGGCCAGCCGAAGGGCGTCCCGCCCGACGTGCAGGCGCCCCTCGTCGTCGGCGTACACCCCGGAGGGGAGGATCGGCTGCCCGTCAACGAGCAACGGTCGGGTACGCCCGTCCGGCCAGCGCAGCACCGCCACCGTGTTCGAGGTGCCGAGATCGACGCCGAGGGCGAAACCGTCCTGCTGGCCTGACATCCGTGGCTACCTCCACCCGACGAGGGGATGTCCGGCCCCGCATCGTACGCAGCCCTCGCCGGACGGTGATCTCCGGCGCGAGTGGGTGCGGGTGTCTACGGCGCGCGGGTCGTACGGGTGGAGTGCCGGCGTCGCCGGAGAACAGCCGGCCGTCGGCCAGGGCGGTGTGGAGCGGGCGACGGGAATCGAACCCGCACCGTCGGCTTGGGAGAGCGCGCTCAGGCGGTCGCGATGCCCGAAACGTCTGCGGGAGGCGGCCCGTGCGGTTGCGTCTCGTGCCCGCTCGTGCCCGGCGCCACGGTTACCGGCCCACGGATGGCCCATTCCGGCCTTCGGATTAGAAGAACATCAGGGGTGGCTGGTCGGCCGGCCGACGCGCGCTGGTGTGGAGAGACCCTAGGCTGACGCCCATGTCGCGGAGCATGCATTGATCGATCTGGACGAGCACAATCACCAGCCGGCGGATTCGGGTACCAAAGCCCATGACCGCCTCGTGGTCGGACAGAAGATGGCCCTGCGGCTCGTCGCCGTCTTCGTGGTCGGCGTTGTGCTTGGCGGCTTCGGCGTCCACCGGCAAGACTCGCGTGATCAACGGGAGCGGAACGCAGTGGTCGCACTCGTGGCCGTCCCTCAATCGGCCAGCTTGGGAAGCTCGACCTTTAAGACAGCCACCATCCACGGGGGCAGCGGTGGCCCCCAAGTCCAACTGACCGGGCATCTGATTTTGATCAACGCCGGCCCCGCGCCGATCACCGTCCGTCGGGTTGCGGTAGAGAGGCCGGGCATGGCGTCAACCAGCATCGGACAACCCCGGCTGTTACCCCTTGGCGGCACCGGTCAGCTCGTGGTCGAGATGTTGTTCGAGTGCTCGGTCGCATTCTTCCAAGAGCCGCTGCCGCTGGGGTTTTCAGTCGAGACCGAGGACAAGCAAGTCAGAGAGGTCAGCTACGCCGTCGCTCTCGTAGGAAGCGACTGGGAGCGCGTTGCTCAGTTCAAATGCGCATAGCCACTGCGGGCTGAGGGCTGGTAACCCTTGTGGTGCCCGGCGAGGTGATCCGAAGCGGCATCTCTGCGGAGGGCCGGGGTTCGAGGCGGAGCCCTGAGGTCTTCGAGGTCTTGCAGTCCGCCAGCGTGGCCGCCCGCGCGTGGTGGCCGCCGTCGTTTCGGCAACGTGCGTCAGCGGGCGTCCGGTCGCTGGCAGGCCCGGTGCGTCGGAGAGATCAGGATGCGTTCCCTGTCGACGTGGAGCCGGGCGAACGGCCGAGTCGCGTTCTTGTGGCTGGCGAAGCCCTGACCCCAGGTTGTCACTTCCGGGCCGGCGTAGACCATGCGCTCGCCAGGGCTTAGCAGCGGAAACGGCTAGCAACGTCTCGCACCGCTTCCCGCCCCGGCCCTCTTTGGCATGAATGCACGACCGCCAGTGCCTGGATGCGGCACCGGCTGGATCTTTCCGCGAACACTCCCGCTGCCATCGGTGGAGTAGTAGATGAGCCCTCGCGTACGGGGGAGGTGGACCGAAGGAGAATTCATGGGTGTGGTGACACGATTCGTGGACACCGGCACCGAACGGACGGACGCCGAGGTCATCAGCCGGATGCACGGGCATCCGGAGTTGTTTGCGATCATTTTCGACCGCTACTACTCGGCGATTCACGGCTACGCGGCCCGTCGGCTGGGTCGCGACCTGGCCGATGACGTGGCGGCGGAAACGTTTCTGGTCGCGCTCAACAAGTGGCAGCGGTACGACACCAGGCACCACAGCGCCCAGCCCTGGTTGTTCGGCATCGCGTCCAAACTGATCGCCGGCCACCGGCGGAGCGAGGCGCGACGATACCAGGCACTGGCCCGAGCGGCGCAGGTCACCACGCCCGACCCGGACAGTGTCGACGGTCCGGCCGATCGGGTCGCCGTACGGCTGGACGCGCGGGCCGTGCGCGGACGGCTCGCGGCGGCGTTGGCGCAGATCGCGCCAGCCGACCGGGAGGTGCTGCTGCTCGTCGCCTGGGTCGACTTGAGCTGCGAGGAGGTCGCCGTCGCACTTGAGATTCCCGCTGGAACCGTCCGGTCCCGGCTCCACAGGGCACGCAAGAGGTTACGGACGGCATTGGGTGGTGCCGACCCCACAGCAACCGGAGAGGATTCTCAATGACCAACGACGACATCATCGCGCTGCGGGAAAGTTGGAGCGAGGTCGAACCGCCCTCGCTAGAGGCTCAGAATCGGGCCCGAGCAGCCCTGTTGGACCGGATCGCGGAACGCGAGGCCACCGTGCCGAATCGGTCGGAGCAGGTCACGCCGCGTGGCTGGCGTCTGCCGGGCTGGGCCTGGCGATCCGGCTTCGCCACCCTTGGGGCCGCTGCCCTGGTGGCTGGCGTGGTGGCGGTTGGTGGCCTCAATCAATCGATTCCACCAACGAGGACGCAGCCGACGCAGCAACCACGAAATGTGCAGGGCGGGTCGATCGCCCCGATCTTCGAACTGGCCGCCATGCACGCCGAGAACGAGTCGTTCACGCCGCCGCGCGCCGGTCAGTGGACCTACGTCGAACTCAAGATCGTCCGGCCCGGAAAGATTGCCGAGCACAAGGGTCAGGCGAGGAGTGAGACGAGTCAGAGCTGGGTGCGCGCCGATGGCCGGCAGCAAGCCTGGATGTCTGACGGCAAGCTCGAGATCACCGAGGAGGCTCCGGAGGCTCGGCAGTCCATGCCGCCCCAGGACTACGCGGCCGTCGCTGCGCTGCCCACCGATCCGCAGGCGCTACTCGACTGGCTGCGAGCCCACGTACCGTCCAGCCGGGGCGACAAGGCCCAAAGAGATGTCGAATCGTACGGCGCGCTTGAGTCGATGCTACGGGACAACGTGCTCTCGCCCAGAGTGAAGGCAACCGCACTGCGGGCGCTGGCTCTGATTCCCGGGGTCACCCAGTCCACCGAGCCGGTTGACTTCAACGGCCGCCCCGCGATTGCGGTCGGCATGGTGCAGGACGGGTGGCGGCGCGAGGACATCCTGTTCGACCCGACCACCCACGAGTACCTCGGAGGCCGGACCCTCGTGGTCAAGGACCAGACGCTGCCCGAGGGGATCAGCCTGACGAAGGGCGACGTCGAGGTCGAGCTGATCCGAATCACCGGCAAAATCGTCGACGCGCCGGGCCAGACGAGCTGACCGGATCGCCTGGGGAGCCGCATCAACCAGCATAGAAGTTTGCTGATTGACCACCGACTCGGTTCCAGACTTCACGAGGTACGCCGGCCCGCACGAGGTCTATGCGATGAAGACGAGGACTAGTAACCGTTGAAGTGAGTGCGGGGGCCATCCCTGGCAACAGCGGGTGGCCCTTCAACGTCTGCGGGCTGTGACCGCTATCACACCCCGGAGCCGCCGACCGGTCTACGCCATGCCGGCCCGCTTCGCCGCGCGCATCATCGTCGCCGCGCCCTCGCCGCCGCCTCCGGGGCCAGCACGCGAGAGCTCATGCGCCGCATGGGACACGCCACCATGCGCGCCGCCCTGATCTACCAGCACGCCACCAGCGAGCGGGACCGCGAGATCGCTTCCGCGATGGACCGCGCATCGCCGGTGAGGGCCGACCTCGCCGATGAATGGCGCCGATGGCACACAAGATCGGACATGGGGGAGAGGCAGAAGGCCCAGGTGCCGCGATCATGCGGTCCACCTGGGCCTTCATACATGGAGCGGGCGACGGGAATCGAACCCGCACCGTCAGTTTGGAAGACTGAAGCTCTGCCATTGAGCTACGCCCGCATGCACCCCACTGCCGCAGGGCGCGCTCGACAGCCTACCGAATACCGGAACCGGACGCGCAGCCCCGTACCGCGTGCCGTCTTCGGTCAGCGCGCCCACAAGATCCGCACAACTTCCGGGAAAGAGTGGTCCCCCAGCGCCAGGAGGTCACCCTTTCCCGGAAAATGCCGCATCACGGCCGCCCGCGTCCGCCCCGGTGACCGCCAGGGAGGTGCCGACGGCATACACTTCTCGTCGCCACGGGGTGTGGCGCAGCTTGGTAGCGCACTCGCTTTGGGAGCGAGGGGCCGTGGGTTCAAATCCCGCCACCCCGACTGTCGTTCGCGGCCGGCTCGTCCCGGGAACCGCCGTTTTTTCCGCGCGGTACCCGGGCGCTGCCGATGCGGCAGGCCGGCTCGCCTACACTCGATGCGCGAAATCACGCCCAGACTTCAACTGAGATCCGTCAAGGAGTACGCCTGTGAAGAGCACCGTCGAGACTCTGAGCCCGACGCGCGTGCGGCTCGCCATCGAGGTGCCGTTCGTCGAGCTCGAGCCGAGCCTCAAGAAGGCGTACCGGGAGATCGGCCAGCAGGTCCAGGTTCCCGGCTTCCGCCGGGGCAAGGTTCCCGCCGCCGTCATCGACCAGCGGGTGGGCCGGGGCACCGTCCTCAACGAGGCGGTGCAGGAGGCGATCCCGCAGAACATCCTGGCCGCAGTCCGTGAGCACGACCTGAAGACCCTGGGTCGCCCGGAGGTCGAGATCACCGAGTTCGCCGACGGCGACTCGCTGAACTTCACCGCCGAGGTCGACGTACGGCCGGAGATCGCCCTGCCGGATCCGGCCTCGATCGAGGTGACCGTGGACGAGGTCCAGATCGCCGACAGCGAGATCGACGAGCAGGTCAACAACCTGCGCGAGCGGTTCGCCACGCTGAAGACCGTCGAGCGGGCCGCCCAGGACGGCGACTACGTCCAGATCGACCTGAACGCCACCGTCGACGGCGAGGAGGTGCCGGGCGGGCAGGCGAGCAACATCTCGCACGAGGTCGGCAGCAAGCAGCTCCTGCCGGGTCTGGACGAGGCCCTGGTCGGCCTTGCCGCCGACGACAGCACCACCTTCTCCACCCAGCTCGTCGGCGGCGACTACGCGGGCCGTGACGCCGACGTGGCGGTGACCGTCCGCACGGTCAAGGAGAAGGAGCTGCCCGAGCTCAACGACGACTTCGCCCAGCTGGCCAGCGAGTTCGACACCATCGAGGAGCTGCGCAACGACCTGCGCGAGCGGGTCAGCCGGGGCAAGCAGGTCGAGCAGATCTACGCCGCCCGGGACAAGGCCCTCGAGCAGATGGTCGCCGCCGCCGAGGTGCCGGCGCCGGAGGGGGTCGTCCGCGAGGAGGTCGAGAGCCGCAAGGCCGCCATGGTCGACCAGCTCGAGCGCATCGGGGCCTCCCTGGAGGAATACCTCGCCTCCGAGGAGAAGACCGAGGAGCAGATCGACACCGAGCTGGCCGAGGCGGCGACCGAGGGCGTCAAGATCCAGCTTCTGCTGGACACCCTCGCCGACGCCGAGGACGTCCAGGTCTCCGACGACGAGTTCGGCCACGAGATCGTCCACCGCGCCCAGCGCGCCGGCATGGCCCCGCAGCAGTACTACGACCAGCTGGTCCGCTCCGGTGCGGCCGCGGCCGTCTTCGGCGACGTCCGTCGCGGCAAGGCACTCGCCTCGGTGATGGAGAAGATCAAGATCAAGGACTCGGCCGGCAACGAGGTCACCCTCGACGCGCTGCGCGCCCAGAACGAGGCCGAGCACAACCACGAGCACTGATCGTCGGGTGTCGGCCGCCGTCCCTCGCTGCGCGCTGGGCGGCGGCCGAAACCCTTTCCGGGGTACGCCCCGAGCGCAGCTGCGCTGAGAGCGAACAGTGCCCCGACCGGGAGTACGGCCCCCGGCTGAGCGGTTAGTGTCGGGTAGGACGGTACGGAGAGCGAAGGGCTGCCATGACCGACATGCACATCCCAGCGAAGCCGCTCCGGGCGATCGAGGCCCGCGGTGGCGACAACATTGGCAACCTCGACGACTCGGTCTACAACCGGTTGCTCAAGGAGCGGATCGTCTTCCTGGGCAGCGAGGTGACCGACCAGGTCGCCAACCGCATCTGCGCGCAGCTCCTGCTGCTCGCGGCGGAGGACCCGGACCGCGACATCAACCTGTGGATCAACTCGCCGGGTGGCTCGGTCTACTCCGGCATGGCGATCTACGACACCATGCAGTTCATCGACAACGACGTGTCGACCGTGGCGATGGGCATGGCTGCCTCGATGGGCCAGCTGCTGCTCTGCGCGGGCACCAAGGGCAAGCGCTACGCGCTGCCGCACGCGCGGATCATGATGCACCAGCCGTCCGGCGGCGTGGGCGGCACCGCCGCCGACATCGCGATCCAGGCCGAGCAGATGCTCTACACGAAGCGCATGTTCCAGGAGCGGGTCGCCTTCCACACCGGCCAGACCCAGGCCCAGATCGAGGCGGACTCGGACCGCGACCGCTGGTTCACCGCCCAGGAGGCCATGGACTACGGCTTCATCGACAAGGTGATCACCGGAGCCGCTCAGGTTCCGGAAGGCGCCGGGACCCTGAGCTGACCGAGGAGCTGACGATGACCGACCTGAGCCTGCCGCCCCAGTTCGCGGCCGTGCACAACCGCTACATCCTGCCGTCGTTCGTCGAGCGCACGTCGTACGGGATGAAGGAGTCCAACCCGTACAACAAGCTCTTCGAGGACCGGATCATCTTCCTCGGCGTCCAGGTGGACGACGCCTCGGCCAACGACGTGATGGCCCAGCTGCTGACGCTCGAGGGCACCGACCCGGACCGCGACATCATCATGTACATCAACTCGCCCGGCGGCTCGTTCACCGCCATGACGGCGATCTACGACACCATGCAGTACGTCCGGCCGGACATCTCGACCGTCTGCCTCGGTCAGGCGGCCAGCGCGGCGGCGGTGCTGCTCTCTGCGGGCACCCCGGGCAAGCGGATGGCGCTGCCCAACTCCCGGATCATCATCCACCAGCCGGCCACGGAAGGCGGCTACGGCCAGGGCTCGGACATCGAGATCCAGGCTCGGGAGATCCTGCGGATGCGGACGCAGCTGGAGACGATGCTCTCGCAGCACTGCAACCGCCCGGTCGAGCAGGTCCGCAAGGACATCGACCGCGACAAGATCATGACGGCCGAGGAGGCCCGGGAGTACGGGCTGGTCGACACCATTCTGACCAGCCGCAAGAAGGGTCTGCTGGCGGCGCAGGCCGCGGGCTGAGCTGTGCCGGGTCGGAGGTCGGCCGGGGTGCGTGGTTCCTGGCCGACCTCTGACACACCCGTTTTGGGGGTCGGAGAAAACTCCGCCAGCGGGTAACGTCGGGTCTGTACCGCTTCGCTGGGTCGGACCGGCGGGTGGGACGACAGACGGACGGGCGGGCGACGCCCGCAGGTCAGGGCCGGCGCTCCGGCCGACGAGTGCAGGGAGAACGTAGGTGGCACGGATCGGTGACGGCGGCGACCTACTGAAGTGCTCCTTCTGCGGCAAGTCGCAGAAGCAGGTCAAGAAGCTCATCGCGGGCCCGGGCGTCTACATCTGCGACGAGTGCATCGATCTCTGCAACGAGATCATCGAGGAGGAGCTGGCCGAGTCCGGCGAGGTGAAGTGGGAAGAGCTTCCCAAGCCGATGGAGATCTGCCAGTTCCTCGACAACTACGTCGTCGGCCAGGAGCAGGCCAAGAAGGCGCTCGCCGTCGCGGTCTACAACCACTACAAGCGGATCCAGGCCGAGGCGGCCGGCGCACCGGGCTCCGGCAACGACGGCGTCGAGCTGGCCAAGTCCAACATCCTGCTGCTCGGCCCCACCGGCTGTGGCAAGACCCACCTGGCGCAGACCCTGGCCCGGATGCTCAACGTCCCGTTCGCGATCGCCGACGCGACCGCCCTGACGGAGGCGGGGTACGTCGGCGAGGACGTGGAGAACATCCTCCTCAAGCTGATCCAGGCGGCCGACTACGACATCAAGCGCGCCGAGACCGGGATCATCTACATCGACGAGGTCGACAAGATCGCCCGTAAGTCCGAGAACCCGTCGATCACCCGGGACGTCTCCGGCGAGGGCGTGCAGCAGGCGCTGCTGAAGATGCTCGAAGGCACGGTGGCCAACGTGCCGCCGCAGGGCGGGCGCAAACACCCGCACCAGGAGTTCATCCAGATCGACACCACCAACGTGCTGTTCATCTGCGGTGGCGCCTTCGCCGGGCTCGACCAGATCATCGAGTCCCGCACCGGCTCCGGCGGCACCGGCTTCGGTGCCCGGCTCCGGTCGGTCTCCGACCGGTCGACCGACGACATCTTCAGCCAGGTCATGCCGGAGGACATGCTCAAGTTCGGCCTGATCCCCGAGTTCATCGGCCGGCTCCCGGTGATCACCAACGTGCGCAGCCTCGACCGTAGCGCCCTGGTACGGATTCTCACCGAGCCGCGGAACGCGCTGGTCCGGCAGTACCAGCGCCTCTTCGAGCTGGACGGCGTCGAGCTGGAGTTCGAGCCGCCCGCGCTGGAGGCCATCGCCGACCAGGCCATGCTCCGCGGCACCGGCGCCCGCGGCCTTCGGGCGATCATGGAAGAGGTCCTGCTCTCCGTGATGTACGAGGTGCCGAGCAACCCCGACGCCGCCCGGGTACTGATCACCCGCGAGGTGGTCCTGGAGAACGTCAACCCGACCATCGTGCCCCGCGAGTTCACCGGTCGCCGGGCCCGGCGGGAGCGCGAGGAGAAGTCGGCCTGAGGCTCGCCGCCGGCGCGCTGGTGCTGGTGGATATTTCCGGCCCTGTCGCCAGCCGTCGCCCGCCCGTACGCTGAGCGCCATGCGCGTCGCCGTCTGCCAGCTCAACGCCCGCGACGACCGGGCGGCGAACCTTGCCGCCGCCGAGGCCCTGCTGGTCAGGGCCGCAGCGGCCGGCGCCGACCTCGCCGTGCTTCCGGAGTACGTCGACTACCTCGGCCTCGCCGACCGGATGCCCCCGGCCGAGCCGGTCGACGGGGTGGTGGGGGAGTTCTTCGCCGGGGTCGCCCGCCGGCTCGGCCTCTGGCTGATCGCCGGCTCGTTCCACGAGGCCGGGCCGGACCCGGAGCACACCTGGAACACCTCGCTGGTCTTCGACCGCACCGGCGCCCTTGCCGCCAGCTACCGCAAGATCCATCTGTACGACGTGGAGATTCCCGGCCGGGTGTCGTACCGGGAGTCGGCGGGTGTCTCTCCGGGTGACCAGCCGGTGGTGGTCGACGTCGAGGGCCTCCGGGTCGGCCTCTCGATCTGCTACGACCTGCGGTTCCCCGAGCTGTACCGGCAGCTGGCCACCCAGGGCGGGGCCGAGCTGCTGGTGGTGCCCGCCGCGTTCATGACGCACACGGGCCGGGATCATTGGGAGGTTCTGCTCCGGGCGCGGGCGATCGAGAACCAGTGCTTCGTCGCGGCCGCCGGCCAGACCGGGGACCATGAGCCGAAACGCACCTGCTTCGGGCGCAGCATGGTGGTGGACCCGTGGGGGACGGTGCTGAGCCAGGTCCCCGACGGCCCGGGACTCGCGGTGGCCGACCTGGACCTCGACCGGCTGCGGACGATCCGCGCCGAGCTGCCCAGCCTCGCCAACCGCCGGCTCTGATCCGGGTCAGCCCTCCAGCAGTACGCCGACGACCGTGAAGCCGGCGATCGCCAGGGCGGTGACCAGCAGCGCCGTGGTCATCCGGGAGGGACCGCGCCGGGCCAGGCGCCCCACCGACACCACGACGACGAAGACCACGAAGCCTCCAATGACCAGCTGCCAGAACGGCATGAGCAGGCCGAGCAGGGTCTCCTCGGCGAGCGTCGCCGCCGGGAACCGCGACACGTCATCCATGCCAGACACTCTGGCACGGTCCGGCCGTGCGCGGATCCCTCCAATCGCCGTCGTCCGTCGTCCGGTACCCGGCACACGAACAAACGCAGTGACCAACGTCGATTTGCCTTATCGGAGCCGTCCGCGTAACTTTCTCTCTGCACGGGGGAGGCCGGACAAACCGGCTGAGAACGGGCGCCAGGCTCGTGGCGGAGACGCCGAGCGAGACTGAGAATCCGGGCGGTGCGAGACACTCCGAGAAATACGGAGTTGCGATCGCGAAGCCGACCGGGTAGAGTTCGAAAGCCGGCAGGGAGCCGGGCGGGTGGCCGCGAAAGCGGCGATCGGCCGGTCCGCCGGAACCCACGACAGCAGCGACCGCCGGGTACGGCGTGCGTCAGCGTGGATCGATTCGAACCAAGTTGATCGCCTCGGACACGAGGTTGACAGCGAAGATCGGATCGGGTAAGTTAGAGAGGTTGCCCCGGATGGGGGTCCTGCGGTGTGGGGCTTTCGGATGGTGTGTGGTTGTTCTTTGAGAACTCAACAGGGTGCTTGATAAGCCAGTGCCAATTTGTTTGATACCCCGGACTGGTCGGACTTAGGTTTGGCTGGTTGGGATTCCTTTGGCAACACTTTTTGTTGTCAGGATGATTGTTCAACAAGTTTTTGTTGGAGAGTTTGATCCTGGCTCAGGACGAACGCTGGCGGCGTGCTTAACACATGCAAGTCGAGCGGAAAGGCCCTTCGGGGTACTCGAGCGGCGAACGGGTGAGTAACACGTGAGCAACCTGCCCTAGGCTTTGGGATAACCCCGGGAAACCGGGGCTAATACCGAATAGGACCTGGCACCGCATGGTGTTGGGTGGAAAGTTTTTCGGCCTGGGATGGGCTCGCGGCCTATCAGCTTGTTGGTGGGGTGATGGCCTACCAAGGCGACGACGGGTAGCCGGCCTGAGAGGGCGACCGGCCACACTGGGACTGAGACACGGCCCAGACTCCTACGGGAGGCAGCAGTGGGGAATATTGCACAATGGGCGGAAGCCTGATGCAGCGACGCCGCGTGAGGGATGACGGCCTTCGGGTTGTAAACCTCTTTCAGCAGGGACGAAGCGTAAGTGACGGTACCTGCAGAAGAAGCGCCGGCCAACTACGTGCCAGCAGCCGCGGTAAGACGTAGGGCGCGAGCGTTGTCCGGATTTATTGGGCGTAAAGAGCTCGTAGGCGGCTTGTCGCGTCGACTGTGAAAACCCACGGCTCAACCGTGGGCCTGCAGTCGATACGGGCAGGCTAGAGTTCGGTAGGGGAGACTGGAATTCCTGGTGTAGCGGTGAAATGCGCAGATATCAGGAGGAACACCGGTGGCGAAGGCGGGTCTCTGGGCCGATACTGACGCTGAGGAGCGAAAGCGTGGGGAGCGAACAGGATTAGATACCCTGGTAGTCCACGCTGTAAACGTTGGGCGCTAGGTGTGGGGGGCCTCTCCGGTTCCCTGTGCCGCAGCTAACGCATTAAGCGCCCCGCCTGGGGAGTACGGCCGCAAGGCTAAAACTCAAAGGAATTGACGGGGGCCCGCACAAGCGGCGGAGCATGCGGATTAATTCGATGCAACGCGAAGAACCTTACCTGGGTTTGACATGGCCGCAAAACCTGCAGAGATGTGGGGTCCTTCGGGGGCGGTCACAGGTGGTGCATGGCTGTCGTCAGCTCGTGTCGTGAGATGTTGGGTTAAGTCCCGCAACGAGCGCAACCCTCGTTCGATGTTGCCAGCGCGTTATGGCGGGGACTCATCGAAGACTGCCGGGGTCAACTCGGAGGAAGGTGGGGATGACGTCAAGTCATCATGCCCCTTATGTCCAGGGCTTCACGCATGCTACAATGGCCGGTACAATGGGCTGCGATACCGTGAGGTGGAGCGAATCCCAAAAAGCCGGTCTCAGTTCGGATCGGGGTCTGCAACTCGACCCCGTGAAGTCGGAGTCGCTAGTAATCGCAGATCAGCAACGCTGCGGTGAATACGTTCCCGGGCCTTGTACACACCGCCCGTCACGTCACGAAAGTCGGCAACACCCGAAGCCGGTGGCCCAACCCTTGTGGAGGGAGCCGTCGAAGGTGGGGCTGGCGATTGGGACGAAGTCGTAACAAGGTAGCCGTACCGGAAGGTGCGGCTGGATCACCTCCTTTCTAAGGAGCACCATCCGTCGAAAGGCGGTATGGAGCCCGCGGCCCGCGGATGTCGGGTCGGGGTGCTCATAGGCGGAGACACTGGCCAGTTTTTCCTCGGCAACGGCCTGAGGCTCTAGTACGACCAGTTTTCTGGTGTGGAACGGGTTGATGGTGCGGCTGGGGAGGGCGTAAGCACCCTGTTGGGTCCTGAAGGAACAACCGTGTGGTTGTTTTCTTCGGAGCCGTAGCCTGAGGCGTGAGTTCCTTGGGAGGCTGCCAGGCATGGCCTGGTTCCGTATACCGCCGGCGGTTGTCGGGTCTGGTGTGGGACTGTTCGGGTTGTGGGTTGGTCGTTTGTTGAGAATTGCACAGTGGACGCGAGCATCTTTGTGGTCAAGTTGTCAAGGGCGAACGGTGGATGCCTTGGCACCAGGAGCCGATGAAGGACGTGGGAGGCCGCGATAGGCCTGGGGGAGCTGTCAACCAAGCTGTGATCCCAGGGTGTCCGAATGGGGGAACCCGGCTGGAGTCATGTCCAGTCACCCGCACCTGAACACATAGGGTGTGTGGGGGGAACGCGGGGAAGTGAAACATCTCAGTACCCGTAGGAAGAGAAAACAAACAGTGATTCCGTGAGTAGTGGCGAGCGAAAGCGGATTGAGGCTAAACCGGCTGCGTGTGATACCTGTCAGGGGTTGCGTGGTCGGGGTTGTGGGACCCTGCTGAGTGTGCTGACACATACTCGAGGAGTTACAAAGCCAGTTGCTAGTCGAACAGTCTGGAATGGCTGACCGTAGACGGTGAAAGTCCGGTAGGTGAAAGTGGCTGGTCTTCTGTGGGTGTTCCCGAGTAGCGGCGGACTCCTGTAATCTGCCGTGAATCTGCCAGGACCACCTGGTAAGCCTAAATACTTCCTGGTGACCGATAGCGGACAAGTACCGTGAGGGAATGGTGAAAAGTACCCCGGGAGGGGAGTGAAATAGTACCTGAAACCGTTCGCCTACAATCCGTCGGAGCCTTGCGGGGTGACGGCGTGCCTTTTGAAGAATGAGCCTGCGAGTTAGTGGCATGTGGCGAGGTTAACCCGTGTGGGGGAGCCGTAGCGAAAGCGAGTCTGAATAGGGCGTTTTAGTCGCATGCTCTAGACCCGAAGCGGAGTGATCTAGCCATGGGCAGGCTGAAGCGCGGGTAAGACCGCGTGGAGGGCCGAACCCACCAACGTTGAAAAGTTGGGGGATGACCTGTGGTTAGGGGTGAAAGGCCAATCAAACTCCGTGATAGCTGGTTCTCCCCGAAATGCATTTAGGTGCAGCGTCGCGTGTTTCTTGCCGGAGGTAGAGCACTGGATGGTCTAGGGGGCCCACAAGCTTACCGAAATCAGCCAAACTCCGAATGCCGGTAAGTGAGAGCGCGGCAGTGAGACTGCGGGGGATAAGCTTCGTAGTCGAGAGGGAAACAGCCCAGATCACCAGCTAAGGCCCCTAAGCGTGTGCTAAGTGGAAAAGGATGTGGGGTCGCATAGACAACCAGGAGGTTGGCTTAGAAGCAGCCACCCTTTAAAGAGTGCGTAATAGCTCACTGGTCAAGTGGTTCCGCGCCGACAATGTAGCGGGGCTCAAGTACACCGCCGAAGCTGTGGCACTCACACAACGACTTCGCCAGGTCTTGATATCTGGTGCAGGTGTGTGGGTGGGTAGGGGAGCGTCGTGCCGGGGGTGAAGCAACGGGGTGACCTAGTTGTGGACGCGGCACGAGTGAGAATGCAGGCATGAGTAGCGAAAGAAGGGTGAGAAACCCTTCCGCCGGATGACCAAGGGTTCCAGGGCCAGGTTAATCCGCCCTGGGTGAGTCGGGACCTAAGGCGAGGCCGAGAGGCGTAGTCGATGGACAACGGGTTGATATTCCCGTACCCGCGAAAGAGCGTCCCTGACGAACCTCGTTGTGCTAACCACCCAATCCATCCAAGACCTTCGGGTTGAGGGTGGGGAGCGTGGGAACCTGGCGGGTAGTAGTCAAGCGATGGGGTGACGCAGGAAGGTAGCTGAGCCCGGCCGGTGGTTGTGCCGGGGTAAGCGTGTAGGCCGTGCTGTAGGCAAATCCGCAGCACATGTAGGCTGAGACGTGATGCCGAGCCGATTCAGGTGAAGTCAGTGATCCTATGCTGCCGAGAAAAGCCTCTAGCGAGTTCTTAGCGGCCCGTACCCCAAACCGACACAGGTGGTCAGGTAGAGAATACCGAGGCGATCGGGCGAACTGTGGTTAAGGAACTCGGCAAATTGCCCCCGTAACTTAGGGAGAAGGGGGGCCGGAGACGTGAAGCCCCGCGCGGGTGGAGCGTTGTATGGCCGCAGAGAGCAGGGGGAAGCGACTGTTTACTAAAAACACAGGTCCATGCGAAGAAGTAATTCGATGTATATGGACTGACGCCTGCCCGGTGCTGGAACGTTAAGGGGACCTGTTAGCTCTTCGGGGCGAAGCGGAGAACTTAAGCGCCAGTAAACGGCGGTGGTAACTATAACCATCCTAAGGTAGCGAAATTCCTTGTCGGGTAAGTTCCGACCTGCACGAATGGCGTAACGACTTCCCCACTGTCTCAACCACAGGCCCGGCGAAATTGCACTACGAGTAAAGATGCTCGTTACGCGCGGCAGGACGGAAAGACCCCGGGACCTTTACTATAGCTTGACATTGGTATCCGAATTAGCTTGTGTAGGATAGGTGGGAGCCGGTGAAGCTCATACGCCAGTATGGGTGGAGGCAATCTTGAAATACCACTCTGGTTGGTTTGGGTATCTAACTTCGGACCGTTATCCGGTTCAGGGACAGTGTCTGGTGGGTAGTTTAACTGGGGCGGTTGCCTCCTAAAGGGTAACGGAGGCGCCCAAAGGTTCCCTCAGCCTGGTTGGCAATCAGGTGTTGAGTGCAAGTGCACAAGGGAGCTTGACTGTGAGACTGACGGGTCGAGCAGGGACGAAAGTCGGGACTAGTGATCCGGCACTGGCATGTGGAAGCGGTGTCGCTCAACGGATAAAAGGTACCCCGGGGATAACAGGCTGATCTTCCCCAAGAGTCCATATCGACGGGATGGTTTGGCACCTCGATGTCGGCTCGTCGCATCCTGGGGCTGTAGCAGGTCCCAAGGGTTGGGCTGTTCGCCCATTAAAGCGGTACGCGAGCTGGGTTTAGAACGTCGTGAGACAGTTCGGTCCCTATCCGCCGTGCGCGTAGGATACTTGAGAAGGGCTGTCCCTAGTACGAGAGGACCGGGACGGACGAACCTCTGGTGTGCCAGTTGTCCCGCCAGGGGCACGGCTGGTTAGCTACGTTCGGAAGGGATAACCGCTGAAAGCATCTAAGCGGGAAGCTCGCTTCAAGATGAGGTATCCCACCCACCTTTGGTGGGGTAAGGCCCCCAGCTAGACGACTGGGTTGATAGGCCGGAAATGTAAGCCCGGTAACGGGTTCAGTTGACCGGTACTAATAGGCCGAGGACTTGACTACTAAGCTGCTACGCGTCCACTGTGCAACTCCCGACAAACGAACAAGCACACCAGCAGCCCCCGGCAGGGGGCGCGGTTGATTGTTTGACATGTCGATAGAGTTACGGCGGTCATGGCGGAGGGGAAACGCCCGGTCACATTCCGAACCCGGAAGCTAAGCCCTCCAGCGCCGATGGTACTGCACTCGGGAGGGTGTGGGAGAGTAGGACACCGCCGGACAATCTTTCAGTCAGGGTCACCCTTCGGGGTGACCCTGACTGCGTTTGTACCCGCACTTTCTTCCGGGGGCGCGGTCCGTTCGACTGCGCCCCGGCACAGGTCAGCGGCTCTGGATGCCCTCGCGGAGCTGACGGAACAGCTTGGCGGAGTCGTCCACCGAGCGACCCGGGAACATCGCCATCACCACGCTGCCGTGGTCGGCCCAGCCACAGACCGCGAAGTCGCCGCCGTCGCCGCTGGTCGTACCGCATTTCATGACGCCGCCCAGGCGGCCGGCGTCCACCTGGCGCAGGCCGGTCACCTTCCCGGTCTCGTCGGCCATCAGGCCGAAGAGGGTGTTCAGGTCCCGCTCGGGCTGCCAGAGCAGAGTGGTGCCACCAAAAACCAGGACGGCCTGCTTCGCGTCCGCCGGGTCGCGGTAGACGGTGCCGAAGCTCCGGTCCAGATCGATGTCGGCGGCGAAGCCGTCGCGGAGGTATTCCGCGGTGCTCCGGGCCCGCTCGCTGTCGTCCCGGGTCAACCCGGCGACCTTCTCCGGCGCGTTCAGGTGGGTGTCCTTCTGGGCCAGCACCCGCCAGCCGCCGACGCCGAGCACCCCCGCCCCGGCCAGCCCGACGACCAGCGCGGCGGCCAGCGCGATCCGTCGCCGGCGGGAGACCGGGCGGAGCTCGGGCTCCTGGGCGGCCGGGTCACGGCGGCTCAGCTGGATCGGCTCATCGGTCAGGTCGACCGGCTCGGGCCCGTCGTCGACCGGACGTTCGGTGAGATGCGCGTCGGACATGTTCGCCACCGTACGCGAACAGGTGGTGGCGCACGTCAGGTCTCCGGAAGCGCTCCGTAGACTTTCTCGGGTGACCGAGAGACTGGATGCCCGACGCCCCGACGCCCCGACCCTTGCCGGCCAGTACCAGCCCGGCGAGGTAGAGCAGCGACGGTACGAGCAGTGGGTAGCCGCCGGCCACTTCCGGGCGTCGGCGGAGAGCGACAAGCCCCCCTTCACGATCGTCATCCCACCCCCGAACGTCACCGGCTCGCTGCACATGGGGCACGCCTTCGAGCACACCCTGATGGACTCGCTGAACCGGCGTAAGCGGATGCAGGCCTACGAGGCGCTGTGGCTGCCCGGCATGGACCACGCCGGAATCGCCACCCAGAACCTCGTCGAGCGGCAGCTCGCCGGCGAGGGGCTGTCCCGCCACGACCTGGGTCGGGAGAAGTTCGTCGAGCGGGTCTGGCAGTGGAAGGCGGAGTCCGGCGGGGCGATCCTGGGCCAGATGCGGCGGCTCGGCGACGCGGTCGACTGGGACCGCGAGCGCTTCACCATGGACGAGGGCCTGTCCCGGGCCGTGCAGACCATGTTCAAGAAGCTCTTCGACGACGGGCTGATCTACCGGGCGAACCGGATCATCAACTGGTGCCCGCGCTGCCTCACCGCGCTGTCCGACATCGAGGTGGAGCACACCGACGACGAGGGTGAGCTGGTCTCGATCCGCTACGGCGACGAGGTCGTGGTCGCCACCACCCGGGCGGAGACGATGCTCGGCGACACCGCGGTCGCGGTGCACCCGGACGACGAGCGCTACCGGCACCTGATCGGCACCGAGGTGGCCGTGCCGCTCACCGGCCGGCGGATCCCGATCGTCGCCGACGAGCACGTCGACCCGACCTTCGGCACCGGCATGGTCAAGGTGACCCCGGCGCACGACCCGAACGACTTCGAGATCGGCCAGCGGCACGACCTGCCGGCGCTCACGATCATGGACGAGCGCGGCATCGTCACCGCGCCCGGCCCGTTCGAGGGCCTGGACCGCTACGAGGCCCGCCCGGCCATCGTCGCCGCGCTGCGTGAGCAGGGCCTGATCGTGGCCGAGAAGCGGCCGTACGTGCACGCGGTGGGGCACTGCTCGCGGTGCAAGACCACGGTCGAGCCGCGGCTGTCGTTGCAGTGGTTCGTCAACACCGCCCCGCTCGCCAAGGCCGCCGGTGACGCGGTCCGCGACGGCCGGGTGAAGATCGAGCCGGCCGAGCTGGCCAAGCGCTACTTCGCCTGGGTCGACAACATGCACGACTGGTGCATCTCCCGGCAGCTCTGGTGGGGCCACCGCATCCCCGTCTGGTACGGCCCGGACGGCGAGATCGTCTGCGTCGGACCCGATGAGCAGCCGCCGACCGGCGCGGGCTGGCGGCAGGACGAGGACGTGCTGGACACCTGGTTCTCCAGTGGCCTGTGGCCGTTCTCCACCCTCGGCTGGCCCGAGCAGACCCCGGACCTGGCGAAGTTCTATCCGACCAGTGTGCTGGTCACCGGGTACGACATCCTCTTCTTCTGGGTCGCCCGGATGATGATGTTCGGCCTGTACGCGATGGACGGCCGGCAGCCGTTCGACGTGGTCGCGCTGCACGGCATGGTCCGCGACGAGCACGGCAAGAAGATGTCGAAGTCGTTCGGGAACGTGGTCGACCCGCTGGACTGGATCGACCGGTTCGGCGCCGACGCGACCCGGTTCACCCTGGCCCGGGGCGCCAACCCCGGTCAGGACGTGCCGGTGAGCGAGGAGTGGTGCCAGGGTTCCCGGAACTTCTGCAACAAGCTCTGGAACGCCACCCGGTTCGCGCTGATGAACGGCGCGCACACCGACGGCCCGCTGCCCGACCCGGCCCAGCTCTCCACGGTCGACCGGTGGATCCTGTCCCGGCTGGCGCACGTCACCGCCGAGGTGGACGAGCAGTTCGAGGCGTACGAGTTCGCGAAGGTCTGCGACCTGCTGTACCACTTCGCCTGGGACGACGTCTGCGACTGGTACGTCGAGTTGAGCAAGCCGGTGCTCGCCGAGGGCGGGGCGGCGGCCGACGCCAGCCGCCGGGTTCTCGGGCACGTGCTGGACCAGCTGCTGCGACTGCTGCATCCGGTGATCCCGTTCGTCACCGACGAGCTGTGGACCGCGCTGACCGGCGGGGAGAGCGTGATGGTCGCCGCCTGGCCGGTCGCCGACCGTACCCTTGTCGACGACGCCGCGGAGGGCGAGGTCGGCACCCTGCAGCGGGTGGTGACCGAGATCCGGCGGTTCCGCTCCGACCAGGGCCTGCGCCCGACCCAGCGGGTGGCGGCCCGACTCGACGGCCTCGCCGGCGCGGGTATCGCCGCGCACGAGCCGTTGATCCGGTCGCTGGTCCGTCTCGACGCGGCCGGTGACGAGTTCCAGGCCAGCGCCACCCTCGCCATGCCGGGTGAGGTGAGCGTCGCGCTGGACACCCGGGGCTCGATCGACGTCGCGGCCGAGCGGGCCCGGCTCACCAAGGATCGGGCGGCCGCCGAGAAGGAGGTCGCGCAGGCGCGGGCGAAGCTGGACAATCCGGCGTTCGTCGGCAAGGCGCCCGAGCAGGTGGTCGCCAAGATCCGGGAGCGGCTCGCGGTGGCCGAGGCGGATCTCGTTCGGATCGACGCCGCTCTGGAGGCGCTTCCATCGTGACCGATCGCACCGAATTCGCCGAGGTGGAGGCCGAGCTCAACGCGCGCGGCTTCACCCGCGTGCACTTTGAGCTGGACCGTATCGAGACGCTGCTCGACCTGCTCGGCAGCCCGCAGCGGGCGTACCCGTCGATCCACCTGACCGGGACGAACGGCAAGACCTCGACGGCCCGGATGATCGACTCGCTGCTGCGGGCGTTCGGGCTGCACACCGGCCGCTACACCAGCCCGCATCTGGAGACCGTACGGGAGCGGATCAGCCTGGACGGGGAGCCGGTCAGCGAGGAGCGCTTCGTCGCCACGTACCGGGAGGTGGCGCCGCTGGCCGAGCTGGTCGACCAGCGCTCGGCGGAGCCGCTGACGTACTTCGACATGACCACGACGCTGGCGTTCGCCGCGTTCGCCGACGCCCCGGTCGACGTGGCGGTGGTGGAGGTCGGACTCGGCGGCGCCGACGACGCGACCAACGTGATCCGGGCCGGGGTGGCGGTGCTGACCCCGATCGGGCTGGACCACACCGAGTGGCTCGGCGACACCATCGAGGACATCGCGCTGCACAAGGCGGGCATCATCCACAAGGGGGCCACCGTGATCGCGGCGGCCCAGGAGGAGGAGGCCGCCCGGCCGATCCTGGAACGCTGCGCCGAGGTCGGCGCGACCGTCGCCCGGGAGGGCTCCGAGTTCGGGGTGCTGCGCCGGTCGGTGGCGGTCGGCGGCCAGGTGCTCACCATCCAGGGCCTCGGCGGGGTGTACGAGGAGATCTTCATCCCGTTGCACGGCGCGCACCAGGCGCAGAACGCGGCCGTGGCGCTCGCCGCGGTCGAGGCGTTCCTCGGCGCGGGGGCGCGTCGGCAGCTCGACATCGAGGCCGTCCGGGAGGGCTTCGCCGCGGCCAGTTCGCCGGGCCGGCTGGAGAAGGTACGGACCGCGCCGACGATCCTGCTCGACGGAGCGCACAACCCGCACGGGATGGCCGCCACGGTCACGGCGTTGCAGGAGGAGTTCGCGTTCAGCAAGCTGGTCGGCGTGCTGGCCGTGCTCGGCGACAAGGACGCGGCCAGCCTGCTGGAACTGCTGGAGCCGGTGCTCGACTCGATCGTCGTCACCCGCAACGGCTCGCCCCGGGCGATGCCCGCCGACGAACTGGCCGCGCTGGCGCGGGAGCTCTTCGGGCCCGAACGGGTGCAGGTCGCCGAGGAGATGCCGGACGCCATCGAGGCGGCCGTGGCGGAGGCCGAGTCCGACGTACCTGGTGAACTGGCCGGGGTGGGCGTGCTGATCACCGGATCGGTGGTGACCGTGGCCGACGCCCGCCGGCTGCTCAAGCGATGACCGGCCCGGTGCGGGGGCGCCCCGACGCCGGCGGTCGGCCGGAGGAGGGCCCTGCGACGCCCGGCGGGTCCCCGACCGGTGCCGGCGGGCCCCCGGAGCAGCGACGGTCGGGGCTGCGTAACCCGGAGAAGGCGGTCCGCGGGCTCGGCGCGGGGACGCTCGCGCTGGAGGCGTTGGTGCTGTTGCTGGCCATCCAGCCGATCCGTCTGGTCGGCGGACACCTCAACGGCGTCGCCATCGGCGTGATCGTGGCGTTGGCGGTGGTCTGCGTGGTGCTCGCCGGCCAGATGGGACGTGGCTGGGCCTGGTACGCCGGCACCGTCGTCCAGGGGTTGCTGATGCTCTCCGGGTTGTTGCACTGGTCGCTGCTCGTGCTGGGGGTCGTCTTCGCCCTGGTGTGGGCGTACGCGCTGCACGTGCGGCGGGTCATCCTCGGCTGAGCGCCCGCGCCGACGCCGGACCTGTGCGGGTCAGGCGTCGGCGAGGGTGCGCCACTGGGTGAGGGCCACCCCGTGGCCGTCCGGGTCGCGGAAGGCCGCTGCCCACACCTCCAGCTTGCTGCCCCGGTTCACCACGCGCGGGGCGTACGTGAACCGCACGCCCGACCCGCGCAGCCGCTCGTACGCGGCCTGGATGTCGTCGACCTCCAGGTTGACGTGGACGAGTCGACGGCTGATCGGGGCGGCCCCGGTCACCTGGCGCAGCACCAGCCGGGTCGCCCCGGAGTTGAGCACGGCGTTGCCGTTGCCCCGGTCGAGTTCGGCGAAGCCGAGGTCCCGGTAGAAGTCGAGGGACCGGTCCAGGTCGGTGACGAGCAGGGTGATCCCGACCCCGCTGATCGGGGTGGCCACCTCGGCCGGCTCGTCCCCGGCCGGCCCGAAGATCGCCTCGTCCAGTTCCTGCGGGGTCGGCGGCGTCTCGGCGTCCGGCTCGTCCAGCGGGACGTCGACCGGGTCGAACCGTTCCTCCGCCGGCGGGCGCGGCGCGGGGGTGGCCCGGCGGGGCAGCGGGCCGGTGTTCGGCGGCTCGACGACCTGACCCTCCAGCACCACCGGGCCGCCGGGCCGCTGGTGCACCACCACCGGCTCGCGTTCGTCGGGCAGCACGGTGACGTCGTCGAGGAGCGGATCCGGCGCGGGCGGGAAGTCGGCACGGAAGTCGTCGCGCAGGTCGTCGTCCGGGGCGCGGTCCGCCCACGGCGGCGCCTCCTGCGCGATCAGCATTTCCTCGACCGGATCGGGGTCGGCGTACTCGGGCGGGAGATCGGCGACCGCGGCGGCGGTCTCGGCGTGCGTGGGCACCTCGTCCCAGAGGACCCGGACGTGCCGCTGGTCGTCGAGGGCGACCCGGACGGGCAGGGCCTGGCCGAGCGACGGCCACTTGGCCACCGGGACCCGCGGCTCGATGATCTTCTTCGACCGGGGCGGCAGCCCGGGCGCGTCGATCACGAGCTGGAGTTCGCAGCGGCCGAAGGCGTACTGGGTGGGTGGCTCGGAGGCGCTGTGCACGTGGCCCAGCCCGACGACCCAGGTGCGCCCGCCTCCGCGTACGGTGGCCAGGGCGATCGCCAGCACCAGCAGCGCGACGCCGAGCGCGACGATGGCCCAGCTCGTCATGCCCAGCCCGAACAGCACGATGAACGTCGCCACGGTGCCCAGCACCGCGCCGATCAGCTTGCGTATCGGCGCGATGGGTCGGTTCCCGCCATTCGCCACAGTGGACCTCCCAGGGGTCTAGGGCCAGGCTAGGCCGGACCGGCGACCGGGGGAAGGAGCAGCCGCCGCGTCGGCGCCGGGACCGGGTCGCTACGCTGACCGTACCCAGCCAGACCCGCTTGCGCGTACAGGAGGAACCCAGCGTGTCCAACAGCAGTCCGGATGAGCGCACGCTCGTACTGATCAAGCCGGACGCGGTGCGTCGCGGCCTGGTGGGCGAGATCCTCGCCCGGTTCGAGCGCAAGGGCCTGCGGATCGACGCGCTGGTGTCCCGGACCATCGACGGCGACTTCGCCGATCAGCACTACGCCGAGCACGTGGACAAGGCGTTCTACCCGCCGCTGAAGGCGTTCATGACCAGCGGTCCGCTGGTGGCCCTGGTGCTCTCCGGCGACCAGGTGATCGAGGTGGTCCGCGGGATGATCGGCAGCACGGACGGTCGCAAGGCGGCGGCCGGCACCATCCGGGGCGACCTCTCCCTCTCCAACCGGGAGAACCTGGTGCACGCCTCGGACTCGGTCGACAGCGCCAAGCAGGAGATCGCCCTCTGGTTCCCCGAGCTGGGCTGACGTCCTCGCCGACGGCCCCGGTCCCCGTCCTGGGACCGGGGCCGTCGCGCGTGTTCAGCCGGGGACGGCGGCCAGCTTGTCCGGGTTGGCCGTCAGGTAGAGGCCGGTGATCCGGCCGTCGGCGGCGGTGAGGCCGAGCGTGTAGCGGACCCCGGACGGCCAGCGCAGCAGCAGTGCGGGCGCGCCGTTCAGTTCGACCGGCGTCGCCGTGACCCCGGGCCGGCGCCGGCCGTGGATGCCGGCGAAGAAGCGGGCGATCCGATCCACGCCGTGGATCGGGTTGCGGGCCGCGCGGACCCGGCCGCCCCCGTCGGACCAGGCGGTGGCGTCGGCCGCGACCAGCTCGGTCAGCCGGGCCAGGTCGCCGTCGCGGGCCGCGGCGAGGAAGGCGTCCAGCAGCCGTCGCTGCTCGGCCGGCCCCGCGGTGAAGCGCCGCTTGTCGTCGGCGAGCCGGGCCGCGGCGCGGTGGTGCAGCTGCCGGCAGTCCGCCGCCGACCGGTCCAGCAGGTCGCCGATCTCGGCGTACGGCAGGGCGAACGCGGTGTGCAGCACGTACACCGCGCGCTCGGGCGGGGTGAGTCGCTCCAGCAGGTGAAGCAGCGCGGTGGAGAGCGTCTCCCGCAGCTCGACGGTGTCCAGCGGCCCGAACGGGGTGGCCGCCCCGGTGGGCACCGGCTCGGGCAGCCACGGCCCGACGTACGTCTCCCGGGCGGCCTGCCGGGCGCGCAGCCGGTCCAGGGCCAGCCGGGTCACCACCCGGGCGAGGTACCGGCGGGGTTCGGCGACCGACTCCCGGTCGACGTCCAGCCAGCGCAGATACGCCTCCTGGAGCACGTCCTCGGCGTCGTGCAGGCTGCCCAGCAGCCGGTACGCCAGCCCGAGCAGCATCGGCCGGTGCGCGGTGAGCGCACCGGCCGCCTGCGCCGTCCCGATGGTGCTCACACCTCGGTCGGCGGCGCGGTCCGCGTGCTGATCACGATCCGGTTCCACACGTTGATTGTGGCGATCGCGAGGATCAGGTCGGCCAGTTCCCGCTCCGACCAGACCTTCGCCGCGGCGTCCCACACCTCGTCCGGCACGCCGTGCTCGCCGAGCCGGGTGACGGCGTCGGTGAGCGCCAGCGCCGTGCGCTCCCGCTCGTCGAAGAAGGGTGCCTCCCGCCACGCGGCGACGGCGAACAGTCGCCGGCTGGACTCACCGGCGGCGAGCGCGTCCCGACTGTGCATGTCGACGCAGAACGCGCAGCCGTTCAGCATCGACGCCCGCAGCTTCACCAGTTCCAGCACGGTGTGGTCCAGGTTCTCCCGGACGTGGTTCTCCAGCCCGAGTACCGCCTGGTACGCCTCCGGCGCCACCGCCGCCAGGTTCATCCGCCGCATCGCTGCCTCCTTGTGTCGTCGGTACGCGGACACGACGGATCGGCGTTCCCGGGGTGTGACAGCCGGGGGCTGTGACGGTGCTCATGTCCCGCCCCCGCGTGGCTTAGAGGGTGTCGAGGGAGGCGTGGCGGCGGGATTCGGCCTCGAAGAGTTTGAGCAGAAGGGCGGCGAGCAGCGCGTACCCGAATCCGACGGTGACCTCGGCGGCGAGCGCCGGGACGGCGGCCGGGAAACCCTCGCCGGCCGCCAGGTGGCGGGCGGCCCGGGCGGCGTGGGTGATCGGCAGCGCCTCGCCGACCACCCGCATCCAGCCGGGCAGTCCGGCCGTGGGGACGTTGACCCCGGTGAACAGGAGCAGCAGCGCGACCGAGACGTTGGAGACCACCCAGACGTCCCGGAACCGCAACCCCAGCGCGCCCAGGGTGAGGCCGAAGAAGCCGCAGGACAGCGCGGCCACCGCCAGCGTCGTCAACAGGCCCGGCAGGGCGTCGACGGGCACCCGCAGGCCGAGCAGGAGCGCGCCGACCGTCAGCGTGCTCGCCGCGATGAGCAGGCCGTTCCCGGCGTACGGGAGGACCCGGCCGAGGAAGACCGCGGTGCGGCTGCGCGGCGAGAGCAGCACGTGCCCGAGGGTGCCGAAGCGCCGCTCGTTGGCGACCGCCATGGTGCCGCCGAAGACGCACGACAGCGAGGCGGCGAGCACCGCGTTGCCGACGATGTAGAAGCGGTCGTCGGCGACCCCGAGCTGCCGCCCCAGGTACGCGAAGAAGAGCAGCTGGAAGATCGGGCCGACCAGCAGCGAGCCGATGAACATCGCCGGGGTGGTCCAGTTGAACAGGGCCCGGTACGCGATCACGCCGCCCGTGCCGATCAGCCGGAGAAGTGCCGTCATCGTGGTCTCCCTCAGGCCAGCGCGAGGGTCGCCGCGGCGCGGGCCCGTCGCTCGACGTAGGTCATCATCAGCGCGCCGGCGACCAGGCAGCCGAGGCTGATCGCCAGGCAGATGCCCAGCGACGGCCAGACCGGCCCGCCGCCGGTGGCAGCCTCGCGGACCGCCCGGGCACCCCAGGTGGTGGGCAGCGCGGCGGCGATCGGGCCGGTCCAGCCGGGCAGCACGGTGATCGGCACCAGCATCCCGGAGACCAGCCAGATCGGGTACTCCAACGTGTTGGTCAGCGCGTTGGCGTTGCGCAGCAGCACGAACGTGGCGGCGAGCAGCAGGCCGAACATGCCCAGCCCGAGGATGCAGCCCGGGACCGCGACCAGGAACAGCAGCGGGTGGGCGAAGTCCAACGGAATGCCGTACAGCAGCCGGCCCCAGAGCAGGGTGGCGAGCATGGCGTACGTGCCGGTGACCGCGGTGGCCAGGGTGATCGGCAGGATCATCAGCGCGGGCGGGCGGGGCGCCAACATGACCATCTCCAGGGTGCCCAGCCAGCGTTGGTTCTGGATCGCGCCACCGGACCCGAACAGCACCGACGACCAGACGCCCATCAGGCCGGCGCCGACCGCGGCCTCCAGCAGCCGGCCCGGCTCGCCGCCGGCCCGGAACAGGTACACCGCCAAGGTGGCCTGCACCACCGGCACGATCAGTGCGGTGGCGATCTCGAACGAGGAACGGCTGAGCTGCTTGGTGTGCAGCAGCAGACCCACCCAGATCATGCGGAGCAGGTTCACGCCGGCACCGCCCTGACCGGCCGGGGCGTCGTGTCGACCCGGTTGACGATCGCCACGTACGCGTCCTCCAGGGTGGGCTGGCGGGCGCTGACCCGGCCCAGCCGGACCCCGTCCAGCTCGCGCAGCACGTCCGCCTGCACGTCCACCCCCGCGTCGGACTGCACGGTCAGCACCTGGGCCGCGCCGGTGACGGTCACGCTCGCCTCGCGTACGCCGGGCAGGGCGTGGACCGCGGCGAGCTGGGCGTCGGTCACCCCGTACGCCTCGACCTCCAGCACCTGCCGGCCGTCGGCGTGGTGCCGCAGCTCGGCCGGGGTGCCGAGGGCTTGGATCCGGCCGCCGGCGATCACCGCGATCCGGTCGCACAGCTCGTCCGCCTCGGCCATGTAGTGGGTGGTCAGCAGCACGGTGGTGCCGGTGGCGGCGAGGTCGGACACGGTCTGCCGCAGCTCCCGGGCGGCCACCGGGTCCACCCCGATCGACGGCTCGTCGAGGAACAGCACCCGCGGTCGGTGCAGCAGGCCCCGGGCGATGTGCAGCCGCTGCCGCATGCCCCGCGAGTAGCCCTCCACCCGCTCGTTCTCCCGGCCGTCGAGGCGGACCAGCGCCAACAGCTCGGCGATGCGCCGCTTCTGCTCCCGCCCCGGCACCCCGTACAGCTCGGCGAAGTAGCGCAGGTTGTCCCGGGCGGAGAGCCGGTCGTACAGGCCCCGGTCGCCGCCGAAGACGTACCCGATCCGCCGGCGTACCTCCCGGGTCTGCGTGACCACGTCGTGGCCGCAGATCCGGGCGGTGCCGGCGGTCGGGATGAGCAGCGTGTTCAGCAGCTTGATGGTGGTGGTCTTGCCGGCGCCGTTCGGTCCGAGCAGGCCGAACAGCTCCCCGTTGCCGACCGTCAGGTCGACGCCGCGGACCGCCTCCACCTCCCGGCGCTGGGGTCGTAACCACCCCGTACGGCTGCGGTAGGTGCGGCGCAGCCCGGCCGCCTCGATCGCGTACTCGCTCATGGCGGCGAATCTAGGAGCGCCGGCCGGGTGGGGGAAACGAATTCGGCGCTCGCCGAATCCTCAGGCGGAGGCGGTCGCCGGGTCGGCGCCGATCAGGGTGACCAGGGCCAGACCGGCCGGTTCCAGGCCGTACAGCACCCGCCGGCCGACCCGGCGGCGGTGCACCACCCCGGCGGTGAGCAGCGTGGCGAGGTGCTCGGAGACGGTGCTCGGGGCGAGCCCGAGGGTGGCGGCGAGGCCGGCGGTGGTGGCCGGGCGGGCCAGCGCCCGCAGCACCTGGGCCCGGCCCCGCCCGACGAGGACCGCGAGCCGGTCGGTCCCCGGGCTCGCGGGCACGGCGTGGCCGGTAGGCCGGTCAGCCAGCAGCACCGAGCCTCGGGCCTGGTAGGAGACCGCGATGACCTCGGGATGGTCGGTGGAGTGGGTCAGCGCGCCCCGGGAGAAGATCAGCGGGATCAGCAGCAATCGCTGATCGACCGCCTTGAAGCTCCACTCCGAGGGCTTGACCAGGCTGAGCACTGGCCGTTCCCAGCGCACCCGCTCGTGCAGGTCGGCCAGGAGCGCGTCCGGCCCGTGCGCGGCGAGCGCCCGTGCGCGGTGCAGCACCTCCTCGTCCAGCGCCGCCCGCATGGCTGGCCACCAGGGCGCGATCGCCGCGTCCCAGTACGCCTGGGATGCCGTCGGCGAGCCGGTCCAGCGCGGCCTGCCGATCGGTGACGAACGGGCGCAGCCAGTCCGGCAGGTCGTCGAGGTCGTGGTAGCGGGGGGCCTGCTCGGCGATCACCTCGGCCGAGGTAGCCCGCAGCGCCGTCAGCTCCTCCTCGATGGTCGGGCTCGCGCTGAGCGGTACCGGTCCGAGGAAATCCGGATACCACGGGCCGGTCTGGAAGTAGAGCCGCACTGGAGCCGCCTCGGGAAGCTCGGCGAGCACCCGGTGGGCGTGTCGGGCCCAACTGGTGTACGGCCAGGGTGCCTCGTCCCGGTATCGCTGAAGCAGGTAGAGGCTGCACTTGGTCTCCCAGAGCGGGCTGGTCGCGATCCGGGTACGGGCCAGGGTGGGCTCGTCCAACTCGATCCGGATCACCGGGCCAGCCTAAGCCGCAGGGCGCGGACAGCCACGGCCCGCCCGCTGCTCGGGGTGTTACGAGGGGGACCTCCGGTACCGGAGGCGTTAACAGGGGGCCCGTCCTTCGGGGCAGATACTCGGGGGCGGGGCGGCGGGGGAGTCGAGTACGCTTGTCGGCACATAGGCGACGACCCGGCCATCACCGGCGAGCCTCCGGAAGAACAGCCGGGTGACCGGCCCAGTAGAACCGGACGGGACCGGCCCGTCACAGCCGGCCAACGAGCGGGCGGTCGCACCTTGACCGCCAAGCGGGGTGGTACCGCGGGCCTTGCCCGGGCACGCCGGCCGGCGTACCGGAAAGGGTTCGTCCTCGCAGACCCACACGACAGTGAGCTGCTGAGGAGAGCGACCCCCGATGGCCTATCCGTTGCACGACCCGACCGCCGCCGGCGTCCCGGCGAGCCCGGACCTGCCCGCGGTCGAGCGCCGGGTCCTGGAGCACTGGACGGCCGACAAGACCTTCGAGGCGTCCGTCGAGGCCCGCCCCGCCGGGGAAGACGGCAAGAACGAGTACGTCTTCTACGACGGCCCGCCGTTCGCCAACGGCCTGCCGCACTACGGCCACCTCTTCACCGGGTACGTCAAGGACGTGGTGCCGCGCTACCAGACCATGCGCGGCAAGCACGTCGAGCGCCGGTTCGGCTGGGACTGCCACGGCCTGCCGGCCGAGGTGGTGGCCGAGAAGCAGCTCGGCATCACCAGCAAGGCGGAGATCCTCGACCTGGGCGTGGCCCGGTTCAACGAGGCGTGCCGGACCTCGGTGCTGGAGTTCACCCAGGACTGGGAGCGGTACGTCACCCGGCAGGCCCGCTGGGTCGACTTCGCCAACGACTACAAGACGCTCGACCTGGACTACATGGAAAGCGTCATGTGGGCCTTCCGCACCCTGCACGACAAGGGTCTGGTCTACGAGGGCTTCCGGGTGCTGGCGTACTGCTGGCGGTGCGAGACGCCGCTGTCGAACACCGAGACCCGGATGGACGACGTCTACAAGGACCGGCACGACCCGACCCTGACGGTCTGGTTCGAGCTGACCCCGGACGAGTCGGCCCCCGAGCTGGTGCGCGGGCCGGTCAAGCTCGGCGTCTGGACCACCACGCCGTGGACCCTGCCGTCGAACCTGGCGCTCGCCGTCGGCCCCGACATCGAGTACGCGGTGCTGGAGCGCGACGGCTCCCGCTACCTCGTCGGCGCCGCCCGGCTGGCCGCGTACGCCAAGGAGCTGGAGGGGTACGAGCAGGTCGGCACCGTGCGCGGCGCGGACCTGGCCGGGCGTCGCTACACCCCGCTCTACGACTTCCTGGTCGAGCAGGCCGGGGGGAACGCGTACCAGGTGCTCGGCGCGGACTTCGTCACCACCGAGGACGGCACCGGGATCGTCCACCTGGCCCCGGCCTTCGGCGAGGACGACCAGAACGTCTGCAACGCGGCCGGCATCCCGACCATCGTCACCGTGGACGACCACACCCGGTTCACCGCGCTCGTCCCGCCGTACCAGGGCGAGCAGGTCTTCGACGTGAACAAGTCGGTGATCCGGGAGCTGAAGGAGCGGGGGGTGGTGCTCCGGCAGGACACCTACACCCACTCGTACCCGCACTGCTGGCGTTGCGACACCCCGCTGGTCTACAAGGCGGTGTCGTCCTGGTTCGTGGCGGTGACCCGGTTCAAGGACCGGATGGTCGAGCTGAACCAGCAGATCAACTGGACCCCGGGGCACATCAAGGACGGCTCGTTCGGCAAGTGGCTGGCGAACGCCCGGGACTGGTCGATCAGCCGGAACCGGTTCTGGGGCTCGCCGATCCCGGTGTGGAAGTCCGACGACCCGAACTACCCGCGGGTCGACGTGTACGGCTCGCTGGCCGACCTGGAGCGCGACTTCGGCGTACGCCTGACCGACCTGCACCGGCCGGCGGTGGACGACCTGGTCCGCCCCAACCCGGACGACCCGACCGGGAAGTCGATGATGCGCCGGGTGCCGGAGGTGCTGGACTGCTGGTTCGAGTCCGGCTCGATGCCGTTCGCCCAGGTGCACTACCCGTTCGAGAACCGCGAGTGGTTCGAGCACCACTACCCGGGCGACTTCATCGTCGAGTACATCGGGCAGACCCGCGGCTGGTTCTACACGATGCACGTGCTGGCCACCGCGCTGTTCGACCGGCCGGCGTTCCGCAACTGCCTCAGCCACGGCATCCTGCTCGGCTCGGACGGGCGCAAGATGTCCAAGAGCCTGCGCAACTACCCGGACGTCTACCACGCCTTCGACTCGTACGGGTCGGACGCGATGCGCTGGATGCTGATGTCCTCGCCGGTGCTGCGCGGCGGCGACATGTCGGTGACCGAGGCGGGCATCCGGGACGCGGTACGCCAGGTGCTGCTGCCGCTGTGGAACGTCTGGTACTTCTTCTCGCTCTACGCCAACGCGGACGGGTACACGGCAAAGCGGCGGGTGGATTCCACCCACCTGCTCGACCGGTACGTGCTGGCGAAGACGAACGAGCTGGTGTCGACGGTCCAGGGGCAGATGGACGCGTACGACATCTCCGGGGCGTGCGTCACCGTCCGGTCCTACCTGGACGCGCTGACCAACTGGTACGTGCGCCGCTCCCGGGACCGGTTCTGGGCGGGGGACGCCGACGCGTTCGACACCCTGTGGACGGTGCTGGAGACGCTCTGCCGGGTGGTGGCGCCGCTGGTGCCGCTGACCGCCGAGGAGATCTGGCGTGGCCTCACCGGCGAGCGGTCGGTGCACCTGACCGACTGGCCGTCGGCGGACGAGTTCCCGGCCGACCACGAGCTGGTCTCGGCGATGGACAACGTGCGGGCCGTCGCGTCGGCGGCGCTGTCGCTGCGTAAGGCCAAGGGGCTGCGGGTGCGCCTGCCGCTGTCGAAGCTGACCGTGGCCTCGCCCGTCGCCGCCCAGCTGCGGCCCTTCGCCGACCTGGTCACCGACGAGGTCAACGTGAAGGCGGTGGAGTTCACCGACGAGGTGTCCGCGTACTGCCAGCAGGTGCTGACGGTGGTCCCGCGGGCGCTCGGCCCCCGGGTCGGCAAGGCGGTCCAGCAGGTCATCAAGGCGGTGAAGGCGGGGGAGTGGGAGCTTCACGACGGAGCCCCGGTCGCCGCCGGAGTCACCCTGTCCGAGGGCGAGTACGAGCTGCGCCTGGTCGCCGCCGACGCGGAGCACTCCGCGCCGCTGCCCGGCGGCGAGGGCGTGGTCGTGCTGGACACCCGGGTCACCCCGGAGTTGGCCGCCGAAGGGCTGGCCCGGGACGTGGTCCGGGTGGTGCAGCAGGCCCGCCGGGACGCCGACCTGGACGTCTCGGACCGGATCGCGGTGTCGGTCTCGGCCTCGGAGGAGGTGCGTGCGGCGGTGGCCGCGTACACCGACTTCGTGGCCCGGGAGGTGCTCGCCGAGAGCATCGACTTCGCCGAGGGCCTCGACGGCTTCGCCGGCGAGGTCGGTGACGGCGAGCGGGTGACGGTCGGGGTCCGCCGGGTATGAGATGAGCGGAAGGGGCCCTTCTCAAGGCGTCAGGTACGGGAGGGCCCCTTCCCGATCAGCCGTTCAGCTCAGCGAGCGGGCGGTGCGGCCACCCGCTCGGGCCGGCGTGACGGCGTCGGCTAACGTGACACCGCCCGCATCAGCACACCGCCGGAGGACCCGTGCCCCTGCTCTACACCATCGGCAAGCTCACCGTGGCGCCCGCGCTCCGGTTGGCCTTCCGTCCGACCGTGGAGGGGTTGGAGCACATCCCGGAGACCGGCGGGGCGATCTTCGCGGGCAATCACCTGTCCGTCGCCGACGAGCTCTTCATCGGCACCGTGGTGCCCCGCCACCTGGCCTTCTGGGCCAAGTCGGAGTACTTCAAGGGCACCGGCGTGAAGGGCCGGTTCTCCAAGTTCGTGCTCACCGGGCTGGGCGCCATCCCGGTCGAGCGGGCCGGTGGTCGCGCGGCACTGTCCGCGTTCGACGCGGCCATCCCGGTGCTCAAGGCCGGCGACCTGGTGGCGGTCTACCCGGAGGGCACCCGCTCGCCGGACGGGCGGCTCTACCGCGGGCGTACGGGCGCGGCCCGGCTCGCGGTGGCCGCCGGCGTGCCGATCATCCCGGTCGGCATGATCGGCACCGACAAGGCCCAGCCGATCGGGACCCGGGTGCCCCGACCGGGCAGGGCCGAGATCATCGTGCGCGTCGGCAAGCCGCTGGACTTCACCGGCCGGCCGGACGACCGGACCTCGCTGCGCGAGATCACCGACGAGGTGATGGCCGAGATCCAGAAGCTCACCGGCCAGGAGTACGTCCCGCGCTACGCCCCCAAGCGCGCCGAGCCCGCCACCGACCCGACCGCCTGAGCCCGTACCCGGCGGGTCGGTTCTCCCGCCCGGCCCGCGTGGCGTGACCGGTCAGGCACCCTTCGCGGTCACCACCTGCCGGCGCAGGGTGTCCAGCAGGCCGCCGCTGTCGTTCACGTCGAGCCGGGTGAAGACGCCGGTGGTCAGGCTGCCGTGGTCGACCGAGGTGCAGACCACCACCCCGCCGCCGTCCGTCCGGCCGACCGCGCAGCGCTCGTACCGGCCCCGGACACCGGTCTCCACCGGCACGGCGGGGTCCAGCGCGTACCGGTCGGTGAGGCGGGCGATCTCGGCGTCGGCGTCCGCCTCCGGGGTCAGCCGCAGGCCGGTGCCGCCGAAGAGGATCACCTGCTTGCCGTCGCTGCTGGTGTAGATCCCGGCGAAGGCGTCGTCGGCGAGCGCGTGCGCCTCGCGTACCTCGGTCTTCAGCTCCTCGGCGGTGGCCTGGCTGGGCTCGTCCTGCCGCAGCCGCAGCCCGGCGGCCTCGTCGGGCAGGGTCGCGCTGGCCGGGTACTGGGTGCGGAGCGGCTGCGCCCACCAGAACGGTACGCCGCAGCAGCAGGCCACGATGAGCAGCAGCACCCAGGGCCAGCGGCGCCGACGGCGGACCGGCACCGCCACGTACCCCCTGGGCGGTTGCCATCCGGGCGGCGGCGCTGCTGGCGGCGGCGTGGCCGGGCGGCGGCGCTGCTTCGGCTGTCGGGCCGGCGAGGCCGGGACCGGGCGGGGCGACACCGGCGCGGGCGGGGGTGACACCGGCCGTGCGGCGATCGGTGGTGCGGGGGAGACCGGCGGCGGAGTCGGTGCCGGGGCGACCGGCAGGTGTGGGACCGGCGCGGCGGCGACCGGCGGCGGTGGTGTGGCCGGCGGGGGCGGGTACGGCAGGGTGTGCGCCGGCGTCGGGTAGGGCAGCGTCGGCGGCAGCGCGGGGAAGTCGGCCGAGCGCAGGTCCCAGCCGGTGGTGTCGACGCCCTCCCACGGGTCGACCGGCACCATGTGCTCCGGCGAGTCCAGCGGCGGCACGGGGGTCGGGTCGGCGGACTCACCCCAGGAGCGCTTGCGGGCCGGCGGGGGCGGCACCGGGGCGGATCCGCTCCACCGGGGCGCCGGTGGCTGGGGATTCGTCTCCACCCGGGTCGGGTCCGGGCCGGCCCGGCCGGGGACCGGGGCCGACCCGGCCGGACGGTCGGGGACGGCGGCGGAGCCGCTCGGCCGGGCCGGTACGCCGGCCGGACCGAGCGGGCGCGTCGGGACGGCCGCGGAACCGCGCGCCGGGGTCACCGGCGACTCGGCGGGTGAACCGGCCCCGGGCACCGGCTCGGTGGCGGTGCTGTCGGCCGGGGTCCGCGGCGCGGGAGGCGTGGCGTCCGCGGTCGGCTTGCCCGGTACGTCCGGGCCGCCGGCCGGCTCGGCGGCTGCGTTCGGGCTGCCGGCTGGTGTGTCCGGGCCGGCCTCCGTGGCCGGCTCGGGGCGGCTGGGCGGCTCGGCGGGTGTGCGCGGGCCGGCGTCCGTAAATGGCTCAGCCGGTTTGTCCGGCGCGGCGTCCGTGGTCGGCTCGGGGCTGCTCGGCGGCTCGGCGTCCGTGGTCAGCTCGGCCGGCCCGTCCGGGCCGGCGGGCGAGGCTGCCGGTACGTCCGGGCTCGCGGCCGGCTCCGGCGGCGGTACGGGCGTGCGGATCGGCCCGTCGGTGCCCGGCTCCCGGCCCGTGACCGGGGTGCTCCCGTCGGCCGGCCGGTCGGTGCCCGGCTGCGGCTCCGGCATCGCGGCAATCTCCTCTCGCGCCCGATGCGAGGTTAGTACCGGCGTGCCACCTGGGACGAATCCGCCGGTCGGGCCGTGACGTAGCGGATCTTGGAAGGTCGCCGCGCGCCCCGGACGCCAGTGCCGAGCCGCCAGGTGAGGTCGGGCGGTGGGCGGTCGCGGTGCGCCGTGGTGGGCGGCGGGGCACCGCGTACCCTTGGGCATCATGAGTGCCCCGTCGACGACGCCGCGCCCCGTCGCGGCCAATTCCTCCGCCGACTCCGGCTCGCCGCGCGACCTGGAGCGGTCGGTCTGGCCTCGGCTGGAGCCGCTGCTGCCCCAGGTGACCAAGCCCATCCAGTACGTCGGTGGCGAGCTGGGCGCGGTGGTCAAGGACTGGGACGCCGTGACCGTCCGGTGGGCGCTGATGTATCCCGACGCGTACGAGGTGGGCCTGCCCAACCAGGGCGTGCAGATTCTCTACGAGGTTCTCAACGAGTTGCCCGACGTGCTCGCCGAGCGGACGTACGCGGTCTGGCCGGACCTGGAGAAGCTGATGCGCGCCCACGGCGTGCCGCAGTTCACCGTCGACGCGCACCGTTCGGTCCGCGACTTCGACATGTTCGGTGTCTCCTTCTCCACCGAGCTGGGCTACACCAATCTGCTCACCGCGATCGACCTGGCCGGCATCCCGCTGCTCGCCGCCGACCGCACCGACGCCGACCCGGTGATCGTGGCCGGCGGGCACGCCGCCTTCAACCCGGAGCCGATCGCCGACTTCGTCGACGCCGCCGTGCTCGGTGACGGCGAGGAGGCGGTGCTGGAGATCACCGCGATCGTCCGGGACTGGAAGGCCGAGGGCTGCCCGGGGGGCCGGGACGAGCTGCTGCTGCGGCTGGCCCGCACCGAGAGCGTGTACGTGCCGCGCTTCTACGACGTGGACTACCTGCCCGACGGCCGGATCCAGCGGGTCGTGCCGAACCGCCCGGACGTGCCGTTCCGGGTGCACAAGCGCACGACGATGGACCTGGACGCCTGGCCGTACCCGAAGAAGCCGCTGGTCCCGCTGGCCGAGACGGTCCACGAGCGGTACGCGGTGGAGATCTTCCGGGGCTGCACCCGCGGTTGCCGGTTCTGCCAGGCGGGCATGATCACCCGTCCGGTACGGGAGCGCTCGATCACCACCGTCGGCCAGATGGTGCAGCAGGGGCTGGAGTTCTCCGGTTTCCACGAGGTGGGCCTGCTGTCGCTGTCGTCGGCCGACCACTCCGAGATCGGCGACATGTGCTCCGGCCTGGCCGAGCAGTACGCGGGCACCAACGTCTCGCTGTCGCTCCCGTCGACCCGGGTGGACGCGTTCAACATCGACCTGGCTCAGGAGCTGTCCCGCAACGGTCGGCGTACCGGCCTGACCTTCGCCCCGGAGGGCGGGTCGGAGCGGATCCGCAAGGTCATCAACAAGATGGTGTCGAAGGAAGACCTGATTCGCACCGTGGTGACCGCGTACACCAACGGCTGGCGGCAGGTGAAGCTCTACTTCATGTGTGGCCTGCCCACCGAGACCGACGAGGACGTCCTCGAGATCGCGGGCATGGCCCACGAGGTCATCAAGGCCGGCCGGGCGGCCACCGGTTCCAAGGACATCCGCTGCACGGTCTCCATCGGCGGCTTCGTGCCGAAGCCGCACACCCCGTTCCAGTGGGCGGCGATGGAGCGGCCGGAGGTCATCGACAGCCGGCTCAAGCTGCTCAAGCAGGCGATCAACGCGGACCGCTCGCTGGGCCGGGCGATCGGCTTCCGCTACCACGACGGCGAGCCGTCGCTGATCGAGGGCCTGCTGTCCCGGGGTGACCGCCGGGTCGGCGCGGTGATCCGCGAGGTCTGGGAGAAGGGCGGCCGGTTCGACGGCTGGAGCGAGCACTTCTCGTACCAGCGCTGGGTGGACGCCGCCGCCGAGGTGCTGCCGGCCTTCGGGGTGGACCTCGACTGGTTCACCACCCGGGAGCGCGACGAGCTGGAGGTCCTGCCCTGGGACCACCTGGACTCCGGCCTGGACAAGGACTGGCTCTGGCAGGACTGGCAGGACTCACTGTCCGAGTACGAGCAGGACGACTGCCGGTGGACCCCGTGCTTCGACTGCGGGGTGTGCCCGGCCATGGACACCGAGATCCAGATCGGTCCGACCGGCAAGAAGCTGCTGCCGCTGACCCCGGTCAACGGCCTGAAGCTGCCCGCCACCGCCGAGCGGTAGCGCGCGCCGACCCGACCGCCGTCGGGCGGAAACCGGTCCTGATCGCCGTGGCCGGGCCGGATGACCGATATGTCATCGACCGGCCCCGGCGTCCCCGCGCCGGGCGGTGCGGGGACGACTGACCGGTTTCGGCCGACTTTCCGGACCGACCCGGCTGCGTGCCGTCCCGGACGCTGCGCCAGGATGGGACGGACACACAGGTACACCTGAGGAGCTTACGATCGCCAGAAAGCCTCAACCCGAGGGCGGCCAGGCACCGGTCGTCCAGCGGGTTCGGATCCGGTACGCCAAGCGTGGACCGCTGCGGTTCACCTCGCACCGGGACTTCGCCCGGGCCTTCGAGCGCGCGCTGCGCCGGGCCGGCGTACCGATCGCCTTCTCCCAGGGCTTCACCCCGCACCCGAAGATCTCGTACGCCTCGGCCGCGCCGACCGGCGTCGCGAGCGAGGCCGAGTACCTGGAGATCGGCCTGCGTGAGCCGGTCGACCCGGAGCGGCTGCGGAGCGCCCTGGACGCGGCGCTCTCGCCCGGACTCGACGTGCTCGAAGCGGTGGAGGCCACCGGCGGCAGCCTGCCCGACCGGATCGAGGCGTCGCGCTGGCGGATCGAACTGCCGGAGGTCGACCCGGCCGTGCTGGAGCGGGCGGTGGCCGCCTTCACCGCCGCCGAGGAGATCCAGGTGGAGCGGATGACCAAGCAGGGGCGGCGTACCTTCGACGCGCGGGCAGCCGTCATCGGCATCGATGTGCTGCCTCCGGCGGAGACGCCTTCCGGGGCGATGGCCGTACCGTGTGCGATACTCGAAGTGGTCGTGCGGCAGGTCACCCCGTCCGTACGGCCCGATGACGTCCTTTCCGGCCTCCGCGTGGTGGCCGACCTGGAGCCGCCGGTCGCCCCGAGGGTGATCCGGCTGGCGCAGGGCACGCTGACCGCGCAGGGCGAGATCGTTGATCCGTTGGATGCGGATCGCGACGGGGCAGCCATCGGAGAGCGCTGACCGACGGTCAGCGCTCTGGCAGGCAGACTTCGGCCGGTCGCGCACCTGCGCGCCCGGCGGAAACACCTTTTGCGGCGACCCTGCGTGGCAGCGCTCACCCGCGCCCGGGGCAGCCAGAACTGGAGAACGTCCATGCTCGAGAACGAGCCCGAGGGCGGCGAGCGGACCGGCGCAGAACCGGCCGAGACACCCGCCAGCAGCACCGACAGCACTCCCGAGACCAAGCCGCCAACCCGCAGGCGGGCCAGCGACAGCACTCCCGAGACCAAGCCGGCCCGCAAGCGGGCCAGCCGCCGCAAGGCCGCCCCGCTCAACCAGCCGGAGCAGACCGACGCGCCGGTCGAGGCGACGACCGACGCCGGCACCACCAGCGGCGAGGCGCCGCAGGCCGAGGTGTTCGCGCCGGTGGCCGGTGAGCTGGAGGCCGCGCCGAAGACCACCCGACGGCGGCGCAAGGCGACCACCGCGAAGGCGGTCGAGGAGCCGGTGGTCGCCACCGGCGTGGAAGCGGCCTCCGAGGAGGTCGTCCCGCCGGTCAAGGTGACCCGTACCCGCCGTCGGAAGGCCGCCGCGCCGCCCGTCGAGGCGCCCATCGAGGAGTCCGCTACCGAGGCGCCGGCCGAGGCCGCCGCCGCAGTGGAGGCCGAGCCGCAGGCGGACACCGGTGGCGAGACCGGCGAGCGCGCCGAGCCGTCGGCCATGGCCGCGCCGGTCGAGGAGACCGGTGCGGAGGAGGTCGAGGGCGGGGAGACCGGAGCCGGGCCGACGCCGGCCCGGGAGTTGGCCGGGGCGCCCACGCCGATCGCCGAGGGCGTGGCCGAGGTGCCGCCGGCCGTCGAGACCACCCCGGCCCGGGAGCCGGAGGAGCGGCCCGGCGAGGTCGGACCGGGCGCCGCCGTCCCGGGGGTGACCGAGCAGCCGGCCGCGGAGCCGGAGCGGACCAGCCGTCGCCGGCGGGCCGCCCTCTCCGCGCCGACCGTCCTGTTCATGGCGCCGCAGCCCGAGGAGATGCCGATCGTCCGGGTCACCGGACCGGCCGTCGAGGAGCCGGCCGAGGAGCCGGTGGAGACCGGCCGACGTCGCCGGCGTGGCCGCCGCGAGGCGGAGCCGGTCGAGATCGAGGCCGAGGCCGAGGAGGAGCCGACCGTCGAGGCCGAGGAGGCCGTCGAGGCGGAGGAGGACGACGAGGAGTCGATCTCCGCCCGGCGTCGTCGCCGCCGGGGTCGCCGCGGCCGGGGCCGGGGCAAGGGCGGCGTGGAGGACGTCGAGGAGGACGAGGCCGAGGAGGCGATCCAGGCCGAGAGCGCCGAGGCCGAGGCCGAGGAAGCCGAAGAGGTCGAGGAAGCCGAGGAAGAGGAGGCCGAGGGCGACGGGATGACCCGCCGTCGGCGTCGCCGCCGCCGTCGGGGCGCGGGTGACGTCGAGGCCCCGTCCGAGGACGGCGTGCCCACGGTCGTCAAGATCCGTGAGCCTCGCCGACCCGTCGACGAGGTGCAGGGCGTCACCGGTTCGACCCGGCTGGAGGCCAAGCGGCAGCGCCGCCGGGACGGCCGGGAGCAGCGGCGTACCCGGCCGCCGATCCTGAGCGAGTCGGAGTTCCTGGCCCGCCGGGAGGCGGTCGACCGGGTGATGGCCGTCCGCCAGCGCGGCGACCGCACCCAGATCGCCGTTCTCGAGGACGGCGTGCTGGTCGAGCACTACGTCACCCGTAACTCCGCCGGCACCATGGCCGGCAACGTCTACCTCGGCAAGGTGCAGAACGTCCTGCCCAGCATGGAGGCGGCCTTCGTCGACATCGGGCGCGGCCGCAACGCCGTGCTCTACGCCGGCGAGGTCAACTGGGACACCACGGGCCTGGAGGGCCGCGCCCGGTCGATCGAGCACGCGCTCAAGTCCGGCGACTCGGTGCTGGTGCAGGTGACCAAGGACCCGATCGGGCACAAGGGCGCGCGGCTGACCAGCCACATCGCGCTCTCCGGCCGGCACCTGGTCTACGTGCCGAACGGCAACGCCTCCGGCATCAGCCGGAAGCTGCCGGACACCGAGCGCAAGCGGCTGCGGGACATCCTCAAGAAGCTGGTGCCGGACGGCGCCGGGGTGATCGTCCGGACCGCCGCCGAGGGCGCCAGCGAGGACGAGTTGGCCCGGGACGTCAAGCGGCTCCAGGCGCAGTGGGAGGACATCCAGGCCAAGGCGGCCGAGGGCGGCGCCCCGGTGCTGCTCTACGAGGAGCCGGACCTGGTCATCCGGGTGGTCCGGGACCTGTTCAACGAGGACTTCCGCGAGCTGGTCATCGAGGGCGAGCAGTCGTACGACATGGTCGAGTCGTACCTGTCGCACGTCTCGCCGGACCTGGTCGCCCGGCTGCGCCGGCACGCCGGCACCACCGACGTCTTCGCCGAGTACCGGATCGACGAGCAGATCCTCAAGGGGCTGGACCGCAAGGTCTTCCTGCCCTCCGGCGGATCGCTGGTGATCGACCGGACCGAGGCGATGACCGTCGTCGACGTCAACACCGGCAAGTACACCGGCTCCGGGGGCAACCTGGAGGAGACGGTCACCCGCAACAACCTGGAGGCGGCCGAGGAGATCGTGCGCCAACTGCGGCTGCGCGACCTCGGCGGCATCGTGGTGATCGACTTCATCGACATGGTGCTGGAGTCGAACCGGGAGCTGGTGCTGCGCCGGCTCACCGAGTGCCTGGGCCGGGATCGCACCAAGCACCAGGTCACCGAGATCACCTCGCTGGGTCTGGTGCAGATGACCCGTAAGCGGATCGGCGCCGGCCTGCTGGAGGCGTTCAGCGAGACCTGCGAGTGCTGCAAGGGCCGTGGCGTGATCATCCACACCGAGCCCGTACCGGAGAAGCCGCGGACCGGCGGTGGTGCGGGGGAGAAGGTCAAGGCGGTCGCCTCGGCCGTCACCACCCCGGCCGTCGAGGAGCGGGGCGGGCCCCGGCGCCGGGGCCGCAAGGCCGCGCCGGAGAAGACCGTCGCCGAGGTGACGGACGCCCAGGCGGAGGCCGACTACCACGACACGATGGGCTACGACCTGTCCCGGTACGAGACCGAGACGCCGGCCGCACCGGCGGTCGCCGACAGCCAGGAGGGCAGCTCGGCCCGGCTGGCCGCGGCGGACGACCCGGACGCGATCGGTGACGGCGAGGCCGAGGAGGAGGGCGGCCTCGGCCGGCGGCGCTCCCGGCGCGGCGGGGCGCGGCGGCGTACCCGGCCGTGAGCCGCTGATCGGTACGACGTTCGACGGCCCCTCCCACCGGCAAAGAGTCCGGCGGGAGGGGCCTCGTCGTTCCCGCGGCCCCGGGAAGGACGCGCTCCGGCCGCTGACAGGCGGCCCGGTTTGGGCGGCGGGCCTGGCATGGCGTACGCTAGCCTGCGGCGCACTTTGGTGTGCCGAGTTCCCGCGTGCCCGCGCAGCCGGTGTCACGGCTACCCGGCGAGTCGCCGTGGGAACGACCGACCGGCAACGGTGGGAAAAGACGCTAGCAGCCTCAACGACAGGGAGTCCGCCTCCGATGTACGCGATCGTCAAGACCGGCGGCAAGCAGTACAAGGTCGCCGAGGGCGACGTGATCGAGGTCGAGAAGCTCGCCGGTGTCCCCGGCGACGCGGTGAAGCTCACCGCGGTGCTCCTCGTCGACGGTGACGACCTGGTGACCGACGCGGCGAAGCTTGCCCAGGTCTCGGTGTCCGGTGAGATCGCCGCGCACACCAAGGGCCCGAAGATCCGGATCCACAAGTTCAAGAACAAGACCGGCTACCACAAGCGCCAGGGTCACCGCCAGCCGCTGACCCAGGTCAAGGTGACCGGCATCTCCAGCGGGAAGTAGGTCGTCCTCCAATGGCTCACAAAAAGGGTGCGTCCAGCTCGCGTAACGGTCGCGACTCCGCGGCCCAGCGGCTCGGCGTGAAGCGCTTCGGTGGTCAGGTCGTCAGCGCGGGTGAGATCCTCATCCGTCAGCGCGGCACCAAGTTCCACCCCGGTGACCTGGTCGGCCGCGGCGGCGACGACACGCTCTTCGCGCTGGCCGCCGGTGCGGTCCAGTTCGGCACCAGGCGCGGCCGCAAGACCGTCAGCATCGTGCCGCAGCAGTAGTTCGAAGGCGTTGGCGGGCCGCGGACCTGGTGTCCCGGCCCGCTTCGCTTTTCCCCGTGCGGGGCGTACCCCGCTGGAAGGATTGTCCGCGTGACGACGTTCGTTGACCGGGTCGTCCTGCATATGCAGGCCGGCGACGGCGGGCACGGCTGTGTCTCGATCCACCGGGAGAAGTTCAAGCCCTTCGGTGGCCCGGACGGCGGCAACGGCGGGCACGGCGGCAGCGTCTCGCTGGTGGTCGACCCGCAGGTGACCACGCTGCTCGACTTCCATTTCCGCCCGCACCTGAAGGCCGAGAACGGCAAGGGCGGCGCGGGCTCGAACCGGGACGGCGCCAACGGCCGGGACCTGATGATCAAGGTGCCGAACGGCACCGTGGTGCAGGGCCTCGACGGTGAGGTGCTGGCGGACCTGGTCGGGGCCGGCACCACCTTCGAAGCGGCCCGGGGCGGCCGGGGTGGTCGGGGCAACGCCGCGCTGGCCAACGCCCGGCGCAAGGCCCCCGGCTTCGCTGAGCTGGGCGAGCCCGGCGACCGGCTGGACGTGGTGCTGGAGCTGAAGAGCGTCGCCGACGTCGGCCTGGTCGGCTTCCCGTCGGCCGGCAAGTCGTCGCTGATCTCGGTCATCTCCGCCGCCAAGCCGAAGATCGCCGACTACCCGTTCACCACCCTGGTGCCGAATCTGGGCGTGGTCCGGGTGGACAACCACACCTTCACCGTGGCCGACGTGCCGGGGCTGATCCCGGGCGCGGCCACCGGCAAGGGGCTGGGTCTGGAGTTCCTCCGGCACGTCGAGCGTTGCGCCGTGCTGGTGCACGTCATCGACACCGCCACGCTGGAGCCGGGCCGGGACCCGCTCGCGGACATCGACACCATCGAGGCCGAGCTGACCGAGTACGGCGGCCTCACCGACCGGCCCCGCCTGGTCGCGCTCAACAAGATCGACGTACCGGACGGCCGGGACCTCGCCGAGATCGTCCGGCCCGACCTGGAGGCCCGGGGCCTGCGGGTCTTCGAGATCTCCACGGCCACCCGCGAGGGGCTCAAGGAGCTGACGTACGCGATGGCGGAGCTGGTCGAGCAGGCGCGCAGCGCGGCGCCGCCGGCCGAGCCGACCCGGATCGTGATCCGCCCGAAGGCGGTCGACGACGCCGGCTTCACCATCGAGGCGGAGGAGGACGGCTCGTTCACCGTCCGGGGCAGCCGTCCGGAGCGCTGGGTCCGGCAGACCAACTTCGACAACGACGAGGCGGTCGGCTACCTGGCCGACCGGCTGGCCCGGCTCGGTGTCGAGGAGAAGCTGGCCAAGGCCGGCGCGCAGGCCGGCGACCTGGTACGCATCAGCGACCGGGAGTTCGACTGGCAGCCCACCCTCTACGCCGGCGTCGACTTCGTGCCGGGCAACCGGGGCACCGACATCCGGCTGGAGGAGAAGTCGACCCGTGCCTCGGCCGCCGAGCGGCTGGCCGCCCGTAAGGGACGCCGGCAGCGCCCGGCCGACGAGCTGGCGGCGGCCCCGCAGGACGACGCCGACGACGAGGACTGGGACTAGTCCCTTTCCGTCCGTGATCGGGTCGTTAGCCGGAAACCTCCGCGAAATCCGGCGGTCCTAGCGTGACGGAATGCTGATCGAATCCCGGCCCGCCACCGACCCCGAGGTCGCCACCCTGGTCGCGGCCCAGCAGCGCGAGCTGCGCGACGCCGACGGGGGGCTGCCCGGCCAGGCGACCGTCACCCATGACGACATCCGTTACCTGGTCGCGGTGGCCGGCGGGCGAGCCGTCGCCTGTGGCGGCCTCCAGGCGCTGGACGCCGACACCGGGGAGCTGAAGCGGATGTACGTGCGGCCGGCGTACCGGGGGCGGGGCATTGCCCGGCAGCTGCTGGCCGCGCTGGAGGAGCTGGCCTACCGGCAGGGACACACCACGGTGTGCCTGGAGACCGCCACGTACCTGCCGGCGGCCATCGGTCTCTACCGGTCCTGCGGTTACGAGCCCATCCCGGTGTACGGCGAGTACGTGAACAACCCGCACAGCCTCTGCTTCGGCAAGCGTCTGCTCGTCGCGGCCTGACGGCAGCCGCCCCGGTCACCGGCAGGTCGGGCACGGCCCTGGCCGGGCCGCGGGTCAGCGTCGGTCGAACGGGCTGTCCAGCCGGCCGCCGGTGCCGGCCCCCTTGGAGAGCAGCAGCCCCAGCACCAGCATGCCGAAGCCGAGGAAGAGGTGCAGCCAGTTGTCGGCGTCGTTGAACGGCACGAAGTTCGCGTAGCTCTCCCGGTCGACGCCGAAGCCGTACAGCCAGATGACGAGGTAGACGGCGCCGCCGCCGGCCAGGAACAGCCGTGCCCCGCCCACCCGGCGGGCCAGCCCCAGCCCGACCAGGCCGAAGACCAGGTGCAGCAGGTTGTGCAGGATCGACACCTGGAACACGCCGAACAGCTTCGCCTTCGAGTGGTGACCGGCGAACACCAGCTCGCCGTAGTGGGTGGTGACGCCGGGGACGAAGCCGAGCACGCCGATCAGCACGAAGGCGGCGGCCACCGCGAGGGCGACCATCTGGACCGCCGGCCGGGCCGGGACGCGTCCGCGCACGTCACGTGCCATCGCTGTCACCTCCGTGGATCAGGCGCCGCCAGGGTGGGCAGACCCCCAATTCTGTGACCGGGCCGGGGCGCTCCCGCAGAGAAATGACGAATCACGCCGGGACCCGACGTCCGGGTTGGCCCGGTTGTCGCACCGGCGTACGTCGTTCGCCGGACTCTCCCGGTGACCCGACCGGTGGCCCCGGTGGTCACCCGATGCGGCGTACCCCGTCGATGACGAGCCCGCTGGCCGGCAGGGTCGGCATCCGGCCGAGGTCGAGCGCCAGGTCCTGCGGCGGGACGCGGTAACTCATCGTGCTGGTGAGGTTGGTGACGGCCCGATTCAGCAGCTCGACGGTGAGCCACTCGCCGGCGCACCGGTGCCCGGTGAAGTGGTCTCCACCGCCCTGCGGAACCAGGCTGAACGGGTCGCCCGGCCAGTCGGCGAACCGTTCCGGCCGGAACCGTTCCGGCTCGGGCCAGAGCCGCGGGTGGTGGTTGGTGGCGTACAGGCCGAGCAGCACCCGACGGCCCTGGGGGAAGTGGTGCCCCTGCCACTCGAAGGAGCGCCGCACCCGGGCCGCCGCCACCGGGAAGAGCGGGTAGTAGCGGCGTACCTCGTGCCCGAAGCCCTCGATGGCCGGGTCGTCGCCGCGCAGCCGTTCCCGCCAGCGCGGATGGTCGTGCAGCGCCAGCGCGGCGAAGACCACGAAGCGGTCGACCGCGACCGTCGGGCGGATGACGTTCAGCAGCTCCACCGCCGCGATCCGGCGGGGCAGCCACCGCCCCTGCCCGTCCCGGTGCTCGGAGATCACCCGTAGCGCGCTGCCCTCCGGCGCCGACAGCGCGCCGCGCCGGACCCGCTCGATCAGGTCGCCGACCCAGTGTTCGGCCCGGCGGCGGCCGAGCAGCCCGCGCCAGTGCCGCGGGCCGACCGCGACCGGGGCCTCGATCATCGCGTGCAGGTCACCGGTGCGCCGCACCACGTCCGCGCCGGTCAGCGGCACCCCCGCCCAGGCGCAGACCGCCCGGGTCAGCAGCCGGCCGACCTCCTCGTGGAGGACCACCGGACCGGATTCCGCCCAGACCGGGACGCGGGCCCGCCACTCGTCGTCGAAGAGTCGCCCGAGGTGGCGGATCGCCGCGGGCGTCATGATCGACATCAGCATCGCCTTGCGCGCCCGGTGCGCCGCGTCGTCGAGCCCCTGTACGCCGCCGACCCCGGTGAGGGTGCGCTGCCCCGGCGCCGGCATGGCACCGTGCCGGACGAAGCGGGCGGGGTCGTAGAACAGCTCCGCGGCCGGGCGACCACGCAGGCAGATGGTCGGTTCCAGCAGCAGCCGGGTCTGGAAGATGTCGCTGCGGTGCCGGTCGCAGCGGTCGCCGATGAACCGGTAGCCCTCGCGCCGGAACGCCAGCGTGCTCTCCGGGCTGGGGTCGGTGGGAATGCTCATCGGCTGCTCCTGACGCGGCTCGGCGACCGGTGACGGCTCTTACCCAGGCCGGGCCGGGTGAATCCGGTCTCCGCGGGGCGAACCGGTGGAGCGTGGCACATTCGCCCGGCCGGGGGAGGGGCCAGCGGGGAACACCGGAGCTGGCCCCTCCCGGAGCGCGGAAAACCTGTTTCGCTCGGCTGCGGACCGGCGGCGGGCCGGTCCGGGATCCGCCGGCGCAGTCGCCGGCGGCGGTCACCGGTGACGGGGAGGACGGATGCGCAACGACAGGACGGCGCACTGGCGGCGGCGAGCGGTGACCGGGCTCGGCCTGCGCCGGGGCGACCGCGAGGAGCCGCTGATCGTCCCAACCCGGCGGGCCGGGGCCCGGCCACCCCGGCTCTTCACCGTGCACCTCGGCTTCGAGGCGGCGGACCCGTCCGTCGCCCGCGAGCTGGCCGTCGCGTACGCCGAGGCGCTGAGCCTGCTCCGTCCGGAGCTGGCGCTCGGCGCGGCGGCCCTCTCCCCGGCCGATGCCTGGCACCGGGCGGAGCGGCTGTTCTGCGGTGCGCTCGGGCCAGACGGCGAGCGCTGCGCCGACGTGGCCGGGCACCCCGGCTTCCATCACGCGCCCGGCCCCGGCGGTCTCGGCTGGGGCGACGGTGACTGAGCGCCGGGGCTCAGTCCAGGTCGAACTCGCCGTCCTGGGCGCCCGCGACGAACGCGTCCCACTCGGCCTGGGTGAAGACCAGCACCGGTCCGTCCGGCTCGGCCGAGTTGCGCATCCCGATCAGGTCGTCGACGAAGGCCACCTCGACCGCGCTCTCGGTGGTGTCGCCCTCGGCCCGCTGCCAGACCGCCCGGGAGAGGTCGAAGTCGCCCTTGGGGTGCTGACCCATTGTTGTTCCTCCATCGCCACGCGTCACCGGGGACCCCGTCCGGATCCTCATCGGGCAGGATAAGCGGATGCCGAGCCTGACCCGTGTAGAGGCGACCGCGCGTGGCGCGTTGATTACCGTCGAGTCCTACCAGGTGGACCTCGACCTGACCGGTGGCGGCGAGCGGTTCCGCTCCACCGTCACGATCCGGTTCGGGGCGACCCCCGGCGCCGAGACCTTCGCCGAGATCAAACCCGGGCGACTGCTCGGGGTACGCCTCAACGACCGGGACCTCGACCCGGCCGTCCTCGACGACAACCGGCTGCCGCTGACCGGGCTGGCCGCCGCGAACACCCTGACCGTCGATGCCGAGATGGCGTATTCCAACACCGGCGAGGGCCTGCACCGCTTCGTCGACCCGGCCGACGGCGAGACGTACCTCTACGCGATGTCCTTCCTCGACGAGGTGCAGCGGATCTTCGCCGCGTTCGACCAGCCCGACCTCAAGGCCCCGGTGACCCTCTCGGTCACCGCGCCGCCGGAGTGGACCGTCGCGGCCAACGGGCAGCTCGCCGACCGGCCGGCGCCGGGGCGCTGGGAGTTCGCCCCCACCGTGCCCCTGGCCACGTACTTCTTCACGCTGATCGCCGGGCCCTGGCACGTGCGGCACGACGAGCACGACGGCATCCCGCTCGGCCTGTACTGCCGCCGGTCGCTGGCCGGGCACCTGGACGCCGACGCCGGCGAGATCTTCACCGTCACCAAGCAGTGCCTGGACCGCTTCCACCAGCTCTTCGCCGAGCGGTACCCGTTCGGCAAGTACGACCAGGCGTTCGTGCCCGAGTTCAACGCCGGCGCGATGGAGAACCCGGGTCTGGTCACCCTGCGCGACGACTACGTCTTCCGCTCGGCCGTCACCGACACCCAGCGGGAGCTGCGGGCCACCACCATCGCGCACGAGATGGCGCATATGTGGTTCGGCGACCTGGTGACCATGCGCTGGTGGGACGACCTGTGGCTCAACGAGTCCTTCGCCGAGTACCTGGGCACCCGGGTCACCGCCGAGGCCACCCGCTTCGACCAGGCGTGGACCACCTTCGCGATGCGCCGCAAGGCCTGGGGGTACGCGGCCGACCAGCGCCCCTCCACCCACCCGGTCGCCCCCGAGGAGGTGGCCGACGCCGCTCAGGCCCTGCTCAACTTCGACGGCATCTCGTACGCCAAGGGCGCCAGCGTGCTGCGCCAGCTCGTCGCCTGGGTGGGCGACGACGCCTTCCTCGCCGGCCTGAACGCGCACTTCGCCAAGCACCGGTTCGGCAACGCCACCCTCGCCGACCTCCTCGACAGCCTCGCCGCCGCGAGCGGACGCGACCTGACCGACTGGGCCGAGCGCTGGCTGCGCCGCAGCCAGGTCAACACGCTGCGGATGGTGACCGCGGTGGACGCCGGCGGCCGGTGGACCGAGGTGGCGGTGGTGCAGACCGCGCCGGAGGCGTACCCGGTGCTGCGCCCGCACCGTATCGGGGTGGCCCGGTACGGTGCCGACGCCCCGGCGCGCCGCTTCGAGGTCGACCTGGCCCCGGACGCCGACCACGGCCGCACCGAGTTGACCGAGCTGATCGGGCAGCCGGCCGCCGGCCTGCTGCTGCCCAACGCCGGTGACCTCACGTTCGCCAAGATCCGACTGGACCCGGCCTCGGCGGACGTGGTGCCGACGCTGCTGCCGGGGCTGGACGATCCGCTGGCCCGGGCGCTGCTCTGGGGCGAGGCGCTGGACGCCGCCACCGACGGCGAGCGCCCGGTGGAGGCGCTGGTCGCGCTCATCGCGGCGGCGCTGCCGGCGGAGACCGAGGTGATCATCGCCGAGGACGTGCTCACCCTCAGCCGAGGGCTGGTCGACCGTTACCTGGACCTGCCGGCCCGGGACGCGGCCCTGCTCCGGGTCGCCGGGGCCTGCGCCGCGCTGCTGGCCGGCGCCCCGGCCGGCGGCTCGCTGCAACTCGCCGCGGCCCGGGGTCTGATCGGCGGCACCACCGACACCGGGCTGCTCGCCGGCTGGCTGGCGGGCAGGGACGTCCCGGCGGGACTCGCGGTGGACGCCGACCTGCGGTGGCGGCTGCTGCACCGGCTGGTGGTGCTCGGGGCGGCCGGCGAGCCGGAGATCGCCGCCGAGGCCGCCGCCGACCGCAGCGCCACCGGCGCCGAGCGGGCTGCGGGCTGCCGCGCCGCACTGCCCGACGTCGACGCCAAACGGACCGCGTGGGAGATCATCACCAGCAACACCGCGCTCTCCAACCGCCTGGTCGAGGCGACCGCCGAGGGCTTCTGGCAGCCGGAGCAGGCCGAGCTGACCGCCGGCTACGTCGAGCGCTACTTCGCCGACATGCCGGCGGCGGCGGGTCTGCGTACCCCCTGGACGGCCAACCGGGTCGCCTGGCTGGCCTTCCCCCGGTACGCCGTGGCGCAGCGCACCCGGGAGCTGGCCGCGGCGCTGCTGGCTCGCGACGACCTCGCGCCCGGCCTCAAACGGGAGGTGACCGACCGCGACGACGACCTGCGGCGTGCGCTGGTGGCCCGGACGGCGGTGGCCGCCGCCGGCGCCTGACGGAGGCCGCGACGCCGGGCGGGCGGAGGCGAACCGCCCGCCCGGCGCCGACCGCTCGGGCCGGGCCTCCGGCCGGAGCGGTCCGGCGGCCCCGCCGAGTCGATTCCCGGCCCCGGCCTACGATCGCTTGGTGGAGGAAGACATCCGGCGGATCGGGATCATGGGCGGCACCTTCGACCCGATCCACCACGGGCACCTGGTGGCGGCCAGCGAGGTGGCGGACCGGTTCGGCCTGGACGAGGTGATTTTCGTTCCCACCGGCCAGCCCTGGCAGAAGGCGGACGAGCCGGTCAGCTCGGCCGAGGACCGCTACCTCATGACGGTGATCGCCACCGCCTCCAACCCGCGCTTCCAGGTGAGCCGGGTCGACATCGACCGGGGTGGCCCGACCTACACCGTCGACACCCTGCGCGACCTGCACGCCGAGTACGGCCCGAAGGTGCAGCTCTTCTTCATCACCGGGGCGGACGCCCTGGAACGCATCCTGTCCTGGAAGGAAGTGGACCGGATGTTCGAGCTGGCCCACTTCATCGGCGTGACCCGCCCGGGTTTCGAGCTGTCCGACAAGCACCTCCCGGCGGACACGGTCAGCCTGGTGCGGGTCCCGGCGATGGCCATCTCCTCGACCGACTGCCGGGCGCGGGTCTCCCGGGGCGAGCCGGTCTGGTACCTGGTGCCGGACGGTGTGGTGCAGTACATCGCCAAACGGCGCCTCTACCAGCGATTGGATGCGCCCGAAGCGTGAGGGTTTGTCCGCCTAATCGACCAGAACTGACAAGTCGTCGTGCCGCCGGGTGTGAGAGGCTTGGAGGGTCGCACGGTTGATCGAAGGAGAACGGTGACAGTTTCCGAACGCGCGCACGAGCTGGCGATGGCCGCCGCCCAGGCCGCGGCCGACAAGAAGGCACAGGACATCGTCATCATCGACGTGGGCGACCAACTCGCCATCACCGACGCGTTCGTGCTGGCCGCCGCTCCGAACGAGCGCCAGGTCCTCGCCATCGTCGACGCCATCGAGGAGCGCCTGCTGGAGCTGCCGGAGAAGGCCAAGCCGGTCCGCCGCGAGGGCGAGCGGGGCGGCCGGTGGGTGCTGCTCGACTACGTCGACATCGTGGTGCACGTGCAGCACACCGAGGAGCGCGAGTTCTACGCCCTGGACCGGCTCTGGAAGGACTGCCCGCAGATCCCGTTCGTGGACCGGGACCTGGCCGACTCGGCAGCCGGCACCGCCAGCGCGGAATGACCCGCCTGATCATCTGGCGGCACGGCAACACCGACTGGAACGCCACCGGCCGCGTCCAGGGGCAGACCGACGTACCGCTGAACGACCTCGGTCGTGAACAGGCGCGGGCCGCCGCGCCCGCGCTGGCCGCGCTGCGCCCGGATGCCATCGTCGCCAGCGACCTGCGCCGGGCCGCCGACACGGCCGCCGCCCTCGCCGCGCTGACCGGGTTGCCGGTACGCGCCGACGCCCGGCTCCGCGAGCGCCACTTCGGCCAGTGGCAGGGCCTCGACCTCACCGAGGTCGCCGAGCGCTTCCCCGATGAGTACGCGCGCTGGCGCGCCGGCGACCCCGATCCGGGCGCCGGCATCGAGACCCTCGACGACCTGGGCAAGCGCCTCGGCGCCGCGTTCCAGGACGCGGCCGACCTGGCCGTCGGCGGCACGGTCGTGGTGGCCACCCACGGTGGTGGCGCCCGGCAGGGCGTCGGTCATCTGCTCGGCTGGGGCCACGCGGTGCTGCGGGCCGTCGGTTCGTTGGCCAACTGCCACTGGACTGAGCTGCGCCACGACGACGTCCGGGGCTGGCACCTGCGGGCCCACAACGTCGGGCTGATCACGCTGCCGGCGCAGGCCGACGCGGTCTGAGCCCTCCGGCCCGAGCGGGTCGTCGCGGCATCGGCTAGCGTGCCGGACATGCCCGTCGCGGTCGTCACCGACTCCACCGCCTATCTTCCGCCCGAGTCGGTGCGCGCGCACCGGCTCACGGTCGTCCCGCTCACCGTGGTGCTCAACGGCGTGGAAGGGCTGGAAGGGGTCGAGGTCTTCCCCGAGGACGCCGTCCGGGCCCTCGGTGGCCGGCGGGTCGCGACCAGCACCTCCCGGCCCGCACCCGAGCAGTTCGCGCAGGTGTATCGGGCGCTGCTCGCCGGGGGCGCCGACGCGGTGGTCTCGGTACACCTGTCGGCCGAACTCTCCGGCACGGTGGAGGCGGCCCGGCTGGCCGCCGCCGAGGTCGGCGACCGGGTCAGCGTGGTCGACAGCCGCTCCACCGGGATGGGCCTGGGCTTTCCGGTCCTGGCCGCCGCGGCGGCCGCCGCCGACGGCGCGGACCTCCCCGGGGTACGCCAGGCGGCGGTCGACGCCGTCGCCCGGACCACCATCTTCTTCTACGTCGACACCCTGGAGTTCCTTCGTCGGGGCGGCCGGATCAACGCTGCCGAGGCGCTGCTCGGCACCGCCCTGTCGGTGAAGCCGATCCTGCACATGCCCGACGGCGCGATCGTGGTCCGGGACAAGGTCCGTACCGCCGGCCGGGGGCTGGCGCGCCTGGTCGACCTGGCGGTCGAGGCGGCCGGCGACGCCGAGGCGGACCTGGCCGTGCACCACCTCGACGCCCCGCAGCGCGCCGAGCAGTTGGTGACGGCGCTGACCGAGCGGCTCGGCGACCGCCTGCACGACACGTACGTCACCGAGGCCGGCGCGGTGGTGGCGGCGCACGCCGGCCCCGGCCTGGCCTGCGTGGTGATCCACCGCCGTCCAGCGTGAGCGCGGGCCGGCGGGGTGGGTCGGCTGGGTGGGTCGGCTGGGTGGGTCGGCTGGGTGGGTCGGCGATCTGGCGGTATCCGGTGCGGCCGGATCCCGCCGTTTCGCCGATGTGGCTCGGGCAACGCCGGGCAGGGCGGCGCGCGTGGTCATCCGGCGGGAGAATGACGTCGTGTCGTACGTGGTGACCGGTGGGGGGCGGGGCGTCGGGCGGGCCATCGTGGAACGTCTCGCCGTCGGCGGGGACACAGTGGTGGTGATCGAGCGGGACCCGGCGGCGCTGCGCTGGCTGGCCGATCATCCCGCCGCCGGCCGGCTGCGGCCCGTGGTGGGTGACGCCGCCGACGAGCAGGTCGCCGGGCAAGCCGGTGACCTGGCCGAGTCGGCCGCCCCGCTGGCCGGCTGGGTCAACAACGCCGCCGTGTTCCGGGACGCCGCCCTGCACACCGCGCCCCCGGGCGAGGTGTTCGACCTGATCGCCCGTAACCTGCGCCCCGCCGTGGTCGGCGCCGGCGTCGCCGTACGCCGGTTCCTGGCCGCCGGTACCGGCGGCGCGATCGTCAACATCTCCTCCCACCAGGCCGCCCGGGCGGTGCCCGGCGCGCTGCCGTACGCCACGGCGAAGGCCGCCGTCGAGGGGCTCACCCGCTCCCTCGCCGTCGAGTACGCCGGCCGGGGCGTACGGACCAACGCGGTCACGCTCGGCTCGATCCACACCGAGCGGCACGCCGCCTTCCTCGCCGGACGGGAACCGGCCGAGGCGGAGTGGATCACCGCGGAGCTGGCTCGACTGCACCCGTTGGGCCGGATCGGGCGTACCGGGGAGGTGGCCGAGGTGGTGGCGTTCCTGTTGTCGGCGCAGGCCAGCTTCGTCAACGGGGTGACCCTGCCGGTGGACGGCGGCCGGGCGGCCCTCGGCCTCGACCCCGAGGCGAGGTGAGCACGGTGGACCGGCCACCGATCGTGCTCGTCCACGGCACCCGCCTCGCGCGGGGCCGGTGGCGGCCGCAACTGGCCGCGCTCGCCGCCGAGTTCCCGGCGGCCGCGGTCGACCTGCCCGGGCACGGCGGCCGGTGGCCACCAGCGGCACCGCCACCAGCACGGCGACGCTCGGCATGCCCGGTGGCTTCACCAGTACGCCGGCTCTGCCGGTTGCCGGCCGCCGTCAGCTCTCCGCGAGCAAAGGACGCCCGCCGCCCGCGATGGGGGCTGCCCGCTCTCCGGGCAGCGGTTGGGGCGGGCGCGGGCCGACGTATCGCGAGTCCGGTCGGATGATCTTCGGGTCCTCGGCCTGTTCCAGCACGTTCGCGCACCATCCGATGACCCGGCTGGTGGCGAAGGTCGGGGTGAACATCTCCCGAGGCAACCCGCACAGGTGCATCACGACGCCGGCGTAGTACTCCACGTTGGTGTGCAGTTCCCGGCCGGGCTTCAGCTCCGCGAGCAACGACAGGACCCGCTCCTCGACGGCCACGGCGAAGTCCACCAACTCCCCGCCGAGGTCCTGGGCGATCCCCTTGAGCATGCGGGACCGCGGGTCCTCCGTGCGGTAGATCGGGTGCCCGAACCCCATGATCCGCTCGCCGTTCAGAATGCGCGAGCGCAGCCACGAGCCGGCCCGGTCGATCGAACCGATGGCGTCGAGGGTGTCGAGGGCCCGGCTGGGGGCTCCGCCGTGCAGGGGGCCGGAGAGCGCGCCGAGCGCCCCGCCGACGCAGGCGTAGATGTCGGCGCCGGTGGAGGCGATGACGCGGGCGGTGAAGGTTGACGCGTTGAAGCCGTGATCCACGGTCGCGATGAGGTAGCGCTCGATCGCCCGGGCGTGGGGTTGGGACGGCTCCTCGCCGGTGATCATGTAGAGGTAGTTCGCCGCGTGTGACAGGTCGTCGCGCGACTCGATCGGCGCCAGGCCGGCGCGCAGGCGGTACAACGCCGCCAGCAGGCTGGGCGTGAGGGCGCAGAGTGCCATGGCGTGCGCCCGCCGCTGCGCCGGCGACGTGTCGTACAGCGGGCGGGCTCCGGCGGCGAGGCCGGCGACGGCCAGCGCGGCGCGCAGCCCGCCCATCGGGTCCTGCGACCCGGAGGCCGCCGCGATACCGGGCAGCGCGGCGGCCACGGCGGGCGGGATGTGGCGCAGCGGGGCGATCTCCCGCTGGAGCGGTTTGGCATCGTCCGGCAGGGCGCCGTCGATCAGCAGCGCCCAGACGTCCTCCAGGGTGCGGCGCTCGGCCAGTTCGATCGCGGAGTACTGCCGGTAGTGGTAGAAGCCCTCGCGGCCGCGGACGCGGCCGATGGTGGTGTCGGTGACGACGACGCCGGCGAGCCCCCGGGGAGCGGTGATGGTGTGAGCCATGCCGGCAGCGTTCCGCCGCCGGACGGGGGTGGTCAACATTGATCCAGTCAACATGAGAGCATGGCCACATGTCCGAGGAGCAACTGCTGACGACCACCGAGGTGGCGCATCGCCTGCGTATCAAACCGGAGACGATCTACGCCTACGTCAGCCGAGGGTTGCTTGACAGAGTCAAGGTTCCCGGCGAGCGGATCAGTCGCTTCCGGCTGGCCGACGTCGAGCGGCTGGCGGCCCGTACCCAGGCGACCCGGCCGGCACGCGACGCCGCGCCGGCGATGCGGACCGCCACCACGCTGATCGCGTACGGGCGGCTCCACTACCGGGGACTGGACGCTGCCAGGCTCGCGCCGGTGACACCGTTCGAGGAGATCGCGCGGTGGCTCTGGACGGGCGAGCGGCACGCGGAGCCTTTCGCGGCGTCCGCGGAGTCCATCGAGCGGGCGAGGCGGGCGAGCGATCACCTGCCGGCCCAGGCCCGGCTCTTCGACCGACTGCCGGTGGTCGTCGCCGTCGCGGCCGCGATGGACCCGCTGCGCTTCGACCTGGCACCCGCCACCGTCACGGCGCTCGCGCCCGCGCTGCTGTCCACCATGGTCGACGCCCTGCCGCCCGCCGGCGAGGCGGCCCGGGACGACGGCCTGGCGGCCCGCCTGTGGCTGCGGTTGACCGACCTGCCGGCGTCCGCGGCGGGGCTCCGGGCGCTCAACGCCGCACTCGTCCTCCTCGCCGATCATGACCTGGCCGCCTCGACGATCGCCGTACGGGTGGCGGCCTCGACCCGGGCGAATCCCTACGCGGCGGTGCTGGCGGGCCTCGGCGCATTGGATGGGCCGATGCACGGAGCCGTCGGCGCCGGTGTCTACCGGATGATCGAGGCGGCGCAGCGGGAAGGAGTGCCGGCCGTGGTCGCCGAATGGCTCCGGACCGGCGGTCTGCCCGGGTTCGGGCATTCGCTGTACCCGGACGGCGATCCGCGTGGAGCGGCCCTCCTGGATCTCGTCGCGGAGCTGTCGCTCCAGGGCGAGCTGCGGCGGGCGGTCGACGATCTGATCGCCACCGCGGCGCGCCGGGGCGCCCTGCCCAACGTCGACTTCGCCGTCGCCGCGTTGGCGCACGCGACCGGCATGGGCCCGGGCGCCGGGGAGGTGATCTTCGCGATCGCCCGCACGGCGGGCTGGATCGCGCACGTCATCGAGGAGTACGCCCAGCCGGGCAACCGGTTCCGGTGGAACAGCGGCTACACCGGGCCACCTCCCGCGTCGGCGTGAACTCCCGTCCCGGGCTGACCGCGAGGTGCGGCGATTCCGCCCGGTCCCCCTCGCCTCGTAGCACACCATGGGCATGATCAGGCGTTTGTCCACAGGGACGCGCTCCGTACACAGGACGATCCTCCGGACCTGAGCGCCACCACTGGTCGGGCCTAGCCTCGCGCCGTGTCAGACGACGAGGAGAGCGCGGTGCGACGGCGGCTGTCCCGGCTGTTCGAGCCGAGATCGCGCCACGAGCCGGCCCGGCCGACCTTCGATCAGGTCCCGGCAACGCCCCGGCGCGACGCCGGGCCGCGTCCCGTGCCGGGCGAGCCCGACGGGATCGTGCCGCCCGCGTCGCGCTCCGCGCTGGTGGAGTCGGACGCTCCGGTGCCGCTTGCGACCGGGCTCGCCGAGGCCGCCCTCGCTGACGGTACCGAGCAGGAGTCGCCGCGCACCGGCCGACTGTCCCGGCTGCCCGGTCCGGGCGCCTTCGATCCCGGCCGGCGAGGGGTCCGGGCGCTGGCCGTCGTCGCCGCCGTCGTGGTGCTCGTCGCCGGGATCTGGGCCTGGCGGTCCCGGCCGCGGGCCGAGCCGGTCCGGCCGGTCGCGACGGTCGCCGCATCCGACGGGACGCAACCGTCCCCGGCCGCACCGTCCGGAGCGAGCGGTGAGGTGGTGGTCGCGGTCGCCGGCAAGGTACGCCGACCCGGCCTGGTCCGACTGCCGGCCGGCGCCCGGGTCGCCGACGCCGTCGAGGCGGCCGGCGGCGCGCTGCCCGGCGTGGACGTGGCCCTGCTCAACCCGGCCCGAAAGGTCACCGACGGTGAGCTGATCCTCGTCGGCGTGGCCGCCCCGCCCGGCCAGGCCGGACAACCGGGCCAACCCGGGCAGCCCCCGGCCGACCCGGCGGCGGGTGCCGGCGCCCCGGCCGGCCTGGTCAACCTGAACACGGCCACCGTGGCCCAGCTCGACGCGCTGCCCGGCGTCGGCCCGGTGCTCGCCCAGCGGATCCTCGACCACCGCGAGCGTCACGGCGGGTTCCGGTCGGTCTCCGACCTCCGCCAGGTCGAAGGGATCGGCGACACCCGGTACGAGCGGCTCAAGGACCTGGTGACCGTGTGATCCCCGCGACCGAGACCCACCCCCGCGAGGCCCCCGACCTGCGGCTGGCCGGGCTGGCCGTGGCGGCCTGGCTCGCCGCCCTGGCCGGTCTGCACCAGAGCGCGACGGCGATGGCCACGCTCGCCGCCGTCGCCGCCGGCCTGGCCGCCGTGCTCGGCCTCCACCTGGGCGGCCTGCTTGGCCGTCCGGCCGCTCCCGCCCGTCGGTACGGCTGGACAGCGGTCGCCGTGCTGCTCGGGGTGGTCTGCGGGGCGACCGCCACCGCCGCCCGGGTGGCCGTGCGCGACGCCGCCCCGGTGCGGGCTCTCGTCGACGAACGTGCCCAGGTCACCGCCGAGCTGGTGGTCCGGGACGATCCGCGCCCGATCCGGGGTGCCGCCGGCCGGCCGAGCAGCGTGCTCCTCCGCGCCGACCTGGTACGCCTCACCGACTCCACCGGTCAGCGGGTGAACGGGTCGGTGCGCGCCCTGGTGCTGGCGACCGATCCGGCCTGGCGGACGCTGCTGCCGGGGCAGCGGGCGACCGCCCGGGGACGGCTGTCGGCCCCACGGGGCGGGGACCTGACCGCCGCGGTGCTCTCGGTGACGACTCCGCCGACCCGCCACGGCGTGCCGCCGTGGCCGCAGCGGGCCGCCGGCGTCCTGCGGGCCGGGCTGCAACGCGCCTGCGAGCCGCTTCCTGATGAGCAGGGTGGCCTGCTGCCCGGCCTGGTCGTGGGGGACACCAGCCGGCTGCCGCCGACGGTGGAGGAGGACTTCCGCACCACCGGCATGACCCACCTGAACGCGGTGTCCGGCTCCAACGTGGCGATCGTGGTCGGCGCGGTGCTGCTGCTCGCCCGCTGGGCTCGGGCCGGTCCCTGGACGGCCGCCGCCCTCTGCGTGGTCGCCCTGATCGGGTTCGTCATCCTGGTCCGGCCGTCCCCGAGCGTGGTCCGTGCCGCCGCGATGGGGGCGATCGGGCTGGCCGCGCTCGCCGCGGGGCGTCCCCGGGCCGCGCTGCCCGCGCTCGCCGCCGCGGTGACCGTGCTGGTGCTGGTCGACCCCGATCTGGCCGGGGACCCGGGGTTCACGCTCTCCGTGTGTGCCACGGCCGGGCTGCTGCTGTTCGCCCCAGGCTGGCGGGACGCGCTGCGCCGACGGGGCGTACCGCCGGGGTTGGCCGAGGCGCTGGCGGTGCCGGCCGCCGCCCAACTCGCCTGCGGTCCGGTGATCGCCGGTCTCTCGGGGACGGTGAGCCTGGTGGCGGTGCCGGCGAACCTGCTGGTGGCACCGGCGGTCGCGCCCGCCACCGTGCTGGGCGTGATCGCGGCCGTCGCCTCGCCGGTCTGGCCGACGGGTGCGGAGTTCGCCGCCTGGCTGGGCAGTTGGCCGGCCTGGTGGCTGGTGGTCGTCGCCCGGCACGGGGCGCGACTGCCCGCCGGGACGCTGCCCTGGCCGGGCGGGGTGACCGGCGCGCTGCTGCTGACCGCTGTCAGCGTGGCGCTGCTGCTCGCCGCCCGGCGCCGGCTGCTCCGGCGGCTCGTCGCGGTCTGTACGGCGGCGGTGGTGCTCGGTACGCTCCCCGTCCGGTTGCTGGCCGCCGGCTGGCCGCCACCGGGCTGGGTGATCGTGGCCTGCTCGGTGGGGCAGGGTGACGCGGTCGTGCTGCCGGTCGCCGCCGGGCGGGCGGTGGTGGTGGACGCCGGGCCGGAACCGGCCGGGGTCGACGCGTGCCTGCGTCGGCTCGGCGTACGCGAGGTGTCGTTGCTGGTGGTCAGCCACTTCCACGCCGACCACGTGGGCGGGATCGCCGGGGTGTTCCGGGGTCGGCGGGTGGCGGACGTGGTGACCCCGCAGCTGGCCGAGCCGCCCTCCGGCGCGTCCCAGGTACGCGCCGCCGCGCGGGCCGGCGCCGCCGGGCTGCGCGCCGTGCCGGTGGGCTGGGCCTGGCGGGCCGGGGGAGTGGAGCTGACCGTGCTCGGGCCGCCGTATCCGCTGCACGGGAGTCGGTCGGATCCGAACAACAACTCGCTGGTGCTGGCGGCCACTGTGGCCGGGGTGCGGATCCTGCTGCCCGGCGACGCCGAGACGGAGGAGCAGCGGGCGGTACTGGACGCCGTACCGCCCGACGCGGTCCGGGCCGACGTGCTGAAGGTCGCCCACCACGGGTCCGCGTACCAGGATCCGGAGTTCCTGGCCGCGGTCCGGCCAGCCGTCGCTCTGGTGTCCGTGGGTGCCGACAACGACTACGGGCACCCCAATCCGGGCCTGATCGACCGGCTGACCCGGGCCGGCGCGCGGGTGCTGCGGACCGACACGGACGGCGACCTCGCCGCGGTACGCGACGGTTCCGGCCTGGCGGTGGTGACCGGTGGCGTCCGGTCGGGGCGGCAACGGTGAGCGCGACCGGGCGGTGACGGTGAACGCGGCTGGGGTGGCGGCGACCGCGTTCGGGGGCGGCCGGTCGCGGCCGGTGCACCCGGACGGCGGAGGGCGGGCGGCTTGTTGGGGTAGCAGGTGGATCGACTCAAATGTCTGGATTTGCGCTGAGTGCGGGCTGCGCCGCCACAGTCACCGATGAGCAGGCACGATCCGGCCGGAGGCCGTGCGAGTATGGGCGACGTGACCCCCGCCAGCCTGCCCCCTATTCTGCTCGTTCTCGGCGACGAGGAACTGCTCGCCACGCGCGCGGTCACCGAAGCCGTCGCCAGGGCCCGCAGCGTCGACCCGGATGTGGACGTCCGCGACTACCAGGCCGGTTCCCTGGTGGTGGGGGAGATCGCAGAGATGCTCAGCCCGTCGCTGTTCGGCGGGCGTCGGGTGCTCGTGCTCCGATCCGGCCAGGACGCCCGCAAGGACCTGGTCGCCGCGCTGCTGGCGTACGCGAAGAACCCGGACCCCGACGTGCAGCTGGTGGTGCTGCACCTCGGCGGCGCGAAGGGGAAGGCGTTCGCCGACGGGCTGCGCGCGGCGGGCGCGACGGTGGTGCCGGCGGCGAAGCTCAAGGGGCATCGGGAGCGGGTCGCCTTCGTGCGGGACGAGATCCGCCGCAGCGGGGGGAAGTGCACCGAGGACGCGGCCGAGGCGCTGATCGCTGCCGTCGGCACCGACCTGCGGGAGCTGGCCGCCGCCTGCTCGCAGCTCGTCGCCGACACCGACGGGCGGATCGGGGCGGACACGGTGGCCCGCTACTACCGGGGGCGGGTGGAGGTGAGCGGCTTCACCGTCGCCGACGCGACGATGGTCGGCGACGTCCCCGCCGCCCTGGAGGCGCTGCGCTGGGCGCTGCACGTCGGCGTCGACCCGGTGCCGATCGCCGACGCGCTCGCCGACGGCGTGCGTACGGTGGCCCGGGTCGCCTCCGCCGGGCGGGGCAGCCCGTACCAGCTGGCCAGCAGCCTGGGCATGCCGGCGTGGAAGATCGAGCGGGCCCAGCGGCAGGGCCGGGGTTGGACCCCGGAGGGGCTGGTCGAGGCGATGCGGGCGGCCGCCGAGTGCAACGCGGCCGTCAAGGGCGGCGCCGACGACCGGGGGTACGCGCTGGAGCGGGCGGTGTTCTCCGTCGCCGCGGCCCGGCAGGGCGGGGCCCGGTGACCCGACCAGTCCGGTCCTGGGCGACCGTGCGTACGGCCGAGGAGCGGTACCGGCCGCTCTACGCCCGGGCGCTCGGGCTGCGCTTCGTCAACCCGGGCGGGGTGCTCTGCTTCCTCTTCTTCGAGGGGGCGGTGGCGCTCGCCGTGCTGCTCGCCCTCGCCGAACTGGTCAGCTGGTGGGCGGTCGTGGTGTTGCCGGCCGTGGTGGCGGCGATGGTGAAGCTCAACGACCTTGTCGCCGAGGTGGTGATCCGCAGCGCGGCGCAGGTGCCGGAGCAGGAACGGGACCGCTTCCGGCGGCAGATCGAGCCGGTGGTCGGGCGGGCCCGGGTACCGGCGACGGCGCGGGCGCTGCCCGGCGTGGCCCTCGTCGGCGACCCGGCGCTGTGGACGACCCGCCCCGGCGATCCGGTCCGCTCGCCGGAGGGCGAGCGCTGGCCGGACGGGCGCGAGGACCTGTTCCGCTGACGGACGCGCCGGTCGCGCCCCCGGACGCCAGCTCTCGGGCGGGTCGCACGGCGGGAGACCTACCGGTCAGAAGCGATATGCCGGTGAGGCAGCAGAATGTCCCAGGGCATATCGCTCGCGGAGGTGTCGCTCCCGGGACCGGAAGAGGGCTCGGCGCGGACAGTGGCCCGGAACGCCGACAGCCGGAAGCCCGGGGCGGCACCCCGGGGCTTCCGGTCGGGTCTGCTCGTCGTCAGGCCGAGAACGAGGCGACGCGCTGGGCGATCGCCGACTTCCGGTTGGCGGCCTGGTTGGCGTGGATGACGCCCTTGCTGGCGGCCTTGTCCAGCTTGCGGGCGGCCTCGCGCATGAGAACGGTGGCCTTCTCGGTGTCGCCGGCCTCCGCAGCCTCGTGGAACTTCCGGATGGCGGTCTTCAGCGACGACTTGACCGACTTGTTACGCAGCCGGCGCTTCTCGTTCTGCCGGTTGCGCTTGATCTGGGACTTGATGTTCGCCACGCGACAGCCTCGTCTTGATAGCTCGGGTTGGTCTGCTTTCGCGCACGACGAGCATGCGTCATCGCCGCGCGAAAAGTCAGGTTACCAGGTCGGCCGGGACGAGCCAAAACGGCTCAGCCCCAGCCCCGTCTGGCGGCCAGCCAACCGAGCGACTGTTCGCCGCTCCACCGCTGGTGCGCCCGCAGGTGCGGGGAGGCGGTCGACGGCCCGGCGGCGGCGCTGGTCAGGAAGTACCCGGCCAGCGCGGCGAGGGTGACGTCCAGCGCGTCGGCCGGAGCGCCGGCCGATGCCGGGTGGCTGGCGAAGGCCGCGTCCGCGTCCAGGCCGCCGGCGTACGCGGTGATCAGCAGGCCGGCCAGGTCGAACCAGGCCGGCCCGTGGCAGAGCCAGTTCCAGTCGCAGATCCACGCCCGCCCCGCCGGGTCGAGCAGGATGTTGTCCACCCGCAGGTCGCCGTGGGCCAGCCCGCCGTGCAGGGCGTACCCGGGCAGCCGGGACTCCAGCGCGACCAGCTCGGCCAGCGGGGCCCAGGCGGGCAGGTCCGGCGTCGGCTCACGGCCGGCGGCCACCTCGCCCCACCAGAGAATGTCGTCGCGGGCCAGGTCGGCGAGGCGGGGCAGCCCGAGCGCCACCAGCTCCGCCGGCGGGTCGGCCAGCGCGGCGGCCACCTCGGCGTACGTGGCGAGGGCGGCGTCCAGCTCGGCCGGCGCCCAGGGCAGCCGGGGCGTACGCCCGTCCACGGCGTCCAGGGCGAGCGCGTACCAGCCGGCCTCGGTCAGCGCCCAGCGCGGCCGGGGGACGGGCAGGCCGGCGGGGAGCCGGGCCAGGATCGCGGCCTCCTGGGCGTACCAGTCGACAAGCTGCCGCTGCTCGGTCAGCGCCGCCGCCTTCACGAAGACCCGGTCGCCGGCGGGGCCGGTCAGCAGCGCGGCGAAGCCCCGGGTGAAGCCGGCACCGGCGGTCCGGACCGCCACCGGGTGGCCGCCGATCCGGGCCGCGAGCGCGTCCCGCAGCCCGGCCGGCAGCTCCGCCCAGGCCGGGCGGACGGCCGTGGCCCCGTACGGCACCGGGGGCAGGGAGATCTCGGGCACGCCATCATGCTGCCCGATGCCCGGCCGGACTGTCGTACCCCGCTGGCAGCATCCGGGCGTGACTGGACCGCCGCGCGGTGAGCACCGGGAGTGGGAGACTGCCACGCCATGAGGACCGACGACTTCTGGCAGCTGATCGACCGCGCCCGAGCCGGCGCCGGGAGCGAGCCCGAGGCGGTCGCCGCCCGCGCGGTCGCTCTGCTCGCCGAGCGGGACCCGGCGGAGATCGTCGGGTACGCCCACCACCAGCGGCGGGTGCTCGCCGCCTCCTACCGGGTCGACCTGTGGGGCGCGGCGTATCTGATCAACGGGGGCGCCTCCGACGACGGCTTCGAGTACTTCCGGGGCTGGCTGATGACCCAGGGCCGGGCGGTCTTCGCGAAGGCGGTCGCCGACCCGGATTCCCTCGCCGAGCTGCCGCGGGTCCGGGCCGCCGCGCTCAGCGGCGAGGAGTTCGAGTGCGAGGACATGCTGGCGGTGCCCTGGGAGGCCCACCGGAAGGCGACCGCGACCGACCTGCCGGCGGAGCGGGACCCGGTGCCGGTGCCCGATCTCAACGACTTCTGGGACTTCGACGACGAGGAGGCGGCGCGGCGGCGGCTGCCCCGGCTCGCCGCCCTCTTCGTCGAGCCGCCGCAGGAGTGACGGGGGAGGACCGGCTTCCCGGGCGGCGTGGGAGCATAGAGGGGGCCGGCATCGCGTCGGCCCGCTCACGTCAGCCGACCAGAACGGACCGCTGTGCCACCGACGCTCGATCCCGGCGCGAACGCTCCTGGTGCCACCGACCCGGCGCGCATCAGGAACTTCTGCATCATCGCCCACATCGACCACGGGAAGTCGACCCTGGCCGACCGGATGTTGCAGCTCACCGGCGTGGTCGATCCCCGGCAGATGCGTGCCCAGTATCTCGACCGGATGGACATCGAGCGCGAGCGCGGCATCACCATCAAGAGCCAGGCCGTCCGCATGCCGTGGACCGTCCGGGAGGGCGGCCGGGCCGGCGAGACCGCCGTGCTCAACATGATCGACACCCCGGGCCACGTCGACTTCACGTACGAGGTGTCCCGGTCCCTCGCCGCCTGCGAGGGCGCGATCCTGCTGGTCGACGCCGCGCAGGGCATCGAGGCGCAGACCCTGGCCAACCTCTACCTGGCGCTTGAGAACGATCTGCACGTCATTCCGGTGCTCAACAAGATCGACCTGCCGGCCGCCCAGCCCGAGAAGTACGCCGAGGAACTGGCCCACCTGATCGGCGGCGACCCGGCGGACTGCATCAAGGTCTCCGGCAAGACCGGCGAGGGCGTGTCGCATCTGCTGGACGAGATCGTCCGGCAGTTCGTGCCGCCGGTCGGCGAGGCCGCCGCCCCGGCCCGCGCGATGATCTTCGACTCGGTGTACGACGTCTACCGGGGCGTGGTCACCTACGTCCGGGTGATCGACGGCAAGATCGAGGCCCGGGACCGGATCAAGATGATGTCCACCGGCGCCGTGCACGAGCTGCTGGAGATCGGCGTCATCTCGCCCGAGATGGTGAAGGCCGACGCGCTCGGCGTCGGCGAGGTGGGTTACCTGATCACCGGCGTGAAGGACGTACGCCAGTCCCGGGTCGGTGACACGGTCACCATCAACTCCCGGCCGGCCACCGAGGCGCTCGGCGGCTACAAGGACCCGAAGCCGATGGTCTACTCCGGCCTCTACCCGATCGACGGGTCCGACTACCCGAACCTGCGCGAGGCGCTGGACAAGCTCAAGCTCAACGACGCCGCGCTGACGTACGAACCGGAGACCTCGGGGGCGCTCGGCTTCGGCTTCCGCTGCGGCTTCCTCGGCCTGCTGCACCTGGAGATCATCCGGGAGCGGCTGGAGCGGGAGTTCAACCTCGACCTCATCTCCACCGCGCCGAACGTGGTCTACCGGGCCATCCAGGAGGACGGCGAGGAGGTGGTGGTCACCAACCCGAGCGAGTACCCGACCGGCAAGATCGCCGAGGTGTACGAGCCGACGGTGCGGGCCACCGTGCTCACCCCGAACGACTACGTCGGCGCGGTGATGGAGCTGTGCCAGGGCCGCCGGGGCAGCCTGCTGGGCATGGACTACCTCTCCGCCGACCGGGTGGAACTGCGCTACACCCTTCCCCTCGCGGAGATCATCTTCGACTTCTTCGACCAGCTGAAGAGCCGTACCAAGGGCTACGCCTCGCTCGACTACGAGCCCTCCGGCGAGCAGTCGTCCGACCTGGTCAAGGTGGACATCCTGCTGCACGGCGAGCCGGTGGACGCGTTCAGCGCCATCGTGCACAAGGACAAGGCGTACAACTACGGCACGACGATCGCGGCGAAGCTGCGCACCCTGATCCCGCGCCAGCAGTTCGAGGTGCCGATCCAGGCCGCCATCGGCAGCCGGGTGATCGCCCGGGAGACGATCCGCGCGATCCGCAAGGACGTGCTCGCCAAGTGCTACGGCGGTGACATCAGCCGTAAGCGCAAGCTGCTGGAGAAGCAGAAGGAAGGCAAGAAGCGGATGAAGATGGTGGGCCGGGTGGAGGTGCCCCAGGAGGCCTTCATCGCCGCCCTCTCCTCCGACACCGGGGACGGCAAGCCCGCCGGCAAGAAGTAGCCCCTCCGGTACGCCGACGCACGGCCGACGCCCCGCCACAGTGACCCGTAACCGGGTCACTGTGAGCGGGGCGTCGGCCGTTTCCGCGTACCCTCCACGCCCGTTCGCACATCGATCGCCGGTAACAGCCACGGGGTGAATCGGTTTGGTTTTTCCGCGGCTCGGGAACTTACCGGTCACGACAGGAACCACACGGAACGTGTGAAAACTTCTTGGAAGGAGACGACCATGACCGTCACGGGCATCATCACCGCGTTGATCGTTGGTCTGATCGTCGGCGCTCTGGGTCGCCTGGTCGTTCCGGGCCGCCAGAGCATGCCGATCTGGCTGCACATGCTGATCGGCGTGGGCGCCGCGCTGCTCGGCACCGTGCTCGCCCGGGCGCTGGGCATCGCGACCGAGACCGCCGGTGTCGACTGGATGGAGTTGCTGGTGCAGGTCGTGCTGGCGGCCATCGCCGTGGCCCTGGTGTCCGGTGTGGGTCGTCGACGCGGCGTCTCACGTTACTGACGTACACCCCCGGAAGCGCCGGAAGCGGGGCGCCCGACCGTGCGGTCGGGCGCCCCGCTCGGTGTCCGGCGGCTCGAATCTGCCTGGCCGACACCCCTGCCATATCGATGGCTGGCTGCGATACCGTCGCCACGCCCGGTCGGCACGGCTACCCCCTGTTGTAAAGGAAATTTTCCTACTAAGGTGCGGCGGAGAAGGTTAGTGCCAAACCATCGCGAGGGGGATATGGCGTGAACAGGTGGAAGCGGCTGGCTCCGGTCACCGCCATCGTGGCCTCGGCCGCGATGGTCCTGGCCGGCTGCGGTGGCTCCGGGGACGACGACAAGGCCGCGGACAACAGCAAGCTGACGGTCTGGATGATGGGCGAGGGCGGCGAGGCCCAGACCAAGTTTCTCGACGGCGTCGAGGCCGAGTTCAAGAAGAAGCACCCCGAGACCGACGTGGTGGTGCAGTACATTCCCTGGCTCGAGGCGCCGAAGAAGTTCCAGGCCGCGCTCGCCGGTGGTGAGGGGCCGGACGTCACCGAGCTGGGCAACACCGAGACCCAGGGCTGGGCGGCGCAGGAGGCTCTCGCCGACGTCACCGACCGGTTCGGCAACTGGGCCGAGGGCAAGGACATCCTCCCCGACCTGGTGCGCAACGCCCAGCTCGACGGCAAGCAGTACGGCGTTCCGTGGTACGCCGGCGTCCGCGCCGTCTACTACCGCACCGACTGGTTCGCCGAGGCCGGCGTGCAGCCGCCGACGAACTGGGAGGAGCTGGTGGCCGCGGCCAAGACCGTCCAGGCCAAGAAGCCCGGCACCTACGGCATCGCCCTGCCCGGCAACTCCGAGCTGCCGTTCTACTCCTTCCTCTGGGCCGCCGGCGCCGAGATCGCCACCAAGCAGGGCGACAGCTGGAAGTCCGGCTACAACACGCCGGAGGCGCAGCGGGCGGTCAAGTTCTGGACCGATCTGGTGACCGTGCACAAGGTCGCCCCGCCCGCCGCCGCCGGTTGGAACGAGGTCGACGCCCGTACCCAGTTCGCCACCGGCCGGGCCGCCATGGCCTTCGCCGGCAGCTGGCAGGGCGGCGCGATGAAGAAGGACAACCCCGACATCGAGAAGGTGTGGGGCACCTTCCCCATCCCGGGCCCGGACGGCAAGCCGGCCCCGGCCTTCGCCGGCGGCTCCGACATCGCCCTGTGGAAGGACAGCAAGCGGCAGGACCTGGCCTGGGACTACCTGACCGTGCTGCTGAGCAAGCAGAAGGACCAGGAGTTCGCCAGCAGCCTCGGCTTCTTCCCGGTCTACCAGGACCTGGTCGGCGGCGGCACCTACGCCAACGACAAGGTGATGGCCGCGTTCGCCACCGCCATGCAGAACACCAAGCTGACCCCGCTCACCCCGAAGTGGGTGGAGGTCAGCCGGACCAAGACGGTGACCCAGGCGATGAACAGCTCGGTCATCAAGGGCCAGAAGACCGTGGAGAAGGCCACCGCCGACGCGGCCACCGAGATGGAAGGCATTTTGAACAGCAAGTGAGCCTACTGACCGAGAGCACCGGCACGGCCGCCGCGCGGGAGAACCCCGCGCGGCGGCGTCGCCGCCGGGTGGACCGCCTCCCGTACCTGTTGCTCCTGCCCTGTCTGGCGATCATCGCGGTGCTGCTGCTCTGGCCGCTCGGCCAGGTCGTGATGATGTCCTTCTACAAGCTGGACAACGTCCGGCAGCTACGGGGGGACCGCGAGTGGCCGTGGGTGGGCCTGGCCAACTACGCGCAGATCCTCGGCGACCCGTTCTTCCGTACGGTGCTGCGCAACACCGTGCTCTTCGCCATGGCGAACGTCGCGCTCACGATGGTCCTCGGCACCCTGGTCGGGCTGCTGCTCAACCGGCTCGGCAAGCGGATGGCCACCTTCGTCGCGAGCTGCGTGATGCTGGCCTGGGCCACCCCGGCGCTGACCGGCACCATCGTCTGGAAGTGGATCTTCGACGACACCAGCGGTCTGGTCACCTGGCTGTTCAACAAGCTTCCGGACGGGCTCTCCACCGCGCTCTTCGGGCGCAGCGACTGGACCGGGTACGGCTGGTTCAACGACCCCCTGCTCTTCTTCGCGATCCTGACCCTGGTGGTGGTCTGGCACTCGTTCCCGTTCATCGCGGTGAGCGTGCTGGCCGGGCTGAAGAGCGTGCCGAGCGAGCTTCAGGAGGCGGCCCGGGTGGACGGGGCCGGGCCGTGGCGGGTCTTCTGGTCGATCACCTTCCCGACCCTGCGCCCGGTCTTCGGCATCCTCGTCGTGCTCTCCACGATCTGGGACTTCAAGGTCTTCACCCAGCAGTTCGTGCTGGCCGGCGGCACCCAGGACCGGTCGACGTTCATGCTCTCGATCTACTCGTACGCGGAGGCGTTCTCGCCGCCGCCCAAGTACGGTCTCGGGTCGTCGATCGCCGTCATCCTCACCCTGATCCTGCTCGCGGTGACCGCCCTGTACGTCCGCATGGTGCTCCGACAGGAGGACGAGGCGTGAAGAAGATCGCTCTCAACGGGGCCGGCCTGCTGGTCGCGCTCTTCGCGGCGTTCCCGGTCTACTGGATGGTCGCCACCTCGCTCAAGCCCAACCGGGAGATCTTCTCGGCCACGCCCCGCCCGGTGCCGGCCGAGCCCACCCTGGCGCACTACCGGGAGATCCTCACCGGGAACCTGATCCCGGGCGTGACGTTCACCGACTTCTTCCTCAACAGCGCGCTGGTCGCGGTGGCGACGGTGCTGCTCAGCGGGCTGGTCGCGCTGCTCGCGGCGACCGCCGTGGCCCGGTTCCGGTTCCGGCTGCGCACCACGTTCCTGATCCTGCTGCTGGTGGTGCAGATGATCCCGCTGGAGGCGCTGGTCATCCCGCTCTTCCTGATGATCCAGCGGCTCGGGCTCTACAACACCCTGCCCAGCCTGATCCTCACCTACCTGGGCTTCTCGCTGCCGTTCGCGGTCTGGATGCTGCGCGGCTTCGTGGCCGCGGTGCCGAAGGAACTGGAGGAGGCGGCGGCGATCGACGGCGCCAGCCGGGCCCAGACCTTCCGCCGGATCCTCTTCCCGCTGGTCGCCCCGGGCCTCGTCGCCACCAGCATCTTCTCCTTCATCACCGCCTGGAACGAGCTGATCTTCGCGTTGACCTTCATCAACGACCAGCACAAGTACACCCTGCCGGTGGCGATGACGTTCTTCTTCGGGCGGGACGACACCGCCTGGGGTTCGGTGATGGCCGCCTCGACGCTGTTCACCCTGCCGGTGATCGTCTTCTTCCTCCTGGTCCAGCGCCGAATGGTCTCCGGCCTGGTAGCCGGCGCGGTCAAGGGCTGACCACGGGGTGCCCGTTCGCCCCGGCCACGGTTAGGCTCGCCGTCATGACGGGCAGGCTGGCGGCGGTGAACATCGGCGTGGTGACCGAGGCGGAGTGGGCGGGCGACGCGAGCGGCCGCAGCGGGATCGACAAGCGGCCGGCCACCGGCCCGGTGTCGATCCGGTTCGCCGGGGTGGCCGGCGACTTCATCGGCGAGCGGGCCCACCACGGCGGCCCCGACCAGGCCGTGTACGCGTACGCCGAGGAGGACGCCGGCTGGTGGGCCACCGAGCTGGACCGGGCCATCCGGCCGGGCGTCTTCGGCGAGAACCTCACCACGTACGCGGTGGATGTCACCGGTGCGGTCGTCGGCGAGCGGTGGGCGGTGGGCAGCGCCCTGCTGGAGGTGACCAAGCCGCGTACCCCGTGCACCACCTTTACCGGCTTCTGGGGCGTACCCGACCTGGTCAAGCGGTTCACCGTCCGGGCCGCGCCCGGCGCGTACCTGCGGGTGCTGCGTGAGGGCGAGGTCGGTGCCGGCGACCCGGTCGAGGTGGTGGACCGCCCGGCGCACGGGGTGACGGTCGGCGAGGTGTTCCGGGCGACCACGCTGGAGCCCGACCTGCTGCCCCGGCTGCTCGACGTGCCGGAGCTGCCCGAGCCGTTGCGGGAGAAGGTCCGCCGCCGGCTCGGCGCCGCCGGTCGCTGACCGGGCGTCGGCCGCCGACGTAGGCGTGTCCGGCCGCCGGCCCGGCCGGCGCGTCACGTCGCGGCGAAAACCTCCGCCAGCACCTGCGTCGGGGCCGCCCGGCCGCCCTTCACCTTCGCCCAGGTGCCGTGCTCGGCCGTCCACTCCAGGTCACCGAAGCGGACCAGCTTCACGCCGTGGTCGTCGGCGTGCGAGACCAGCCAGTGCGCGTACCGCCAGCCGTTGCGGCTGTCCGTCGCGGGCACGGTGAGGTCGGTGAGGTCGGTCGGCGCGGCGAGGTCCGGCAGACCCCAGTCCAGGGCCAGGCTCTCCACCAGGGCCGTCGCCGCGGCCGGCCCGCGCATCGTCGGCGTCAGCCCGACCGTGCAGGCCACCGCGCCGGTCACGTGGCCGAGCAGCGCGCGGGTGAGGACCTCCGAGTCGTCGGCCCACTTCTGGTACGCCTCGGGGTAGGCCGACCGCTGCACCCGCTGGGCCGCCTCGGTGACCCGCATCTTCTCCCAGCCCTTGACCTTCTTCAGCGCGGCGTAGAACTTGTTCGCCGCGTAGCGCGGGTCCTGGACCTGCTCGGGGGTGCCCCAGCCCTGGCTCGGGCGCTGCTGGAACAGGCCCAGCGAGTCCCGGTCGCCGTGCGCGATGTTGCGCAGGTGCGACTCCTGGTACGCGGTCGCCAGCGCCACCACCACGGCCCGTTCGGGCATCTGCCGCTGCACCCCGATCGCCGCGATGGTGGCCGCGTTGGCCATCTGTTCGGCGCTGAGCACGACCCGCCCGTCGGCCTGCACCGTGCAGGTGCGGCTGGCCATCGGGAGCCCGAGGTGCCGCCCGAACTGCTTCGTGACGAACCAGACGCCGAGCAGGGCGACGACCGCCACCACCACACCGGCCGCCACGACCGCAACCCGAGTTCGCACCCGCACCCCCTGTCCCGACAGTCCGACCAGCGTACGTCCCCCGGCGCGGCGTACGGGTCGTCCGACCGGTTGCCTCCCGTTCCGTCACCGGCCCGCCACGGGCCGCGCCCCGACCGTAGGCCTCCTAGCTGGCGCCCGCTGCCGGACCACCGTCCAGAGCGGCCACCCATCGTGCCGGTCGCTTCTCCCGGAACGCGGCCACCCCTTCCCGTCCCTCTGCGGAGAGGAAGTACCCGGTGGACAGCGTCGCCAACTCGGTGATCTCCGCCCGCAGGTCGGTGGCGGCCGGCCGGCGCAGCAGCTCCTTGGTGCCGGCGAGGGCCTTCGGCGCACCCTTCACCAGCGAGGCGCAGTAGCCCGCCACCGCCTCGTCCAGCCCGTCCGCCGGCACGGCGGCGGTGACCAGACCGATCTCGGCGGCCCGCCTGCCGTCGAAGGTGTCGCCGGTCAGGTACAGCTCGGCGGCGGCCCGGGGGTGCAGCCGGGGCAGCACGGTCGCCGAGATCACCGCCGGGATCACCCCGATCCGGACCTCGGTGAAGGCGAACGTCGCCTCCTCGGCGCAGACCGCCAGGTCGGCCGCCGCGATCAGGCCCAGCCCGCCGGCCCGGGCCGGCCCGGCCACCTTCGCCAGCACCGGCTTGGGGCACTCCCGGACCGCCACCAGCACGTCGCCGAGCATCCCGGCCGGCACCGTCCCGCTGGCGTACGCGGCGGCGGTCTCCTTCAGGTCGGCGCCGGAGCAGAAGACCGGGCCGGTGTGGTCCAGCACGACCGCCCGGACCGCGTCGTCGGCGACCGCGGCGGCCAGCCCGGCCAGCAGCTCGGTCATCAGCGGGGTGGAGAGCGCGTTGCGGTTGTGCGGGCTGTCCAGGGTGAGGGTGGTCACCCCACGGGCCGTGGCGACCCGTACGAGAGCGTCCGGAGAGGTCATGCCGGGCACACTAGTGGCCATGCCTGGCGCCCTTCCAGAAGGCGAACCCGTCCCGGTCGACGGTTCGCTGCCCGCCGCCGCCCTGCGTACCGTCGGTGCGCGCGGCTTCGGGGTCTACGTGCACGTGCCGTTCTGCGCCAGCCGCTGCGGCTACTGCGACTTCAACACCTACACGTCGGCCGAGCTGGGCGGCGGTGCCAGCCGCGAGACGTACGCCGAGACGGTGCTGGCCGAGCTGGCGCTCGCCGCCCGGGTGCTCGGCGACACCCCGCCGCCCCGGGTGGACACCGTCTTCGTGGGCGGCGGCACGCCCACCCTGCTCCCGGCCGACGAACTGGCCCGCGTCCTGGACGGCATCGACCGCACCTGGGGGCTGGCCGCCGACGCCGAGGTGACCACCGAGGCCAACCCCGAGTCGGTCACCCCGGAGTCGTTGAAGACGCTGCGGGCGGCCGGCTACACCCGGATCTCGCTGGGCATGCAGTCCGCCGCGCCCGGGGTGCTGGCCGTCCTGGACCGGAAACACAGCGCCGGCCGGGCCACCGCCGCGGCGCTGGAGGCGCGGGACGCCGGGTTCGACCACGTGAACCTGGACCTGATCTATGGCACGCCGGGGGAGCGCGCGGAGGACTTCGCCGCCTCGCTGGAGCAGGTGGTGGCGGCGGGCGTGGACCACGTCAGCGCGTACGCCCTGATCGTGGAGGAGGGCACCCGGCTGGCCGCGCGGATGCGCCGCGGCGAGCTGGCGTACCCCAGCGACGACGTGGCGGCGGACCGCTACCTGGCCGCGGAGGCCGCCCTCGACGGGGCCGGGTTCTCCTGGTACGAGGTCTCCAACTGGGCCCGCTCCGCGGCGGCCCGGTGCCGGCACAACCTGCTCTACTGGTCGGGCGGCGACTGGTGGGGCCTCGGCCCGGGGGCGCACAGCCACGTCGGCGGGGTGCGCTGGTGGAATGTCAAACATCCGACCGCGTACGCCGGACGCCTGGCCGCGGGGGAGTCACCCGGGTTGGCCCGGGAGGTGCTCACCCCCGACGAGGCGCACATGGAGGACGTGATGCTGCGGCTGCGGCTCGCCACGGGCCTGCCGTTGGAGGTGCTGGACGAGGCGGGCCGGGCCGGCGCACGGCGGGCGCTGGCCGACGGTCTGCTGACCGCCGACGGGTACGCGGCTGGCCGGGCGGTGCTCACCCTGCGCGGCCGGTTGCTGGCCGATGCGGTGGTTCGCGACCTGCTGCCCTGACCGCCCGAGGTGAGCCGCGACCGGGCGAGGGACCCGGCCGGTCCGTGGACCGGCCGGGTCGAGGATCACTTGATCATGCTCACCGAAGCGGGGTAGCGGTAGAGCTGCCCCTCGTTGGCCTTGAGGCCGGCGACGATCCCGAAGATGATGCCCATGAGGTAGGCGGCGCCCACCGGGATGAAGCCGATCACGGCGCAGACCAGGACCCAGCCGACCAGGCCGATGATCGACCAGAGAAGCTGGAAGTTGAGCGCCGCCACGGCGTGCGCCCGTACGGCCGGCGACTGGTTGCCCCGGGCCAGCAGGGCGATCAGCGGGGCGACCCAGCCCAGCACGGCGCCGCCGAGGAACATGCCCGCGGCGCCGCCGAAGTGCGCGACCAGTGCCCAGGTCTTGTCCTCATTGCTGGCGTAGCCGCCCGGCGGCGGGTAACCACCCGGCGGTGGGTAGCCACCCGGCGGCGGATAGCCACCGGGCGGGGGATAGCCGGGGCCGCCGGCTGCCCCGGACAGTGGTGCGGTGGGGGGCTCGTTCGCCGACGAGCCGTATGGTGCCGACGGCGGGGTCCCGCCCGGCGACTGGGCGCCGGGGTCCCCCGCTCCGGGAGGGCGAGGTGGTTCAGTCATGGACGTCACGTTAGGTCCCGTTCGCAAGGATGCGCCAGAGCGACACCGTTCTGGATGTCCGGCTGTTCGGCTCTGGCGAAGCGTCCGGCGGGCCGCACCGGGGGTCCGTCACTGATCATCGCGTCGGTGGGTACGCCGACGTAGACTGGCACTCGCTACAGTCGAGTGCCAGACGCTCGGCCGGTACCGCGGGTCGCCTGGTCGGAACAGGCCGCGCCGGGCGCCGGGCGGGCCGAGGTGCGTCAGGAGGTGGGGAGATGGGTCTCGACGACCGCAAGCTCGCCGTGCTCCGCGCGATCGTCGAGGACTACGTCGCCACGCAGGAGCCGGTCGGCAGCAAGTCCCTGGTCGAGCGCCACCAGCTCGGCGTCTCCCCGGCCACGGTGCGCAACGACATGGCCGTCCTGGAGGACGAGGGCTACATCCGGCAGCCGCACACCAGCGCCGGCCGGGTGCCCACCGACCGCGGCTACCGGCTCTTCGTCGACCGGCTCTCCCGGGTCAAGCCGCTCAGCCCGGCCGAGCGCCGGGCCATCGAGCGCTTCCTGGTCGGCGCGGTCGACCTGGACGACGTGGTGCACCGCACGGTCCGGTTGCTGGCCCAGCTCACCCGGCAGGTCGCCGTGGTGCAGTACCCGAGCCTGGCCCGCTCCAAGGTGCGCCACCTGGAGCTGGTGCCGGTCTCCACCACCCGGCTGATGGTGGTCATGATCGCCGACACCGGCCGGGTCGAGCAGCGGCTGGTCGAGCTGCCCGGGCCGGTCCCGGCCGACGACGTCACCGACCTGCGCCGGCTGGTCAACGAGAAGCTGGTCGGCACCCGGCTGTCGGACACCCCACCCCTGGTCCAGGCGCTGGTGGACGAGTCCGCGCCGCACCTGCGTCCGGCCATGACCACGCTCTCCACCGTGCTGCTGGAGACGCTGGTCGAGCGGCACGAGGAACGCATCGCGCTGGCCGGCACGGCCAACCTCACCCGGGGCGGCCTGCTGGACTTCCAGGGCACGCTGCGACCCATCCTCGAAGCGCTCGAGGAACAGGTCGTGCTGCTCAAGCTCATCGGTGAGACCGAGCCGAGCACCACCCGGGTGCTCATCGGCGACGAGAACGAGTTCGACAACCTGCGGGCCGCCTCGGTGGTCAGCACCGGGTACGGCCCCGGCAGCACCATCGTCGGCGGCCTCGGGGTGCTCGGGCCGACCCGGATGGACTACCCCGCCACCATCGCCACGGTGCGGGCCGTGGCACGCTACGTGGGCGAGCTGCTGGCCCAGAACTGACCAGTCAGGGGCGACGGCCGGCATGAGGCCGGCGACCGGCGCAACGCGAGACGAACATGAGGACACGGAACGCAGTGGCCAGGGACTACTACGGCATTCTCGGCGTCAGCCGGGAGGCCTCCGACGACGAGATCAAGCGCGCCTACCGCAAGCTGGCGCGGCAGTTCCACCCGGACGTCAATCCGGACCCGGAGGCACAGGAGAAGTTCAAGGACATCAACGCCGCGTACGAGGTCCTCTCGGACGACCGGAAACGGCAGATCGTCGACCTGGGCGGCGATCCACTCGCGCCGGGCGGCGGGGGCGCCGGGCCGGGTGGTCCGGGCGGCGCCGGCCCGTTCGTCGGGTTCCAGGACATCATGGACGCGTTCTTCGGCGGCGCCGCCGGGGGTGCGCGCGGCCCGCGCCCGCGTACCCGGCCGGGCGCGGACGCGATCCTGCGGCTGGAGCTGGACCTCAACGAGACCGCGTTCGGCGTCGAGGCCCCGATCACGGTCGACACCGCCGTGCTCTGCACCACCTGCTCCGGCGCGGGCACCGCGGCCGGCACCCACCTCGCCACCTGTGAGGCGTGCGGTGGGCGGGGCGAGGTGCAGTCGGTGCAGCGGACCTTCCTCGGCCAGGTGGTCTCCGCCCGGCCCTGCACGGTCTGCCAGGGCTACGGCACCACCATCCCGCACCCCTGCCCGACCTGCGCCGGGGACGGCCGGGTGCGGACCCGCCGCTCGCTCACCGTCAAGATCCCGGCGGGCGTCGAGGACGGCATGCGGATCCGGCTGGCCCAGCAGGGCGAGGTCGGCCCGGGTGGCGGCACGGCCGGCGACCTCTACGTGGAGATCCACGAGCGGCCGCACGACGTCTACTCGCGCAAGGGCGACGACCTGCACTGCCGGGTCACCGTGCCGATGACCGCCGCCGCGCTCGGCACCCGGCTGACCATCAAGACGCTGGACAGCGAGGAGACGGTCGACGTCAAGCCGGGCACCCAGCCGGGCAGCACGCTGCGGCTGCGGGCCCGGGGCGTACCGCACCTGCGTGGCACCGGCCGGGGCGACCTCTACGTCCACCTGGACGTGCGTACCCCGACCAAGCTCGACGCCGAGCAGGAGCGGATGCTGCGCGAGTTCGCCAAGACCCGGGGCGAGGAGGTCGCCGAGCTGACCAAGCAGGGCGGCTTCTTCTCCCGGATGCGCGACGCCTTCAACGGGCACGCCTAGCGTGTCGGCGCCGCTGTTCCTGGTCGAGGCGCTACCCACCGGCGACACGCTGACCCTCGACGGTCCGGAGGGGCACCACGCCGCCACCGTGCAGCGGCTGCGGGTCGGCGAGGAGCTGCTGCTCGCCGACGGTCGGGGTGGCACGGCCGACGCCGTGGTCACCGCCGTCGGCCGGGGCACCCTCGACCTGGCGGTCACCTCCCGGGGGTACGTCGACGCGTCCGTTCCCCGGCTCGTCGTGGTGCAGGGCATCGCCAAGGGCGACCGGGGCGAGCTGGCCGTGCAGGCGATGACGGAGGTCGGCGTGGACGAGATCGTCCCCTGGTCGGCGTCCCGGTCGGTGGTGCAGTGGCGCGGCGACCGGGGCGTACGGGCCCGGGAGAAGTGGGCGGCGACCGCCCGGGAGGCGGCCAAGCAGGCCCGCCGTGCCTGGCTGCCGGTGGTGGCCGGGTCGCCCGACGAGTCCACCGCGACGGTGGCCCGACGGATCGCCGGGGCGGCCGCCGCGTTCGTGCTGCACGAGGAGGCCGACGAGCGGCTGACCATCGCCGGGCTGCCGGAGACCGGCGAGATCGTGCTGGTGGTCGGCCCGGAGGGCGGCATCGCCCCGGCCGAGCTGTCCGCCTTCCGCGAGGCCGGCGCCCGTACCGTCCGCCTCGGCCCGTCGGTGCTGCGCACCTCCACCGCCGGCGTAGCCGCCCTCACCATCCTCGTCACCCGCCTCCACCGCTGGTAACCCCCTCCCTCCCTCACCCCCCCGCCTCGGCGCCGATCTTGCACTTTCTGTCGGGATATAACGGGCAAAAGCCGCGTGCTGCCGACCGTAAGTGCAAGATCGCCGAGGCGGGGGGTGAGGGAGGGGGGAGGGGGCTAGGTGCGGAGGTAGGAGGCGCCGTTTAGGTCGAGGATGGTGCCGGAGGACCACTCGGCTTCGGGGCTGGCCAGCCAGTGCACGGCGGCGGCGATCTCGTCGGGTCGGGCGACCCGCCCGAACGGGGACTGGGCGCGGATCGCCTCGCCACGCTCGCCGCTGAGGTGGGTGGTGGTCATGTCGGTCTCCACGAAGCCCGGCGCGACCGTGGCCACCGCGATGCCGTACGGGGCCAGGGCCAGCGCCAGCGACTGGCCGAGGGCGTTCAGCCCCGCCTTGCTCGCCCCGTACGCGGGCTGCTCCGGCTCGCCGCGGAAGGCGCCCCGGGACGACACGTTGACGATCCGGCCGCCCCGCTCGCGCATGTGCTGGGCGGCGCACCAGGTGACGTTGGCGGCCCCGGTCAGGTTGGTCTCCAGGACCAGCCGCCACTGCTCCCGCCACTGCGCGTAGGTGTTGCCGAAGACCGGGTGCGGCAGGTCCCGCGGCCCGTACACGCCGGCGTTGTTGACCAGCACGTCGAGCCCGCCGAGCTGCTGTGCCGCCGCGTCCACCATCGCGCGTACCGCGTCCGGGTCGGTCAGGTCGGCGCGAACCACCACGTGCCCGTCGCCGGGCAGCTCCGCGCGTACCCCCTCGGCCAGTTCCGCCGAGTCCCGGTGGTGGATCGCCACCCGGTCCCCGCCCGCCGCGAACGCCCGTGCCACCGCGCGCCCGATGCCGCGCGAGGCCCCCGTCACCAGTACCGCCCGAGAAGTCACGCCGGACATCATGCCCGGCGCGGCCGGTGGGCCCGCGACGCGGTCCGGGCCGCGCGTCTTAGCATGCCCGAATGGGAACCGACTGCCTGTTCTGCCGAATCGTCGCCGGGGAGATCCCGGCCACCATCGTGCGGGAGACCGCCACGACCCTCGCCTTCCGGGACATCAACCCGCAGGCGCCGACGCACGTGCTGGTGATCCCGAAGGAGCACTACGCGGACGTGGCCACCCTCGCCCAGGACGACCCGGGGCTGGCCGGCGAGGTGCTCGCCACGGCCGCCACGGTGGCCGAGGAGGAGGGGCTGCTCGCGGACGGTTTCCGGCTGATGTTCAACACCGGGGCGTACGCCGGCCAGGAGGTCTTCCACGTGCACGCGCACGTGTTCGGCGGTGCGCCGCTCGGCCCGATGCTCTGCCGCTGACCTCGTCCCTAGACTGCAGGCATGATCACGGTGCATGACCGGCTGGGCCGGATGGTGCGGCAGTCGCAGGCCCAGGGCAGGATCCCGGCGGTCTCGGTCGCCCTGCACCGGGCCGACCGGCCGCTCTGGACGTGCGCGGTCGGCGGGACCGGCAACGACAGCCCGCTCGGCCCGGACACGGTGTTCCGGATCGGCTCGGTCACCAAGACCTTCACCAGTGTGCTGGTCATGCAGTGCCGGGACGACGGGCTGCTCGACCTGGACGACCCGATCGGGCGGCACCTCGACCTGCCGGCGCACGGCGAGCTGACCGTACGCCGGCTGTTGTCGCACACCGCGGGCCTGCAGCGCGAGCCGCACGGCGACGTGTGGGACACGCTGCGGGCCCCCGACGCGGCCGGGCTGATCGCCGACCTGGCCCGGGTGGAGCGGGTGCTGCCGACCGGCCGGCGCTACCACTACTCCAACCTCGGTATGGCGCTGCTCGGCGAGCTGGTCGCCCGGCTGCGCGGCGGCACCTGGGCGGAGGTACTGGCCGAGCGGGTGCTCGCCCCGCTCGGGCTGACCGCCACCGGTCCCGCCCCCGGCGACCGGGCGGCGACCGGGTTCCTGGTCGACGCGTACTCCGACGAGGCGCGGCCGGAGCCGCCGACCGACTTCGGCGGGGTGGCCCCGGCGGCGCAGCTCTGGAGCACCGCGCCGGACATGGCGCGCTGGGCGGCGTTCCTGGCCGACCCGGCCGCGCTGGACCCGGCCGGCGCGGTGCTCGCCCCGGCCACGCTCGACGAGATGCGCTGGCCGCTGACCACCACCGACGAGTCGCTCTGGGCGGCCGGCTTCGGGTTGGGCCTGATCCTGGTGCCACAGCCGGGACGGGTGGTGCACGTGGGGCACGACGGGGCGATGCCCGGTTTCCTGGCCGCCGTCTACGGCCGGCGGGGCGGCGACGGCACCGCGGGCGCGATGGGCTGCGCGGTGCTCGGCTCCTCCGGCACCGGCGTGGCGGTGTTCGACCTGCCGCACCGGCTGCTCGCCGCCGCGGCCGAGTACGACCCGGCCGACGTCGAGCCGTGGCGCCCCGGCCCGCCCGCTCCCGAGCACCTGCGCGGGATGCTGGGCCGCTGGTGGGGCGAGGGCTTCGAGTACGTCTTCTCCTGGCACGACGGGACGCTGCGGGCCCGCGGCGCCGACGATCCGGCCGGCCGGCCGCCGGCGGTGTTCGCGCCGCTGCCGGAGCGGCCGGACGTGTTCCGCACCGTCGCCGGCCGAGAGGTGGGCGAATTGCTCCGGTTGACCCGCGACGAGCGCGGTGCGGTGGTCCGGATGCACTGGGCCACCTACCGCTTCACCCGCCGCCAGGAGACCTTCGAGGGGTACGACTTCCGCACCGGCAGTTGACCTTCGACCACCGGAAATGGGCGCGGTGCGGTGGGTGTTGAACCGATACGATGGGTGGAACCGTACGCCGCGCCGGCAGGGCTCGGCGCCGAGATCGGAAGCAGGTGGCGCAGGGCCCGACGGCCCGAACTATGACCGGCACCCCACCTCCCGGCCCGCCCCGGGTGCAGACCAGGATCACAGTCCCTGACCAGAAGATCATGGTGAACCTGCTCGGCGCGGGCGACGAGATCCTGCGACTCGTCGAACGCTCGGTCAACAGTGACGTCCACGTGCGTGGCAACGAGATCACCATCACGGGCGCGCCCGCGGACAACGCCCTCGCCGAGCGGCTCTTCAGTGAGCTGCTCGAACTCATCGAGAAAGGCGAGACCCTGACCACTGACGCCGTCCGGCGTACCGTCGGCATGCTCGAGCAGGGCAGCGCCGAGCGGCCCGCCGAGGTCCTGACGCTCAACATCCTCTCCCGGCGCGGTCGTACCATCCGTCCCAAGACGCTCGGGCAGAAGCGCTATGTCGACGCGATCGACGCCAACACGATCGTCTTCGGCATCGGCCCCGCCGGCACCGGCAAGACCTACCTGGCGATGGCGAAGGCCGTCCAGGCGCTCCAGGCCAAGCAGGTCAACCGGATCATCCTGACCCGGCCGGCGGTCGAGGCGGGCGAGCGGCTGGGTTTCCTGCCCGGCACGCTGAACGAGAAGATCGACCCGTACCTGCGCCCGCTCTACGACGCGCTGCACGACATGCTCGACCCGGAGACCATCCCGAAGCTGATGGCGGCCGGCACGATCGAGGTGGCGCCGCTGGCGTACATGCGGGGGCGTACGCTCAACGACGCGTTCATCATCCTGGACGAGGCGCAGAACACCACGCCCGAGCAGATGAAGATGTTCCTCACCCGGCTCGGCTTCGGTTCCAAGATCGTGGTCACCGGTGACGTCACGCAGGTCGACCTGCCCGGCGGGACGACCAGCGGCCTGCGGGTGGTCCGGGAGATCCTGAACAACGTCGAGGACGTGCATTTCGCCCAGCTCTCCAGTTCCGACGTGGTCCGCCACAAGCTGGTCGGCGAGATCGTCGACGCGTACGCCCGCTGGGACGCCGAGCGGGAGAACCAGCAGGCACAGAGCGTGCACGCCGTGCCCGGCCGGACCGCCCAGGGCGGCCGGTCCGGCCGGCGCCGCTAAACACCAGAGGAAAGACAGTTGTCCATCGAGATCGCCAACGAGTCCGGTGTCGAGGTCGACACCGACGCCGTGCTCGCCGTCGCCCGGCACGCCCTCGACGAGATGGGGGTAAACCCGCTCGCCGAGCTCTCCGTGCTGCTGGTCGACATCGACTACATGTCCGAGCTGAATCACCGCTGGATGGGCGGCGACGGCCCGACCGACGTGCTCGCCTTCCCCATGGACGAGGGCAGCGTCGACCACGGTCCGGGGGAGAACGCCCCGGCCGGCGGGGAGCCGGCGCTGCTCGGTGACATCGTGCTCTGCCCCGAGGTGGCGGCCAAACAGGCGGCCGCCGCCGGCCACTCGGCCGCCGACGAGCTGCACCTGCTCACCGTGCACGGGGTGCTGCACCTGCTCGGCTACGACCACGCCGAGCCGGAGGAGGAGCGGGAGATGTTCGGTCTTCAGGCCCGCCTGCTGGCCAGCTGGCGGTCGACCCGGTCGAAATGATGACCACTCTGGCGGCCGGCAGCGACCCTGCCAATCTGCCCGACCTCCAACTCATCGTCTTCGCGGCGGGGCTGGTGGTGCTCGCCGGCCTCATCGCGATGACCGAGGCGGCGCTGGCCGCCGTCTCGCCGGCCCGGGCCGCCGAGCTGGCCCGGGACGGGGCGCGCGGCGCGCGTACCCTCCAGGCGGTCGCCGGTGACGTGGTCCGCCACCTCAATCTCCTGCTCCTGCTCCGGCTGCTGGCCGAGCTGACCGCCACCACGCTGGTCGCGCTGGTGGCGGTGGACAGCTTCGGCGCCGGTTGGCGGGCCGCCCTGGTCACCGCCGGGGCGATGACCGTGGTCAGCTTCGTGGTGGTCGGTGTCGCGCCGCGCACCCTGGGCCGGCAGCACGCGTACGCGGTGGGCCGCGCGGTCGCGCCGCTGGTGCGCTGGCTGGGCCGGGCGCTCAACCCGCTCGCCTCGCTGCTGATCCTGATCGGCAACGCGGTCACCCCGGGGCGAGGCTTCCGGGAGGGCCCCTTCGCCACCCAGGTGGAGCTGCGCGAGCTGGTTGACCTGGCCGAGCAGCGCGGGGTCGTGGAGCACGGCGAACGCCAGATGATCCATTCGGTCTTCGCGCTCGGCGAGACCATCGCCCGCGAGGTGATGGTGCCGCGTACCGAGATGGTGTGGATCGAGGAGCGCAAGACGCTCGCCCAGGCGCTGGCGCTCTTCCTGCGCTCCGGCTTCTCCCGGATCCCGGTGATCGGCGAGAGCGTGGACGACGTGCTCGGCGTGCTCTACCTCAAGGACCTGATCCGGCGTACCCAGGGCGGCGACCCGCGTACCACCCAGCTCCCGGTGTCGGAGCTGATGCGCCCGGCGACCTTCGTGCCCGAGTCCAAGCCGGTCGACGACCTGCTCTCCGAGATGCAGGCGGCCCGCAACCACCTGGTCATCGTTGTCGACGAGTACGGCGGCACCGGTGGCCTGGTCACCATCGAGGACATCCTGGAGGAGATCGTCGGTGAGATCACCGACGAGTACGATGTCGAACGGCCGCCGGTCGAGCGCCTGGCGGACGGGGCCGTGCGGGTGACCGCCCGGCTGCCGGTGGAGGACCTGGGCGAGTTGTTCGACACCGAGCTGCCCACCGACGAGGTGGAGACGGTCGGCGGTCTGCTCGCGCAGGCGCTCGGCCGGGTGCCGCTTCCGGGCGCCGAGGCCGAGGTGGCCGGGCTGCGGCTGATCGCCGAGGGCACCACCGGCCGGCGTAACCGGATCGACACCGTGCTGGTGAGCCGGGCCGCGCCGAGTGACACAGCCGACAGCGCGGGTCGCGGCGAGCACGCCGAGTCCCGCGGCAACCAGAATCGTTCCGAGGAGAGGCTACCCGCCGATGCCTGAGTCACCCGCCGTGCCGGCCGCCCGGCCCACCCCGTCCGATCTCGCCGCGCTGAGCGCCGAGGACGGCAAGCTGGTCGTCCTGGCCCGGGGCGCGCGCGGCCGGGTCGGCGCCGTGGAGGGCGCGGCGGTCCGTGATCAGGACGGTCGGACGTACGCGGCGGCCAGCGTCGCGCTGCCGTCGCTGACCCTGACCGCGCTCCAGCTCGCGGTCGCCTCGGCGGTGGCCGCCGGGGCGAGCCGGCTGGAGGCCGCCGTGGTGGTGACCGAGGCGTCGACGCTGGACGGCGCGGGGCACGCCGCCGTGCGGGACCTCTCCACCGACGCGCCGATCCACGTGGCCGCGCCGGACGGCGCCCTCCTCGGCACGGTGGTCGAGTGACCGGGGTGCCGGACCCGGACCAGCCCCGTCCCTACCGGGCCGGGTTCGCCTGCTTCGTCGGACGGCCCAACGCCGGCAAGTCGACGCTGACCAACGCGATCGTCGGCACCAAGATCGCGATCACCTCGAACAAGCCGCAGACCACCCGGCACGTCATCCGTGCCGTACTGCACCGGCCGGACTCGCAGCTCGTCCTGGTCGACACCCCGGGGCTGCACCGTCCCCGTACGCTGCTCGGCGAGCGGCTGAACGACCTGGTCCGGGAGACGTGGAGCGAGGTCGACGTGATCGGCCTCTGCATCCCGGCGAACGAGCCGGTCGGTCGGGGTGACCGGTTCATCACCGGCGAACTCGCCAGCCTGAAGGCGACCGTGCTGGCGGTGGTCACCAAGACCGACCTGGTGGACAAGAAGCGTCTCGCCGAGCAGCTCCTCGCGGTGAGCGAGCTGGCCGACTTCGCCGACGTGGTGCCGGTGAGCGCGGTCTCCGGGCACCAGGTGGACACCCTGGTCGACGTGATGACCGGCTACCTGCCGGAGTCGCCGCAGCTCTACCCGGACGACATGCTCACCGACGACCCGGAGCAGGTGCTGGTCGCCGAGCTGATCCGCGAGGCGGCCCTCGAAGGCGTCCGGGACGAGCTGCCGCACTCCATCGCCGTGGTGGTGGAGGAGATGATCCCGGAGGGTCAACTCACCAAGATCTACGCCGACGTGTACGTTGAGCGACCGAGCCAGAAGGGGATCATGATCGGTCACCGGGGCAGCCGGCTCAAGGAGGTCGGCACCACGGCCCGCCGGCAGATCGAGGAGCTGCTCGGCACCCGGATCTATCTCGACCTGCATGTCCGGGTCGCCAAGGACTGGCAGCGCGACCCCAAGCAGCTCCGCAAGCTGGGCTTCTGAGCGCGACGACCGACGATCGAAGACCGACGGCCCCGGCCATCCGGGGCCGTCGGTGCGTATTCGGGATAGTCCGAATCGGTCGCAGTTATGGGATGTTTCACTTCTGACCCTGTCCGTTCGTCGTTTCGCCCCGCCGGGTCGGAGGGTAGGGAAAGCGTTGATCCCTTGCCCCCGGACATAGCTGCAGGCTGATGCGAAACCGATACCTGGATTTGCTCCGTTTCCTGGCCATCGTGCGAGTCGTCGTCTACCACGTCGTCGGGTCGGCGGCCCTGACCCTGATCTTCCCGGCGATGTCGGTGATGTTCGCGCTCGCCGGCTCGCTGATGGCCGCCTCACTGGACCGGACCGGCGTGCCCGCCGTGGCGCGCCGGCTGCGCCGCCTGCTGCCGTCGCTGTGGGTGCTCGCGGCGGTCTTCGTGCCGGCCATGCTGCTCACCGGCCTGCCGTTCACCCCGAAGGTGCTGCTCTGGCTCTTCCCGGTCAGCGACCCACCGGCCAACTACTGGGGGGCGCTGGCGCTGAGCCCGATCTGGTACCTGCGGGACTACCTGTGGTTCGTGCTCGCCTCGCCGCTCGCCCTGTGGCTGTTCCGCCGGGCCCCGCTGCCCACCCTGCTCGCCCCGTACGCGCTGCTCGTGGTGATCGAGCTGGGCGTCTACCCGGACGCGCCGGTCGTGCTGCGCGAGTTCGGCCTGTACTTCGGCGCCTGGCTGCTCGGTTTCGCCCACCACGACGGCATGCTCCGCCGGCTCCGTAACGGGGTGCTGCTGCCCGCCGCGCTCGCCCTCGGCGCCGCCGGGCTGGCCTGGATCTTCACCCACCCCGGTTCGCGCGGGTACGACCTGAACGACATCCACCTCGGCAACGCCCTCTGGTCGGCCGCGTTCATCCTGGTGGCGATCGGCCGGGCCCCGGCCGAGGCGCCCTGGGTCGACCGGATCCCGCTGCTGGGCCGGGCGGTCACCGTGCTGAACCGGCGCGCGCTGACGGTCTACCTGTGGCACATGTCGTTCGTGGTGGCGCTCACCCCGCTGGTCGGGCTGGTCGGCTGGACCCCGCGTGACCCGCTCGGCCTGGCGATCCGGGTGGTGCTGGTGTTCGTGCTGGTCGGTGTGGTCACCCTGCTGGTCGGCTGGGTCGAGGACGTGGCGGCCCGGCGTACGCCGGAGCTGGTCCCCGGCCGGCCCCGGCGGACCGTGGCCGAGCGGGCGGCGGCCGCCCCGGCCAGCCCCGCGCCCGTCGGCGCGGAGGCCGAGCTGGTGGGGGCCGGCACGCGGACGGATCGTCGCGCCGGGTCCGGGGTGTTGACGGCCGGCGAGCGGGCGGACCGCCCCGCCCGGTCCGACCCGGGTCGGGTGCCCGCGCCGCGCGGCGCGGCCGAGCGGGCGGACGCCGAGACCGGCACACGCTGACCCACCGTCTCCGGGCCGCGCCGTTTCCGGGCCGCGCCCTCAGCGCCGGGTGATCGTGACGTCGCCGCTGCCGGTGCGTACGTCCAGCAGCGCGGCGGCGCCCGGGTCGTCGGCCACCTCCACGTCGGCGCTGCCCGAGCCGGTGCTGGTCCGCACCCGGTACCGCCCCTCCGGCACGGTCAGCTCCACGTTGCCGCTGCCGGCGTGCACCCGGGCCGAGGCCGGCTGGTCCAGCTCGACGGTCACGTCCCCCGAGGAGGTCTGCGCGTCCACCCCGGCGGCCAGCCGCCGCGCCTCGACCCGGCCGGAGGAGGCCCGCAGCCGGACCGCGCCGGACGCGTCGACCACGGCGATGTCCCCGGAGCCGGTCTCGGCGCGGACTTCGCCGCGCGCCGCGGTCACGCTGATGTCGCCGGAGCCCAGCTTGACGTCCACCGCGCCGACCTGGCTCAGCACGATGTTCCCGGAGCCGGTCTCGCCGCGTACCGCCACGCCCTCGGGGACGGTCACGTCCCAGGAGATGCCGCAGCGGTGGCCGCAGCTGGTGTCCAGCACCAGCTCGTCGCCGTTGATCTGGTAGCGGGTGTCGGGCTGCTCGCCCTGGTAGCGGACCGCCCGCTTGATCCGTACCTCGGGGGCGGACCCGGAACCGCGTACCGTCACGTCGCCCGAGCCCGGCCGTACGGTGATCCGGGTGATCCGGATCGCCTCGGTGTTGTCGTAGTCCAACTCGCGGTACGACAGGGTGTCACACCCGCTCAGGAGAATCAGGGCGGCCGTGGCGGCGGCGGTGGCCGTGGCGGTGACGATGGTTCGCTGCTGAGCCATGGCCAGCACGCTACGGCCGGCCGTCGGGGCGGCACATCCGGGTTCGACCGCCGATCCACCCCGAACCGACCCTGAGATCGCACCCCGAGGGAGAATGGCCGGATGGCCGGGTACCGCCGACAGCTCTACCGCGACGACGCGGTGGTGCTGCGCGTGCAGAAGTTGGGCGAGTCCGACCGGATCATCACCCTGCTGACCCGCCGGCACGGCCGGCTTCGCGCGGTGGCCCGGGGCGTGCGGCGCACCTCAAGCCGGTTCGGCGCCCGGCTGGAGCCGTTCGGGCACGTCGACCTCCAACTCGCCGGCGACCCGAAGGGCAATCTGGGCAGCTCGCTGCACACCGTCAGCCAGGTCGAGGGGATCGACCTCTACGGCAAGCGGTTCCTCGGCGACTACCCCCGCTACACGGCGGCCAGCGCGATCGCCGAGACGGCGGAGCGGCTCACCCCGGTCGAGCGGGAGCCGTCGCTGCGGTTGTTCCAGCTCACCCTCGGCGCGCTGAAGTCGCTGGCGCGCGGCGAGCACGCCACCACGCTGGTGCTCGACGCCTACCTGCTGCGCGGGATGGCGCTGGCCGGCTGGGCGCCCGCGCTGACCGCGTGCGCGGTCTGCGGCACGCCGGGGAAGCACCGGGCGTTCTCCGTACCGGCCGGCGGGACGGTCTGCCCGGACTGCCGGCCACCGGGCGCCGCCCACCCCGCCCCGGCCAGCGTCGACCTGATGTCCGCGCTGACCACCGGCGACTGGGCGTACGCCGACGCCACCGAGACCGGCGTACGCCGGGAGTGCAGCGGGCTGGTCGCGGCGCACCTCCAGTGGCACCTGGAGCGCGCGCTACGCTCGCTGCCGCTGGTCGACCGGGGCGCCCCCGGGGCCGGCACGGTCCCGCCGCGCCCCGGCGCCGGACCCACCGCCACTGGCGTGAACAGGGAGAATGCGTAAGTGATCCGATCGACGAGGGTCTTCCGGCGGGAGCCGGTGCCACCGACTCCGCACCCGTCCGGCGCCCGGCCGCCGGCCCTGCCCGCCGAGGCGCTGCCGAAGCACATCGCGGTGGTCATGGACGGCAACGGCCGCTGGGCCAAGGAGCGCGGGCTGCCCCGGACCAAGGGTCACGAGCAGGGCGAGCACAGCCTCTTCGACACCGTCGAGGGCGCGATCGAGCTGGGCATCCCCTACCTGTCGGCGTACGCCTTCTCCACCGAGAACTGGCGGCGCTCGCCGGACGAGGTCCGGTTCCTGATGGGTTTCAACCGGGACGTCATCCGTCGCCGCCGTGACCAGCTCGTCGACCTGGGCGTACGGGTGGTCTGGTCCGGCCGGGCCGGGCGGCTCTGGAAGAGCGTGATCTCCGAGTTGCAGACCGCCGAGGAGATGTCCCGGGGCAACTCGACGCTGACGCTGCAGTTCTGCGTCAACTACGGCGGCCAGGCGGAGATCGCCGACGCCACCGCCGCGATCGCCCGTGACGTGGCGGCCGGCAGGCTCGACCCGGGCAAGGTCAACGAGAAGACCATCGCCAGGTACCTCTACCACCCGGAGGTCCCCGAGGTGGACCTCTTCCTGCGCCCCTCCGGCGAGCAGCGCACCTCCAACTTCCTGCTCTGGCAGAGCGCGTACGCCGAGTTGGTCTTCCTCGACACGCTCTGGCCGGACTTCGACCGCCGTCACCTCTGGTACGCCTGCGAGCTCTACGCCCAGCGGGACCGCCGCTTCGGCGGCGCGTTGCCCAACCCGGTGGCCCCGAGGACGTAGCGGTCCCGCGGTCGGGGCGGCGTCGACGCGTTTGCGGCGGGCCGCGCGGCCTCAGCGCATACCATCGGCGCGAGGGCGGGCCGCCCGGTCGCGTCCGGCCACGGGGGTGGACATGCGGGATCTCCGGTACGAGATGACGGCCGCGCTGGCCGGCGCGGACCTGGTCGACGCCGCGCACCGGGAACGGGTGGCGGATCTCTGCGCCGGCGTCGCCGAGCGGTACTGCGCCGAGCTCGGGCACACGCCGGCCGTCCGTTCCGGCGAGATCGCCGAGCTGGCACACGGCGAACCGGCCGCCGGCTGGGCGCCCACCCCGCCCGACGACTCCGGCTCGGCGCCGAGCGATCTGGAACCCTCGGCCGAGGAGCCGGGGCGGGCCTGGTGAACGCGTCTTCCGCAGCGGCCCGGAGGGCGGGCGGGGAGCCGCCCATCGGGTGGATCGAGCGGGGGTCAGGCCACCGTCTCGGAGCGGTCCGCCGCCCAGCGGGTGTGGAACGACCCGTCCCGGTCCACCCGGTGGTAGGTGTGCGCCCCGAAGTTGTCCCGTAGGCCCTGGATCAGTGCGGCCGGCAGCCGCTGTGCGCGCAGCCCGTCGAAGTAGGCCAGCGACGACGAGAACGCCGGCGTGGGCACGCCCGCCCGGGCCGCGTCGGCCACCACCCGCCGCCAGGCCGGGACGCCGGCGTCGACCCGCTCGGCGAACCACGGGGCCACCAGCAGCGTCGGCAGCTCCGGCTCGGCGTCGTACGCCTCGCGGATCCGGTCCAGGAAGCGGGCCCGGATGATGCAGCCGCCCCGCCAGATGGTCGCGGTGCCGCCCAGGTCGATGCCCCAGTCGTACTCGCGGCTGCCGGCCCGGATGTGGTCGAAGCCCTGCGCGTACGCGACGATCTTGCTGGCCAGCAGCGCGCGCCGGACGTCCTCGACGAAGGTCTCCCGGTCGTCCACCTGCCACTTTCCGCCCGCGTCGGCGAAGGCGCGGCGCGCGGCGGCGCGCTGGTCGGCGTGGCCGGACAGCGACCGGGCGAAGGTGGCCTCGGCGATCCCCGTGATCGGGACGCCGAGGTCCAGCGCGCTCTGCACGGTCCACCGGCCGGTGCCCTTCTGCTCGGCCTGGTCGAGCACCACGTCGACGAAGGGCCGGCCGGTCGCCGCGTCGGTGTGCCCGAGCACGTCGGCGGTGATCTCGATGAGGAACGACTCCAGCTCGCCGCCGTTCCACTGCCGGAAGATCTCCGCGAGCTGCGCCGGGCTCGCCGACAGGCCGGCCCGCAACAGGTCGTACGCCTCGGCGATGAGCTGCATGTCGGCGTACTCGATGCCGTTGTGGACCATCTTGACGAAGTGGCCGGCGCCGTCCGGGCCGATGTGCCGGCAGCACGGGGTGCCCGCCACCTGCGCGGCGATCTTCTCGAAGATCGGGCCGAGCTTGCGGTAGGACTCGTCCGAGCCGCCCGGCATGATGCTCGGGCCGTGCAGCGCGCCCTCCTCGCCGCCGGATACGCCGGTGCCGACGAAGTGCAGCCCGTGCCCGCGCAGCGCCTCCTCCCGGCGGATGGTGTCGGTGAAGTGCGCGTTGCCGCAGTCGACGACGATGTCCCCCGCCTCCAGCAGTGGCACCAGTTCGTCGATCACCGCGTCGGTGGGGCCGCCCGCCTTGACCATGACGATCACCGCGCGGGGGCGCTCCAGCGTGGCGACGAAGTCGGCCGTCGACTCCGACGGCACGAAGGCGCCCTCGCCGCCGTGCTCGGCGATCAGGCTGCGGGTGCGCTCGGGCGAGCGGTTGTGCACCGCGACGGTGAAGCCGTGACGGGCCAGGTTCCGGGCCAGGTTGCGGCCCATCACCCCCAGCCCGGTCACGCCGATCTGTGCCGTCGCCCGCGCCGCCATGCGTACCGCCACCCTCCGTCGGCTGCCCGTGCTGCGACCGTATCGCGGTCGGTCCGGGTGCGGGCCGGGATGTCGACGGCCGGTGAGTGGGGCGTCACCCCTGGTTGGGTGGCATCGTGGCGGTCGGTCCCGTCGCCTCGGCCAGCCGGGCCTCGACGCGGGCGACCTTCGCGGTCATCGCGTCGGTGACGCCGGGACGCAGGTCGGCCTTGAGCACCAGGCTGACCCGGGGCGCCTGGGCCGCGACCGTGTCGACGGCGCGCTTGACCACCGCCATCACCTCGTCCCACTCGCCCTCGACGGTGGTGAACATGGCGTCGGTCCGGTTGGGCAGGCCGGACTCGCGGACCACCCGGACGGCGTCGGCGACCACGCCGCCCACGGACTCACCCACGCCGAGCGGGGTGATCGAGAATGCGATCAGCATGTCGCCGATGTTGCCAGTAAATCGGGTGCGGGGACGCGGGTCGCCGGTTAGCCTGCTGACATGCGTAACTGACGCCCTTCCGCCGAGCCCGTCCGCCGCCGTACGCGGCGCGACCCGTCCTGCTCCGGGCGTCCGCATCCCTCCTCACCGCCGTCGGTGGCGGTGTCTGTCGTGGTCGGACCCGCCGGAGCCCACCCGCTCGCCGCGCCGTGACCGGCGCTCTCGACAGTCAGGAGGCCCGCGTATGCCCGCCAAGCGCAGTCCGAAGAAGTCCCGTAAGCCGTCGCCGTCCCTGGTGGACGTGACCCCGACGGATCTCGACACCCTCGCCGTGGCGCCGGTCGTCAAGCCGGTGGCCGTACCTGGGGAGTCCGGGGCGACGCCGCCGAAGGCCGGTCCGCCGTCGACCGGTCGCGACGCCCGGCTCGCCGGGCGCGGCCAGCGCGCCGGCCAGACCCGGTTCTACGCCTTCCGGCGCAGCTGACCGGCCGTCGACCGACCCGGGTCGCGGCGATCCGGGGCGTCCCGCCGCGAGGACGCCCCGCCCCGCCGCAGCCCGGGTCGGGTGGTCGACCGGATCAGCCGATCAGCGGGCGGAAGGTGCCGACCGCGACGCTGACCGCCAGCGCCGCGCCCGCCAGCACCGCCGCGACGGCCACCAGCAGGGCGTCCGCCCGGGTGAAGTGCTGCCGGCGGGCGACCGTACGCGGAACGCCGGCGTCGAAGCCGCGGGCGTCCATCGCCACCGCCAGCCGGGTGCCCCGCCGGATCGCCCCGACCAGCAGGGCGAACGCCGTCGACACGAAGAGCCGCAGCTTGGCGACCGGATTCCGGCCGGCGTCGACCCCCCGGGCCCGGCGCGCCATGCTGATCATCCGCCACTCCTGCTCCAGCAACGGCACCAGCCGGAACGCGGCCAGCGCGCCGATGGCGAACCGGGCCGGCGCCTTCGCGTTCTGGATCAACGCGTCGGCCAGGTCGGTGGCGTCGGTGGTGGCGAAGACGACGATCCCGGGCAGCGCCACCGCGAGCATGCGCAGCACCAGCCCCAGCGCGGTGACCAGCACCCCCTCGGTGACCAGGACCGGACCCGCCTCGACCAGCACCCGCCCGGAGCGGTCGGCGGCGAACAGCACCAGGGTGACCAGGATCCCCCCGGCGCTGGCCAGCAACGGCCAGGCCCGCCGGGCCAGCACCCGGTAGCGGATGCCGAACAGCGGCAGCACCGCCAGCTCGATCGCGATGGCGATGGCGGGGGCCACCGGGTCCAGGGTGGCGATCAGGATGAACGAGAAGACCAGCGCGGCGGCCAGCTTCGCCACGGGATTGCGCCGGGCCAGCGGCGCCCCGGGCGCGGCGACCGGCTCCACGCCGATCACGGCCGGTCCCCGGTGCCGGGTCGGGTCAGGGTCACCGTGCGGTCGGCCAGCGCGGCGACGAAGTCCGGGTCGTGGGTGACCGCCACGACGCCGTGACCGGCGTCGCGCAGCTCGGCGAGCAGGTCGACCAGCTCCAGCCAGGTCCGCCGGTCCTGGCCGAAGGTGGGTTCGTCGCAGATCAGCAGGCGGGGCGCGGTGGCCAGGGCGGTCGCCACGCTCAGCCGCCGCGCCTCCCCACCGGAGAGGGTGTACGGGTTCGCCCCGGCCAGCCGGGCCAGCCGGAGCCGTTCCAGCAGCCCGTCCACGGTGGACCGGACCGCCGCCTCGGGCTGGCCGGTCCGGCGCGGGCCCAGCGCCAGCTCGTCGAAGACGGTGTTGGTGACGAACTGGTGCTCGGGATCCTGGAAGACCGAGCCGATCCGCCGGGCGAGGGCCGGCGCCCGCCAGCGGTGCGGGGGAGTGCCGGCGTCCGGGCCGGCCAGGTCGGCGCCGGCGGTGACCGTACCGGTGCCGGGGCGGAGCAGGCCGCCGAGGAGCAGGGCGAGGGTGGACTTGCCGGCGCCGTTCGGGCCGAGCACGGCGAGCGCCTCGCCGGCGCGTACCCGAAGGTCGGTGGGGGCCAGCCGGGGCGGCAGGCCGAGCCGGCCGGCGGTGATCAGCGGCTCGCCGGCCGGCGCGGCGGCCCGCCGGGGCGGCACGGCCCGGCCGGGCACCCAGACCCCGGCGTCGGCGAGCGCGTCGCCGTGCGCGGCGAAGACCGCGTCGGGCGGCCCGTCGGCCCGCACCCCGCCGCCGGCTTCGAGGACGACCACCCGGTCGACCAGCGGCAGCGCCTCGGCGACCCGGTGCTCGACCAGGATCAGCGTGGTGTCGGCGTCGAGGGCGTCCCGGACGGCCTGCCGGATCAGCGTGGCGCCGGCCGGGTCGAGGTTGGCCGTCGGCTCGTCGAGCAGCAGCAGCCCGGGTCGCAGGGCGAGCGCCCCGGCCAGGGCGAGTCGCTGCTGCTCGCCGCCGGACAGCGCCGCGGTGGGCCGGCCCCGGTGGTACGGGAAGCCGACCCGGCGCAGCGCCTCGTCGACCCGGGGCCAGATCTCCGCACCGGGTACGCCCCGGTTCTCCAGCCCGAACGCGACGTCGTCGCCGCAGCGGGCCATCACCAGTTGGGTCTCCGGGTCCTGGAAGACGACACCGACCCGTTCCCGGGCCTTGCGCGGGTCGAGCCCGTCGATCTCGATGGTGCCCTCCTGGGTGCCGGAGTCCTCGGGCAGCAGCCCGGCGAGCGCCGCGAGCAGGGTGCTCTTCCCGGCCCCGGACGGCCCGAGCAGCAGCACCCGTTCCCCGGCCTCGATGCGCAGGTCCACCCCCCGCACCGCCCAGCCCTTCCGGCCGGCGTGCCGCCACCCGAACCCCCGCAACTCCACCGCGCTCATCTCCGCACCCCCTTCCCGATCCGGCAGGTGACTTTCAGACGGCGGCGCGTTCCCGGCCGGCGGGGAAACGGTCGAGGACGCCGGTGTCGGCCAGGGCGCGGGTGAGGTAGAAGGCGCCGGCGCCGGCGATCACGGTGGCGCTCACGATGGTCAGCAGCGCGTACGGGATGCGGTAGCTGACCAGGTCGGTGGCCTTGTTCCAGTAGACGAAGTCGAAGACCGCCGCGGTCAGGCCGGTGAGCGCGCCGGCCAGCAGGGCGCTCGGCAGCCGGTACGAGCGGTAGCGGAACGCGGCGAAGGCCAGCTCGGCGCCGATGCCCTGGGTCAGGCCCTGCACGATCGCGATGCCGCCCCACTGGCTGCCCAGCAGCGCGGAGACGATCGAGGCGACCAGCTCGCAGAACAGCGAGGCGCCGGGCTTGCGGATCACCAGTCCGCCGAGGACCGCCGGCACCAGCCATACGCCGTAGATGAGGGTCTGCGCCGGCGGGAAGAAGGCGAAAGCGGCGTCCGTGGCGCTCCAGACCAGGTTCCAGGCCCAGAAGATGACGCCGAAGGCGACGGCGATCACCGAGGCGACGACGATGTCGATGGTGCGCCAGCGGTTGCTGTTTTCCATGGTTGCTCCCAGTCCATGACAAGAACCAGGAGAAGACGCACGCCGCGCCCGGTGTCACCGGACGGCGGCGCGGCTGGAGGTCGACCGAACTCCCTGCGCTGGCATTACCCAGATCAGGTTCGAGGGTCTGCGGGCACCGGCCCGCACTCTCAGCGCTGTGCGCTCCCCTGTCGGATGTGAAGTTGTCTCGTTCAGACGCTAGCACCGCCCCTGGCCACCGGCCCAGCAGGGCGTCGGGGGATCGACGTGGGTGGGTAGGCTGCCGAATCATGCGGGTCGACGCGCGAGGTCTGACGTTCGAGGTACGCACGGGCGGTCCGGAGGACGGCGTACCCGTCCTGCTGCTGCACGGCTTCCCGCAGCACGGCGGCGAGTGGGACGGGGTGGTGCCCGCGCTGCACGCCGCCGGGCTGCGCACGTACGCGCCCGACCAGCGCGGCTACTCGCCGGGCGCGCGGCCGGCGGCGGTCGAGGCGTACCGGATTCCGGAGCTGGTGGCCGACGCGGCCGGCGTGCTCGACGCGCTCGGGGTGACGTCCGCGCACGTGGTGGGGCACGACTGGGGCGCGGCGGTGGCGTGGGCCCTGGCGGCGGCACACCCGGAGCGGGTCCGTTCCCTGACCGCGGTGTCGGTGCCGCACCCGGCGGCGATGGCCCACGCGCTCGCCACCGACCGGCGGCAGAAGGCCCGGTCCGCCTACATGGCGCTGTTCCGCAAGCCGGGCACGGCCGAGCGGGTGCTGCTCGCGATGCGTGCCGCCGCGCTGCGCCGGATGCTCGGCGGGGTGGGCGACGCCGCCCGGGTGACCCGCTACGCCGAACCGATGCGCGTGCCGGGCGCGCTGACCGCCGCCCTCAACTGGTACCGGGCCATGTCGGGGGCCGACATGCGGGCCGTCGGGCCGGTGGGTGTGCCGACCACGTTCGTGTGGAGCGACGGGGACGTCGCGATCGGCCGGGCCGCCGCTGAGGCGTGCGCGGCGCACGTCACCGGCGACTACCGCTTCGTCGAACTGGCCGGTGTCACCCACTGGATTCCCGACGAGGCGCCCGCCCCGCTCGCCGAGGCGATCCTCGCCCGGGTCGGCCCATGATCGCCGCCGCCGCGCCGGCCCGGCCGCACACCCGCGCGTCGCTCGCCGCCCAGCTCCACGCCCTCGGCGTACGCCCCGGCGGGATCGTGCTGGTGCACGCGGGCCTGCGCGGGCTGGGTCTCCTCTGTGGTGGCCCGGAGGCGGTGCTGCTCGCCCTGCGCGACGTACTCGGGCCGGACGGCACGGTGGTGGTGCCCACCCACACCCCGGAGAACAGCGACCCGGCGGGCTGGACCAACCCGCCGGTGCCGGCGGACTGGTGGCCGGTGATCCGGGCCGGGCTGCCCGGCTTCGACCCGGCGGTCACGCCGAGCCGGTTCATGGGCGCCCTGGCCGAACTGGTCCGCACCTGGCCGGGCGCGCGGCGCAGCGACCACCCGCACGTCTCGTTCGCCGCGCTCGGGCCGGCCGCCGACCGGATCGTCGCCGGCCACGCGCTGGCCGACATGCTCGGCGAGAGTTCCCCGCTGGCCCGGCTGTACGAACTGGACGCCGACGTGCTGCTGCTCGGCGTCGACCACGGCCGCAACACCTCGCTGCACCTGGCCGAGTACCGCCGGCCCGCGCCGCCCCGGCAGCGCTGCGGCGCGGCCGTCCTGACGCCCGACGGCGGGCGGGAGTGGGTGTGGTGGGATGACGTGCACCTGGACGACGACGGCTTCGCGCGGCTCGGCGCCGAGCTGGAGGCCACCGGGGCGGTCCGGCTCGGGCCGGTCGGCGCCGGGACGGGCCGGTTGATGCGACAGCGGGCGGCGGTCGACTTCGCGGTGGACTGGCTGGCCCGCGACCGACGGACGGAGGAATCATGAGCGCCGAGGCGTACCTGGCGGTGGTGACCGAGACGATCGGCCGGGTGGCAGCCGGCCAGCGGGAAGGGGTCGGCCGGGCGGCCGACCTGATCGCCGAGTCGCTGCGCGCCGACGGGGTGGTGCACGCGTTCGGCACCGGCCACTCGGAGGCCCTGGCGATGGAGATCGCCGGCCGGGCCGGCGGGCTGGTGCCCACCAACCGGATCGCGCTGCGTGACCTGGTGCTCTACGGCGGCGAGCCGGCCGATGTGCTCGGCCCGAAGCTGGAACGCGAGCCGGCCGTGGCGCACCGCCTCTACGAGCTGGCCCCGATCCACCCGCGGGACGTCTTCGTGCTCGCCTCCAACTCCGGTGTGAACGGGGCGATGGTGGAGTTCGCGTCGATCGTCAAGGACCGCGGGCACGCCTTGATCGCGATCACCTCGGCGGCTCACTCGGCCCGGATGACCTCGCGTCACCCGTCCGGGCGCAAGCTGGCCGACTTCGCCGACGTGGTGCTCGACAACGGCGCCCCGTACGGCGACGCCACCCTGCCGCTGCCCGGTGGCGGCGCGGTCGGCGCGGTCTCCTCGATCACGGCGGCGCTGCTGGCCCAGCAGATCGTGGCGGAGGTGGTGGCCCGGCTGCTGGCGGCGGGGGAGCGGCCCCCGGTCTACCTGTCGGCGAACATCACCGGCGGCGACGAGCACAACGCCGAGTTGGAGGCCCGGTACGCCGGTCGGATCCGTCGGGGCGCCTGAGCGCGTACCCGAGGCGGTTTCGCCCGCCGCCCGACGGGGCAAGCGCTGTGCGGCCCTTCCCACCGGGCGCTGTTCCGTCGGGGTCGGAAGCCGGAGCTGGTCCGGTTCGCGTACCGGATGGCCACCGGCGGCCTGGCCTTACTGCTGATCTCGATCGTCAGCGCGGTTCTGCTGATCACCGACTTCGTGCTGGGCCGGCGGCTCGCCCTGGTGCTGACCGCGATCACCGCGGCGTGGTTCCTGGCCTTCTGGCTGGCCCTGCCGCTCGCCGGGCGCCGCTGGAGTGAGCCCGACATCGACGACGAGGACGACGATCCGCGGGCGCTGCCCGGCGACTGAACGGTGCCGGTCGCGCCAAATCGGACGTGCGACGAAGGCTACCGCTGGGTAACACCCGGGGGTAGCGTCGATTTCTGTCGAGCACGTTGACGCAGCCGGACCGAGGTCTCCAGGAGGCAGCCGTGACCACGACACGGAACAACCGACCCGACCCCCACGGCGGCCCGACCGGCCGGGTGGCGCCGATCGACGACGCCGAGCCGCCGGCCGGCAGCGCCGCGGCGGTCGCCGAGGCGGGTGGGGCGGGGCCGCTGCCCGCCGAGGCCGGCCAGGTCTCCGAGAAGGAGGCCCGCCAGGTCGCGGAGGCGGCCCGCGAGACGGCCTGGGACCGGCCCAGCTTCGGCAAGGAGCTGTTCCTCGGCCGGTTCCGGCTCGACCTGATCAACCCGTGGCCCCGCTCCGACCCGGCGGACGTCGCCCGGGCCGGGGAGTTCCTCGGCGCGCTCGGGGCGTACCTGGACGCCGAGGTGGACGGCGCCGCGATCGAGCGGGACGCGCACATCCCGGACGAGGTGTTCCACGGGCTGGCCCGGCTGGGCGCCTTCGGCATGAAGATCGACCGGAGGTACGGCGGCCTCGGGCTGAGCAACCTGCACTACTGCCGGGCGCTGATGCTGGCCGGCTCGGCCAACCCGGCGATCAGCGCGCTGCTCTCCGCCCACCAGTCGATCGGCGTGCCGCAGCCGCTGAAGATGTTCGGCACGCCCGAGCAGAAGCAGCGGTTCCTGCCCCGGCTGGCCGCCGGTGAGGTCTCCGCGTTCCTGCTCACCGAGCCGGACGTCGGCTCCGACCCGGCCCGGCTGGCGACCACCGCCGAGCCCACCGCCGACGGCACCGGCTACCGGCTCAACGGGGTGAAGCTCTGGGCCACCAACGGCACGGTCGCCACCCTGCTCGTGGTGATGGCCCGGGTGCCGGCGGGCGAGGGGCGGCGCGGCGGCATCACCGCGTTCGTGGTGGAGGGCGACAGCGAGGGCATCACCGTCGAGCGCCGCAACGCCTTCGTCGGCCTGCGCGGCCTGGAGAACAGCCTCACCCGGTTCCATGACGTCATCGTGCCGAAGGAGAACGTGATCGGCGGCGAGGGCAAGGGTTTGAAGATCGCCCTGACCACGCTGAACACCGGGCGGCTCTCACTGCCGGCCATGTGCGTCGGCGCCGGCAAATGGTCGCTGAACGTGGCCCGGGAGTGGGCCGCCGACCGGGTCCAGTGGGGCCGGCCGGTCGGCGAGCACGAGGCGGTCGCCAAGAAGCTGGCCTTCATCGCCGCCACCACGTACGGCATGGAGAGCATGCTCGACCTGTGCTGCCTGCTCGCCGACGACGACCGCAACGACATCCGGATCGAGGCGGCGCTGGTGAAGCTCTACGCCAGCGAGATGGCCTGGAAGATCGCCGACGAGCTGATCCAGATCCGGGGCGGCCGTGGCTACGAGACGGCCGATTCCCTGGCCGCCCGGGGCGAGCGGCCGGCCGCGGTCGAGCAGTTGCTACGCGACCTGCGGATCAACCGGATCTTCGAGGGCTCCACCGAGATCATGCACCTGCTGATCGCCCGGGAGGCGGTCGACGCGCACCTCTCGGTGGCCGGCGACATCATCGACCCGGACGCCGGGCTGGGCCGCAAGGCCAGGGCGGGCGCCCGGGCCGGCGTCTTCTACGCGAGGTGGCTGCCCACCCTCGCCGTCGGCAGGGGGCAGGCGCCCCGGGCGTACGCCGAGTTCGGCCCGCTCGCCGCTCACCTGCGGCACGTCGAGCGCACCTCCCGCAAGCTGGCCCGCGCCACCTTCTACGCGATGTCCCGCTGGCAGGGAAAGATGGAGCGCAAGCAGGCGTTCCTCGGCCGGGTGGTGGACATCGGCGCGGAGCTGTTCGCGATGTCCGCGGTCTGCGTACGGGCCACCGCCGAGCGGGCGGAGCACCCGGAGAACGTCGAGCTGGCCGACCTGTTCTGCCGGCAGGCCCGGCTGCGGGTCGACGAGTTGTTCACCGCGCTCTGGTCCAACACCGACTCGGTCGACGTGGCGGCGGCGAAGCGGATCCTCGCCGGCCGGTACGCCGCGCTGGAGGGGGGCGTCGCCGCTCCGCCGGCCGAACTGCCCTGGGTGGCCGGCTGGCAGCCCGGCCCCTCCACCGCCGAGGACGTCCGCCGCCGCATCCCGCCCCTGGGGTGAGCCGGTCGCGGGGCCGGCGGCCGGCTCAGTGGGCCGCGACCGCCCAGGCCAGCACGCCGGCCAGGATGAGCCCGTTCAACGCGGCCAGCACCAGGTACGCGGCCGGCGGGATCTTCCGGCCCCGGCGTACGTAGCTCACCAGCACGCCCGCGTACGCCAGCAGCAGCACGGCGACGACGATCAGGAAGTACAGCACCGCCACACCTTACCGGCCGGCCTTCAGGCCGAGTCTGCGCAGCTCCAGCGCGGCGAGCGCGTCGACCGTCGCGTCGTCGCCACGTCGCCACGCCTCGGCCACGTCGGGTGCGATCCGGGTCAGCCGTCCGAGCGGCTGGCCGGCGAGCGCGCGCAGGGCCAGCAGGTCCCGGCCGGCGGGGGCGGTGGCCAGAGCCTGCGCCGCGCCGGCCCGGCGTATCCAGCGCAGCCGCAGCGGCAGCCAGCCGAACAGGACCAGGCCGAGCGGGAAGACCAGCACCGCGATGCTCAGCCCGAGGGCCAGTTGACCGACGAGTTCCTGCTGGTCGCGGCCGGCCTGCGCGACCGCGTGGGCGGCCTCCGCGGCCCGGGCGAAGGGCGCGGTCAGCTCGTCCCCGACCAGCGGCACCCGGCCGACCTTGCCGCCGGCGTCGGCCAGGCTGTCGGCGAGGCCGCCGCCGGCCCCCTCCAGCTTCTGTCCGGGTACGGCGAGTTTCTCGATCACGTCGTGCAGCCAGAGTGCGAAGCGGATCGCCGCGTACACCCAGACGGCCACGAGCAGATCGGTGATGAGCTGACGGAGAGCGGTCGGAAGTCGATCGGCGTAGATCTTCACGCCGGACAGCGTGCCACGGTCCGGCCGTGGCGGCACGGGGCGAACGTTCAGCCGAGGCAGGCCGGACAGCAGCCGAAGATCTCCAGGGTGTGGCTGACCTCGGCGTACCCGTGTTCGGCGGCGACCCGCTCCGCCCATTTCTCCACCGTCGGCCCGGCCACCTCCACCGTCCGGCCGCAGTGCCGGCAGACCAGATGGTGGTGGTGCCCCTCGCTGCACCGCCGATAGAGGTGCTCGCCGCCGGGCGGGCGCATCACGTCGATCTCGCCGGCGTCGGCGAGCCCCTGCAACGTCCGGTAGACGGTGGTCAGCCCGACCCGCTCGCCCCGCTGGCGCAGCATCGCGTGCAGTTCCTGCGCGCTGTGGAAGCCCTCCAGCTCGGCCAGCAGCGCGCTCACCGCCGTCCGCTGCCGGGTGTTGCGCGGCGCCCCCTCGCTCATGACGGTCCTTCTCCGGCGTGGCTCACCGCGTCCGCCACGATGTGCGCGACGTGCTCGTCCACCAGGGCGTACGCGATCTCCCGGCCGCGTCGGGAGCCGCGCACCACACCCGCGCCGCGCAGCACCCGCAGGTGCTGGGAGACCAACGGCTGCGGGGCACCGAGCTTCTCCACCAGCTCGTGCACGCAGCGCTCGCCCTGCGCCAGCTCGCTCACGATCGCCAACCGGATGGGTGCCGACAGTGCGCGCAGCAGGTCGCCCGCTCCCTCGAAGGCGTCGTATCCGTGCGTGGCGGTCACCCTGTAACGGTAACCAATCCCAGCAGCGCCGGCCCGGACGGGCTCACCGCAGCACCACCTCGGGCTCGTGCGGCTCGGCGATCGGCGGGACGACCGGGCGGGACCGGCGGCGCAGCGCCCGCCGGGCCGCGGTGGCGAGCGCGAGCGCCAGGAACGAGCCGATGGCCACCAGCACCACCGAGGCGCCCGGGGCGGTGTCGGCGGTGGCGGCCACCCAGATCCCCGCGCCGGCGGCGAAGAGCCCCAGCGCCATCGCCGCCGTCATGGTGCTCCGGAAACCCCGGGTGACCTGCTGGGCGGCGGCCACCGGCACCACCATCAGGGCGCTGATCAGCAGCACCCCGACCGCGCGCATGGCGATCGTCACCGTCCACGCGGTGCCGACCGCGATGAGCAGGTTGAGCGCCCGGACCGGCAGCCCGGACACCCGGGCGTACTCCTCGTCGTGGCAGACCGCGAAGAGCGCCGGGCGCAGCGCCAGCATGGCCACCAGGACCACCACGCCGAGCACCAGGATGGTGACCAGGTCCGCCGGGGAGGTGGTGATCAGCGACCCGAACAGGTACGAGTTGAGCGCGGCGCTGCTGGCGTCGGAGAGCCCGACCAGCAGCACGCCGCCGGCGATGCCGCCGTAGAAGAGCAGCGCCAGGGCCAGGTCCCCGGAGGTACGCCCGCGCGAGCGGATCAGCTCGATCACGATCGCGCCCAGCGTCGCCGCGATCACCGCCACCAGCACCGGGGACCGGTTGAACAGCAACCCGGCGCCGACGCCGGTGAGCGCCACGTGGCCGATCCCGTCGCCGATCAGCGCCAGCCGGCGCTGCACCAGGTAGATGCCGAGCGCCGGGGCGGCCAGGCCGATTACCAGCGCCCCGACCAGGGCACGCAGCATGAAGTCGTACTGGAAGAGGTCCATGTCAGATGCTCCACAGCCCGGCGGGCTCCTCGTCGCAGTGCGGGTGCACGTGCTCGTGGTCGGGGTCCGCGTGGTGGCCGGCGGGCTCCGGCACCGCGCCGTCGTGCACGATGCCGCCCTGGTGGACGACAACCGCCCGGCTGATCAGCGGGCGCAGCGGCCCCAGTTCGTGGGCGACCAGCAGCACCGTCCCGCCGCCGTCGACGAAGCCGCGCAGCGCCCCCGCGAACGCCTCCTGGCTGGCCGCGTCCACCCCGGCGGTCGGCTCGTCGAGCACCAGCAGCTCCGGCTGGCCGGCCAGGGCCCGGGCGATCAGGGTGCGCTGCTGCTGGCCACCGGAGAGGGTGGCGACCGGGTCACCGGCCCGGTCGGCGAGCCCGACCGCCCGCAGCGCGGCGGCGACCGCCTCCCGGTCGGCCCGTCCCGCCGGGCGCAGTACGCCCCGGCGGGCCAGCCGCCCGGACGCCACCACCTCCCGCACCGTGGCCGGTACGCCGCCGCCGGCGCCCAGCCGCTGCGGGACGTACCCGATGCGGTGCCAGTGCCGGAAGCGGCGCTGCGGGGTGCCGAAGAGGGCGACCGACCCGGCGCCGACCGGCACCAGGCCGAGCACGGCCCGGATCAGGGTCGACTTGCCGGAGCCGTTGGCGCCGAGCACCGCGACCACCTCGCCGGCCGCGACGCTCAGCGAGACGTCCCGGAGCACCGGTGGCCCGTCGTAGCCGACGGCGGCGTGCGCGACCTGGATCACAGGAGTGGTCATGAGCATCCCAGGGCGGTTCGCAGGGTCTGGAGGTTGGTACGCATCGCCGACCGGTAGTCGCCGTCGGCCGGCGCGCCCTCGATCGGGTCGAGTACGGCGGTCTTCGCCCCGACCTCGCGGGCCACCGTCTCGGCGACCTTCGGGCTGACCAGCGTCTCGAAGAAGATGGTGGTGGCCTGGTGGCTGCGGGCCTCCCGCGCCACCTCGGCGAGACGCTGCGGGGAGGGCTCCCCGTCGGGGCTGAGGCCGGTGATGCCGACCTGTTCGAGCTGGTAGCGCTCGGCCAGGTAGCCGAACGCGGTGTGGCTGGTCACGATCTCCCGGCGCTGGCAGGTCCGCAGGCCCTGAACGTAGTCGGCGTCCAGCTTCGTGAGGTCGGTGCGGAGCGCCGCCGCCCGGGCGGTGAACTCGGCGGCCCGCTCCGGGTCGGCCGTGCCGAGCCGCTCGGCGAGCCGGTCGCCGATGGTGGCCAGCCGGGTCGGGTCGAGCCAGACGTGCGGATCCCGGCCGCCCGTCTCGCCGTCGTGTCCGGCCTCGCCCTCGTGCTGGTGTCCGCCGGCACCGGCGTCCAGCAGCGGCTGCACGGTGGCGACGTCGAACGCCCGGTCGCCGCCGTTCTGCGCCACCGCCTCGTCCACGGCCGGCTGGAAGCCGGCGAGGTAGACGATCAGCTCGGCGTCGACGATCTGGCCGACCTGGCGCGGTTGCAGCTCCAGGTCGTGCGGCTCGGCGCCCGGCCGGGCCAGGTTGGTGATCCGGACCGCGTCCCCGCCGATCTGCTCGGCGAGGAACTGGAGCGGGTAGAAGGCGACCACCACGTCGACCCGGTCCGGGTCGGTGCCGCCACCACCGTGGTCCGAGCAGGCGGCGACGCCACCGAGGGTGAGCAGGGCGGCGGTGGCCGCGGCCAGGGCGCGGGAGGTGGAGCGGGCCTTCATGCCACCAACTGTCCGCGATAACGAAATTGATTGTCAAAAACGCATGATTCCATGTCAGCGCGGCCGCGCCGGATCAGAGCAGCTTGGCCAGCGCGACCGCGATCAACAGCGTCAGCATGAGCAGCCGCAGGAGCCGGGTCGCCGGCCTCTGCACCGACCAGGTGACGGTCATCAGCCACACCAGCAACACGGCCAGCGCGAGCAACAGCACGCCGCCCGCCGGGCCCGGCGCGAAGAGCGCCACCAGCACCAGGACCAGCGTGGCCAGGAACACCGCCGTCGGGTTGAGCCGGGCCAGCCGGGCCAGCACGGGACTCTGCGTACGCTGCATCCCACAGACTCTACGAGGAGGACCCCGGTGCTGGTCACCAACCGGTTCGTAGTCGACCCCGACGGCGCGTCGGACTTCACCGAGCGGGCGCACGCCGCCCTCGCCGCGCTCGCGGCCCGCCCCGGCTACCTGCGCGGGGAGCTGTTGCGGGCGCTGGACGACCCGACGCACTGGTGCCTGGTCACCGAGTGGGAGTCGGTCGGCGCGTACCGGCGGGCGCTGGGCGGCTTCGATGTCAAGGTCACGGCGGTGCCACTGCTGGCCCGGTCGGTCGACGAGCCGTCGGCGTACGAGACCCTCGCCAGCGCCGCGCCGGAGGGCGAGGTGGTGGTCGTGGCCAGCGATCGGGCCGCAGGTCCTTACCGCTGACGCCGGGGGCACTACCCTCTGGCGTATGACCGCTCCCGGACCGGCCGCCCCGCCCCCGCCTTCCGTGCCGCCCGGCGTGCCACCGGTAGCGGGATCGCCGACCCCCGCGCCGCCGCCCGAGCCGGGCGTCCCGGCGCCGCCGCCCGGCCCCGGAGTCGCCCCACCGTTCGCGGCGCCGCCCACCGAGGGGCGCCGGGCCCGGCTCTGGCTCGGGCTCGGCGTCGGCGCGCTCGCCGTGCTGCTCTGCTGCGGCGGGGGCGGCGCGGCCGTCGTCGGGCTGGCGGTGAGCAACGCCCAGGCCATCCAGGAACAGGGCCGCACGGTCACCAACAACTACTACCGGGCCCTCGTCGACAGGAACTGGTCCAAGGCGTACGACCAGCTCTGCGCCGACGCCCGGCGACGCGAGTCCCGGCCGGAGTTCGAGCAGCGGGTGGCCACCGAGCCGCAGATCACCGGCTACCGGGTGGGCACCGTCGACGCGCAGACGCTGACCGTCCCGGTGGACGTCACGCTGGCCGGTGGCAAGCGGGAGGCCCAGACGGTGACCCTGTCGCCGGATCAGCAGACGGGCGCCGTGGAGGTCTGCGGGGTGAGCTGACCGGACCCCGGTATTGTGCTGGGCTCGGGGCCGTGGTGGTCGTACCGTTGTCCCGACCGTCCGGTTCCACTCACATCGCCCCCGCCGACCGCCAGCCGGCGTAGGAGGAAACATGCCAGCCGACCGCATCGACGCCGTCGTCAGCCTCGCCAAGCGCCGGGGCTTCGTCTTCCCCTCCAGCGAGATCTACGGAGGCACCCGGTCGGCGTGGGACTACGGTCCGCTCGGCGTGGAGCTCAAGGAGAACGTCCGCCGGCAGTGGTGGCGGAACATGGTCCAGCAGCGCGACGACGTCGTCGGCCTGGACTCCGCGGTCATCCTGGCCCGGCAGGTCTGGGAGGCCAGCGGCCACATCGCCGAGTTCGTCGACCCGCTGACCGAGTGTCAGTCCTGCCACAAGCGGTTCCGCGCCGACCACCTGGAGGAGGCGTACGCCGAGAAGCACGGCAAGCCGCTGACCTCGCTGTCGGAGCTGAACTGCCCCAACTGCGGCAACAAGGGCACCTTCACCGAGCCGAAGATGTTCAACGGCCTGATGAAGACCTACCTGGGCCCGGTGGAGAGCGACGAGGGCCTGCACTACCTGCGCCCGGAGACCGCCCAAGGCATCTTCGTCAACTACAAGAACGTGGAGACGGTCGCCCGGAAGAAGCCGCCGTTCGGCATCGCGCAGACCGGCAAGTCGTTCCGTAACGAGATCACCCCGGGCAACTTCATCTTCCGGACCCGCGAGTTCGAGCAGATGGAGATGGAGTTCTTCGTCGAGCCGGGCACCGACGAGGAGTGGCACGAGTACTGGCTGCGGGAGCGCTGGAACTGGTACCTCGACCTCGGCCTGTCGGAGAGCAACCTGCGCTTCTACGAGCACCCGAAGGAGAAGCTCTCCCACTACTCGAAGCGCACGGTCGACATCGAGTACCGGTTCCAGTTCGGCGGCAGCGAGTTCGCCGAGCTGGAGGGCATCGCCAACCGCACCGACTTCGACCTGTCCACGCACACCAAGCACTCCGGCGTCGACCTGTCGTACTTCGACCAGACCAAGGGCGAGCGCTGGGTCCCGTACGTCATCGAGCCGGCCGCCGGCCTGACCCGCGCGGTGCTCGCCTTCCTGCTGGAGGCGTACGACGAGGACGAGGCGCCGAACACCAAGGGCGGCGTGGACAAGCGGACCGTCATGCGCTTCGACCCGCGGCTGGCCCCGGTCAAGGTGGCGGTGCTGCCGCTGTCCCGTAACGAGGCGCTCTCGCCGAAGGCCAAGCAGCTCGCCGCCGACCTGCGCAAGCGCTGGGTGGTCGAGTTCGACGACTCGCAGGCGATCGGCCGCCGCTACCGCCGGCAGGACGAGATCGGCACACCGTTCTGCGTGACGGTCGACTTCGACACCCTCGACGACAACGCGGTGACCGTGCGGAACCGGGACACGATGGCCCAGGAGCGCATCTCCCTGGACCAGGTCGAGCGCTACCTGATCGAGCGCCTTCCCGGCTGCTGAGCTGGTCGCGGGGCTCCGACCGGTGCGGAAACGCGCCGGTCGGAGCCCCGTACACTTGTCCGGTGACCGCCCCGACCGTGCCCGCGCTGCGCCCGTTGACTCTCGGGCGGCACCAGGTGTGGCCGCCGGTGGTGCTCGCGCCGATGGCCGGGATCACCAACGTCGGCTTCCGCCGGCTCTGCCGTGAGCAGGGCGGCGGCATCTACGTCTGCGAGATGATCACGACGCGGGCGCTGGTCGAGCGGAACCCGAAGACGCTGCGCATGATCGCCTTCGGCGCCGAGGAGCAGCCGCGCAGCCTCCAGCTCTACGGCACCGACCCGGAAATCACCGCCGCCGCCGTGCGGATCGTGGTGGAGCGGGATCTCGCCGATCACATCGACCTCAACTTCGGCTGCCCGGTCCCCAAGGTCACCCGGCGCGGCGGCGGGTCCGCCCTGCCGTGGCGGCGTCGGCTCTTCGCCCGGCTGGTCAGGGCCGCGGTGGACGCCGCGTCCCCCGCCGGGGTGCCGGTCACCGTCAAGATGCGCAAGGGCATCGACGACGACCACCTGACGTACGTCGAGGCCGGGCTCGCCGCCCAGGACGCCGGCGTCGCGGCGGTCGCCCTGCACGGGCGTACGGCCGCGCAGCGCTACTCGGGCACCGCCGACTGGGACGCCATCGCCACCCTGAAGCAGGCACTCGACGTGCCGGTGCTCGGCAACGGCGACATCTGGGAGGCCGACGACGCGTTGCGGATGGTCGCCCACACCGGCGTCGATGGCGTGGTGATCGGGCGCGGCTGCCTGGGCCGGCCGTGGCTATTCGCCGACCTGGAGGCCGCCTTCAACGGCCGCCCCGGGCGACGGCTGCCGAGCCTCGGCGAGGTGGCGGTGACCATGCGACGGCACGCCGAGCTGCTGGTGGACCAGTTCGTGGCCGGTGCCCGCAACCCGGCCCGGGGCGAGCGGGACGGCTGCACCGACTTCCGCAAGCACGTCGCCTGGTACCTCAAGGGCTTCCCGATCGGCAGCGAGCTGCGCCGCTCCCTCGCGATGATCGACAGCCTGGCCCAGCTCGACGACCTGCTGGGCAAGCTCGACCCGGCCGTGCCGTTCCCGGTGGAGACCCTCGGCCAGCCGCGTGGCCGGACCAACTCCCCGGGCAAGGTCTTCCTGCCCGACGGCTGGCTGGCCAGCCGCGACGACGACACCCCACCGGACGGAGCCGAGCTGGACGACTCCGGCGGCTGACCACGCGGACGACGAAGGGCCGGCCCCGGGTGGGGGCCGGCCCTTTCGTGTGTCGCTTGTTGGATCAGGCGGAGTAGCCGCGGGTGGCGATCCAGTTGGCGAGGTTGTCGACGCTGATCTGGTAGGAGGCGGTGTTGGGGTTGGCGGAGTCGGCGATGGTGACGGTCTTGCCGTCGTTGTGGTAGCCGACGACGCTGATGTAGTGGCCGCCTTCGAAGGAGTGGGTGTTGCCGTCGGTGTCGGTGGCGGTGCCGGCGATGTTGGCGACTACGGCGCGGCCGTCGTTCACGGCGTGGACGATGTCGGTGCGCAGGGTGTCGGTCTGCTTGGTGTCGGCCTTGTTGTTCTTGATTTCGACCGAGTGGTAGGCGTCCTTGCCGGTTTCCTTGTTCAGGACGGGGGTGATGTCGTTGATGCTGTTGGTGCCGTTCTCGGTGGTGCCCATCTCCTTGGCCATGGCGTCGACGTTGATGTCCTTGCCCTGGACGGAGAGGGCGTTGCGGGTGGCGGCGGGGCCGCAGTAGTAGAAGTTGGGCTGGGCCTCGTAGCGGACGTTGAGCTCACGCTGGGCGGGCTTGTTGTCGGCGGCGTGGGCGGCGATGGCGGGACCGGCGATGCCACCGGCGGTGGCGGCGACGCCAGCAGCGGTCAGGACGGTCTTGCGCAGGATGTCGGTACGCATGATGAAGCCTTCCTGTTCGGGGGATACGCGGCAGCCCGCAATGGGGGGTGCGGTGGATGCCGCGAGGGGGGAAGTCTTGGCGGGGACCGGGCGGCGAGTGGGCCTGCTCGGCGGTCCCGGGTATGTAACGACCGGGGGTGGTCGGTCATTCCGACCGGGCTCGGCCGGGCGGGCGGGCTGGCTCTGCCACGCGGTCTGCCATGTTCAACGACCCGGGTCCGGGCATGATTCCGCCCCGGGGGTGGCCCCGGTCACGCGACAGCGGGGCGCAAACCGCCCACCGCCGGAGTCCGGCCACGCCGTCGAAACCGCGGGACCGGACATTCCGCCCAGTCGGCGCATGTGACGCCCCGGGAGCGGTTGGCCGCCACGGTCGCCTGCCAAGGTCCGCACACGTTCGGGGAGGTTGCTGCCTCCAGGCGCGCGGAGGCAGCAACCTCCCCGATGTCGCGTGGATCAGCACACCCCGCGTACCACACCCAGCGCCGGCAGCAGCCGGCGTGGGCGGTGGGCGCCCGGAAGCAGGTCGTCCTGATCGCTCCTTTCGAGCCGATGTCGTAGGCGATTCGGTGTGCGGCCCGACGTCAGTGGGCGGGGGTGTCCGCGGCGTCCGGATCGGGCCGTTGCGCCGGGATGCGCGTCGCGGCGTGCGTACCGTCCCCCGTCGGCCAGGGGACCTCGGGCGACGGATGGAAGGTGATCCCGGCGGTGGCCCAGCGTGGGCCGTGCCCGGCCAGTCGCTTGCGGAAGGCGGCCCAGTCGTGCGTCGACCGGGGCGACCAGCCCAGCTCGGCGACGGCGGGCAGGCGCGGGAAGAGCATGAACTCCACCTCGGCCAGCGTGGTGACGGTCTCGGTCCAGAGCGGTGCCTCCACCCCGAGCACGGCCTCGGCCGGTACGCCGGTCAGGTGCGTCCCCGGATCCCAGTCGTACGCCCGCCGCACGTCGATCAGTCCGGCCCAGTCATGCCCGATCGGGCTCTCCGGGGCGTACTTCATGTCCAGGTAGACGCGGTTGCCGGGGGAGAGGATCAGGCGGGCGCCCCGGCGTACCGCGTCGGCGGTCTCCGGGTCCTCGCCGTTGGTGCCCCACCATTGCAGCACCCGCCCGTCGGCGTGCCCGGCCGGGGCGAGCTGGTGCCAGCCGACCACGGTCTTCCCGGTCGCCGCCACCAGCGCCTGGGCCCGTTCGACGAAGCCGCGGTAGGTGTCGGCCGGCACCTTGAACGCCTCGTCGCCGCCGAGGTGCAGCCACGGGCCGGGGGTGAGCGCGGCCACCTCGCCGAGCACGTCGGCGACGAACTCGTACGTCCGCTCGTCGGCGGGGTCGACGTAGCTGAACCCGACCTCGGTGCCGGTGTACGGCGGCGGCGCGATCTTGCCCGGCGCCAGCTCGGGGTACGCGACCAGCGCCGCGTTGGTGTGGCCCGGCAGGTCGATCTCGGGTACGACGGTGACGTGTCGACGGGCGGCGTGTCGGACGATCCGCCGGTAGTCGGCGGCGGTGTAGTGGCCGCCGGGTCCGCCGCCGACCTCGGTTGCCCCGCCGACGGTGGCCAGCCGGGGCCACGACTCGACGGCGATCCGCCAGCCCTGGTCGTCGGTGAGGTGCAGGTGCAGGTGGTTGAGCTTGTAGCGGGCCAGGTGGTCGATCACCCGCAGCACGTCCTCGACCGGGAAGAAGTGCCGCGCCACGTCGAGCATCGCCCCCCGGTACGCGTACCGCGGGCGGTCGACGATGGTGCCGCCCGGCACCACCCAGCGTTCGGTGACCGCCGTGGCGCTCTCCACCGCCGCCGGCAGGAGCTGCCGTAGCGTCTGCACCCCGTGGAACAGCCCGGCAGCGGTGTCCGCGGTGATCCGGACCTCGGCCCGGGTGACGTCGAGGCGGTAGCCCTCGTCGCCCGGCGCGTCGTCGCCGGGGAGGCCCCGGGCCGGGTCGGTGCGCGTTTCCGTGCCGGAGAGGGTGAGCGCCAGCGGCCCGCCCGACTCGGCGTCGGCGGCGTCGGTGACCGGGACCGGGTAGCCGGTCGCCGGGCGGAGCAGCTCGGCGAGGTGCTCGGCGACGGCCCGGGCGTCCGGGTCGGCGTCGACCCGGATCACCGCGTCCTCGGGCAGCGTGAAGTCGGCCGCCGGGTCGGGCGTGGCCCGCTCGGGGGCGGGCACCACGTCGGCCAGCCGCACCGGCGCGGGCGGGGCGAGCAGGTCGCCGGCCGCCTGGGTGGCGGCCCGGGCCAGCTCGGCGGCGGTCGGCTGCCGGGGGGCGACGTCGACCCGGTCCCGCGGTTCGGGACCGGTCTCGGGCGAAGCGGCGGGGGTGGTCGGCACGACGACGGCTCCGGGGTGTATTTGCGTCGGATATGGCAAAAGTCAAGTTCAGCAGAACCAGTGCCGTCAAGAGTACGAGGGGAATCGGAATTGCGTGTTAGTGCGCGTGGAAACGTTCCCAAAAACTGGTACGGACGCGGACGGTGGTGACGGCTGTGCCGATTGTCACCGAACGGTCCCAGGCCACTCGATGTTCGCTTAGCCTTCGCCCACCGAATGCAGACAGCACCGGATTGCCGGTGGTCGGCCCCGGGGTATGTCCGAACTGAACCTTCGTTAAGTGTCACTTCCGGCGCGCGTGGGAGGCTCTGGTGGCAGCGCAACAGACGGTGGACAACAAGTACGTCTACGACTTCGCCGAGGGCAACAAGGACCTCAAGGACCTGCTCGGCGGCAAGGGAGCCAACCTCGCCGAGATGACGAACCTCGGCCTGCCGGTCCCGCCCGGCTTCACCATCACCACCGAGGCGTGCAAGGCGTACCTGGCGACCGGCCGGGAGCCGGACGGGCTCGCCGAGCAGATCGAGGCGCACCTGGAGTCCCTGGAGCGCGGCATGGGCCGCAAGCTGGGTGACCCGGACGACCCGCTGCTGGTGTCGGTCCGCTCGGGCGCCAAGTTCTCCATGCCCGGCATGATGGAGACCGTTCTCAACGTCGGCCTCAACGACCGGAGTGTGGTCGGGCTGAGCAGGCAGGCCGGCGGCGGAACCGACTCGGCCGCCTCCGGCGGCGCAGACCGGTTCGCCTGGGACTCGTACCGGCGGCTGATCCAGATGTTCGGCAAGACCGTCTGCGAGGTGCCGGGCGAGGAGTTCGAGCACGCCATCGACGAGGCCAAGCGGGCCAAGGGTACGCACAACGACCTCGACCTGGACGCGGACGACCTGCGTGGGCTGGTCGACGCGTACAAGAAGATCTTCGCCAAGCACACCGGGCGGGAGTTCCCGCAGGAGCCGCGCGAGCAGCTCGACCTGGCCATCCGCGCGGTCTTCGAGTCGTGGAACGCCGAGCGCGCGGTGGTCTACCGCCGGCAGGAACGTATCCCGGCCGACCTGGGCACCGCGGTCAACGTGGTGGCCATGGTCTTCGGCAACCTCGGCCCGGACTCCGGCACCGGCGTGGCCTTCACCCGCGACCCGGCCAGCGGCGCGCAGGGCATCTACGGCGACTACCTGGCCAACGCCCAGGGCGAGGACGTGGTCGCCGGCATCCGCAACACCGTGCCGTTGCAGGAGCTGGAGCGGATCGACAAGACCTCCTACGACGAGCTGCTCGGCTACATGGCCCGGCTGGAGGAGCACTACAAGGACCTCTGCGACATCGAGTTCACCATCGAGCGCGGCAAGCTATGGATGCTCCAGACCCGGGTGGGCAAGCGGACCGCCGCCGCCGCGTTCGTCATCGCCGGACAGCTCGTCGACGAGGGGCTGATCGATCTGGACGAGGCGCTGCACCGGGTCAACGGCGCGCAGCTCGCCCAGCTGATGTTCCCCCGGTTCCAGCTGGACCACGACTTCGAGCCGGTGGCCAGGGGCATCGGCGCCTCGCCGGGCGCGGCCGTCGGCAAGGTGGTCTTCAGCTCGGGCCGGGCGGTCGAGCTGGCCGCCGAGGGGGAGCCGGTGATCCTGGTCCGCCGGGAGACCAACCCGGACGACCTGAACGGCATGATCGCGGCGAAGGGCATCCTCACCTCGCGCGGCGGCAAGACCAGCCACGCCGCCGTGGTGGCCCGGGGCATGGGCAAGACCTGTGTCTCCGGCGCCGACGAGCTGGACGTGAACGTGCCGGCGAAGAAGTTCACCGTCGGCGGGCACACCGTCGGAGAGGGCGACATCGTCTCCATCGACGGCACCACCGGCAAGGTCTACCTCGGTGAGGTGCCGGTCATGCCGTCCGAGGTGGTGCAGTACTTCGAGGGCACCCTCGACCCGGAGCAGACCGACCACCCGCTGGTACGGGCCGTACACCGGATCATGAGCCACGCCGACGCCATGCGGCGGCTGCGGGTCCGGACGAACGCCGACACCGGCGCGGACGCGGCGCGGGCGCGGCGCTTCGGCGCCGAGGGCATCGGCCTGTGCCGCACCGAGCACATGTTCCTCGGCGACCGGCGGGAGCTGGTCGAGCGGCTCATCCTCGCCGCCACCGACGCCGAGCGGGAGGACTCGCTCGCCGCGCTGCTGCCGCTCCAGCGGGCCGACTTCATCGAGATCTTCCGCGCGATGGACGGCCTGCCGGTCACCGTACGGCTGATCGACCCGCCGCTGCACGAGTTCCTGCCCCCGCTGGAGCAGCTCGCGGTCGACGTGGCCGTCGCGCAGGAGCGCGGCGAGGACGTGGCCAAGGAGGAGGCGCTGCTCGCCGCCGTCCGGCGGATGCACGAGGAGAACCCCATGCTCGGCCTGCGCGGCGTCCGGCTCGGCCTGGTCATCCCCGGCCTGTTCGCGATGCAGGTCCGGGCGATCGCGGAGGCCGCCGTCGAGGTCGTCCGGACCGGCGGGTCGGCCTGCCCGGAGATCATGGTCCCGCTGGTCGGCGCGGTGCAGGAGCTGGAGACGGTACGCGCCGAGGCCGAGAAGATCATCGCCGAGGTGGTCGGGGACAGCGGCGTCGAGGTGCTGATCGGCACGATGATCGAGGTGCCCCGGGCGGCGCTGACCGCCGGGCAGATCGCCGAGGCGGCCCAGTTCTTCTCCTTCGGCACCAACGACCTGACCCAGATGGCCTGGGGTTTCTCCCGTGACGACGTCGAGGGCGCGTTCTTCTGGCGCTACCTGGAGCTGGGCATCTTCGGCATCTCGCCGTTCGAGTCGATCGACCGGGAGGGCGTCGGCCGGCTGGTCCGGATCGCCGCCGAGGAGGGCCGGGCCGCCCGGCCGGGGCTGAAGCTCGGCGTCTGCGGCGAGCACGGCGGGGACCCCGACTCGGTGCACTTCTTCCACGAGGTCGGGCTCGACTACGTGTCCTGCTCGCCGTTCCGGGTGCCGGTGGCCCGGCTGGAGGCCGGGCGGGCGACGGTGGTGACCACCGGCTCCGACTCCCGCTGACGGGGGTACGCCTCGCGGGGCCGCCGGCCGTCGCGCCGGTGGCCCCGCACCGCCCCCGCGCTCGCCCGGCGCGCCGTCCGGGGCCGCCCGGCGTAACCTGGGCTCGCCCGCGTACGTGTCGACAGGAAGGGTGGCCGCATGACCAGCGTCTGGGAGAACCTGACCATCGACGCCCATGACCCGTCCCGGCTCGCCGACTGGTGGGCCGAGGCGCTCGGGTACCAGGTGATCAGCGACAAGCCGGACGAGGTGGAGATCCGCCGCTCGCCCGGCGAACTGCCCGGCATCGTCTTCGTCCCGGCCACCACGCCCAAGGAGGGCAAGAACCGGCTGCACCTCGACCTGCGCCCGGCCGACCGGGAGGCCGAGGTGGAGCGCCTGGTCGACATGGGCGCGCGGCACGTCGACGTCGGCCAGGGCGAGGTCGGGTGGACGGTGCTGGCCGACCCGGAGGGCAACGAGTTCTGCGTGCTCCGTGAGCGCGAGGAGTGATTGATCACGCGCCGCCGGACGTCGTTGACGACGCGGCGCGGCTGGTCGTCGAGGCGCCCAAGGACACCGGGTACGGGCGGTCGCCGTACGAGCGGGACCGGGCGCGGGTGCTGCACTCGGCGGCGTTCCGCCGGCTCGCCGCCAAGACCCAGGTGCACACCGCCGGCACCGACGACTTCCTGCGTACCCGGCTGACCCACTCGCTGGAGGTGGCGCAGGTCGCCCGGGAGATGGGGGCCCGGCTGGGCTGCGACCCGGACGTGGTGGACACCGCCGGGCTGGCGCACGACCTCGGGCACCCGCCGTTCGGGCACAACGGCGAGGACGCCCTGGACGCCCTCGCCGCCGACTGCGGCGGCTTCGAGGGCAACGCCCAGACGCTGCGGGTGCTGACCCGGCTGGAGGCCAAGGTGCTCGCCCCGGACGGCCGCTCGGTCGGGCTCAACCTGACCCGGGCCTCGCTCGACGCGGTCAGCAAGTACCCCTGGGAGCGCCGCCCCGGCCGGCGCAAGTTCGGCGTGTACGCCGACGACCGCCCGGTCTTCGACTGGTTGCGCGCCGGCTCACCGCCCGGCGGCCGGCGCTGCCTGGAGGCGCAGGTGATGGACTGGGCCGACGACGTGGCGTACTCGGTGCACGACGTGGAGGACGGCATCCACGGCGGGTACGTCAGCCTGCGCCCGCTGCTGGCCGACGCCGCGGAACGGCGGGCGCTCTGCGCGGACGTGGCGGCGGCGTACTCCGGGGAGGCTCCGGAGGACCTGCACGAGGTGCTGGTCGAACTGCTCGCCGAGCCGGTGCTCGCCCCGCTCGCCGCGTACGACGGCAGCCACCGGGCCCTCGCCGCGTTGAAGGCGACCACCAGCGTGCTCACCGGCCGCTTCGTCGCCACCGTGGTGGCCGCCACCCAGGAGCGGCACGGCCCCGGGCCGCACCGCCGCTACGCCGCCGATCTGGTGGTGCCCCGCCGGATCCGGGCGCAGTGCGCGCTGCTCAAGGGCATCGCGCTGCGCTACGTCATGCGCCGCCCCGGCGCCGGCACCCGGTACGCGCAGCAGCGGCAGATCCTCGCCGAGCTGGTCGCCGTGCTGGTCGACCGGGCGCCGGACGTACTCGACCCGGTCTTCGCGCCGCTGTGGCGGGACGCGTCGGACGACGCCGCGCGACGGCGGGTGGTGATCGACCAGGTGGCCTCGCTCACCGACCCCGCCGCCCTGGCCTGGCACGTCCGCCTGGTCCGCACCCCCTGACCTGGCTGGGGACGCGGGGCGACTTAGGTTAGCCTAAGCGGCATGACGGAGCGCCCGAAGAAGGTCACCGCCGCCACGGTCGTGCGGACCGAGCGGCCCACCCCGCATCTGATCCGGCTGGTGCTCGGCGGCGAGGAGCTGGCCGGCCTGCCGGTGGGCGCGTACACCGACCACTACGTGAAGCTCCTCTTCCCGCCGGCCGGAGTGGTCTACCCGTACCCCACCGACCTGGCCACCATCAAGCGCGAGTTCCCGGCCGAGCAGTGGCCGCGGCTGCGGGCGTACACGGTGCGGGCCTGGGACGCGACGGCGGGTGAGCTGACCATCGACGTGGTGCACCACGGCGACGAGGGGCTGGCCGGGCCCTGGGCGGCCAGGCTGAGCCCCGGCGACCGGGTGTTCTTCACCGGCCCCGGCGGGGCGTACGCGCCCGACCCGGCGGCCGACTGGCACCTGCTGGCCGGTGACGAGAGCGCCCTGCCGGCGATCTCCGCCGCCCTGGAGCGGTTGCCGGCCGGCGCGCGGGCGCTGGTCTTCGTGGAGATCGACGACCCGGCCGACGAGCTGCCGCTGGCCAGCCCGGGCGAGGTCGAGCTGCGCTGGCTGCACCGGGCCGGCCGCCCGGTGGGCGACGCGCTGGTCGAGGCGGTCCGGGCGCTGGACTTCCCGTCCGGGCGGGTGCACGCCTTCGTCCACGGCGAGGCCGGCTTCGTCAAGGAGCTGCGCCGGCTGCTGCGGGTCGAGCGCGGGGTGCCGCGGGAGGCGCTGTCCATCTCCGGCTACTGGCGGCGCGGGCTGGACGACGAGGGCTGGCGCTCGACCAAGCCCGCCTGGAACGCCCAGGTCGAGGCCGACGAATCCACCGCCCTCCCCGCCTGACCCCGCCCCGGCCCGGTGCCCCCGACCCCGGCGCTGCTCATGAGGTTGTCGCCTCCTGTGCGGGCACGGGTGCGGAAGGAGGTGGGGTGAGGGGGCGGGTGGTGAGGACGGTGCCGACCTGGGCGGCGGAGCGGGCCACCCGGCGGCGGATCGCCCCTAGGTGCACGGCGACCGAGGCGGGGGCGACCACCGCCGCGACCAGCGCCGCCAGCCAGGCCGGGCCGGCGAGCAGCACGGCCAGCGTGCCGGCCAGGCCGACCAGCGCGCTGTTCACCAGCGCGATCATGCCGGCCTGGCTGACCAGGTCGCGGAACCAGTGCCGGTGGAACGGCTCGGGCGCGAACGGCCCCGGGTCGTCCAGCGTCGGCATGATGATGAACGGGCTCAGGGCGGGCGCGCGGCGGGCCAGGTAGGTGCGGAGCACGGTGGCGGCGACGGCGTACCGGCGGCCCCGGTCGTTCAGCTCGACCTGACGGGCGAACACGAAGACCCCGAGCAGCAGGACCAGCAACCCGAGCCCGCCCAGTACGGCCGGGACGAACCGTCCGTCGGGTCTGCCGGTGGTGATCAACCCGGCCGACACCGCGGTCGCGCCGGACGCCACCGCCAGGAAGAAGGTGAACCGGGCGGTGGACTGGTCGTGCACCGTACGGCTCAGCTCGCGCAGGTGCTCGTACTCGGCGAGCGCGATGGTCAGCTCAGTGTCGTCGGCCATCCGGCGTCCCCTCCCAGTTCGCGGGTCTCACCGTAGCCAAGATCGGCAAGAGCGGGTGACCTGTCGTGCTCCCGACCGAGAGCGGGTGTACCTCGGCATGTAGTAGAGGTGCTACATTTCGCGGTATGACTGCGGTCGAACTACCGGGAGTCGCCCCGACTCCCCACCCGCCCGACGAGGATCTGGTCCTCGACGTCCGCGACCTCCGCATGCGATACGGCACCGTCGATGTGCTGCACGGGGTCGACTTCACCGCCCGGCGCGGCGAGGTGCTCGCCCTGCTCGGACCCAACGGCGCCGGCAAGACCACCACGATCGAGGTCCTGGAGGGCTTCCGGATGCGCTCGGCGGGGGAGGTCCGCGTCCTGGGCGTAGACCCCGGTCGGGGCGACGAGCGCTGGCGTGCCCGGATGGGCGTGGTGCTCCAGTCCTGGCGGGATCACGGCAAGTGGCGGGTCCGGGACGTGCTGGCCAACCTCAGCGACTTCTACGCCCCGTATTCCACCGACCGGATCCGCCGGCCCTGGCCGGTCGAGGAGCTGCTGGACACCGTGGGCCTCACCGCGCACGCGGGCAAGCGGGTGCAGCGGCTCTCCGGCGGCCAGCGCCGCCGGCTCGACGTGGCGGTCGGCATCGTGGGTCGTCCGGAGTTGCTCTTCCTGGACGAGCCGACGGTCGGGTTCGACCCGGCCGCCCGGCGCGAGTTCCACGAGCTGGTGCACCGCCTCGCCGACCTGGACGAGACCACCATCCTGCTCACCACGCACGACCTGGACGAGGCGGAGAAGCTGGCCGACCGGATCCTCATCCTGGCCGGTGGCCGGATCATCGCCGACGGTTCGCCCGACGAACTGGCCCGGCGGGTCGGCACGGACGCGGAGATCCGGTGGACCCGGGACGGCGAGCGCTTCGTGCACGTCGCGGCCGACGTCACCGGCTTCGTCCGCGACCTGCTGCGCGAGCACGGCGACGACGTTCAGGAGCTGGAGATCCGCCGGGCCAGCCTGGAGGACGCGTACATGGCACTGGTCTACGAAGAGGAATCCGGGGTCCGGGCCGGCACGGCGGCGGCCTCGGTGTGGCGGCAGGGGAGCCAGCCATGAGCGCGCGTCAGCGAGCGAATCATCAGGACAGCGAGGTGGCGGCATGAGCCCGACAATGGCGGCCGTCCGGGCCGGTGTCCGGCGCGGCGGGATCGAACTGCGTAACACCTTCAGCAACGTGCAGGACCTGTGGAACTACTTCTTCCCGACCGTGGCCCTGCTGGTCACCATGTTCTTCATGCGCGGGGCCACCGTGCCCGGCACCTCCTTCTCCCTCGGCGCGCGTACGCTGCCCAGCGCGCTCGGCATGGGGCTCGCGTTCGGCGGGCTGCTCGGCCTGTCCCAGCAGCTCATCGTCGACCGGGAGGACGGCACCCTGCTGCGGGCGAAGGCGACGCCGAACGGGATGCTCGGCTACCTGGTCGGCAAGATCGTCCTGCTCTCCACGGTGTCGCTGATCGGGCTGGTCCTCCAGCTCACCCCCGCGCTGTTCTTCCTGGACGGGATCCGGCTCACCGACGGCGGCACCTGGTTCACGATGGCCTGGGTGGTGCCGCTCGGGCTGGTGGCGACGCTGCCGCTGGGCGCGGTGATCGGCTCGCTGATCGAGAACCCGCGCAACATGGGCCTGGTGGTGCTGCCGATCTTCGGCCTCATCGCGCTCTCCGGCATCTTCTATCCGATCAACGGCTACCCGGGCTGGCTCCAGGCCGTCGCGCAGGCGTTCCCGATCTACTGGCTAGGGTTGGGGATGCGCTCCGCGCTGCTGCCCGACGGCATGGCCGCCGTCGAGCTGGGCGGGTCCTGGCGGCACCTGGAAACGTTCGGCGTGCTGGGCCTCTGGGCCGTGCTCGGGCTGACCCTGGCCCCGGTCGTGCTGCGCCGGATGGCCCGCCGCGAGTCCGGTTCCCGGGTCGCGGCCCGCCGCGAGAAGGCCATGCAGCGGGTGGTGTGAGAGGGCGTCGATGAGTGAGACCGTGCACAATCGGATCGCCGTGCTGCGCACCGAGCGGGGCGTCTCGCGGCGGCAGCTCGCCGACGCGCTGGGCGTGCACTACCAGACGGTCGGCTACCTGGAACGGGGCGAGTTCCGGCCCAGCCTGCACCTCGCGCTGCGGATCGCCGCGTACTTCGAGGTGCCGGTCGAGGTGGTCTTCTCCATCGAGCCGTTCCCGCGGATCGGGGACGGCGCGGGGGTGGGCCGGTCGACCTGACCCCGCCGGCGGGCGGGACGGGCCGCCCGCTCACGACGCCTTCGCCATGCCGACGAGGTGCCGGGAGAGCAGCACCGCGTACCCGCCGAGCGTCGCGGCGACCAGCAGCAGCATGGGGAACGGGTGGGGCACCGCGACGGCGATCGCGGTGACCGCCCCGATCCCGCCGCCGGTCAGGGCGATCCGACGGGTGCCCGGAGACCGCGCCGACAGCCAGTTCAGGCCGAGGCCGCAGAGCATCCACGCCACCAGCGAGGCGGCCAGAATCAGCCGCAGCGCCAGCGGGATCGTCCGGGCGTTCGCGTCGATCTGCCGGAGCACCTCCCCGAGCGACCAGCCGAGCAGCAGCAGCCCGGTGCTCATCGGGAGGTGCAGGTAGGCGTACCGCTGCCCGCCGCGCAGCCGGGTCAGCGCCAGCCCGGTGTTGATGAAGGTGGTGTAGACCCACCAGACGGACGCGGGTATGGCGAACGCGGCCGCCGCCGCGGCGGCCATCCGCGGCCCGGGGTGGATCGGTACCGCGGCGAGCACGTTCGCCAGCGCGCTGCCGAGCACGATGATGGCGAACTGGCCCATCCGCTCGGGGAGGTGCACCACGTCGACCGGAGACCGGCTGAGCCGGCGCAGCCCCAGCCAGGGCGTGGCCAGTTCGACGGTCATCGCCACCGCCCAGACCGCCGGCCGGACGGAGGCCGGTACGGCCAGCGAGGCGAGCCAGATCAGCCAGCCCACGCCGAAACCGGTGAGGTAGACGGTGGCCACCTCGCGGGCCGCCGCACTGCTCGGCCGGGCCCGGAGGTAGAGCAGGAGCAGGACGCCACGGACCACGAGGTAGCCGACCGGCAGCAGGACGGAGTGCGGCGCCCCGGACACGCCCAGGGTGAGCGCCCCGGCGCCGGCCACCGCCACCAGCACCAGCAGCCGGTGCTGGGTGTCGTCCGGGTCGTACCGGGTGTCGTAGAAGACCTGGCCCGCCCAGGCGAACTGCACCACCACGAAGAGCCCTCCGGCGGCCAGCAGCGTCGGAAGACTGGGCACGAGGACATGATCGAGCCGGCCGACCACGGCGCCCATCGCCAGGACGAAGACCAGGTCGAAGAAGAGCTCGAGCCAGGTCGCGTGCCGCTGCCCGGTTTCGTCCGCCGACCGGCGCGGGGGCCGCAGGGCGAACCGGGCGGCCAGTCGCCCCGGCCGGAGCGCGCCGTCGGCGCGTACCCGTCGCACGTCCTCGATGATCGCGGACGCCGGGCGGCCCACGGGGCGCAACGGCCGAGCCTGCGCGGGATTCGCCACACCGGCCGTCCCCCGACCGCCGGATCGTCGGACCGGCAGGGCAGGATGTACGCCGAGGAGGTGGCGGAGATGGCGGGGCGGATCCGGGACGAGGACATCGCGCTGGTCCGCGAGCGCACCTCGATCGCCGAGGTCATCTCCGACACGGTCACGCTGAAGTCGGCCGGTGGCGGCAACCTCAAGGGCCTGTGCCCGTTCCACGACGAGAAGAGCCCGTCGTTCAACGTCTCGCCCGCCCGTAACGTCTGGTACTGCTTCGGCTGCGGGGCCGGCGGCGACGCGATCAAGTTCCTGATGGACGCCGAGCACCTGAGCTTCGTCGAGTCCGTCGAGCGGCTGGCCGCCCGCGCCGGCCTCCAGCTCCGTTACGTCGAGGACGACCGGTCGGCCCCGCGTACCCGGCCGCAGCAGGGGCAGCGGCAGCGGCTGGTCGCCGCGCACGCCACCGCCGTGGAGTTCTACCGCGCCCAGCTCGGCACGGCCGGCGCCCGTCCGGCCCGGGAGTTCCTGGCCCAGCGCGGCTTCGACCGGGCCGCCGCCGAGCGGTACGGTTGCGGCTTCGCCCCGGACGCCTGGGACCTGCTCACCAAGCACCTGCGTCAGCAGGGCTTCACCCACGACGAGCTGGTCACCGCCGGGCTGTCCCGGCCGTCCCGCTCGGGCACCCTGATCGACCGGTTCCGCCGGCGGCTGCTCTGGCCGATCCGCGATCTCACCGGCGACGTCATCGGCTTCGGCGCGCGCAAGCTGTTCGACGACGACGACGGCCCGAAATATCTGAACACCCCCGAGACGCCGATCTACAAGAAGTCCCACGTCCTCTACGGCATCGACCAGGCCAAGCGGGAGATCGCCAAGCAGGGCAAGGTGGTCGTGGTCGAGGGCTACACCGACGTGATGGCCTGCCACCTGGCCGGCGTACCGACCGCCGTGGCCACCTGCGGCACGTCGTTCGGCGCCGACCACATCTCGGTCCTGCGTCGGGTGCTCCTCGACAGCGACGAACGAGCCGGCGAGATCATCTTCACCTTCGACGGGGACGCCGCCGGGCAGAAGGCCGCGCTGCGTGCCTTCGAGGACGACCAGCGCTTCGTCGGGCGTACCTTCATCGCGGTCAGTCCGGACAACATGGACCCGTGCGAGCTGCGCCTGGCCAAGGGCGACCTCGCGGTCCGCGACCTGGTCGCCCGCCGCGAACCGCTGGTCGACTTCGCGCTCCGCCACGCGATCAACCGGTACGACCTGGACACCGTCGACGGCCGGGTGGAGGCGATGCGCCGGGCCGCGCCGCTCGTTGCCAAGATCAAAGACCGGGAGAAGCGCCCCGAGTACGTCCGCAAGCTGGCCGGCGACCTCGGCATGGAGATCGAGCCGGTGCAGCGTGCCGTGCTGGCCGCCGCGTCCGGGCCGCCGGTCGGCGGTGCGCCCGCCCCGGCGCGTGGCGGGTCGGCCGTGCCGACCGTGGACAGCCCGCAGTCGCTGGTCGAACGGGAGGCGCTCAAGCTCGCCGTCCAGGAGCCGGTGCTGGCCGGCCCGATGTTCGACGCAGTCGAGGCCGGCGCTTACCGACACCCCGTGCACGCGGCGGTCCGGGCGGCGATCGAGGCGGCCGGTGGGGTGGCGACGGCCGCCGGCGGCGCGGTCTGGATCGAGCAGGTCCGGGACGCCTGCGACGACCTGGCCGGCCAGGCGCTCGTCGGGGAGTTGGCCGTCGAGCCGCTGCGCATCGACGGCGAGCCCGACCCCCGCTACGTCTCGGTCACCCTGGCCCAGCTCCAGTGGGGCTCGGTGACCGGCCGGATCAGGGACCTCAAGTCGAAGATCCAGCGGATCAACCCGGTGAGCAACAAGGACGAGTACTTCGCCCTCTTCGGGGAACTGCTCTCGCTGGAGCAGCACGCGCGGGCGCTGCGCGAGCAGGCCGCCGGAGGGTTGTGATGGGACTCTTCAACCGCAGGCCGAAGCTGCCGCCCGCCGCCCGCCCGCCCTTGGCGGCCGAGGAACGGGTGCTCGCCTGGGCCGCCGCCGGCAACGGCGAGGGTGACGGCGTGCTGGTCGCCAGCAACCTCGGGCTCTGGCTGCCCGGCCGGGGGCACCGGATCGGCTGGCACGACATCCTCAAGGCGGTCTGGTCCGGCCGGGAACTCACCGTCACCCCGGCCGAGCGGGTCGCCGAGCGGGACGGCTACCTGGTCGTGGCCGACTGCCCGGCCGAGACGTACCTGGTGCTCGACCCGGGTGACCTGCCGCACCAGGTGCGGACCCGGGTCACCCGCTCGGTCGCGCACACCGCGCACCACCCGCTGCCCGGCGGGGCCGGCCGGATCGCCGCCCGCCGGGTGGCCGGGGCGGACGGTCTGACCTGGACGGTCCGCTACGACCCGGGCACACCCGTCGACGACGAGGCGGTGGCCGCCGAGACCGGACGGCTGGTCGCCGCGGCCCGGGCCGCCACCGCCCCGGCGGACCTCTGACCGTCAGCCGTTCCGGTAATACCGCGCCGCGCCCGGGTGCAGCGGGATCGGGTCCGTGCCCGACGCGCTCTCCCGGGTGAAGTTGGCCGCCTCGGGGTGCACCGGGATCAGCTCGCCCTGGTAGGTGAACAGCACCCGGGTCAGGTCGTACGCGAGTTGGTCGGGCATGTCCTCCCGGACCAGGATCACGTTCGACACCGTGATGGTCGGGGTGGCCGTCGGGGTGCCGTAGACCTCCTTCGGCAGGTTGGCGGTGGTGTAGACCGAGCCGTACCGGGCGGTGAGCGGCTCGATCAGGTCGGCGAGGGGAAGCAGCCGGAACGCCCCCGGCGCGCTGGCGAGCAGGTCCTTGACGCCCGGGGTCGGCAGGCCGCCGGAGAAGAACATCGCGTCCAGGCTGCCCGCCCGCATCTGCTGCACCGTCTCCGGCAACGACAGGTTGACCCGCTGGATGTCCCGGTCCGGGTCGATCCCGGCGGCGGTGAGCAGCCGCCCGGCGATGATGTCCGTGCCGGACTTCGGCGACCCGGTGGAGATCCGCTTGCCGCGCAGGTCGGCGAAGGTGTCGATCCGCGCGTCGGCCCGGACGATCAGGTGCGTGTAGTTGCGGTAGACCCGGGCCAGCGCGCGGACCGGCTGCGGCTGCCCGTCGAACGCGCCGCGCCCGGTGACCGCGTCCGCCGCGGTGTCGGCCAGGCTGAAGGCGATCTCCATGTCGCCGCTGCCCAGCCGGTTGACGTTCTCCACCGAGGCGCCCGTCGGTTCGGCCCGCGCCTCGTAGCCGGGCAGGTGCCGGCTGATCACGTCGGCGTAACCGCCGCCGAGCTGGTAGTAGACGCCGGTGGTGTTGCCGGTGGCCAGGAAGATGCGCCCGCCGTGCCACGGCTGCGGCCCGGTGTCCGCCTTGCCGCAGCCCGCCACCAGGACGGCCAGCAGCAGCGTGGCCACCAGCCGCAGCGGGCGACCGGTCACGCCCGGACCGCCGGTTCCAGGGCCTCGGCCACCCGCTGGACCAGCGTCGCCGTCTCGAAGCCGATCTGGCCCAGGTCACAGCCGGGCGCGGCGAGCACCCCGAGCAGGGCACGCTCGCCGACGGCCATCACCAGCATCACCCCGCCGTCCATGTCGACGATCTGCTGGCGTACCCGGCCGGCGGACATCAGCCGGGCGGCGCCCACGGTCAGGCTCGCCAGCCCGCTGATCACGGCGGAGAGCTGGTCCACCTGGTCCGGCGCGAGGTCGGGGGAGGCGGCCAGCCGCAGCCCGTCCTCGGACACCGCGAGGGCGTGCGACACGTCCGGCACCCGCTCGGCGAAGTTCGCCAGCAGCCAGTCGAGTCCGGCGGTCACGGATGGGGTCATTGGGTTCTCCCGGTGGGTGTGGGGTGCGGGTTGCGGCGCATCGCGGTGGCCACGCCCTCGGCGAGCGCGGACAGGCGGGCCCGGACCACCTCGGGGTCGAGCAGGTCCTCTGTGGGGCGGGGCGGCGGGGCGGTGGTGGGTGGGGTGAAGGGGAGGTGGCCGCCCCGGGTTCGGCGGGGCAGCCCGGTGCCGGTGGTCGGCAGGGCGGCGGACGGTCGGAGCCGGGTGGCGTCGGGCGCCAGCAGGGCGATCCCGGGCGGCGGTACGGCGGCGACGCCCCGGTAGACCCCCGCCGGGGGCATCCCGGCCGGAGCGTGGAGCAGGGCGGCCGGGACGGGCGACCCGGCGACCGCGCCCCCGGCTGCCGCATCGGCGATCGCCCGGTCCGGCGAGGCGCCGGCGACCGCCTGGTCCGGCGACGCGGCTCGCGACCGGAACCAGGGCGTGCCACGGCTGGTCAGGGCGCGACGCTCGGCGGCGGGGTGTCGGGTGACGGCCTCGACCCGGGTCAGCGCCGTCTCGGGCACCTCCACCTGGGCGACCGTTCCGGTGGGGGTACGGTGCAGCCGCACCCGGATCCCGTGCCGGGCGGCCAGGTGGGCCACCACGTGCAGGCCCATGCTGCCGGACGCGGCGCTGAAGAGCGTGGCCGGCGCGGCGAGCCGCTCGTTGATGGTGGCGAGTCGGCTCTCGCTGATCCCGATGCCCTGGTCGTGCACCCGCAGCGTGACCCCGTCGACCGTACGGCGTCCGTCCACCAGCACCGACGTGTGCGGTGGCGAGTTCACGGCGGCGTTTTCCAGCAGCTCGGCCAGGAGGTGCACCAGGTTGCCGGTCGCCGCGCCGTGCATCGCCGCGGTCGGCACGTCGACCTCCACCCGGGGATAGTCCTCGATCTCGGCGGCCGCCGCCCGGACCACGTCGTCGAGGAGCAGAACGCCCTCGTGCCCCCGGCCCGGCTCGCCGCCGGCGAGGACCAGCAGGTTCTCCCCGTTGCGGCGCAGGCGGGCGGCGAGATGGTCCAGCGCGAAGAACCGGGCCAGCGCCCGCGGGTCGGTCTCCTCGTGTTCGAACTCGTCGAGCAGGCGTAGCTGGCGGGTGATCAGCGTACGGATCCGCCGGGCCAGGGCCTCGGCCATCCGGGTCACGTCCAGCCGTAGCTCGGCCTGCTCACCGGCGAGGCGCAGCGCGGCCCGGTTCACCGTGTCGAACGCCTCGGCCACCTGGGCCACCTCGTCGCGGCCACGCCGGACGCCCTCGGTCAGCCGGGTCGACGCGCCGTCGCCCGGGCAGGGCTGACCTTTGGCGATCGCGGTGATCCGTTCCGGCAGCTCCCGGTTCGCCATGGTGAGCGCGGCGACCCGCAACCGGCGTAGCCGCCGGCTGGTCCGCACCGCCAGCAGCACGGCGGTGACCAGCGAGGCGAGCGCGACGGTGCTGGTCGCCCCGCCGGTCAGCAGGGCCCGCTGCCGGGCGGTGCGGGCCAGCGCGGCGGCGTCCCGGTCGAGGTCCTCGGAGAGTTCCCGGCCGAGCAGGTTGTACCGGCGGATGGTGCCGCTCTGCGCCACGTACCAGGCGTCGCCGTCGGTCTTCAGTGCCTCCGGCCCGCCGTCGGTCTCCAGCACGTCGTTCCGCATCCGGCGGGCCGTCGCGACGTCGGAACCGTCGATCAGGCGGTACCAGGCGGTGTTCGCCGGGCCGGTGGCGATCCGGAGGAACTCGGCCTGACGCTGTTCCCCCGCGCCGCGTAGCTGGCCGAGCCGGGCCAGCTCACCGGGGGCCAGGGCACCCCGGACGAAGACCTCGCGCAGCAGGCCGCGTTCCACGGACGCCAGGTGTTCCTGGGCCGCCACGGCGGCCACCTCCCGTGCCCCGTTGGCCAGGTCGGTGTCGTGGAGCTGGGCCGGCAGCGCGTCGGCGACCGCGAGCAGCGACTCGACCAGGTGCCCGTACGCCGGGTCGCCGCTGTCGCCGTTCAGGGCCAGCTGGCGGGTCGGGTCGAGCTGGCCGAGGTAGCCGTCCGCGTCGTCGAGCACGGGGGCCAGGTTCGGTGCGGCCCGGCGGGCCTCGTCGCTGGCCGAGCGGTAGCGCTCGACGGCGGCGTCCACCCGCCGCCGCTGGGCGTCGACCAGCGGCCGGCCGGCCGCCCCGCCCCGCTGCCGCAGGGCCGAGGTCTCGCCCAGCTCGCGTTCCAGCTCGTGCACCAGCCGTACGGTCGCGGTGGCGGTGCCGGCGAGCACGCGGGCCCGGTCGGCGTCGGCCGAGGCGGCGAGCGCGGCGTTGGTCTGGGTGGCGCCGAGCACCACCAGACCGATCGTCGCCACCAGGATCGGCGCCAGCAACTGGGTGCGGACCGACCAGAGCTGGCCGGTGCGGTCCGCGGACCGGCTGTGCCTGCGTACGCGGGCGGGTTCGGGGAGCGGCACGGGGTCTCCCGGTCGGGTCGGGTGCCGGGCTCGGACGGTTGGTCCGGCTCCGGCCTTGTCGGATCAGCTCGCGCCGAGTTCCTTGCGCGCCTCGTGCGCTTTCCGATGTTGCGGCACCGGGTCGGTGCGGCTCGGGGGAGAGCCGACGAAGGGGCGAACGGGCGACACGAGCAGGCACGATACGCGAATCGCGTATCCGGGGGAACATTGCCGACCGTGATTGCATTGAGTGACGGAGCTGAAGTGGCAGTCATTCATGTCCGGTTCTTATTAGGACCCTCATTCGGAAATGTCGGATCCGGGGCTGAGCTGCGGTTCCGGCAGTCGGGGGCCGGCCGAGGATGATCTGTCCAGGATGGTGGGCAAAAGTCATGGCGGCGTTCGTCGTCGTCGCTCCTTTGGCCGTGACTCGGCGTAGTCGACGCCCCCATCGGCTGTCCGGGCGGGTACGGGCGTTAACCGGTCGAGGTTGTCGGACCGGGCGGCTAGGGTCGACCGGTGACCACAGCTCGACCACTCATCCAGGCGCGGGGGCTGGTGAAGCGGTTCGGCGACTTCACCGCCGTCGACGGCATCGACGTCGAGGTGCGCCCCGGCGAGGCGTTCGGCTTCCTCGGGCCGAACGGCGCCGGCAAGTCCTCCACCATGCGGATGATCGGCTGCGTTTCCCCGCCCTCCGGCGGTGAGCTGCGCATCCTCGACATGGACCCGGTCCGCGACGGGCCGGCGATCCGGGCCCGGCTGGGCGTCTGTCCGCAGCTCGACAGCCTCGACCCGGAGCTCACCGTCCGGGAGAACCTCACCAGCTACGCCCGCTACTTCGGCATCCCACGCCGGGTGGCCCGCGAACGGGCCGCCGAGCTGCTCCACTTCGTCCAGCTCGCCGAGCGGGCCGAGAGCAAGGTGGACCCCCTCTCCGGCGGCATGAAGCGCCGGCTGACCATCGCCCGCGCGCTGGTCAACAACCCGGCGATCGTCCTGCTCGACGAGCCCACCACCGGGCTCGACCCGCAGGCTCGCCACCTGGTGTGGGAGCGGCTGTTCCGGCTCAAGCAGCAGGGCGTCACCCTGGTCCTCACCACGCACTACATGGACGAGGCCGAGCAGCTCTGCGACCGGCTGGTGGTGATGGACGGCGGCCGGATCGTGGCCGAGGGCTCGCCGCGTGCCCTGATCGAGCAGCACTCCACCCGCGAGGTGGTGGAGCTGCGCTTCGCCGCCGAGTCGCAGGAGGCGTTCGCCGGCAAGCTGAGCGGGCTGGGGGAGCGGGTGGAGGTGCTCCCCGACCGGATCCTGCTCTACGTGGCCGACGGTGACGCGGCGGTGGCCGAGGTGACCGAGCGTGGCCTCGTCCCGGCCAGTGTCCTGGTCCGGCGCAGCAGCCTGGAGGACGTCTTCCTCCACCTCACCGGCCGGACCCTGGTGGACTGATCAGCGGGCTCTCGCCCAGGTCAGAAAGCGGGTGGCCAGGTCCTTCGGGGCCGACCGGCCGTTGTGGTCGGCCAGGTCGCTCATGGCCTCCTCCATGAGCGTGCCGAGATAGACCAGCAGGCCGGTCCGGTTGTCGCGATACTCGCCGAGCAGCGCCAGCCGGGCCGGGGAGCACGGCCACGCGGCGCCACACACCCGGCAGCGCCAGGCCGGGCGTGCCGCTACGTGTGCGCGGTAGCGGGGCATCAGCCCCGGCCCTCCTCGCCCGCACGCGGTGCGGGCAACCGCCGTCCGCCGTCCGCCCGCCATTCCTGCGCGCGGGTCAACCGCCCCGGGCGTCCCGGGCCGTCGACGTGGAAGACCTCCGTCGGGGCGGTCGCCCACGCCGGGCGTTCGTCGGGGGTACGCCGGGGGAGCGTGGTGGGCGGTGCCGGGCGCCGGCAGCGCCAGAACCTGAGTCGCATGGTCGAGCCTCCGTCGATGCTGGAGGGAAGCGTCAGCGGACGCCGTTGTCCGCAGACGCCTCCGGCCTGGTTCCGCCCGCCGTCCGATCCCGTGAGCGGTTCCGCTGCGTGACAGTCTGGTGATGGCGCGACTACGGTGGGAGGTTGAGCGCGCCGACGGCCAGCGCGTACGGCGGTCGAACCCCACCCGGTACGAAGATGTACGGAGGCTGTCCGTGGAAAGCTCGTCCATGTTGGACCACTACGCGGAGGAGTTGCGGCTGGCTCGGGCCGCCCAGGGCATGTCCCAGACCGCGCTGGCCGAGGCGCTGAGCTATTCGGCTGCCCTGGTCGCCAAGGTGGAGACCTGCGAGCGTCGCCCGAGCATCGACTTCGCGCGCCGGTGCGACACGGTGTTCGGCGCGGACGGGCGGTTCGAACGCATCCAGCGGCGAATCAGTCGCGAGACCGTGGTGCCCTGGTTCCGCGACTGGGCCGGCATCGAGCAGGAGGCCACCGCACTGCGCACGTTCGAGCCGCTGTGCATCCCCGGCCTGTTGCAGACTGAGGGGTACGCGCGAGCCATCCACGCCGGCGGCGGCCTGTTCGCGGCGGACGACATCGAGCGTCAGGTGGCGACCCGACTGGACCGCCAAGCGGTGCTGACCCGTGACCGGCCGCCGCTGCTGAGCGTGGTCATCGACGAGCACGTGCTGTGCCGCTGCATCGGTGGACCCGAGGTGATGCGCGAGCAGTTGCAACACCTGGTGAAGCTTGGTTCGACGCTGCCGCGACTGCGTATCCACGTCGTCCCGATGTCGGCCGGCGCGTACCCTGGGCTCGCCGGACCTTTCGTGATCGCCACCTTGCCCAGCGGGGAGGACGTCGTCTACCTGGAGGGGCAGCGTCACGGCCAAGTGATCGACCGGACCGATTTCGTGCAGGAGATGGTCGAGGTTTGGGAGTCGATCCGAGGTGAGGCACTATCGCATCAGCAGTCCCTCGACCTGATCGCGGAGGTGGCGGAGACATGGATCTGAGTGGTGCTCAGTGGCGTAAGAGCAGCCGCAGCAGTGGCCAGGGCGGCAACTGCGTGGAGGTGGCCGACAACCTGCCCGGTGTGGTCGCCGTACGTGATTCGAAGGACCCGGGCGGGCCGGTGCTGGTCTTCGGCCCTGGTGCCTGGCGTGCGTTCGTTGCGCGGGTCGCCGAGCGGCCGTAGGCCGTTCCCCTGCGAAAGCGCCTGCTCCCACAGGTGCGGCCGAGTCGGCGATTGAGAGAGGTGGGAGTCGCCGTGCAATTTCAGTCGATCGTGCACCTGGTGGTGGCCTTCGGGGGCCTGTGCTATTTCGCCGGCTTCTATTTTGGAATGCGGAATTCCGTGGACCCGGAGGTCATGCGCGGCAACGTCCGGGACGGGTTCGTCGTTGTGGCCCTCATCCTGGTCCTGCCGGTAGCCGATGTCACGGTTACCGCCAGTCACCTGTCGCGGTGGTTCTATTACGGTGCATACGCGACGGTGTTGGGCGTGATGCTGCTGCTCGCGGTCCGCGTCTACCGCAGGTCGACGGCCAGGCCGGCCGGCAGTTGACGACGGATGGCGCGCGGGTTCCGTCACCCAGGGTTCGCCTCGGCGTTGTCCGTGCCGTCTCCTTTTGAGGAGCCCGTATGACACCGTTGTCAGACCCGTCTCCGATTCTCTCTGAGCGGTATCGGCTGGAGAAGGCGGCTCTGGAACGACTGAAAGAACTGCCCCGACGACGCTTCGCGCGTGTGCGCCAGCAGCTCGGCAGATTGGGCTTGGCGATTGTCTTCAACTGGCTGGGAAGCGCATCGATCTGGTTCGCGGCACGTCGTGATCGCGGCCTCCCCGGCCGAGGAGGCCGCCCTCCAATCGGAGAGGTCCATGCATCTTCGGAGGCGACTCCCCGCAGCGATTATCGGTGCCGCGCTCGTCACCACCGGCCTGGCCGCTCCGGTGCAGGCATCGGCTGACACCGTCGCACCCGCTGGCAACTGCCGTCTGTACCCCCACACGGAGAGGGACACCACGATCGGCGGCCCCACCAAGTCGGGTGTGGCCATCCGCGGCGCCGGTCCTTATCCGGACTGCCTCATCGACGGTTACGTCATGCTCGGCACCAACCTCGCCTACCACTGCTACGTCGTCACCGACTTCGGCAGCACGTGGACCTGGGTGCGAATTCCGGGCACGTCCATCGCCGGTTGGGTCTGGGACGACAACCTGGTGGGGTATGGGTCCAGCGTGCGTTGCTGACCACCTCGCGCCTGCCTGACCCGAGGCACGCTGCGAGTTCCGCTGGAAGCGGAGAAACCGGGGCGACAGGGGCGGTCGGTCGCCGTAGGGTGACCGGCGGTCTGTCGTACCCGAGGGGTAGGAAGGCCGGGGTGGACGGCGAGCGGGGGGGGTGGTCGAGGTGAGCGTGGCGGAGCGGGCCGGGCCGGGCATTGCCCGCATCCCGGCGCTGGCGGTCCTCGCGCACCACCTGGTGGGCTACCGGCGCACCTGGCGGGCGGGCGTTTTCTCGTCCTTCCTGCTGCCGGTGCTCACCGTGCTCGGCTTCGGCGTCGGTGTCGGCGCGTACGTGCGCCAGGGCGTGGGCGGCGTGTCCTACCTGGACTGGCTGGTGCCCGGCCTGATCGCCTCCACCGCGCTCCAGGTTGCCATGGCGGAGTCGACCTGGCCGGTGCACAGCAACTTCCGTTGGATCCGGACCTACCATGCCCAGGTCGCGGCGCCGCTACGGATCGGGGACATCGTCGCCGGGCACCTCGCCTTCGTGTTGTTCCGGGTGGGCACCAGCGCCGCCGCGTTCCTGCTGGTCACCGCGCTGTTCGGGGCGCTGCACTCGCCCTGGGCGGTGGCCGTGGTGCCGGTGGTCCTGCTCCTCGGGCTGGCGGTGGCCGCGCCGACGTTCGCGTTCAGCGCGGTGGTGCCGAGCGACAGCTACCTGGCCCTGCTGTTCCGGTTCGCGGTGATCCCGATGACCCTCTTCGCCGGGGTGTTCTTCCCCGTCGAGTCGCTGCCGGAGGGGCTGCGCTGGCTGGCGTACGCGACTCCGCTGTGGCACGGCGTGGACCTGTGCCGGGCCGCCACCCTCGGCGTCGCCCCGCAGTGGTCGGTCGCCGGTCACCTGCTCTACCTCGCCGCCTGGGCTGCCGCCGGCTGGCTGCTGGCCCGGGGCGCGTTCCGCCGCTCGCTCGTCGTCTAGGGGAGGGTGTCGTGGTCGGTCTCGTCCTGCCCCGGCTGGTCAGCTTCGAGGGAGCGTCACGCCGGTCCGCCTCGGTCGCCGAGCGCAACCTCACCGCGCTGCGGAGCGCGTACTGGCTGGTGCTGCTCTCCGGCTTCCTGGAGCCGGTGCTCTACCTCTTCTCGATCGGCGTCGGGGTGGGTGCGCTGGTCGGCGACCTCACCCTGCCCGGCGGGCAGGTGGTGTCGTACGCGGCGTTCGTGGCCCCGGCGATGCTGGCCTCGTCGGCGATGAACGGCGCGCTCGCCGAGACCACCTTCAACTTCTTCGGGAAGATGAAGTTCATGAAGCTGTACGACGGGGTCATCGCGACCCCGGTGCAGCCGTTCGAGATCGCCCTCGGCGAGTTGGGCTGGGCGATGATCCGGGGCAGCCTCTACTCCGCCGCGTTTCTGCTGATCATGGTGGCGCTGGACCTGACCACGGTGGTCCGGGCGGTCGCCGCCTTCCCGGCCGCGATGCTGGTCGGCATCGTGTTCGGCGCGCTCGGCATGGTCGTCGCCACGCTCATCCGCAGCTGGCAGGATTTCGACCTGATGGGGTCGGCCCAGTTCACCCTCTTCCTGTTCTCCGGCACGTTCGTGCCGGCCGAGGCGTATCCGGCCGTACTGCGCTGGGTGGTCGAGCTGACTCCGCTCTACCGGTCCGTGCACCTGATCCGGGCGATCTCCGTCGGGCCCTCCGGCTGGTCGTGGCTGCCGGACGTGGCGTACCTGGTGGTGCTGGCCACCGGCATGCTCGCGCTGGCGTCCCGCCGGATGGGCCGGCTGCTCTACAGGTAGCCGGTTAAAGCCCTCCCGTCCGGGCAATGTCCCGGGACGACGCCGACGGCGAGGGAGGGACGATGGCCCGCGACGACTCTTCCGCCCAGAGTGGGCGCGACCGTGCTGATTCCGGCAGCACGTCCGGCGGGCGGGGCCGCGTGGAACGGGCGGGGCCGGCCGGCCCGGAGAGCCCGAGCCGGCTGCCGGGTGGCGGCTGGAAGGCGGCGCTGAAGCGTACGGGCAGGGAGTTCCAGGCGGACAATCTGACCGATCGGGCCGCCGCGCTCACCTACTATGCGGTGCTTTCGATCTTCCCGGGCCTGCTGGCGCTCGTCTCCGTAGTCGGCCTGCTCGGCAAGGGCGCCGTCAAGGGCGTCAAGGACACCCTCGACCAGACGGCGCCGCAGCCGACCATCCGGCACATCATCGACCTCGCGATCGACCAGGCGAGCAGCTCGGGTGGCCTGGCCAGCATCGCGGCGGTCGTCGGGGTGCTGGGTGCCTACTGGTCAGCGTCCGGCTACATCGCCGCCTTCATGCGCGCCTCCAACGCGATCTATGACGTGCCGGAAGGCCGGCCGATCTGGAAGACCCTGCCGATCCGGCTCGGGGTGACCGCCCTGGTCGGCGTGATGCTGCTGGCCGCCTCGGTCATCGTGGTGTTCACCGGCCGGCTGGCGAACCAGGTCGGCGGCGCGGTCGGTGCCGGCCCGACGGCTGTGACGGTGTGGAGCATCGTCAAATGGCCGGTCCTGGTGGTCCTGGTGAGCCTGATGCTCGCGATCCTCTACTGGGCCTCGCCGAACGCTCGGCACGGCGGCTTCCGCTGGATCACCCCCGGCGGGGTGCTGGCCGTGGTGATCTGGCTGATCGTCTCCGTGCTGTTCGCCCTCTACCTTGCGAACTTCGGCTCGTACAACAAGACCTACGGGTCGCTGGCCGGCGTGATCATTTTCCTGGTCTGGCTCTGGCTGACCAACATCGCCATCCTGTTCGGCGCGGAGTTCGACGCCGAGCTGGAGCGCAGCCGCGCCATCGCGGCGGGGCACCCGGCCGACGAGGAGCCGTACGTGGCGCTGCGTGACGACCGCAAGCTCCGGAAGCGGCGCGACGGCCGCTGAGCCGGCTCGCCGTGCCCGGGTGCCGAGCTTCTCAGCAGGTCATCGACAAGATCGCTTTCGGTGAGTCAATCCTGGCTTTTGTTCGGATGGACAAAAGTTTGGATCAGATCGCTTGAAGCTATGGACATGCGACCCGGAAGGCTCCTACTGTGTCGGACACGACACATCGCCGTTGCGTCGATGTGAACGACTCCGATACGGAGGTGAGTCCCGGTGCGGACAGTGGATCCCCTGCACGTACAGCTCCTACGACTGCTCCGGGACGAGGGGGCGGTGTCCCGGGCCGAGCTCGGCGACCGGTTGCAGATGCCCCGTCCGCGCCTCCTCGCCGAACTGGACCGCCTGGTCGCCCTCGGTTACGTGGCCGAGGCGGGGCTGGCCGCCTCCCGGGGCGGTCGGCGCTCCACGCTGGTCGAGCTGAGCCCGCACCTGCGCTTCGCCGCCGTCGACCTGGGCGCCAGCTCGATCGACGTCGAGGTGATCAACGGCCGGCTCGAACCGGTGGCGGCGTACGCCGAGTCCGCCGACATCCGCTCCGGGCCGAAGGTGACCCTCCAGCGCGTCAACGAGCTGCTGCACAAGGCCAAGGTGGACGGGGCGTACGAGCGGCTGGACGCGGTCGGCATCGGCGTGCCCGGGCCGGTGAGCTTCCGGGACGGGGTGCCCGTCTCGCCGCCGATCATGCCGGGCTGGGACCGTTTTCCGGTCCGTGAGCTGCTGACCCGGGAGCACGGCTGCCCGGCCGTGGTCGACAACGACGTCAACATCATGGCGATCGGCGAGCGGCACGGCGGCGTCGCGCACTCGGTGGACGACTTCCTGCTCATCAAGATCGGCACCGGCATCGGTTGCGGCATCTACCTCAACGGTGAGGTCTACCGGGGCACCGACGGGTGTGCCGGCGACATAGGGCACATCCAGGTCGACCCGAACGGTCCCATGTGCTCGTGCGGCAACCTGGGCTGCCTCGAGGCCGTCTTCAGCGGCGCGGCGCTGGCCCGGGAGGCCACCGCGGCGGCCCGGGCCGGGGTCTCCCCGGCGCTCGCCGAGCGACTGACCGCCCGGGGGGCGGTGACCGCGCTGGATGTGGCGCAGGGGGCGATCGAGGGGGACATCACCTGCATCCAGCTCATCCGCGACGGTGGCCGGCGGGTCGGCAGCGTACTGGCCGGCCTGGTGAGCTTCACCAACCCGTCGATGATCGTGATCGGCGGTGGGCTCGCCCAGCTCGGCCACATCCTGCTCGCCGAGATCCGCAGCGTGGTCTACCGCCGCTCGCTGCCGCTGGCCACCGGAAACCTGCCGGTCGTGCTGTCCGAACTCGGTCCCCGCGCCGGGGTGGCCGGGGCCGCGGTGCTCGCCAGCGACCTGGCTTTCGGAGAGGCGTCATGACGAACGCGCCGCTGGTGGAGGCGCCCGCCGACGCCGTCGCGGGCGAGGTGGTCCTGCGCCTCACCGACGTGGTCAAGACCTTCCCCGGGGTACGCGCGCTGGACGGGGTGCAGCTGGAGGTCCGCGCGGGTGAGGTGCACTGCCTGCTCGGGCAGAACGGCGCCGGCAAGTCGACGCTGATCAAGGTGCTCGCCGGGGTGCACCGGCCGGATTCCGGCGAGGTCGAGTGGCGCGGCGAGCCGGCGCACCTCGTCAACCCGCAGGCCGCCATGCGCGCCGGGATCGCCACGATCTACCAGGAACTCGACCTGGTCGAGGACCTGTCGGTGGCGGAGAACGCCTTCCTCGGCCACGAGCCGCGCCGGTTCGGCTTCATCCGTCGCGGCCACATGGCCCGGCGGACCCGGCAGATCCTGGCCCGGCTCGGGCATCCGGAGATCCCGCCCGGCCGGCTGGTCCGGCACCTGCCCGCCGCCGGCAAGCAGATCGTCAGCATGGCCCGGGCCCTCTCCCACGAGGCCCGACTGATCATCATGGACGAGCCGAGCGCCGTGCTCGCCCACGACGAGGTGGGCAACCTGTTCCGGATCATCCGGGAACTCACCGCGCAGGGCATCGCGGTCATCTACATCTCGCACCGGATGGAGGAGATCCGCGAGATCGGCGACCGGGTCACCGTACTCAAGGACGGCCGGACCACCGCGGCGAACCTGCCGGCCCGCGACACCCCGACCCGCGACCTGGTCTCCCGGATGACCGGGCGGACCATCGAGTACGTCTTCCCGGAGCGCCCGGCCGACGAGCCCGAAGGCGCGGAGCTGCTGCGGGTCGACGGGCTGACCCGGACCGGCGAGTTCGCGGACGTGTCGCTCACCGTGCGGGCCGGGGAGATCGTCGGCATCGCCGGACTGGTCGGCTCCGGCCGCTCCGAGCTGCTGGAGACCATCTACGGCGCGCGGCGCGCCCAGGCCGGGACGGTCACGGTGGGTGGCCGCGCGCTGCGCCCGGGCAGTGTCGACACGGCGGTACGGGCCGGCCTGGGGATGGCCCCGGAGGAGCGCAAGAGCCAGGCGTTGCTGCTCGGCGAGCCGATCTACCGCAACATCACCCTGGCGACCTTCGGCCGGTACGCCCGCCTCGGCTTCACCGACGCGGCGCGGGAACGGGCCGAGGCGGACCGGATCGCCGAGTCCCTGGAGTTGCGGCCCCGCGACGTACGCCGACCGGTGCGCACCCTCTCGGGCGGCAACCAGCAGAAGGTGGTGGTCGGCCGGTGGCTGCTCGGCGACACCCGGCTGCTGCTGCTCGACGAGCCGACCCGGGGCGTGGACGTGGGCGCCCGGGCCGAGCTGTATCAGGTCATCCGCGCCCTCGCCGCACGCGGTGTCGGGGTGCTGCTGGTCTCCAGCGAGGTGCCCGAGGTGCTCGGCCTGGCCGACCGGGTGCTGGTGATGCGGGAGGGCCGGGTGGTCCGCGAGGCGCCGGCCGGCGAAATCGACGAGAACACCGTGCTCGACCTCGTCATGGCGGGGTCCCTCATGGAAGGCGCGCCGGCATGACCGAGACGACACCTACCGCGACGCCGGAACGGGCGGCGGGGCTGCCGGCCCAGTCGCCTCCGGCCGAGCCCGCGACGTCCGACGCGCCGCGGCTCTCCTGGTGGCGCGGTGACGGAGGCGAGGGCGCCCGGCGCAACCTCGGCCTGCTGGCCACGCTGCTGGTGCTGGTGGTCATCGGCATCCTCACCCGGCCGGACCTCTACGGCGACGCGAGCTGGGTGTGGGGCAACACCCTCACCATCCTCAAGCTCGCCTCGGTGGTCGGCGTGGTCACCGTCGGGATGACCTTCGTGATCATCGGCGGCGGCATCGACCTGTCGGTCGGCGCGATCGTGGCGCTCGCCGGGGTCTGGTGCACCACGGTCGCCACCCAGAGCTACGGCGCCGGCGGGATGATCTTCACCGCGCTCACCGTCGGGCTGGGGGTCGGCCTGGTCAACGGGCTGCTCATCTCGTACGGGCGGCTGGTGCCGTTCATCGCCACCCTCGCGATGATGGTCGCGGCCCGGGGCCTGGCAGCCGAGATCTCCAACAAGCAGACCCAGGTCTCCAACGACAGCTTCATCAACGGCATCGCCAGCACCAACGTGCTCGGCATCCCGCTGCTCGTCTACATCCTCGCCGCCGTGGTCGGGGCCGGCTGGGTGCTGCTCAACCGCACCACCTTCGGCCGGCGTACGGTGGCCGTCGGCGGCAACCCGGAGGCGGCCCGGCTCGCCGGCATCAACGTCCGCAGGCACACCCTGATGCTCTACGCGCTCTCCGGGCTCTGCTGCGGCATCGCCGCGATCATGCTCACCTCGCAGGCCACCTCAGCCCAGGCGGCCATGGCCAACCTCTACGAGCTGGACGCCATCGCCGCCGCGATCATCGGCGGCACGCTGCTCAGCGGCGGGCGGGGGACCATCGTGGGCTCCCTGCTCGGCGTGATCATCTTCTCCACCATCACCAACCTCTTCGCCATCAACGGCCTCTCCACCGAGGCGCAGAACATGGTCAAGGGCGGCATCATCGTCGCCGCCGTCCTGGTCCAGCAGGTCCAGTTCGGCAGCGTCACCCAGTTCCTCCGGCGTAACCGGGCCACCACCACCTGATCTCACCGCGACACCGGCGGCCACCTCGACAGCGACGGTGGCCGGGCTCAACACACCCATTTTCACCCCACCACCTCATCCAGGAGGCCGTCATGACAACGCAGGGACGCGACCTGTCGCGCCGCCGGCTGCTCTTCGGCGGAGCCGCGCTCTCCGCCGGCGTCGTGCTCGCCGGCTGCACCAGCAACGAGACCGCGCCCACCGCCGCCCAGACCAAGGCCGCCGAGACCGGCGGCAACAGCGAGCCCGGCAAGAAGGTGACCATCGGCTTCTCCGCGCCGGCCGCCGACCACGGCTGGATCGCCGCGATCACCAACAACGCCAAGGCGCAGGCCGGGGCGTACTCCGACGTGGAGCTGAAGTCCGTGGAGGCCGGCGCGGACGCGGCGGCCCAGCGGGCGGCGCTGTCCACCCTGATCTCCCAGAAGCCCGACGTGATCGTGCTGCTGCCGCACGACGGCAAGGAACTCAACGCGTTCGGCCTGGAGGCGATGAAGGCCGGCATCCCGGTGGTCAACCTGGACCGGGCCTTCCCCGACGCGCGGGCCTACCGGCTCCAGATCAAGGGCGACAACTACGGCATGGGCGTGGCCGCCGCCACCTACATCGCCGAGCAGCTCAAGGCCAAGGGGGTCAGCAACCCGGTCATCGGGGAGATCGCCGGGATGGACGAGCTGGAGCTGACCCAGGAGCGGTCGAAGGGCTTCGCCGACACCCTCAGCTCGTACGGCCTGAAAGTCGCCAACCGGCGGGCGGCCAGGTTCACCGCCGACTCGGGCCAGCAGGAGGCCACCGGCCTGTTCCAGGCGCTGCCGAAGATCGACGCGATCTGGAACCACGACGACGACCAGGGCATCGGTGTCCTCGCCGCGGTCAACCAGGCCAACCGCAAGGACTTCTTCATGGTCGGCGGCGCCGGGTCGAAGAAGGCCATGGAGGACATCCAGGCCGACAACACCGTCCTGAAGGCCACCGTCACGTACAGCCCGTCGATGGCCTCCTCGGCCATCTCGCTGGCCCGCCTGATCGGCCAGAACCGGGGCATGTCCGACCTGGTGGAGCTTCAGGTTCCGAAGGAGATCGTGCTCGCCTCCGAGACGATCACCAAGGAGAACGCGAGCGACTACCTGAAGCTCGGGTTCTGACACAACGGGGGGAGACCCACCTTGTCCACTCACGACAAAGTCCTGCGGGTCGGCATGGTCGGCTACGCGTTCATGGGCGCCGCGCACTCCCAGGCGTGGCGCACCGTGAATCGGGTGTACGACCTGCCGGCGCGGGTGCGGATGGCGCTCATCTGCGGCCGGGACGAGCCGAAGGTGGCCGCCGCCGCCGACCGGCTCGGCTGGGACGGGCACACCACGGACTGGCGACGACTGGTCGAGTCCGACGAGATCGACGTGGTCGACATCTGCACACCGGGAGACAGCCACTGCGAGATAGCGATCGCCGCACTGGCCGCCGGCAAGCACGTGCTGTGCGAGAAGCCGCTGGCCAACACCGTCGAGGAGGCCCGGCAGATGGCGACCGCCGCCGCTGCGGCCCGAGCCGGCGGGATACGCGCCATGTGCGGGTTCAACTACCGCCGGGTGCCCGCGGTGAGCATGATGCGGCAGTTCATCGCCGACGGTCGACTCGGCGAGATCCGCCACGTGCGCGCGGCCTATCTCCAGGACTGGATCATCGACCCGCAGTTCCCGTTGGTCTGGCGGTTGCAGAAGGACAAGGCGGGCTCCGGCGCGCTCGGCGACATCGGCGCGCACATCATCGATCTCACCCAGTACGTCACCGGGCAGCGGATCACCGGGGTCAGCGCCCTGACCGAGACCTTCGTCAAGGAACGGCCGCTGCCGGCCGGGTCGAGCGGCCTGGCCGCGCAGGCCGACGGCAACGGCCGGGCGACGGGCGAGGTCACCGTCGACGACGCGGCGGTCTTCGTCGCCCGGCTCGACGGCGGGGCGCTGGCCACGTACGAGGCGAGCCGGTTCGCCACCGGCCGCAAGAACGCGCTCCGGGTGGAGATCAACGGCTCGCTCGGCACCCTGGCCTTCGACCTGGAACGCCTCAACGAGCTGGAGTTCTACGACGCCACCCGGCCCACCGCCGAGCAGGGTTTCACCCGGATCCTGGTGACCGAGGGGGACCACCCGTACATGTCGGCCTGGTGGCCGCCCGGCCACATCATCGGCTACGAGCACTCCTTCACCCACCAGATGCGCGACTTCGTCGAGGCGGTCGCCACCGGCGCCGACCCGACGCCGTCGTTCACCGACGCGTTGCAGGTCCAGCTCGTGCTCGACGCGGTGACCCGCTCGGCCGAGCTGGCCACCTGGACGGAGGTGGAGCCCGCGCTGGCCGAACTGGCCGCCTGACCCTGACGCGGCGCCTCGCTCTGACCGGAGCGCCGCCTGAATCAGCGGCGTCCGCAGGGCGCCGCCCGAGAAGTCTTCCCGATGCCGGCCGGCGAGGGCCCGCCGTGGTTGCGCCCTGCGGCGGGGACGAGGTCGACCTCGGGGAGCGTGCCACCGGAGCCTCCGGAACGGCACGACCAGCACGGCCGTTCGGTGCGGCCGGACCGGGATTCCCCGGCCGCACCGGCGGACCGACCCGACGAGAACCGGGGAGGAGCACGATGCGTACGGGTGTCTGGCTGGTGGGAGCGCGCGGCTCGGTCGCGACCACCAGCATCGTCGGGGCGTTGGCCCTGCGGGCCGGGCTCACCGGTCCGACCGGCTGCGTCACCGAGCTGCCCGACCTGCGCGGGCCCGCCCTGCCGGCCTTCGCCGATCTCGTCCTCGGCGGCCACGACGTGGCGGCCACCCCGCTCACCAAGCGGGCCGAGGCGCTCGCCGCCGCCGGGGTGCTGCCCGGCCGGCTGGTGGACGCCCTGGCCGGGGAACTCGCCGACGTCGAGGCGGCGCTGCGGGCCGCACCGACCGGGGGCACCCAGGCCGAGCGCGCCGCCGCCGTGGCCCGCGACCTGACCGAATTCCGGACCCGGCACGCGCTGGACCGGGTGGTGGTGGTCAACGTCTCGGCCACCGAACCGGCCGCCGCCGCGCATCCGGCCCACCACGACCTCGCCGCGCTGCGGGACGCGCTGGCCGGCCCCGCCGACGTGCTGCCGGCCAGCTCGCTGTACGCGTACGGGGCGTTCACCGCCGGCTGCCCGTACGTGGACTTCACCCCGTCGACCGGTGCCCGGCTGCCGGCGCTGGCGGCGCTGGCCGAGGAGCGGGGCCTGCCGTACGCCGGGCACGACGGCAAGACCGGGGAGACCCTGGTCAAGTCGGTGCTCGCGCCGATGTTCGCGATGCGGCACCTGGCGGTGCGCTCGTGGTCCGGGGTGAACCTGCTCGGCGGCGGGGACGGCGCGACGCTCGCCGAGCCGGCCGCCAACGCCGCCAAGGTGGGCAGCAAGCAGCGGGTGCTCGGCGAGACGCTCGGCTACGTCCCGCAGGGCGGCACCCGGATCGAGTACGTGGCGGAACTCGGCGACTTCAAGACCGCCTGGGACCTGGTCACCTTCGCCGGTTTTCTCGGCACCGGGATGCGGTTGGAGTTCACCTGGCACGGCTGCGACTCGGCGCTGGCCGCCCCGCTGGTGCTCGACCTGGCCCGGTTGACCGCCGCCGCGCACGCCGCCGGCCGCCACGGTCCCCTCGCCGAACTGGCCTTCTTCTTCAAGGACCCGCTCGACGCGCCCACCCACGCGCTGGCCGAGCAGTGGGCGCTGCTGCGGGACTTCGTCGCCGGGCTGCACGCCGGAGCCGGGCGATGAGCCGGCTGGCCGTTCTCGCCGAGCTGGTCCGGGCGCCGGCCGCGCTCTCCGTACCGGGGGACGTGGTGGCCGGCGCGGCGGCGGCCGGCGCGCTGGACCGGCGTACGCCCGCGCTGGCCGGGGCGTCGGTGCTGCTCTACTGGGCCGGCATGGCCGCCAACGACTGGGCCGACCGCCGGCTCGACGCGGTCGAACGCCCCGAGCGGCCGATCCCGTCCGGCCGGGTCCACCCGGTCGCCGCGTTCGGCGTCGCCGCCGGGCTGACCGCCGCCGGGCTCGCCGTCGCCCGCGCCGCCGGGGGCCGGCGGGCCACCGCCGTCGCGGTCCCGCTCGCCGCCGCGATCTGGGGGTACGACCTGCTCGCCAAGAACACCGCCGCCGGTCCCGCCGTGATGGCCGCCTGTCGGGGCCTGGACGTGCTGCTCGGCGCGAGCCCCGGCCCGACCCGCGATCCCGGCCGCCGCCGATCGTCGGCGAGTCGGAGTTCCTGGCCCGCAGCCCGGAGCGCGACGCGCGGAGCCGGCCGTGCCTCCTCGAGCACACACGGGCTGGTCCGGGCGCTGCCGGCGGCGCTGACCGTGGCCGCGCACACCTGGACCGTCACCGCGCTGTCCCGCCGCGAGGTCTCCGGGGCCGACCGGCGGCTGCCCCGGGCCACCCTCGCCGGCACCGCGCTGGTCGCCGCCACCGCGCTGGGGCGTACCGACCCGGTGCCCGCCGCGCTCGCCGCCGGCTACGCCACCCGCTACGGGTCGGCGCAGGCCCGGGTGCTCGCGGACCCGTCACCGGCCCGGGTACGCGCCGCCGTCGGAGCGGGCATCACCGGGCTGCCGGCGTTGCAGGGCGCGCTGACCGCCCGGGCCGGTGCCCGGGTGCTCGGTCTCGCCGTCGCGGCCGCCGCCCCGCTCGGCCGCCGCCTGGCTCGACTGGTGTCGCCGACATGACCAGCCCCCCGCGACCGTCCGCACGGGACCGGGTCGCCGGCGTCGCGCGAACGGGGGCGGACGCCGGGGCCGCGCCGGCCGGGCGCGGGGGGCTGCCGGACCCGGCCGGGCTCCGCTTCGGGTACGGGACCAACGGCTTCGCCAACCACCGGCTCGACGACGCGCTCACCGTCCTGGCCGACCTCGGCTACCAGGGGGTCGCGCTCACCCTGGACCACGACCACCTGGACCCGTTCGGGCCGGGGCTGGCCCGTCGGGTGGCCGCCGTGCAGCGCCGACTGGCCGCGCTCGGCCTGGCCGTGGTGATCGAGACCGGGGCCCGCTACCTGCTCGACCCGTGGCACAAACACGCCCCGACCCTGCTGCACGACGATCCGGCGCTGCGGATCGAGTTCCTCCGCCGGGCCGTACGGATCGGCGCGGACCTGGGCGCGGAGGCGGTCTCGTGCTGGGCCGGCGTACGACCACCGGAGGTGCCGGAGGCCGTCGCCTGGGACCGGCTCGTCGCCGGCTGCGCCACCGTCTGCGCCGAGGCCGAGGCGGCCGGCGTGCCGCTCGGGTTCGAACCCGAGCCGGGGATGCTGGTCGAGGATATCGCCGGCTGGCGCCGGCTGCGGGACGCGCTCGGCGCGCCGCCCGGCTTCGGCGTCACCCTCGACATCGGACACTGCCGCTGCCTGGAGCCCCGGCCGGTGTCCGACTGCGTGGCGGCGGTCGCCGAGCACCTGGTCAACGTGCAGATCGACGACATGCGCCGGGGCGTGCACGAGCACCTGGAGTTCGGCACCGGCGAGATCGACTTCCCGCCGGTGCTGCGCGCTCTCGCGGACGCCGGCTACCGCGGGCTGGTGGCCGTGGAACTGCCCCGGCACTCGCACGCCGCGCCCGCCGTCGCCGCCCGGTCGATCGAATTCCTGCGGGCCGCCGGTGCTCGTAACGGTCCGCAGAGCGAAGGCGGTGGCTGAGCACCTGCCACCAGAGGGGAGACAGCATGACACCCGACCGACTGCGCGCCGCGCTGCGGGGCGTACCCGATCCGCGGTGGCTGGACGCGGCCCTGCGCCGCGTGGCGACCGAGCCCACGGCGATCCCACGCCTCTTCGCCACCGCCGCCCGGCGGTGCGGTCGGGAGCCGCTGGCCGACCCGCCCGGCTGGACGGTCGACGAGGCCGCCCGGGCGCTGCTGCTCACCGCGTTGCCCGCCGCCCACGCGGTGCTGGCCGACTCCCTCTACCGGCAGGGTGACGCCGCCGAGAAGCGGGCCGTGCTGCGTGCCCTGCCGCTGCTGCCGATCGGGGCCGAGTGCGTGCCGCTGCTGCACGACGCGATCCGCACCAACGACACCCGGCTGATCGCCGCCGCGCTCGGCCCGTACGCCCGGCACCTGGAACAGCCGGCCTGGCGGCAGGCCGTGCTCAAGTGCGTCTTCACCGGCGTACCGCTGGCGGTCGTGGACGACCTGGACGGCCGGGCGGACGGCGAGTTGGCGACCATGCTGGCCGCGCTGGCCGCCGAGCGCCACGCGGCCGGCCGGACCATACCCGCCGACGCCACCGATCTGCTGCGCCGGCTCGGCGCCGGCTCGCACCCGACCACCGCCAGGGAGGCGTGATGCGCATCTTCGACCCGCACATCCACATGACCTCACGGACCACCGACGACTACGAGCGGATGGCCGCCGCCGGGGTACGCGCGGTGGTGGAGCCGGCGTTCTGGCTCGGCCAGCCGCGCACCAGCGTCGACTCGTTCGTCGACTACTTCGACTCGCTGATCGGCTGGGAGCCGTTCCGGGCCGGGCAGTTCGGCGTCCGGCACCACGCCACCGTGGCGCTGAACCCGAAGGAGGCCAACGACCCGCGCTGCCGCCCGGTGCTCGACCTGCTTCCGCGCTACCTGGACAAGGACGGCGTGGTGGCGGTCGGCGAGATCGGCTACGACTCGATGACCCCGGCCGAGGACGCCGCCCTCGCCGGACAGCTCGCCCTGGCCGTCGGGCACGACCTGCCCGCCCTGGTGCACACCCCGCACCGGGACAAGGCGCGCGGCGTCGAACGCACCCTCGCGGTGGTCGCCGAGTCCGGCATCGACCCCGGCCGGGTGCTGGTCGACCACCTCAACGAGGTCACCGTGAAGCTGGTCCGGGACACCGGCTGCTGGCTGGGCTTCTCCATCTATCCGGAGACCAAGATGTCGCCGCCGCGGATGGTCGAGCTGCTGAAGACGTACGGGACGGAGCGGATGCTGGTCAACTCGGCCGCCGACTGGGGGCGCTCCGACCCGCTGCTCACCCGGGCCACCGGCGAGGCGATGCTGCTCGCCGGGTTCGGCGAGGACGACGTGGACCGGGTGCTGTGGCGCAACCCGGTGGAGTTCTACGGCCAGTCCGGTCGGCTGGACCTGACCGACCTGGACGTGGCGGCGCCGACCTTCGCCGGCAACTCCATCCTGCGTGGGGGCGAGTGATGCGCCTGCGCCACGCCGACGGCAGCACCGTCCACCTCGGCTACTGCACCAACGTGCACCCGGCCGAGGACCTGGCCGGGATCCTCGCCCAGCTCGACACGTACGCGCTGCCGGTCCGGCGGGCGCTCGACGCCGACCTGCTGGGGCTGGGGCTGTGGCTGGCCGCCCCGGTGGCCGCCGCGCTCGCCGCCGACCCGGCGGCCCGCCGCCGGCTCCGGCACGAGCTGGCCGTACGCGGGCTGGAGGTGGTCACGCTCAACGGCTTCCCGTACGCGGCCTTCCAGGCGGCGGTGGTCAAGGGCGCGGTGTACCACCCGGACTGGACCACCCCGGAGCGGCTCGGGTACACCCTGGACCTGGCCCGGGTGCTGGCCGACCTGCTGCCCGAGGACGCGGCCCGGGGCTCGATCTCCACCCTGCCACTGGCCTGGCGTACGCCGTGGGACGCCGAACGGGCCGACGCCGCCCGGCGGCGCCTCGACGAGTTGGCCGCCGGCCTGGCCGAGGTGGAGCGGGCGACCGGCCGGACCGTACGGGTCGGCTTCGAGCCGGAACCGGGCTGTGTGGTGGAGTCCACGGGACAAGCACGTGAGATATTGTCAGCCATGGATACCGACCGGCTCGGGATGTGCCTCGATCTGGCGCACCTCGCCTGCGCCTGGGAAGAACCGGTCGAGGCGCTGGGTCGACTGCGGGCCGCCGGGCTGCCGGTGGTCAAGGTGCAGGTCTCCGCGGCCGTCGAGGCGGACGATCCGGACGGCTCGGCCGAGGCGCTGCGCCGCTGGGTCGAGCCGCGTTTCCTGCACCAGACGCGGGCCGCCGGCTGCGCCGGCGCCACCGACCCGGCCGACCCGGCGTACGCCGCCGACGACCTGGACGCCGCCCTCGACACGCGGCTGCCGGGGCCGTGGCGGGTGCACTACCACGTGCCGCTGCACGCGCCGCCCGAGCCGCCGCTGCGGTCCACCGTGCCGGTGCTGCGGGCCGCCCTCGCCGCGTTGTACGCCGGTCCGGCCGCCGGCTGTGACCACCTCGACGTCGAGACGTACACCTGGGGGGTGCTGCCGGCGGCGCGGCGGCCGGGCACCGACGCGGAGCTGGCCGGCGGGATCGCCGCCGAGCTGGCCTTCGCCCGAGACGAGCTGGTCGGGCTCGGCCTGGCCGCGACGGCGGGCGAGCGGAGCGAGGTGACGGCATGAGCGAGCGTCAGCGAGTGAATCATCGGCGCGGCGCTGTGGTGGCTCATGGCGGTGCCGAGCGGAGCGAGGTGACGGCATGAGCAGGCGACTGGTGGTCATCGACGTGGTGGGGCTGACCCCGCGCCTGCTGGCGCACATGCCCCGGCTGCGCGCGGTCGCCGAGGCCGGGTTCGCCGCCGAACTGGGTACGGTGCTGCCAGCGGTCACCTGCTCGGTGCAGTCCACCTTCCTCACCGGCCAGCCGCCCGCCGGCCACGGGATCGTCGGCAACGGCTGGTACTTCCGGGATCTCGGCGAGGTGCTGCTCTGGCGGCAGCACAACGCCCTGGTCGGCGGGGAGAAGCTGTGGCAGGCGGCCCGCCGGGTGGAGCCCGGCTACCGGGTGGCCAACGTCTGCTGGTGGTACGCGATGGGCGCCGACGTGGACTGGACGGTCACCCCGCGACCGATCTACCACGCCGACGGGCGCAAGGAACCGGACTGCTGGACCGACCCGCCCGAGCTGCACGACGTGCTCACCGGGGCGCTCGGCACCTTCCCGCTGTTCACCTACTGGGGGCCGGGGGCGGGGCTGCCGTCGTCCCGGTGGATCTGCCGGGCCGCCGAGCGGATCCTCGCCGACCACGCGCCGGACCTGACCCTGGTCTACGTCCCGCACCTCGACTACGACCTGCAACGCTTCGGCCCGTCCTCGCCGGAGGCCGCCGCGGCGGCGGCCGAGCTGGACGCCGTGCTCGCCCCGCTGCTGGACGCCGCCGCGGAGCGGGACGCCACCGTGGTGGCGCTCTCCGAGTACGGCATCACCGACGTCTCCCGCCCGGTCGACGTCAACCGGCTGCTGCGCGCCGAGGGGCTGCTGCGGGTCTACACGCAGGCCGGGATGGAATACCTGGATCCGTGGACGTCGCGGGCCTTCGCCGTCGCCGACCATCAGGTGGCGCACGTGTACGTGAAGGACCCGGCCGACGTGCCGGCGGTGGCCAAGCTCTGCGCCGGGCTGCCCGGGGTGGCCGAGGTGCTGGACGCCGCCGGTCAGACCGGGTACGGGCTGGACCACGAGCGCTCCGGCGAGCTGGTGCTGGTGGCCGAGCCGGACGCCTGGTTCACCTACTACTACTGGCTCGACGACGCCCGCGCGCCCGACTTCGCCCGCCTCGTGGAGATTCATCGGAAGCCGGGTTACGACCCCGCCGAGTTGTTCTTCGACCCGGCGGCCCCGGGCGCCGCGAAGCGCCGGGCGGCGGTGGCGCTGGCCCGCAAGAAGCTCGGCCTGCGCTACCTGATGAGCGTGGTCGGGCTGGACGCCGGGGCGCGGGCGGTCCGCGGCTCGCACGGGCGGCTGCCCGCCGACCCGGCCGACGGTCCGGTGCTGCTCTGCTCCGACCCGTCGGCGGCCCGGGACCGGTTCGCCGCCACCGAGGTGAAGGCACTGCTGCTCCAGCTCGCCGGACTGGCCTCGGAGGCGCCATGACCGTAACCGTCGCACCGACCGACCCGGCCCTGCTGCGGGACCGCTTCGACGCCGCGCTCGCCGCGTTCCTGCGCGAGCGGCAGCCGGGTCGGTCGGACGACGACGGCACGCGGGCGGTCCATGCCGTACTGCACCGGTTCGTCCTCGCCGGTGGCAAGCGGCTGCGACCGCTCTTCTGCTACTGGGGCTGGCGGGGTTCCGGCGGTCCCGACAACGCCCCGATCGTGGCCGCCGCGGCGGCGCTGGAGCTGTTCCACGCCTTCGCCCTGATCCACGACGACATCCTCGACGGCAGCGACCGCCGGCGCGGCCAGCCCTCGGTGCACCGGATCTTCGCCGACCTGCACGCCCGCTCCGGCTGGCGCGGTGACCCGGAGGCGTACGGCCGCGACGCCGCCCTGCTCTGCGGCGACCTCTGCGCTGCCTGGTCGGCGCAGATGTTCCACGACTGCGGGCTCGACCCCGCCCGGGTCCGGCGCGGTCTCGCCGTCTTCGCGCGGATGCGGGCCGAGGTGATCGCGGGGGAGTTCCTGGACGTGGTCGCCGCCGCCGGCGACGGCTCGGTGGCGAGCGCGCTCGCGGTGGTCCGGATGAAGACCGCCCGCTACACGGTGACCCGCCCGGTGCAGATCGGCGCCGCCCTGGCCGGGGCCGACCCCGACACGGTGGCGGCGTTGGCCGACTTCGGCGACCCGCTCGGGGACGCCTTCCAACTCCGCGACGACCTGCTCGGCGTCTTCGGCGACCCGACGGTGACCGGCAAGTCCAACCTGGACGACCTGCGCGAGGGGAAGCCGACGGTGCTGATGGCGCTGGCCCGCCAGGCGGCCGATGCTGGCCGGGCGGCGCGGCTGCGCGCCCTGGTCGGCGACCCCGAACTGGACCACGGTGGCGCGGCCGAGGTGCGGGCGATCATCGAGGCCACCGGCGCGCGGGAACGGGTCGAGCGGATGATCCGGTCCCGGGTCGACCACGCCCGCGCCGCGCTGGACCGCACCCCGCTGACCGAGCCCGCCCGGTCGGCGCTGGCCGACCTCACCACCCGCGCCGCGCACCGAGTGCGGTAGGGAAGGTGGGGCCTTCCGTGGGCGGCGCGGCGGAAATAGAGTGGGGGCGGCGACCGCGAGGTGGCCGGTGACCCGACGGGAGGCGCAACCCGTCGGGCCCAGGTGCGTCCGCGCCCACCGGTGCCCCGTCGGGGTCGCTCGCACCCGGTCTCCCTCGCCCCGGTCCGCTACGGAATCCCCCATCACGACAGGGGAGAAGGACAATGGCGCGACCCATCACGCTCTTCACCGGCCAGTGGGCCGATCTTCCGTTCGACGAGGTCTGCCGGCTCGCCGCCGAGTGGGGGTACGACGGCCTGGAAATCGCCTGCTGGGGCGACCACTTCGAGGTCGACAAGGCGCTCGCCGACGAGTCGTACGTGGACCGGAAGCGGGCCACCCTCGCCAAGCACAACCTCCAGGTCTTCGCCATCTCCAACCACCTGGTCGGCCAGGCGGTCTGCGACCACCCGATCGACGAGCGGCACCAGGACATCCTCCCCGCCCGGATCTGGGGCGACGGTGAGCCGGAGGGCGTACGCCGGCGGGCCGCCGAGGAGATGAAGGACACCGCGCGGGCGGCGGCGAGGCTCGGGGTGAAGACGGTGGTCGGCTTCACCGGCTCGTCGATCTGGCACACCCTGGCGATGTTCCCGCCGGTCCCGCCGGCCATGATCGAACGCGGCTACCAGGACTTCGCCGACCGGTGGAACCCGATCCTCGACGTGTTCGACGAGGTGGGCGTACGGTTCGCCCACGAGGTGCACCCCAGCGAGATCGCGTACGACTACTGGACCACCAGGCGGGCGCTGGAGGCGATCGGCCACCGGCCCGCGTTCGGGCTGAACTGGGACCCGTCGCACTTCGTCTGGCAGGACCTGGACCCGGTCAACTTCATCTTCGACTTCGCCGACCGGATCTACCACGTCGACTGCAAGGACGCGAAGGTGCGTACCGGCGACGGCCGGCGCGGGCGGCTCTCCTCCCACCTGCCCTGGGCGGACCTGCGTCGCGGCTGGGACTTCGTCTCCACCGGGCACGGCGACGTGCCGTGGGAGGACTGCTTCCGCGCGTTGAACGCCATCGGCTACGACGGCCCGATCTCGATCGAGTGGGAGGACGCCGGCATGGACCGCCTGGTCGGCGCGCCCGAGGCGGTGCAGTTCGTACGTCGGCTCGCCTTCGACGCGCCGGCCGCCGCCTTCGACGCGGCCTTCAGCAGCAACCGGGACTGACCTCTCGGCCGCTACACACAGGCGGGAGGCGACCCGGGGTCGCCTCCCGCCTGTGCAAACGTGCGGCCGGACGGTTACTCCGTGACCTCGTGGTCGTGGTCGTGCAGGCCACCGCCGCCGCTGTCGCCGGCACCCGGTCCCTTGCCCCGGACCGGCGCGCGCAGGCTGCTGGTGTCGAAGGCGTACGTGATCACGGCGTGCGCGATCGCGTCCGACATCTCCTCGAGCGCCTGCTTGTTGATGTTGTTGATCGTGTCGCAGGCCTGGTGGTAGCACGAGTCGTACGCCACGTCCGCGGTGCCGCCGAAGACCGCCGCCTCGTCCGCGGTCTTGATCCCTTCGCCACCGGTGAACAGGCCACCGGACGGGATGTCCACGCCGGCGGCGATGAACGGCCCGTAGTCGCTACGCCCGGAGAACGGCGTCTCCCGCGAGGCCAGCCCCTGCGAGGCGAAGTAGTCGTGGAAGAGCTGCTCGATGGCGCCCGAGCCGGCCGGCCCGGCGGCGGACCCGGTGCCGACCGGGAACGCCGAGTTGTCGCCGTCGTAGACGAACCGCACGTAGTTGGGCGAGGCGACCATGTCGAAGTTCAGGTAGAGAGCGATCTTCTTCCGCTCCGCCGCCGACAGGTTGGCGACGTAGTGCTCCGACCCGACCAGGCCGGACTCCTCGGCGCCCCAGAGGGCGAAGCGGACCTTGTTCTTCGGCTTGACCTTGCGCATCTGCGTGGCGATCTCCAGCAGCGAGGCGCTGCCCGAGCCGTTGTCGTTGATGCCCGGGCCGGCGGAGACCGAGTCCAGGTGGGCGCCGGCCATCACCACGTTGTTCGGGTCACCCGAGTCCGATTCGGCGATGAGGTTCTCCGCGGTGGCCGTGCCGCGGAAGGTGTCGCCCTTGACCCGCAACGTCAGGCCACCGGGGACCTGCGCCACAAGCTGCTGGCCGAGCGCCTGGGTGATGCCCGTGGCCACGAAGTCCAGAGTGAACGTTTCGCCCAGCGTCCCGTTCAGGCTGCCGGTGGTGTTGTTGTAGATGATCGCGGCCGCCGCACCCGCCGCGGCGGCGTTGGTCGCCTTCTCGCCGAAGGAACAGCCGCCTCCACGGCTGATGAGGATGATGGTGCCGACGTTGGCGGGTCCGAAGTCCGCAGCCGTGCAGCCCGTCGCGCCGCCGGCCGGCACGGATGCCCGCGCGGTGACATCGCCGCTGCCCGAGTAGCTCATCAGCACGTTCGGCAGGTCGGCGGCCGGCGACGGGGACACCCGCTGCAACAGGCCGGGACCGTGCGAGATGAACGTCTGGTACTGGAACGGCTGCCGCTTCACCTGGAAGCCGGCCGCGCGGAGCACGCCTTCGGCATAGTCGACCGAGCGGTCGTAGCCGGCCGAGCCGGCCACCCGCGTACCGCCGTTCTCGTCGGCGATTCGCTGCAGGGCCGTGAGGTGTTTGATGATGCCGTCGGCGGTGACCGCCGCGCGCAACTTCCGCGAGTTGTTGTTGTTGGGCTCGGCGTGCGCCGCGGGCGCCGCGGTGGCGACGCCGACCAGCGCTGCGGTCGCG